>NZ_JBJNOJ010000001.1:0-1433939 GCF_052166695.1 Serratia sp. CY76391
TGCCGGTCCTGTTCGGAGAAAGAGCAAGACTACGGCGGCTGCCGCTGCCAGGCGTTCATGCTGACCGGCAACGCCGACAACGCCGACCCGGTGTGCGGCAAATCGCCGCATCACGGCACTATCCTGGCGGCGCGTGAAGCGGCTAATCACTCGCAGATCGGTATCGATCAGCTGCGCTTTCGCAATCAGACCAACTCCCGACTGATCTTCAAGGGATAGCGTTGGTGCTGTCTTCACTGAGATCTGCCGGAACGACCTTTTGAAAATTACGCCACGGTCTAACGCTTAAGGCAGCACCCTGACTTCGCCGTTGTGCAAGGTCAGCACCGCGATCGGGCCGCCGGAGAAGCACTCCTTAAAGAGCCAGCCGCTGGGCCGAAACGCCGCCGCAGGCAGCCCGGCCTGCCACTCCTCCCACTGCGGGGCCGGCTTATCCGGCGGTAAAGAGAAAGAGACCAGCCAACCGGCTTCGCAGTGCGCCCTTTGGCCGGTTGGACGGGTGAAGGTATGCGCATCCGCCAGCTCCATCACCGGCGGTAAAACCTCAAAAGCGATGATCGGCACGCCGGCCACGCTTTGCGGCTGAGGGAAGCGCACGGCGGTTACACCGTCCATCGTGATGGGGCTGTCTTCGGTGCCGGGCTGGCGCGGCTCCTGCCGGTTTACCCAGCTTCCCTTTGGCAGGGTGATTTCGCCGAACGGCCTGGCCGCCTCTAGCGTCAGGTAGCTGCGCCGATTCCAGCGTTCTTCCGCCCGCTGGCTCTTGAGATCCTGGATGGCAATGTCGATCAGCATCAGCGCGAACGCTACCGGGTAGATCGCCAGCGCCGAGGCCAACAGATAGCCGCCCCAGGAAAGCGGCGGGCGCGGGCGGCCGCAGCGGGCGGTGGCATATCGCCAGCCCCACCAGGCGAGCAGGATGCCGGCGAGCAGCAGAGCCAATAACAGCGCCAGCAGGCCGGCGACGCCGGCGCCATAACCTAACAGCATGGCAAGTTCCTTATGTTCACGGCGTGGTGGAGCGATAGCGAATGAAGTAGGGCAGCGCCGGGGTCTCCCCGTCATCGCCATAGTGGCTTTCCGGTTCGATCACGGTTTGGCGTGCGTCGTCGCGCCCGTTGTAGCGGTACTCCAACGGCTGTCGGTAGCGCACTTCGGATGAGCGCAGATCGAAAATCAGCGAAAGACGGGCATCGCCGTTATCCGTTTGGGCGACCAGCTTATCGTTGCCCGCCCAGAGCTGATACAGCGATTTATCGCCGGTCTCCAGCAGCATCTTCAACTGCCCGTCGGATTGATAACGCAGAAGCTGATACAGCCCTCTGTCCAGCGTTTGTGCGATCAGGTAGATGCTGCCGTCCGGGGCCTGCGCGCTTTCCTCCACGCGCACCAGCAGCCAATGCAGTTCAATCACCTCGCCGGTTTTACCGTTAACGGCGATGTGTAACGCGCCGGATCCGAGCACCGGGTTCATCCAGAAATGCACGCGATCACCATCAACGGCGGTGAAGATCTCGGGTACGGATTTGCGCTTACCGGAGGCGTAAGCCGTCGGTGAGTCCTCCTCGCCTCGCTCAAAGCCCAGCAGTTGCCGCGCGTCCAGCAGCGCCGGCAGATCCAGCGTCTGCCGCCAATGGGCGCCGAAGTCCGGGCTGTAGAATACGCCTTCGGTGCTGATGAGATACAGCGCGCGTTTTCCCGGTTGCGCTACCAGTTTGCCGCCGACAAAGGAAGGCCGGTTGTCGTCGCCCTCCGGCCAGGGGATCAGCGCCCCGATGGTGCCCCGTTGCACATCAACCAGCCTGCGGCCCTTAGAGAGAAAAAGCACGCACTCCTGCTCGCCGCAAACCGCATCGTGGATCAAGTCGTCGAGTTCCCCCAGCATCTGTAACCCTTTTGGGCCGGCAAACAGCACCTGGCTGAGGTAGTTGGCCGCCCAGCCGTAAAAGCTATTGTACGCGCGGTCTTCACTTCTTTTGCTGGTGAGCAGCAGGGCGCCGTCCTGCGCCGGATAGCTGTGGATGAGATCGTAACGGGCTATCGTCGGCAACGCCTGGTCGCCCTGAGTCCATTGCCACTGCGCATAGCGTTGCTCAGGGGCGAGCAAATAGACGCCCAGCGCGCTGGCCAAAAACAGCGTCAGGATAATAAGGGGTCTTTTATAAAGCGCTAACGTCATCATTTCAGCTCCGTCACCTGAGCCTGCCGCCATAAACTGCGGCGCAGATTTCTCAGGTATTTAAACGTTTTAAACGTGCGGTGCTGGTCAAAAGAGTACAAGCGGCAGATCTGGGCGAACCCCTCGATCAACAGCGCCAGGCCGCTGACCATCAGCATCAGCAGCAGAATAATCGGCGGCAATTCGCTGCCGAGACGCTTCAGGGTCCAGGCATCCAGGTGAAAGCCGGCCGGGGTATCGGCGTTATCCACCACCATCATGCCGAGTACAAAACACGCCACGATTGCCCCAAAAATGAAGACAACGCGCGCGCACAGGTTAAGACCGGCTTCGGTGAAGTAGCGGCTGCCGCCGATGAGATAGGTTTGGCGATCGCGATGATTGATGATCCCACGCACTTTGGGCAACTCGGGAATGACGTCGTTCTCGCAATACAGCACCTGCAGCGGATCGCCTTTGGCGATGAAAAGCGGATGCTGCCGACGAAATACCGGATGCAGTTTGGTATTGGGGACATTGAGCGCGCGGGTCGTCAACGCGAAGTGCGTCTCCTTCTGACGCCACGCATACGTATCCAAATACTGCACCTGCCGCGGGATCTCATATTGGCAGAGTTCGTAGTTCAGGGCGTTGACCGTCTCTATGCCGGAGGTCTCGACGCCGTCCGGGAGGGGGGGCGCGGTCTGCAGCGATGTGGTCGCCGGCACAGCGTCTGCGCGGACAGCCCGGTATTTGATGCCGGGGATTTTCAGGCTGAGCGAGCCGGGCGGCGTGACGTCTTGCCCCTGCAGCACGCGATCCAGCGCCCGTAGCAGGCGCCTGCGGCCGCGGTGCCCGATCAGCAGGAGCTCCGAACCGACGAACAGCACTATGCCGATGCCGATAAGGCCGGCGATGATGGCGATAAAGAACAGGACGATGGTCAGCCAGGAATCTTCCCCGTCCATGATGAAAAAGGCCGCCGGGAAACCGCCGGCCAGCACTGCGCCCAGCAGCAGCAGGGCGAAGTATTTCAGCTTGTATTTCAGCGTTCTGTCAGGCTCCAGCCGACCTTTCGTGCCGTGCAGCAGCCAGTGTAGCCAGTAGCTGCCGTCTTGCAGGCGGTGGGCACCGATCTTCACCCGATCGCCGGCGGCGAGCCTGGCCAGCAGATTTTCGCTGTCGCTGAAGTCGTCGCGGTAAAAAAAGAACGTCTGGCCGGAGGCGATGATCCTCACCAGATTATCGGGCGCCGTCTGCTGGCAGGCGCATTGCTCGACGGTCACATTAAAAAATTGGGTTTGCATGTCATTCCCTGTCAGTGGGCGTGGCCCGAAAATTCATCCCTGGCGCCGGGTATTCAGCGTTTTTTCATCAGCGGCAGCATGCGCACCAGCGCATTGTCCTTGACGATATAGTGGTGGAACAGCGCGGCGGCGGTATGCAGGCCGATCAGCCAGTAGCCGAATGACGCCAGCGTTTTGTGCCAGCCGATAATCATTCGTGCCTGCGGCCGATCGGCCACGTCGGCGAACGGCATCGACAGGCCGAACAGATACCACTCCTTGCCGCCCAGATAGCGTGAATACACCCCCAGCACCGGCAGCGTCAGCAGCAGCAGGTAAATCAGGGTGTGCGTCAGGTGCGCCAGGCCGGTTTGCCACTTCGGGGGTTTGGGCGCGATGGCGGGCGAGGGGTGGCGCCAGCGCAGGAGCAGACGGGCGATCATCAGCGCAAACACCGTTACGCCGCAGCTGAAGTGGGTGACAACCAGCGCGTACCAGGGGGCGCTGCCCGGTTCGGCATAGCCGCGCAGCTCGATGGTGACACAGGTGATGACCAGCAGGATCGCCACCAGCCAGTGCAGGCGAATTTGCAACGGCATGTAGGTGTTCTGCACCGGGTTACCTTTTGATGTTAAAGGGTCTGTGTGCCGATGGTAACGAAATGTTACATCGGAGGAAAGCGCGTGCGCGCAATTTAGGCAAAACGCCAGGCTCAACTCACTTATTAAGCTATTGGTTTAGTGGGCTATGCGCCTGGCGATAGGTGGGGTAGTAAGTTATGAAGCTAATAAACGACAGGTTCAGAGGTTGGCAGCTTATTAAGCGATGAGGCGGGTGGTGCCGCAGCCCTCGCTGCGGCGCCCGGGATCAGTTCAATTTGGCCTTGGCGAAGTCGCTGCCGTTCACGTCCACCACGTAGCCGCTCAGGTTGCTGCGGGTGGCGTAGAACACTTTGCCGGTGGCCAGCGGCAGCCACGGCGCCTGTTTGGCGAAGATCACCTGCGCCTGTTGATACAGCTTGGCGCGTGCCTGCGGCTGGTTTTCCTGGATCGCCTGCTGGATCAGGCTGTCATAATCCTTATCGCACCAGCGCGCCACGTTGGCGCCGCTCTGCACTCCGGCGCAGCCGAGCAGGGTGGCGAAGTTGTCCGGATCGCCATTGTCGGACACCCAGCCGTACAGCGCGCTCTGTTGCTCGCCTTTGCGCAGCCCGGCCAGATACTGGCCCCACTCCCAGGTAACGATCTTGGCCTTCACGCCCACCTTCGCCCAGTCGCTCTGAATCATCTCGGCGATGCGCTTCGAGTTCGGGTTGTAAGGGCGCTGTACCGGCATCGACCAGATGTCGGTCTCAAAACCGTGCTCCAGCCCGGCCTGCTTCAGCAGCTCACGCGCCTTCTGCGGATCGTAGGCGTACTCCGGCAGTTTAACGTTGTAGCCCAGCATGCCCGGCGGCAGCAGCGAATTAGCCGGGGTGCCGCTGTCTTTGAACACGGCGGCGACGATCGCTTTCTTGTCTACCGCGTAGCTCAGCGCCTGGCGCACCAGCAGGTTGTCGAACGGTTTTTTCTGGGTGTTGAACGCCAGATAGCCGACGTTCAGCCCGGTAATGTCGTGCAGTTGCAGGTTGCCGTCGGCCTTGATGGCGGCGAATTGCTCCGGCAGCGGTGCCGGGATGATCTGGCATTCGTTGGTTTTCAGCTTGGCCAACCGGGTTTGCGGATCCGGCGTAATCGAGAAGATCAGGTGCTTGCTGGCCACATCGCCCTGCCAGTAGTGCGGGTTGGCGATGTAGCGGATCAGCGAATCCTGCTTGTACTGCTGCAGCGCGAACGGCCCGGTGCCGATCGGCCAGTTGTCGACGTATTCCGGCGTGCCCTTTTTCAGCATCGCGTCGGCGTACTCGGCGGACAGGATCGAGGCGAAATCCATCGCCCAGTCGGCGACGAAGGCGGCGTTGGGCTGGCTCAGCGTGAAGCGCACGTGGTGCTCGTCTACCGCTTCCACCTTGGTGATCAGCTTATCCAGACCCATGTCGGTGAAGTATTCATAGTTGCCGCCGGAGACCTTGTGATACGGGTTGGCGGGATCTTTCTGCCGCATCACGGTGAACACCACGTCTTCGGCGTTGAAGTCGCGCGTTGGGGTGAAGTATTTGTTGCTGTTGAATTTCACGCCCTGGCGCAGGGTGAAGGTGTAGGTCTTGCCGTCCGGGCTGACGCTCCACTCGGTGGCCAGCGAAGGGGCGGGCGTTTTGTCGCTTTCACGCAGCGTTACCAGGCGGTTGTACAGCACCTGCGAGGTGGCGATAAAGGTCGGCCCGGAGCTGGAGAGCTGCGGGTTGAACGATTCCGGCGAGGCGACGGTGCAGTACACCAGCGCATCGGAAGCGGCCAGCGCGCCGCCCGCCGACAACAGGCCGCAGCCGGCCAGCACCAATCCGGCGATAGGGTGTTTTAAAAACGTCAAGGCAAGATCCTCAGGTGGAATGAGCCGTTACCGGCGAATTGATCTAACTATAGATAACGGATGGCGAGATCGGGAACAAGCGCCTCATCGGTGCATTCTGTGCGCCCCGCGTTGCCTGCCATTGCGGCGCAGATCTACACTGCTGGGCAAACAGTCACTCGCAAGGATTTCCCGATGAGCCACTTTCGTCCTGTCGCCCTCGAACACACCAGCCGCCTGCTGAATCACGGTCCGACGGTATTGATCACCAGCCGCAGCCATGACGGCGCCAAACGCAACGTGATGGCCGCCGCCTGGTCGATGCCGGTGGAGTTCAGCCCGCCGCGCATCGCCATCGTGGTGGACAAAGGGGCGCATAGCCGGCAAATGATCGAGGAGAGCGGCGCATTCGGCATTTGCGTGCCGGCGGCGATGTTCATCGACGCCACCTACGCGGTGGGCAGCGTGTCCGGGCTGGATGAAGACAAATTTTCCCGTTTCCATATCGCAGCGACGCCGAGCGCCACGCTGCAGGTGCCGCTGATCGAACAGGGCTGCGTGGCGTGGCTGGAGTGTCGCTTGCTGCCGGAAAGCGGCGCGCAGGAAAAATACGACACCTGCTTCGGCGAGGTGTTGAGCGCGGCGGCGGATGAGCGAGTGTTCCAGCAAGGGCGCTGGCACTTCACCGCCGCCAATGCGGATCTGCACACCATTCATCATCTGGGGGCGGGCAACTTCGTGCGCATCGGCGAGACGCTGCGGGCCAAACCGCTTTAATCGGCCTCGCGTTTGCGGTCTGCATCATAGCGCTCGCGGGCGGCGTCCAGCTCGGGGAAATGGTATTCCGCCCACTTATCCAGCGCCGTCAGCGTCTCGACCAGCGAGCAGGCGACGGCGCTGAGGCGGTATTCCACATGGGCCTGATTCTTTTCACTTAAATCCAGCCGCTCGAGCAGCCCGTTGCGTTCCAGCTGGCGCAGCGTTTGCGTCAGCACCTTCTGCGAAATGCCGTCGATGCGGCGCAGCAGCTCGCCGTTGCGCATCGGCCGCTGCGCCAGCGCGGGCAGGATCAGCATCACCCACTTGCCGGAAATCAGCGCCAGCGCATCGCGCGCGGAGCACTTGCTCGAATAGACGTCGCCGGGATAAGCCATTGGGGGTTACCTTCAGGTGCGTAATTGCCAAGAGGGCGATAAAGCCACAGCATAACAGCACCACCTTACAACGGGAGAAACAGGATGAACGTGCTGATTGTGCTGGCTCACCCCGAGCCGCATTCTTTCAATGCCCATTTGGCCGAACAGGCGCGGCAGGCCTGGCTGGCGCAGGGGCATCAGGTGAAAACGGTCGATCTGTATCAGGAGGGGTTTGATCCGCGCGAGGGCGCCGGCCACTACCCCAGCAGAAAGCAGGCGGACAGGTTCGATGCGATGCAGGAGCAGCGCCATCACTGGACGATCCAGGTACTGCCGGCGGAGATCCGGCGGCATATCGAGCTGCTGCGCTGGGCGGATACGCTGGTGCTGCAGTTCCCTTTCTGGTGGTTCGGCGCGCCGGCCATCATCAAGGGCTGGATGGATCGGGTGTTCGTTTACGGCGGGCTCTACGACAGCCGCCACCGCCATGAGAACGGCGTGATGCGCGGCAAGCGGGCGCTGCTGACCGTCACCGCCGGCGCTTCCGCACAGGCCTGCGCGCCGGACGGGCGCGACGGCGACATGCGGCTGATGCTGTGGCCGATCATGCATGCGCTGCACTATATCGGCTTTAGCGTGCTGGAACCGTTCCTGGTCTATGGCGTGCGCGGCGGGCTGGCGTGCGAGGAGCGGCAGGCGCAAAACGCCGCGTTGGCGCAGGTGACGCAGGCGTATCGGGCTGGCTTAAGCGACCTTGCCGCCTGGCCGGTGGTGCCGTTCAACCGTAATGAAGATTTTGATGCCGATCTGGCGCTGAAGCCCGGCGCGCCGGTCTACAGTCCGTTCGTGCGGCACCGAGATCCGGCTTAGAACCCGGCCTTCAGCAGTTCCTCGCGCAAATCGTCGATAATCGCCGGTTCGATGTCGGGGAACTGCTGCTGAATATCGGCGATGGCTTCGGCCACGCTCGGGCCGGCGAAGGTGCCGGAGAAGGGCAGCAGCGGCAGATTCGCGTCGCTGTCCGGCAGTTCACCGCGGATGGTGCCGGTGATCATGCCCGCTTTTTTTTCCGCAGTGAGGTCGTACTCCCCCACGCTTTTGTCGATCGGTTTCATTGGCCGCCTCGCTGTCGGTGAGTGTTTACCCTGTTCTGTTAAAGCATAGTGTTTCAGGCAATGAATACCAATCAATGTATATAATATTAATATAAAACAAAGTGATGCGTATTTTGTCGTTTGACGTTCACCGGGGGCTGGCGCTATGCTCTTGGCGCTAAAGGAACCTTCCTCACTGACAGGGACAGACGACATGAAAAGACTGAAAAGCGCGGCGCTGCTGTTGCCGCTGTTGGCGCTCAGCGCCTGCACCCACTCCCTCAGCAGCGCCGAGCAGCATGCCAAACACTACGTTTATCAAACCCGCGACGACTTCGATCCGCAATTCCGCACCGATGTGAACGGCAGCATTAAAAACGCCGTGCCGATGTTCGAACAGTTCTATCAGCAGGGGAAAAAGGATCGCGCGGCGGGCGTGGCGCGCAGCGAAGCGCAGAAAAAGGCCGACTACCTGGCCAGCGCGGAATTCCAGCAGAATATGGAACACAAAACCATTTTCATCAATCGCGCCTACAGCAGCACCGACAATCCTAAACGCCGCCAGGTGCTGTCGCAGGAAGCGGTAGGCGCCTATTGGGACGGCTACGAAGGGCGCTGACTTAATCCCACATAAACAGAAGGTAATAAAAACTGGCCTTCTGGCGGTTATTTGATTATAAAAACCGCCGCTAAGGACGATGTTCATAGAAGAAACCAGGAGTGTTTATGTTGGCAAAAGTTAAGCGTTCGTTCGCCGCCGCCGTCGTATTGATGTTGGCGCTGCCCGCGGTGCAGGCTGCGGATTACCGTGCGGGCGAGCAATATACCCGGCTGGATCATCCGGTGGCCGCCGCACCGGCGGTGGTGGAGTTTTTCTCCTTCTACTGCGGGCCTTGCTATCAGTTCGCCGAAACCTACCGCGTAGGCAGCACCGTGGCGCAGGCGCTGCCCGCTGGTGAGAAGGTCACCAAATATCACGTCAGCCTGATGGGCAAACTGGGCAATGAGCTGACCGAAGCCTGGGCGGTGGCGACGGTGCTGGGCGTGGAAGACAAGATTGAAGGCGCGATGTTTGATGCGGTGCAGAAACAGCGCGCCGTCAACGGCGCCGACGATATTCAGCGGGTGTTCACGGCGGCCGGCATCGATGCCGCCACCTATGAAAACGCGCGCCACAGCCTGCTGGTCAAAGGGGTGATCGCCAAGCAGAACGAAGCGGTGAAAGCGTTCGAGGTGCGCGGCACCCCGTCGTTCTACGTGGCAGGCAAATACAAGATAGATAATGCCGGCATGGCCAGCACCAGCGTCGAAGGTTACGCCAAAGAGTACGCGGCGGTGGTGCGCCATCTGTTGGATACGCAGCCTTAAGGCGATGCCTCCCCGGCGCCCGGTGATCTGTGATCGCGGCGCCAAATCCCCCGCTCGCCATTGATTGTGTGTTAACGGATTGTTATGGTGTTTTTCTGTTCAACGGCGCAGCTCCGCTGCTGTTTGAAGGGAGAGATCATGACGGCATTGGCAACGCTCCGGGACGTCGGCTTCGAAGAGTGGCTGGGGAAAATCAACACCGCTTGCGGCCGATTCTGCGCGAAAACGTTGGGGCCCGGCTTTAGCGGGGCGATGCAGGAGTTTCGCGCCCATGCCCTGCGCCTGAGCGTGGTCGACGTGTCTCAGGCCCGGTTGTACCGCACGCCGCGTGAGATCGCCCGCAGCGACGGCGCGCACTTTTTCACCGTCATCCAGCTGCGCGGCAGTGCGTTGATGGAGCAGGGCGATCGCCAAACGCTGCTCTCCCCCGGCGACATGACGCTGATCGATGCCTCACGGCCCAGCAGCTTCACCTTCCAGCGCGATTCGCGCCAAATCTCCCTGTTGTTGCCGCGCGGCTGCCTGCCGCTGCCGCCGCCTGGTGCGCAGCGTCTCGGGGCTGAGCTCAGCGCGGTGCGCCTCAGCCGCCAGCTGGTGCTGAGCAGCATGCAGGATCCTCAGCTCGCCGCGGCGGAAAGCGAGGCGGTGCTGAATGCGCTGGCGGCGCTGCTGCGCCCGGCGTTGGCGCTCGAACAGGCGCGTCCGGAGGGGCAACAACCGGTCTTCGACAAGGCGCTGGCGTTGATCGACAGGCATATTCAGTCGGCGCAGCTGCGCCCTGAGTGGGTGGCGGCCGAGTTGGGGGTGTCGCTGCGCAGTCTGTATCGGCTGTTCGCCCGCCAGGGGCTGGTGGTGGCCCAGTACATCAGGAACCGCAGGCTGGATCTTTGCGCGCAGGCGCTGCGCAGCGCCGCCGGGCAAGAAAAGCTGGCCGGAGTCGGCCTCGACTGGGGCTTCGCCGATCACAGCCATTTCTCGACCGCTTTCAAGCAGCGTTTCGGCATGTCGCCGAGCGAGTACCGCAGGCAGTATCAGTAAGTCAGGGCGCGGGCCAGGCCCGCGCCGCTTCACTCAATAGCGGATGCAGACCGATTTCGACTCGGTGTAAGCGTCCAGCCAATCCGGGCCGAAATCACGGCCGCTGCCCGACTGTTTGAACCCGCCGAACGGCATGTTCGGGTCGATCAGCGTATGTGTGTTGACCCACACGGTGCCGGCCTGAATGCGCGGCGTCAGCGCCATCGCCTGCTGCAGGCTGGTGGTCCACAGGCTGGCGGTCAGCCCGAAGTCGGTGTCGTTGGCCTTGCTCAGCGCTTCTTCGGCGCTCGCCACCCGGATCAGGTTGACCACCGGGCCGAACACTTCCTCGCGCGTCAGGTTCAGCCGATCGTCCGGGTTGATCACCAGGGTCGGCGGAATGTAGAAGCCGTTGGCGTCCGGCCCGGCCGCGCCGCCGATAAGCTCGGCGTTTTTCGCCCGGGCGTCGTCCAGGTAGGCCGCCACCTTGTTGCGGTGCGCGAGCGACACCAGCGGGTTGATTTGCGCGCCGGTATCCATCCCCGGCCCGACCGACAGCGATTTCACCGCCTGTTCGAATCCAGCCACCAACCGATCATAAATCGGCGCTTCGATATAGATTCGCGAGCTGGCGGCGCACACCTGCCCCTGGTTGAGGAAGCTGCCGAGCATCAGGCCTTCGATCACCTGCTGCGGATCGGCATCTTTCAGCACGATGGCCGGGTTTTTGCCGCCCAGCTCCAGCGTCACGCGGGTCAGGCGATCCGCCGCCGCGCGCGCGATGCTTTTGCCCACCGGCGTGGAGCCGGTAAAGCTGACTTTGGCGATCAGCGGATGTTCGGTCAGCGCCTTGCCGCACATGGTGCCGCGGCCGGTGACCACGTTGAACGCGCCCGGCGGCACGCCGGCTTCGCTCGCCAGTTCGGCGATGCGCAGCAGGGTGAGCGGGGTGGTTTCCGACGGCTTGATGACGATGGAGCAGCCCGCAGCCAGCGCCGGCATCACTTTCCACATGCCGATCATCAGCGGGAAGTTCCAGGGCACGATGCCGGCGACCACGCCGATCGGCTCTTTGCGCGTATAAACCTGATATTTGGCGCCCGGTGGCATCGGAATGGAGACGTCCAGCGTCTGGCCGGTGATTTTGGTCGCCAGCCCGGCGGTGTAGCGCATCCAGTTCAGGGTGCTGCCGACTTCGAAGGCGCGGGCGATGTTGATGGATTTGCCCTGCTCAAGGGTTTCGAGCTGAGCCAACTCTTCGGCGTGCTGCTCCACCAGATCGGCGAAGCGCAGCAGGATGCGCTCGCGCTCTACCGGCAGGCGCTGCGCCCAGACGCCTTCGCTGAAGGCTTTGTGGGCGGACTGCACCGCCAGCGCGACGTCGTGTTCATTGGCGTCGGCGGTGGTGGCGATCTGCTGCCCATTGGCGGGGTTGTACACCGCCAGGCGGCCTTCCGCGGCGGACGCGCGCCATTGGCCGTCGATATACAGCCCATGCTGACGATCGAGAAAACGCGACACGCTATCCAGCACGGCTACGGTATTGTCAGACATACATCCTCCGATCAGGCTCATCAGGTTATCGTTAACCCTGCAAGTCTAGATCAGCGGGAAAGGGGCGGCTTTGGTCTGCCTGACATTCGGTTTGTCCTGCGTGTCATTTTGCCGTGACGGGAGAGTAAACCGCGGCCGGCGGGCGCCGGCCGGGAGGGATCACGAGCTCAGGGTCGCCAGACGGGTGGCAAAACCGAGGAACAGCAGGCCGATCAGGCCGTTGCCGAGCTTCGCCAGGCCTTTCTTGTGGTTGAAGAAATGCGCCAGCATCGCACCGGAGAAGATCAGCGTGCTCATGTAGATAAAGCTGACGGCTTCGAGGATCAGCGCCAGAATGGTGAACGACAGCCCGGTGTGCGCGTAGTTGAAGTCGATGAACTGCACGAAGAACGACACGTAAAACAGAATAGCTTTCGGGTTGGTCAGGCTCAGCGTCAGCGACTTGCGCAGAATGCTGTGGCCGCCTTCAATTTGCTGCTGTTGCGCCTGCGCCTTCTGCACGAAGGTGGCGTAGAGGATTTTTGCGCCGAGGAACAGCAGGTAAATCGCGCCGAGAAAACGCACCAGGGTAAACAGGAACGGCGTGGTGCGGATCAGCGACGCCACGCCGATATAGGCGCAGAAGATCAGGATCGCATCACCGATAAACACGCCCAGCGCCGCGGTGTAGCCGGCGCGCACGCCGCGCGATATGCCGGTTTTCAGCACGTACAGTGTATTCGGCCCCGGCAGAATGATGATGAAGACCACCCCGGCCAAATAGGTCCATAAATTCAGGACGCCAAAACTCTCTAACACAATAACCTCTCCATGCGCGCAACTAACAGGCAAAAACACTGGCCACGCCCGTGACCGGCCGCGATCCTAACGCCGTGCAAGCGGGTTGGCAACGTAATAAACTTCATGTTGTTGGTTAAAAATTGTCGAAACATTGTTGAAAACGTCGGCATCGAATTAAAAAGCAAGAGTCGGCGTGTTTCGCCAACGGCCCGTCACTATGCTGGTTAACATCGAAACCGCAGTGAGGAACGGATGATGAAAAACGTAATCGACAGCGCCGATCCGCGCTGGTTGGCGATCGTCAGCCGCGACAAGCACGCCGACGGCCGCTTTATCTACGCGGTGAAAACCACCGGCGTGTATTGCTCGCCTTCCTGCCCGTCACGCCAGCCGAATCGGCAAAACGTGGAGCTGTTCGACGATGCGGAACAGGCGGAGGCGGCGGGTTATCGGCCCTGCAAACGCTGCCGCCAGGGGCTGACGCCGTTGACGGAGCAGCATGCGCGGCAGATAGCCGAGGCCTGCCGCTATATCGAACGGGCGGAGAAAGCGCCGTCGCTGCAGACGCTGGCGCGCCACATCGGGTTGAGCCAATACCATTTCCACCGGCTGTTCAAAGCGATCACCGGCCTGACGCCGAAAGGCTACGCCGACGCGCAGCGTAGCCAGCGCTTGCGCACCGGTCTTTCGCAGCAGGAGACGGTGACCGACGCGATCTTCGACGCCGGCTATGGCACCAACGGCCGCTTCTACCAGCAAGCCAACGCCGCGCTGGGCATGACGCCGAAGGCCTACCGGGCGGGCGGCAAAGGCATGCGCATCCATTTCGCCGTCGGGCGCTGTTCGCTGGGCGAGATCCTGGCGGCGCAGAGCGAGGTGGGCATTTGCGCCATTCTGCTGGGGGACGATGCGCAGCAGCTGGTGCAGGATCTGCAGGATAAATTCCCCAACGCCGAGCTGATCGGCGGTGACGCACAGTATGAAGCGCTGATGGCGCAGGTAGTGGGCCTGATTGAAGCGCCGGAGAGCGGGCTGGCGCTGCCGCTGGATATTCGCGGCACTGCGTTTCAACAGCGGGTCTGGCGGGCGCTGCAGGCGATACCAGTCGGCGAAACCGTCAGCTATGCCGATATCGCCCGGCGCATCGGCGCGCCGAAAGCGGTGCGCGCGGTGGCCGGCGCTTGCGCCGCCAACGTGCTGGCGGTGGCAATCCCCTGTCACCGGGTGGTGCGCAACGACGGCGCCTTGTCCGGTTATCGCTGGGGCGTCGAGCGCAAGAAAGCCTTGCTGGAAAAGGAGGCGCAGCGATGAGCGGCGCGCTGGCGGCGCGGTTGGCCGAATTGGACTGGGCGGCGATCGAACGCGAACTTGATGCGCAGGGGGGCGCGCGCCTGCCGGGCGTGCTCAGCGCCGAGCTGTGCCGGCAATTGGCGGCGCTGTATCCGCATGGCGAGCACTTCCGCAGCCGCATCGTCATGGCGCGGCACGGTTTTGGCCGCGGCGAGTACCGGTATTTTGCGTATCCGTTACCGCCCCCGGTGGCCGAAGTGCGCGGCCTGCTGTACGCGCGGTTGGCGCCGTTGGCCAATCGCTGGAACGCCATGCTGGGTCTGGAGACGCGCTATCCCGCCGAACACGAGGCCTACCTGACTGAATGCCATCAGGCCGGCCAGCGGCGGCCAACGCCGCTGCTGTTGCGTTACACGGAGGGGGATTACAACTGCCTGCATCAGGATCTGTACGGCGAACGGGTGTTTCCGCTGCAGGTAGCGTTTTTGCTCTCCGCCCCTGAACGGGATTTCACCGGCGGCGAGTTTGTGCTGACCGAGCAGCGGCCGCGGATGCAGAGCAGGCCGGAGGTGGTGCCGCTGCAGCAGGGCGATGCGGTGGTGTTCGCGGTGCACCATCGGCCGGTGGCCGGGGCGAGAGGCTACTATCGGGTCAATCTGCGCCACGGCGTCAGCCGGATACGCACCGGCCAACGCCACACGCTAGGGGTGATCTTTCACGACGCGTTATAGCTTGCGCGCCAGCAGGGTGGCGAAGCGCAGCGAGATGCGGTTGCCGGCTGCGTCGGTCTTGTGCAGTTGGCCGACGTCCTCGTTGTATTTGAGGATCTGCCAGTCGCGGTAATAGTGCTTCAGCTCGCCCGGCTTGAAGGTGAACGGGAACGGCAGCGGGCAGGGATAATCTTCGGTATCCATCGCCGCCACGATCAGATTATGGCCGCCGGGCACGATGCTGTCCTGCATGTTTTGCACGATATGCGGGATCTGCTGGCGCTCGAGAAACATCAACACCACGGTGGACAGGATGAAGTCGTACTCGCCGCTGAAGCGGTGAGTATTGAGATCCTGCACCCCGGCGCTCAGGCGGGTCAGCTGCTCGGCGTCGATGATCTGATTGAGGCGAGCTATCGACGGCGCGTGCTTGTCCCAGGCGGTGACGTCGAAACCTTTCAGATTGAGATAGAGCGAATTGCGGCCGCCGCCGCAGCCCAGATCCAGCGCCTTGCCCGGTGCGATGCGCGCCGCCGCTTCGATCACTTCGGAGTGGGTGCGCGTCAGTTCGTATTTCTTGTGGTAGTAATCTTCCGGCGTGCAGTAGAACGCCAGCCGGCAGGTCATGTCGTCCGAGAAGGAAACGATGCGATGCCACTGCTGCGGTTCGATAAACGGCGGCTGGCTTTCGGGGCTAAACTGCCAGGTCTCGGTGGTGGCGCCGTCTTCGGTCATCATGGCGAACGTCAGGTTGCCGCTCAGCACGGTGAGCTTCGCCCAGGTGCCGCTCTGGGTGTTGTGGCGCTGGCGAAAGGCTTCCGGCAGTGTGTCGCTGTTCCATTCCGGCAGGGTTTTATAGCAAAGCAGCTGCTGCTCCATAGGGGGCTCCTCTGGCTGGGCAAACAAAGTGATTTATATGATGTATATAAAATACATCTTTATCGATCGTTTGAACATAGCGGCCTGACGGAAAGGCGCGGCGATATCTTTATACTGGATTGTGCGCGGCGGCTGGGCTAATTTCAGTGCTGTTCATGTCATCACGTTCAGGGAAAAGATGCCGATATCTCGTTTATTCCACCCGATGCCCTTCCGTTTGCTGAGCCTGGCCGCGCTGCTGGCGCTGGCGGGCTGTACCAGCAAAACCACCACCACGGCGCCGGCGGCGCGCCCCGCCGACGTCAAAGCCCGACTGATGACGCTGATCCCGGCCAACGCCGGCGATCGCCAGGGCTGGGCCACCGATATTACCGCCGCCTTCGCCGCGCAGGGTATTGAACCGAGCGATGAGAACCTGTGTTCGGTGCTGGCGGTGACCGAACAAGAGTCGACGTTCCAGGCTAACCCGCAGGTGCCGGGGCTGCCGAAGATCGCCTGGAAAGAGATCGACCGCCGTGCCGATCAGATGCACATCCCGAACTTTTTGGTGCATACCGCGTTGAAGATCTCGTCGTCGAACGGCCAGAGCTACAGCGAGCGTCTGGATAAGGTGCGCACGGAGAAGGATCTGAGCGATATCTTCGATGACATGATCGACCGCGTGCCGATGGGACAGAAGCTGTTCGGCCATTTGAACCCGGTACATACCGGCGGCCCGATGCAGGTGAGCATCGCCTTCGCCGAGGCGCACGCCAAAGGGTATCCTTATCCGGTCGACGGCTCGATTCGCCGCGAAGTTTTCAGCCGGCGCGGCGGCATGTACTTCGGCATTATGCATTTGCTGGGGTACCCGGCCGATTACAGCCGGCCGATTTACCGCTTTGCCGACTTCAACGCCGGCTGGTACGCCAGCCGCAACGCAGCGTTCCAAAACGCGGTCAGCCGGGCGAGCGCCATTCCGTTGGCGCTGGACGGCGATCTGATCGACTTCAGCAGCGACAAGCCCGGCTCGACCGAGCTGGCGGTGCGTACGCTCGGCAAGCGCCTGAACATGAGCGACAGCGCCATTCGCCGGGCGCTTGAGAAAGGCGATACGGCTGACTTTGCCGATACCGACCTGTATAAGAAGGTCTTTGCGCTGGCGGGCGGCAAGCTGCCGCGTGAGATGCTGCCGGGTATCCAGTTGGAAAGCCCGAAAATCACCCGCAAGCTGACCACCGCCTGGTTCGCCAAGCGGGTGGATGAACGCCGCCAGCGCTGCATGGCGCGCGCCGGCGGGTAACGGCATGAAAAACGCCGCCGGTGGCCTGAACCACCGGCGGCGCGATCATCGCGCCTCAGGCGCTGCGGCGCGGGTTGGTCAGGCCGAAGTTAAAGCTGTTGCAGCGGTTACAGAACTCTTTCATCACCGGCGGCGTGTCCATCATCGGCACTTTCACCTCGATAAACGCCAGCCGATCCTGCCGTGAGGCGTGTTCCAGGGCCATTTCCAGCTGTTGTGTGGTTTCCACCGCTACGCTGAACGGCTGCGCCTGGGTATTCAATACCGCCGGCAGTTTGGCGTAGTCCCACGGGCTGATGTCATTGTAGGACGAGTTTTCGCCGAGGATATAGCGTTCGATAGTGTAACCGTCGTTGTTGATCAGGAAGATGATCGGCTTTTGTTCGCAGCGCAGCAGGGTGGACACTTCCTGCGCGGTAAGCTGGAAGGAGCCGTCGCCGATGAACAGCAGGTGACGGCGCTCAGGGGCCGCCATCAGGGTGCCGAGCAGCGCCGGCAGGGTATAACCGATCGAGCCCCAAATCGGTTGGTTGACCACCTTGACGCCGCCCGGCATGCGCATGCCGCCGATGGCCGCGCCCGAGGTGCCGTTTTCCACCACCACCACATCCTCCGCCTGGATGAAGCGTTGGATCCGCTGCCACAGATAGGCCTGGTCGATAAGCGCGTCGCTCGGCGTCGCCAGCTTGTCACGCGGATCGGCCAGCGGTGATAAAAGCTGCGCCGGCGCGTCTTCGCTCAGATCCAGCAGCGCCTGCAGCAGAGCCGCCGTCGCTACCGCCGGGTAGGACGTATTGTCCAACGTCATCGAGAACGGCTGAATATCCACCTGAGCGGCGGCGGGAATTTGCTGCGAGAAATAGCCGGTGGTGGAGTCCACCAGACGCACGCCGAAACTCAGCACGCAATCTGAGTGGGCCATGCGTTCATACAATTCGGGGCGCGACAGGTTGCCGCTGTAGCCGCCCATCCAGCCGGCGGTGTTTTCCGGGATAATGCATTTGGCGGTTGGCATGTTGGTCAGCGGTATGGCGAAGCGGTGAGCGACATCGATAACCAACTGCTGCAACTGGTAGCGATCCACCATTTGGTCGACCAATATGATCGGGCGCTGCGCGCGCTTTATTTTGGTTAACAGCGCCATTGCCGCCAATTGCACATTGTATTTATCGCTCGCCGGCAATTGCGGCGCTGCTGCGGCTTCGGCGACTTCAATTTCGATATCGCAAATATCAGACGGCAGCTGTAAATACACCGGTTTCTTCTCTATCCAGGCGCGAGAAATAACGCGTGGAATTTCCTGCGCGGCATTTTCCGGCGTGATAAGAGCCTGAGCGACGGTGAATTGTTTAAAGCAGTTCATGACGTTGTCGAAATTGCCGTCGCCCAGGGTATGGTGCAATAGCTGATGATTCTTCATCGCGTGCAGCGGCGGCGTGCCGGCGATGCAGACCACCGGCGAAGATTCGGCATAGGCGCCGGCGATGCCGGACAGCGCGGCCAGATCGCCGACGCCGTAGGTGACGATCAGCGCGCCGGCGCCTTTCATCCGTGCGTAGCCGTCGGCGGCGTAGGAGGCGTTCAATTCATTGCAGTTGCCGACAAACGCCAGCCGTTCGTCGCTTTCCAACAGCTCCAGCAGGCTGAGGTTATAGTCGCCGGGCACGCCGTAAATACGATCGACGTTCAGGGCGTGAAGCTGTTGCAGAATGAATGACCCGATAGTTATTTTCATTGATTGCTCCGGATTATTTATCTTTATTTTGTCAGGCGAAAATCAGCAAAAATAAATTGCTGGCGATGTTGTGTCGTTAGCATTAACAGTTATTTAAAGTGTCGGCTTGTTCAAGATAGGAGGAGCGGCCGAGGAAGAGGCGGTTTGTATTCGGCGCTTTACGCGATGGGTTTGTCCATAAATAGTGTGGCTATTGTGCATTAGGGCGGGGCGGTATTTTTCGTTGACGGCATATCGGCAGAAAAACGGCGGCGCATTGGTATTTATCATGATGCAGGGTGAATCATCCGGTACTTTTGAAGCCGTGTTAAATCCCATTGAGCGGTGCAACGCTTTTTGCCTGAGAAAGAAAAGCACAACTTCATGTAAAGGTGCATTTTGGTGATCCGCCGCACGCTTATTTAAAGAAACCTTCCAGTAACCAATTAAAAACAAAAAATCAACAATGGGGTTTTTTTATTCGGTCATTGTTGTCAGTTTTGCTTTACAGATGCCGCAATGCGCGCCGCGTCGGGCCGATGTAAAAATGGGCCGTCACGGGCGCTAATATAACGTGGCGGTCATCACATTCTGTGGGAAGTGATACGTAAACTTTTCTCTACGTGCGCACGGATGGCGTATACCTACCAGAGGGGCTCATGTCCCAGCGGTGCTGGCTTGAGAGGGGGGCGTGTGATGAAAGGCTATCGACATATTCTGGTGCTGATTCATAACGAGCGTGATGGGCTGCCGTTGCTGCGTCAAACGGCGGCGATGGTGCGCGGGCAACCAATCGCCCTCACCGTCGGGCACCTTAACGCCGACTACGCGGAGCTGGAGTACGGCAGCGATGCGTTAATCAAGGATCGCCAGGCGCAGGAAGTGATCGCCGCCAAGGCGATGCTGAGCCGGTTGGTGAGCGCCGTCGATGTGCCGGTCGCGGTCAAGGAGATTGTCACCATTCGGCGCTTTAAGGACGTGAGCGATTTTATTCACCAGGCCGGCATCGATCTGGTGGTGGTCGGGCACCAAAACCGCCTGTTCGGCCTCTATTCCTCGTATTCCCTGGCGTTCGTGAACCGTCTCGATGTCGATGTGTTGGTCAAGCATCTTGCTCGCGAGTAGCGTGTGACAAAGCGGATTTTTCCCACGGTTTTGCCGCCCGAAAGGCAATAGCATGCGGATATCGGTACGGTTTGTCCTGAATTATTGGGCATTTTCCGGTGCTAAACTTAACCAAAGCACAACGGGCGTTGGATAAATTAGATACGGCTTGATCTTGCCTGGGCTATCGGTAAAAATCTGCGGCCGTATTTTTACAGGAGCTTTACGATGTTTCTAAAACGGACCCTTTTGGCGTGTTCTCTGGCGTTGATATTTCCTGCACTGCCTTCTTATGCTGAGGTTGGTACAGAAAGTGGCAATGCCGCACAGGCTGAAAAACCGGGTTTATGGCAGCGTTTTACCGATAACGTGGCGGAGACCTGGAACAACTCGCCTAACCACGATCTCTATATCCCGGCCATCACCTGGCACAACCGTTGGACTTATGATGATGAGCATATCGATAAGTACAACGAACGCCCATGGGGCGCCGGTTACGGCATCTCCCGCTACGACAGCGACGGTGACTGGCACGGCATCTACATCATGGCGTTCAAGGATTCCTTCAACAAATGGGAGCCGATCGGCGGCTACGCCTACGAGAAGATCTGGCGCCCGCTGGATGACAAGGATTTCCGCCTGGGGCTGGGCTTCACCGCCAGCGTCACCGCGCGCGACAACTGGAATTACATCCCTATCCCGGCGCCGCTGCCGCTGGCCTCTATCGGCTATCAGCGGCTGACGTTCCAGGCGACCTACATTCCCGGCACCTATAACAACGGCAACGTGTTCTTCGCCTGGCTGCGCTGGCAGTTCTAAACTTCCTGAATTCCGAAAAACGGCGCGGCGGCGAGATAAAAGGAACTTGTCGCCGCAGGCGGCGTCGGAGAGGTATCCCGGCGCGCTGCGCCGATTGCATGCCGTTATGACAGGAGTTTCACCACTATGATCACCAAACATCGTTTATTGCTGGCTTTGGCGCTGTCCGCGACCCTGGCCAGCGGCGCCACCCAGGCCGCCGGGCTGATGGATTCCCTCAGCAGCGCGGCGGGCGAACTGAGCAAGTCGGGCGGCGATAGTAGCGGCGGCATGTCGCTCTCCTCGTTGACCGGCCTGCTGAACGGCGGCGACAAGGCGTTGAGCTCCAGCAGCATGACCAATGCCGCCGGTATCCTGCAGTACTGCGTGAAAAACAACGTGCTGTCGGCTAACGGCGCCGAAGGGGTGAAAGATCAGCTGCTCAGCAAGCTGGGCATCACCAGCACCGAAAACGCCAAGAGTCAGGATTATCAGCAGGGCCTGGGCGGCTTGCTGCAGACCGGCGAAGGCAAGAGCCTGGATCTGAACAGCCTGGGCACCTCGCAGATCACCGAGAAGGTGAAGCAAAAAGCCTGCGATCTGGTGCTGAAACAGGGCAAATCCTTTATTTCATGATCTAAGAACGGCGGAGCGCTCCGCCGTTCGTTTTTGTATAAGCTGGAAAAATGAAAAAAACGTTGATGCTTTCCCTGCTGGCAGGGATGACGATGTTGCAGGGGTGTTCCGTGAAATCCAACGATGCGCCGCCACCGCCGCAGGTGAAACCGATCGGCATGGCGAACCCGGCCGACGTGTACTGCACCCAAATCGGCGGCAAGCTGAACGCCAAAGAGAATGCGGCAGGCCAGTATTCCACCTGTACCTTGCCGAGTGGGCAGGAAATTGAAAGCTGGGAACTGTTCCGCCGCGATCATCCGGTGAAAAAGTAACCCTATGCGGCGCCGGCTCTGCTGCCCGGCGCCCGCTCAGAATTGGCGATCGCCTATCGGCTGCAGCTGCAGGTTGCCGTCCTTCTGCAGCGTCAGCGGCATGCGCCAATCACGCTGTTTATCCAGGTTGAACGGCCGGGAGCGGAACATGCAGCCGGTCTTGATATTCTTGATTTTCATCACGTGTTCCGCGTTCGCATTGATTTTCACCTCGAAGCTGCCGGCGGGCGGAATAAAGACTTCCGCCAGCTGTTGCGGCGCCGCTGGCGTTTCCAGCTTGACCAGCACCGCGAAATCGTTGCCCTGATTATCCAACGTCAGCCGATGCAGGCCGGATGCGGGCAGGCGCGTCGGCTGATGCAGATAACCCGCTGAGGCGGGCCACGGCTGCCCGGCATTGTCATGCAGCGGCCCGCCGCACTGTTCGCGCGCCTCCCGCAGCGGCATTTCGCGCTTGATGGCGCGATTGTAATCGGCGGGGGCGGCGAGACTGAACTCGTCGTCATATTGGTGAGCGCGCAGATAGCGCTTGGCGCCGAGCACCCCAACGGCGACCAGCATGAAGAACAAAAATATCCTCAGGCGATTTTTGAAAATCAGCCCGAACAGCTTCCCGGGGAGTTGAAACAGCCACCTTGCGATCGTCAATAACATCGTTTTCCCTTAGCGTCCAAGCCGTTACGTCTGCGGTAACTTCGCTTGCCTCAGTATAGCCAACATCCTGCAGGCGAAAATCCTGCCCGGCGATTTTTCTTCCGCTCTGCATTGTACGTTTGTGTTTGTTTGTGTGCATTTATGATCACTTTAGCGTCACCGGATTGACATGATGTCCAAACTGTTACCGAATGAGCGTCACCAGGCCATTCTTGACACGCTCCGCCAACAGGGGCGGGTGCTGGCCCTGGAGATGGCGCAGCGGCTGAACACCACCGAAGCGACCATCCGCCGCGATCTGCGCCAGCTGGCGGCGCAAAATCTGTGCAAGCGCATCTATGGCGGCGCGTTGGCGCCGACGCCGGCCGAAGGCCCCGTTGCGGCGCGCATTGCGCTCAGCGGCGATGAGAAGCTGGCGCTGGCGCAGACCGCGCTGGGGGTGATCGGTGAAGAACAGCTGATCTTCCTCGACGCCGGCAGCACCCACCTGTATCTGGCGGATCTGTTGCCGCGCGACCGGCGTTTGACGGTGGTGACCAATGCATTGAGCATCGCCGGCAAAATGCTGGAGCGGCCGGGGATCCGCACCATCCTGATCGGCGGCGAGTTGGATGCGCAGGTCGGCGGCTGCGTGGACGCCAAGGCCGCGGAAGAGATCGACGGTTTCCATTTCGATTTGGTGTTTACCGGCATCTGCGCCTACGACCCGGCCGGCGGCTTCTCCGCGCTGAGCTACCAGGACGCCACCTTCAAAAAGCGGCTGTTGACGCGCGCCGGCAGCGTGGCGGTGCTGTGCACCCGCGACAAGCTCAATACCTACGCCCCTTACCCGTTCCTGCCCGCCGGGCGGGTGGATCATCTGGTGACGGCGCGCGGCGCGCACCCGCAGCTTGAGCTGCAGGTGGCGCAGGGCGGCGGCCAGGTTTGGCACAGCGATTTACCGACCGGAGAATGATGATGAAAATAGCCCATGTTGCCCTGTGGACCCGTGACATCGACGCGCAGCTGGCATTTTGGCAGCGCTATTTCAATGGTGCCGCGGGAGAGGAGTATGTCAGCCGCAACCGGCCGGGGTTCGTTTCCCGCTTCGTCAGCCTGGCGGCCGGGCCGTCGCTGGAGATCATGCGCGTACCGACGTTGCTGCCGGCGCAGGAGCAGGAGGAGCGGGTCGGTTGGGCGCATATCGCGCTGTCGTTGGGGGATGAGCGGCAGGTCGATCGGTTGGCGCAGCGCGCGCAGCAGGAGGGCATTTTGCTGTCCGCGCCGCGCTGGACCGGCGACGGCTTCTACGAGGCCGTCATTCGCGATCCAGACGGTAACGCGATCGAAATCACCGCCTGATCACTCTTCTTCAATGCTGGCGAATTGCTCGCCCAGATAGTCGAGCAGCAGCCGCACCGCCGGCAGCAGACCGCGGCGCGACGGGTAAACCGCATGCACCACGCCGCCCTGCGGCTGCCAGCCCGGCAACAGTTGCACCAGCTCGCCGCGCAGCATGTCGTCGCGCATCATCATCGCCGGCAGTTGGACGATGCCGGCGCCGGCGATGGCGGCGGTGCGCAGCATCAGCATGTCGTCTGTGACCAGCCGCGGCGTGTGCTCCCACTCCACCCGTTCACTCTGCGGGCCGGTCAGCCGCCATTGGTGCTGACCGCGCGCGGGGCCGAGATCGAGCGTCGGGTATTTACGCAGGTCTTCCGGCGTGCGCACCGGTCCGAGGGTGCGCACCAGCGCCGGGCTGGCGGCGACGCACCAGGTGCGCTGCGCCAGGATCTTCAGCACCAGATCGCTGTCCTCCAGCGGCGGCGGCCGCACGCGGATCGCCAGATCCAACCCTTCCCCCACCACGTCCACCCGGCGATTGGTGGCCTCCAGATGCACCGTCACCTTGGGATAATCGGCCATAAAGGCCGCCACCATGCTGCCGACGCGGGTGTGCAGGATCGCCACCGGGCAGGACATGCGCACCGTGCCGCAGGGCTCGGCGCGGGTCTGTTCGATCGCCTGCTGCGCCGCTTCCGCTTCCACCAGCATTGCCTTGCAGTGCGCGTAATAGGTTTGGCCGACCTCGGTCACCGAGAAGCGCCGCGTCGAGCGCTGGATCAGGCGTACGCCCAACCGCTCCTCCAGCAGCGCCACGCGGCGGCTGAGCTTGGATTTGGGAATGCCCAGCGCCCGGCCGGCGGGGGCGAATCCCTGGTGATCGACCACGCTGGCGAAGAAAAACAGATCGTTCAGATCGGTCAGCATCGTATCCCTTATCGTTCTATCAGTAGAACGCTGAGTGTACATCTTGCCTACTACTGCAGCAAACCCCGGCGGATTAAACTTCTGACATCAACTTAAGGCCGTGAGGTCTGAAACGGGAGTTCAAGATGAAAAAAATCCTCGGTATTCACAACAGCCCGGAAGCACACTGGGTCGGTAACGGTTTCCTGGTGAATTCGCTGTTCTCTTATAACGATTTGGGGGCGGAAATGAGCCCGTTCCTGCTGCTGGATCACGCGGCGCCGACCAAATTCCGTTCCGCCTCCGGCACCCGTGGCGTGGGTCAGCACCCGCATCGCGGGTTTGAAACGGTGACCATCGTCTATCAGGGCGAAGTGGAACACCGCGACTCGACCGGCAGCGGCGGGGTGATTGGCCCCGGCGACGTCCAGTGGATGACCGCCGCCTCCGGCATCTTGCACGAAGAGTTCCATTCGCGGGACTTCTCGCGCAACGGCGGCACCATGGAAATGGTGCAGCTGTGGGTCAACCTGCCGGCCAAGGACAAAATGGCCGAGCCGGGTTACCAGACGCTGCTGAACGCCGATATTCCGGTGGTTCCGCTGGCGGACGGCGCAGGGCAGGTGCGGGTGATCGCCGGTGACTTCGGCGGCCATGCCGGCCCGGCGCGCACTTTCAGCCCGCTCAACGTGTGGGATATGAAGCTGAATGCCGGCCATACCACCACGCTGACGGTGAAAGAAGGCCATACGCTGGCGCTGGTGATGCTGCACGGCGCGATCCTGGTTAACGGCGAAGATGTGGTGCGTGAAACCCAAATGGTGCGTTTCGACCGGGCGGGGGATTCGATCACTATCGAAGCCAACAACGACGTCGCGCTGTTGGTGCTGAGCGGCGAACCGATCGATGAGCCTATCGTCGGCTACGGCCCGTTCGTTATGAACAGCGAAGCGGAAATCCAGCAGGCGTTCCGCGATTTCAACAGCGGCAAGTTCGGCAGCATGAACGCCGAAGCGAGCGCCGGTTGAACCTTGGCGTCTGGGGCGGGAAGTGTTCTCGGTTCCAGACGCCACACTTAAACCTCAACGCCCCGCCACACCGGCGGGGCATTTCATCCGCAACATCAAACCCCACAGGAGTAAAACCATGACTGCAAATTACAAACGCCTCGACAAAGATCAGGCCGCCGTATTGCTGGTGGATCATCAGGCAGGGCTGCTTTCGCTGGTGCGCGACATCGATCCCGATCGGTTTAAAAACAACGTGCTGGCGCTGGGTGATTTAGCGAAGTATTTCAACCTGCCGACCATTCTGACCACCAGTTTTGAAAACGGCCCCAACGGCCCGCTGGTGCCGGAACTGAAAGCCCAATTCCCCGATGCTCCCTTCATTCCGCGCCCTGGCCAGATCAACGCCTGGGACAACGACGACTTCGTCAAAGCGGTAAAAGCCACCGGCCGCAAGCAGCTGATCATTGCCGGCGTGGTGACCGAAGTGTGCGTGGCATTCCCGGCGCTGTCTGCACTCAATGAAGGGTTCGAAGTGTTTGTGGTGACCGACGCCTCCGGCACCTTCAATGAACTGACCCGTCAGTCGGCCTGGAGCCGCATGGAAGCCGCCGGCGCGCAGTTGATGACCTGGTTCGGCGTCGCCTGCGAGCTGCACCGCGACTGGCGCAACGATATCGAAGGCCTGGGCACGCTGTTCTCCAACCATATCCCGGACTACCGCAATCTGATGACCAGCTACAACACGCTGACCAACGGTAAGTAACGCGACGGCCCTTTACTCAACCTTTCGCCTTTCATCACGTTAGACGCGGGATGTAAGCAAAGCGCAGCGGGGCGAAAAGGTAGCGAAAAGCGGCTTTCTCATTGGCCGGGGGCGGGGTAGCGTAATCCCGAACCCGGCAAATGAGGCTAATTCAATGAAACAAGCAATCAAGATCCTGGCGCTGCCCTGCATGGGCATGGCGCTATTGTTCAGCGCGAGCGCGATGTCGGCGCCTGAGAAGCCTGCGGCCAACGCGTTGCCGCCTTTGATGGATGCGCCGATGCGCATGCCGCCTTTCCCGGGCGGGCACCCGCCCAAGCCGGGGTTCTGCCACGGCGGCGAGCTGTTCTGTGCCACCTCGGCCAGCGACAATCCGGTGGAAACCATCAACAAACTGACGGCGGTGATCCCGGCGGGCAGCGCCAAACATTACGAAGTGCGCGTCGCGGTGGTGGCCGTGCCTGACGCACCGCCTGCGCCTTAACGGGCCCTGTCATCCCGCTCTGGCCTGGGCGCGCCCGGCGCGTTAGGCTAAGGAGAGCGTTTTTCGGGAGGCGGGATGACCCCTTTATCACAGCTGCCTTATCTCCAGCCCGGCGATCGCGCGCTGTTGTTCGACGGCGAATGCAATCTGTGCCACGGGCTGGTGAGATACCTTATTCGCGCCGATCGGCAGCGGCGCATTCTGTTGGCAACGGTGCAATCCGTCGAAGGACAGGCAATCCTGCTGGCGTTGGGGTTGCCGACCGATCGTTTCGATTCCGTGGTCTATGTTGAGCAGGGGCGCTATTGGTTGCGCTCGGCGGCGTTGTTTCAGGCGCTGCGCCAAATGACCTGGCCGTACCGTGCGCTGGCGCTGGGGCGTTGCCTGCCACCGCGGCTGGCGGACAAGGTCTACGATGCGGTTGCCGGCAATCGCTACCGGCTGTTTGGCCGCAACGACGGCAGCGGCCTGCCGGGTGCCGATCAGCCCGGGCGCTATCTGTCTCGGCGGCGGGAGCCGCCGGCCTGAGCTTTACGCTTCTTTACCATCCAACCGCTTGAAATATCAGCACTCCAACTCCATATAATGGAACATTCAACCAACAAGGAGCGCGTATGGGAATCAGTGAAGAAGAGCGCATTCGCCGTTTGACCCAGGAGAAAAACGACATGGGCAATACGGCGAAATGGGTGGCGATCGTTTCCGCCGTGTACTTTGCCTTGATGGTGTTTTACGGCCACCCGACAGGCGTGTTGGCGATGTCGGGCGCGGTGTTCATCGTGTCGACCACCACCTGGCTGAAAAAGCGTAAAAAGGTCAAATCTTATCGCATGGCATTGGCCAGAATCAGCGACGATCAGCCCTGATAGTCGCCGCGCTTTAGTGTATACACCAGGCTCGGCGCCGCGCCGGGCACGTCATCCAGCGTATCCACCCGCCGCATGCCGATCTTTTCCAGCACTCGCCACGACGCCTGATTCTCCGCGCGCACAATGGCGGAAATTTCCTCCATCGCCAATCCGACAAAACCATATTGCAGCGAAGCCCGCGCCATCTCGGTGGCCAACCCCATGCCCCAGACGCGAGTATCGAATCGATAACCGAGGTTCACGGTGCGCTGCGCGCCAAGCGGTTTCCAGGACAATCCGCCAAAGCCGATAATCCAATCCGGCCGTTCGCGCAGGGCGATCGCCCAGGAACCGTAACCGTGTTGTTGCCACCCGGAAATTCTCTCTTGCAGCGCCGAGATAGCCTGCGCTTCGCTGGTGAGCGGGCCGGCGGGATTGAAACGCTGGGTTTGCGGATCGCCGAAGATGGCGTAGAAGCGTTCGAGATCCGCCATCACCGGCGGGCGCATCTGCAGGCGTTCGCTGAAAAAAGGGTCTGAAGGAGTCAGGCTCATCATCGTTTCTCCCGGCTGGATAAATGAACAGTGTTCACTGTAGACCAGATTGGTGAAACGTGAAATCCCCCTCTGCGGGTGAGAGGGGGCGAAGGGAATTACAGGAAGGAGTCGTCGTCGTCGCTGTAATCGTCGTCGGCGTAATCCGTGTCGTCCTGATAGCTGGCGTTCTGGAAGCCGTTGTCCTGGTTCAGGAAGCTGCCACCATCGCCGTTGTTGAAGGTATCAAGGTTGTTGGAGGCGTCGAAATTGCGCATTGCGCTGTCGTCCAGCGGTGCCGGGGTTTCCTCGATAATATTTACGATTTCCTGTGGTTGCGAATGGCGGAACATGCCGGTCAGCATGTCGGCCAACACCACGCCGCCGGCGACGCCCGCCGCCGTTTGCAAGGCGCCTCCCAGGAAGCCACCGGCGCGTGAAGGCGCCGCCTGCTGCGGTTGGGCATAGGCAGGCTGCTGCTGCGCGTAGCCACCCTGCTGCGCGTTGTTCCAGGCCGCCGTATTTTGCTGCTGCGCCTGATACTGTTCGCGCGGGCTTGGCGTGCGACTGCCGCCGCCGAACAGACCGGCCAGGAAGCCGCCGCTGCTCTGCTGGCCGTTGGCGGTTTGCTGCAGCTGCGCCACCTGGGCCTCCAGCTCTTTGACCCGCTGATCCATCTGCTTGAGCGCCGCTTCCTGAATGATCATCGCCTGCGCCATGTAATAAGGGGCGGAAGGCTGCTCGCGAATATGCTGGTTGATTTGCTGCTCTGCCTGGAGATCCCGTGGGCCCGTCTTGGTCTCGGCTTCTTTCAGGCGGCCAAACAGACCATCGATAAGGCGTTGTTCTTCGGATTGCATAGGAGTACCTCAGGAGATAAATAACTGTGTTGGATGATCATTATCATCGATATTAATCACCCTAGCGCGTTTACATGAACCAATAAATAAATGGCGGGTAAACTTGCCTATGAATTTGTTACCAATTGCGGCAGCGGTATCAGCATCACCAGCTTCAGACCGGCGTGCTCTGCCGGGTGGAAGGTCAGTTGGCGATAGCGCAGTGTGCCTTGCCGAGAATGCTCGAACGCGCGTTCGCCGCCTTCGCGCGCCATGACGTCATGTTGCTTCCACCAGTGATTAAAGTCTGCGCTGTTGTGCGTCATGTTGCGCACGAAGGCGCGCATCTCTTCGGTATTTTGATGATGGCTGGTCTCGGCGCGAAACTCGGCCACCACGCGGCGCGCGCGCTCTTCCCAATCGCTGACCAGCGTTTTCGCCAATGGGTGGAAGAACATGAAGTGCAGCAGGTTGGGGGTGTTGGCCACATCCAGCCAGCCGCTGAACAGCGCCGCCGCCTGCGGGTTCCAGGCAACGACATTCCAGGTCACGTCCAGCAGGTAGCAGGGCACCGTCATCTGGTGCACGCTTTGCAGCACCGCGTCGTTGGCGGTTTCGCGGTGTGTTTCCTGCTCGGGGTCGGCGACGCGCGCCAGGGTAAACAGGTAATGGCGTTCGGCCGGGCCGAGCCGCAGCGCCTTGGCGATGCGTGCCAGCGTATAGGGGGAAATGGATACCTCGCGGCCCTGTTCGATCCAGGTATACCAGGTGGCGCTGATGCCGCTGATTTGCGCCAGCTCTTCGCGCCGCAGGCCGCTGGTGCGACGGCGCGAGGAGCTGGGCAGGCCGAGCATTTCCGGCGTGATGCGTTCGCGGTGCGCCCGCAGGAACGCGCCGAGGGCCTTTGGCCCGGATAAGGCTTCTGATGACATAGCGTGGTACCTATTTATACCAGGATAACTGCTCATATTGTACCCGTATAGTAGCCTGATTATAGTAGCCGAAAGCCTTCAGGCACAGGCGCAAGCCGGATAATAACGGGAGCAAACATGAGCATCAGCAACAGCCATAACAATGCGGTAGACCGGCAGTTCGGCGAGCAGGCCAACGCCTACTTAACCAGCGCGGTACACGCGCAGGGCAAGGATTTGCAACGCCTTGCACAGTTACTGGAACCGCACGCCGGCGCGCGCCTGCTCGATCTGGGCTGCGGCGCCGGGCATGCCAGCTTCACGGCGGCTGCCAGGGTGGCGCAGGTGGTGGCCTACGATCTGTCGGCGCAAATGTTGGCGGTGGTGAAGCAGGCGGCGGCGGAAAAAGGCCTGAATAACATTCAGCTGCAGCAGGGCGTGGCGGAGTCTTTACCGTTTGAAGACGCCAGCTTCGATCTGGTCATCAGCCGCTATTCGGCGCACCACTGGCACGACGTCGGCCAGGCGCTGCGCGAGGTCAGGCGGGTACTCAAACCGGGCGGCAGTGCGATCTTTATGGACGTGGTCTCGCCGGGGCATCCGCTGCTGGATATCTACCTGCAAACCGTGGAAGTGCTGCGCGACACTTCGCACGTGCGCAACTATGCGCCGGGCGAGTGGCTGACGTTGCTGACCGAGGCCGGGCTGATGGTACGCGAAGTGACGGCGGATCGATTGATGCTGGAGTTCGGCAGTTGGGTGGCGCGCATGCGCACGCCGGCGCATTTCGTCACCGCGATCCGCGCGCTGCAGCAGAGTGTGTCGCAGGAGGTGGCGGCGCATTTCGCCATTCAGCCGGACGGCTCCTTTAGCAGCGATATCATGATGTTTGAAGTGACGAAGGGCTGAAAGCAACGGGGCAGCCGATGAAGGCTGCCCCGTGAAACGCGATCGACTGCGATACGCTTATTTCTTGTCTTCCAGCAGGCAGCGGTAGATCAGGCCGCCGATAATGCCGCCGACCAGCGGCACCAGCCAGAATACCCACAGCTGCTGCAGCGCCCAGGTGCCCTGGAAGATCGCTACGCCGGTGCTGCGCGCCGGGTTGACGGAGGTGTTGGTCACCGGGATGCTGATCAGGTGGATCAGCGTCAGCGTCAGGCCGATCGCCAGCGGGGCAAAGCCTGCCGGCGCGCGCTTGTCGGTCACGCCGTGAATAACGATCAGGAAGAAGGCGGTCAGTACCAGCTCAATCACGATCGCGGCTTGCAGAGAATAACCGCCCGGTGAGTGTTCGCCGTAACCGTTGGAGGCGAAGCCGCCTGCGGTGGCGTCGAAACCGGCTTTGCCGCTGGCGATCAAATACAGCACCGCCGCTGCGGCGATACCGCCGATGACCTGAGCGATAACGTAAGGAATAACGTCTTTCGCCGCGAAACGGCCGCCGGCGAATAAGCCGACGGTGACGGCCGGGTTAAAATGCCCGCCGGAAATATGGCCGACGGCATAGGCCATCGTCACCACGGTCAGACCGAAAGCGAGCGCGACGCCGAGGAAACCAATACCCAGCTGTGGGAATGCCGCTGCCAATACTGCGCTACCACAACCACCAAACACCAACCAAAATGTGCCAAAAAATTCAGCAAAAAGTCGCTTTGACATAGATTCCATCCTGCGGAATAGACTAACGGGCGTTAGCACTAAAAACTATAGAACAGCTTTTTGAGTTCATGCAGATATTCTATAGAATTTTCTTAATGCACCTTGAATAACGGCGGTATTAAATCCCCGGTATTTTATTTTGTCTATGAGAAAAACACCGTTTTTCCCCGTGCCGACGCGCGTTTGCCGATTTTTTTATCTTTGCTATAAGAATTTACCCTAAGCAAAATGGCGGGCTATTTTCGGGCGGTTTTTTCCAGCGGTTTTATCCATTCAATACGCTCAGGTTAATTGCTAATTTCTATTTGCCAGCCAACCTTATTGCTTGTTTTACATTTGACGAAGCGCCTGTTGTCATCTAAGTGTCATGCTAAATTAATATCTTCTTCTGCCTGATAACGCTTCATTCAACCTCGGGTAAAAAAACATGAGAATAAAATCGCTCTCCCTGCTGTTGGCTTCGCTGTTTCCGGTATTCACCTACGCTGCAGATATTGAGGTGGCGCGTTATGTGGTCGGCTTCCCCGGCGGGGAACGCGTCGCCTATCAGGGAGCGTTTGCCAAGCATTTCCCGCAGGGGCTGCCGGTGGGGATCGGCTCAGGGCTGTCGTTCAATCGCAAGCAGGGCGACGATCTGGTGCTGACGACGCTGACCGATCGCGGCCCGAATGCTGATGCCCCTGCGGTGGGCAAGCAAGAAGCCAAGATTTTCGCCAATCCGCAATTCACGCCTCTGTTGATGGACATTCGTATCGGCGGCGGCAAGGCCGTGGCCGAGAATGCGCGGCCCTTGCATGACGAAAAAGGGCCGATTAGCGGGCTGCCGCTGCCGAGCGAGCTGATTGGTTCCACGAACGAAGTGGCGTTGAACGACGCGCTGCAACCGCTGTCCGGCGATCGCCGTGGGTTGGATACCGAAGGTATCATTGGTGACGGCAACGGCGGCTATTGGCTGTGTGACGAGTATGGCCCGTTTCTGATCCATGTCGACGACAAAGGCAAGATTCTCGCCAAATATGGCCCAACGCCGCAGGCCGGCGAGCAGGCGGTGGCGAGCGGTTTGCCGAACATCCTGAAGTGGCGCCAGCCTAACCGCGGTTTTGAGGGGCTGACCCGGATGCCGGATGGGCGCATTCTGGCGGCGGTGCAGAGCACGCTGGATGTCGATGGTAAAAGCAAAAACAAGGCGCAGTTTACCCGGCTGGTGAGCTTCGATCCGCGCAGTGGCAAAACTGCGATGTATGGCTATCCCATCGATATCGACCGCTATAAAAAAGCCAAAGACGCCAAGATTGGCGATATCGTGGCGTTGGACAACCAGCGCATCCTGTTGATTGAACAGGGAACCGATAAAGATAAGACGATGCTCAACAAGATCTATCTGGTGGATCTCGCGCAGGCCAGCGATCTGAGTACGTTTGACGGCCAGGGTAAAGCGCTGGAGTTCGACGACGCGCAAGCTCTGGCTAAACGCGGCGTGAAGTTGGCGCAGAAACGGGAAGTGGCGGATCTGCGCCAGTTGGGCTGGCGCCAGGAGAAAGCGGAAGGGTTGGCGCTGATCGACGATCGCACGCTGGCGGTGATCAATGACAACGATTTCGGCTTGCAGGCGAAGCTGGTGGATGCGTCGCCAAAGAGCAAAAAAATCGGTGACTACCAGTTGGAGAAAGAAGGGCGGTTGAGCCTCGACGGCGACAAGACCGATGCCCGTATCGAATTGCGCCCTCTGGAGCAGCCGGAGTCGCTGAGCGAGCTCTGGGTGCTCACCTTGCCGCAATCCTTGAAGTGATCGAGAGGGGGCGACAGCGCCCCCGTCAGACCGTTGACAAAGGAGGAAAAACGTGGTTTTCCTCCTTTGTGGCCATCAGCCGAAAATCAATAAATTGATTTTCCTTGTTTTTTATCCGCTGCTCTCTGCAAATCCGGCAATGGCATGAGGTTTGTCATCAATCTCACAGCGGGGGCGGTGACGCCCTCGTTTGCTTCAGGTCTCCGCGTGCCGCTGCGGCGCTCTGCCGCGCGAGATGCTCTCCCACACCGCCACCACCACCATGATCAGCGTCGTCAGGCCATTGACCATCAGCAGATCGGTTAAATAGGCGGCGGGGGCCAATACCGCCAGCGCCAGCAGCCCAACCAGGTGCGACAGCGGGAAGCGGCGATACACCAACCGTTTATACAGCGCGTTGGCGAACAGGTAAATCGCCGGGCCGAGCAGCAGCACCGCCGCCGTGGCGTGTTGGATGCGGCCGTCGGGATGGGCGATCACCAGTTCGTTGGCCACGGCGCAGACGATGATGGCCCCCACCAGCGCGACGTGCACGTAGTGGAAATAAGCGCCCAGCTGGCCGGGGTTTTCCGCCTGGCTGATGGCGTGGCTGCCGGCTTTGCTGCTGGTGTCGAAGTAAACCCACCACATCGCCAGGCTGCCGAGAAAGGCCACCAGCGAAGCGATGAGCACCGGCAGGCTCCAGCTTTCCATTTCGCTCAGGGTGGCGCCGGTGATCAGAATGGTTTCCCCCAGCGCCACGATCACGAACAGCTGGCAGCGCTCCGCCAGATGGTGGCCTTCGATGGTCCATTCGCTGCTGCTGTCCGAGCGCCCCAGCACCGGCAGACGAAAACCGAACATCGGCGAGACGTATTCGCACAAGACGGCGATCGCCCACAGTGCCAGGCGAGTATGGCCTTCCGCCAGCCCGCCGGCGATCCAGAAGACGGCGGAGATGCACAGCCAGCCGAGGATGCGGCGAAAGTTTTGTTTCAACGGGTGGCCAGGCGCCAGCAGGCGCAATACCGTGGCGGAGCGGCCGACCTGAATAGCGACATAAAACAGCGCGAAGATCAGGCCGCGCTCGCCAAACGCCTGCGGCAGCGCGGCGGCGGCGAACAGCCCCAGCAGCATGATCGCGAACAGCAGCAGGCGGATCTGGCGGGTATCCGGATTGAACCAGTTAGTGACCCAGGCGGTGTATTGCCAGGCCAGCCAGACGGCAAACCACAGCAGCAGGGTTTCCAGCGCGCCGGTCAGCGTCAGGTGATGCAACAGATAGTGGGAAAGTTGGGTCACGGCGAAAACGTAGATCAGATCGAACAGCAGCTCGGAAAATGAGACCGACGCGCCCTGACCGTCACGCACGCGCAGCAGGTTTTGCGACATAAGCGTTCTTCCTTAAAAGGGTAAGCCACAAAATCAGCGTAGCTCAGCGCGCTCCGGCGGGTAAAAAATCTTAAATAGACGCGGCGCGCATGCTTTATCTCGCACCGTCTTTAATTGTTCATCAAATAGGGGTAAGGTGAGGTCTATAAAGTCATTCCCGCCTGAAAATACACACCCGCTCTCACTTCCTCCTTATTCTCCTCACAATGATTGATGTTCTTTACGTTGCATGACGTCCGTTTTCATTGGCTAGCGGATAATTAACATCACTGACCACGAGCTAATAAACAAGAACACCTGGAGTCAATCATGAAACTCATCCCAAGCATCGCAGCCGTATTGATCGCCGCCGCTTCTTTCTCCACTTTCGCCGCGCCGCTGTCGTCGGTGAAACAGGTCAACAGCGAGCAGGCCGCCAATCTGCAAAGCATCGGCGTCGTGTCGGTTTCCGGCATTAGCGGCTCACCGCATGATGCCATCACCGCCCTTAAAGAAAAAGCCGCGGCGGACGGCGCCAGCCATTATCGCATTATCGGTCTGGACACCCCCGGGGATTCCAGCAACTGGCGCGGCAATGCGGAAATTTATCGCTAAGCATTGGCTTTTTTACGCTCTGGCCGCGGTAACGCGGCCAATAAAATAAACGGTCGCAATAATTATCTGAATAGTCGGTGTATAAACGACTTATTCTCAGGTCATTATTACGGCCGTTTTTCTTTGCGTGCCGTTGATGAGGTTGCATTTTATTACAACTGTGTCTGCCGCTTTCGGAATCATGTTAATGATTACTTAAGAAACTCGGCTCACATTGAGGGCTTAACCCAAGGAGGCCTCAATGTTAAATGCGACCCGGCTGCAACTGATGAATCACTTCGCTTACCTGCAGCAGTTTATGGCTTCACCGCGCACCGTCGGTACGCTGGCACCTTCTTCCCCGTGGCTGTGTCAGGCGATGCTGAACCAGATTGAATGGACCCGGGCGCTGTCGATCGCGGAACTGGGCGCGGCCGACGGGGTGTTGACCAAACGCATTCTGGGGCGGATGCGCGCCGATGCGGCGCTGGAGGCTTTCGAAATCCAACCCCATTTCGTGCATCGGCTGCGCGGGATAGACGATCGGCGGCTGCAGGTGATGGGCCACTCTGCGACCCGGATGGCCACGGATTACGACGTGGTGTTTTCCTGCCTGCCGCTGTTGTCGATCCCGGTCAGGATCAGCGTGCGCATTCTTCAGCAGGCCCGGCAGCGGCTGCTGGCGCGCAACGGCACGCTGGTGTTGTTTCAATACAGCCACCTGTCGGAAAAATTGCTGTCGCGCTATTTTCACTGGAAGCGCCTGCGGGTAGTGCGCAACTTCCCGCCGGCGCTGGTGTATGTCTGTACGCCGCGTTAGCTACAGTTTTTTCTCCATCACCACCACCTCTTCGTCATGCTGTCGCCGGCGTTCCACGGGATGCCAACCCCAGCCGGCGTACAGCGCTTCCGATTTGTCGGTAATGAGATGCAGAACCGAGTGATGGCGTTGCCGCGCCGCCTCGACGATGGCCATTTCAAGACGGTGGGCGATGCCTTTGCAGCGGTGATCGGGATGCACGAAGACGCCGGCCAGCCACGGGGTGAGATCCTGGCGCTGGTGATCGTCGCTGGGCCACAGGCTGGCCATACCGACCGGACGATCGCCGTCGATCATCATCAGCGTCAGGTGATCGTCGCTTGGCCGGCTGCATTGGGCGAAACGCAGCTGGGTGCGCGCCAGCGAACCGCCGCGCTGTGAACCCCATTGGCCGAAAGCCCAGGCGGCGCACACATCGGCAAACTGCGGGCACTCCGACAGCGGAATGATGCGTTGAGTCATGGCGGTCTCCCGGTTTTTTTGCTGTTTCCCCCTCCTATTTAACCGATTTTTCCGCCATTTTTTTAACTTTTTAAAGCCGCTATTTTAGCGGTTTCACGGTGTTTCACCGCATGCCCGGCACCGTTTCCCGGATTTCTTTTGGCAATCGCGGCATGGGATTGCAAGTGCTAATGAGAGTGATTATCATGCGCACACTATTTCCCCCGTTTCGGCTCAATCATGCGCAATTCCCTCATTTTACTGCTGCTTTCCCTGTGGTTCGGCATGTTCTCCGCCCAGGCGAAGACGGTAACCGACATCACCGGCCGCCAGGTCGCGGTGCCGGACAACCCGCAGCGCATCGTGGTGGGGGAGAGCCGCATGCTGTATACGCTGGCGCTGCTGGAGCCGGGCAACCCGGCGCAGCGCATCGTCGGCTGGCCGGCGGATCTGGCGCGCTTTGATGCACAAAGCTGGCAGCTGTATACGCAGAAGTTTCCACAGATAGCCCAGATCCCCGTCATCAGCGGCAATAACTTTCGCCAGGTCAACATCGAAAGCCTGCTGCAGCTGAAGCCGGATCTGGTGATCCTGGCGCGCTACGCGCGTGAAGACGGCGACAACGATCTGCTGGTTTCCGCACTGAGCAAGGCCGGCGTGGCGGTGATCTACGTCGATCTGCGCATCGATCTGCTGAACAACACCGTGCCGAGCGTGCGGCTGCTGGGCGAAGTGCTCAATCGCCAGCAACGCGCCGAGCAGTTCATCGCGTTTTATCAGCAGCATATGACGGTGATCCGGCAACGGCTGGCGGGCTATCAGGGGCCGAAGCCCAAGGTGATGCTGCACCTGCATCTGGGGCGGCGCGACACCTGCTGCACCACCGCCGCGCACGGCAACCTCGGCGATCTGCTGACCTTCGCCGGCGGCGACAACATCGCCAACGCCAGCGTCAAAGGGGTGTATGGCGAGCTGAACCCGGAAACCATTCTGAGCGCCAATCCCGACGTGTACCTCGCCACCGGCATGGCTGGGCCGCAGGGCAAACGGCTGTCCGATCTGCGCCTCGGGCCGCAGGTCAGCCCACAGGAGGCCGCCGACAGCTTCCGCCAACTGATCGCCAAACAGCCGATGCTGGCCAGCCTGCAGGCGGTGAAAAACCACCGCGCCTGGAGCGTCTGGCACAACTTTTACCTCAGCCCGTACCATGTCGTGCTGGTCGAGATGTTCGCCAAAGCGTTTTACCCGGATCTGTTCGCCGACATCAACCCGCAGCAGACCTTCCAACAGCTGTATCAGCAGTTTTTGCCGTTACCTTTTTCAGGGACCTATTGGAGTCGGTTAGATAATGAATAACAACAAGCGCGGCTGGTGGTGCGCATTGCCTTTGGCAGCCTGCGCGACATCGCCGGCGTGGGCGGCGGAAAAAGCCGCGCCGCAGGAAGAGAGCCTGGTGGTGGTCGGCCGCAAAGACGCCGACGGCGTGCAGAGCTATCAGCCGTTGACCAGCGTCACCGGCACCCGCAGCGAAACCAACCTGCTGAACGTGCCGCAGGCGATCGACGTGGTGCCGCAACAGGTGATTACCGATCAGGCGGTCAGCAGCTTGGACGAAGCGCTGTACAACGTCAGCGGCATAACCCAGGCCAACACGCTGGGGGGCACCCAGGACGCGGTAATGAAACGCGGCTTCGGCGACAACCGCGACGGCTCCATTCTGCGCGACGGTGTGCGCTCGGTGCAGGCGCGCAACTTTACGCCGACCACCGAGCGGGTGGAGGTGCTCAAGGGGCCGGCCTCGATGCTGTACGGCATGGGCGAGCCGGGCGGGATGATCAACATGATCACCAAAAAACCCCAGCTGCAGCAGCATACCCACGTGGAAGGCTGGGGCAGCAGTTTCAACGGCGGCGGTGGCCAGCTCGACGTTACCGGGCCGCTCGGCACGTCGGGGTTTGCCTATCGGATGATCGTCGATCACGATGAAACCGATTACTGGCGCAACTTTGGCCGCAATCGCCAGACGGTGATCGCGCCCTCGCTGATGTGGTACGGCGAGAACACCACCGTGCGGTTGGCCTATGAACATATGGAATATCTGGTGCCGTTCGATCGTGGCACCATTATCGATTCGCGCACCGGCAAACCGGTGAATACGCCGCGCGATCGCCGTTTCGACGAGGCTTATAACGCCACCCGCGGCGATCAGGACAGCGTCACTCTGCAGATCGATCAAACGCTCAATGAGCGCTGGAAAAGCTCGCTGACCTACGCCTACAGCCGCAACAGCTACAGCGACAACCAGGCGCGCGCCACGGCGCTGGACCCGGAGAGCGGCGTATTGAGCCGCCAGGCCGACTCGACCGCCCATGCCGTCAGCCACGCCAACGCGGTGCAGCTGACGTTCAATGGTGACGTGGACTGGGGCAGCATCAACCACCAGATGCTGTTCGGCTTTGATTTTGAAGATAACCGTACCTACCGCGGCGACATGATCCGCGGTAAAAAGAACAGCGATTTCAATATTTATCATCCGGTATACGGCCTGATGCCACCGTCGAACGCGGTGAGCGCCAAAGACAGCGACCAGCGGGAAAACCTCACCAGCTACGGCTGGTTTATGCAGGATTCCATCCAACTGACCGATAAATGGCTGGTGATGGGCGGGCTGCGCTACGACGCTTTCGACGTCTATGCCGGCAAGGGGCGGCCGTTCCAGACCAATACCGATAGCTCGGACGGCAAGCTGGTGCCGCGCGCCGGGGTGGTCTACAAGCTGACGCCTTACGTGTCGCTGTACAGCAGCTATACCGAGTCGTTCAAGCCGAACTCTTCCATCGCCACCCAGATTGATTCGCTGCCGCCGGAGCAGGGCAAGTCGTGGGAAGTCGGCGGCAAGCTGGCGCTGCCGAACGGTGTTACCGGCACGTTGGCGCTGTTCGACATCACCAAGCGCAACGTGATGGTCAGTGAGCTGGTGGAGGGCGAAACCGTGACGCGCACCGCCGGGCGCGTTCGTTCGCAGGGCGTGGAGCTGGACGTGGCCGGTAATCTCACCGACTCGCTGAGCCTGATCGGTTCCTATGCGTATACCGACGCACGGGTGGTGGACGATCCGGACAACAAGGGCAAAGAGATGACCAACGTGGCGCGCCACACCGCCTCGCTGTTCCTGACCCAGAACCTGGGCAGCCCGGGTCTTTACAGCGGCGATGAGGTGCGCATTGGCGCCGGTGCGCGCTACGTAGGGCGCCGCCCGGGTGATGCTGCCAACAGTTTCTACCTGGATAACTACACCGTTGCCGATGCGTTCGCCGCTTACACCATGCCGATCAACGGCTATCGGGTGAAATGGCAACTGAACGTGAAGAACCTGTTCGATAAAACCTACTACCCGTCCAGCGGCGGCAATTTGCGCGTGGCGGTGGGGGAACCGCGTGAGGTGGTGCTGCGCGGCAGTGTCGATTTCTAAGCCACGGGCGGTGAAATTTGCTTAAATAACCTCCCTAACGTTAAGGAGAACCCATGAGCCTGCAGATTCGTTTGGCGCAGCAGCGGGATATCGCGCATCTGATGGCGGTTGAACGCTCGGCGGCGCAGTTGTTTCGCCAACAGCCGGAATGGCGCTTTATTGCCGAAGGCGAGGTGATGGCCCCGCAGCAGCATGCCGCGTTTATCGCCGAGCGCCGTGAATGGCTGGCGGAAAGCGACAACGGCGAGTGCGCCGGTTTCATCGCCGTGCTGGCTCAGGGGGAAGACTGGCACATCGCCGAATTGTCGGTCGCCGGCACCTGGCAGCGGCAGGGCGTCGGCCGCCGCCTGATCGGCGCGGTGGCTGAAGAGGCCAAACGGCAGGGGGCTGGCCGCCTGACGCTCACCACCTTCATTGAGGTGCCGTGGAATGCGCCTTACTACCGGCGGTTGGGATTCCGGCCGCTTGAGGGCGCGCAGCTCACGGCCGCCTTGCGGCGGCATCTGGATGAGGATCTGGCGCACGGCTTTGCCGTCGGCAGTCGCTGTGCCATGGAATTTACACTATCGTAAATATTGAAATACAGAGCGGGCAGGGTATGATGCTGCCACCACGCCATCGCACCCGCTCGGCATTTTGGTATGCAATGCACTCAAGTCACCGCATAAGGGACAACCCGTAATGACACAAACCCTGTTCATGATAGGCGCTCGCGGAGCCGGCAAGACCACGGTAGGCCGCGCATTGGCGCTGGCGTTGGGCTATCAATTCGTCGATACCGATCTGTTTATGCAGCAGGCGGCGCAGATGAGCGTGGCGGAAATGGTCGAGCGCGAGGGTTGGCTGGGGTTCCGCCGCCGTGAGACCGTCGCGTTGCAAACCGTGACTAAGCCGTCAACTATAGTTGCCACCGGCGGCGGCGCGATCCTGGCGGAAGATAATCGTCAGTTTATGCGCCAGCATGGCACCGTTATCTACCTGCGCGCGCCGGCCAGCGTGTTGGCGCAGCGGTTGGAGGAGTACCCGGAAGATGCGCAGCGCCCGACGCTCACCGGCAGGCCGATCGCCGAAGAGATGCGCGAGGTGCTGGCCGCGCGGGAAGCGCTGTATCAGGATGCCGCACATTATGTGATGGACGGCGCCGCCGATCCGCAGCGGGTGGTGGAACAAATCCTCGCGGTGCTGCCGCGTGAGACGGTGAAATAACCTTTTCTTCTCTTCGGGCGCTGTGCGCCCGTTTTTCTATTCCGTTTGCCGAGCGGCCGCAAAGTATGCCCCGGGCGTGACGCCGAAGCGGCGGCGAAAGGCGGCGATGTAGGCGCTGACGTTATCATAGCCGCAGGCGTCGGCCACCTCGCCAACCGCTTTGCCGCGTGATAACCCCTCCAGTGAACGCAATACCCGCGCCTGCTGGCGCCACAGCGCGAAGCTGATGCCGGTTTCCTGCAGAAAACGGCGGCTCAGGGTGCGCGGGCTGAGTCCGGCCCAGGCGGCCCAGTCGCACTGGCTGCGCAGGCTGGCGGGATCGTTCAGAAGCGCCCGAGCGATGTTCAGCAACCGGGCGTCCTGCGGCAATGGCAATTGCAAAGGGGCGCGGCTTGCCGCGTGCATTTCGTCCAGCAGCACCTGCAGCAGCCGCCGTTGCGGCGCACTCAGCGGGCCGGCGGGGAACTGCGTGATGCGCTCCACCAGGGCCTGCAACAACGCAGAGGCCGTGAACAGCTGCGGCAGCGGCGGCATCTCCGGCACGCTTTCCACCGGCAGATACAGGCTCCAGCCCGCCACGTCGCCACAGGCCAGCGCCTGATGGGCGCATCCCGGCGGCAGCCAGCCCAGCGTGCCGCCGGTGATCGCCCATTGCCGGCCCGGGAGTTCCATTGCCAGCATGCCGCGCGTCAAGAGATAGATCTGGCCGCCTTCGTGCCGGTGCCAGGGCGTCAGGTGCTTTTTTTCATGCTGAAGGCGTTGGCTGCGGATCTGCGTCATGTTGGCCGTTTAACGTTATTGAAGGTCTTGATGTGGTTATTATGCCATCGCCTGGCCGGGATAGGATCGCCGTTCACCCTATTTCGGAGAAATGTGATGACTCAACTTACCCCGCTGAATCTGGTGCTCGATACGCTGCAACAGGTGGTCGCCAGCCCGGAGCATCGGCCGACGCACCTCGCCGCCCGTTTCAGCGCAGGCTACCGCCAGCAGGTGGATGGCAAGGTGCTGAACTTCGAGCAGTTTGAGCAGCATATGGCGCTGCTGAAGCGGCAAACTCGCCGCATGACGCTGAGCGTGATCGCGGCGGCGGAGCAGGGCGAAGCGGTGCTGACTCACCATCTGGTCGAGGTGGAAAAGCGTGACGGTTCCCGCTGCCGCGTGCGGGTGTTGGCGCACTTCACCGTGCGTGAAGGGCGTATTTGCGCCTGCGACGAATTGACCGAGCTGTTGACGGGCGCTCCCGGCGATCGCGATCTTGGTTCACGCGTGTCGGAATGAGGGCGGCTGCTATACTTGCTACTGTGTGAAACACACGGGAGAACGGCATGCGCGAAAATGATCAACCTGCTTATCCGCGGAGCGCCCGCGTCGTAGAGGTGTTTCGGGGGGACCCGAACCTGCATCTGCGCCGTTTTGAAGTGCGCACCGACGACATTGAGCCGAATACGCTGCTCAGTGAACATGAAACCGAGCAGGAAGCGCTCGACGCCAAGCACCGCTATGAAGACGAGGCGCTAGAGCACTGACCTGCAGCCCAGCGGAAACCGGCGCCAGGCCGGTTTCCTGTTTATGCCCCCGCGTTAGCACATATTTCCCAGAACAATATTGATAATGATAATCATTTATGTGATTTTTATCGCCCCTATTGGGTGTTTCACTTCTGGGAAAAGAGATGTCCAATTCCGAGTTGCAGGCGCTGTTTCTGCGCCATATGCGGCCGCTGCAAGCCTATTTGAACGCCAAACTGCGCGACCCTCAGCTGGCCGCGGATTTGGCGCAGGAAAGTTTTACCCGCCTTACCGAGCAATATCCGCAGGGTAACATTCTCGATATCGAAGCCTACCTGTATAAAACCGCCAAAAACCTGATGCTCGACCATCTGCGCCAGCAGCAGCGGCGGCAGACCGAAGCGGTCGAAGACGACATTCTGGCGCAGTATCCCTCCGGTGAACCGGCGCTTGAACAACTGGCGATCGATAGCCAATTGCTGCAGCTGTTGCAGCAGGCGCTGGCGGACATGCCGCCGCGCACGCAGCAGATTTTCCGCCTTAACCGGCTCGATGGCCTGACCCAGGCGCAGGTGGCGGCGCAGCTGGGCGTGTCGCTCAGCACGGTGGAAAAACACCTGGCCAGCGCGCTCGAGCGGCTGATGGCGCGGATGGAAGAACAATAATGGCAATTTTTTTACGGGTTTATCCGCGCTCAGACGTCTTAACCTATAACCAGAAAAAACAGAGGTCTATGCCATTATGAAACCGCTAACCGCACAGGCGCGACAGCAGGCGGCCGCCTGGGCCGTGAGCCTGGCCGAAGGGGCGCTGCCGGCCGATCGGCGGCGAGCGTTGGACGCCTGGCTGGCCGCCGATCCGCAGCATCCGGCGGCGCTGCGTCAGGCTTGCCTGCTGTGGACGACGCTGGGACAGCTGCCGCCTGAGCAGCGGCAGGCGTTACAACCGCAGGTGGCGACGCTGAAAACGTCATCCCATCGCAGGTGGCCCCGCTGGGCGGCGGCGGCGGCGGTGGCGATCGCCGTTTCCTTCGGCGTTTATCACGGGCCGGATCTATGGATTGGCATGCAGGCGGATTATCAAACCGTTCGCGGCGAGGTGCGCGAAGTTGCGTTGCCGGACGGCAGCCGGGTGGCGCTGGACAGCGGCAGCGCGATCGCACTGGCGTATTCCGCAGGTGAACGCAAGGTGCGGCTGCTTAGCGGCGCCGCCTATTTTGTCGTCGCGCCGTTGGGCGGGCCGGAACGTCGCCCGTTCAGGGTGGAGGCGGAAAACGGCGTCACCCAGGCACTGGGCACCGAGTTCAGCGTGGCGCGCACCGAACAGGGCGTCGACGTCAGCGTGCATCAGCACAGCGTGCGGGTAACGCTTGAGCGCGGCGAGCGTTCGCTGGTGGTTGCGCAACGCCAGGCGGCGCATTACCGCAACGGGCAGCTGCAGCTGACGCGGCAAACGGCCGGTGATGACGCCTGGCGGCGCGGCTGGCTGGTGATCGACCGCCAACCGCTGACGCAGGCGCTCGCGCAGCTCAACCGCTATCGCGAAACCCGCATCGTAGCGATCAATCCCGAACTCAGATCGCGTACGGTCAGCGGCGTGTTCGCGCTCAATAAACTCGACGACGGCGTCGGCGCCATTCGTCAGGAACTCTCCGCCCGCCAGCTGAATCTCCCCGGCATCACGCTGCTTTACTGAGCGGCGCAGGCGGGCCGGGATGCCCGTTTCGCCGCTATTTTCACTTTCTGTAAAAAATCTTTACGGGTTTTTGCCTCCCGGAACGTCCTTATGTTTAAACGAGATTGATTTCCATTATCACTTGGTTTGACATTCTTTCGGGTGGAACACACACGCATGCTTATTCATAAGGGAACCACGCCGGCCGGCCGATTGGCCACGGCGGTACGCGCCGCGCTGGCGGCGATGATGCTGACTCAGCCGGCTGTGGCGCTCGCCGTCCAGGCTGAGGCGAACGGTGCGCAGGCCGCACAGCAAAAGCATTTCAACATTGCGGCGCAGCCGCTGCAGAGCGCCATGTTGCGCTTCGCCGAGCAGGCCGGCATGCAGGTGTTTTTCGACGAGGTGAAGCTCGACGGCATGCAGGCGGCGGCGCTGAACGGCAGCATGAGCGTTGAACAGGGCCTGAGGCGCTTGATCGGCGGCAATTCGGTGGCTTTCCGCCTGCAGCCGCAGGGGCAGATCGTATTGAGCCGGCTGCCGACGGCTAACGGAGAGGGCGGCGCGCTGGCGTTGGACAGCCTGACGGTGCTGGGCGCCGGCGGCATGAGCGCCAACGATTGGGTTTACGACGAACCGCGCTCGGTCAGCGTCATTAGCCGCGAACAGATGGACAACCGCCCGGCGCGGCACGCGGCCGATATTCTGGAACAGACCACGGGGGCCTATTCCAGCGTCAGTCAGCAAGATCCGGCGCTGTCGGTTAACATCCGCGGCATACAAGACTATGGCCGGGTGAACATGAACATCGACGGTATGCGGCAGAATTTTCAAAAGAGCGGCCATGGCCAGCGTAACGGCACCATGTATATCGATTCTGAACTGCTGTCCGGCGTGACCATCGACAAGGGCACCAGCGGCGGTATGGGCAGCGCCGGCACGCTCGGCGGCATCGCCACCTTCAATACCGTCAGCGCGAGCGATTTCCTGGCGCCGGGCAAAGAGCTGGGCGGCAAGCTGCACGCCAGCACCGGCGATAACGGCACCCACTTCATCGGCAGCGGCATACTGGCATTGGGCAACGAAACCGGCGATATCCTGCTGGCCGCCAGCGAACGCCACCTCGGCGACTATTGGCCCGGCAATAAGGGCGACATCGGCAACATTCGCATCAATAACGACACCGGCAATTACGATCGCTACGCCGAGAGCATCAAGAACAACAAAATCCCCGACACTCATTACCGCATGCACTCGCGGCTGGCCAAGGTGGGCTGGAACCTGCCCGCCAACCAGCGCCTGCAGCTGAGTTATCTGCAGACCCAAACCGCGTCGCCGATCGCCGGCACGCTGACCAACCTGGGTACCCGGCCGCCCTATGAACTGGGCTGGAAGCGCACCGGCTACAGCGACGTGATGGCGCGCAACGCGGCGTTCGACTATAGCCTGGCGCCGGAAGGCGTCGACTGGCTCGATTTTCAGGCCAAGCTGTATTACGTCGATACTCAGGATGACAGCGACACCTACAGCACCAGTTCGCTGCTGGACAACGGCTACGCGACGCGCACCCGTCTGCGTACCTATGGCGCACAGGCGCAAAACACCTCGCGCTTCAGCCTGGCGCCGGGGCATGACTTCCGCGCCAATTACGGGCTGGAGTTCTATTACGACAAAGCCACCAGCGACTCTTCCCGCCAAGGCATGGATGGGGTGACGCCGGCCGGCAACCGTTCGGTAGCCAGCCTGTTCGCCAATCTGACCTATGACTACGACGGCTGGCTGACGTTGGAAGGCGGGCTGCGTTACGACCGCTATCGCCTGCGCGGCCAGACCGGTCTGAGCTACGCCGACTTCCCGTATACGGCGGAGAATCCCTGCAAACAACTGCGGCTGCGCAACTGCCTGGCGACGACCACGCAGCAGGAGTGGAACGTCGATCGCGATCAGGGCAAGCTGTCGCCGACGCTGGCGCTGGCGGTGCGCCCCGGCGTGGAGTGGCTGGAGCTGTATACCACCTACGGCAAATCCTGGCGGCCGCCGGCGATCACTGAAACGCTGACCAACGGCAGCGCGCACAGCACCTCTACGCAATATCCCAACCCGTTCCTGCAGGCCGAGCGCTCGCGCGCCTGGGAAGTGGGGTTCAACGTGCAGCAGCCTGACCTGTGGTTTGAGGGCGATCGGTTGGCGGCCAAGGTGGCCTATTTCGACACCAAAGTGGATAACTACATCAACCTGGCGATTAACCGCGACAAGCCGGGGCTGGTGCAGCCGAGCATCGGCAACGCCGCCTACGTCAACAATCTGTCGAAAACCCGCTTCCGCGGGCTGGAGTACCAGCTCAACTATGACGCCGGGGTGTTCTACGCCGACCTGACCTACACCCACATGATCGGTAAAAACGAGTTTTGCTCCAGGAACGCCTGGCTGGGCAATCGCCTGCGTTACGGCGCCAACTCCCGGCCGGGCAACTTCTACGCGGAGCAGGATCCGACGGCGAATGACGCCGTGTCCTGCGACGGCGGCTCGCAGTTCGGCACCGCCGCTTACCTGCCGGGCGATCGCGGCTCGGTGACGCTGGGCGGCCGCGCTTTCGATCGCAAGCTGGACGCCGGGGTGACCGTGCGCTTCGCGCCGGGCTATCAGGACAGCTCGGTGCCGTCCAACTACCCGTATCTGGCCGACTGGCCGAAATACACCCTGTTCGATCTGTACGCCAGCTACAAACTGACCGACAGCCTGACGCTGCGCGGCTCGGTGGAGAACCTGACCAACCGCGCCTACGTCGTCAGCTACGGCGAGACGCTGGCCAATACCCTGGGGCGCGGCCGCAGCGTGCAGGGCGGGGTGGAGTACCGTTTTTAAGCAGTAAAAGGGCGTTGCTCATCGTTGAGCACAGAGGTCGCCTCGCAAGGGGCGCCGTTCATCAATGGAGATAGAGAAATGGCATTTTCAGTCAATTATGACAGCAGTTTCGGCAGCTACAGCATCCATAACTATCTGAACGAGTGGGCGTCGTCGTTTGGCGATATCAACCACACCAACGGTAATGTCACCGACTCCAACAGCGGCGGTTTCTACGGCGGCAGCCTGTCCGGCAGCCAATATGCCGTGACCAGCACCGCCAATAACATCACCTCGTTCGTGGCGGGCGGCAACCTGACCTACACCCTGTTCAACGCACCGGCGCACACCCTGTACGGTCAACTGGATTCCCTGTCGTTCGGCGACGGCTTGAACGGCGGCGGCTCCACGCCGTACAACATCCAGGTGCCTGACGTCAGCTTCGGCGGCCTGAATCTCAGCAGCCTGCAGGCGCAGGGCCATGATGGCGTGGTGCACCAGGTGGTGTACGGCCTGATGTCCGGCGATACCGGCGCGCTGGAAACCGCGCTGAACGGCATCCTCGACGACTACGGTCTGAGCGTCAACTCCACCTTCGATCAGGTGGCGGCGGCGACGGCGGTGGGCGTGCAGCACGCCGACAGCCCGGAATTGCTGGCGGCCTGATCGCGGCCGTTTGCCCGCCGGCGCCGCGTGCCCCGGCGGGCGTTTTCTCGTTTTTAGCCGATGGAAAACGCCATGAAAAACGCCGTCAGGCGCGGAGAAGTGATGAGCGTGCTGGGCGCATACCGGCGCGGATTTTGGGGCATTGCGCTGTTTACCGCAGTGATCAACCTGCTGATGCTGGCACCGGCGCTGTACATGTTGCAGGTTTACGATCGCGTGTTGCCGTCTGGCAACCGCATGACGCTGGCGATGCTGACCCTGATGGTGGTCGGCCTTTACCTGTTTATGGGCCTGCTGGAGTGGGTGCGCAGCCAGGTGGTGATCCGCCTTGGCGCCCAGATGGATATGCGCCTCAATCAGCGGGTCTACGACGCTGCCTTCGAAACCAATCTGAAAACCGGCAACCCGCTGGCGGGGCAGGCGCTGAACGATCTGACCAATCTGCGCCAGTTCGCCACCGGCAATGCGCTGTTCGCCTTTTTCGATGCCCCCTGGTTCCCGGTTTATCTGCTGGTGGTTTTTCTGCTTCACCCCTGGCTTGGCGCGTTGGCCAGCGCCGGGGTGATCGTGCTGGTGCTGCTGGCCTGGCTCAACCAGCGGGTGTCGCAGGCGCCGCTGGCGGAGGCCGGCCGCGTCGCGCTGAGCGCCACGCAACAGGCCAACGGCAACCTGCGCAATGCCGAAGCCATCGCCGCCATGGGCATGTTGACCGACTTGCGCTTGCGCTGGCTGCGGCAGCATCAGCAGTTCCTGCTGCTGCAGAACCGCGCCAGCGAGAAAATCGCCGTGGTCACCGCCTGGTCGAAAACCGTGCGTCTGGCGCTGCAGTCGCTGATGTTGGGTTGCGGCGCGCTGCTGGCGGTCAACGGCGACATTACGCCGGGCATGATGATCGCCGGATCGATCCTGATCGGCAGGGTGTTGGGGCCGATCGATCAACTGATCGGCGCCTGGAAGCAGTGGTCATCGGCGCGCCAGTCCCTGCAGCGGCTGGAGGTGATGCTGGCCGCTAACCCGCCACGAATACCGAGTCTGCCGCTGCCGGCACCCGGCGGTACATTGGCCGTGAATCAGCTGACCGCCAGTGCGCCAGGCGGCACGGCGCCGGTGTTGCACGGCGTCAGTTTTCGCCTGGAGGCCGGCGAGGTGCTGGGCGTGATTGGCGCGTCCGGCTCCGGCAAAACCCTACTGATGCGCCAACTGGTTGGCGCGCTGACGCCGCTCAGCGGCGACGTGCGGCTGGACGGTGCAGACATTCAGCAGTGGGACAAGCAACAACTCGGGCCGCATATCGGTTACTTGCCGCAGGATATCCAGCTGTTCGCCGGCACCCTGACGGACAACATCGCTCGCTTTGGGCTGGTCGACGCCGAGAAGGTGGTGGCCGCGGCGGCGCTGGCCGGCGTGCATCAGCTGATCCTGCATTTACCGAAAGGCTATGAGACCGAGCTGGGTGAAGGCGGCAGCGGCCTATCCGGCGGCCAACGTCAGCGGGTGGCGCTGGCGCGCGCGCTGTATGGATCTCCGGCGCTGGTGGTGCTGGACGAACCGAACGCCAACCTTGATCGCGAAGGGGAAGGGGCGCTGCAGCGGGCGATCGAAGCGCTGAAGGCGCGCGGCACCACCATCGTGTTAGTGACCCACAAACCGGCGATCCTGGCGACCACCGACAAATTGCTGGTGCTGAGCGCCGGCCAGATACAGCACTTCGGCCCCAGCGACGCCATCCTGAAAAAACTGCCTGGTTTTGCGCCCGCCGCCGCACCGGCCAATGCCGGGCGCAGCAACGGCGGCTTCAACGTCAATTACGCCAACTTCGCCAAAACGGCCAGCGGTGAACGAAAAGTATGAGCAATCAGAGTGTGATCCCCGGCGATATCGACGCCCTTTCCCGGCAGTTCGACGAAGGCCGTTATCTGCGGCTGGGAGGCTGGCTGGTGCTGTTGGGGTTTGGCGGTTTCCTGCTATGGGGGCTGTTGGCGCCGCTGGACAAAGGCGTGCCGGTTTCCGGCAGCGTGGTGGTGGCCGGCAACCGCAAGGCGGTGCAGCACCCGAGCGGCGGGGTGGTGTCGCAGATTCAGGTGCATGAGGGCGACCGGGTCAGCGCCGGGCAGGTGCTGTTGTTGATGGATACCGTCGACAGCCGCACCCAGCGCGATGCGCTGCGCAGCCAGCAGTTGAGCAACGCCGCGCAGCAGGCGCGGCTGCAAGCCGAGCGCGACGGTCTGCAAGCGATCGCTTTCCCGCCATCGCTGCAAGCGCGGCGAGAAGAGCCGGAGGTGATGTCGCTGATTCTGCTGCAGCAACAGCTGTTCACCAGCCGCCGTGCGGCGCTGCAGAGCGAGCTGGCGGCGATCGCGGAAAGCATCGCCGGATCGCAGGCGATGTTGGAAGGGGTTCGGCAGTCTTACGCCAGCAAACAGCGGCAAAAGGCCATGCTGCAGGAGCAACTGGGCGGCATGCGCAAGCTGGCGGCGCAAGGGTATGTGGCGCGCAATCGGCTGCTGGATCTGGAAGGGCAGCATGCGCAGATCGACGGCCAGGCATCCGAGGACAGCGGCAATATCGGCCGTCTGGGGCGCCAGATCCTGGAGCTGAAACTGCGGGCGATCCAGCGGCGGGAAGAGTATCAGAAAGAGGTCAGCAGCCAGCTGGCCGAGGTGCGGATGAAGTTGGACGAGCTGGATAACCGCCTGGCCAAGGCGGAGGCCGATCTGGGGCATACGCAGGTGAAAGCGCCGGTGGCGGGCACCGTGGTGGGGTTGAGCGTGTTCACCGAGGGCGGCGTGATCGGCGCCGGTCAGCAACTGATGGAGATCGTGCCCAGCGATCGGGGGCTGCAGGTGGAGGCGCGTATCCCGGTCGAACTGATCGACAAGGTGCAGGTGGGACTGCCGGTCGAACTGTTGTTCTCGGCGTTCAACCAAAGCACCACGCCGCGCGTCGAGGGTGAAGTGACGCTGGTCGGGGCCGATCGCCTGACCGACGAGAAAAGCGGCGCGCCTTATTACAGCGTGCGCGCCAAGGTCAGCGAAGAAGGATTGCAACGCTTGAGCGGGTTGGAGATCCGCCCGGGGATGCCGGTCGAAGGCTTCATCCGCACCGGTGAGCGTTCGATGATGAACTATCTGTTCAAACCGCTGACCGATCGCCTCCATTTGGCGCTGACGGAAGAGTGAGCATGTCGGTTTCGCCGCTGCCTTTCGCCGCGCCCGGTGCCACCATGCCCTGGCGCCGTTGTCTGGTGTTGGTGCTGGCGCTGCATCTGCTGGTTGCCGCGCTGCTTTGGCCCTGGCGAGACAAGGCCGAGCCGCCGTGGGTGCCGCCGCCGGCGGTGATGGTGCTGATGGCCGCCGCGCCGCAGGCCCCGGCCGAGGCGAAACAACCGCCGGGACAAAGGACGCCGCCGCCTCAGGTTGAACCGCCGGCGCCACCGGAGCCGTTGCCGCTAGTGAAAGTGCCTGACGCCGCGCAGCCGAACATCGCCGTGCCGCCGAAACAGAAAAAACCGCCTAAGCCGGTGAAGAAAAACAACCTGCCCCGCACGCCGCCGCACGAGAGAATCATCGCGCCGCCGAAGGTTCAGGAACAAAGCGTCGGCGCGCCGCCGCCGGGGCGCGCGGATAAAACGGCCGCGCCGCAAACCCGCCTGACGCCCTATGCTCAGGCGGGGGAGGACAACTGGCGCAGCCGCATCAGCGGCCGCCTGAATCGCTTTAAGCGTTACCCCAAAGACGCACTGCGGCTGAAGCGCCAGGGCGTCGGGCAGGTGCGTTTCACGTTGGACAGACAGGGCCACGTGCTGGCGGTGACGCTGGTCAGCAGCGCCGGGCTGCCGTCGCTGGATCGTGAAATCCAGGCGCTGGTCAAACGCGCTTCGCCGCTGCCCACGCCGCCGTCGGACGCCTACGTCAACGGCACGGTGGAATTGACGCTGCCGATCGATTTCAGTTTGCGCGGTGCGGGTTTTTGACGCGGTTGTTTCATGGCGATGGCCTGAGCGTGGCGCACGGAAACCTTTGCCTCTGCGCCGTGATCGCATTTCGCGCGAAAAACCAGTGACAGATCAACTGCAATCCCCCAATATGGATTTTCCATCAAGATGATTACGCGGGTGCCAGTCTATGCTGAAAGTGAATGAGTATTTTGCCGGAAAAGTGAAGTCTATCGGTTTTGACAGTAGCAGCATCGGTCTTACCAGCGTGGGTGTGATGGAAGAGGGCGAATACACCTTCTCCACCGCGCAGCCGGAAGAAATGACGGTGATCACCGGAGCGCTGAAAGTGCTGCTGCCGGGGGCGCCGGACTGGCAAGTGTTTACGCCGGGCGAGAAGTTCTTCGTGCCGGGGCACAGCGAGTTCAACCTGCAGGTGGCCGACGCCACCGCTTATCTGTGCCGCTACCTGAGCAAATAAACGTTGCTCGTTAGGGGAACGCAGGGCTCAGCGAAGGCTGGGCCCTGGTCGTTTCTGAGGCGGGATTAACGCTGGGCTTCGCCGCCGAGCGCTTCGATGGTGTTTTTGATCAACGCCGCCAGCTCGCTGGTCATTAGGATAAAGTCGGCGTCAAAGCGCTGGGCGAAGTCATCGCGATCGATATCGTCGTTCTGCTCGCGCAGCGTGTCGGCGAACTTCAGGCGCTTGAGCGAACCGTCGTCCGACAGCATCAGCTGGATGCGCTCCTGCCAATCCACCGCCAGCTTGGTCACCAGCTTGCCGGCTTCGATGTGCACCGCGATTTCGTCGCTGATCAGATTCTGTTTCTTGCAGCGGATCACGCCGCCTTCTTCCAGAATCGCTTTCAGTTCCGCTTCATCCTGAATGGCGAAGCCGGCCGGCATCTCACCGGAACGCACCCATTCGGTCAGCGTCAGTTCGATCGGGCTTTCCATGGTCAGCGGCACCACCGGCAGCGAGCCGAGGCTCTTGCGCAGCAGCGCCAGCGTGTCTTCGGCGCGTTTGGCGCTGGCGGCGTCGACCATGATCAGGTCGTTGACGGTGTCTATCCACATGAAGGTCTGGTTGAAGCGGCTGAACGCGCGCGGCAGCAGGCTGTGCAGCACTTCATCCTTCAGCGCGTCCTTCTCGGTTTTCTTCAGTTTGCGGTGTTGCTCCGCTTCCAGGCGCTCAATCTTGGCCTGCAGCTCTTGCTTGATCACCGGCGACGGCAGGATTTTCTCTTCCTTGCGCGCGCAGATGACGATCTGGCCGTTGACCGCGTGCGTCAGCGCATCGCTGTGCGAGCCCATCGGGGAGACCCAGCCGGTCTTCGCCATGTCCTGGCTGCCGCACGGCGTGAAGGCGAACGCGCTGAGTTGTTTTTCCATTTCATCCGCGTTTAACGCCACTTCGCGGCTCAAACGGTAAACCATCAAATTCTTAAACCACAGCATAATGTTATCCCTGGCTGGGCGTGCGTTCGGCACGCTGATTCGTCAAAAGCAGGGCGGCATGATAACGAATTGACGCTGAAAAATCGCCCCATTCTCTCCGAATTGCGTCGCTTTGCGCATCGGGAAAGGACGGGACGGAGAATGGGAAACAGGTGATTCATTCGCGCGCTTACATTAGGCTGTGACAACGCTGCGCGGCATCGAGGAGAAAAAATACGTGCGCATTGGCATCGACTTGGGTGGAACGAAAATTGAAGTGATCGCGTTGGCGAATGACGGGCGGGAGCTGTTTCGCCATCGCATCGCCACGCCGCGCCATGACTACCGGCAAACCCTGGCGGCGATCGCCGGGCTGGTGAAACTGGCGGAGGATCATACCGGCGAACGAGGATCGGTCGGGATCGGCATTCCCGGCACGCTGTCGCCGTTTACCGGGCGAGTAAAGAACGCCAACTCGGTGTGGCTCAACGGCCAGCCTCTGGATAAGGATCTGTCGGCGCTGCTGGCGCGCGAGGTGCGCATCGCCAACGACGCCAACTGCCTGGCGGTGTCGGAAGCCACCGATGGCGCCGGCGCCGGCGCGAAAACCGTGTTTGCGGTCATCATCGGCACCGGCTGCGGCGCCGGCGTGGCGCTGAACGGCCAGGCGCATGCCGGCGGCAACGGCATCGCCGGCGAATGGGGCCACAATCCGCTGCCGTGGCAGGATGACGATGAGCTGCGCTACGCCCGCGACGTGCCGTGCTACTGCGGCAAGCCGGGTTGCATCGAAACCTTTGTTTCCGGCACCGGTTTCGCCACCGACTATGCGCGCCTGAGCGGCAATGCGCTGCAAGGGCATGAGATCATGGCGCTGAGCGAGCGGGGCGATGCGTTGGCGGAGCAGGCGATTGGCCGCTACGAAATGCGATTGGCGAAATCGCTGGCGCACGTGATCAACATGCTGGATCCGGACGTGGTAGTGCTCGGCGGCGGCATGAGCAACGTGGATCGTCTGTACCGCACGGTGCCGCAGTTGGTGAAAGACTGGGTGTTCGGCGGCGAGTGTGAAACGCCGATCCGCAAGGCGGTTCACGGCGATTCCAGCGGCGTGCGCGGTGCGGCCTGGCTGTGGCCGCAACAGCAGCGCTAAGCGTTGCAACAAAGCGCGAGGCTGCTCGCGCTTTAAACCCTTTGCTGTACAAAAACTGGACGGCACTTTATGCTTTAGCTAACTTAGCTAAGGAGGACGCGTATGCCGATTCAGGCCAATATGCACGAAGCCAAATCCAATCTGAGCCAGCTGGCGGACAGAGCCGCGGAGGGAGAAACCGTGATTATTGCAAAAGCAGGGAAGCCGTACGTACAGCTGGTCGCCATCAAGGGGGAAGCGCGCCGCCCTGGCGCCGCCAAGGGCAGGTTCACCGTGCCGGCGGATTTCAACGCCGGGGATGCTGCCATTGCGGCGCTGTTTGAGGGCGATGAATGAAGCGCCTGCTGCTGGATACCCACGCGTTGCTGTGGTGGCTGATCGATGACGCCTGCCTGGGCGCGAACGCCAAAAGGCAGATCGCCGATCCGGGCAATGCAGTGTACGTCAGCGCGGCCAGCATTTGGGAGATCTCGATTAAGCAGGCGCTGGGCAAGCTGGTGCTGCCGGAAGACATCTTTGCGATCATCGAGGCCGAAGATTTTCTGTCGCTACCGATGGACGCCTTTCATTGCCAACAGGCCGGGCAGCTGCCGCCCCATCATCAGGATCCTTTCGATCGCATGCTGATCGCGCAGGCGCAGGCCGAGGGGCTGACGCTGATTTCCGCCGACGCGGTGTTTCCGCAGTACGGCGTGCGGGTGGCGGACGCCCGCCGTTAAACCGGCTTTTCCTCGCTTTCGCTGCGCACCCGTTCGATATGAATGGTCAGGAACATCATCTCTTCCGTGGTGAGCTGGTGTTGATAGTGCTTTTCGATGTGGCGGTTGATCTTGCCGGCGCAGGCGAATGACTCGCGGTACTTCTCTTTCACCACCTGATACAGCGAGTCGTCGTCGCTGTCGACATAGTTTTTCCCCAGCAGGCGCTGGGCGAAAAATTTCAAATGGGTGACGAACCGGTGGTAGCTCAGGGATTCCTCATTGTAATCAAAGCGGAAATGGTATTTGACCAGGTTGAGGATCTCTTGCATCACGCGGGTAATGTGCAGCGTGTTGTGCATCTCGTCGTTAAGCTGGGCGTTGACCAGGTGCAGGGCAATAAATCCGGCTTCGTCTTCCGGCAGCGCGGTATCCAGCCGCTGGGCGATCAGAGCCAGCGCCTCCAGCCCGACGGCGAATTCGGCCGGGTAGAGCTTTTTAATCTCCCACAGCAGCGCATTTTTGATATCCAGCCCTTGCGCATGGCGCTGCAGGGCGAAATGGATGTGATCGGTGAGCGTGATGTAGACGATGTTATGCAACTTGCCCGGCAGGCGTTCGCGGGCGAGGGTAATGATCCTGTCGGCAGTGGTGACGCAGGCCAATGGGATCTCGGCGAGCAGCTCTTTATAGCGCTCGGCGATTTCACCGCCGTTATGGGTGAACACCTTTTCGATCAGGCTTTCGTCCAGCGTATCGCCGGGCTTCTTTTTAAAGCCGATTCCTTTTCCCATCACCACCGTCTCTTCCTGACGGTCGTCCAGCGTAATCACCACGTTATTATTGAGTATTTTAGCGATTTTCATGGTTTTTCCCGGTGTTTCAGCATCCTGAAAACGAAAAAACCTGACGCCCGGAAGCGATCCCGGGCGTCAGGTTTTGCCTGTATTTTATGTTTCTGTCCTGCGGCCTGAGCGGCGAAGGGGATACAGTAACAATCCTGTTATGCCTGCATAATAACCCGTGCTCGCCGCGGCTCAACGCTTTTCACTGCGGAGTGCCGCCGCGGTCACACTTCTGCGCCGTGCGCGGCGGGATCATTCCAGCCTGAAGTGCGCCTCTAGCCGGCTGACGCCAAGCCCGTTGACCTTTTTCACTTTGATCTGCACCGGAATACGCTCTTTCATCGCCTCGACGTGACTGATCACGCCAATGGTTTTGCCGGAGGCGTTCAGACTGTCCAGCGCGTCCAGCGCGGTATCGAGGGTTTCGGCATCCAGCGTGCCGAAACCTTCGTCGAGGAACAGCGAGTCGATGCTGGTTTTGTGGCTGACCAGATCGGACAACGCCAGCGCCAGCGCCAGGCTGACCAGGAAGCTCTCGCCGCCGGACAGGGTGCGGGTATCGCGCAGCGCATCCGCCTGCCAGGTGTCCACCACCTGCAGCTCCAGCGCATCGCTGGTCTTGCGCTGCAGCAGGTAGCGCCCGTGCAGACGGCCGAGCTGATTGTTGGCCAGGTAAACCAGATGATCGAGCGTCAGCCCCTGAGCGAAGCGGCGGAACTTGTCGCCTTCTTTTGAGCCGATCAGTTGGTTGAGGTAGCTCCAGTCATCGTAGTCTTGCTGGCTGCGGGCGATCTGCTCGAACAGCGCCTGCTGATTGAGACGGCGTTCGGCGTCGCTTGCCAGCTGGTTGCGCAGTTCGCCCTGGCGCAGCTGCAGCGCCTTCAACTGCTGTGCCAGCTCGGCCAGCGATTGGGTGAGCGCGTTGAGATCCGCGTTGGCTTCATCCAGCCCTTCAGGGCGGTTCTGCCGGTGCTGTTCCAGCGTTTGCGTCGCCTGTGTCAGCAGGGCGGCGGCCTCCACCTGCCGCTGTTGCAGCTGTTCTTTGCGCTGCTGCAATTCGCGGCGCAGGGCGTCGTCCAGCAGCGCGGCGGCGAAGGCGGTTTCATCGGCGAATTCGCTGTCGGCCAGCGCCTGCTGCCACTGCTGCTGCGCCTGCTGCAGCCGCTCCTGCATCTGGGTGTGTTGTTGTTGCAGCCCGGCCTGCTGGCCGGCCAGGCGCTCGCGCAGTTCCTGCGCCTTTTGCCAGTGCTCGGCGGCCTGCAAACTGGCCTGTTCACAGGCGGTTTGTTTGGCGCGCAGCTGTTCGCGCACCTCGGCGACCTGCTGTTCGCCGAACAGCACCAGCCGCTGCGCACGTCGTTCAGCGAGGGTCTTCTCGCCTTCTTGCCAGCGTTGTTGCAGCTCTTGCTGCTGTTGCAGGCTGTCGGCGTGGGCTTTCTGCAGCAGCGTAAAGCGTTCTTCGAGCAACGCCAGCTGTTGCTGCGCCTGCTGCTGCTGCGTTTGCAGAGCGATGAGCGCATCCTTCGCCTGCTGTACCGCCTGCGCCGCCTGTTCATGCTGCTGCAGCGCCTGTTGCCCGCGCCGTTCTTCGTCGTCGCAGCCGTTCAGCCAGGCGCTGAGTTGCTCGCCATCCGCCAGCGTAAAGTCGAACGCCAGCGGCGCGCTGAGCTGCTGCCACTGCTGCTGTTGGGTAGCCAGCTGCTGTTCATCCTGCGCGATGGTTTGCTGCTGACGCTGCAACTGCTGTTGCAGGTTGTCGTAACGAGCTCGCAGCTCGACGCCTTGTTTTTGCAATGCTTCGGTCTGGACTTTCATTTGCTCCAGACGTTGCGCGGTTTCTGACAGTTTTACCTCTTGGTATTGTTCTACCGCCGGGTGCTCGCATGAGCCGCACAGCGGGCAGGGGGCGCCGGGTTGCAAACGGGCGCGCTCGGCCTCCAGACCCACGATCCGTTGTTCCAGCACATAGGTTTTTTCAACATCGGCCTGGTGGGCTTTCTGCTGCTTAAATCGCTGACGGATGAGTTCTAGCTGTGGTTCCAACTGGGTAAGTTCATGTTGACCGCTGTTTAGCTCTTGCCGCTGTTGTTCCAGCCGTTTAACGATTTGCTGCGATAAAGAGGATAGAGTAAACAGCTGCTGGCGCGTCGGGCGCAGATCCGCCAGGACGCCCAGGCGCTGGCGCAGCGGGGCCTGCGGCGTTTGCGCCTCCAGCGCCTGCTGCTGTTGCTGTTGAGCGGCCAGCGCTTCACTCAGCGCATTCAACTGCTGCTGAAACTGTGCGCTCTGCGTCGTCAGTTGGCTGCGCTGAGCGGTGAGCTGCTCCAGCGCGGTCTGCTGCTGGGCGCACTGCTGCGCGGCGGCATCGCCGGCCTGTCGCCGCTCGGCCTGGGTCGATAGCAGTTGGGCTATTTGATGGTCGAGCGGGGCGACCTGCTCGTCGATCAGCTGTTGCTGTTGCCGCATGTGTTCGGCATGCGCTTGCTGCGCCTGGCGGGTTTTCTCCACCGCCTGCTGCAGCGGGGTCAACTGCGCCGACTGCTGTTCCTGCTGTTGCGTCAGCTGGGCTGCCTGCTGTTGTATCGTCTGCAGCTCGGCGCGGCAGCGATCGCGTTCACCGCGCAGCGGCCGCAATTTCTCGGCCGGCTCGCTGAGCGCCAGCCGCTGCAGCTGCGGGGCGGCCTCCGCCTGCTCGCGCTGGGCGGTGTCCAGCCGCAATTGCCCCTCGCTTTGCTGTTGCCGGAGGCGTTGCCATTGCTGCAGCCAGCTCAGCGCCTGTTGCTGTCGCTGGGTTTGTTCGCCGAGAGCGATTTCCTGCGCGCTCAGCGCCGTCAGCTGTTCGGTCAGAGACTGGCGCTGCTCGTCGTTCAGCAGTTCGATGCCGCTGGCGCGTTGGTGCAACGCATCCAGGTCGGTTTTGGCCTGCTTGTGCGACTCGAACACCTGTTCGGACAACCGCCCGTAGATTTCGGTGCCGGTCAGCTCTTCCAGCAGCTCGGCGCGATCGTTGGCGTCGGCGTTGAGGAAGGCGGCGAACTGCCCCTGAGACAGCATCATCGATTTGGTGAAGCGGCCAAAGTCCAGCCCGGTGATGGCGGCGGTAAGCTCCAGCTTGTCGCGCACCTTGTCCGCCAGGATCTTGCCGTCCTCGCGGCGTGCCAGTTCGACCTTCGGCGCCTGCAGATTGCCGTCTGGCGCGTTTTTGGCGCGGCGCTGGCTCCAGAAGGCGCGATAGCCGATGCCCTTGACCTCGAACTCGACCTCCGCCAGCGATTCGGCGGTGTGGCGGGTCATCAGTTCATTCTGGCTCGGCGTGACGTTGAGGCGCGGCGTCTGGTGGTACAGCGCCAGGCAGATGGCGTCCAGCAGGGTAGTTTTGCCCGCACCGGTCGGGCCGGTAATGGCGAACAGGCCGTTGCTGGCGAACGGCTCGGCGGTGAAGTCAATCTTCCATTCGCCCTGCAGCGAGTTGAGGTTTTTTAACCGCAGGCTGAGGATTTTCATGGGTTGCTCTCTTCAGGGGTGTGCTGCACCGCCTCGACCACCTGGCGGAACAGTTGATGCATCCGCCGTTGGCGCGCTTCGGGCATGTCGGCCTCCTGCGCCAGGCGCCGTTCGAACACCTCGTTGACGCTCAGCTCGTTGAGCGTTTCCTTATCCTGCTGCGCGATCGCCTGGCGGCGCTGTTCTTTACTGCGCCGCAGCAGCACCACTTCCACCGGCAACGCATCCGCCATCAGCTGGATGCGGCGCTGGATATCGCTGAGGTAGTCCTGCGTCGCCACTTCGATATCCAGCCACACCGGCAGCTCGCCGGCATAATCGGCAAATTGCCGCAGCTGCCGTTCGATCTCGGCCAGATCGCCTTTGATCAGTTGCATGGGCTGAAACTGCGGGATCGTTAACGTTGCTACCCGTTGTAAAGCGCCGTCGGCGAAATCCACCAGGAAGACGCTTTTGGCTTTGCCCAGCTCATCGAAGCTCAGCGGGATCGGCGAGCCGCTATAGCGAATATGCTCCGATTTGGCGACGTTCTGCGCGCGGTGAATGTGGCCCAGCGCGATATAGTCGGCGGGGGGGAAGGCCTGCGCCGGGAAGGCGTCGAGGGTGCCGATATAGATGTCGCGCACCGAGTCGGAGGTGGTAACGCCGACGGTGGTCAGGTGGCCGGTGGCGACGATCGGCAGTGGCAGGCCCAACTGGTCGCGGCGCTCGCAGGCCGCCTGATACAGCGCTTGATAATGTTCGGCGATGGCTTCCTGCAGCGCCTGCTGTTTCTGCGCGCCGGATTCGCCGGCGCGGCTAGTGAGCAGATCGCGCGGCCGCAGGAACGGGATGGCGCACAGCACCGCGCCCGGCTGGCCGTCGCGTTGGTTAAGCACCACGATCTGCTGTTCCGGGGCGCCCTGCGCGCTGGCGATCACCGTGGTGTTCAGGCAGGAAAGCAGTTCACGCGATTCGTTCAGCGTCGCGACCGAATCGTGGTTGCCGCCCAGCACCACCAGTTGGCAGCCGGTGCGCTGCAGTTCCACCACGAAGCGGTTGTACAGCTCGCGGGCATAGCTGGGCGGCGAGCCGGTATCGAACAGATCTCCGGCGACGATCAGCGCATCCACCTGCTGCTGATCTACCTGTTCGATCAGCCAGTTCAGAAAAGCCTGGTGCTCGGCGGCGCGGCTTTTGGTGAAAAAGTACTGGCCAAGGTGCCAGTCAGAGGTGTGGATCAGGCGCATGACACTCCCGGATGTAAAGATAATGGCGATGATTATAAAGGCCGCGGCGGCGGCTGTCCCGGCGCAATGATGATGACAACCGGATGATTTTTCGTTACTGCGGGAAATAATCGCTATGCTTACTGCCTATAACAGCCGGTTTTTTTCATAAAAGTGTCACAAAACTGACGCATAATGGCGCCCGAAAAGTCGCTAACACATTGGCAGGATTGACGATGGCAAGACGCATACTGGTGGTGGAAGACGAAGCGCCGATCCGTGAGATGGTGTGCTTTGTGTTGGAACAGAATGGTTACCAACCGTTGGAAGCCGAAGATTATGACAGCGCCGTGACGCGTCTGTCTGAGCCGTTCCCTGATTTGGTGTTGCTTGACTGGATGTTGCCCGGTGGTTCCGGCATTCAGTTTATCAAACATATGAAGCGCGAAGCGCTGACCCGCGATATCCCGGTGATGATGCTGACCGCGCGCGGCGAAGAAGAAGACCGGGTGCGCGGCCTGGAAGTGGGGGCGGATGATTACATCACCAAGCCGTTCTCGCCCAAGGAGCTGGTGGCGCGCATCAAAGCGGTCATGCGCCGCATTTCGCCGATGGCGGTGGAAGAAGTGATTGAAATGCAAGGGCTAAGCCTGGATCCGTCCTCCCACCGCGTAATGGCGAACGATCAGGCGCTGGACATGGGGCCGACCGAGTTCAAGCTGCTGCACTTCTTTATGACCCACCCGGAGCGGGTTTATAGCCGCGAGCAGTTGCTTAATCACGTCTGGGGCACTAACGTTTATGTGGAAGACCGTACCGTTGACGTGCATATCCGTCGGCTCCGCAAGGCGTTAGAAACCAGTGGGCATGATAAAATGGTTCAAACCGTTCGGGGCACCGGCTACCGGTTCTCAACGCGCTACTGATCGCGCCGCGCTGGAGAATATGCCGTGTTAGAACGTCTGTCGTGGAAGAGGCTGGCTTTGGAGCTGGCTCTTTTCTGTCTGCCCGCCTTACTGCTGGGGCTGATTTTCGGTTATCTGCCCTGGTTCCTGCTGGCCTCTGCGCTGGCTGCGCTGGTGTGGAATTTCTACAACCAGCTCAAACTCTCCCATTGGCTGTGGATCGACCGCAGCATGACGCCGCCGCCCGGCCGCTGGAGCTGGGAGCCGCTGTTCTATGGCCTGTATCAGATGCAGCAGCGCAACCGCCGCCGCCGGCGCGAGCTGGCGCTGCTGATCAAGCGCTTTCGCAGCGGGGCCGAATCGCTGCCTGACGCGGTGGTGATGACCACCGTCGAAGGCAATATCTTCTGGTGCAACGGGCTGGCGCAGCATCTGCTCGGCTTTCGCTGGCCGGAAGACAACGGCCAGCACATCCTTAACCTGCTGCGTTATCCGGAATTCAGCCACTATCTGCAACAGCAGGAGTTTTCGCGCCCGCTGACGCTGCAGCTGAACAACGAACACTACGTCGAATTCCGCGTGATGCCGTATTCCGAAGGGCAATTGCTGATGGTGGCGCGCGACGTCACCCAGATGCGTCAGTTGGAGGGCGCGCGGCGCAACTTCTTCGCCAACGTCAGCCATGAGCTGCGTACGCCGCTGACAGTGCTGCAGGGCTATCTGGAGATGATGGGCGACGAAGAGCAGGATGGCTCGCTGCGCAGCAAGGCGCTGAGCACCATGCAAGAGCAGACCCGCCGGATGGACGGGCTGGTCAAGCAGCTGCTGACGTTGTCGCGCATCGAGGCGGCGCCCAATGTCGACATGAACGAGCGGGTGGATATTCCGCTGATGCTGCGGGTGTTGCAGCGTGAGGCGCAATCGCTGAGCGGTGGCAATCATGAGATCACCTTCCGGGTGAACGAACAGCTCAACGTGTTCGGCAATGAAGACCAGTTGCGCAGCGCGGTGTCTAACCTGGTGTACAATGCGGTCAACCACACGCCGAAGGGCACCCATATCGAAGTGAGCTGGCAACAGACGGCGCACGGCGCGCAGTTCCAGGTCAGCGACAACGGGCCGGGCATCGCCGCCGAACACCTGCCGCGCCTGACCGAGCGTTTCTACCGCGTCGACAAGGCCCGCTCGCGCCAGACCGGCGGCAGCGGGCTGGGGCTGGCGATTGTCAAGCACGCGCTCAGCCATCACGACGCGCGGCTGGAGATCCTCAGCGAACCGGGGATCGGCACCCGCTTTATCTTTACCTTGCCCAATCGGTTGATTGTTCCCGCCGCTTTATCAGAGAATGCGGTGAAAAATTAACGCGAGACACCGGTATGACCCGAATCACCCGAGGGCTGTTGCTTTGCCTGGCGCTGCTGGCCGGACGCGGCGCGCTGGCGCAGCCTGACGGCATGTTGGCGGGCAACCTGTCCAGCGTCGGTTCCGACACGCTGGCGAATCTGATGGCGCTGTGGGCGCAGGATTTCAGCCAGCATTATCCCAACGTCAACCTGCAGATCCAGGCCGCCGGCTCCTCGACCGCGCCGACCGCGTTGGCCGCGGGCGCCGCGCAGCTGGGCCCGATGAGCCGGCCGATGAAGGCGGCCGAGATCTCGGCATTCGAACACCGTTACGGCTATGCGCCGCTGGCGGTGCCGGTAGCGGTGGATGCGCTGGTGGTATTGGTGCATCAGGACAATCCGCTGCGCGGCCTCAACCTGCAGCAGCTCGACCGTATTTTCTCCGCCACCCGGCGCTGCGGCGAAAGCCAGCCGCTGACGCGCTGGGGCGAGCTGGGGCTGCGCGGCGACTGGGCGACGCGCTCGCTCCAACGCTTCGGCCGCAACTCGGCGTCCGGCACCTACGGCTATTTCAAACTGCGCGCGCTGTGCGGCGGCGATTTCATGCCGCGCGTCAATGAGCTGCCCGGTTCGGCCTCGGTGGTGCAGGCGGTGGCCGGTTCGCTCAACGGCATCGGCTACGCCAGCATCGGTTTTCGCGCCAGCGGCGTGCGGCTGCTGCCGCTGGCGGAGTCGGGAGAAGACTATGTCGCGCCTACCGCCGCCAACGTGCGCAACGATCGCTACCCGCTGTCGCGCTATCTGTATATCTACATCAATAAAGCCCCCCATCAACCGCTGGAGCCGCTGACCGCCGCGTTTCTCGATCGCGTGCTGTCGACACCAGGGCAAAGCCTGGTCAATCACGACGGCTATCTGCCACTGCCGCCGGCCGCCCTGCAGAAGACCCGCCAGGCGCTCGGGTTGCCACCGCTCGCGCCGGCTACGGTGCAATAAGCGACAAAAAGCGGCGTAATTTTCGCCTTTTTTTCACGGCAAAACGGAGCTTATACCACGCGAAAACCGGGCATTTATTGGCGTTTTCGCGCGGTAAAGTGATATATGCTTCACGTTTCGTGAATTCATTGTTCAAAAATGATACAAATCATGTAGTGTATATTTATTGATAGCCAATATGATCGACTGGTGGCTAAAGTTTATATGGTCGATAGCTCTGCTTTTCGCCGTGCGTCTTGCCTTGAAGCGCTATAAACGTTTACCTTAGCCTGCGTTGTCGGATTAAACCTCCATTTTTATAACTCCTAAAATTTTGCCCATCTTCATGAGCGGCCACTTTCGAATAGGGACATAAACGCCGGATCGACTGCGTTTAGGGTGCTTATTTGGCGCGGCGACGATCGGGCATGCCGGCAACCGGGTGGGGCGTTTCGCCACCACGCTATCGGACAATTTTTTTCATTTGAACAGGCAACACGACATCGTATGAGTCATCGTTTAACGTCAAAAGATATCCTGGCATTGGGCTTCATGACCTTTGCCTTATTCGTTGGGGCCGGGAACATCATTTTCCCGCCGATGGTCGGCTTGCAGTCCGGTGAACACGTCTGGACTGCGGCGCTCGGCTTCCTGATCACCGCCGTGGGCCTGCCGGTCATCACCGTCATCGCGCTGGCGCGCGTCGGCGGCGGCATCGACGCCCTCAGTTCGCCGATCGGCCGCGGCGCCGGCCTGCTGCTGGCGACCGTCTGCTACCTGGCCGTCGGCCCGCTGTTCGCCACGCCGCGCACCGCCACCGTGTCCTTTGAGGTGGGCATCGCCCCGCTGACCGGCGACGGCGCCATGCCGCTGTTCATCTACAGCCTGGTGTACTTCGCGCTGGTGATCGGCATCTCTCTGTATCCGGGCCGCCTGCTCGATACCGTCGGCCATGTGCTGGCGCCGCTGAAGATCGTCTCGCTGGCCGTACTGGGCATCGCCGCGCTGCTGTGGCCTGCCGGCGCGCCGATTCCGGCGACGACGGCTTATCAGAGCGTGCCTTTCTCCTCCGGCTTCGTTAACGGCTATCTGACCATGGATACGCTGGGCGCGCTGGTATTCGGCATCGTTATCGTCAACGCGGCGCGCTCGCGCGGCGTGAAAGACGCCGGTCTGTTGACCCGTTACACCATTCTGGCCGGTTTGATCGCCGGCGTGGGCCTGACGCTGGTTTATCTGAGCCTGTTCAAGCTGGGTTCCGGCAGCGGCGCGCTGGTGCCTGACGCCACTAACGGCGCGGTGATCCTGCACGCTTACGTTCAGAACACCTTCGGCGGCCTCGGCAGCTTCTTCCTGGCGGCGCTGATCTTCATCGCCTGTATGGTGACCGCGGTGGGCCTGACCTGCGCCTGCGCCGAGTTCTTCGCGCAATACCTGCCGTTCTCTTACAAGACGCTGGTGTTTATCCTGGGCCTGTTCTCGATGGTGGTGTCCAACCTCGGCCTGAGCCACCTGATCCAGATCTCCATTCCGGTGCTGACCGCGATTTACCCGCCGTGCATCGTGCTGGTGGTGCTGAGCTTCACCCTGCGTTGGTGGCACAGTGCGCCGCGTATCATCGCGCCGGTGATGCTTGTCAGCCTGTTGTTTGGTATTCTTGACGCGGTGAAAGCGTCCAGTTTCCAGCAGCTGCTGCCGGCCTGGACCACTCATCTGCCGCTGGCGGAGCAGGGGTTGGCATGGTTGCCGCCTTCGCTGCTGATGCTGGCGCTGGTCGCGATTTATGATCGGGTGTGCACGCGTTCCCAAGTGACCGCGCACTGATAATCCCCCCGGCTTAATTCAGGGCCACGGACATGTCCGTGGCTTTTTTACGTTTAAAACTATGGGTCATCTTCATGCAACAACAGTCACCCACCACCGCCTCCGACAATAAGCTGAAACGCGGCCTCAGTACGCGCCATATTCGCTTTATGGCGCTGGGATCGGCCATCGGCACCGGGTTGTTCTACGGCTCGGCGGACGCCATCAAAATGGCCGGCCCGAGCGTGCTGCTGGCTTACCTGATCGGCGGCATCGTGGCCTTCATCATCATGCGCGCACTGGGGGAGATGTCGGTCAATAACCCGCAAGCCAGCTCATTTTCCCGCTACGCGCAGGACTACCTCGGCCCGATGGCGGGTTACATCACCGGCTGGACTTACTGCTTTGAAATTCTGATCGTCGCCATCGCCGACGTGACCGCCTTCGGCATCTATATGGGCGTCTGGTTCCCGGAAGTGCCGCACTGGATCTGGGTGCTGAGCGTGGTGCTGATCATTGGTGCCATCAACCTGATGAGCGTCAAGGTATTCGGCGAGCTGGAGTTCTGGTTCTCGTTCTTCAAGGTCGCCACCATCATCATCATGATCGCGGCCGGCATCGGCATCATCATCTGGGGTATCGGCAACGGCGGACAACCGACCGGCATTCATAACCTGTGGTCGAACGGCGGCTTCTTCAGCAACGGCGTTATCGGCATGATCCTGTCGCTGCAGCTGGTGATGTTCGCTTACGGCGGCATTGAAATCATCGGCATCACCGCCGGCGAAGCCAAGGATCCGAAAAAATCGATTCCTAAAGCCATCAACTCGGTGCCGTGGCGCATTCTGGTGTTCTACGTCGGTACGCTGTTTGTCATCATGTCGATCTACCCGTGGAACCAGGTGGGCACCAACGGCAGCCCGTTTGTGCTGACCTTCCAGCATATGGGCATCACCGTGGCGGCAGGCATCCTCAACTTCGTGGTGATCACCGCTTCGCTGTCGGCGATCAACAGCGACGTGTTCGGCGTCGGCCGCATGCTGCATGGCATGGCCGAGCAGGGCCATGCGCCGAAGATGTTCAGCAAGGTGTCGAAACGCGGCATTCCCTGGGTGACGGTGGTGGTGATGATGCTGGCGCTGCTGCTGGCGGTGTACCTCAATTACATCATGCCGGAGAGCGTATTCCTGGTGATCGCCTCCCTGGCGACCTTCGCCACCGTGTGGGTGTGGATCATGATCCTGTTCTCCCAAATCGCCTTCCGCCGCAGCCTGAGCAAAGAGCAGGTGAAGCAGCTGGCGTTCCCGCTGCGCGGCGGGGTGTTCACCTCGGTGGTGGCGATCGTATTCCTGGTATTCATCATCGGCCTGATCGGCTATTTCCCGACCACGCGCGTCTCGCTGTACGCCGGCCTGGTCTGGGTGGTGTTGCTGCTGGCGGGGTATTGGTTCAAGGTCAACCGCCAGAAAAAACGCGCGCTGCTGGCGACGCAGCAAGACTAAATGGAAAAACACCGGCTGAGGCCGGTGTTTTTTTAGCGTTTATCTTCCACTTCCTCATCCCCGGCGGTGCGCGCTTCGATGCGCATACCGCCGTCGTTCAGGCGTTCCTCCTCTTCCTCGCCGGCGCAGCGTGCCAGCACTTCGCGAATGTCCTGCAGGTTGCTGCTAAGGGCGCTCAGCGAAGGTTGCAGATTGCGGGGCATGCGGCTTTCATCCAGCGATGCGCTGTGCAGGCAGCCGATAAACAGCAGCGTGGCCATCAGGGTGAACAGCCGATGACGTAACCGTTTCAGCAAGGGCTTTCCCTCTCGGTGGTGAAGGTGATGGCGCATTAACGCCGTTTTCGCCGGGGAAAAGAAGGGGATGGAGATATCTGCTGGCAATTGAAAGCGAATAATTACCAGCAGACACAGTTACGTCAGCCGACGTCAGGAAGCGTTCGCGCTTTGTCGCAGCATGCCGCGCAGGTCGTTGCCGGTCGGCGTCTGATGCACGCGCAGGCCGAACTCGTCGATCACCGCCAGGATATGGTCGAAAATATCCGCCTGAATGCTTTCGTACTCCGCCCAGACCGTGGTGTTGGTGAAGGCGTAGATTTCCAGCGGCAGGCCCTCCGGCGTCGGCGCCAGCTGGCGCACCATCAGCGTCATGTTTTGGTGAATGCGCGGGTGAGCGCGCAGGTAGGCTTCCAGATAGGCGCGCAGCGTGCCGAGGTTGGTGAGACGGCGGCCGTTGAGCGGCGAGGCCAGATCGACGGCGATCTCCTGGTTGTGCTGGCTCAGCTCCTGGGTTTTGTTATTCAGATAGCTGTGCAGCAGCGGGTTGCGCTGCAGGCGGCGCTGTTCCTCTTCCGACAGGAAGTGCACGCTGCCGGTGTCGATATTCAAGCTGCGCTTGATGCGGCGCCCGCCGGATTCCGACATCGAACGCCAGTTCTTGAATGAGTCGGAGATCAGCGCGTAGGTGGGGATGGTGGTGACGGTGTTGTCCCAGTTGCGCACTTTGACCGTGGTCAGGCCGATGTCGGTGACTGCGCCGTCGGCGCCGTATTTCGGCATTTCCAGCCAGTCGCCGATCTTGAGCATATCGTTGGCGGAGAGCTGAATGCCGGCCACCAGCCCGAGGATCGGATCCTTGAACACCAACATCAAGACCGCGGTCATGGCGCCCAGGCCGCTGAGCAGCAGCAGCGGCGATTTGCCCATCAGCAATGAGACGATCATGATGCCGATCAGGATCGCCGCCACCAGTTTCAGGCCCTGGAAAATGCCGCGCAGCGGCAGCTGATTGGAAATCGGGCTTTGGCGCAGCAGCGCCAGCAGCGTATCCAGCAGCGAGAACAGCGACAGCAGGGTGAAGGCGAGGATCCACACCTGCGCGGCGGTGACGATCACCGCCTGGGTCTGGCTGCCGCTCTGCAGCCACAGCGTCGCCTGGATGCTGATGATCACCCCTTGCAGCAGCAGTGCCACGCGCTGGAACAGTTTGTATTGGGTGATGGCCTGTTGCCAGACGCGCTGCGATTGCTGGCCACGGCGCTGAAGAGCAGCCAACACCACCCGGTGCAGCACCAGGTGGATCGCTACCGAGATCAGAACAATCAACCCCAATACCATCAACAGCGACATCACTCCGCCGAATTCCAAACCAAACTGTTCCAGCCAGCGCGTTATCTGTTGTTGCATTACCGCTCCTTAAAAAATGCGCAAAAAATATCCTGTAAACTTAAAACGCGTTAGCCTAAGGGGTAACGTGCAGGATTTGTACCTGTTTACCTTTTTTTACATCAAGTTAGCGCTATTTTTCGGTCTCCGCCCCCCGGCTCATCCCCGGGTTTTGCGGCCAGAGAGGAGGGGGAGTTGCACTTAACGTGGCATTGTTCGTTTCTTGAAGAACGCCGTCGATTTCGTTTGGTACAGCAGGAGAACAGTATGCTTAACGCCTGGCATCAACCGGTCCCGCCTTTTGTGGTAAAACAAGGGCAACGTTTGGATATCACGCTGTGGTTACAAGGGGATGAACTGCCTGAACGGGTATTTTTGCGCGCCGAACCGGACAACGAAGAGTGGCTGCTGGTGATGAAAGCGCAGCGCCACGAGGGGATGCGGCGCTACCAGGCCAGCCTGACGCTGAATGAGGGCGAGCCGACGCGGCGATACTGCTTCAAGCTGCTGTGGGCCGATCGCCAACAGTGGTTCGGCCCGCAGGGCTGGTCGCCAACGCCGCCGGGCCAGCTGGCGCAGTTCGCCGTCGACGATCCTGACAATGGCCCCGAGTGGGTGGCGGATCAGCTGTTCTACCAGATTTTCCCCGATCGCTTCGCCAGCAGCGGCGGCGAGCACGGCATCCAGAGCGGCAGTTATCGCCATCATGCAGCCGGCGCCGAGGTAATTCGGCGCGACTGGCAGCACCCGTTGGAGGATCGCCACGCCGCCTCGACCTTTTACGGCGGCGATCTGGACGGCATCAGCGGCAAACTGCCGTACCTGCAGCAGCTGGGCGTGACGGCGCTGTACCTGAACCCGATTTTTACCGCGCCGAGCGTGCATAAGTACGATACCGAGGACTATTACCAGGTCGATCCGCACTTCGGCGGCAACGCGGCGCTGCAGCGTTTGCGAGTAAGCACTCACAAGGTGGGCATGAAACTGGTGCTGGACGGGGTCTTCAACCACACCGGCGATTCGCACCCGTGGTTTGACCGCCATCGTCAGGGCGAAAACGGCGCCTGTCACCACCCCGATTCGCCGTATCGCGGCTGGTTCAACTTCTACCCGGACGGCCGCGCGCTCGATTGGAAGGGCAACGCCAGCCTGCCGAAGCTCAACTTCGCCGAGCCGCAGGTGGCGGAAGCGATTTATCAGGGCGAAGGCAGCGTGGTGCGTCACTGGCTGCGCCCGCCGTACAGCATCGACGGCTGGCGGCTGGACGTGGTGCATATGCTGGGGGAGAACGGCGGCGCCACCGGCAATCTGCGCCACCTGGCGGGCATCTATCAGGCGGTGAAGCAGGAGAATCCGCAGGCCTATGTCTTGGGCGAGCACTTCGGCGACGCGCGCCGCTGGCTGCACGCCGGCGTGGAGGATGCGGCGATGAACTACATGGGATTCGCGCTGCCGGTGCGGGCGTTTTTGGCGGGGCTGGACGTGGCCTACCACCCGGTGCGGCTGGACGCCGCCGGGTGCGCGCAGTGGATGGACGGTTACCGCGCCGGGCTGCCGCACAGCCGCCAGCTGATCCAGTTCAATCAGCTGGACAGCCACGATACCGCGCGTTTCCTCACGCTGTTGCAGGGGAACGCGGCGCGCATGCAGATGGCGGCGGTGTGGCTGCTGAGCTGGATCGGTGTGCCTTGCCTCTATTATGGCGATGAGATTGGGTTGGACGGCGGCAACGATCCGTTCTGCCGCAAGCCGTTCCCGTGGGACGTCGGCGACTGGGACCGGCCGCTGCTGGCGCTGTTCCAGCGCATGGCGGCGCTGCGTAAACAGAGCCTGGCGCTGCGTCGCGGCGGCTGTCAGGTGCTGTACGCCAGCGGCGAAACGCTGGTGTTCGTGCGCCTGTATCAGCAGGAGCAGGTGTTGGTGGCGCTGCAGCGCGACGGCAGCGGCCAGGCGCAGCTGCCGCATAACCCGCTGTTGGCGCGCGGCCCGTGGCGGCGTGTGGAAGGGCGGGGAGAGTTGAGCGAAACGGCGGGCGGGTTGCGGCTGCAGTTGGCGGAAGAGTCGGCCACCGTATGGCGCTGCGAGGGCTAAAGGGAGTGCGGGGGCAGAAACGCCCCCGCGATTAAGGTGAGTGGGTATTTACATCAGTAACCGACCGCGGAGCCTGCCGGACGGCGCACGTCGTTGGCGCCGTACAGGTAGCCTTCACGCACTTTACCGGAAACTGCCGAATCGTTGCCGGAGTTGGCCGGGCTGACGCCCGCCGCGCCCGGCAAACCGACCAGAATCAGTTCGGCGGCGCCCCACGGCGTTTGCTCGACCATCTTGTAGCCCATACCGTTCAGCAGCTTCAGCGTATCGGCGGAAACGCCGCGCTGTTCGTAGTACACCTCATCCGGCAACCATTGGTGATGGATACGCGGTGCGTCCACCGCTTCCTGCGGCGCCATGCCGTGGTCGATCACGTTCAACGCGGTCTGCAGGGTGATGGTGATGATGCGCGAACCGCCCGGCGAGCCCAGCACCATAAATATCTTGTTGTCCTTGGTCACCAGCGTCGGGCTCATTGACGATAGTGGGCGCTTACCGGGGGCAATGCTGTTGGCGGTGCCCTGCACCAGCCCGTACAGGTTTTTCTCGCCTACTTTCACCGTAAAGTCGTCCATCTCGTCATTGAGGAAGAAGCCGGTGCCCGGTGCGATCACCACGGCGCCGAAGCGGCCGTTGACGGTATAGGTGGTGGAGACCGCGTTGCCGTCGTGATCGACGATCGAATAGTGGGTGGTTTCCGGCTTCTCATGCGGCTCCATGCCGGGCTGCACGTTTTCCGACGGCGTGGCCTTGTCCGTGACGATTTTCTTGCGGATCTGCTCGGCGTAGCTCTTGCTCACCAGCCGGTCGATCGGGTTCTTGATGAATTCCGGGTCGCCCAGGTAGGTGTTGCGATCCATGTAGGCATGGCGCATCGCTTCGGTCATGGTGTGAATGGCCGCCGCCGAGTTGAAGCCCATGCTCTTCAGATCATAGCCTTCCACCACGTTGAGGATTTCGCACAGCGTCACGCCGCCGGAACTGGGAGGCGGCGCCGACACGAACTTGTAGCCGCGATAGCTGCAGGTGATCGGCGGGGTTTCGGTGACTTTATAGTTAGCGAAGTCGGCCGCCGTCAAAATGCCGCCGCCCTGTTTGGCCGCCGCCTCCACCGCCTGCGGGATCTTGCCTTTATAGAAGGCGTCGGTTCCGCCTTTGGCGATGGCCTCCAGCGTGTTGGCCAGATCGGTTTGCACCAGTTTATCCCCCGGCTGCAGCGGGCTGCCGTCCGGGCGCAGGAAGATTTTGGCCGATTCGGGATCCTGCTTGAAGCGTGCGATGGTGGTGTCGAGGATATCGGTGTCGGCGCGGGTCAGCACAAAACCTTCGCGCGCCAGCTTGATCGCCGGCGCCAGCACCTGTTCGCGGCTCAGTTTGCCGTACTTCTCGCGCGCGGTTTCCATCCCCAGCACGGTGCCCGGCACGCCCGCCGCCAGATAGCCATACAGGCTGGCGTCTTTCTTCACCTTGCCGTCGGCGTCCAGATACATGTTGGCGCTGGCCGCCGCCGGCGCGGTTTCGCGGAAGTTGATGAAGGTATCGGTGCCGTCCGCCAGGTGGACGGTCATAAAGCCGCCGCCGCCGATGTTGCCGCAGCAGGGGTTAACCACCGCCTGCGCATAGCCGACCGCCACGGCGGCGTCGATGGCGTTGCCGCCCATTTTCAGGATATCCACCCCGACCTGCGAGGCCAGGTGCTGCGAGGTGACCACCATGCCGTTTTTGGCTTCCACCGCCGGGTTGGATGCCGCATACAGGCTGCCGCTGACCAGCAGCGCCGCCATGGTCAGGGGTTTGCTCCATTTCTGTAAAAACATAGTTATTCCTACCCTGTCAGTTTTTTATTGTGTTGTGTTTTGCTTGCCGTTGTTCGCTTGCAAAGCGCGAGCCAGCGTTATTGATAGTAGCCGCAGATGGGCGTACGCGCGGTGGACAGGGTAGGAAATGTGAGCGGAAACAGGGAAATAAAGCACTGAAGGCGGGCGGGCTGCCCCAAAATGGAGCATAAAAAAACCGGCCGCGGGGGCCGGTTGATTCACTATCAGGCTGAAATTACAGCTTGGCAGCGTTTTCAGACAGGTATTTTGCCACGCCGTCTGGGGAAGCGCCCATACCTGCTTTGCCTTTTTCCCACTGAGCCGGGCACACTTCACCGTGCTCTTCGTGGAATTGCAGTGCGTCAACGGTACGGATCATTTCGTCGATGTTACGGCCGATTGGCAGGTCGTTAACCACCTGAGCACGCACGATGCCGTCTTTGTCGATCAGGAAGGAGCCGCGCAGCGCAACGCCGGCTTCCGGGTGTTCGATGCCGTAAGCTTTCTGGATTTCACGCTTAACGTCAGCAACCATTGCGTATTTCACTTCACCGATGCCGCCTTTGTCGACAGGGGTTTTACGCCATGCGTTGTGAACGAATTCTGAGTCGAAGGAAACGCCAACCACTTCAACGCCACGCTTCTGGAACTCTTCATAGCGGTGATCGAAAGCGATCAGCTCGGAAGGGCATACGAAGGTGAAGTCCATTGGCCAGAAGAACAGCACGGCTGGTTTGCCGTTCAGGTGCTTCTTCAGGTTGAAGTTTTCAACGATTTCGCCGCTACCCAGTACGGCAGCTGCAGTGAAGTCAGGGGCTTGACGAGTTACCAGGACCATAATTACTCCTGTAATAGGTGTTAAAGGGTGGATGTAAAAACAAGGGCCAGTATAGGGGCCGTGACTTGGTGAATAAAGGGTAAAAGACCAATCGATGAGATAGCTTTCACCTATCAAAGTCGTTGATATAATTTATCGAGCTTTAAAAATAACCTTTTCCCACAAAAGGGCAAGCGGCAAAACGTAAATTCTTGCAAGGCGCAGCAATTTCAAACGCTTGGGCTTGACCTCAGAGCGTTTTTCCCTTCGCCTGCCGCATCATTTGCGGATAAAACTGCCAGAATTGTGTTTCAAGCTGATGATAATGTTGTTCGACATCGGCGAACGAGCCGGCCAGCGCTTCGAGGCGCGGGCGGCGGCTGGCCATGCCCTGCAACACTCGGGCGATGAACGGCAATTCGGCGTAGCGTTCCAGCCAGCGCTCCGGCCACAGATAGCCGTTCAGGTTCTGAAAACGCGGCGGCGTGAGCGGCAGGTAAGGTTCGATCTGGCTGCGGGCTTCCTGGGTAAACTGGTGCAGATCGCGCGAGGGCTCCAGCTGCTGCCAGTGGCGCGCCAAAAAATGGTCCCACACCACGTCGAGGGTGATCGGCGCCACGCGGCGGTAGGGGGCGCTGAAATAGTCGCGGCTGGTTTTGACCTGCGGCAGGCTGTCGGTCAACACGTCGACGCGGCGGTGCATCATGATGCCGGCCACCACATCGGGCTGGTAGTCGGCGGCGGGGTTGCCGCGCACGAAGTCGGCCAGCAGGTTGCCCAGCAGCGAGCTGTCCGCCAGCATGGCCAGGTGAAGATGAGCGAGAAAATTCATCCCTCAACTATACCTGAAGTCAGGCAAATCCTCCTTATTTCTTGCCGCTGGCCGCCCCCGGCTTTAGACTAGGCCGCCTGTTTTTACCAACCAGCCCTAAATTGAAGAAGTGAATACCCATGCGCGTCGCTGATTTTTCGTTTGAACTTCCCGAATCCCTGATTGCCCATTATCCCCAGGCCGAGCGCAGCGCATGCCGCCTGCTGCAGCTGGACGGGCCGAGCGGGGCGCTGACGCATGGTGTATTCACCGATCTGCTGGACAAGCTGGAGGCCGGCGATCTGCTGGTGTTCAACAATACCCGCGTGATCCCGGCGCGCATGTTCGGCCGCAAGGTCAGCGGCGGCAAGATTGAAGTGCTGGTGGAGCGCGTGCTGGACGACCATCGCGTGCTGGCGCACGTGCGCGCGTCGAAAGCGCCCAAGCCGGGCGCCGAGCTGCTGCTGGGGGATGACGAGAGCATCGCCGCCACCATGGTGGCGCGCCACGATACGCTGTTCGAGCTGCGCTTCAACGACGAACGCGATGTCTTCACCATTCTCAACGCGGCCGGCCACATGCCGCTGCCGCCTTATATCGCTCGCCCGGATGAGGACGCCGACCGCGAACTGTATCAGACGGTCTACAGCGAGAAGCCGGGCGCGGTCGCCGCGCCGACCGCCGGCCTGCACTTCGACGAACCGCTGTTGGCGGCGCTGCGCGCCAAGGGCGTGGAAATGGCGTTCGTGACGCTGCACGTCGGCGCCGGCACCTTCCAGCCGGTGCGCGTGGAAACCATCGAAGATCACGTGATGCACGCCGAATACGCCGAGGTGCCGCAGGAAGTCGTGGATGCGGTGCTGGCCTGCAAAGCGCGCGGCAAGCGCGTGGTGGCGGTGGGCACCACCTCGGTGCGTTCGCTGGAAAGCGCCGCGGCGGCCAGCAAAGAGGCGCTGATTGCGCCGTTCTTCGGCGACACCAGCATCTTTATCTATCCGGGCTATCACTACCAGGTGATCGACGCGCTGGTGACCAACTTCCACCTGCCGGAATCCACCCTGATCATGCTGGTGTCGGCCTTCGCCGGCTATAAAAATACCATGAACGCCTATCAGCAGGCGGTGGCCGAGCAGTATCGTTTTTTCAGCTACGGCGATGCGATGTTCATCAGCCGTAATCCGCAGGCGGAAAACGAATCCGTCGGCGGCTAAATTCCCGGGCTGCGCGCACGGCGCGGCCCCGTTTCAACGACATCAGACTGTTTCTCTGATGCTCATGCTGTAACATGAGTTAGGGTGTGTGTTTGTTTCGTTGTAAAAACATTAACTTACAAGAGAGATTCTAACGGCGTCGTTCGTGCTTTCGGTGTCCTGTGCCAAAAACGTGACAATGCCGCTGAACTTGCTCAAATGCTCGCCGCTCAGGTGGGCATATTTATTGACCATCTCGAGCTTCTCCCATCCCCCCAGTTCTTTTAACACCATCAACGGGGTTCCGTTCTGAACATGCCAGCTTGCCCATGTATGGCGGAGATCGTGAAAGCGAAAATCTGTGATACCAGATAGCAGGAGTGCGCGTTCGAAATCTGTCCTGTTTATGTACCCTTCCTTTTCGCCATCAGCCGAGAATACATACTCATTGTCGAATGGGATTTTCCTCATCACCTCCACCGCGTCATCATTCAGCGGCAGCGGTCGAGCTTTCCCTGATTTTGCGTTTTCAGCTGTCACAACGGCCACCCGACGCCCCAGATCAACATCCTTCCATTTCAGCGACAAAATCTCTCCCAAGCGAGCTCCGGTCAATAAAGCAAACGAACAGACCCACTTCATCCAGTCATGGCGAAGATTGTTGATAAGCGACTTGGCTTCGCTTTTCTCAATCCAACGCACCCTAACCTTTGGCTCTCTCAGCGTTTGTGAGTACGGCATTCTATCTAGCCAACCGCTCTTGTCTGCCAGAGAGAACCCACGCATGATAAAAGACCGATAGCGATTTTTTGTTCCGTTAGCCAGGCGCTTTCTGGTGATCAAGTTATGGGTTGGCATATTGTCGGTTATTTCCTCTCCGGTGATCGAGGATATAAGCCTGCCTCCAAACACATCAAGCCAGTAACGAGCATAAGTTTGTTTATTGATGAAGCTGGCCTGACCTTCTGCATCACGAAGGGCCAAGACCAGTACGTCATCAAAAATCCTTTCCGGGCGCTTGTCCAGGTTAGCGACGGCCCATAGCTCATGCTTTAGTTTGTCGTGCAGTTGCTGGGCTTTTACTTTTTCCTCGGTGCCAGCAGAGCGTCTAATTCTCGTTCCGTCTGGCGCGGAGATATCAATCCAGTATTTTTTACCCCTTTTGAAGATCGGCATCGTTTTGACTCCTTACTGCCGACCACAGCCAGTCGGATGACATTGTTGTTTGTCGGAGTGAATTTTTCTAGGCTTTCTTTGTTGGCTCGCCATAACCCGCCAACTCTAAACATGTGATATTTTTCTGGATCGCGGTAGATGGTATGAGGCGACACTTTGATTTTCTTAGCGTACTCACCGATTTTCATTAGCTCGGCCTCATCCGAGGCTGTGGACTGTTCGGCCATTGCTACCTCTGCTTTTTACCTGCATCAATCCGCATACAGGCGCAACTGAGCCGCATCCACGCCGGTGGCTTTGCCGGTCAGTCGTGGGCAATCTTAGCTGCGTGCTTGTTGAGGATTTCGCGATAGGTGAGATTATTGGTAGGGGAGCGGTATTCGTTTAGAACCTCTTGTGCCGTGCTGCGCAGGTTATCATCTCGGGCTTTGTCCACGGCATTCACTCAGTAACCGATCGAACGTTTGACGCCGTAAGATGGCATTTACGGTTTCTTGATGCTCTCCCTCAAGGTAGGTCCATTTAGGGGCTGCGCGCTTTCTACCAATACCAATCGCAGCCTTAGAGTAGTTGGCATATTTGGGGGAGACGTAAACAACCTTAATTTTCATTGAGCGTTCCGCCCAGCGCCGTTCGAAAGCGATGGATGTTGAACGAGTGATGATGTTTCGCAGGTTTTTAATGTCTATGTCATCAAACCCAGCATCAGGGAATGTGCTTTTGAGCAGGTCAATGTGTCCTTTGACGTCATAAAAACCGCCATCTTTCTGAAGAAAACAGAGAAGTTGATAGTTAGTCATCTCATTTCCTTAATTCTGTGTTGTATTCGGAATGTGACATTAACCGCCATGTAGTGCCGTCGTCTTTCGACAGATAGCGCCACCAAGGGGTGACCGGGAGAGTTAAATATTTATGCTGATAGGTGCGGCGCGGTTTTGCCTGCCCAGCTCGATACGCGCACAAAACACCCTCAGCTTTATCGCTGATGTTTTTCGGTATGCGGGGTTTCATTGATATTTCCTATAGGGGATACAGAAACCCCAGCGGTTGCTGGGGGAGAAAAATTAGCTCAACCGAGGTACTGCGCCATCAGGGAGATTTGCTGCCAAGCTTTCTTTCACTCTGTTCGTTGTTATCTGAATCTCAATGATGCGGCCATTGAGTCGCCCAAGAATAGGGGACTTAATGGCTTTCAGAAGCGGTGCCAATTCCTTATCCCATATATTACGGATGTGTTGAGCCTGTTGGTGTGCTGCTATTGCGTAGTGTGCATCTATCTCTGCCTGGGTCGGCTGTGACCAATGCACCTCAGGTTGTTCCATTGTTTCTCTGCGTAGTTGCTTCTCGCAGTCGATAAAATAGCGTCTAACCTGCCGACCTTTCTCGTTGCGTTCGACCATGGCGAGCTCTTTGGCGGTGTCGAGGGTGAGGTGGTATTCCTTGCGACGACGTCCGCCAGTTTTCGCCGAATTTGGCGAAAACTCCGTGTAGTCTAGGTTCGCGATGAATCCATACTCTGAAATGCGTTCACGTATCCAGTTGGAGAAGTCGCGGCCAACCTCTAGAAACTTATGCAGATCACGCGCGTTGCAAAGTAGGGCCGATTCGTTACTGATGGTCCCGTCGAATACGAGTACGAGTTGGCTGTTCATGGCTGAACTCCTTTGTTGTTTTTGGAGTCACCACCAAGAGGTTCCAATCTCTGACTGGTGGTGAGACGTACAGGGTTGGAACTACCGGTCAACAAAGAACCCGGCGAGCCTTTCGGCTCCCCTGAACGCCCCACCATTGTTAGGTGTAGCTGTGCGCCGCACACAAAAAAACCGCATGGCGCGGTTGTGCGCTTTGTTGATGTTCGGTGTTCCAATCCCGACGGCCGATTTTGCGGCTGCACGGGCATGATAGACCGAACAACATAGCTGTTGCCACTGAAAATGCGAATTTTACTCATCGACTTACCCTAATTGGTTGAAATTAAGTCATTAATCGTCCTTGGCTCAGTGCGCACCTTAGGTAGTGTGGTAAATAAAATGGATTTAACAAATAGGTTTCGTAGATCGATAACAAAAAACCGATCGTTTTCATCGATCGGTTGCGGTTTTGTCTGAGAAAGTTCTTAATAATTTGATTTGAAACAGGAAAACTACAAAACGTGGTTAGTCGTGGATGACCTTCATCATAATCCACGCAAAGGCCAGGACGCAGCCGACGAAACCGAACAGGGCTACCAGGAGAGCGAGGGTAAACCAGTCAATCACTGCTTCCCTCCGGCGCTACGGTTCGCGTATGAGGGTGATCAGGCTCAATGAATTGACTTAATGCTGTATTCAGACGCTCCCGGAGTTGTTCTGTGCCGCTAAACTTCACGGCGGTATCGCGGAGACTGTTTACCAGTTCGCGGTAAACATGCGGCACTAACTTGTAACCGCTACTTACAGGTTGTTCGGCATGGCGCGTCACGACTGAATCCAGTTGCGGCGCGGGTTTGTCGATATTTTCCAGCATTGCGGCGCGGCAGGCGTCACCTTTACGTTCATATTTCACCCCAATTAAGGCCAGCGCAGCCATAACCTGCTCCAGGCGCACCATAACCCCCTCGTCGCTGTGGAACTCGGTAGGAAGTTTCACCACTGCTGGCGCTGGCGGGGCGGTGTAGAGCTTCGTGCCAGGCGCAAATGATTGAATGAGTCGGCGATATGCCAGCGCGTCTCCGCCATCATCGCCAACTACAATCACCGGCTGCGCCTCCCGGTTAGCCAGGAGTTCGCTGGTCAGCACCAGCAATTCATCCGGCCTCATGGTCATCTTCAATTTGGTGGCAGAAAGTTCCGTGGCGGCGTCATGAAGCCATTTCAGTCTTTCGGTCGTTAGTGTCATGCATCCCCCGTGACTTTGAACCCGGCGGCGCGAACGTCTTTGGCATGCTGAGTACGGCAACGAGGATGCGTTTCACAGGACAACCGCACCGGCGTAGCCAGCCGCTCACCAAGTTTGATATTCTGCTGCGTCAAGTCGGCATTCTTCTTGATTAGGCACTCGTTGTGAGTTTCCAGTTCGGACAACTCTGCTATGCGCTGTTCTGCTTCCTCTGCCCGTGCCAGATGCTTTGTCGCTGCCGACTCCCAAACCTTCACCTGGGCTTTCAGCTCATCGATAGCCATCATGATCGACTCGTTGTCGGGATTGCAGCCCAGCTCATTGCCGATTTCTTTGAACACCAGGGAGGCGTCTGCGCGGATGGCTTCCAGCTCGGCGATGCGCTTATCCTTCGCTTCCAGCTCTGCCAGCAGGGCGAAATATAGCTCTGCCTTAACGTGCGAACCGTTCACTGCTGGTGCCCATACAGCGAATGGCTCTCCACCGTGAATTTCCACCTCTGCATCAAATTGCTCTGGCTCCCTGAATTTATCCATTGCTCTGCTCCTTCATGGCTTTGCGTCGAGATTCGAAGAAGTCCATGCACTTGCTGAACTCAACGTCGATTTTCTCTGACTCGCGATTGAAATATGCCTGCGCGTCTTTTTCGCTATCCGGCGCAAATTCTCCAGGCCCGGCCAATTTATTGACGATCCACGCCATCGCAGCGTTTGGCCCTTCACCATGTTCAATTTCAATAACCGCCGCTTGCATAGTCAGTAGCATTTGGCCGAACAGCAGATCGATTTCTTTGATGCGCCAGCGCATGTATTCGTTGTCTGCCAGCAGGGTGGAGACGTACTCTTGCGAGTAGAGTGGGGAGCTTCCTTGCACATCAAAGAATGGCCTTACACTGGCCGTATCCCCGGACTTCAAAAGGGCTTGCGCCTGCTTGCTAACGAATCCCACCGGCTTGCTCAGTTCGCTCAGCTTCTCACTGCTCATAATGCTTTCTCCTGGGCCTCGGCCCGCTGCTTAATCCGCTGGCTTTCTTCCCCGGCTTCAAATGCAGCCTTTAAATCGATGCGAAGGCGGTCAGATGGAAATCGGTTTTCTGATTCAAGCCATTGATCGAACGTAAGAGGCTGCGGTCTGTTGCTCCTACGCTTAGCCATGCTGGGACTCCTTCGAATTAGCCTCAAACACCGCCCTTGCAAATCCCCTCGGAGTCGCGCTGCGAATGTTCTTTGTCCTCGTTGACTTGCCACCACACAGACGCCAGCCTGGGTTATCTTTCTGTTCCGGCGCTATGTGGCGCGGTTTTGGTTGGCGAAAGCCATTTCCGCACCAGATGTTCGTCGTCTTGTTGTAGCGATCGCGTCCAGGATAAACCTCCGGGTAGAGAGGGTGCTCATCACCATCAGGCAGATAGCCGGCGAAGTCACATGGCTGAAACGCAAAGTCCGGCTTCCGATAGATGCTGGACAGAACTCCGACAGGATTTTCGAAAGCCCACGGCGCACCGGTGATAATGCCAACTATGCGAACCAGGTCGGCAAGCTCAGCTGCTTCAATCTGGAACATCGGGTTAGCTTGTCGTTTGGCTTCGAAGTGACGGGCGCCGGCAACAGTCAGGTCGGTACACTCAGGGAACCCGAACACCATCACCACTCCATCACCCACCATCCGTGCAATCTCGCGTGCCTGGCTTAGCTTGTCGCAGGCGCTGAACCACATGCCAACGCGGACGTGATTGCCATCTCTGGTAATGCCGGCATCGTGTTGCCCATCGAAGCACCAGCACTCATAGCCGGCATCCAGCCACGGCTTTGCCATCAGCCCGGTGAAGTCGTAGAGGAAGATGGCCTTACCCACGCTCCGCCTCCCTAGCGCTGTCACCCACACGGCGAAACTCGATAACCCACACCCAGGGATTGGCGCGCCAGCTTTCTTCGCCGTAGATGGATCTCCAGAGAGTGCGAAAACCCATGTAGTGTTTCTCGCCAATAATGCATAACTCTGTCGGCGCGCCTTCAGCCTTGGCGTCCTCTTCGCTGATATCGTTCAGGCGCTCAACACGCACTGCGGTGATTTCCAGCAGGATGCGGCAGGCTTTACGTGGCATGTGAAGTGAAGGCGTCCACTTCAGCCCATACTCTTTGCGGACTTCATCGCCATAACTTCCAGCCGGAGTGTCGGCGCGATATGCGAACCCTTCAAATTTCCCGGTAGTGGCTTCAATGCCGGTGCCGGTTAAGTCCATGAACATCTCGCGCACCCACAGCCGATCGCCTACCTGGCCGAATTGGCATGAGAAAAGCGCTGAACGTTGATGCGTGCCGGTCGCATTTGATTCTGCCCAATGGTATTTGCCAATGTCGCTGCGTTTTGTGGAATCGCTAATGCGCAGCAGGCCGAACTGATTGGATTCTGGCTGCGCAGCCATAACCCGGCGCGTCTGGGTCTTGCGGCCGTCGAGAATGGCGCGAACCATCTCGCCGTTGAAAATCACTGGGCGCTCTTTCATTTGGCCTCCGGATGCTTTGCGTCGCCTTCGAATTTAGTCCCGCAGAGAGGGCAGTAGCTCATCATGCAAAGGTGATCTGCTTTGGTCTGGTTTGCTGCCAGTCCGCCGCCCTTGCGCTTGCGGTAGTAGCGAAATTTAAAATTCATCGCCACCGGGGAATGATCGCCCCCATTGAAATGCCATAAAGAGTGCTCAAAATTGGCCTCTTCAATTTCACCAAGTGATTCACCAATCTTTGCAGAAATGCGCTCTTTGAAAAGCGCGGTTGTTTTTTTAAAGCATTCACAGGCCATGTTATTTATCTCCGCGCTCTTCTTCATCGAATACTTGCGGATGCTGCTGTCGGTACTCGTTGAGGATGGTGTTAATTTCTTCTCTGGTTCCTGGAAGGAGCAGCAGAACATCACCTTCTTCACGAACCATTGGTGCAGCATCGTAGAGCAGCTCACAGAGCCGGCGGGCGCGTGTGGCGCTGAATTGTGGAATTGCTGTTGACTTGGTGGCTTTGGGTTTACCCTTCTTCTTGGCTTTTTCGGCATCGCTCTGTAAAATCTGCCCAGCCTTTTCACCATGTTTTTTTATGCGCTGTACCGCCAGTGGGATATCAACGTCACCTTCTTCTACCAATTGGTGTACGTCATAATTGGCGGAGAGCAGCACCAGGGCATTGTCGACTTTATAGCGGGGAATATGTAAGACCTCGGCGATTTTGTCAGCGTGCAAATTGAGGTTTTGCAAATCCCTGACCAATAGCGCCTCTTCATAATCAGTTATTGGTAGTTGATTATTGCTCGTCCTTACCCGCGCGATTCGCTCTATGTTATTGCCTTCGAATGGATCAATACGTATCCAATCTACGGGGCGACCTGCCTCATTGAGTAGGCGATGGAAGTTTTCATTCCGACGATGTCCTTCAATAATCCACACGCCGCCATCATCCCGGGGGATAACTTCAAGCGGAGGAACCTTCCCCCCAGCCAACATATATTGATATAATTTTTCCCCAGCCTCATGATAGCGTTCATTTTTTATACGAATATCAAATTCAGGATTGACGTGAATGTTTTTTAATTGGATTAAAAAGCCGGTCTTACCACGTTTGATGATTTTCTCATCAATCATCTTATTAAACGAATTAGTCATTGGTTACTCTACCTCGCTGATAATGTCGCCAATGGTATGATGTTGGCGGCGTGGGTGGGTTGGATGGGTTAGGGCGTATTTCAAGGTGTATTCAGCACCATTTCCTCTACCTTCCCAGATACAGGTTGCGCTGAGGATTTTTCCCTGAACCTCTTTCCCTTTGTGGTCTGTATAATTTACGATGGTCCCGATATGAAGTGTTGGCGCACATACGTTTGGCGGCAGAGGTTGTTTATTCATTTCCATACCACCCCCAACGCCATAATTACGAGAATAAATATGGTTGAATAAAACACTGTTTCTCCCTTGGTTGATTCATTGCGTCCATAGTTAGTGACATCATCGCCGGTAAGGCGGTATAAATGGCCGGTACGCCGGTCGAATTTAATTCCTGACATAACCGCTCCTTTTAAAATATCGTCCCTTTGGTTTTTGCGTCGGCATATAGCGCCCTGGTGCACGTATGCTTTGATGAAGTGCAGAACACAGGCCATCAGCGCAGACCAACAATGATTCGAGGTCGCGAAAGGGCAGTTTGATTGTTTTCTTAATGAGCTCTGAGCGTAGGCGCAGAACGCCGCAACACTGACAAGACGTTGCTTCAAGGCATTCCGTGGCGCTGGCGGCCACGACATCAAGGGCGTATTCACGTTGCGCCCCGGATTCATCGGTGTAATTGACCATGCCTGACCGGCAGTGGTTGATGGTAATAATCTGGTTATTGAAGCTCAGGCGTGAGCCTGCCGGCAGTGACGCTAATCGCGCCCCGCTGATGCGTGGGATAACTTGCATTGAATGTCCTCTCTGGAATTGAAAGTCACATGGATAAGGGCGCTGCCTTGTTGGTATCCGCGCTCGCTTTCGCTACGGTTCCGGCACATCCGGAGCGGTGGGCAACGCCCTTACTGATGGAGAAAAAAAGAGGCCGAACGAGGCCGGCCAAAGACTACACACAGCAATGTTGATTCATCCGGCTGCGGCCTGTTCTCACATTGACAACGCCCCTGAAGTCATGTGCAAGCCACATGCGGATGAGTGCCGGTTACGGTTCCGGCGTCACTTGAACCGCTTCTGACGAGCGTAATCAGTGACCGTTCCCTGGTGTTGGGGATTTTAGTGCCTGCTTTTTTAACCCTCTCAGGCGGCGAGGGTTTCCCTGCTTTCCACAGTCAAAGGAAATCGGATAGACTGGGTATTCCACAGTCAAAGAAAGGAAATAATTAATGGCTTTATTTTTAGTCCGAGTTGAACTATCACGTGCCGACGGTGATGAATACGACCAGTTGCATGAAAAGATGAAAGGAATTGGATTTAAAAAGACGGTTCTATTTGACGACGGTGCCGATTATAAATTACCTACCGGTACATACATGGGAGATAAAGCTGAAACGGCCGAAAGTGTAAGGGCTAAAGTTTCAGCATTAGCCGATCCGCTTTCTATTGGAAGGGCATCAGTCATCGTCTGTGAAGTTGAACATTGGGCGGCTTACTTATTTAAGGACAGATGAAGAGTTGCAAGCTCTACCTTCTGCTTCGTCACCTGATTCAAGCGCGTTTTTAGCAATCCAAATGCGGGCCTTGGTGCCTGCATTTGGCTCCAGTTGCTGGAGGCGTTTAGCATCCTCAAGCAGTAGTGCTATCACGTGCCGTAATTTTGTTTCGTTCATCGTTATTTCCTTATTGGCAAGCGCTGTAGGGCGCGGTGGGTGTTACTTAATTTTCAAAACCTTTCGCATTTCTGCTTGTGTTCGAATTGTATTGCACACAGTAAGGTCGCAATCTCCACGGTATGCAGTACCATCGGCACAAATAACAAGCGTGATGCCTTTTCTGCCTGGTTTGCTGATTTCGAAGCGATCTCCATTTCGACGCACATGACATCCGGCGGCTTCTGCATCACTAACTAATTTCTGAATGCCTTTGCTGGCCATCGTGTAACCCTCTACTGTTAGTTGGCGCACTGGTGCTTTTTGCTGAATACTCGCTGAGCCTGGATTGCTTTGCCTGCATCCGGTGTACGGTAGAAAACCTCGCGGCATTTGTTGCAGAACAGAACCTTCAGGCCGTGGCCATCAGTACCCCAGCCAACGTGCTCATTGATTGCTTTCATCGTGTAGCTCCTCAGTGGTTTTATGCCTACTGCCCCAGACCGGCAGCAGCAGGGTAAATCCACTTATCACGCTCCGATCTCGCATTCCGATTTCAACGGGGTAGCGGAGACATCCAGCGGGCCACCGGATTGTGGTTTGTGACTGCCCATTCCTGATTGTTAAAGAGCGTCCCGGTGGTTTGGGGTGACGTTGTTGCTGTCGATGGAACTGATTATTAGCCATCGGTTAATGTCAGTCAATAACCAATAGTTAATTAAGTTGATTTTTCAAATTAACCAATTGATTGATTTGGGAATTTATTTTTTGGTGAGGAAGGGCGGGGGATTTCAGGCACAAAAAAACCCGGCGGAGGGCCGGGTTTCAGTGATGATTACTGGTAGAGGGTTATCTGTAACGTTGGTACTTCTGCGGGATGCTTCCGATGATTTTACCGAAAAAACGAAACTCTTTTACTTCGTCTTGGCTTAAGGGCTCCCATTGGTTATAGGATTTGTTATCAGATAGCGCTAGAAATTTATCTTTGATTTTTTGAAGTCTTTTCAGGTGGATAGCATTGTCATATGCAAAAACATAGATGCCGTCACCGTTAAACTCGTTGTGCGTTGTATCAATGAAAAGCAGGTCGCCAGGGTCCAACGTCCCAGACATGCTATCTCCACCGACATTGATGAGCTTTATGTCGCCGCTGTGCTTATTGCCAAACATACTCATTGCCTCATCTTTCACGTACTCAACGGAGTGGACGCTTTCAACAAGATCATAGTTGTTTAACTCTTCCGCATTAGGCAACGGCAGTGCATCAATTTTGAAAATCTCATCACTGAACTCGATCACTTTGGGGGACTGATCCCCTTCTCGCATGGCCCCTCGTCCATATTCAAGCCATTCAGCCCGAATTCCAAGCCAGCGGCTTAGTGCAAGGATATTTGTCGAGTCAGGTATAGCGGCAGAATTTAACCACTTCCAAATGCCAGGCTCAGTGATAGATATGCCCTGCTTTTTGAGGGCTGTTCTCATTCGTCCGGGCAAGCCACGCCCACCAACTCCAGCCTCTAGACATGCACTGGTTAGTCGTTGTGAGAACTCTTCTTTTAAAACGTCTTTTTTAACCATTCGTTAATTATCCGGGCAATTGACATAACTGTCAGTTAAGATATATGCTTAACTTGAAGTTAATATTGTTTATAAGGATACATATGAACCCAGTCCAATTCGCTGTTGAAACTGTCGGCGGTCAGGCGGCAGCAGCCAAAATTTGCAACATATCCGCCCCGGCGATCAATCGCTGGTATTCCCGTGGGTGCTTACCGCGTACGGAGTACACCGGAAAAACTCAATATGCGCAGCTTCTTTCTGCTGCGGCGAACGGGAAGTTCACGGCTGAGTGGCTACTTAACGAAGCTAATCCAGACCGGACTGTTTAACAGGAGAAATTATTTCCGATGGAAAAAACAACATCACGCCAGTCTCGAGACGTTGAGTTTCTGGCAAATGAAAACGAGACGACGATCTTGACGGCGCTTTACGGCCAGCGGGAGGGGGAGGTAGCGCGGGATTTAGGCTATGACGCTTCGTGGCTGAGCAAGTGGAAGGCTGGGGCGCTGGCTGTGAGCTCGAAGGTATTGGCGCGGCTTGGTTTGCGGGTGGTTGACGCACAGGCACAGATAACGCCAGCGGGTTATGTCCCTATAGCGGAGCGACATTTAACAGCATTGCTGGAGCTTGCCCCGATGGGGGCTCAGTTCATGCGTCATGGGAACAACGTGCATTACGTGAACTTCACGAAGGCGCTTCCAGCGATTGCTGAGGCGCGGTAACGAGCGAAGGGGGTAATTATGCGCACAGAAGAGTTACAGGAGCGTTTTCGCCGGATGTTGCAGCGAAACACCTCGGTTATTAGCCAGGGTGCCGGTCCGCGTATTCCGATGATAGGTGAGTGCTACCGCGATGAGCGCGGGCGCATGATTACTGTTACGGCTTCCAGTTCGCTGGAAGTGACCTTTGAGCGCGACTTTTACCCGGAGCCTTGCGTAGTTCCGCTTTGGCAGTTTGATAAGCAGTTTAAGAGAGTGGCTGTATGAGCATTGATGCGATGAACTGGGCCAAGAAGATAAAGACAGGCAAGTCATCGGCAAAATCCGTTCTGACGTGGTTAGCGGACATGTGCGGCCCTGATCACTGTGCATTTCCGTCTATTGGCGCATTGGCTGAGGCGACGGAGCTGGACAAGAAGACGGTTCAGTCGAGTTTGCAATATCTCATCGCTATTGGGCTGATTGAAGATACCGGCGAACGCCGGGGAAGAACGAACCAAATACCGGTATATCGCCTTGTTGGTATTGAAGAAAGTGTTGCTGATGCTGAACACACCCAAAAACGGGAACATTACCAAAAACGGGATCGTTCGAAAAAAGCAGGAAACGATCCCAAAAAAGGGATTATTTGTAACGACCCCGAAAACGGGAATGTTACCGAAAACGGGATCGTTCAAGATAAGGCACCCGAAAACGGTGTTGTTAACGCCAGTGAAACGATCCCGTTTTTGGAAGGTAACGATCCCGAAAACGGGATCCGGAATCTATCAGGAATCTTAAAACCAAAAGAAATACCCCCCATAGCCCCCCAGACCGAACAACCGGTAAAGAACTTTGCCGACTTGGCGGGAGAGGTGTTGGATTTTCTGAATTCAAAAATCAACGGCAGAACCCCGAAGCGTGCCGACACCTTGCGAGAAATCACCGAACGCCTGGCAGAGGGAAACTCTGTGGATGAGCTGAACCTCGTTGCTGAACACCGCGCCAGCCAGTTGCTGAACAACCCCGAGTTGGGCCACATGCTTAGCGCCAGAATGATTTTCGACCCAACTCGCTTTGGGGGGTATCTGGCGGCTGCGAAAGCGTGGGATACAAAACGAGCCCAAAAAACGGCAATGGCGGCGGCTGTCGAACAACAGCGCCAAGAGCCACCGGCGGGCGACGTGCCGGGTATCGACTTTGACGATGCTTTCGACCGCTTGCTGGTGGAAGGGCTCCCCCCAGAAAACCCTGCTGAAAAATCAGCGTGGCAACACGTTCAAAAATATGGATTCAGCGCGAATGATGAAGATGGTGCACGTCGTGAATGGCGCGTCATTCTGACTCGCGCTTATGCCAAGACGAGAGGGGTTGAGGCATGACTGACGAAACGAACATCCCTGACAACAGCGATAACGTGCTGTTGTTCACCAAGCGCTTTGACGAGAACGCAGACATCACGGAAATGCGGAATTTCGTTGAGGAAGACACGAAGCAATCTCGCCGCTGTTTTCACCAGTCCGTAGGAGTTTCGGAGTACGAACGCAAAGTGACTTGCCGTCATTGTGGCGCGACCCTTGAGGCTTTCGATTATCTATTGTCTGTGGCGAAGCGCGAAACAAAACTCGATTGGGAACTGCGCGGTATGCGTCGTGAAATCACCGATCACCGCCAGGGGCTGGAGAAGCTGAAGCGCGAAGAGGTGAACTGCAAGGCCCGGATTAAAAACGCCAGCTTCAAGCTCAACGACCTCCGAATTGAGACTGAGAAGGTTGAGAAAGAGCTTAAATTTCTGACTGACCGCCTGGAGCAAGTGCGCGGGCTGCGAGGGGGTAAGGAGTGAGCAATATCCCTAAAGCCCGCTACTGCAAGGTCTGCAAATCAAGGTTCAAGCCTGAGACGATTTTTCAGTGGTGGTGTTGTGAAGAGCACAAGGCCGATTACGCCGTGATGTTGGTCGGCAAACAGCGTGAACAACGCGCAAAAGCGCAGCAGCGCAAACTGGATAAAGCCCAGAAGGAGGAACGGAAACAGCTTCGAGCCCGCAAGCAAGCGCTGAAGACTAAGCCGAAATGGAAAGCAGAGGCCCAGGTAGCGTTTAACCGTTATGTCCGCATCAGAGATGCCGGCAAGCCATGCATCAGCTGTGGTTCCACTCCTGCACAGAAATTTGGCGGCACAATGGATTGCGGTCACTACAGAACAAGAGGGTGTGCGGCGCATCTGGCGTTCCATTTGCACAACGCGGCGGGGCAATGCGTGCGTTGTAACCGTGACCAGTCTGGCGCTCAGAAAGCCTTTGAGAAGGGACTGGTTGAACGTATAGGGCCTGAAAAGGTTGAGGCGCTGAATAATAACAACGCGCCGCGCACCTTCACGATTGAGTATTACCAGCGCATTAAATCCATATTCACACGTAAGGCTCGGCGGTTGGAAAAGCGCCGGGCGAATCAACTTGAGGTGGCAGCATGAACGGTTTAACGCTGAAGCAGGAGAAAGTCCTGAATTTTATTAAGCAGTTTATTGCTGAGCACGGTTGCCCACCGACAAGGGTAGAGATAGCCGAGGGCTTTGGTTGGAAATCACCCAATGCTGTAGAGATTCATCTGCGGGGGCTGTGTACCAAAGGGGCGATAATTATCAAGCCTGGTGTGTCACGAGGTATCCGAGTCCAGGAGGATGACAAAAAGGTCATAATCACGCGTACTCAGTTCCGGCAGGTGTGCGATGCGCTAATCAATGCCACCAATTTGAACCAGCAGCTTTTGTTGCTTTCAACTGCCGATGAGCGTTCAAAAACAATTCATTATCAGGCCTTCAAGCTTTTACAAATAATTCGTCAGCAACTGTCTGAAGCCGTGGGAGAGAACGCATGAGGCTTGAATCGATCGCAAAATATTTTTCGCCGAAGTCACCTATGCTGAATGATTCAACGCCAGCGACTGCATCAGATGCGTTGACGATCAGCGATGTTATGGGGGCGCTGGGAATGTGCCAGGCTCAGGCGGAATTTGGTCTTGCGGCATTCCTGGGCAAGATTGGCATTAGCGAAACGGACAAGGTGAAAGCGGTGGTGCTGTTGGCAAAGTATGGCATGGCGCACTGTGACAAGGTTGCGGCAATTCGTAAGCTGTCGGGCGAGGTAAAGGCCAGGGTCGTCCTCACATTGGCGGTGTTTGCCTACATGGATTATTCCCGCAGCGCAGCCAGTGAAGTGCCTTGTGATGCGTGCGACAACGGTTTTATTGAGGAGCGCAAGTTTGTTATGAACAAGTTGGCGCTGGTCCACGATACTACCTATAGCTTTGTTCGTGGTGACTTGCCAGCGTCAATTACGCCAATTGAAGGTCGGGAGATGCTGGTGAAGCACACCTTCTATGATGTTACGCACAAGGTGTGTCCGAAATGTAACGGTAAGCGAGTCATCAAGACGGCGTGCAATGACTGCCGAGGCCGCTGCGAGGTGGTCGACAAAGCTGAGTCAGAACGGCAGGGGGTACCGGTTAAAAAACCGTGCAAGCGCTGTTCTGGGAGAGGATATGAACGCCTGCCGGCATCGAAAGCCTATAGAGCCATACAGGAATATATTCCCGATCTTCCTGAGTCATCCTGGCGCTGCCTCTATAAGCCATTCTACGAACAGCTTATTACTGAGTGTGATAAACAAGAATCAATTGCAGGGGAGCAGTTGCTCAAAGTGACTAAGTGAGCGTTTTATCGACAAGTTTTATGTTTTTATCGGCTGTTTATTGCATTTTTGCGGTTTTTGTGGAATCATTTTTCTAACGATGGGATTTGTGCGCCTGACGTTGATTGGCCCGCCCTTGTGCGGGCTTTGTTATTTCTGGCATATGGAACAGAAAGGCCAGGGGCGCTTTCTGTAGGGTGTGAAAACATAAAAAATTTTATGCCCTTCAAACGAAACAGAAAGCCACTTAAAAGGCGCATTTTTTGGCAATGGGGTGGTATGCCTTCATTTTGCTACTTAATGACTTTGAGTATAGCGCTCTACAAGACGAGACAAACAATCTAGAAGTTGAAGAGTTAATCGCAAACTATTACACTGTTCGTTAAACAACCGTAGTTGTATGAATAGCCGAAGCCTCAAACGCTTCAGCCTTCTTATCAGAAGTACTCCGGCAGTGTTGGAGGACATGATGAACAGACAAACAGCGAACACGAGAATGCCATTAAACATCCCTGAGGCTGGTTTCAACACCAAGCTTAACGTCACAGGCAACAACATCGAGCACACGACCGCTTTCATTCAGAAAGGCGTTGTGGACTTCTCGCTGCCTGGTTATACGACGCCTCACGGTTACCGTCTCGTAAAAGCTCGTACTGAAGACCATTATCGTTTGGTAACGGACTCTCAGGATCCAGTCACTGTGTACGCTGTTCGTTTGGAGTTCATGAACAACATCGTGCCTGGCAGAAGAAGCTGCACCCAGATTATGGTCTGGAGGAGTGTTCAGCCGCAGTACAACTCTGCTGTGACAGGATTGCCAAGAATGTTCTTCCAATACTTCTTGGAGAGTCATTCAATCGTCGTATCCGACAGTGAGCAGACCAGCGATGGTCGCCGATTCTGGGAAGGCATGATTGCATGGGCAATTCAGGAAGATGGCTACCATGTATATGTTTCAGATGGCACTGAAGAAGATCGTCCTTTGACCTTCATGACTTCGTGGGACGATTTCTACGGGACGTGGACTGATTTCTGTTGGGGAGATGATCGCGATTGTCATTCGCATCGACTGCTGGTAATCAGCAAAGATCAGCTTCACTAATCGTTAACTTTACCTGATTGAAGCCCCGGCCTTAAATGCAGGGGCTTTTTACTTTCTGGGCTATGATATGTAAAGAAATATCAATGGGTATTGTGTGGTTATGCTGACTGCATTAGTATTCGCGCCTCGGCCCTTTAGCTCAGTTGGTTAGAGCGCGTGACTCATAATCGCTCGGTCGCTGGTTCAAGCCCAGCAAGGGCCACCAAACCGCCATTAGCTCAGCAGGAAGAGCAACGACCATTAAGTTGTAGGTACGGGGTTCGAGGCCTCGATGGCGGACCAAAGCCGACTTAGCTCAGTAGGTAGAGCAACTGACTTGTAATCAGTAGGTCACCAGTTCGATTCCGGTAGTCGGCACCAATTGCGGTCATCGTATAATGGCTATTACCTCAGCCTTCCAAGCTGATGATGCGGGTTCGATTCCCGCTGACCGCTCCAACGTTGATGCCGTAATGCAGGTTGCATTTTTTGTTCAGACGCCACCACCTGAACAGCGGACAGCAAAGTGCAACCTATGTTGTGGCATGAATTGACAGCCGGGAAAGACCGGCACCCAACGGTAAGAGCATTTGCGGCGAGACGGGCGGTAACGTTGCGGTTGAGCGGAGTGTTCTTTCCGATGTGATGAAGAACAAGATGACAGTCCGGTCGAATCGGCAACATCGGAACCCTTTAAGCTGGCGTGTATGGGGACAGCAGAACGGCGACTTCCGGCATCACACAATTCAAGCCCTGGCTGATAGCCGGGGCTTTTGCATTCTGGTGGATCAGATTTCAGCCGCTGGTGGTGATTTACAACGATAGTGATCCACTGGCGACAATTACAAACCGAGAATTCGCGTCAATTACAGGCTGCGCTAACGCGTGGCCTTTTTTATGTCTTACGCCCGGCGTTCGCTGAGCGAGCAAAGGAGCAAAAAGATGGCTGAGCCTGTAGGGACTACTGGGGCGGCAACAACTGTATTGACCGGTGTGACCGTAGTCGGGCTGTTATCAGGCGTGGATTCCGGTGTGCTGATCGGCGCGTTTGCCGGGGCTGTAATTTTTGTGATGTCGGCCAGTGAGTTTTCGTGGCTGAAAAAGATGGCACTCTTTGTGGCTTCGTTGCTGGTGGGGATCCTTGCCGCACCGTTTGCCGCAGCCATTATCACGTGGGCAACGCCTGTCGGCATTGAAGCACATGAGCCGGTTGGTGCGCTGGTGGCTTCTGCTATCGCTGTCAGGCTTTTGATGTCAGCCAGCCAAAACCCAACAGGATTCTTCGACCGATTCCGGCGAGGGGGAAGCGATGCTAAATGATTACCTCTTAATCGTTAATGCCATCACCTGTGCGGTGATAGCCGCCCGTATGATGCTGTATCGCCGAAATGGTGCGACGCATAGGCCTCTCGCAGCCTTCTGTGCTTGGTTGCTGATTGTGGCTAGCGCCTCGGTGACCATCCGCATTCTGACTGGCGACTATCACTATTCGAACTGGTCGGAGACATTGATCAACATGGCGTTCTGCGTGGCGGTGATTGCATCACGTGGCAACGTCATGACCTTGGCTAAACCCTTTCAACGGTAAATATCATGACTTATACATTTAGCCAACGTAGCGAGAAAAATCTCGTTGGCGTTAACCCTGCATTGGTGGCGGTTACCCGTCGGGCACTTGAACTATCACCCGTTGATTTCGGCATCACGGAAGGTCTTCGTAGTCGTGAGCGTCAAAAACAGATGGTTGAAGCTGGGGCCAGCCAAACGATGAACAGTCGCCATCTGACCGGCCATGCCGTGGACGTGGTGGCATATCTCGGCAGCAATATCAGTTGGGAATGGAAATACTACGAACAGATCGCCGCAGCGTTTAAACAAGCAGGTGAAGAGCTGGGGGCTGCGGTTGAGTGGGGCGGTGATTGGAAGACTCTGAAAGATGGTCCGCACTTTCAGCTCACGTTTCGGGATTACCCGGCATGAGTGGATGGCTGCAAAAACTGACAAATGGGGGCTTATTGCTTCTGCTGGTGGTATCGATCTGCCTGGGCGGATATAGCTCGCTTTTGTCACATCGGCTGGAGCTGGCACGACAGCAGGTAGCAGAGCAGAAAAAAACGCTGACGCAGCAGGCCGCACTGATCGCCACCATGCAGGAACAGGACGCCCGTAACCGTAAGCTGATGGCCGAACAGCAACAGAGAGAGCAGCAACTGCGCCAGCGGGGCGAAATTTACCAGAGGAAATACCAGGATGCCATCAAAAACGATGAGTGCAGCCGCAGTGATGCTCCTGGCGGTGTGCTTGACCTCCTGCGCGGAACGGATGCCAACGCCGCCAGTGCCAATCATCCTGTTGCCCCCTGAGTCAGTATTCAAGCCTTGCGAGGTGCCAACGTTACAAGGCGACACCTGGGGCGACATTGGCAGTCATGCGCTGGCGCTCCAAACAGCTTTATCAATCTGCGCAGGCCAGGTGGCCACGCTGAACCAATGGCGGGAAGCCGCCGGGAGAAACCATGAGCAAAATCGTACTTACCTTGGAACAAATTAAAGAGCTGGCGCGTTTCGCAGAAGATGAAGGTCAGCCGTCCTATACCATTACCACCGGCACCATTCCAGCGTTTGAGGCTGAGGATGGGCAAAAAGTCGCGGAGTACAACGGCCTGATCGCTTACTCGGACTCGGAAGAGCACAGCGTTTTGCAGTTGGCCTGACGGCATTTCAGGTGGCCTTTGCGAGGGCCATCGAAAATGCATTCGTATGGTGTAGATGATATGGCACCTTTAACAATGGTTTGTATTGCCAGCGGTCCGTCATTGACGCGCTCAGATTGCCTGCTGGCTGTTAAATCTGGGTATCCCATAATTGCTGTGAATAGCAGTTGGCGTCTGGTTCCAGAATGCCACTATTTGTTTGCTGCTGACTTTGCCTGGTGGGATAAGTATCACGGCTTACTTGATACACCTGCTGAGCGATGGACGGCAAGTCCAAGAGCGCAAACCCGCTACGGATTGAATCTGTTTGTACCTGGTGATGCCGGTTCGTTTAACTCAGGACAACGAGCGATACAGCTTGCTGAATACCTCGGTGCTCGGAGGGTCATCCTGTTGGGTTATGACTGCTCATTGGATAACGGCCCACATTGGCACGGTGAGCACCCTGACAAAATGCATAACCCCACATACCAAGAAGTTGAGCGATGGCACCGTGAGTTTGCTGCGTTGAATAAAAATTTCCCAGAAGTGGAAATAATTAACTGCTCTCGGTACACGGCTTTAACCTGTTTCCACAAAAACATACCTGAGAATTTATTTCATGCCTGAAAAACTCTATTTCGACGGAATGCATGGTATTGGCGATAACATCAATCAACGATGTTTTATTAAGGCGCTGGTAAATAAAGACCATGAAATATGGCTTAAAACACCACTGCCTGAAATATATGCTGGTATCGATAACTTACACTTTGTCAGAACAAATACGCCATTACGTACGCAACGTAAAAATGAGCAGGCCAGCAGTGTCACATTTGAACGTGAGCCGCCAGGTGTTCCCTGCAAACGTATTTTTTATGGGAATGGTCATCTTCAGGCAGGAAGTATCTTCGATGCTATGGAGCAGCAGTTTGGCATTGCGCCGGCGGAGATGGACCTCCCGCATTTTCCTGCACCAGAGCTCCCCCTACCAAACGGCAAGCCGATAGCGCTAATCAGACCGACGACAGAGCGGACTGAGTGGCATAACGCCAGCCGTGGCCCGCTCAACGAGTACGTCGACGCAGTAGCAAAGATGCTGGCTTTACGTGGTTTCCACGTAATCAGCATTGCTGACAACGCCCCAGAGCTTGAGTGGATACCAGATTGCGAACCGTTCGCGCACCGAAAGCTGCACAACGGTGAATTGACGATAACCCAGATGCTGGCGCTGGTGGAAAGGGCTGACATTGTTCTGACCGGCGCTTGCGTCATATCTCATGCTGCACTGGCGTATCAGAAACCGATGATCTGCCTACAAGGCGGCAATGGTGGCAATAACCACCACAGCAAGATAACAGACGCCCGCTGCATGGATTTGTCGAGAGCGCTTTTTGTCTATCCGGACAACTATTGCCGCTGTCAGGAAATGAAGCACGATTGCGATAAGACGATCAGCAACCTGCCTGATTTGGTGCGGTCGTTCATCAACAATGTTTGGTTTGAGGCAAGGAAACGGATCGCGGCATGAAAACCTTCGACGAAGAAATTAAAACCGGCCTTGTCTGGCTACCAGAGTTGGGCATTGGTCGTTTTCCTGTGCCTGAACAGCGGCCATACGATGAAAGCTATTTCTCCCGGTACCAACAATTGGCAGATACACCAATGGGGCGTGAGTTAACAACATCGCGTATCAGATTAGTTGAGCGCTATTTTCGAGGTGGCAGTGTTGTTGATGTCGGCATTGGTAGCGGTCAGTTCGTAGAGATGCGCCCTCAGACAAAAGGATTTGACGTTAACCCTGCTGGGGTTCAGTGGCTGAAAGAGCGTGGATTGTGGGCTGATCTCTATGCGACGCGGCACGAGGCTCTGACATTCTGGGATAGCCTCGAACACATCGACAGGCCAGATTTTGCAGTAGCTCAGGCTGATAAATGGGTGTTTGTTTCCGTGCCTATTTTTTGCAGCGCTGAACACATCCTGCGTTCTCGCCATTTTCGGCGAGACGAGCATATCTGGTATTGGACGCATGACGGGCTGATTGGTTGGTTCCAGCAGCAGGGGTTCCGCTTGGCTGAACACAACATGATTGAAAGCGATCTTGGTCGGGACGGTATAGGCAGTTACGCGTTTTACCGCAAGGAGTAGACAAGAGGTAGTCCGCGATGGATATGGAGGCACTGAAACGCGATTACTGTGCCGGCGAAATCTCCATCGAGAAGGTGGCAAAAAAGCACGGCATAGCCAAATCTACACTGGTGGATATGGCGCGAAAGAACGGCTGGGTGCGTCAAAAAAAACCGACCAAACCCCCGACCAAAGCGTCCGTCCAAAATAAAAACAGTCGGACGGTCAGACGGAAAAACGGACGGACGGAAAAACGGTCGAAAACCCCCTCTGAGAATGGCGATAGTGAGCTATCCATTGACCCTGACGAATATGGTTTAACACGGCAGCAGGCCTGGTTTGCGTATTGGTTTGTGAAAACCAGATGCAGGGTTGAAGCGTACAGGTTGGCAGAGTTCGAAGGTGAAGGAAATACGGCGTATGTAGGGGCCAGCCGGTTGTACAGAAAGGATAAGGTGCAACGCGCTATTCGTGACCTCGAAAAGAAAGTAGCGAAGCGATACCAGGTTGAGTTTGATGAGCTTATTAGTCAGCTTGTTGCCATCATCAACGCCGACCCCAATGCATTATCTCAGTATCGACGAGTGAACTGCCGGCATTGTTGGGGAGATGGGCACAAATATCAGTGGCGAGACCTTGATGAACAACTACAGGCTGAAAAGAGAGCAGAGTCTGACGATAAGGCACCACCCGACTTCTCTGGCGGCATTGGCTTTGTGGAGAATATGGATCCTAATCCGAATTGCCCTCGCTGCAACGGAGAGGGGGAGGGAGAAACTTTTTATAGCGACACTCGCGACCTACTTGGAAATGAGCGTCAATACTTTCTTGGAGTAAAGGAAAGTAAGTTCGGTATTGAAATATTGACCGAAGATAAAAAATCTGCGCGTGCCCAATTGTTGCAGTTGTTGGCTCATCGACGTAATGAACAACTTCAATCATTGGATATTGAGCGCTTACAGCTCGCCAATGAGAAGCTACGTGCTGAAATTGAAAACCTGCGTAATGGTGCTAAGGGTAATGACACCATAGTGATTCACAACACGTTGAAAGTACCAGGTGCTGCACATCAGCCGGAAATAGATGCTCAGGAAGATTCGGCGGAGGATGAAGAGTGAGAGAAATATTCATCCCAGAGCTGCATGAGAAACAAAAAGAGGTGTGGACGGTAGGGAGTCAACATCAATATAACGTGGTGCGTTGCGGTCGACGTTGGGGGAAGACAGAAATACTTGTCATTATTGCCATATCTTACGTTACATCTTTATTTAAGCAGACGGGTACTGGCATTTTAGAAGGTGGACGCGTTGGTATCTTTACGGCTGAATATAAGCAGCAGTCGGAAATATTCGACAAGCTTGTTGAGTTGTTAGGCCCGTTGATTAAACGCAAGTCCAGTACCAAAGGTATTATCAGGTTAAAAAATGGCGCACGTATAGATTTCTGGGTTACAAATAACAACGTGCTGGCTGGGCGTGGTCGTGAATACGACCTTGTGCTGATTGATGAGGCAGCATTTACAAAGCTTGTGGAAATGCTGGAAGAAATCTGGCCGAAGTCTATTAAGCCGACGTTGATAACCCGCCGGGGGCGTGCCTGGGTCTTTTCTACGCCAAATGGTATTGATGAGTCGAATTTTTTCTATGCGATTTGTCACGATAAAACCCTTGGGTTTTACGAGCACCACGCGCCCACCTCATCGAATCCATTCGTGCCGCCAGATGAACTGGAGAAAGAGAAAAAGAACAGCGACCCGCGTGTATATCGGCAGGAGTTTGAAGCTGAATTTATCGACTGGTCAAAAGACGCACTTCTGGATATATCCAAGCTACTAGTGGACGATCTGCCTGTAGAGATGCCGCAATACTGCGACATGATTTTTGCTGTCGCGGATACCGCATTGAAAGGAGGCAGTGAAAACGATGGCACTGGCTTTGTCTATTTCGCTTACGAGGAGACATATAGTGACGAGCCTCGAATGTGGATCATTGATTGGGATCTAACACAGATTCAGGCTGCATTTCTTCCAGAGTACATGCCTGGCGTTTATGCCAATTTGGAGCGATTGGAAAGAGCTTGCAAGCCACGTTTAGGTAGCCAAGGCGTTTACATTGAAGATGCAGCTATGGGCGCTGTGCTGGCGCAAAAGGCGGAGTCTGAAGGGTGGTTAATGACCCCTATAAAATCAGCACTTACATCGAAGGGAAAAGATGAACGTGCTGTTTTAGCCTCAGGTCATCATTATTTGGAACGCTGCAAAATCGTAAAGGCAGCCTATGACAAAACTGTCGAATTCAAGCGCAGTACTGCGAATCACTTAATTAAACAGGTCGCCGCTTTCCACCTGGCAGATCCCAAAGCACATAAACGTGCTGACGACCTTTTCGATTGCTACACGTACGGTCTGATCATTGCGTTCGGGAACTACGAAGCGCTCTAAAACAGGAAATTCTGTAATGGCAGAAATTCAGCTCAACAACAACATGAGTACTGAGCTGACGAAAATACTGGAGGCTGATGAGATACAGCCCGGTACTGACGTCGGCTACGATCTCTGTAAACTCCTATGGATGTTCCACCCATTAGGTGGAAAGCTGGTGGAGAAGCCGATCAACATGGCGATGTGCAAGCCACGGCAATACAACGTTGATACCGACCCTGACGAGCGTGTCATTCGTCAATTTATGACCGTTTGGGAGCGTATGGGATTAAACGAAAAGATAAAAAATCTTTTCTTCATTTCACGCTGTTATGGTGCTGCTGCCATTGGTGTAGGAACCGATGGGGTGTCATGCAAAGATGAATTGCCGTCCTTCGGGCTTAAGGAAGATGACGTTTATATCAATGTGTGGGATCCGCTTAATGCTGCTGGTTCGATGGTTACGGACCAGAACCCGAACAGCAAATATTTTCAGCAGGCTAACCGAACGCTGAAGGTCACCGGCAAAAACTGGCACCATTCGCGAACGCTAAAAATTTTCAACGGTACGCCCATTTATCTTGAGTACCAAAGTGCCACTTTCGGTTTTACCGGTCGTAGTGTATTTCAGCGTGTTTTGTTTCCGATGAAGTCGTATATCGGGACGATGCATGCTAACGATCTCGTCAGTCAAAAGGCTGGCGTTCTGGTAGCGAAAACGGCTCAAAATGGTTCCGTCATGAGCGGTATCATGGCCGCTGCTGCGAAAGCAAAGCGAGAAATCGTAAAAATCGCGCGCAATAGTGGCGTTATCAATATCGGTACCAATGATGATATTGAGTCTCTCAACCTACAGAACATTGATAAAGCGCTCAGTACCGCGCGTGACAATATCATTTCTGATATTGCATCGGGCAGTGATGTGCCGGCTATTCTGATCAAGGAGGAGGCATTTTCTACAGGGTGGAGTGATGGCACTGAAGATTCTAAAGCTATCAGTCAATACGTTGACGGTGTACGTCAACAGATTGAGCCTGTGATGGATTATTTCGAGCGGTTGGTGCAGTACATTGCCTGGAACGAAGACTTTTTCAATGCACTTAAAGACGACTTCCCAGAAGTTATTACGGAAGATTACAAAACTACCTTTTATCAGTGGCGTAGAGAGTTTAGCGCCAAGTGGCAAGAGCTGGTGGAAGAGTCTCCAGATAAGCGACGGGAAAGCGACAGTAAAGTTGTTCAGCAGGCCACGACGGTATATTCATCGCTGGAGAAAAACTTTGACCCAGAGAACAGAGCAACGCTGGCTGAATGGCTTGCCAGCATCGTTAACGCCACGCAAACCTATGGCGATGTTCCGCTGCTTATCGATATGAAAGCTTTGGCAAACTATATTCCACCACCTCCGGAGCAACCCTATGGCAATCTCCAGCCGGGCGGCAAAGAGGAGGCGGGTCAAGACGCTGTATGAAGTCCTGACCGATGCGATTAACTACTACGTTGATAATGGGTGGGATTCAGAAGAGTCTCTGCTTGACTGGTGCAAAAGATTACGTGTTGCGGCCAGCAGGGAATCACCCAGCGACGATGTAGCGCGTAAGCACCTCACTGCCATATATAGTCGCCTTGTAGTCGACGGCGGCGCACTGCGGGATCAACCCGCTGACGGCCCTAAACGGGTTACCCTCGATAAATTGAAGCCCGAGTTTCGACAAGAACTCAATCGGCGGATATTCGCCAGCGCTAATTTGATAAAGCTTAACCGAGAGCAGGCTATTGAAAGAACCGTCCAGCGCTTTCAAGGATGGGTCACATCGATACCGCCTGATGGGGTAAGTGATATTGATAAGAATGCGCAAAAAGCGACATTTCGTAAATCTATCACCGATATGGACTTCATCAGTCGTCGAGTGGCGATTGACCAGGGGCATAAGCTCGCCAGTAACGTTAAATATTTGCTTTCCGTTCAAGGAGGAGCCATTGCGCTTAAGTGGCATTCCAATTGGCGACGTCCAGGATACAAATACCGAGAGGACCACAAGGAGCGCGATGAGCATATTTATCTGCTGCGTGATTCATGGGCTCTTGAACAGGGGCTGATTAAGCCGGTGAACGGTTATTACGATGAAATCACTGCTGCTGGCGAAGAAGTATTTTGCAGTTGTCAGGTATTTCCCATTTACGCCCCGCAGAAATTGCCGGACGAATTTTTAACGGAGAAGGGAAAACGTGAATTTAACAGAGCTTGAACTGGCCCAGCGCATTCGTGATGGCACTGCCTCATCACCGATGAAGTTTTCGAATATGTGGCTGGTTAACCTTCGAATTACGGGCACAGGGCTCGCCTATCGAACGGGGTTGAAAGAGCATGTTTGGCGGGATCCAAATCTTTATCTCAACGATGAGTTTTTGCAGCGTTGTAATGGTTTGCCGGTTATCGCTAATCATCCCGACAGCGCGGTGCTCACCGAGCAAGATTTCACCGAGCGTATTGTTGGCGCGGTCATGCTGCCTTATATCCGCGACGATGAAGTATGGGCTGTTTGCCGCATATATATCAGAGGGATCGTCGACGAGATCGTTAAAGGTTCGGTGTCGACGAGCCCTTCGGTCGTATTCAACAAAGCATCAGGCAATGTGGAAGTGCAAGATGGCGACACAAATTTCCTTATCGAAGGTGTGCCGTTTTTGCTCGATCACATCGCTCTGGTAACAGAGGACCACGGCTCGTTGGGCGTGTGGGACAAAGACAAGATCCCCACAGGGGTCGAGGTTTCCAATAAAGGTGACATTGATATGGACGAGAAGATGCTCGAAAGCCTCATCGCCAAGGTAGTCGGCGATGCTATGGGGGGACTTAATCAGGGGCTCCAGCAAGTTTCAGCACGTATGGACTCTCTGGAACAAGGGTATCAGGCCCGCGCTGATGCTGAAGAGGCTGAGAAAAAAGAAGCCAAAGAGAAAGCGGATGCCGCTGAACAAGCCAAAGCTGACGCTGCTGAAGAAGAACAGCGCAAAGCCGACGAAGCCGAAGCGCAGAAAAAAGCCGATGAAGATAAGGCAAAAGCTGATGCGGAAGCGGAAGAGCAACGTAAAGCCGATGAGGCAGCAGCGGCAGAAGAGAAGGAGCGCAACGATGCCGCTATGACTGAAGCACAGGTCAAAGCTGACTCTGCCTATAACGCCGTTGGTAAACGTGCACCTGAGCCATTCTCCGGTGAAAAAGCGCTGGATTACCGCAAGCGTGCGTTGATCTCCATGCAGAAACATTCGCCAAGTCATGCTGATGTGAATATTCGTGCTATCGCTGATTCTGCAACGCTCTCTGTGCTGGAAGAGGCGATCTACGGTGCGGCCCGAAAAACCATCGCAGAAGAGATGAATAACACGCAGGGGCAGTTGCATAAGCGTGTTCGTAGCGATGAAGCCGGACGTAGCATCACTGAATATCAGGGGGATCCGAATGTATGGCTGAGTGCTTTCAAAACGCCTGCACGTGTCCTTTCTAAAATCAACACACAGGGGAGCCTGAACAATGTCCGACATTAATTTCTCACCCTTCAAAACACAGGGCGCGTTTACCGGGATGTTTAACGTTGAGTCGCGTGGCCTGACGCAAGGCGATGCTCACGATGATCCTGCTGTTCGCTTGCAGCTCTGCACCGGCGCTTTAGCTGCGGATGTCGACGCGCCGGTATGGGGCGGTATTGGCGTGATGGAGTGTATCTCAAAAGCTGCTGAAAACGTCGCTGGATCCGCCATCAAGAAAGCATCAGCTTCAGTATGCAATGCGTTTACGGTGTTCAACCAGGCGCATCATGGCGTTACGACTGCCGGTAACCCGGTCCCGTTGTATTTGGCTGGTGGGTCTGTTCATTACTACCGCATTGGCTCTTTGGCACGGATTCCTTTGCCTATTAGTGAGGCGGTGGCTGCATTGGCAAAAAATGGTGATGAGCCCGTTGGTTCTGATGGTTTCGTATGGGATATGACAAATAACGTTATTGACGTTTATTCCAGCGCATCCTCGGGTAACCCAAAGGTAAACATCAAATTGCTGATGGTTTCGTTACAGGGAAACCTGACAGTGAAAAAAGAGACCGGCGGTAACGTGGTCTGGGAAAACGACAAGCCATGCGGCCTGTTCTTGATCTAAGGAGTCAGCAATGAGCGCATTTGCACCTGCGGTTACAACCGTGTCCCCATCAATGATGCTGCCGGAAATTATCATGCAATACAGCATGGCTTCCGGCGCATTTGATATCCTTCCGGGCTCTGCTCCGCTGGTAAAAATCGGGTCCAGCGACCTCGTTGTTTACCAAAAATATCTGCGTGCTACGACTCAGGCGCTTGTCGGCCAATCGCTTCCTGGTCAATTACCTTCTGCCAGCATCACCGGTGGCTACGATCAGATGATGACCTATCGTATTTCCACTCGTTCACAGTACAGCCATTTCGATACTGATGCTGCGAGCCGCTGGGGATACTCACTGGTGGAAGGTTTACGCTTGGCTAACCGACAAGGCCATGCCCAGCAGCTGCGAAATATGCTGTTGTATGGTGTGAAGGCGTCCAACAATGAGGGCATCACTAACTCACCGAATGCGACAACGCTAAACCTCGGCAGCGACAGCCAAGGTAATGACTCCTACACCACATGGGACTCCGGTGAAATGGCGAAGTTTATCCTTGGCCTCATTGCTGACCAGAAGACGCGCATGATGTTGCTGGGTCAACCTCTGACTACCGTTGTTCTTTGTCCGCAACGCTTTATGAAAGCGTTAGAGTGGACCGGTGTTGTTGAACTGACGAGCTATCAACGTCCAGGTGCTGGTACTGCCACCGTTGGTACGATGGTGAAAAATATCGCCGGCGATGCCAGCGGTGATGATGTGATTTTCTGCCAGGATGACACTCTGATTGGTAAAGGTGCTGGTGGGAATGATCTTATCGTCATCACCAACCCTGAGCTGGTGGTGCCGGAAGCCCGTCAGGACATTAATACCAATATTTTCGCTACGCTGACGCCAAACCAACAAGCGGTAAACGTGATGTTCTGCGATGTGGCCGCACCAACTGAGATTCCATCACCAATGCCGGATGGTGGCCTTACTACGCTGTATACCATGCGTTCAACGCCTGGCTGGAATTTCCGTGCGGAAGGTGTGACGTTACTTTCTGCTAAATACTCGTAATAGATAACCTTTCATCTCAGAACAGGGGAGCTTCGGCTCCCCATTTTATTGAGGACAATCCATGAAGCTCTATATTGCCAACTGTTCACGCCAAGCGCATAACTTCAATTACAAATTACCGGAAAAAACACAATCTTTTGGCGTTACGATCAAAGCTGGTGCGCAGCACCTTCTGGAGTATCCGCCAGAAGTTATCGAACATATTATTCGCCAGCATGAACCTTATGGTTTCCAACCGCGCAACAAGGTCGATAATAATTTCTCTGGCATTTGTTATTCGGTCGAGAAAACGGTGAGTACCAATGAAATCATCGAAAATGCGGAGCAGAAAACTGAGAACCTCGACAATATGTCGCAGGCGATTTTGGAAGCCAGTGCTGTTGCATTAAATAATGCGGTGGACAACGCTGTCATTCAGAGCGGTGAAAAGCCGAAAGATGATGGTATTCAGATGGAGATCAAGGGGGAGGCCGTCAACCAAGAACAAGACAACCCACCAAAAGTCGATAAAAAACTTCAGGTGAAAAAATAATGACAACGTTGCGCCCGACGTTTGAGGGATTCCTCAGTTTCGTCCGTGGCGTGATGGGCGTACCTGTGACAGCCATCCCTGACGACTCACCATCGTTGAAATGTTGCTACAACGCGGCGTTGGAGATAGTGAACGTCGGGATGGGGTTGTGCCAGATACCGACCATCTACACGGTCACGGTATACAACGCAGGTGGTTCGCTATTGCTGAACCATGCCATTGATATACCGCCAAGCACTTACTTTGCCGATATCAGAAAAAAGCTGGGGCTTGGGAAGCTCGTCAGTGGGTTGATGTCAGCGGCAGCAGATCAGGGTACATCGGGATCAATGGTTGTCAGCGATGCCATGAGTAATTTGACGTTGGCTGACCTGATGATGATGCAAGATCCCTATGGACGGCAGGTTATCGCTGTACTGATGGAAATGGGGCCACTCTGGGGGTACACGCCATGAAAGTTTGCCTTGGGGTTGTCGATTTACCGTATGTGGAAGACGGCGGTACAACCACCCATGAAGTAGCTGAGTTCCTTGAGGATAGATACAACCTCTTCACTTGGTTCTGGACACTTCATAAGGACACGATCGTCAATGAGGTCGGCGAGCATTTGGCATTTGCCATCGTCAATCACATCCAACATGGAGTGCCGATGGTAGGTAATGAAATGCTGGGCGAGACTATGCGGACCTTCAATATTTTCCTTGAACAAGAGGAGATGGCCGGACTTCCCGGAGTTCCAACCGGGGCTGCAATTCGGCGTGAGAATGCACGTTTGAAAAGTGGTAAGGGAAAGGGGGAAAGACGCCCATCCTTTATTGATACCGGTATCTTCAAAGCCTCTTTTATTGCATGGATAGACGAAAATGCCGAGTCTTGACGAAATAGCCGAAAGTACCGGTTCTCAACTCTCTTCTGTTCTCCAGTCCGCCGTAGAAACCATCTCATCCAATCAGCAGATCAATTTTCGTCTTTACGTGAAGCAGGTGTTGCCGTTGGATGGTTTCGTGTACTGGGTGAATGCGGGAATCATCAATAAGGATGAGCTGGCGCGTCTGGAGATCGGTAGCCTGCACACGGTAGCGATCAATGGCAGCTTACATCGTCAGGTGGTTACCGAACAGTCTGAAACGCTTTCCCGCGCGGTGAACAGCATCATCTTTACGCCAACAGAAAAGATTGACGATTTTAATGCCGAAAACCCTGACGCTATTTATCTGGGGGAATATGCCGGCACGCAATTCGCATTCTCTCGAATGGATAGCAGGTATACCCAGGCAGGGATCTACCACTACCGAGGAACGGCGATATTACCAACGATGCGGACCCAGATCATTGACAGTCCAGATGATATCTCTGACGAGTTGGTACTATCCAATAGCACGCCGATTTGGTTGTCGTTGAAAGCCTTTGCAACGGTTTACCCGTCCTTCCTTTCCCCGGCGAACCTGAAGCCCCCGTATATCGTCGCTGATGTGCGAGATACCCAACCGCTCCAGATGGCCCCTTTAACGAACTCCAGCGCTCGCTGGCAGCACGTACAAGATCGAGTCAGGGTAACGCTGTACGGATTGAGTAATGCCGAAGCATTGGACTATCTCGATTATGTGGTGTCCTCGGCGCTGGAGGAGGAAAGCTTTGGTATTACCAATCTTCCGGTAGTGACCGATGGAAAAGCCAACCAGGTTGAGATCACCGCACTGGCAAAACAGAAGTTTATCGACTTTGACGTCAATTATTACCAGGCGACGACGCGCGATATCTCCAAGCAGCTAATCAAAGAAGTCATCTTTAATTACGAGGTCGAATAATGGCTTACAACATTGTTACGGTTAACGTCTCGCAGACCATCGGCGCTACCCCGTCAAACCTGCAACAGATGTCAGCAATAATTTCTACTGGCTCAACGTTGGCAAAGCCTGGCGTTCCTGTGCTGATAACTCAAAACTCTGAAATAACGGATCTGGTCAAAAACGCCATTGGTTCACTGGCGGCTGAGGCTACATCATTTGGCGCTGATGTGACGATGACGTTGCCAACTGGTGTTGTCATCGATCGGACTATCGGTAGTGAAATCGAAATAACGATCAGTGGTTGTTCGCCGGCGAAGTGGAACGGAGTTTATACGGCAACGCTTTCAGCGCCAGGAACGCTCACTTGGGTTTCCCTTGAAGATATCTCTGGACAGCCAACAACGCTGGGAGCCTTTGCAATTGAAGGTAGCGACGATTTGATCACAGCGGTGAACACCTTCTTTGCTCAGGGTAATTCAGTAGGCACGTATCTACTGGAATTGGGGTATCTCGACGGCAAGGTTAAGGACGAAGTGGCCGCGCTGAAAACCTACATGGAAGAGCCTCTCAAGGCCTTTTATGCGTATTTGGTCCCCGCCGCGTGGGATAAAGATCCTGATTTCATCACATTGACGAAGTTGTACACGGCGAACGAGGCCAAGCAGTACTTCTTCGTGCTGACAACGGCACCGACGGACAGTAACTACCTCACGCCGTACGACAATATTAAGTCAGTGATTGCGGTGAACGATGATACTTACCCGACAACGAACGCCGCCGCATCAGTGATGTGGAATTTAGTCTCTGCGTCACCATCAGAGATCAACAAGGTTCCGCCAATGGCATTCCGCTTCCTGCAAGCCGTGAATGCGAATAAGGCCAAGGCGGCCATCCTCGCCACTATGACGAAGCAAAATATCAACTACGTCGGAACCGGGGCAGAAGGCGGCATTGCTAATACCATTCTCATTAAGGGGGTGACCAGTGACGGCAATGATATGTCCTACTGGTACTCCGTGGACTGGGTACAGATTAACGTCGACATGATGCTGGCTAACGCGGTGATCAACGGCAGCAACAACCCCATCAACCCACTTTATTACGATCAGGATGGTATCGACCGCCTACAACTGGTGGCGCAGGGCGTCTTCAATACTGGCACCTCGTACGGCCTGGTAAACGGTTCTCCAGTGGTTAACGCCATTTCCTTTAAGACCTACACCAAGGACAACCCGAACGACTACAAAATTGGTCGTTACGCTGGGCTTTCGGCAACTTACACGCCTATGCGCGGATTTACCGAAATTATCTTCAACATCAACGTCACCATGCAATTGGCTTAAAGGAGCTGAACCGTGCCGAATCCAATGATTAGTCCCGGAGTTCTCAACCGCGTCCGGGCCAGTGCCAAATTTACCGATCACCCTGAGTTGAATGTGTCTGCTTCCTACCTTGCGAAAGAAGGGGTGGAGATTTCATTCCAGGGCAACATTGTAGAGCCTCTACAGGCCATGACCGGTGTTGTTCAATCGCCGCAGCCCTACATCCTGGCACAGGCGAAAATACATCTGCTGCGCAGCCAGGCGCTCGCTACCCAGTATAAAAAACAATGGGAGGTGAACGGTATTGTGGGGGATGTGCGTCTGTATACCGACAGCAGCGTGTTCGGTGAATTTGATATGACCAATACGGCGATCACCTCTGTTGGTGATATGACGTTTGCCGGCGGAGATCCTGGCGTTGTCATCACCTTGACCGGCACCTATTACGTCAACTCGGATATGTGGGAGCTTTGATGAAAATTTCGCGTGCTATGAACCTTATCGTGCCGGTGGAAACGGAGACCGGCACGGCTTATATCCATTCAACGCCGATTTCAAAAGAAATTTACAAAGAGCATTTTCTGATCCTCAGCAAAACCTTTGCTGCCATTTTTACCGAAGGGTTGGGAACCGTCGTTGGGCCGCGTATCGCTTACATGATGTTGGAAAAAATTTCGACTGATGCTGGGGTATGGGAAGGCGCAGACGGTATCCGTAATACGCTGGTGGGCGAAATCATTCGCCTTTCCAATCTGGTGTATCCGGTCGAGGGAAAAGGTTGGGATACGAAACCCCTCGATGTGGCGTTGGAAAAGGGTGTTGTAGAGCTGGATGAGATGATCGGCGAACTCGTTTTTTTTACATGCGTCTCTGCGATAAACAAGCCGGACCAGGCCAAGGCCTTAATGGAAGTCGTGAGTGGTCTGTGGAACAGTGCAACCACATCGTTGAGCCTTATGGCCTGGATCGATTCGTTGGTGACATCGAAGCCACCCGCCAATTCTGGCGAGACGGAGAGCACGTCGTCAGCGAAATCCTCGACTACTGTGCCGGTATAGGTTTCCGCGAATTATTCATCGACACGCCATTAAATCTGAAAACAGCAGCTCAGTTGCGTGAGCTGCTGAAATGCAAACCACCTGGAGGGCTTTAATGGCCGGAAATCAATTACCCGTCCTGACGCTGGATATCGATGAAGAGAAGATCCGCCAGTTACAAGCGATTTCGGAAAAATTCAAGGCTGCATTCGGTGTCGGTCCCGGTGGTATGCCATTCAGCCCGCCGGTATCTGTTCCCAGCGATGAGAAGAAAGAGAAAAAGTCTCCGGCAACCCGTCCTGAATCTCAGTTCGATAAATTCTTCAAAGAATTGAATAAAGAGGCTCAAGGAACGTTAAAAACCTTTGGATTGATAAATCGCACTCTTGGTATAACGACCAGCGCACTGAAGGGGCTTTTCTCTACAACGCTATCCTGGGGTTCGAAACTGATTGCGTTGAGCGTGGCAGGGCCATTCGGCTTTGGCCTTATGGCACGGCAGGCAACTAATCAATATAGAAACGCTCAAGGGCTTGGTGTTACCACTGGGCAGATGCAGGCCGCAAAAAATGTTTATGGTACCCGTATTTCCGGTACCGATAGCATTATGCAGACATTGTCAGCTGTACAAAATGATCCAAATAACCCAGCGTATAAGGGGCTGATGGCACTGGGTCTTAACCCAATGGCCGGCGTGAGTGAAAATCTACCTAAACTACTGACAAAACTCGATGAGCTGTCCAAGCAATATAAAGATACCGGTGCTGTGCAGACAGTTTTAAGTAATATGGGATTGGGGTTCGTTGGTGCCGATACAATGAACCAGATAAAGGCTAACAGCGGTTATCTCCCGTTGCTTAATCAGCAATACGCCGAACGGTCCCAGCACTTGGACACAGGTATTGGTAGCGGTACGCAGGAAGCATTGCAGCGAGCGTACTCAAACCTTTCCTATAATGCTGACAGGATTGGTAATACGTTCCTTACAGCGCTTGCCAAGCTTTCTCCGTCGATCACAAAGTTTTCCGATTCCATTACTTCTGGGCTGGAGAAATTCATTCGCGGTGAGAACGGCAAAGCGCTTTTTGAAACAGTGGCACGTGGCCTTGAGAAGTTGGCAACTTGGCTTGGCAGTGAGCAGTTCCAAGATGATCTCACTGAGTTTGGGCGAGCGGTGAAGGCAATAGCTCGCACATTACGTGATGCTGTGTTATGGATAACCGGGAATGTTAATTTATCAGGTGTTGGTACTGGAAAAGATCAAGCAGATAGGAGCTTGGTCAATTTTGGTGAAAAATATTTGGGTGGGCAACTTCCAGGGGCCAACCCACTGACTAATAAATATACCGGTGTTTTTTCAGAGGACGCCGTTTATAGTCAATATCAAATGCCAAGCGGATTGAAAGGTAATATCCAGAATTTTGTTGAGCAGATGAATGACAAGGCTCAATTACCGAAAGGATTAATGCCAGCAATTGCGGATACCGAGTCCTCATGGAATCCTCTTGCAAAAAACAAAAAATCTGGTGCTGCGGGGCTGTTTCAATTTATGCCGGGAACTGCGAAAGCCTATGGACTAAGTGAAGAGGATGTTTTTGACCCTAACAAAGCAACTTTCGCAGCCGCAAAATATTTGCAAGACAACATGCGACGTTATAAAGGCGATATTGCGAAAACCCTCACGCAATACAATGGCGGTCGGATTGATAAAGACGGTAACCTGAGTCTGAAAATGGAAACCGTAAAATACCTCATGAAAATCCTTCCGCAAGTACAAGGTGGATTGGAGCAGCATCCTGGTATTATGGGGCAATTGAGTGCAGCACGCGACCAGCTTGCCCGTTCTCCAGATGATGCTCGCGCCACTATCAAGCTCGATATAAACCAAATGCCAGGTTCTGACATTAGTGCTCAAGTGCGTGGTGTTTATATACCTCCGAGGTGATAATGGGACTGAACTATTTCGGCAAAGCTTTTCAATTGGCGTTCGAGATCTCTCCGATTATGTTGGTTGATGGGCTGGCCGCAGAGGTTCCTGGTGGTACGCTGCCCATAGCTGCAATCACGGAAGGATTGAGTATTGCTAATGGCTTACTCCATGGTGAGATTGGTAATGGGCCGACAGCGCACTTTATGCCAATGGCCGGCACTACGCTGATTCAGCAGGATATCGGGAACCTCAATTTCTATAACCAAGCTACAGCAGCTAATGCGGTGGTGAATCGGCCAAACAGGGTCATGATGCAGATGTTGCGTCCGGTATCCACCACTGACGGCGGCTATGCCACTAAATCTTTGACGTTTACCGCGCTGAAAATGGCTCTGGATAAGCACAATCAGAGCGGTGGCAGTTACACCGTGTTGACCCCGGCTTTTATCTATACCGGGTGCCTGCTGCGTTCTGTAATCGATAATTCAGGATTTTCGGAGCAGAACAAGCAGGTGCAGCATTCATGGATGTTCGAGTTTGAGCAACCGCTGTTAACCATATCCCAGCTTGAGGCCACTCTCGGTAACCTGATGAATAAGTTTGACTCAGGTATGCCTGCATCGGGTGGGCTTGGCTGGAGCGCTAATGGGACCCAAATAGCAGGACCTCCGCCATTATGACGACAATCATTCCATTTAAGCCTAACGGCCAAGTACCGTTTTCATTCCAGGCAACGGTTGGCGGTGTAAATCTTTTCGCTACGGTGCCATACAACCTTTATGCCAATCGCTATTACCTGAAATTGGCTGATGGTCAGGGAAATACAGTTGTTTATATTCCCCTAATCGAATCACCGGATGATTATGACATAAATTTGGCGTTGCCATACGCCCCCGGCTCTCTGGTGTATCGGTCCAGTAGCCGACAGTTTGAGGCAACATAGGATGAGATATTACCGGTTAGAAATTAACGATAAAGATGGGCATCCTGCTTTTGCTCGTGATGGCACGCCCATAGGCCCATTTGATACTTCAACGCGCCCTGGTCATGGTCTACATATCGTTTTTGACGTTCTGATTGCTGGGTATGACGTCATTAGCAGTGGCACAGCGATAGCGATATATGGTTTGCCAATAACTATGCTGAGTCAAAGTGTGCAACTGAGCGGCTATCAAGTGAATTTATATGCAGGATTTTCCGACGGTTTGCCATTGGCTAATTCAAAGCAACAAGGCTTGATCATTAGCGGTCTGATATATAACCCCTATGCGAACTGGATTGGAACTGAACAGTCGCTGAATTTTATTGTTAACCCTAGCCCGCTCGTTAACGATAGTGGGCAGGCATTCAGCATAACGATGGATGGCAAGAAAGGCGAAAAAGTCAGTGATGTACTAAAGCGAGCCCTTACCGCTAGCTTTCCCAATACGGTTATTAATATTGAGATTAGCGATTTGCTGGTGCTACCGGAGGATTGGCCTGCTGTATATCACCGCATGGGGCAATTAGCCTCCGTAATTCGGGGGCAGTCATTCAGTATGATTAGATCCGACAGCTATAGTGGCGTTCAGATAGTCATGCAGAATGGGATGATCCGCGTCTTCGACAACATCACGACCAGTGAGACTGGCGGGATTAAAATTCTTCCGCAAGAGTTGATTGGTCAACCTACTTGGTTGGGCGTGGTGAGTATGTCATTCAAATGCCCGCTGAGGGCAGATCTGCATTGTGGTGACGTTGTAGAGTTGCCGGAGAATATGATCTCTGGGTCAGCATCAATCCTTTCCGTGAACTCAGAACAATCATATTCGATGCTAAGGAACAGGGTTAATTTTTCCGGAAAGTTTTTGATCACCTCCGTCCGTCATGTAGGCCAATATCTATCTCCCGATAGCAGCAATGCTTGGGTAACCATTTACGAAGCTATTGCACAGGTACAGTAAATAATGAGTGATTCCCAGAAATTCCCCTTTGCAAGAGCAATGGCGAACATGGCGAATACCATTGCAGAGGATAACGAGGCTATACGTGGAGGCGCGCTGCCGTGCCATGTTGTTGCCGTTAAGGGGCAAATAGTCACGGTGCAGTTCGATATCCTCCCTGATGGAATACAGTACCCGCAGATAACAATACCAATCGCGACCTTTGCATACATCCGTTATCCGATACAGATTGGTGATAAGGGCGTTACTGTGCCGGCAGATGTTTCATTGCGTGGTGTGTCCGGGTTGGGAACAGGGATCGCAAGCCGTTCGTTTTCCCCATCCCTGACCCCGTTGTTCTTCGTGCCAATCGCCAATTCAACATGGTCTGATGAGGAGCCAGATAAACTGGTTCTCTATGGCCCTGATGGAGCAATACTGAAAACGCTTGATGGTAGCGCGTCGGTCACGGCGTCTCCGAAAAAAATTTCGATCAAGGCTGAGGATATTTATCTGGTTGGCCGAATTCATCTGAACGGCCAAATCGTCCAGGATGCAGGACAAATATCAGGTGATGCCACGGCCTCTCTGATTGGTCCTCTCAACGTTGAAAAGGATGCAACTGTCAATGGCGTCAGCGTTAGCGGCCACGGTCACGATGTTAAAAACGTACAGGGCGGCAGCAGTACCATCACGTCGGAAAAACCAAATCCAGGAGGTAGTTGATGAGGACTTGGGGTAGGGTTCAAGATGGCACAGGTAAACAAAAATGGGTTGTCGTAGAGTCGGACGAAAATGGCGACTTTTCCTACGGTTGGTTAACTACGTTGATCCAGACATTGAAACTTGGCTTGGGTGAGTCGCCATTCTATGCCCAGTATGGCATACCTGCGCAGCAATCCATTGTTACGCAGGTTTACCCAGATTATTACGTGAACATCACCCAGCAACAGTTCGCTGGCTACTTTGCATCGCTGTCGATCACGAAGGTCGAAGGATCAACGAAGCCTACATATAACATACAGGCAATATTCCTCAATGGCGTGACCTATCGGGGAGAAATAGCTATTTAAAATCAGTGGTATGAGTGCACTCCTATGGACGCAAATTCATTGAGTAATGCTTCTATGGCTATGCACAATCTCAAGAAGTATAGATAATGGAAGTTTGTGGGCTGAATAGGAAGTGCGCATGAGGTATGTTATATCGACACTTAACAATGGTGGTTGTGATGTTGAAACAACTATTGAGTTTAAAGGTATAATATTTAATAAAAAGCATAAGTATAAAGCATCTGTTGACCAGAGAATTACATCACCTTCAGGGCGGTGGTTGTTAATTAACTTTTCGAGACATCCAAGTGAAGATGATGATCGATTGGTTTTATTTGATATTCGCTCGGGAAAGGTTGTGTTTAGTCTTGCAGACTTTCATTACTCTTACAATGAGTCATTTTCCTTTTGCTATAATGAAGAGTTCATAATATGTCACACTGAGGTATGTGACTTAACGATTGACCTTAATGGCAATGTTGTTAATGAACGGGTGTTTTACGAGGAATGTGTTAATCAGTCCATGCGTATTAATGAGTATGTTATTAACAAGTTTATTGATTTTTATGGTGACACGCAAGAAAATAGACAGAAGGCTATTCACGCCATAGATGGGAGTTTAAAATACGCTTCTTTAATTCGGCTGAAGGCTGAGCTTTTTGAAAGGTGTGGTGATTGGAGTGGTGCATTATCTTCCTACAAAGAAGCGTTATCCCTCGATTGCAATGTCGGAGTTAAACGTAAAATTCAAAAGTTATCAAAGGTGGTGGGTAATGGCTAGTTTATTTGTTTTTTGTCGATGCTTTTTGGTTGTGCTTGGGCTTGGTATTCCAACTTATTGTTTAGCTGAGAGAGGTAATGAACAGTTAACTACGGAACAAAATAGATTGTTGGCGAAAATTGTTGCTGATGAATTGGCATTAAAAAAGATGACTAATGCTTGTGTTCTCGTTGGAGAAGGGAAAAGAGAGCAGGCAATGGATTTGCTGAAGGGGATTGATTGGAATGGTACTTCTGTAAGTATATCTAAACTTGGTGTTGATTTTGATGGGGTTATTCATTTTTATCAACAACACCCTCAGTTAGATAAAGAATCATGCAATCGATATAGCGCTGAACTTCTTCATGACTCGTCAAGATAAAATTGAATTTCAATATATAAAAGGCTCACGGTTGTGAGCTTTTTTATTGGAGTAAATATGTCAGACCTACCAATAATAGTTACACAATCAGGCGCACAACCTACGCCACCGAAAACACTCTTGGCTAATCTTATCACAAATGTTTCCGCCATTGTTCCCGGTTATACAGCCAATCTACCAGCAGGTCTGATTACAGACTTGGCGAGCACGGCTACAGGGGCCGTTGCCCTTATCGATAGCGCGATGGTGGATACCATCAATTCGGTGACCCCATACGGTGCAAACGTACCTCTGTTGAAGCAGTTGGGGAATATCTATGGCGTAACGCAAGGCCAAGGCTCTAACACCTCTGTAAACGTCACCTTCATGGGGTTACCTGGCTTCGTTATTCCAAAGGGATTTATCGTTTCTGACGGCAACTACCAATATGCAGTACAGAACAATACTATCGTGCCTAACGGGGGGCAGACAGCCCCGGTATACTGTTTGGCAACCACGCCGGGGTCATGGGCCGTTCCTGAAGCCTCGGTTACCCAAATCATTACCTCGGTCCCCAGTTCGATTACGTTGACTTGTACGAACGTTACTGCGGGTGTTGCCGGCGAAGATAAGCAACCAGAGTCGTCGTATCGTGCACAGGTATTGCAGTCCGGCATGTCCACTGCGCAAGGGGTTCCCACGTTCTTACGAACGTTATTGCAAAAAGTTCCAGGCGTTAAAAGCAATCTGATCTCCTATCGGAATATCAGCGCTGGTAAATGGGCATTGATTGTTGGTGGTGGAGATCCGAACGATGTTGGTTTGGCTGTTTATCAGGCGATTCCGGATATATCCGTACTGACGGCGGACGTTGTCGACGGTGAGGGTAAGAAACCCGATAGTATTACTGTAACCATCACCGATTACCCAGACCAATACAACATACCGATCATCCTGCCAACGTCGCAGATGGTGACGGTAATCCTGACGTGGAACATACGGTTAACTGAGCTGCTTGACCCTGATAGCGTATCAGCGGCCACAACAGCGCAGTTGGTGGAATACATCAACGGGATACCTATCGGCGAACCCATAAATACGTATCAGGTCGAGTCTATTTTTCTGGAGGCAATATCTCCGCTCATCAACCCATCACAAGTGTCGTTGATAGAAATCAGTATTGGTATTAATGGTGTAATTGTTCCTCCGGCACCAGGTACAGGACTTGTATATGGTGGCGAGTATAGCTACTTCACAACAGACTCATCACATGTGACGGTACAGCAATATGGAAACAATAGTTGATAAAATAATACCGGCATATCCATTTGTTCAGTATAACGACGACCCAGATATTGTGGCATTTTTTACTGCATACAACAAAATGGCCCAAGATTATCTCACTGCGTTTAACGCTCTTACATTACCGTACTGGCCGGGTGAGATAATTAATGGTTATCTTCTGGACTGGATAGCGGCGGGTATCTATGGTGTTACAAGGCCGTATCTGAAAATCTCAGAAGGAAGTGTGGCGAAGGGAACTTACAACAGCGTTGAATACAATACGGTTCCTTACGCCAGACTAAAGAGTTATCGACCTGGACAAACGCAGTACTTACCTGATGAGTTCTTTAAACGAATTCTCACATGGAATTTTTATAAAGGTGATGGGTTCCAATTTTCTACGCCCTGGCTTAAGCGTCGTCTTTGTCGATTCATACATGGAAAGGCAGGTGTTGACCCGAATATTCAGAGCACATTTGATGTAAGTGTGACGAGTAGCAACGGTGTATTTGAATTGTCTATTCCAGATTATGGCGATGGCATCGGGAAGTTTTTGAAAACGGCGATAGAGCAGGGATTGGTTAACCTCCCTTTTATTTACTCATTCAACGTGACGGTAAATGAACAATGATTATAGGATTCGGTAATAATGTGGTGTCCGCTCTCGCATCGGATATCACTGCAACGCAAACTTCTATTGCGGTAATGCCGGGGGCTGGAGAAAAATTTGCTAGCTTGCTAACAACAGATATATCGAGTCCTGGTAGCCCGCATGGTATTTATGCAAAGTTAACGTTAACTGACAGCCAGCAAACTGTTTTTGAAATATGTCATCTGATGTCAGTAACGCAGGATACATTGGCCGTATTACGGGGTCAGGAAGGAACTCAGGCGAAAGGGTGGTCACTGAATGATGTGATTGCAAACTTTGCCACACGAGGCTCAGAGCAGCAGTTTGTTCAGATAGAGGCATTGCAGGCTGGGGATTATACGGCAGCGAAGGCAGGAGGAACGGCGAACGCTCTGGCTATATCGTTGACTTCGACTTTTTTTAATAATGAATCTACGGATTGGCAATTAAATACGCCACTAATAATCACGCCAACGGTTACTAACACTGGCGCTGCAACTTTGCAGGTGACCATTTCGGGTAAGGTTGTTGGTACCTACCCGCTGGTGAAAGGGAATAACACTGCACTTCAGGCTGGGGATATTGTTGCCAAGAATCCATTTGTCGTGGTTTTTAGCTCTGAACAGGAGCGTTTTACTGTATTAAACCCAACAACTGAAATTGGTGTTGTGCGCTCAGTGAACAACATTGGTCCAGGCGTAGGCGGTAACGTCGTTCTCCCGATGTATGGGTTAGGTATGGGGCCTCAGCACAAGGATGATGCGTTCAGCGATGTGGCTCAGATATACCGCATCAATAGTTCTAGCGCCAGCACCCCCGGCGGCAGTGTCTACGGGGTGATTTGTCTTCCATGTGACGGCGCACCTTCTGCGGCATATTTGGCCGCTGGTAACAATGGTGAGTTGCATGTCGGGCGCTCGACAACTGCATCTAAAGGCGTTTTGTGGAACCGAGTATATACCACAGCCTATAAGCCAACAGCTGCTGATGTAAATGCGCTGCCCATCACCGGCGGCACCATGACCGGTGAAATAAAGTCAACCAGCAGTGCAATTTTACGCGGAATTCAGGGGGGATATGGTGCCATGTGGCGGATGGACGCCAATGCTTTCTATTACCTTCTGACGAATCCAGGCGATCCAAACGGTAATTTCAACAGCCTGCGGCCACTTACTATCATCAACAACACCGGTAACGTCAACATTGGCACAGCCTTATCCGTTGACAGTCAGAACTCGATTTACAAGACCGGCATCCATACGTACAGCGACGGTGGCGGTAGCTATAACCAGACAAACGGCATGACTCTGCAAGGTGTTGGCGACCAAGTCGGTGAAATGTATTTTCTGGAGAACATCGGTAAATATGCCCACGTTGGGTTACATGCGAGAAGCGGCGGCCGTGATGCCTGGTATGAGTTTCGCCATGACGGCAATATTTTTGCCAACGGCACCAACGTTGCGCCGGTCGGGGTTATCGAAGCCTGGCCGAGCGATGTTCCGCCGACCGGATGGCTGATGTGTGATGGTTCCGGGTTCAATACTGGTGTATTTCCCAATCTTGCCCTGATATTCCCCAGTGGCCAACTTCCTGACCTACGTGGCGCATTCCTGCGCGGTAAGGACAACGGCAAGGGGGTTGACCCTAATCGTGGACTGTTATCCATTCAGCCTGGTCAAGCGCCAGCATCTGCCATTGGCGGTGGTGAATGGGGGAATTATGCTGGTAGAGACACTGGGCACACAGTTGGAACAGGGACAGATAACACCGGCACTTACCGTGTCATGCAGGAAACTGAACAGCAGCGCGAGACCCGCCCCTACAACGTCGCTATCAACTACATCGTGAGAGCAGCATAATGACCACAGCAAAATACAACCTCGATTTTGAACACGCCGTTTTAGGCCCGGAAGGCTGGTCGACAACATCGGGCTGGATATTGACGTATCAGTGCGCCTACAGCACTACGCGTGAGTATACCTCCTGCTACTGGCAATATTGCCAGCAGGGTGTTGGCATCGCCGCTGGTTCGTACACCGACAAACCAACGCAGCCCACCGAGGACAACAAAGCCATCCGGCGAACGGAGGATGGGAAAGCCTGGGAGATTGTTGATGATTTTCGCGGTCAGCAGTCATACAGCACTGATACCGGCGAGCCGCAGACGATTGACTACCTGGGGCCGATCCTTGCCGGCTGGACGCTGCTCGCTCCACAAACTCCCTATGACAAGTGGGATGGCAAGAAGTGGGTGACCGACAAAGAAGCCCAGCACGCCGCCCAAGTCCAGGAGGCCGCCGAAAAGAAAACTAAGCTGATGAGAGAGGCCACCACCGCTATCGCACCGCTGCAAGATGCTGTTGATACAGGTATTGCCACGGAGGACGAAACGCGCCAACTCACAGCCTGGAAAACCTACCGTGCACTGTTGAGCCGCATTAACCCTGAAGATGCGCCGGATATCAAGTGGCCTGTTCAACCAGAGTAACATTGTAGCCGGGCACAGCCCGGCTTATTTACCTGACAGCTCTCATGTGTTGTTTTACGATGGCTTGCCTAAAAATCGAACATGGGGAGTGATTATGGATGACGAACGCGCAGTGTTTATCGCTAACGAGATCGGGGCTGCTGTGATCGAACTGATCGCTAATGGGATGGACGTAAATCGTCCCAATATTACTGACTACTTGGAATTAAAGAGAAAGACTGTGGGCAACACGCTTTACAAAGGTGTGCTGAGAGATGCGGCAGCTGTTGTGCGGGAAAAGTAGGAGGGCAGATGCTTGGGGGCCTCAATTTGGCTTTGATTTGGGGCGACTTACTGTGACAGATTTGTGCCAAAAAATTGCCACAATTCGACAATTAACAGCAAAAACTTACAAAGCTCTTTTAGGCGACTGGCCTGTGGTGCGGCTTTGGCAGTTAGTTTAGAATACGCACCCTTTGTATATCATCAGACTGTTTCTCTGATGCTGGAGGCTTTGTGAAGTACGAACTACAAACTACCGATGGCCGCGCTCGCCGCGGCCGCCTGATTTTCGACCGCGGCGTGGTGGAAACCCCGGCCTTTATGCCGGTCGGCACTTACGGTACGGTCAAGGGCATGACGCCGGAAGAAGTGAAAGAGACCGGCGCGCAGATCCTGCTGGGCAACACCTTCCACCTGTGGCTGCGCCCGGGCCAGGAGATCATGAAACTGCACGGCGATCTGCACGACTTCATGCAGTGGCCAGGTCCGATCCTCACCGACTCGGGCGGTTTCCAGGTATTCAGCCTGGGGGCGATGCGCAAGATCAAAGAGGAAGGCGTGTACTTCCGCAACCCGATCAACGGCGACAAGGTGTTCCTGAGCCCGGAAAAATCGATGGAAATCCAGTATGACCTGGGCTCCGACATCGTGATGATCTTCGACGAATGCACGCCGTACCCGGCCGACTGGGACTACGCCAAGCGTTCGATGGAAATGTCACTGCGCTGGGCGGAGCGCAGCCGCAAGCGTTTCGACGAGCTGGAAAATAAAAATGCGCTGTTCGGCATCATTCAGGGCGGCGTTTACGAAGATTTACGTGATGTTTCCGTCAAAGGGCTGGTGGATATCGGCTTTGACGGGTACGCTGTGGGCGGCTTGGCTGTAGGCGAGCCGAAAGAGGATATGCATCGCATTCTTGAACACGTTTGCCCGCAAATTCCGGAAGATAAGCCACGCTATTTGATGGGCGTCGGCAAGCCGGAAGATTTGGTGGAAGGCGTGCGCCGCGGCATCGACATGTTCGATTGCGTCATGCCGACCCGCAACGCCCGCAACGGCCATTTGTTCGTGACTGACGGTGTGGTAAAAATCCGTAATGCCAAGCACAAGGATGATACTTCTCCGCTGGATAAGGACTGTGATTGCTACACTTGTCGCCATTACAGCCGCGCCTACTTGCACCATCTCGACCGTTGCAACGAAATATTGGGTGCTCGACTGAACACGATTCATAACCTGCGTCACTACCAGCGCCTGATGGCGGGTTTACGCCAGGCTATCGAAGAGGGTAAATTAGAGCAGTTTGTTGCGGATTTCTATGGTCGGATCGGCAAGCCGATTCCGCCTTTAAACGCTTGATCTAATAATTGATAACTTAATGAGGGAATTTCAATGAGCTTTTTCATTTCTGACGCCGTCGCATCCGCAGGGGCTCCGGCTCAGGGAAGCCCGTACTCTCTGATCATTATGCTGGTGGTGTTCGGCCTGATCTTCTACTTCATGATCCTGCGCCCACAGCAGAAACGCGCGAAAGATCACAAGAAGCTGATGGACTCCATCGGTAAAGGCGACGAAGTGCTGACCACCGGCGGCCTGATCGGTCGCGTGACCAAAGTGGCCGACACCGGCATCATCGCCATCGCGCTGAACGACACCACGGAAGTGATGATCAAGCGTGACTTCGTGGCGGCCGTTCTGCCGAAAGGTACCATGAAGGCCCTGTAATCTTTTTTCCCGAAGGGAATTGCCGTGCTAAACCGTTATCCTTTGTGGAAGTATCTGATGTTGATCGTCGTGATCCTCGTCGGTCTGCTTTATGCGCTTCCCAACATCTACGGTGAGGATCCGGCCGTACAAATCACTGGCGCGCGCGGCGTCGCCGCCAGTGAAACTACGCTGGACCAGGTCCGTACCGTATTAGAAAAAGACAACATCGCGAGCAAGTCGATTGCGCTGGAAAATGGCGCCATCCTGGCTCGCTTTAAAGATCCTGACGTTCAGCTGCGCGCCCGCGAAGCGCTGGTGACCGAGCTGGGTGACAAATTCGTCGTGGCGCTGAACCTGGCGCCGGCCACGCCGACCTGGCTGGCCATGCTGGGCGCAGAGCCGATGAAACTCGGTCTGGACCTGCGCGGCGGCGTGCACTTCCTGATGGAAGTGGACATGGACACCGCGTTGAGCAAGCTGCAGGAACAGACCATGGATACCCTGCGCAGCGAGCTGCGTGAGAAGGGCATTCCTTACGCGTCTATCCGCAAGCTGGACAACAACGGCGTGGAAGTTCGCTTCCGCGACGATGCGGCCCGTGACCAGGCCATCAGCTACATCGGCCCGCGTCAGCGCGATCTGGTGCTGTCCGCCAATGGCGCCAACACCATGAAAGCCAACCTGACGGACGCCCGTCTGAGCGAAGCGCGCGAATACGCCGTACAGCAGAACATCACTATCCTGCGTAACCGCGTCAACCAGCTCGGCGTCGCCGAACCGCTGGTGCAGCGCCAGGGCGCCGACCGCATCGTGGTTGAGCTGCCGGGCATTCAGGACACCGCGCGCGCCAAAGAAATTCTGGGTGCCACGGCGACCCTGGAGTTCCGTCTGGTGAACACCAATGCGGACGCCACTGCGGCGGCCAACGGCCGCGTGCCGGGCGACTCCGAGGTGAAATACACCCGTGACGGCCAGCCGATCGTGCTGTACAAGCGCGTGATCCTGACCGGTGACCACATCACCGACTCCACTTCGAGCACCGACGAATACAACCAGCCGCAGGTTAACATCTCGCTGGACAGCGCCGGCGGCACGTCGATGTCCAACTTCACCAAGGACAACATCGGCAAGCCGATGGCGACCCTGTTCGTGGAGTATAAGGACAGCGGCAAGAAAGACGCCAACGGCCGTGCGGTGCTGGTGAAACAGGAAGAGGTGATCAACGTGGCGAACATTCAGTCGCGTCTGGGCAACAGCTTCCGCATCACCGGCATCGGCAACCCGAACGAAGCGCGTCAGCTTTCGCTACTGCTGCGTGCGGGTGCGCTGATCGCGCCGATTCAGATCGTCGAAGAGCGCACCATCGGCCCAACTCTGGGTCAGCAGAACATCACCCAAGGTCTGGAAGCCTGTCTGTGGGGCCTGGTGGCGTCCATCGTCTTCATGGTGGTCTGGTACCGTAAGTTCGGCGTGATCGCCACCACGGCGCTGGTCGCCAACCTGGTGCTGATCGTCGGCGTGATGTCCCTGTTGCCGGGGGCGACGCTGACCATGCCGGGCATTGCCGGGATCGTGTTGACGCTGGCGGTGGCGGTCGACGCCAACGTACTGATTAACGAACGTATCAAGGAGGAGCTGAAGAACGGCCGGTCCGTTCAGCAGGCGATCCATGAGGGCTATAAAGGCGCGTTCTCCAGTATCGTCGACGCCAACATCACCACCCTGATCACCGCGGTCATCCTGTACGCAGTGGGAACCGGTTCGATCAAGGGCTTTGCGATCACTACCGCTATCGGTGTGGCGACGTCCATGTTCACCGCGATTGTCGGTACCCGTGCCATCGTCAACCTGCTTTACGGCGGCAAACGCATTAACAAGCTGTCTATCTGAGGAGTGCGTTGTGGCACAGGATTATACTGTTGAGCAACTCAACTACGGCCGTAAAGTCTACGACTTTATGCGCTGGGACTATTTGGCCTTCGGCATCTCGTTGCTGCTGTTGGTCGCGTCGATCGTCACCATGTCGGTGCGCGGCTTTAACTGGGGTCTGGATTTCACCGGCGGTACGGTGATTGAAATTAACCTGGAGAAGCCGGCTAACCTCGACCTGATGCGCGATACGCTGGAGAAGGCCGGGTTCCAGGATCCGATCATCCAGAACTTCGGCAGCAGCCGCGACGTGATGGTGCGCATGCCACCGGCGACCGGTACCGCAGGCCAGGAACTGGGCAACAAGGTGATCGGCGTGATCAACGACTCGGTGGATAAAAACGCCACCGTGAAGCGTATCGAGTTCGTCGGCCCGAGCGTGGGCAGCGAACTGGCGCAAACCGGCGGCATGGCGCTGCTGGTGGCGTTGATCTGTATCCTGATCTACGTTGGTTTCCGCTTCGAATGGCGCCTGGCGCTGGGGGCGGTTATCGCGCTGGCGCACGACGTGATCATTACGCTGGGCGTGCTGTCGCTGTTCCACATCGAGATTGACCTGACCATCGTCGCGTCCCTGATGTCGGTTATCGGTTACTCGCTGAACGACAGCATCGTGGTTTCCGACCGTATTCGTGAGAACTTCCGCAAGATCCGCCGCGGCACGCCTTACGAGATCATGAACGTGTCGTTGACCCAGACGCTGAGCCGTACGCTGATGACTTCCGGGACCACCCTGATGGTGGTGCTGATGCTGTACATCTTCGGTGGCGCGATGCTGCAAGGCTTCTCGCTGGCGATGCTGATCGGCGTGTCGATCGGTACCGTCTCCTCCATCTACGTCGCGTCCGCGCTGGCGTTGAAACTGGGGATGAAACGCGAGCACATGCTGCAGCAAAAAGTGGAGAAAGAGGGCGCGGATCAGCCTTCGATTCTGCCTTAACCGCCGCAGTATTCAGCGAAATGAGAAGGAGCGCCGATGGCGCTCCTTTTTTTTGCTTTGAGTTTCAGTGTTGCTGCACCACCGCCGGTTGGGCGGTCGAAACCAGACTGTGCAGACGGATATAGCCCAGCTGTTCCGGCGTCAGGCCGCTGAAGCGCAGCTCAAAGTCCTGGCCGGGTTTCGGCAGCAGCGAGTCGGCGCTGACGATCGGTTGCGACAGCGCCTCGGCGGTCAACGGCCGCCCGGTGGCTTCATCCAGTTGGCCCCATTCCACCACCGCGTTGAACGGCGGCAGCGTGGCCTGTGAGAGGATGCGCACATGCAGCTGCGCCTGCGTGCCGTTGGCTTCGCTCCTGATGTGGCTCAGCGAAACGCTCAGCTCGCCGATGCCGCTTTGCAAACGGGCAGCGCTTCGGGCTGCCGGCAGCAGGTAGACGCCGTTGTCGGAGTGCTGATTGAGCTGGTTTTGCCGCTCCAGCGCGGTGGCCTGATCGGTCAATACGCTCACTTTTTGGTTCAGCGCGGCGACCTGATGGCGCAGTTGAGGGACGGCGGCGTTGTGCGCGCAGCCTGCCAGCAACACGGCGGCGGCGAGCAGGGCGATTTTGGGGTAACAGGTTGTCATGACGGCGATTTCCTATGCTGAATCTCCTGTTATCAGCTTAGTCCGCCCGGAGGGGAAAGTCATATCGGCGCCGCTTCCCGGCTGCGTGTCGCAACAAATGGCCGCCGCCCTTTGTTGTGGCTGCACTTCGGGGTAAACTGCACTTATCTATAAAAACGTTTATCAGGACGTGTTATGCATTGCCCTTTCTGCGCCGCCGTTGATACCAAAGTCATTGATTCCCGCCTGGTGGGGGACGGTTCGCAAGTGCGCCGCCGCCGCCAGTGTCTGGTGTGCAATGAACGCTTCACCACCTTCGAGGTGGCCGAGCTGGTGATGCCGCGAGTGATTAAAAGCGATGAGGTGCGCGAGCCGTTCAACGAAGACAAACTGCGTCGCGGCATGCTGAAAGCGCTGGAAAAGCGCCCGGTCAGCTCGGACGACGTGGAAAACGCCCTTAATCATATCAAATCCCAACTGCGCGCCACCGGCGAACGCGAAGTGCCGACCAAACTGGTGGGCAACCTGGTGATGGACGCGTTGAAAAAGCTGGATAAGGTCGCCTACATTCGCTTTGCGTCGGTGTACCGCAGCTTCGAGGACGTGCGCGAGTTCGGCGAAGAGATTGCCCGCCTGCAAGACTAAAGGATCTTTCATGCATCACGACGAATTTTATATGGCGCGCGCCTTCGAACTGGCGCGTCTGGGGCGTTTCACCACCGCGCCCAATCCGAACGTCGGCTGCGTTATCGTGCGCGACGGCGAAATTGTCGGTGAAGGCTATCACTTGCGCGCCGGCGAGCCGCACGCGGAAGTGCACGCGCTGCGTATGGCGGGCGACAAGGCGCGCGGCGCCACCGCCTATGTGACGCTCGAGCCGTGCAGCCATCACGGCCGCACGCCGCCCTGCGCCGATGCGCTGGTGGCCGCCGGCGTAACGCGAGTGGTCGCGGCGATGCAAGATCCCAATCCGCAGGTGGCGGGGCGCGGGCTGTATAAGCTGCAGCAGGCCGGCGTCGAGGTGCGGCATGGCCTGATGCTGGCCGAAGCCGAAGCGGTCAACCTGGGCTTCCTCAAACGCATGCGCACCGGTTTCCCCTATGTACAGCTGAAGTTGGGCGCGTCGCTGGACGGGCGCACGGCGATGGCCTCCGGCGAGAGCCAGTGGATCACCTCACCCGAAGCGCGTCAGGACGTGCAGCGCCTGCGCGCGCAGAGCGCCGCGATTCTCAGCACCAGTGCCACCGTGCTGGCGGACGATCCGTCGCTGACGGTGCGTTGGGATGAGTTGGATGCCGAGACCCAGCGCCTCTATCCGCGCGACAATCTGCGTCAGCCGCTGCGCATCCTGCTCGACAGTCAGAATCGTATCACCCCGCAGCACCGCGTGGTGCAGCAGCCGGGCGCCACCTGGCTGGCGCGGTTGCAGGCGGATGAACAGGCCTGGCCGCAAGACGTTGAGCAGTTTATCTGCCCGGCGCACGGCGGCGGCGTCGATCTGGTGGTGATGATGATGCTGTTGGCCAAGCGCCAGGTGAATTCAATCTGGGTGGAGGCGGGCGCATCGCTGGCCGGCGCGCTGCTGCAGGCCGGCCTGGTGGATGAGCTCATTTTGTACATCGCGCCAAAACTGTTGGGCGATAATGGCCGCGGCCTGTGTCATTTGCCGGGCCTGGAGCGGTTGGCCGACGCACCGGAATTCGTCTTTAGCGACGTGCGCCAGGTCGGCCCCGATCTGCGTTTGCGCCTGCGGGCGAAACACTGAATCTCGCGCCCGCGCGCCGGTTTTACAAAAGCGCCGCGCAGGCGATGAAAGAATATGATAGAATCCGCCCCCCTGCGGGGTATTGAACCCATTTTTAAGGAAAGCCCATGAAAGTTATCGAAGGTGTTGTTGCTACTCCAAATGCCCGTGTGGCGATCGCAATTGCACGTTTTAACAATTTCATCAACGACAGCCTGCTGGAAGGTGCCATCGACGCGCTGAAACGCATTGGTCAGGTTGCTGACGACAACATCACCGTTGTCTGGGTCCCGGGCGCTTACGAGCTGCCGTTGACGGCGAGCGTATTGGCCAAAACCGGCAAATACGACGCGGTTATCGCGCTGGGCACCGTTATCCGTGGGGGCACCGCGCACTTCGAATATGTGGCGGGCGAAGCCAGCTCCGGCATCGGCAACGTTGCGATGAATGCCGAAATCCCGGTTGCCTTTGGCGTGCTGACCACCGAAAGCATCGAACAGGCGATCGAACGCGCCGGCACCAAAGCGGGCAACAAGGGCGCTGAAGCCGCGCTGACCGCACTTGAAATGATTAATGTTATCAAAGCTATCAAAGCCTGAATTTAGTTAAGGGGAATTCCGTGAAACCTGCTGCTCGTCGCCGCGCTCGTGAGTGCGCTGTTCAAGCGCTTTACTCTTGGCAGTTGTCTAAAAACGACCTTGCCGATGTTGAACACCAGTTCCTGACGGAGCAGGATGTCAAAGATGTTGACGTCGCCTATTTTCGCGAGTTGCTGTCCGGCGCGGCAGTGAATGCAGGTATGCTGGACGAACTGATGGCGCCATACCTGTCGCGTCAGCTCGAAGAGCTGGGCCAGGTGGAGCGCGCAGTGCTGCGCGTCGCGCTGTTTGAACTGAAAATGCGCGAGGATGTCCCTTACAAGGTGGCGATCAACGAAGCGATCGAACTGGCGAAAACCTTCGGCGCGGAAGACAGCCACAAGTTTGTGAACGGGGTGCTGGATAAAGTGGCGCCAACCCTTCGCAAGAAAAAGTAAAACATTAAGGCCGGTATCCCCGGCCTTAATTTCTTCTCGTGGAATATCGATATGGCATGCGGCGAATTTGACCTCATTGCCCGCTATTTTGACCGGTTTAAGCGCGTGCGCCGGGATGTACAGTTGGGCATTGGAGATGACTGCGCACTGCTGGCAGTGCCGGAGAAACAGCTGGTGGCCGTCAGTACCGATACGTTGGTAGCGGGCGTGCACTTCTTGCCGGACATCGATCCGGCCGATCTTGGTTACAAAGCACTGGCGGTCAATCTGAGCGATCTGGCGGCGATGGGCGCCGATCCGGCGTGGCTCTCGCTGGCCCTGACGCTGCCGGAGGTGAACGAGCCCTGGCTGAAGGCCTTCAGCGACAGCCTGTTTGATCAGCTCAACTATTACGGCATGCAGCTGATCGGCGGTGATACCACGCGCGGCCCGCTGAGCATGACGTTGACCATTCAGGGGCTGATCCCGGCCGGCCGGGCGTTAACCCGCAGCGGCGCGCGCATCGGCGACTGGATCTACGTGACCGGTACGCTGGGCGACAGCGCCGCCGGTCTGGCGATCCTGCAGGATCGTCTGGCGGTGCCGGAGGCGGCGGCGCGCGATTACCTGATCGCTCGCCATCTGCGGCCGCAGCCGCGGGTGCTGCAGGGGCAGGCGCTGCGCGATCTGGCCAGCTCGGCGATCGACATCTCCGACGGCCTGATTTCCGATCTGAAACACATCCTGAAGGCCAGCGACTGCGGGGCACGCATCGTGCTGGACGAGCTGCCGATGTCGCAGGCGCTGAGCAGCCACACCGACGCCGAGCAGGCGCTGCGCTGGGCACTGGCGGGCGGCGAAGATTACGAGCTGTGCTTCACCGTGCCGGAGATCAACCGCGGCGCGCTGGAAGTGGCGCTGAGCCATCTCGGCGCCGACTACACCTGCATCGGCCAAATTGGTCCGCTGTCTGAAGGCATCCGCTATTATCGCAACGACGAAGCGGTAGAGCTGGACTGGGCCGGGTTCGATCATTTCAATGCGGAGCCGGGCACTCATGGATGAAGCCAAGCGTCGGCTGCGGATGAGCAATCCGTGGCACCTGCTGGCCACCGGTTTTGGCAGCGGTTTGTCGCCGGTGATGCCGGGCACCATGGGATCGCTGGCGGCGATCCCGTTCTGGCTGCTGCTGATCCAGCTGCCGTGGCAGCTCTACTCGCTGGCGGTGATGTTCAGCATCTGTATCGGTGTCTATATTTGCCACCGCACGGCAAAAGACATGAAGGTGCACGATCACGGCAGCATCGTCTGGGATGAGTTCGTCGGCATGTGGATCACGCTGATGGCGTTGCCGGTCAATGACTGGCGCTGGGTCGCCGCCGGTTTCGTCATCTTCCGTATTCTGGATATGTGGAAGCCGTGGCCGATCCGCTGGTTCGACCGCAACGTGCATGGCGGCATGGGCATCATGGTCGACGATATCATCGCCGGCGTGCTGTCCGCCGGTATCATCTACCTGATTGGCCACCACTGGCCGATCGGGCTGTTCTGACAGACGGGCGCGGCGTTTCGCGCCCGCTTCCCTTTATTCAAATCCCGTCACCCGATGCGGCACGTAAGCCGTCTCCAGTTCCGCCACCTCTTGCGGCGACAGACTCAAATCGACCGCGGCGATGGCGTCATCCAACTGCTCGCTGCGTGACGCGCCGACGATCGGCGCGCTGACCGCCGGTTTGTTCAGCAACCAGGCCAGCGCGATCTGCGCGCGTGAAACGCCGCGTTCTTCGGCGAGGCTGGCGACGCGTTCGGCGATGATGGCGTCGATGCCTTCAGTTTCCTCGTACAGGCTTTTGCCGAACTGGTCGGAAACCAGCCGCGCGGTGGTTTCGCCCCAGGGGCGGGTCAGGCGGCCGCGCGCCAGCGGGCTCCACGGCAGTACGGCGATGCCTTCGGCGGCGCACAGCGGGTGCATCTCGCGCTCTTCTTCGCGCTGGATCAGGTTGTATTGATCCTGCATGCTGACGAAGCGCGTCCAGCCGTGCAGATCGGCGGTATACAGCGCCTTGGCGAACTGCCAGGCGTACATCGAGGAGGCGCCGATGTAACGCGCCTTACCGGCTTTCACCACGTCGTGCAGCGCTTCCAGCGTCTCTTCCAGCGGCGTTTCGTAATCCCAGCGGTGGATTTGCAGCAAATCGACATAGTCGGTGCCGAGACGGCGCAGGCTGTCGTCGATGGATTGCATGATGTTGGCGCGCGACAAACCGCGCTTCAGATTGCTCAGCGGGAAATAAACCTTGGTGGCGATAACGACGTCCTCGCGGCGGGCATAGTCGCGCAGCGCCCGGCCGAGGATCTCCTCGCTGCTGCCGTCGGAATAGCTGTTGGCGGTGTCGAAAAAGTTGATGCCGGCTTCCAGCGCCTGTTTCAGCAGCGGGCGGCTGCTCTCTTCCGGCAGCGTCCAGGCGTGATTGCCGCGGTTCGGTTCGCCATAGGTCATGCAACCCAGGCAGATGCGCGAGACGTTCAGATCGGTGTTGCCCAGTTTCAGGTACTTCATGCTTGCCTCCCATTCACAGCTCAGACAGTAACTGTAGCGCGGATCCCGGAGGGCGGAAATGAAAACGCCCCCGAAGGCGGAGGCGTTTTTTCAGGCGCGGGCGGCGATTACTGCGCCAGCCAGGTTTCGATTTGGCGCTGAATGCCGGCGGCGTCCAGCCCCAGATCGGCACGCAGTTCTTCCTGGGTGCCCTGTGAGACGAAGCTGTCCGGCAGGCCGAGGTTCAGCACCGGCACCGGACGGCGTTTGGCCATCAGCAGTTCGTTGACACCGCTGCCGGCGCCGCCCATGATGGCGTTCTCTTCCAGCGTGACCAGCGTTTCATGGCTGGCGGCCAGTTCGAGCACCAGCTGCTCGTCCAGCGGCTTGACGAAGCGCATGTCGACCAGCGTGGCGTTGAGCGCTTCCGCCGCTTGCGCGGCCTCCGGCAGCAGGGTGCCGAAGTTGAGAATGGCGATCTTTTCCCCCTGGCGGCGCACCACGCCTTTGCCGATCGGCAGCATGTTGAGCGGCTCCAGCGCCGCGCCGGTGCCGGTGCCGCGCGGATAGCGCACGGCGCTCGGGCCGTCGTTATAGTGATAGCCGGTATACAGCATCTGGCGGCATTCGTTTTCGTCGCTCGGCGTCATGATCACCATGGTCGGGATGCAGCGCATGAACGACAGATCGAACGCCCCCTGGTGGGTCTGACCATCGGCGCCGACGATGCCGCCGCGATCGATGGCGAACATCACCGGCAGGTTTTGGATCGCCACGTCATGGATCAACTGGTCGTAGGCGCGTTGCAGGAAGGTGGAATAGATCGCCACCACCGGCTTGTAGCCGCCGATCGCCAGCCCGGCGGCGAAGGTGACCGCGTGCTGTTCGGCGATCGCCACATCGAAATATTGCTGCGGATAGTCGCGAGAGAACTGCACCATGCCGGAGCCTTCGCGCATCGCCGGCGTGATCGCCATCAGTGAGCTGTCTTTGGCGGCGGTTTCACACAGCCAGTCGCCGAAGATTTTCGAATAGGTCGGCAGACCGCCGGCGCTTTTCGGCAGCGTGCCGCTGGCGGGATCGAACTTCGGCACCGCGTGGAAGCTGATCGGATCCTTCTCCGCCGGCGCGTAACCGCGGCCTTTCTTGGTCATGATGTGCAACAGCTGCGGGCCTTTCAGATCGCGCATGTTTTTCAACGTGGCGACCAGCCCCTGCACGTCGTGGCCGTCTACCGGGCCGATGTAGTTGAAGCCCAGCTCTTCGAACAGCGTGCCCGGCACCACCATGCCTTTCAGGTGCTCTTCGGTGCGTTTCACCAGCTCCTTGATCGGCGGTACGCCGGCCAGCACTTTCTTGCCGCCTTCGCGCAGGGTGGAGTAAAGCTTGCCGGACAGTAGCTGCGCCAGATGGTTGTTCAGCGCGCCGACGTTTTCCGAGATCGACATTTCGTTGTCGTTCAGCACCACCAGCATGTCCGGATTGATATCGCCGGCGTGGTTCATCGCTTCGAACGCCATGCCGGCGGTGATGGCGCCGTCGCCGATCACGCACACCGTGCGGCGGCCCTTGCCTTCACGCTCTGCCGCCACCGCCATGCCGAGGCCGGCGCTGATCGAGGTCGACGAATGGCCGACCGACAGCACGTCGTATTCGCTTTCGGCGCGCCACGGGAAGGGGTGCAAGCCGTTCTTTTGCCGGATAGTGGCGATCCGGTCGCGGCGGCCGGTCAGAATTTTGTGCGGGTAGGCCTGGTGGCCGACGTCCCACACCAGATGATCGAACGGCGTGTTGTAGACGAAATGCAACGCCACCGTCAGTTCGACGGTACCCAGCCCGGAGGCAAAGTGGCCGCTGGAGCGACTGACGCTGTTCAGCAGATATTGCCGCAGCTCATCGCACAGCTTCGGCAAGCTCTCTTTGGGCAGTGAGCGGAGTTCCTCGGGGTTTTCCGCTAGCGCCAGGGTTGGGTATTTGGCTATATCAAGACTCATTCGATACTCATATCAGAGGAGTTAACGTCACACGTTAATTGTCGCGTTCAATAATGAAGCTGGCTAACGCTCGCAATGGCGCTGTGTTATAAGATTGCGCTGCCAAAGTGTCTAATGCAGCTAATGCTTCCTGATAGAGATCCCACGCTTTTGCTTTCGCGCTGTCAAGCCCGAGCAACGCCGGGTAGGTACTCTTTCCGTGTTGTTGGTCCGCGCCCTGGCGCTTGCCGATCTTTTCAGTCTCGCCGACAACGTCCAAAATGTCATCCTGCACCTGGAACGCCAGGCCAACCGCGGCGGCGTAACGATCCAGCTGCGGCAGCGCCGCTCGCCCGGCTTCGCCGGCGCTCAGCGCGCCCAGGCGCACCGCCGCGCGGATCAGTGCGCCGGTTTTGTGGCGGTGGATCTGTTCCAGCGCCTGCAGATCAACGCGCTTGCCTTCAGCTTCCAGATCCAGCGATTGGCCGCCGCACATGCCGGCTACGCCGCTGGCGCTCGCCAGTTCGGAGACCATCGCCAGCCGATCGCGCAGCGCCACGTCGGGCATCTCGGCATCGGCCAGGATCGAAAACGCCAGCGTTTGCAGCGCATCGCCAGCCAGGATCGCGTTGGCTTCGCCGAATTTAATATGACAGGTCGGCTGGCCACGGCGCAGATCGTCGTCGTCCATCGCCGGCAGATCGTCATGGATCAGCGAGTAGGCGTGGATGCATTCCACCGCCGCCGCCGGCGCGTCCAGGTTGCTCAGCGAAACGCCGAACATCTGGCCGGTGGTGTACACCAGGAACGGACGCAGACGCTTGCCGCCCAGCAAGGCGCCGTGACGCATCGCCGCCACCATGTTGCCGTCGTTGAACGGCAGCGGGGCGATGAAGTCCAGCAGCGCGCGATCGGCGCGCTGGCGGAAAATCTGCAGTTGATCGGCAAAAGCGGCCGATGGGGCGATCTCAGACATGTCGGTTACTCGGCATCCGGTGTGAAAGGCGCCAGCGCCGCGTCGTCGGCGCTGTCGTTAAGAAGTATCTGCACACGCTGTTCCGCCTGTTGCAGTTTCTGCTGGCCTTGGCGCGCCAGCTGCACGCCGCGTTCGAATTCATTCAGCGCGTCTTCCAGCGGCAGTTCGCCCGACTCCAGACGCGTCACGATGCTTTCCAGCTCGCCAAGGGCGCTTTCAAAGCTGGCTGTTTGCTCTGTACTGGCTGATTGTGCTGGTTTTTTCGGCATAATTTTCTTTTTACGTCATCATGTGAACCGTGGCGCCAGAGCCTATCCTAGCGGATCTTGATTAGCAAATCATGGCGCTCATGTGTGGTTTTGTGCGCAGAGCGCGGCGATATGGTGATATACTCCGCGCCGTAATTCTTATCTGACAACAAAGACCGCCATGAAGTTTATCATTAAATTGTTCCCGGAAATCACCATCAAGAGCCAATCTGTGCGCTTGCGCTTTATCAAGATTCTCTCGACCAATATTCGCAACGTCCTGAAGCAGTATGATGAAACGCTGGCGGTCGTCCGTCACTGGGATCATATCGAAGTTCGCGCCAAAGATGAAAACCAGCGGCCGATCATTGCCGACGCGCTGACGCGCATTCCCGGCATCCACCATATTCTGGAAGTGGAAGATCGCGCTTATACCGATATCCACCACATCTTCGAGCAGACGCTGGAAGCCTACCGCGCCCAGCTGGAAGGCAAAACCTTCTGCGTGCGCGTCAAGCGTCGCGGCAAGCAGGCGTTCAATTCGCAGGACGTGGAGCGTTACGTCGGCGGCGGCCTGAACCAGCATATCGAGAGCGCGCGCGTTAACCTGACCCGCCCGCAGGTCACGGTAAACCTGGAGATTGAAGACGACAAGCTGATGCTGGTCAAACGCCGCCTCGAAGGCATCGGCGGTTATCCGGTCGGCACTCAGGAAGACGTGATGTCGCTGATTTCCGGCGGTTTCGACTCGGGCGTGTCCAGCTATATGCTGATGCGCCGCGGCTGCCGCGTGCACTTCTGCTTCTTCAACCTGGGCGGCGCCGCGCATGAGATTGGCGTGAAGCAGGTGGCGCACTACCTGTGGAACCGTTTCGCCAGCTCGCACAAGGTGCGCTTCGTCGCCATTGACTTCGAGCCGGTGGTGGGCGAGATCCTGGAGAAGGTCGACGACGGCCAGATGGGCGTGGTGCTCAAGCGCATGATGGTGCGCGCCGCTTCGCAAGTGGCCGAACGCTATGGCGTGCAGGCGCTGGTGACCGGTGAAGCGCTGGGGCAGGTCTCCAGCCAGACGCTGACCAACCTGCGCTTGATCGACAATGCGTCCGATACGCTGATCCTGCGTCCGCTGATCTCGCACGATAAAGAGCACATCATCAAACTGGCGCGTGAAATCGGCACCGAAGACTTCGCCAAAACCATGCCGGAATACTGCGGCGTGATTTCGAAGAGCCCGACGGTAAAAGCCGTCAAGGCCAAGATTGAAGAGGAAGAAAGCCACTTCGATTTCAGCATCCTCGATCGGGTGGTGAGCGAAGCGAAGAACGTCGATATTCGCTCCATCGCCGAGCAGGCGCAGGAGCAGGTGACCGAAGTGGAAACCGTTGCGGCCTTCGGCGCCGACGAGGTGATCCTGGATATCCGCTCCAACGACGAGCAGGAAGAGAAGCCGCTGCAGCTGGAACAGGTTGAAGTGAAAGCGTTGCCGTTCTACAAGCTGAGCACCCAGTTCGGCGATCTGGATCAGAGCAAAACCTATCTGCTGTACTGCGAGCGCGGCGTGATGAGCCGCCTGCAGGCGCTGTACCTGCTGGAGCAGGGCTTCAGCAATGTGAAGGTTTATCGCCCGTAATGCAGTTGCCGGCGTTGCCTGACGCCGGCCGTTTTCTTTTAAAGCGCATTTTCCCGCCAAATAACCCTTCTTATTACACTGTTTTCTAAATAATACAGTTAGCTTGTTTCTTATTTTACTTAAATAATCTTGGTCAATATATTAAATATGTATTGATTTTTTTATTCTTCGTCATAGCTATTATTGCTGCTGAATGCTGGCGGTCCTGTCGGCTTTTATATGCAAACATCCCGTTGAAATTGTGTTTCGGCATTTGATTGTGCATGGTTTTTTTCATGTATGTACGCATTATATTTTTGCTGAGCATAAGCTGTGAATGTTTTATGGCTAACGGGGATGCGCATATTGTAAAAGGGAATGTCCCTATGGCTGTTAATGTTTTGGCGATGTTTGCCTGGACGTCAGTTTATGGTTAATAGGGATGAATAATGCTATTTAAGGAGAGCAATTCATGAAGATGAATAAGACAACATTGTTGTTGTCGGCAACGTTGCTGGCACCCAGCGCGCCACTGTGGGCGCAAATAGCCCCTCTGGCGGGGGACGCATCGGTTGAGCGCGTCAATCAGGTGCCGGTAGTGAATATCAACCGCGCGGGTGCGGACGGTGTTTCGCATAATGTTTACACGCAGTTTGACGTTGGCGCTCAGGGCGCGGTTTTAAATAACAGTCTTTCTGGCGCGCATACGTCATTGGCCGGGGCCGTGGCGGGGAACGCGCAATTGGGGGGCCGCGCGGCCAAGGTTATTCTGAATGAAGTGAACTCGGCGAATAAAAGTATCTTGCAGGGGATGGTCGAGGTCGCCGGGCAACGTGCCGATGTTGTGATTGCCAATAAATCCGGCATTACCTGTAACGGCTGCGGCTTTATCAATGCCCGCAACGGCGTATTAACCACTGCCGATTTACAGTTTAAAGACGGCTCGTTTAACGGTTACCGCGTTAATCAAGGAAATATCCGAGTTGAAGGCGACGGGCTGAAAAAAGGCGATGCCGATTATACAGCCATCATTGCGCGCACGGCTGAAATCAGCGCAGCGGTTCATGCGGACGCCCTGTTAGTCTCGGCAGGGAAAAAAACGGTTTCAGCGGATTTATCCCGCTTCAATAGCGTTGAAGCATCTAAAGATAAACCTGACGTGTTGATCGACGTCGCCGAGTTGGGTGGCATGTACGCCAACAAGATTAAGCTGGTCGCCAATGAAAACGGCGTAGGCGTCAATACGTCCGGCAATGGTGGCATCAATGTGGTGGCTAAACAGCCGGGCGGCTCGCTCAATAACGTCAGCATCGTCAGTATCCAAACCGATACGGGAAGCTATGAAGTCGTAGACCCGGGCAACGGGGTGGTTCAGGCGGCTGGCCGGCCTACTGTCGGTATCGCCAACCGCGGTCAGATTCAGGCGAACAGCGGCGGCGCCGAGATTAGCGCCGATACGCTGATTAATCAGGGGGAGATCGCTTCTCTGGGGCAACTGAACATCAGCGCCACCCGGCTGCAAAATGAAAACAGTGTGAGCGCACGTTCGGCATCCGTCACGGCCACACAGTTGGACAATTCGGGTCGCATTACAGGCGGAGCAATGCAACTGAATGCGACTCAACTGAACAATCGCGGCAGCGTCAAAACGCAAAACGGTGTACTGACACTGCGTGCGACCCGCCTCGACAATAGCGGCAGCATTCAATCCGCGCAGGCTTTGCAACTCAACGCCACCCGTTTGTTTAATACCGGCAGTGGCGTGATCGAAGCCCAGCATGGCGCGGCGATCCAGGGAACTTCCATCACTAACCGCGGGAGTATCGTTTCTCGCGCTTCTTCCGTCAGCTTGTCGGATACCAGCTTCAGCAACTTTGGCAGGATTGAAGCGTATGGCGATATCAGCCATCGTGGTGTCTCTTTCAACAACTCAGGCACGATGCGCTCGACGGCCGGCGTGGTCACCAACAACGGCCGGGACATCAACAAACCCGTGAATAGCTGGGGTTGGGGATATGGCGGTTTCGGCTGGCCGTACGGTTGGTCTTATTGGCTGTGACAGGCGTTTCCCCCACCTTCGGGTGGGGGAATGGATGAGAGAGCATGAAAAGGGAATGTCTTATTCTTTGTCTGGGCGTGCTGTTCAGTTGTGGCAGCCGCGCCGACGCCATACCGGCGCCGGCCAAGCAACTCGTGAGCCAGGAAAGCCTCATCGGTGATACGCAGCGCAAACTGTTGCCGTCTTCCCCTCCTGTCTTGTCGCCGCAACCGGAGCAAAACGCGCGGGCGGACATATTTGTCCGTGAATCTCCGTGTTGGGTGATCGATAACGTCGAAACGGCGACGGCGCCAGTGCGCCTCACTGCTTTCAATCGGTTGGCGCATACCGCCCGCGGCCGCTGTATCGGTGAGCAAGGGTTGGCGAGGCTGCACAAAAAGCTGCAAAACGAGCTGATTGCACAAGGCTATATCACTTCACGGGTACAGCTCGGTGTGCAAGAGGCGCCAACGGGGATACTGAAGGTCAGCGTACACTATGGCCGCATCGGTCAGTTGAGAATGCAGGCGGGCAGCAGCGCTTATTTTCGGCCCGATGCGCTTTTTCCCATTGCGGCCGGCGACGTGCTGAATTTGCGCAGCCTCGAGCAGGGCCTGGAAAACATGGGGGGAATACCGGGCGTTATCAGCGACATCCGCATCGTTCCGGGGGAGCGATTAGACGAAAGCGATATCGAGATCCTTCGCCAACAGGATAAATATTGGCGCTTTACCGCCTGGACGGATGACGCCGGCGTTCGTTCGACGGGCCGCTATCAGGCCGGCGGCGCGCTGTATCTCGATAATCTGGCCGCATTGAGCGACGTATTTTATCTGTCGATGGCGCGCAGCGTTTTGGCGCCGCCGGGCAAAGGCAATGAAAGCCGCGCCCTGTACTATAGCTTGCCTTGGGGATTCTGGCGCTTCAGCGCGTTGGGCGGGGATAGCCGTTATCACCAGACTGTCGCCGGAAACTTTACCGATTATCGCTATAACGGCCGCTCGCAGTACTGGGGGCTGCAGGCTGATTATATTGTGGCGCGCGGGATGAATGAGAAAACGGCGTTGAACGCCCAGCTGTTGCAGCGTTATTACCGCTATTACCTCAATGATACGGAGATTGCCTTGCAGAGTACGCGGCTGACCAGCCTGAAGCTGGGGGGTAGCCATTTGTATTATGGCGCCCGTTCGCAGATCGCTCTGACCGCTGACGCCATTGCCGGTGTCGGTGAGGGCAGTACCAGCGCCGAACACCGGCTGAGAGTGGGCGGCAGCATGTTGAAACCCATCAGTGTGTCTGGCCTTCGCCTGCGCTATCTCGGGGAACTCTCGGGGCAGTGGGCGAACGCCGCACAGCCGATCCAGGATAAATCCTTTATCGGCGATCGTTCAACGGTGCGCGGGTTTAGCGGCGATAGCAAATTGATCGGCAGCAGCGGCGGGTATCTGCGCAATACGCTGATGTGGGAGCAAGGCGTACTGCAACCCTACATCGGGTTCGACTATGGCCAATTAGCCAAACAACAGGGGGAGGGGGGGAAGCTGGCGGGGAGCGTGATTGGCGTGCAGGTGAACCAGGAACGCTTTGCTGCGGACATTTTCGCCGGCGTGCCGGTGATCAAACCCGGATCGTTTCCGAATGAGCGCCTGGTGTTAGGCTTTTCCAGCCAGTTCAGTTTTTGACGCGTGGCGGGGCGCGGGTCTGCGCCCCGTGTTTGTGGACGTTAACTCAGTTTTCTTCAGCGTCGCGATAGTCGTACATTCCGGGGATCAGCACCAGCTGCGCGGCGATCTCCGCCGCTTTGGCTTTGCCGAGCAGCAGGTCTATCAGCTTCAGCGCAAACTCCATCGCAGTGCCCGGCCCCTGGCTGGTGAGCAAGTTGACGCGCGCGTCGTACACCACGCGGCGCTCCATCCATTTTTCCGACGGTATCCGATCTTTCAAACCCGGGAAACCGGTCATGTTGCCGACCGGGAACAGATCGTGGTGCTGCAGCACCAGCGCCGGCGCCGCACAGATGGCGGCGACGATATTCCCCTGCAGGTGCATCTGCCGCACTTTTTCCACCAGCAACGGGCTGTCGCGGAAGCATTCTGCGCCTTTTAGGCCGCCGGGCAGCACGATGGCGTCGAAAGGCTCATCGACGATCGCCACCAGCGGCGCGTCGGCCAGCAGCCTGACGCCGCGCGAACAGACGATAGTCAGCTCGCCATCACCGGCGACGCTGGCGGTAGTGACTTTAACGCCCGCCCGCACCAGCAGATCGATGGTGGTGACGGCTTCGGTTTCTTCGCTACCAGGTGCCAGGCAAACCAGCGCCGATACGCTCATATTCATTTTCCTTTCGTTTAATCAATTCAAACAGCCGCGCATTCTCCGGCAGCGTGAGGCCGTGGCTGCGCGCGCGGCGCAGCAGGTAGCCGGTGATGTAGTCGATCTCGGTGTGCCGCTGGCTGCGGATATCCTGCAGCATCGACGAAACGTTGTCGGCGGTGCTGTGGATCACGTCCATCACGTATTGCATCAGGCCTTCACAGGAGGTGTGGTAGCCCTCCATCGCCATCACGCCGGCGACTTCACGACACAGCGTTTCGATCTGCTCCGGGTAACGCTGCAGATCGCCGTTGCGGCAGCCGTACAGCGCCGTCAGTGGATTAATCACGCAGTTGACCGCCAGCTTGCGCCAGTTGGCCGAGGCGATGTTGTTGTGCCAGGCGACGTCGGGCAGCGCCTGATGCAGCACTTCCGCCAGGTGGCTGAGATGCTGGGCGGCCGGTGAGGTGGGGCCGATGTGGGTGATGCCGGTGGCGACGTGGATAATGGTGCTGCCTTCGTGGCGCGCGGCGTGGGTGGTGGTGCCCTGCAGGATGGGCTGGCCGTTTTGCGGCAGCTCCTCCTGGGTGCCCATGCCGTTATGCAGCAGCAAGATGGCGCACTGAGGATTCAGCTTCGGCAGCAGCGCGCCGACCGCGCCGGACACCTGCCAGGCTTTCAGCGTCACCAGCAGCAGCTCGCTTTGCGCGAGGTGCTCAGGATCGTTGGTGGGCAAATTGCGATTAAACGAGACGCCTTCCGGCTCGATCACGTTCACGGCGCAAAAAGGCTGCGGCACTCTTAGCCATCCCTGTACATCGTGGCCCTGCTGATACAGCCGGGAGAGCCACAGTTGTCCGAGCGCGCCGCAACCAAGAATGGTTATTTTCATTCAGTCTCCTTGGAAACACGGGAATACCGCTCAATTACCGTGATCTAACTATAGGCTTTATGGCAGCCTGAAGCGCTATCCCTGCGTGCGTTCAGCAGATTTTGTCTGAGGCGGCAAAGCGGTTATCATGCTCGGCATCAAAATCGCCTAAGCTATTAGGCACTCATTCAGGAGGAAGAAGTATGCCATCTTTCGACATCGTTTCCGAAATTGATATGCAGGAAGTGCGTAACGCCGTTGAGAACGCCACCCGCGATCTCGGCACCCGCTGGGATTTTCGCAACGTGCCGGCCAGCTTTGAGCTAAACGAGAAAAACCAAAGCATCAAGGTTGCCACCGAGTCTGATTTCCAGGTGCAGCAGTTGCTCGACATTCTGCGCGAAAAGCTGAGCAAGCGCAGCATCGACGGCGCCGCGCTGGAGATCCCGGAAGAGTTTACCCACAGCGGTAAAACCTACAGCGTGGAAGCCAAGCTGAAGCAGGGGATTGAAACCTCTGTAGCGAAGAAAATCGTCAAGCTGATCAAAGACAGCAAGCTGAAGGTGCAGGCGCAGATCCAGGGCGAAGAAGTGCGGGTGACCGGCAAGTCACGCGACGATTTGCAGAGCGTGATGGCGTTGGTGCGCGGCGGCGATCTGGGGCAGCCGTTCCAGTTCAAGAACTTCCGCGATTAATCTCGACGGGGCCGGCATTGCCGGCCCCGTTTCTTTACAGCGAATTGACCAGCGCTTCCAACTGACCGCGATTGGTCTGCTTGGTGTCCACCTTGACGTAGGCGCTGCGCTCTTCCGGCACCACGATCGCCTCGGCCACGCCGGGCTGCGCCCTCAGGCGGCTTTCCAGCGCCGAATCCTTCACCGCCAGTTCAGACAGCGTAATGCGCAGGCTGCTGACATACGGCGGCTCTTTCATGGTGCTGCTGACCAGGAACCAAACGGCGGCCAATACCGCGCCGGCGATAAACACCAAGCCTGCCCCCTGCAAACCGTACAGCCAGCCGCCGAGGCTGCCGCCGATCGCCACGCCGATAAACTGGCTGGTGGAGTAGACCCCCATCGCGGTGCCCTTATAGCCGGCCGGTGATTCTTTGCTGATCAGCGAAGGCAGAATGGCTTCCATCACGTTGAAGGCCATGAAGAACAGCTGCACGCCGGCGATGATGCCCCACAGGTGCGCGCCGGAGAGCCACAGCAGCACTTCGGCGAAAAACAGCACCGCCACGCAGCCCATAAACACCTGCTTCATGCGGCGATATTTTTCGGCATAGATGATGAAAGGCACCACGGCAGCGAACGACACCAGCATGGTCACCAGGTAGACGATCCAGTGTTCGCTGGCCGCCAGCCCGGCTTTCTCCATCGCCAGCGGCAGCGCCACGAAGCTCGACATCAGTAGGATATGCAGACACATGATGCCGAAGTTGAGTTTCAACAGGCGCGAGTTGCTCAGCACTTTGCGGAAACTGCCGCGCACAATGCTGGATTCGCGGTTCAACAGGTGAGTATCGGCGGAAGGTACCACCGCCAATGTGATGGCGATCCCGGCCAGCGCCAGCACGGCGATCATCCAGAACAGCGCATGCAGGCCGAAGGCGTGGGTAATTATAGGGCCCAACACCATGGCGATGGCGAAGGTGATGCCGAAGCTGACACCGATGAACGCCATCGCTTTGGTGCGGTTCTGCTCGCGGGTCAGATCGGAGAGCAGCGCCATTACCGCGGCGGCGATCGCGCCGGAGCCTTGCAACGCGCGGCCGAGGATCACACCCCAGATAGAGTCGGTCGCGGCGGCGATCACGCTGCCGAGGGCAAAGATCAGCAGGCCGCCGACGATCAGCGGCTTACGGCCGATGCGATCGGACACCAGACCGAACGGGATCTGAAACACCGCCTGCGCCAGGCCGTAGATGCCGATGGCGATGCCGATCAGCGCTTCGCTGGCGCCGTTGAGCGCCATGCCGTAGGTGGTCAACACCGGCAATACCATAAACATGCCGAGCATGCGTAGGGAGAATACGGTGCCCAATCCCCAGGTGGCGCGGCGCTCCTGCGGGGTCATTGAATTATCGTTCACATCAAACCTCGGTAAAAACCATGCCATCAGACGTTGCGACAGCGCCTGATGGCATGATTTCTGTAAAGCTGCGTCATTTTAGTGTGCAGGGCAGGGGGGGTAAATCGAATGTTGTTTAACAGATATTACAGTTTGGCCGCTTTTCGGCGTGACAAATAAAATGGGCCGCATACGCGGCCCATTGACAGATGATTTGGCTTACCAAACGTAGGTCACCAGCGCTTCAGGCGCCGCCGTGGCGCTGAAGTCGATCGACATCATCACGCTCAGGGAGGTGATGGCGACGATGGAGAACACGAACAGTTTGCGCGCCCAGACGCTGTCGTTTTCGGTCTTGTAACCGCGCAGCGCCATGCCCAGCCACCATACGCTCACCGCCGCAGCGACGATCAGGTATTTGTAGCCGGCGTAGCCCACCAGGGTCAGCATCAGCGTGGCGATCATAAATGCCAGGATGTAGACCGTGATGTGGTTCTTGGCGACGGAAATGCCTTTCACCACCGGCAGCACCGGAATGTTGGCCGCCTGGTAATCTTTAAAGCGGAAGATAGCGATCGCATAAGAATGCGGCATCTGCCACAGGCTAAAGATAGCCAGCAGGATCAACGCGCCGGCGTCGAACTCGTTGGTCACCGCGCAGTAGCCGATAACCGGCGGCGCGGCGCCCGACAAGCTGCCGATCAGCGTGCCGTAGACCGAATGGCGTTTCATGTACAGGCTGTAAACGCCGACATAAACCACGAAGCCCATCACCGCCAGCCACATGGCCAGCGGGTTGGCCGCGATATACAGCAACGCGAAGCCCGCAATACCCAACACGGTCGCATAAACCAGGGTGACACTCGGCGCGATCAGGCCTTTTACCAGCACCCGATTCTTCGTTCTCTCCATTTTCTTGTCGATATCGCGGTCGATGTAGTTGTTAAACACACAGCCCGACGCGACCACCAACGAGACACCCACCAGGGTGGCGAGAAACAGGGGATAGTCGATGCTCCCTTTGGAAGCGAGCAGGAATCCCCCAACGACAGAAATTAAATTGCCGAAAATAATTCCTGGTTTAGTGACTTGCAGGTATTGCTTAATCATCACGTGCAGCTCAGCTCTTAATCGACCATCATATTGATGTTGAGGTTGTACATAATCCAGAGTGAACCTACAACAACGATACCGATGATCATAGCGGTGAACAGCAATGCCACCAGGTTCCAGCGCTCTTCCGATGAGGTGTTCATGTGCAGGAAGTAAACCAGGTGAACAATCACCTGGATAACCGCCATACCGACAACAACCGCCAGGATGGTGGAATGAGAGGCAGTGCCGTTCATTACCATCGCAAATGGAATTACCGTCAGGATGATCGACAGGATAAAGCCGATCAGGTATGACTTCACGCTGCCGTGGCTTGCGCCGCCGTGAGAGGTTTCATGGGATGAATGGCTCATTACATAACCCCCAGCAGGTAGACAACGGTAAATACGCAGATCCAGACCACGTCCAGGAAGTGCCAGAACAGGCTCAGGCACATCAGGCGGGTTTTGTTGGTCGCGGTCAGGCCGAACTTGCTCACCTGAATCATCAGCACGATGATCCAAATCAGGCCGGAAGTCACGTGCAGACCGTGGGTGCCGACCAGCGCGAAGAAGCTGGACAGGAACGCGCTGCGATCCGGCCCGAAGCCTTCGGCGATCAGGTGATGGAATTCATAGATTTCCATCGCCACGAAGCCCAGACCAAACAGGAAGGTCAGGAACAACCAGGTATTTACACCGCCAACTTTACCCTTGTTCATGGCGATCATCGCCATGCCGTAGGTGATGGAGCTGAACAACAGCAGGAAAGTTTCGACCAGGACAAACTTCAGGTCGAAGATGTCTTTGCCTGAGGGACCGCCAGCGGTCCCGTTCACCAGGACTGCATAAGTCGCGAACAAGCTCGCAAACAAAATACAGTCGCTCATCAGGTAGATCCAGAATCCGAAGACTTTGGTCTCTCCCGCGTCGTGGTGCCCATGCTCTGCATGGGCTGCGTTATGATTGGTCAGAGTTTCAGTTGACATGGTTCACGCCTGCTTTACGGATTTGTTCGTAGTGTTGGTTCTCAATGCGCTCGATTTCATCAACCTGCACATAGTAGTCAACATCGTGATCGAAGCTCTTGCCGATCCAGACAACGATCATACCGATGAAGCCGGCCAGAGCCATCCACCAGATTTCCCAAATCATTGCGAAACCGAATACCAGGCTGAAGAAGGCGATGATAACGCCGGCACCGGTGTTCTTAGGCATATGAATCGGTTCGTATTTAGCCGGTTTCTTATAAGCTTCGCCTTTTTCTTTCATGTCCCAGAATTCATCACGGTCATGAATCTGCGGCACTACGGCAAAGTTATAGAACGGCGGTGGAGACGAGGTTGACCACTCCAGAGTACGAGCACCCCATGGGTCACCGGTCAGATCGCGGTTCTGTTCGCGGTCACGGATACTGACGAAGATCTGGGTCAGCTGGCACAGGATGCCGCAGGCGATCAGCGCCGCACCGCCGGCTGCAACCAGCAGCAGAGGGTGGAACTCAGGGTTGATGTTCTGGCTGATACGACGGGTCATGCCCATAAAGCCCAATGCGTACAGCGGCATGAAGGCGGTGAAGAAGCCGATGATCCAGAACCAGAACGCGCGGATGCCCCATTTTTCGTTCAGCGTGAAGCCGAAGGATTTCGGGAACCAGTAGGTCAGGCCCGCGAAGCAACCGAACACCACGCCGCCGATGATGACGTTGTGGAAGTGCGCGATCAGGAACAGGCTGTTGTGCAGCACGAAGTTCGCGCCCGGCACCGCCAGCAGAACGCCGGTCATACCACCCACGGAGAAGGTGATGATGAAGCCAACGGTCCACAGCATTGCGGAGTTGAGCTTGATGCGGCCCTGATACATGGTGAACAGCCAGTTGAAGATTTTCACCCCGGTCGGGATGGAAATGATCATGGTGGCGATACCGAAGAAGGCGTTAACGTTCGCGCCGGACCCCATGGTGAAGAAGTGGTGCAGCCAGACGATGAACGACAGAACGGTGATCGCGATGGTTGCCCATACCAGTGAGGTATAGCCGAACAGGCGTTTTCTGGAGAAGGTCGCGGTGACTTCGGAGAACACGCCGAACACCGGCAGAACCAGGATATACACCTCTGGGTGACCCCAGGCCCAAATCAGGTTGATGTACATCATCATGTTGCCGCCCATATCATTGGTGAAGAAATGGGTGCCCAGATAGCGATCCAGGGTCAGCAGCGCGATGGTGACGGTCAGAATTGGGAAAGAAACGATGATCAGGACGTTGGTACACAGCGCCGCCCAGGTGAACACCGGCATCTTCATCATAGGCATGCCAGGGGCACGCATCTTCAGAATGGTGGCGAAGAAGTTCACGCCGGTCAGCAGGGTACCCAGACCGGAAATCTGCAGACTCCAGATCCAGTAATCGACCCCGACGCCAGGACTGTACTCTTTACCCGACAGCGGCGGATACGCCAGCCAACCGGTCTGAGCGAACTCACCGACCCCCAGGGAGATGTTGATCAGCACAACGCCCACCACGAAGAACCAGAAGCTCAGGGAGTTCAGGAACGGGAAGGCGACGTCGCGCGCACCGATTTGCAGCGGCACCACGACGTTCATCAGGCCAACCACGAAAGGCATCGCCATGAAGAAGATCATGATGACGCCGTGCGCGGTGAAGATCTGGTCGTAGTGGTGCGGCGGCAGGAACCCGGCTTCGCCGGCGGACGCCAACGCCTGCTGGCTACGCATCATGATGGCGTCGGCAAAGCCGCGCAGCAGCATGACCATCGCCACGATGATGTACATGATACCAATTTTTTTATGGTCGACCGAAGTCAGCCATTCGCTCCACAGCCACTTCCATTTACCGAAATACGTCAGCAGCGCCAGCACTGCCAGGCCCCCGACAATAATTGCGGCTACGGTGACCATGATGATCGGTTCGTGGTACGGAACCGCATCAAGTGTTAATTTTCCCAACATCAGTTATTCCTCGGCTCCGGCGTGAGCAGCATGTTCACCCATGTCCATACCTTGGCTCATGTCCATGCCTTCGTGCGCGCCAGCGCCCTTGTGCATATCCATGTCGCCCATGAATTTGGCAATTGTTTCTTTGAACAAATTCGGTTTGACAGCGGCAAAGTACTCAACCGGGTTGTTTTCACTCGGCTCTGCCAGTTTGTTAAAGTCGTCGGTGGTGTTCAGGTTTTTAGACGATGCCTTCACCTTGGCCACCCACTGATCGAAGTCGCCTTCGGTCGGGGTAACGATCGCGGTGAATTTCATACCGGAGAAGCCTGCGCCGCTGTAGCTGCTGGAGATGCCTTTGTAGGCACCGGCTTCGTTGCCGATCAGGTGCAGTTTGGTCTGCATGCCGGCCATCGCATAAATCTGTCCACCCAACTGCGGGATAAAGAACGAGTTCATTACCGAGTTAGAGGTGATCTTGAATTCGACTGGAACATCTTTCGGGAAAGCCAGCTCATTAACGGTCGCAATGCCTTGTTCCGGGTAGATGAACAGCCATTTCCAGTCGAGCGACACCACTTCGATCGTCATCGGCTTCTTGTCAGTGACAATCGGCTTGAACGGATCGAGTTCGTGGGTGGTCTTCCAGGTAATGGTGCCAAGGATGGCGATGATAATGATAGGAATGGTCCAGACGACCGCTTCGATCTTGTTGGAGTGGGCCCAGTTCGGACTGTACTTGGCGTCTTTGTTGGAAGCGCGATACTTCCAGGCAAAGGCGAACGCCATGAAGATAACTGGCACCACTACGATCAACATCAATGCGATTGCAGTGATAATCAGTGTCCGTTGCTCAACACCAATTGCTCCTTTGGGATTCATCAAAACCATATCGCAGCCACTGAGCAATACAGTGCCTGCGATTAATGACAGCATCCCAATACTTTTATTGTATTTCTTAAGTCTCATCTAACGACCTCAATAACAAAGGCTCAATTGTCGTTTCATGTGTGCGGGCATTTTACGGGAAGGTTGCAGTACTGTAAACATGCTTAAGGGAGTGTCAGCGGCTTGTTGACACTTTCTGTTAAGGGGGTCACAGATGTAACCCTGCGTGACAATTTACCAATGACAACAACGCGTTGGCACGCTGAATCGTGACGAGCAGCCCGTATGTTAAGGAAAACTAAAGGTATGATGAATTTGGCGAAGAAATGCGCGGCGGGGAAATACGCAGAAAAGGTTTATTTAATGTAAAATAATTGTGTCTTAAAGGTGAATTTAATTTTATTTCCGAGTGCGGCAGTCGGATAAAAAAATAATTTCCGCGCCGATTATCTTTTTTTACCGAAATAAATATTCCCCCGGATCGCTTTTTTTTTCGGCCGGCGAAATCACCGGCCGTTCAGATTATGCCAAACGGGTGCGGCGCAGGGCGAGGTAATCCAACGTACTGCCCATGGCGACGCCGAGCAGGCTCAGCGCGGCGCCGACCTGCAGCAGCCGATCGGCCAACTGCGGGGCCTGCGTCCAATCCAGCGCATTGGCGATAAGCAACAGTAACCACAGGCCCAACAGCGAACAGCCTAGCGTCAGCAAGCGCAGCGCCCAACGGTAAGATTCTGAAAACTCGGTGCGCGGCATAAAATTGCCATGCTGCTGGGTGTGCTCCAGCGTCTGACGACAGATAGCGAGCAGCAGCAAGCCGGGCAGGGCAGCGGCGATAGAGAACAGGTAGAACAACGGCCAACCGTGGGCTTCAACGAACCAGCCGGCGATCGGGCCGACATAGACGCGCCCTACGGCGGACAGCGCCGACAGCAGCGCGAACTGGGTGGCGGAGAACGACCGGTTGCACAGCGTCATCAGCAGCGCCACGAAGGCCGCGGTGCCCATGCCGCCACACAGATTTTCGAGGAAGATGGCGCTGCCCATGGTGAGCAGGCTCTTGTCGGTCACCGCCAGGATCCAATACCCGAGATTGGAGACCGCCTGCAGGACGCCGAACAGCATCAGCGCGCGGAACAGGCTGAGACGCTGCATCAGCACGCCGCCGAACAGGGCGCCGACGATGGTCGCGAACAGGCCGAGGGTTTTGTTCACCAGCCCGACTTCACCGGCGTCGAACCCCACGCCGCGGATCAGGAAGGTGGTACTCAGGCTGCCCGCGAAGGCGTCGCCCATTTTATACATCACGATCAGCAGCAGGATCAGCCAGGCGTTGTTGCGGCCGAAGAAATCGCGCAGCGGCGCGACGACCGCCTGTTCCATGGTGCGCGGCGCCGGGATGCTTTCATCCGGCTCCGGCGCCAACAGCGTGGCGGCCACGCCGATCAGCATCAATCCGGCCATCAGCCAGTAGGTGGCTTGCCAGCCGAAATAGCGATCCGCCAGCCACAGCGCCAGGCCGCCGGAAACCAGCATCGCCAGCCGATAACCCAGCACCGAGATCGCCGCGCCCGTGCCGCGTTCTTCGGCTCTCAGCAGATCGGTTTTATAGGCGTCGAACACGATATCTTGCGAGGCGGAGCAGAACGCCACCAGCACCGCTAACGCTGCCAGCCACCACAGGTGCTGCGCGGGCTGCATAAAGCCCATCGCCACAATCGCCGCCACCAGCAACAGCTGGCTGATCAGCAGCCAACCGCGCCGCCGCCCGAGAAACGGCGGGGTATAGCGGTCCATGAACGGCGACCAGAGGAATTTGAAGACATAGGCCTGGCCCACCAGCGAGAAGATGCCGATGGTTTTCAGATCGATATTTTCGACGGTCATCCAGGCTTGCAGCGTGCCGGAGGTCAATGCCAGCGGCAGACCCGACGCGAAGCCCAGCAGCAGCAGAATGGCGGAGTTACGCTGGGTGAAGATGTTCAGATAGTGTTTCGACATGAGTTCCCTGTCTGCGCCGCCCGATTCGCCGGGCGGCACAAGGCGCGGCGATTAACGCGCGTTTTGCTTGATGAAATCGTTGACGCTGGTGTCCTGAGCCATGTCGGCGATCACGTCGCCCAGCACGGAGTTGACGGCGTCGGTGATCTTCTCGTTGGTCGCCGTGAAGGCGCCCTGCACGTTATAGGTCGAGCGGTAATTCTTCACCTGCTTGTTGCCGTTCTTCGCCTGGGCGATGATCGAAATGTCGGCTTTGGTGGTGATGTTGTAGCGCAGGTTACCTTCGGCGACGTCCGCGTACAGGTTATTGACGACGATTTGCAGCGCCACCGGGCCGTCGGCACCGATCATGTAGCCGCGTGCGCCCATTTGTTTCTCCAGCACTTCCTGCAGCAGGAAACGCAGATCGCGCGATGGCGTCAGCGTGACCAACTGGCCGTCGCGGTTCACCTTGGCCAGCGCCTGGTCGGTGCGCTGATCCGCGCCGTTGATGCTGACAGTGATGCCCTGCAGGGTAGGATCCTGCTGCGGCAGAACGATTTTCGGCGTGACGTTCAGGGTGTTGCTGCTGGTCGCGCAGCCGGCCAGCAGCAGGGCGGCCAGCAAAGGAAGACAAAGTTTCTTTAACATGTTTTCTGTCTCATTCTCGATGGATTTAGCAATAATCAGAGCGGGATAGCCGACAACAAATTGCCGACATCATAGCATCGCCGCCGTGCGGTGGAAGCGCGGAAGGCGCCTGAGTGACAAATTTTTACCTGCCGTTGATAAAAACACGCTTTTTTGGCCCGCTCAATCGGATAATCCCCCAAGCGGCGGGGATGGCGCTCATCATTTGACCGCAGAAAAGAGAAATTTGTCCCGGCGATGGTCTAAACGGGGGAAAACCGGCTAATATTGAACTAGATGGGCACGGTCCTCTGCCGGTGTTGTAAGGAGATCCTATGATTCGCGAGCAAATAGAAGCAAAGTTAAGGGCGGCGTTTGAGCCCGCGTATCTGGAAGTCGTTGATGAAAGCTATCGTCATAACGTTCCGGCGGGTTCAGAAAGCCATTTCAAAGTGGTATTGGTCAGCGATCGCTTCGTCGGCGAACGTTTTTTGACGCGCCACCGCTCCATCTACGGCGTATTGTCGGAGGAGCTGGCGGACGGCGTACACGCGCTGGCGCTGCACACCTATACGCTCAAAGAGTGGGAAGGGTTGCAGGATACCGTGCCGGCCTCGCCGCCGTGCCGCGGCGCCGGCACGCTGGCCTGAGGGGGAAATTTTCAGGTATCAGTGGAACTTTGCCCATGAATTAGGGTATTACTACTGACGAATTTTGAAACGGCCTGCGGGCCGTTTCTGTTTTTGACGACGACACGGCCGACGCGCAATGTGGCCAACGTTCGGTCTGTTTTGGCGGCCTTTGGGCGATCGAATCGGCAAAAGTGTGAGTTTTAGCGCGCCTGCGCCGCCTAGCTTTCCTCGACTCGCCACGCATGCGCCGCTATAATGTCGCGTCTTATTTTTCCGGAATGGTTTCGGGACGCTTCTGTCATCAGGGAACTCGGTTCTTATCTGTAGCCGTCCTGGTTCTTGGAACGGAGTTGACCGAGCACTGTGATTTTTTTGAGGTAACAAGATGCAAGTTTCAGTAGAAACCACTCAAGGCCTTGGGCGCCGTCTCTCTATTACTGTACCGGCTGATACTATCAAGCAGGCGGTGAAGAAAGAGCTGATCAACGCAGCGAAAAGCGTGCGTATCGACGGCTTCCGCAAAGGCAAAGTGCCGATGAACATCGTGGAACAGCGTTACGGCGCCTCTGTTCGTCAGGACGTGCTGGGCGAAGCGATGCAGCGCAGCTTCGTTGACGCGATCATCAAAGAAAAGATTAATCCGGCTGGCGCACCAAACTACGTGCCGGGCGAGTACAAAGAAGGTGAAGACTTCACTTTCGCCGTTGAATTCGAAGTGTATCCAGAAGTTGAGCTGAAAGGCCTGGAAAACATCGAAGTTGAAAAACCCGTAGTTGAAGTGAACGACGAAGACGTCGACGCGATGCTGGATACCCTGCGCAAGCAGCAGGCCACCTGGAAAGAAACCGATCGCGCGGCGGAAGCTGAAGATCGCGTGACCGTTGACTTCACCGGTTCTATCGACGGTGAAGAGTTCGAAGGCGGCAAAGCGTCCGACTTCGTGCTGGCAATGGGCCAGGGCCGCATGATCCCAGGCTTCGAAGAAGGCCTGGTCGGTCACAAAGCGGGCGAAGAGTTCTCCATCGACGTGAACTTCCCGGAAGACTACCACGCGGAAAACCTGAAGGGCAAAGCGGCCAAATTCGCTATCGTGCTGAAGAAAGTTGAAGAGCGCGAGCTGCCGGAACTGACCGAAGAGTTCATCAAGCGTTTCGGCGTGGCGGACGGTTCCGTTGCCGGCCTGCGCACCGAAGTTCGCAAGAACATGGAGCGCGAGCTGAAAGGCGCCGTGCGTAACCGCATCAAGTCTCAGGCGATCGAAGGCCTGGTGAGCGCGAACGAAATCGACGTGCCTGCTGCCCTGATCGACGGCGAAATCGACGTGCTGCGTCGTCAGGCTGCACAGCGTTTCGGCGGCAACGAGAAGCAAGCGCTGGAACTGCCACGTGAACTGTTCGAAGAGCAGGCGAAACGCCGCGTAGTGGTTGGCCTGCTGCTGGGTGAAGTGATCAGCACCAACGATCTGAAAGCTGACGAAGACCGCGTGAAGACGCTGATCGAAGAAATGGCCTCCGCCTACGAAGATCCGAGTGAAGTCATCGAGTTCTACAGCAAAAACAAAGAGCTGATGAACAACATGCGCAACGTGGCTCTGGAAGAGCAAGCGGTTGAAGCCCTGCTGGCGAAAGCGAAAGTGACTGAAAAAGCCACTACCTTCAGCGAGCTGATGAACCAGACTCAACAGGCGTAATGCCGGCGTGCCGGGCGCGATGAACGGCGCCCCCGGTTTCGCCTGGCGAACCGGCGCACGATGAAAAAGCCCGCAACCTCAGGTTGCGGGCTTTTCTTTTTGCCACGTTGCTGATTAATCTCAGGTTAAGCGGGATAATATGCACTATATTTACCCTGTTGCCTGGGGAACTGGCTGGCATGATAAAGGTCAGAATAACGGCATCGTTTTCGGCGCGCGGAGAAAATCGGCTCCTGGGCTTGAAATCGCGCCGGGATCCCCCCATCTGTAGTGAATAATTCTGGGGCTGTTTGCCAAAGTGCGCGGGATAAAACAACCGTCGGGTACGTGCGGCGCGGGTCGAATGCTTGAGCATAGTCATCATGGCCGTTCTCAAGTAGAATCGGCGTATTAGGGTGACACCCTGGCCGCCAAGGCAATTTCTATTAGGAGACGGTAATGTCATACAGTGGCGAACGAGATCAATTTGCACCGAACATGGCGCTGGTGCCGATGGTGGTAGAGCAGACTTCACGCGGGGAGCGTTCTTACGACATTTATTCCCGCCTGCTGAAAGAGCGCATCATTTTCCTGACCGGCCAGGTGGAAGATCACATGGCCAACCTGATCGTGGCGCAAATGTTGTTCCTCGAAGCGGAAAGCCCGGAAAAAGACATTTACCTCTACATCAACTCGCCGGGTGGGGTAATTACCGCGGGCATGTCAATTTACGACACCATGAAGTTCATCAAGCCGGACGTCAGCACCATCTGTATGGGCCAGGCGTGCTCGATGGGCTCCTTCCTGCTGACCGCGGGCGCCAAAGGCAAACGTTTCTGCTTGCCGAACTCGCGCGTGATGATTCACCAGCCGCTGGGCGGCTACCAGGGCCAGGCGACGGACATCGAAATCCACGCGCGTGAAATCCTGAAGGTGAAAGCGCGCATGAACGAACTGATGGCCGAGCATACCGGCCAGCCGCTGGAGCAGATCGAGCGCGATACCGAGCGCGATCGCTTTATGACCGCGGACGAAGCCGTGGAATACGGCCTGGTTGACGGCATTCTGACACACCGCAGCTAGAACCACGCGGCGCCGATGGACTATAGTAATCAGAGTGGGCAGGGGCTCGTTCTGTTGCGGCCCCTCGGCGTTCCCGATATGAGTTTGGGCGCACTGCCGCCGTGATTTTCCTGCGGGACAAGACTAAAGAAGAGGTTTGACTGATGACAGATAAGCGCAAAGACGGTTCAGGAAAGCTGCTGTACTGCTCTTTTTGCGGCAAAAGCCAGCATGAAGTGCGCAAGCTGATTGCCGGGCCGTCAGTGTATATCTGCGATGAATGTGTCGATCTGTGTAACGACATTATTCGCGAAGAGATTAAAGAAGTTGCCCCGCATCGTGAGCGCAGTGCGCTGCCGACGCCACACGAAATTCGTCACCACCTGGATGACTACGTCATCGGCCAGGAGCAGGCGAAGAAAGTGCTGGCGGTTGCGGTGTACAACCACTACAAACGCCTGCGCAACGGCGATACCAGCAACGGTATCGAGTTGGGCAAGAGCAACATCTTGCTGATCGGCCCGACCGGCAGCGGCAAGACTCTGCTGGCGGAAACGCTGGCGCGCTTCCTGGATGTGCCGTTCACCATGGCCGACGCCACCACCCTGACCGAAGCCGGTTATGTGGGTGAGGACGTGGAAAATATTATCCAGAAGCTGTTGCAAAAATGTGACTATGACGTGCAGAAAGCGCAGCGCGGCATCGTTTATATCGATGAAATCGATAAGATTTCCCGTAAGTCCGACAACCCGTCGATCACGCGTGACGTCTCGGGTGAAGGCGTGCAGCAGGCGCTGCTGAAGCTGATCGAAGGCACCATCGCTGCGGTTCCGCCGCAGGGCGGGCGCAAGCATCCGCAACAGGAATTCCTGCAGGTCGATACTTCCAAGATCCTGTTTATCTGCGGCGGCGCATTTGCCGGCCTGGATAAGGTGATCGGTCAACGCGTCAACACCGGCTCCGGCATCGGCTTCGGCGCGACCGTCAAGGGCGAGTCCGAGAAGGCCACCGAAGGCGAACTGCTGCTGCAGGCCGAACCGGAAGATTTGATCAAGTTTGGTCTGATCCCTGAGTTCATCGGCCGTCTGCCGGTGGTGGCGACCCTGAGCGAGCTGAGCGAGGACGCGCTGATTCAGATCCTGAAAGAGCCGAAGAACGCCCTGACCAAGCAGTATCAGGCGCTGTTCAATCTGGAAGGCGTGGAGCTGGAGTTCCGCGACGAAGCGCTGAACGCCATCGCCAAGAAAGCCATGGCGCGCAAAACCGGCGCCCGCGGCCTGCGTTCCATCGTGGAAGGCGCGCTGCTCGACACCATGTACGATCTGCCGTCGATGGACAGCGTAGACAAAGTGGTGATCGACGAGTCGGTGATCGCCGGCCAATCCAAACCGCTGCTGATTTACGGCAAGCCTGAAGCCCAGGCGTCTGGCGAATAATTAGCCAGTTAAACCAGCGCGTTATCAGCAAAATGGGGGATTTCATCCCCCATTTCTTTTTCCTGCATTCTTGCCGTTGAATGTAAGAGATTCATCCCCATATACTCATTAACCAGATTTTATGAAACGTTAGATGCTTGCGTCTCATGAGATTCCCCCTCAACCTGGCGGAAATTAAACTAAGAGAGAGCTCTATGAACCCTGAGCGTTCCGAACGCATTGAAATCCCCGTTTTGCCATTGCGCGACGTGGTGGTTTATCCGCACATGGTGATCCCGTTATTTGTTGGCCGGGAAAAATCGATTCGGTGCCTCGAAGCCGCAATGGATCACGATAAGAAGATCATGCTGGTGGCACAGAAAGAGGCCTCAACGGATGAACCTGGCATTAACGACTTGTTCTCGGTCGGCACCGTAGCGTCGATCCTGCAGATGCTGAAGCTGCCGGACGGCACGGTAAAAGTGCTGGTCGAGGGGCTGCAGCGCGCACGCATCACTACGCTGTCCGACAGCGGTGAGCATTTCGCCGCGCAGGCAGAATACCTTGAGTCGCCGGCTATCGACGAGCGCGAGCAGGAAGTGCTGGTGCGCACCGCGATCAATCAGTTTGAAGGCTATATCAAACTGAACAAAAAAATCCCGCCGGAGGTGCTGACTTCACTCAACAGCATCGACGACGCCGCGCGCCTGGCGGACACCATCGCCGCCCATATGCCGCTGAAACTCAGCGATAAGCAGTCGGTGCTCGAGATGTCCGACATCACCGAGCGTCTGGAATACCTGATGGCGATGATGGAATCGGAGATCGACCTGTTGCAGGTTGAGAAACGCATCCGTAACCGCGTCAAGAAGCAGATGGAGAAGAGCCAGCGCGAGTACTATCTGAATGAGCAGATGAAGGCGATTCAGAAAGAACTGGGCGAGATGGACGACGCGCCGGACGAGCACGAAGCGCTGAAGCGCAAGATCGATGCGGCGAAAATGCCGAAAGAGGCGCGCGAAAAAACCGAAGCGGAACTGCAAAAGCTGAAGATGATGTCGCCGATGTCGGCGGAAGCGACCGTGGTGCGCGGCTACATCGACTGGATGCTGCAGGTGCCGTGGAATGCGCGCAGCAAGGTGAAAAAAGACCTGAACAAGGCGCAGGAAGTGCTCGATACCGATCACTACGGCCTGGAGCGCGTGAAAGATCGCATCCTCGAGTACCTCGCGGTACAGAGCCGCGTCAGCAAAATCAAGGGGCCCATCCTGTGTCTGGTGGGGCCGCCGGGCGTGGGTAAAACCTCGCTGGGGCAGTCGATAGCCAAGGCGACCGGTCGCCAGTACGTGCGCATGGCGCTGGGCGGCGTGCGTGACGAAGCGGAAATCCGCGGTCACCGTCGTACCTACATCGGTTCGATGCCGGGCAAACTGATCCAGAAGATGGCCAAGGTTGGGGTGAAGAACCCGCTGTTCCTGCTGGATGAGATCGACAAGATGTCTTCCGACATGCGCGGCGATCCGGCCTCTGCTCTGCTGGAGGTGCTGGATCCGGAACAGAACGTGGCGTTCAACGACCACTACCTGGAAGTGGATTACGATCTGTCCGACGTGATGTTCGTCGCCACCTCGAACTCGATGAACATTCCTGCACCGCTGCTGGACCGTATGGAAGTGATCCGCCTGTCGGGTTATACCGAGGACGAGAAGCTCAACATCGCCAAACAGCACCTGCTGCCGAAGCAGCTCGAGCGCAATGCGCTGAAAAAAGGCGAGTTGACGGTCGACGACAGCGCCATCATCGGCATTATTCGCTTCTATACCCGCGAAGCCGGGGTGCGCAGCCTGGAGCGTGAAATCTCCAAACTGTGCCGTAAAGCGGTGAAAACGCTGCTGATGGACAAGAAGCGCAAGCATATCGAGATCAACGGCGACAACCTGAAGGATTACCTGGGCGTGCAGCGCGTCGATTACGGCCGTGCGGATACCGAAAACCGCGTGGGCGAAGTCACCGGGCTGGCGTGGACGGAAGTGGGCGGCGATTTGCTGACCATCGAAACCGCCTGCGTGCCGGGCAAAGGCAAGCTGACCTACACCGGTTCTCTGGGTGAAGTGATGCAGGAATCGATTCAGGCGGCGCTGACCGTGGTGCGCGCGCGCGCGGAGAAATTGGGTATCAACGCCGATTTCTACGAGAAACGCGACATCCACGTGCACGTGCCGGAAGGGGCGACGCCGAAAGATGGCCCGAGCGCCGGTATCGCGATGTGCACCGCGCTGGTCTCCTGCCTGACCGGCAACCCGGTACGCGCCGATGTGGCGATGACCGGCGAGATCACGCTGCGCGGTCAGGTGTTGCCGATCGGCGGCCTGAAAGAGAAGCTGCTGGCGGCGCATCGCGGCGGCATCAAAACCGTGCTGATCCCTTACGAGAACAAGCGCGATCTGGAAGAGATTCCGGACAATGTTATCGCCGATCTGGAGATTCATCCGGTGCAGCGAATCGATGAAGTTTTGAACATTGCGTTGCAAAACCCGGCCTTCGGCGCACTGCCGGTAGCGGCAAAATAGTGACGAATCGCAAAAACCATTGATAAAACTTATACTGGCAAGCCATTTCGGACTTGCCAGTATTTTTTTGTACCGCTAAGTTAGATCTCTGTCGGCCCGCGTTTTGTCACCCAGTCGGTGGCTTGCCAAGGTTCGATGGGATTGATATAACAGCTGCGCTGTCGCAACCGTAGGGATTTTTCGGTGCGACGATAGAATTCTAGAGGGGATGATAGAGTGAATAAGTCACAACTGATCGACAAGATTGCCGCAGGTGCTGATATTTCCAAAGCGGCAGCGGGACGTGCTTTAGACGCAGTAATCGCTTCCGTTACCGACTCCCTGAAAGCAGGGGATGACGTGGCTCTGGTAGGTTTCGGTTCCTTTACCGTGCGTGAACGTTCGGCCCGTACCGGCCGCAACCCGCAAACCGGTAAAGAGATCAAGATCGCGGCAGCCAAAGTACCTGCCTTCCGTGCAGGGAAAGCGCTGAAAGACGCTGTAAACTGATTTAGCGTCTAACCGTTTAGCGTAACAGGGTTTTGTAATAAACAATCACCTGACGCAGCGGTGCTGGTAAGGTAAGATACAAGGCGCATCGGACTGATGCGCTTTTTTTATTTTTGTCGCAGGGAACGCGCCTGCGCAAGGGTTGTTAATCCACATCACAGCGGAGTGTTGTCACACTATGATGGACAATTTACGCGCGGCTGCCAATCACGTCGTGCTCAAAATCATCCTGGCCCTGATCATCCTGTCATTCGTTCTGACCGGGGTGGGTAACTACCTGATCGGCGGCTCCGGCGATTATGCTGCGAAAGTAAATGGTCAGACGATCGAACGCGCTCAGCTGGAACAGGCTTTCCAAAGTGAGCGCAGCCGCATGCAGCAGCAGCTGGGTGACCAGTTCTCTGCGCTGGCCGGCAACGAAGGCTACATGCAGCAGATGCGCCGTCAGGTGTTGTCCCAGTTGATCGACAACATGCTGCTTGACCAGTATGCCAAGAAGCTGGGCCTGGCGGTCAGCGACGATCAGATCAAGGACGCCATCCGCAAGGCGCCTTACTTCCAGACTAACGGCCAGTTCGATAACGCCAAATATCTCGATCTGATTGGCCGCATGGGCTACACCGCCGACAACTTCGCGCAGTCGATGCGCCAGCAGTTGGTCAATCAGCAGGTGATCCAGGCCTTCGGCGAGTCCGGTTTCGTGCTGCCGTCTGAATCGCAAGCCATGGCGGCGCTGGTGCTGCAGGAGCGCGACGTGCGCCTGGCGACCATCGATTTGAAAGCGCTGCAGGCGAAACAGAGCGCCGGCGACGACGAACTGAAGGCGTATTACGATCAGAACAAGAACAGCTTCATCGCCCCGGAGCAGGTGAAGGTGAGCTATATCCCGCTGGACGCCGCGTCCATGCAGGACAAGGTGAAAGTGAGCGAAGAGGACATCAACGCTTACTACGACCAGCACAAGAGCAGCTACGGCCAGCCGGAGCGTAAAAACTACAGCGTGATCCAGCTGAAAACCGAGGCGGAAGCCAACGCGGCGCTGGATGAGCTGAAGAAGGGCGCCGATTTCGCCACCCTGGCGAAAGAAAAATCCACCGACATCATCTCACGCCGCACCGGCGGCGAGCTGGGTTGGCTGGAGCCGGAAACCACCGCCGACGAACTGAAGCAGGCTAACCTGACCGAGAAAGGGCAGCTGTCTGGCGTAGTGAAATCCTCCGTCGGCTACCTGATCGTGCGTTTGAACGACATCGAACCTGAGAAACTGAAACCGCTGAGCGAAGTGCATGACGCCATCGCCAAGCAGGTGCAGCAGGAGAAAGCGGTAGACGCCTATTACGCACTGCAGCAGAAGGTGAGCGAAGCGGCGACCAGCGACAACGAATCTTTGGCCTCGGCTGAGGAAGCGGCCGGCGTGAAAGCGGCGCAAAGCGACTGGTTCACCCGCGACAACATCCCTGCCGCGCTGAACTTCAAACCGGTGGTGCAGGCGATCTTCGACGGCTCGCTGATCGGCGAGAACGGCGCGCCGGGCAGCAACTCCGACGTGATCACCGTAGACGGCGACCGCGCTTTCGTGGTGCGCGTGAGCGGCCACAAGCCGGAAGGCATCGAACCGTTCGACCAGGTAAAAGACCGCGTGGCGGAACTGGTGAAACGCAACAAGGCGCTGCAGGCAGCGAAGCTGCAGGGCGAGAAGCTGCTGGTTGAGCTGAAGCAGGGCAAGGGCGACGAAGCGATGAAAGCCGCCGGCCTGAGCTTTGGCGCCGTGCAGAAGATGGCGCGCGCGCCGGAAGACAGCCAGCTGGTGGAGAGCGTGTTCGCGCTGCCGCACCCGCAGGACGGCAAACCGGTGTACGGCATGTCGCAGGATCGTCAGGACAACGTGGTGCTGATTGCGCTTGATGCGGTGAAGCCAGGCACGCTGCCGGAAGACGAAATGAAAACCTTCGTCGGCAAGATGGAAGAGGGCGCGACCGGCGTTTCCTTCGATTCGCTGCTGGCGAGCCTGCGTAAAGAAGCCAAGATCAAAATGGGCGCCGCTGAGCAACAGCCTCAGTAATCGCCGCATTTTTCTGCAACGCAGTGCAACAAACAAAGGCCGCTTTCGCGGCCTTTTCCATATCTGACATCCGTCGATTGCTGAATATTCGCCGCCGCGGCAAGGTAGCCGTGCTGTCACACACAAGGAGGATACAGCATGCAATATTCAGAGAAAAAAGCGTTTTCCGGTTACCGTCGTCACGTTAACGCCGCGCTGACCGCGCTGTTGTTATGCCTGGCCGGGCCGGCCGCCGCGGTGGAAAAAAACGAGGCGCCGATGCTCTCAACACCGGCGAGCCATGGCGGACAATCGGTGATGACCAAGGCAACCGAAGAGGCGGCGGTCAGCATCAATCAGGCCACTGCCGAACAACTGGCCGCCGCCTTGAGCGGCGTCGGCCTGAAGAAGGCGGAAGGCATCGTGCGCTATCGCGAACAGAACGGGCCGTTCACCCAGGTTGAGCAGTTACAGGAGGTACCGGGCATCGGGCCGGCGCTGTTTGAGAAGAACCGCACCCGGCTGAAAATGTGATCCCGGTCGCGGCTGCGTGGCAAAATGGCGCTGAGGCCGTGACTCCTCTGCTACATTTTACAGGTCTTACCAGTTTGGCGCGTTGACCAAACGGGCGAGGGAGCCAGCGCGGCTCCCTCTTTCTGTAATCACCAGGCAGGAGCGATCGTTCCCTATGCAAACCTTTATCAAAGTTCGCGGTTATCACCTTGATGTTTACCAGCACGTTAACAACGCCCGCTATTTGGAGTTTCTGGAAGAGGCGCGTTGGGAGTGGTTGGAGAACGAAGCCGGGTTCCGCTGGATGACGGAAAACAACATCGCTTTCATCGTGGTGAACATCAACATCAATTACCGCAGCCCGGCGGTATTGGGGGATAAGCTGCGTATCGACAGCCAGATGGTGCAGCTCAACGGCAAGAGCGGGGTGCTGAGCCAAAAGGTGACGCAGGATCCGGCGGGGACGCCGGTGGCAGACGCGCTGCTGACTTTCGTGTGCGTCGATCTGAAAACGCAGCGTGCGCTGCCGATCGAAGGAGAATTGCGCGAGCACCTGGAGGCGCTCACGCTGAAGGATAATCCGCAGTAAGCTCACGGGCGGCATAGGCTGCCGCCGTCACTGCCCTCAGGCCAGGCCGGCTTTCTGTTTCAACGCCGCCATCACTTCTGCCTGGTTGGTCCGGTACTGCGTCAGGCCATTGGCGCGCAGGTTGCAGGCGGCGCACTCGCCGCAGCCGTCACCCTTGATGCCGTTGTAGCAGGTCAGCGTATCCTGGCGTACGCGATCCAGCTGGTGGTAATAATCCGCCAGCGCCCAGGTCTCGGCCTTGTTCAGCCACATCAGCGGCGTTTCGAAGCGGATATCGCGGGCGATGCCCAGCGTCACCGCCTTGTTCAGTGCTTTAACGAACTCGTCGCGGCAATCCGGGTAGCCGGAGAAATCGGTTTCACACACGCCGGTGATCACCGCTTCCGCTTCGACCTGGTAGGCGTAGATCGCCGCCAGCGTCAGGAACAGGATGTTGCGGCCCGGTACGAAGGTGCTCGGCAGCGCATTTTTCTGGTTGGGATCGTAGGCGGGAACCGGAATATTGTCGCGCGTCAGGCTGCTGACGGCCAGCTCATTGAGCAGCGTTACGTCCAGCACCTTGTGCGCCTTGGCACCGAGGGTTACCGACAGTTCTTGAGCCACTTCAATCTCGGCGCGATGGCGCTGGCCGTAATCGAACGTGACGCAGTGAACTTCGTCATACTGTTGCAATGCCTGGATTAAGCAGGTCGTGGAGTCTTGTCCACCGCTGAAAACGACAACCGCGCGCTTCATAAAATCACCTTTTTGGGCTTTGGCCTCTCCCGATACACATTCGGGCGGCAGGATAAAAATTGCGTTGCGGCGACAATAGTAGCAGAAAGGGCCGCCAGGCGCAGGGCGGTTCGGCTCAGGCCGGTGCGTCGTCCACCGGCGGCGGCAGCCACGCCTGGCAAAAATCGAACCAGCCGTGGGCGGTCAGCGTGACGCCATGCATGCGCGGCGGCGCGCTGATCTGATACTGGTAGTGGAACAGCGGCGTGATGATGGCGGCGGCCATCAGCCGTTGATAATAGGCCTGCAGCCGTGCGAAACGCGGTTGCTGCGCCTGCAGCTGCTGGATCTGCCGCAGCGTATCCTGTTGCTGCTGCCAGCGGCTTTCCGTCAGGATGCCGCGCCACAGCGTATCCTGCCGCAGCCAGCTCTCCAGCGTCGCCTCCGGCGCTTCGCCGATCAGGTTGTCCGCCAGCAGCAGATCGGCCTGGGCGATCTGTTCCTCGCTTTGCCAGCGCTTGCCGGCATAGTAACGCACTTCCAGCTCGCAGCCGTGCTGCGCGAGCAACCGCTGTAGCGCGGCCGTCACCGTTTCCAGCTCGACCGGCGGCCGATACAGCAGCGTCAGCCGGGCGGGCAGGGCGACATCCTCTTCGACCTGTTGGTGGGGGATGCGCCAGCCGGGTAGCATTTCATGGCTGGGGGTGATCACGCTGTTGGGGATCGGCAGATGGCTCAGCAGGCCGGACTGCTGGATCAGCATCAGCAGCTTTTGCCCCTGGGCTTCGTTCAGCACGCCATGGCGCAGGTTCAGCGCCAAATAACACCAGCCCAGGCTCATGCTGCGCTGCACCGGCCGGGCCTGCGCTAAATCGTCTTGCTGGCCTATGGTGATGCGCACCGGATGCTGGCAACTGGTGTAGGTGCCGGCGGTAGGTAAATCGGGGGTGATCCAGTATTCGATGGTATCCAGATACGGATGCTGCAGATGATAACCGGCGTGCTGTTCCAGCCGCACCAGTTGCGGCTCATTCAGTGTCAGCTTGAACGGGCCGGCGCCGATGGCCGGCAGCTCCGGGTGAGTCATCAGGCAAGGCAGCTCCGCCAGCCGGTGGGCCAGCCAGTAGTCCGGCAGGTGCAGATCGAACTGAATGCACAACGGATGCGGCAGGCTGATGCGCGCGACGTTGGCCAGGCTCGGTTGGCTGCGCGGATGGCGCTGCAGTTTTTCCAGCGTTTGCAGCAGTTGGTGGCCGGTCAACGGTTCGCCGTTGTGCCAGCGCAGCTGGCTGCGCAGAAAGAAGCGCCAGCGCAGGCCGCGATCGCTAATCTGCCAATGGTGCGCCAGATCGGGCTGCGGTTCCGGGTTACCGGTCATCAGGCGCGTCAGTCCGGCGTGCAGGGTCGACACCAGATGTTGTTCGGCGCGGCCGGTCAATGTGAGCGGGTCGAGCGCTTCCAGCGTGCGGTAATAGGGAATACGCAGTGTCGGGCTGCCGGCCTGCCATTGCCCGCCGAGGTGCGGGCTGAGCAGATCCTGCAGGTGCTGCGGATCGAGCTGCGCCATCTCCAGCGCTCCCTGATGATTGCCCTGTTGCAGCAGCTGTTGAAGCAGCTGCGCGCGCAGTTCATCCGGGGTTTTCAGGCAGTGCAGGCGAGCGCGCTTACCGCGGCCGGGCTGCGAATGCCAGCTCAGCCAGCCTTGATCCTGCAGCTGCTGCACCAGCGTGCGGGCATGGCGTTCGCTGCAGTAGAACATCGCCGCCAGTTCGCCGATGGTCACGGCGATCGGCGCGCTGCCGAGCTGTTGATACAGGCGTTGATATTGGCTGAGGCGGTGAACCAGGCGCATGGGCAGAAATCCGGAACAGTTTTCTCAAATTGTTCACTATTACTTCCGCAAATACCATCCCATACTGCAGTGATTGTAATCGCGTTCACATTCATGAGGTCTTTATGTATCGCCTGGCAGCTTTCGATATGGACGGCACGCTGTTGATGCCGGATCACCGGGTTGGCCCGGAAACGCTGGCGGTGCTGAACCAGCTGGTGGAGCGTGAGATGGTGGTGACGTTCGCCACCGGGCGCCACTACCTCGATGCGCAACCGATCATGGCGCAACTGGGGCTGCAGGGGTACCTGATCACCGGCAACGGCACGCGGGTATATGACAACCGCGGCCAACAGCTGCACGCCACCGACCTGCCGGCGGCGGTGGCCGAAGAGGTGCTGCATCATCATTGGCGCACCCGCGCCAGCATGCATGTATTCCGCGACGAAGGTTGGCTGACCGAGTTTCCCGTGCCGGAAGAGATGCTGCGGGCGCATCACCTGAGCGGTTTTCGTTTTCAACTGGCCGATGTGCGCCTTCTGCCGGCGTTCGGCAACAGCAAGGTGTGCTTTGTCGCGCCACATGAGGAGTTGCTGGCGTTGCAGGTGCAGCTGCGGGCGCAATTGGGCGATGAGGCAGACCTGTGCTTTTCCGCCTACGACTGTCTGGAGGTGCTGCCGCTCGGTTGCAACAAAGGCACGGCGCTGGAGCGGCTGAGCCGTCATCTGGGGCTGACGATGGCCGACTGCATGGCGTTCGGCGACGCGATGAACGACAAAGAGATGCTGGGAGCGGTGGGGCACGGCGTGGTGATGGGCAACGCCCTGCCGCAGCTGAAATCCCTGCTGCCGCAGCTACCGGTTATCGGCCATTGCCAACAACAGGCGGTGGCTCACTATTTACAACATTGGCTGCGTTCACCTTGCCTCACCTATTCCCCCGAAGAATGAGGTTCTCCTTACAGCCGGCCGGGTATGACTACCCGGCTTTTTTTTAGCCGAAGCCTGGCGTTACAAATCCGCCAGCTGCGCGAGATACGGCTGCAGATCGCCGATGTTGTTGCTGACCCATTCCGGGTTGTAATAGGTATCCAGATAACGCTCGCCGCTGTCGCACAGCAGGGTGACGATCGCCCCTTGCTCGCCGTTTTCCCGCATCTGCTTCGCCAACTGCAGCGCACCCCAAACGTTGGTGCCGGTAGAGGCGCCAACCTTGCGGCCCAGCACGCTTTCCAGCCAGTGAATGGTGGCGACGCTGGCGGCATCCGGCACGCGCAGCATGTTGTCGACTACCGACGGGATGAACGACGGCTCGGCGCGCGGGCGGCCGATGCCTTCGATACGGCTGCCGCAGCTGCCGATCAGGGTGCGATCGCCGTGGTGGAAGCAGTCATAGAACACCGAGTTTTCCGGATCGACCACCGTCAATTGGGTGTCGTGCCCCTGATAGCGAATGTAGCGCCCCAGCGTGGCGGAGGTGCCGCCGGTGCCGGCGCTCATCACGATGTGTTTCGGCACCGGGAAAGGTTCGCGCGCCATCTGGCGGAAGATGCTGTCGGCGATGTTGTTGTTGCCGCGCCAGTCGGTGGCGCGCTCGGCGTAGGTGAACTGATCCATATAGTGGCCGTTCAGCTCTTTCGCCAACTGTTCGGAGGCAGCGTAGATCTGGGCGGCGTGATCGACGAAGTGACAGCGGCCGCCGTAAAAGGCGATCTGTTCCACCTTGCGGCGCGCGGTGCAGGACGGCATCACCGCGATGAACGGCAGGCCGATCAGACGGGCGAAGTAGGCTTCGGAGACCGCGGTGCTGCCGGAAGAGGCCTCGATGATGGTGGTGTTCTCGGTGATCCAGCCGTTGCACAGGCCATAAAGGAACAGCGAGCGCGCCAAGCGGTGTTTCAGGCTGCCTGTCGGGTGAGTGCTTTCATCTTTCAGGTACAGGCAGATGCCGGGAAACGCCGGCAGGTTCAGGCGAATCAGGTGCGTATCGGCGGAGCGCTGAAAATCCGCTTCTATTTCACCGATAGCATATTTTACCCAAGAGTTTGTCATGATTTGGCCTCAGAATAGGGGGCTGGTTTATGGCGTAGCATAGCCTGTCGGCAGGAAAAAAGGATTGCCATTTTCCCTGTTTAATCGCCTAATGGGAGAAAATTTTTCTCCGGGTTGCCGCTATGTTAGATAAAACAGACCGTAAGCTGCTGTGCATGCTGCAGCAAGATTGCACCCAGTCGCTGCAGGCGCTGGCCGATGCGGTCAATTTGACCTCTACGCCGTGCTGGAAACGGCTGAAGCGTCTGGAAGACGAAGGCTATATCCGCGGCCGGGTGGCCTTGCTGGATAACGAAAAGCTCGGGCTGGGGCTGACGGCGTTCGTGCTGATCAAGACCCAGCAGCACAGCAGCGAGTGGTATCAGGCGTTTGTGCAGCTGACCAGCCAGATGCCCGAGGTGCTGGCGTTCTACCGGATGGCGGGGGAGTACGACTACCTGATGCAGGTCGAAGTGGCGGACATGAAAAGCTACGACGGCTTTTATAAGCGCCTGGTGAACGGCGTACCGGGCCTTATTGACGTCACCTCGAGCTTTGCCATGGAAAAAATCAAATACACCACTGCGCTGCCGGTGCCGGAGTGAAAAGTTAACCGGACGGGCGGCTCAACGGTGGTATCCTGCTCTGCTGAAGCAGAAAAAGAGACAAATCCCATAAAATCCTGGAATCAAACTGCGTGAGATTATTTGCACAAATCGGCTGGTACTTCCGCCGGGAGTGGCGCCGCTACCTCGGGGCGGTGGTGCTGCTGATCGTCATCGCCATCCTGCAACTGTTGCCGCCTAAGCTGGTCGGCATCATCGTGGATGGCGTCACCGAAAAACAGATGTCCACCGGCGTGCTGTTGGCCTGGCTCGGGCTGATGATCGGCACCGCGATAGTCGTTTACCTGCTGCGCTATGTGTGGCGGGTGCTGCTGTTCGGCGCTTCCTACCAGCTGGCGGTCGAACTGCGCGAAAACTTTTACCGCCAGCTCAGCCGACAAAACCCGGCGTTCTACCTGCGTCATCGCACCGGCGACCTGATGGCGCGCGCCACCAACGATGTGGATCGCGTGGTGTTCGCCGCCGGTGAAGGCGTGTTGACGTTGGTGGATTCGCTGGTGATGGGGGTGGTGGTGCTGGTGGTCATGAGCACCCAAATCAGCTGGCAGCTGACGGTGTTGGCGTTAATCCCGATGCCGCTGATGGCGATCGCCATTAAATATTACGGCGACCAGCTGCACCAGCGCTTTAAATCGGCGCAGGCGGCGTTTTCCAGCCTGAACGATCAGGCGCAGGAAAGCATGACCAGCATCCGCATGATCAAGGCCTTCGGGCTGGAAGATCACCAATCCAACCGCTTCGCCGACGTCGCGGCGCAGACCGGGGCCAAGAACATGCACGTGGCGCGGGTGGATGCGCGCTTCGATCCGACCATTTATATCGCCATCGGCGCGTCTAACCTGTTGGCTATCGGCGGCGGCAGCTGGATGGTAGTGAACGGTTCGCTGACGCTCGGGCAACTGACCAGCTTTGTGATGTACCTCGGCCTGATGATCTGGCCAATGCTGGCGCTGGCCTGGATGTTCAATATCGTCGAGCGCGGCAGCGCAGCCTACAGCCGCATCCGCAGCCTGCTCGACGAGGCGCCTGCGGTGCAGGATGGCCCGCAGGCGTTGCCGGCCGGGCGCGGCGTGCTGGAGGTGGATATCCGCGCGTTCCACTACCCGGAAAACCCGCATCCGGCGCTGCACGATGTGGCGCTGACGCTGAAACCAGGGCAAATGCTGGGGCTATGCGGGCCGACCGGAGCCGGCAAATCGACGCTGCTGTCGCTGATCCAGCGCCAGTTCGACGTCGATCAAGGGCAGATCCGCTATCACGGCCTGCCGTTGCCGCAGGTCAAACTCGACGACTGGCGTTCGCGGCTGTCGGTGGTGAGCCAAACGCCGTTCCTGTTCTCCGATACCGTGGCGAACAACATCGCACTGGGCCATCCGGGGGCGACGCAGGCGCAGATCGAACAGGCGGCGCGGTTAGCCAGCGTCCATGAGGACATTCTGCGGCTGCCGCAGGGCTATGACACCGAGGTGGGCGAACGCGGCGTGATGCTGTCGGGCGGGCAGAAACAGCGCATCTCCATCGCGCGCGCGCTGCTGCTGGATGCGGAGATCCTGATCCTCGACGATGCGCTATCGGCGGTGGATGGCCGTACCGAACACCAGATCCTGCACAACCTGCGCAGCTGGGGGCAAGGTCGCACGGTGATCATCAGCGCACACCGGCTGTCGGCATTAACCGAGGCCAGCGAAATCCTGGTGATGCAGCACGGCGGCGTGGCGCAGCGCGGCGATCCGGCGGCGCTGGCGGCGCAGCCGGGCTGGTATCGCGATATGTACCGCTATCAGCAGCTGGAAGCGGCGCTGGACGAAGCGCCGGAAAACGGCGAGGAGGCGTTGGCCGATGAATAAAGTGCAAAAGCTGTGGCCGACGCTGAAGCGCCTGCTGGCCTACGGTTCGCCGTACCGCAAACCGTTGGGGGTGGCGGTGCTGATGCTGTGGGTGGCGGCGGCGGCGGAAGTCGCCGGGCCGATCCTGGTGAGCTATTTTATCGATAATTACGTCGCCAAAGGGCAACTGCCGCTGATGATCGTCGGCGGGTTGGCGGCGGCCTACATTCTGCTGGAGCTGCTGGCGGCGGCGCTGCATTACTTCCAGGCGCTGCTGTTCAACCAGGCGGCGGTAGGCGTGGTGCAGCGGCTGCGCACCGACGTGATGGACGCCGCGCTGCGCCAGCCGCTCAGCGCCTTCGACACGCAACCGGTCGGGCAATTGATCTCGCGCGTCACCAACGACACCGAAGTGATCAAGGACCTGTACGTGATGGTGGTCTCCACGGTGCTGAAAAGCGCCGCGCTGATCGGCGCCATGCTGGTGGCGATGTTCAGCCTCGACTGGCGCATGGCGCTGGTGGCTATCTGCATCTTCCCGGCGGTGTTCGTGGTGATGGGCATCTATCAATATTACAGCACGCCGATTGTGCGCCGGGTGCGCAGTTATCTGGCGGACATCAACGACGGCTTCAACGAAGTGATCAACGGCATGGGCGTGATCCAGCAATTCCGCCAGCAGGTGCGCTTCGGCGAGCGCATGAGCGCCGCCAGCCAGTCGCACTATCTCGCGCGCATGCAGACGCTGCGGCTCGACGGTTTCCTGCTGCGGCCGCTGCTCAGCCTGTTTTCGGCGCTGGTGCTGTGCGGTTTGCTGATGTTGTTCGGCTTCAGCGGTGAAGGCGTGATTGGCGTCGGCGTACTCTATGCCTTCATCAACTACCTGGGGCGTTTGAACGAACCGTTGATCGAGCTGACGTCACAACAGTCGATCCTGCAGCAGGCGGTGGTGGCCGGCGAACGCATTTTCGAACTGATGGATCGCAGCCAGCAGAGTTACGGTTCCGACGATAGTCCGTTGGCCGGCGGCCGCATCGACATCACCGATCTGAGCTTCGCTTACCGCGCGGACAAAAAGGTGCTGCAGCATATTTCGCTGTCGGTGCCGTCGCGTGGCTTCGTGGCGCTGGTCGGGCACACCGGCAGCGGCAAGAGCACCTTGGCCAACCTGCTGATGGGTTATTACCCGGTCAGCGAGGGGGAAGTGCGTCTCGATGGCCGCCCGATCTCCAGCTTGTCACACCGCACGCTGCGCCTGGGCGTGGCCATGGTGCAGCAGGATCCGGTGGTGATCGCCGATTCGGTGCTGGCCAACGTGACGCTGGGGCGCAATATCGAGGAACACGCCGTTTGGCGAGCGCTGGAAACGGTGCAGCTGGCGGAGCTGGTGCGTGGCTTCCCGCAGGGGATTCACACCCGACTGGGGGAGCAGGGCAATAACCTGTCGGTTGGGCAGAAACAGCTGCTGGCGATGGCGCGGGTCTTGGTGCAGGCGCCGCAGATCCTGATCCTCGACGAGGCGACCGCCAATATCGACTCGGGCACCGAGCAGGCTATCCAGCGCGCGCTGCGTGCGATCCGCGAGCACACCACGCTGGTGGTGATCGCTCACCGCCTCTCGACGATCGTCGACGCCGATTCCATTTTGGTGCTGCATCGCGGCCAGGCGGTGGAGCAGGGCAACCATCAGCAGCTGCTGGCGCAGCAGGGGCGTTACTACCAGATGTACCAACTGCAGTTGGCGGGCGAGCAGTTGGCGGAAGCGGTGCGCGAGGAGAGCCAACCCGCCTGAATATGGGCCGCGCTCGCGGCCCTTCTTTCTTTCCAACGCACCATAAGCAGGCAAACCATCTGGGTCACGCCCCCTTTCTGCACTTTTTCGACGCGATGTGCACCAAATCAGTGCGCATTATTTAACCTATCCAAGGTATCGGTGCCGTGCTGCCTCGCGGCTGCGCCCGCGTGCCCGCTAATCCGCTGAATCGCCCTGCAAAATTAAATTTGGCACAGCCCTTGCTACATATGACGCGTACCAGGGGTGAGTTTGGGCTTAATTCGTGGAGGGGCAATATGAAGCTGGTGACCGTGGTAATCAAACCGTTCAAGCTGGAGGACGTGCGCGAGGCCTTGTCCTCCGTGGGCATTCAGGGGTTGACCGTAACCGAAGTGAAGGGCTTTGGCCGCCAGAAGGGGCACGCCGAGCTGTATCGCGGCGCCGAATATAACGTCAATTTCCTGCCCAAGGTCAAAATCGATATCGCCATCGCCGACGATCAGTTGGATGAAGTGGTTGATGTGATTAGCAAAGCCGCCTACACCGGCAAAATCGGCGACGGCAAAATTTTCGTTGCCGAGTTGCAACGTGTGATCCGCATTCGCACCGGTGAAACCGACGAATCGGCACTGTAACCGCGAACTCAGTTAAGTGATGGGGATGGATTGATAATGAAAAGACTGTTATCCATGTTGGGCCTGAGTTCGGTAACCCTGGTTCCTTCTTTGGCCCTGGCCGCCCCGGCGGTCGCTGATAAGGCCGACAACGCCTTTATGATGATCTGCACCGCGTTGGTGCTGTTCATGACGCTGCCGGGCATCGCGCTGTTTTACGGTGGCTTGCTGCGCGGCAAAAACGTGCTGTCGATGCTGACGCAGGTCACCGTCACCTTCGCGCTGGTCTGCGTGCTGTGGGTGTTGTACGGCTATAGCCTGGCGTTCAGCGAGGGCAATGCGGTGTTCGGCGGGTTCGAAACGGCGATGCTGAAAGGCATCGGCATCGACAGCGTCACCGGCAGCATCAGCCAAATGATCCACGTCGCCTTCCAGGCCTCCTTCGCCTGTATCACCGTGGCGCTGGTGGTGGGGGGCTTCGCCGAACGCATTCGCTTCTCGGCGGTGCTGATCTTCGCGATCCTCTGGTTCACGCTGTCTTATCTGCCGATCGCGCACATGGTGTGGGGCGGCGGTTACCTGGCCGCCGACGGCGCCTTGGACTTCGCCGGCGGCACCGTGGTGCACATCAACGCCGCCAGCGCCGGGTTGATCGGCGCCTACCTGATTGGCAAGCGCGCCGGCTTCGGTAAAGAGGCCTTCAAACCGCACAACCTGCCGATGGTGTTTACCGGGGCGTCCATCCTGTATATCGGCTGGTTCGGCTTCAATGCCGGTTCCGCCAGCGCGGCCAACGGCATTGCGGCTCTGGCATTCCTCAACACCGTGGTTGCCACTGCGGGCGCCATTCTCTCCTGGACCTTCGCCGAGTGGGTGCTGCGCGGCAAGCCTTCATTGCTGGGCGCCTGCTCCGGCATGATCGCCGGGCTGGTAGCAGTGACGCCGGCGGCGGGCACCGTGGGCGTGGGCGGGGCGTTGATCATCGGCCTGGTGGGCGGCGTCGCCGGCCTGTGGGGCGTCGTGACGCTGAAAAAATGGCTGAAAGTGGACGACACCTGCGACGTGTTCGGTGTGCACGGGGTGTGCGGCATCGTCGGCTGCCTGTTGACCGGGGTGTTTACCGCCTCTTCACTGGGCGGCACCGGTTACGCCGAAGGGGTGACGATGGGCCATCAGGTCTGGATCCAACTGGTGAGCGTGCTGATCACGCTGGTGTGGTCGAGCGTCGCCGCCTTTATCGCCTTCAAGATCGCGGGCGCCATGGTTGGATTGAGAGTGCCGGAGGAGCAGGAACGCGAGGGGCTGGACGTCAACAGCCACGGCGAGAGCGCCTACAACCAGTAAGGCTCAAAGCAGGGCAGTGCGCTAAAGACTAAAATAATGATGAAGCCAAAAGGGGCGATGGAAACATCGCCCCTTTCTTTATGCTGCGGATCAGGCGTCGCGTTGGCGAATCACCCCTTCCTGCACGGTGGTGGCGACCAGTACGCCCTCGCGGGTATAAATCTGGCCGCGCACAAAGCCACGTGCGCCGGAGGCGGAGGAGCTCTCCACCGCGTACAGCAACCAGTCATCCATGCGGAACGGACGGTGGAACCACATCGAATGGTCAATGGTGGCCACCTGCATGCCCGGCTCGAGGAAGCCGACGCCGTGCGGCTGCAGCGCCGTCGGCAGGAAGTTAAAGTCCGACGCGTAGCCCAGCAGATATTGGTGGATGCGCTGATCGTCCGGCATGCTGCCGTTGGCGCGGAACCACACGTAGCGATGCGGTTCTTCCACGCTGCCTTTCAGCGGGTTATGGAATTTCACCGGGCGCATTTCGATCGGCTTCTGGCCGATAAATTTTTCGCGCACTTTTTCCGGCAGCATATGCGCCAGCTTCTGGGCGATCTCTGACTCAGACAGCAGCCCTTCCGGCGGCGGCACGTCCGGCATCAGATTCTGATGCTCAAAACCCGCTTCCGGACTCTGGAAGGAGGCGGTCATATAGAAGATAGGTTTGCCGTGCTGGATGGCGCTGACGCGGCGTGCGCTGAAGCTGTTGCCGTCGCGCAGGGTTTCCACGTCGTAAACGATAGGTTTGCTGCTGTCGCCCGGGCGCAGGAAGTAACTGTGGAACGAATGCACGCTGCGCTCGTCCGGCACCGTCTGTTTGGCGGCGTACAACGCCTGGCCGACCACCTGCCCGCCGAACACCTGGCGCAGCCCCAGATCTTCACTCTGACCGCGGAACAACCCTTCTTCGATTTTCTCCAGATCCAGCAGATCGAGGAGGTTTTGCAATGCCTGGCTCATAAAGTTGTTACCTTTCTAATAATCATTTTGCGCAGTGTGCGGAATATCACGGCGCGGCGTCAACATTTTGCGTTAAGGGGCCGATGAGAATGCTCTTAATCATGGACGCCTTGGGCTGTTTAAGTGATTAATAGGCGGGGTAAAGTGGATTTATCAGTGTTTTGTGCTAGGTTTAATAGGTGAGGTGGTGAAAGCCACCAACATGTTGATAATAAAAAAGGAGACCGATCCATGAAACTCTGGCAAATCGTAGGCGGTGCCGCGGCACTGACGATCACGCTGGCAGGATGCGCGCAAAAGAGTGCCGATGTGCCTACACAGACGGCCGGTAACCCGGCGGCTGCGCAAACGCAGATTCAGGGCCCGGCGGTGACAGGTTCGGTTAATATACGTCAGCGCATTGCGCTGCCGCCGGACGCCGTACTGACGGTCACCCTCTCTGACGCTTCGCTGGCGGATGCGCCGTCCAAAGTGATTGCACAGCGCGCGGTACGTACCGAAGGGCAGCAGGCGCCATTCAGCTTTACGCTGCCGTACAACCCGTCCTACATCCAACCGAATGCGCGCATCATTCTGAGCGCGGCGGTGACGGTCAACGGGCGCCTGATGTTCATTACCGACACCATCCAGGAAGTGGTTAACCGCAACGGCACCCGCGCCGATCTGCTGCTGGTTCCGGTGCAGGGCGTGCCGATTCAGGCTGCGCCAACCGCCATGCAGTAAACTTACTGCGGTACAGCAAGATAAAATCAACAGCCTTTGCGCTCCGGCCAAAGGCTGTTTTGTTTTACCAGCGCCAGCCGTAGCGTTCGAAATCGACCGTGCTGTGCGGGCCGAAAATTATCCCCTCCGCCAGCAGTGCCTGCCGTTGCCGTTGAAAATCCTCCCCCTGCTGCGAGATCTGTCCGTGGCGGTTGATCACCCGGTGCCAGGGCAGTGCGCTGCCTTCCGGCAAACGCCGCAGCACGCCGCCAACCTGACGCGCGGCGCGCGGCGAGCCGGCCAGCCGGGCGACTTCACCGTAAGTGGTGACTTTGCCGAACGGGATGGCGGCCACGATATGGAAAACCCGCTGGCTGAAAGAGGCGTCTTCTGGTTGCATATTGCTGTTCCTGCACGAGTCAAAACCCAGGCGAAGAGTGTGCCACAATGCAGGTGGGCAAGAAAACAGCGGTTGGCCCCGGTTGGCTTGCTATTTGGTGGGGCATCGCCGATAATGCCCACCGCTTCGGAGTACAGAAGCCGTCAATGGGGGCCCTGTTGGTTCTCCCGCAACACTAACTTGTGAACTCGGTCAGGTCCGGAAGGAAGCAGCCGCAGCAGGTGACGTGTGTGCCGGGATGTAGCTGGCAGGGTCCCCACCCATTTGGGCTTCGCCAATCCGCGCTTTTGTCACCTCTCCTCCACATATCTATTATCCATTTCTGTCATCAGGCAGAGCGACACGCATTTCTTTTCTTCCCGCCTTCAATTCTTTTGGATAATGAATTAGCGGTTCTGGGGAGCGGGCACAGTGAGGTGGGCGATGAGATAACCTGTCTCGATTAAAAAAGAAAATTGTTTCCGCGCAATATTATTATCGGAAGAGGGAACGCAAGTGAAGTTTTACTGTCAATAGGAAAAGTACGTATTCAACTTGAACATTGAGGCCGATAAAAGCATCGGCTCAACGCGTTGGGGGCTGATTATCTGACATATTTCCAAACGGAGGTGGGGATTTTGTCATACAGTTTGTTCATGGTGAGCTCTGCCAGACGATGATCTGCCGCTGAGTAAAACAGCTCCAGTTCATCATCGGAAAGCTCGTACTTATTTTTCTCAATAACACGTTCGAGAGTATCAATCGTGGTGCATTTACGTAAACGCATCAGATAGTCGGTTTTAGTCATGGTGGCCTTTAGTTTAATAACCGTAAAATAGCTTGGGAATAATTATCCCCTAAGTTTTCATTGTCGTACAGATGTCCTCTCCTGAGAACATTCTGAATAATCTCGCCTTGGTTTTTTGCCAGCGGCGCAGGTCGGAATCATTGATACCATAGCTGCTGAACAGCGTATAGGTATCGTCGAGATATTCTTCGACTAACTCCGACAGGTCAGATTCGTCCATGTATTTAATTTTATAACTCATCACAAACGAAGCGATATGTTCGATCAACTCATTAAGCTGCAGGTTGACGGAGGACGTCGGATCGTTGACCCACCCATGATGACTGTCTCCCAGGGTAGCGATACCTTCATCATACAAATTTTCGCACAAGAATTTGAGCTGAGCAATGTCGTGTCGCTTAGGCGAATACTCATCCATATCATCCCCTCCGTAAGTCTTAATTGCGGTGTGATAACACTATGTGAGTAAGCTGATTTACATCATGAACGGAGGCAGCTTAACGGTGGTTAAATAAACTTCCCGTAAAATGAATATAAATCATTTTTTCGCGTTTGGCCTGTAGTTATTACTTAAACTTACAATTCATCCGCAGTTGATGGGCGTGAGTTATCAATGATGTCGAAGATTAAACCCCGCGCCGTCACTCGAAACCGGACGCTGTCGTTGATGATATCTTCGCTGTTGATATCCAGGCAGGCATTAAAAATGCCCCACTTATAACGATAACTCATTGAATAATCGCTGTCACCTTGCTGCACTATATCAAGTATTTCTAATGAATCTTCGGCATAGCGTGCGCTTTCAGAATAAAAGCTGAGTCCGCTGGTCAGCGCCGGCACTAACTCCGCAATATTGTCATGAACCACTTTCTTTAATTTTTTAACAGAAAGTGCGTTGACGTCCAGGTTACAGGCAAGGGTAACAAGCATTAATCTCGGCCAACAACAATGTTATCTGCTTATCTTACTCCTTTTCCGCCCTCGTCGGTAAATTTTTCGATTTACCGCTGTTCTTTACCTTACGCCAACATTCCAACCGAATGGAAATATCCCTGGGTTTTGTAAGGGGGCGGGGGGAGATCCGCTGTGCTAGGGATTGTTACGTTCCGTTGCATTATTGTCGCGCCATAGCTTGAGCCATGGTAGTTGTTGTGATGTTATATTATAACTTTCATCCATTATTTTGGTCATAACATTGATTCCCACTTCACGACATGGTGCCGCGCCGCCACTGAATTCGTTGTTCACCACCTCCGCTGCTGCGCGTTGTGCGGGGGCCGTTGTGCTGCTGGCTCTGCTGTGGCTCGGCATCTTTTGGGCGGTATCGCTGCCATGATCATCCTGCGTCAGCTGGCGCTAGGCTATGGCGCCACGCCGCTTTTCCCGCCGCTGAGCGGGCAGTTTACCGCCGGCTCGTTAACCGCGGTGGTGGGCGTCAATGGGGCCGGAAAATCGACATTGCTGAAAACGCTCGCCGGTTTGTTGCCGCCGATGGGCGGCAGCCTGAGTTTCAGCGGCGGAAAGCCGCCGCGCAGAGCTTACTTACCGCAGCAGGCGGAGCTGGATCGGCAGTTCCCGATCGCGGTAAGCGATCTGGTGGCGATGGGATGTTGGCCGCAAAGCGGCATGTTCGGCGGTATGAACCAGCATGCGGCGAGCCAGGTTAATGAAGCGCTGGCGAGCGTCGGCATGAGTGCGCTGGCGCACAGCCCGGTGGGCGAGCTCTCCGGCGGCCAGCTGCAGCGGGTGTTGTTTGCGCGCCTGCTGGTCCAACAGGCGCCGCTGATTTTGCTGGATGAACCTTTCACCGGTATCGACAGCACCACCACGCAGATCCTGCTGCAGGCGATCGCGCAGCTGCACCGGCAGGGGAAAACGGTGATCGCCGTGCTGCACGATATGTCGATGGTCGCCGAGCATTTTCCGCAGGCGCTGTTGCTGACGCCGCAGGCTTGCCACTGGGGCGCGGCCAAGCAAGTGCTGGAACAGGTGCCGAGGTATCACGCCGCCGACCGGCTGCCGGATCTGCGGGCGGTGGCGCCATGATGCTGTTGCATGGGCTTGTCGATCCTTTCCTCTCTTTCGGTTTTATGCGCCGCGCGCTGATGGCCTGCCTGGCGTTGTCGCTCAGCGCAGCCCCGCTGGGCGTGTTTCTGTTGCTGCGCCGCATGAGCCTGGTGGGGGATGCGTTGTCCCACGCGGTGTTGCCCGGCGCGGCGATCGGTTATCTGATTTCCGGCATGTCGCTGGTGGCGATGGGCGTAGGCGGCTTTATCGCCGGGCTGGCGGTGGCGATGCTGTCCGGCCTGGTGAGCCGCCGCACGCCGCTGAAAGAGGACGCCAGCTTCGCCGGATTCTATCTGGGCTCACTGGCGCTGGGGGTCACGCTGGTCTCGTTGCGCGGTTCCAGCGTGGATCTGCTGCACGTGTTGTTCGGTTCGACCCTGGCGGTGGATGCGCAGGCGATGCTGATGGTCGGTGCTATCGCCTCGGTTTCGCTGCTGGCGCTGGCGGCGCTGTACCGCGCGCTGGTTATCGAATCCTTCGACGTCACTTTCCTGCGCGTTAACGCGCCGCGCCGGTTGGCGCTGATCCACGGCCTGTTTTTGGCGCTGGTGGTGGTCAATCTGGTGGCGGGATTCCAGATCCTCGGCACCCTGATGTCGGTGGGGCTGATGATGCTGCCCGCCGCCAGCGCACGCTTCTGGGCGCGCAATCTGCCGCAGACGCTGGCGACGGCGATGGGCATCGGCGCGCTTTCCAGTCTGATTGGGCTGGTGTGGTCCTACTACGCTTCGCTGCCTGCCGGTCCGGCGATCGTGCTCAGCGCCAGCATCCTCTTTTTTGTCTCGATCCTGTTTGGAACGCGCGGAGGCATTTACGCCTTTGCGCGCCGTTGAGAAGTGCCATTTGCAAGGAGAAAATATGAAACGTTTACCTATATCGCTGGCGGTAGCTGCTCTGCTGGCCAGCCCATTGGCGATGGCGAAGACCGTCGATGCCGTCGCCAGCTTTTCCATTCTCGGAGATATCGTCAAGCAGGTGGGCGGCGATCACGTCAAGGTCAGCACGCTGGTGGGGCCGGATGGCGATCCGCACAGTTTCGAGCCTTCACCGCAGGACGGCAAGAAGCTGGCTCAGGCTGATGTGGTATTCGTCAGCGGCCTGGGGCTGGAAGGGTGGATCGATCGCCTGGTCAAGGCTTCGGGTTATAAAGGGCAGGTGATCACCGCTTCACAGGACATCAACACCCGCCAGATGGAAGAGGATGGCAAACCGATTACCGATCCTCACGCCTGGAACAGCATGAAAAACGGCGTGCAGTACGCCACCAACGTGATGAACGCCCTGATCGCCGCCGATCCTGAGGATGCCAACTATTTTCGCCAGCGCGGCGCCGACTACATTCAGCAGCTGCAAAAGCTGGATCTGTGGGCCAAAACTCAGTTCGCCGCAGTGCCACCGCAGAAACGTAAGGTGCTGACCAGCCATGATGCTTTTGGCTACTTTGGACAAGAGTATGGCGTCACCTTCCTTGCCCCGGTCGGATTTTCCACCGAAGCGGAAGCCAGCGCCAGCGACGTGGCGAGCCTGATTAAGCAGATTAAACAGGAGAAGGTTAACGCTTACTTTATCGAAAACCAGACCGATCCGCGGCTGGTGAAGCAGATTGCCGCCGCCACCGGCGCCAAGGTGGGCGGCGAGCTGTACCCTGAAGCGCTCTCCCGCGCCGGCGGCCCGGCGGCCACCTATGAGCAGGCGTTCAAACACAATGTCGACACGTTGCTGAGCAGCATGAAGTAATCTCTGCCCCCGCCTGCGGGTGGGGGACAGCTTGCAGGCACTTTCTCGCCATAAAAAAAGCCCCGTTGAGCAGCAACGGGGCTTTGCGACAGATGACACTTGGGAGTTAACGCTTTTTCTTACGTCCCTGTACCGCTTTGAATCGCGGATTGCTTTTACAGATCACATAGATGCGGCCACGACGACGCACGACTTTGCAATCCGGATGGCGATTTTTCGCCGAACGCAATGAACTCAATACCTGCATGGGGTTTCCTTGTTACTTATTGCCGATAAAGCGGCCAAAGCGCTGCTGGAAGCGCGCCGTGCTGCCTTCTTTGGAATAGTCTTTCTGCTTACCGGTGTAATACGGATGCGAAGCGGAAGAGACGTCGAGGGTGACATACGGCCAGCTTTCGCCGTCCAGTTCGATAGTGCGATCGGTTTTGATGGTCGATCCCACTTTGAAGTAGGCATTGGCGCTGACGTCGTGGAACACCACGGTGCGATAATCGGGATGGATGCCGGGTTTCATAATGGCTCTCTTGTGTAATGTTATACTATAACAATAATTATGCGCCGACCTGGCATCATGATCAAGCGTAAATTGCACTCATGAGCGAATTAATGAGAACGGTTTGCATTAATCTGCTGAAGCAAAAGAAAAAGGCCGCATGCGCGGCCTTTTCGATTATCGGGTGGAGCTCACATCACTGAGCGATCAGTGGTGCTCTACCGGATGGCTGTGTTCCAGGTCTTCGTTCTTCTTGCTGAAGCGGCGGCGAACCACCACGAAGAACACCGGTACGAAGAAGATCGCCAAGACGGTAGCGGTGATCATCCCGCCCATAACGCCGGTACCAACCGCGTTCTGTGCGCCGGAGCCCGCACCGCTGCTGATAACCAGCGGCAGAACCCCGAGGATGAAGGCCAGGGATGTCATCAGGATTGGACGCAGACGCATACGCACTGCTTCCAATGTCGCCTCGATCAGGCCTTTGCCTTCTTTTTCCATCAGGTCTTTGGCGAATTCCACGATCAGGATGGCGTTCTTCGCCGATAGACCAATGGTGGTCAGCAGCCCTACCTGGAAGTACACGTCGTTGTTCATGCCGCGCATCGTCGCGGCCAACAACGCACCGATAACCCCCAGCGGCAATACCAGCATGACCGAGAACGGCACGGACCAGCTTTCATACAGCGCCGCCAGACACAGGAACACCACCAGAATCGAGATAGCGTACAGCGCCGGCGCCTGGTTGCCCGACAGACGTTCCTGATAGGACATGCCGGTCCAGTCGTAACCGATGCCGCTTGGCAGTTTGGACGCCAGCTGTTCCATCAGGTTCATCGCTTCACCGGTACTCTTGCCCGGTGCGGCCTGGCCCAGAATTTCCATCGACGGCAAGCCGTTATAGCGTTCCAGACGCGGTGAGCCGTATTCCCATTTCGCCGAAGAGAAGGCGGAGAATGGCACCATCTGGCCGCTGGTACCGCGCACGTACCACTTGTTGATGTCTTCCGGCAGCATGCGGAACGGCGCTTCGGCCTGTACGTACACCTTCTTCACACGACCGCGGTCGATGAAGTCGTTGACGTACGAGCCACCCAGCGCGGTGCTCAGCGTGCTGTTAATGGTGGTGATGCTGACGCCCAACGCCTTGGCTTTCTCCTGATCGACGATCAGTTTGAACTGCGGCGTATCTTCCAGGCCGTTCGGGCGCACGCCCACCAGCACATCCGGATGCTGAGCAACCATGCCCAACAGCTGGTTACGCGCTTCAGTCAGTTTTTCGTGCCCCAGGCCGCCCTGGTCAATCAGCTCGAAGTCGAAGCCGGTTGCGGTACCGAGTTCGATGATCGCCGGCAGGTTGAACGGGAACACCAGGCCTTCTTTAATCTGCGAGAAGGCGCCCATGGCGCGACCGGCGATCGCTTCTACCTTGTTCCCGGCCCCCGGACGCTCACCCCAGTCTTTCAGGCTGACGAATGCCAGGCCGTTGTTCTGGCCGTTACCGTTGAAGCCGAAGCCCGCGACGGTAAACACCGAAACCACGTTGTCCTTTTCCTTGTTCAGGAAGTAGTCGGAGACTTCTTCCAACACCTTGTTGGTGCGGGATTCGGTGGCGCCGGCAGGCAACTGCACCATGGTCAACAGGATGCCCTGATCTTCGTCCGGCAGGAACGAGGAAGGCAGGCGCAGGAACAGCAGGCCCATGCCAACCACGATCAGCAGGTAGATGATCAGATAGCGGCCGGTGCTGCGCAGGATGTTGCCCACGCTGTCGGTATAGTGATGCGTGCTCTTCTCGAACATGCGGTTAAACCAGCCGAAGAAGCCTGTTTTAACCCCGTGATCGCCTTTCGGGATCGGTTTGAGCATGGTGGCGCACAGCGCCGGCGTCAGGATCAAGGCCACCAGCACCGACAGCGCCATCGCGGATACGATGGTGATCGAGAACTGGCGATAGATGGCGCCGGTTGAGCCGCCAAAGAACGCCATCGGCACGAATACCGCTGACAGCACCATGGCGATGCCCACCAGCGCGCCCTGGATCTGGCCCATCGATTTACGGGTGGCTTCTTTCGGCGGCAGCCCCTCTTCGGACATGACGCGCTCGACGTTTTCCACCACCACGATGGCGTCATCTACCAGCAGGCCGATCGCCAACACCATGCCGAACATCGTCAGGGTGTTTATCGAGAAGCCGAACGCCGCGAGTATCGCAAAGGTCCCCAACAGTACTACTGGCACCGCGATGGTTGGGATCAGCGTCGCGCGGAAGTTCTGCAGGAACAGATACATCACCAGGAACACCAGGATGATGGCTTCGATCAGCGTTTTCACCACTTCGTTGATGGAGATTTTAACGAACGGGGTGGTGTCGTACGGATAAACCACTTTCATCCCTTGCGGGAAGAATGGCGCCATCTTGGCCAGCTCGTCTTTCACACCTTTGGCGGTGTTCAAGGCGTTGGCGCCGGTTGCCAGTTTGATACCCAGGCCGGCGGCAGGCTTGCCGTTATAGCGAGCGGTAACGGCGTAGCTTTCCGCGCCGCGCTCGATGTGAGCGACGTCGCGCAGGCGCACCTGGGAACCGTCGGTATTTACCTTCAGCAGGATCTTGCCGAACTCTTCCGGCGAAGTCAGACGGGTCTGCGCGATGATCGAGGCGTTCAACTGCTGCCCCGGCACCGGCGGCAGGCCGCCCAGCTGGCCAGCGGCGATCTGGTTGTTCTGCTCGGTGATGGCGGAGGTCACGTCCGTGGTCGTCAGCTGGTAGTTGTTCAGCTTGTTCGGATCCAGCCAGATACGCATCGCGTACTGGGCACCGAACAGCTGCACCTCACCCACGCCGGACGAACGGCTGATCGGATCCTTGATGTTGGACGCCACGTAGTCCGCAATATCGTCCTGCGTCATGTTCGGATCGTCGGAAACGAAGCCGGCCACCATCAGGAAGCTGCTGCTGGATTTTTCTACTTTCAGGCCCTGCTGCTGAACTTCTTGCGGCAGCAGCGGGGTGGCCAACGACAGTTTGTTCTGGACCTGAACCTGCGCGATGTCAGGATCGGTGCCGGACTCAAACGTCAGGGTAATGGTGACGCTACCAGAGGAATCACTGGTGGAGGACATGTACATCAGGTTATCGATACCGTTCATGTTCTGTTCGATAATCTGCGTGACGGTATCCTGCACCGTTTTGGCATCTGCGCCCGGGTAGTTGGCGGAAATACTCACCGCCGGCGGTGCAATAGTGGGATACTGCGCGATGGGCAGTTTCATTATTGCAAGCACCCCCGCCAACATGACGATGATGGCGATTACCCAGGCGAAAATTGGGCGGTCTATAAAGAACTTAGCCATGTATTACCGGCTCCTTTTTATGACTTCTGCGCTTCAGACTGCGGCTGTTTTTGCGCCTGAGTGTCAACTTCCTGCACTTTTACCTGCGCGCCCGGATGCACTTTCATCAGGCCGGAGACGATCACGCGATCGCCGGCTTTCAGGCCATCGGTAACCAGCCATTTGTCGCCAATCGCCTGATCTGCCTTCAGCGTGCGCAGCTCAACTTTATCGTCTGCACCGACCACTAACGCCGTCGCTTCACCACGCGGGTTGCGGGTGACGCCTTGCTGCGGCACCAGCAGCGCATCGCTGCGCACGCCTTCGTCCAGACGGGCGCGCACGAACATGCCAGGCAACAGCGTATCGTTCGGGTTAGGGAACAGGGCGCGAATGGTAATGGAGCCGGTGGTCTCATCGACGGTGACGTCAGAGAATTCCAGCGTGCCTTCCTGCGCGTATTCGGTGCCGTTTTCCAGCATCAGTTTCACCTTGGCCTTGCCGTTTTCCTGCTTCAGCGCGCCGCTGGCCAGTTCTTGCTTCAGGCGCAGGAAGTCGGTGCTCGACTGGGTGACGTCGACATACATCGGATCCAACTGCTGCACGGTGGACAGGGCGGTCGCCTGGCCGTTGCTGACCAGCGCGCCTTCGGTCACGGCGGATTTGCCGATGCGGCCGGAGATCGGGGAGGTCACTTTGGTGTACGCCAGATTAATGCGCGCGGTTTCGACGGCGGCCTTGGCGGCCACCACGGCGGCATCCGCTTGCTGCAGCGTGGAGACGGCGTTGTCGTAGTCCTGCTTACTGATATAGCTGGTACCCAGCAATGGCTTGTAGCGGTTTACCGTCACGCGTGCGATGGAAGCGCTGGCCTGTGCTTTGGCCAAATCGCCTTTCGCGCTGTCGTAGCTGGCTTGATAGGTTGCGGGATCGATTTGGTACAGAGACGTCCCGGCCTTGATATCGCTGCCTTCGACGAAGTTGCGCTTCAGGATGATGCCACTGACCTGAGGGCGAACTTCGGCGATACGATACGCAGCGGTGCGGCCAGGAAGATCGGTAGTGATGTTGAGAGGCTCGGCCTTCAAGGTGACTACGCCCACTTCAGGTGCCTGTTGTTGGGCACCTTGCTGTTGGGTTTCTTTATCGTTACATCCTGTTAGCACTAAGCTGCCTGAAAGCATCAGAACGGCCGCCAGAGGCGTTAACCCTCTGTTTTTGTTCATAGAAAAACCTCAAGTGTCCGATTTCAAAATGATCAATGGATCACAAGCTTTAAAACCCATTGCTGCGTTAATTATATGTGCGTGCTATGGTACATACATTCGCGAATGTATGTAAATCACACTCCCCCTAAATAACAATGCCATGGCACGAAAAACCAAACAGCAGGCGCAAGAAACCCGACAGCAAATCCTCGATGCTGCGGTGAGAGAGTTCTCTGAACGTGGCGTTGCTGCAACGTCACTGACAGATATTGCCACCGCTGCTGGGGTTACGCGTGGAGCCATTTACTGGCACTTCAAGAATAAGGTAGACCTGTTTAATGAAGTTTGGGAATCTACCGAGCCGAAAATTGACCAGCTCGAAACAGAGTATCAGGCAAAGTTTCCCGATAATCCACTGCGGGTTATCCGGGAAATTCTGATTTACATTCTGACGTCTACGGTTGAAGACGGTCGCAGGCGGGCGTTGATGGAAATTATATTCCACAAATGCGAGTTTGTCGGTGAAATGATGCCGCTGCTGGATTCGCGCAAGGTGCTGTACCTCGCCGGTTACGAACGCATTGAAGCGGTGCTGTACAACTGCATTCACCACGGGCAATTGCCGACCGATCTGCACACTCGTCGCGCGGCGATCATCCTGCGCGGTTATATCACCGGCCTGCTGGAAAACTGGCTGTTTATGCCGGAAAGTTTCGATCTGCGGGCCGAAGCCGAAGCGCTGGTGGATGCGTTTTTGGAGATGCTGCAGTTTTGCCCCACCTTGCGCCTCAGATCCGATATGCCGATGGCCGCGCCGTCCAACGCCGGCTCCCTGCCTTTATAAGGAGAGATTTCATGTCATCAGTCGTTCTCATCGCCAACGGCGCCGCCTATGGCCACGAATCCTTGTTCAATGCGCTGCGGTTGGCCATCGCCATGAAAGAGCAGCAGAGCAGTCTCGATCTGCGGCTGTTTCTGATGTCCGATGCGGTGGTGGCCGGGTTGGCCGGGCAGCAGCCGCACGAGGGGTACCACCTGCAGCAGATGCTGGAAATCCTTACCGCGCAGCAGGTGCCGGTCAAGCTGTGCAAGACCTGCGCCGACGCGCGCGGCGTCAGCCGCTTGCCGCTGGCGGACGGCGTGGCGATCGGCACGCTGGTCGAGCTGGCGCAGTGGACGTTGGCGGCGGAGAAAGTGCTGACTTTCTGATTTCGCGACAACGGGACATCACCGGCAACGTTTTTGTTGTTCGTTGCCCGGCGGCGGTCGTGATAATCTTCTGGCTTCTTAACCGATCCGAAGCTAAATCATGCATCGCTGGTTGACTCTGCCTTCTCTGGCGCCGCTCTCGTTTGTCGGCGCATGCCGGCGGCGCATCGCCGCCGTACTCCTTTTCCTGATTTGCACGCTCAGCGTGCCGGCGCAGGCGGCGCTGAGCGGTGATCTGCCGCAGCGCAGCGAAGTGCAAAGCCAGCTGGAAGCGCTAAGCAAGCAAAAAGCCCTGACGCCGGTCGAAAAGCTGTCCCAACAGGATTTGACCCGCACGCTGGAGCTGCTGGATGCCCTCGAGCGCAACCGGCAAGACGCCGCACAGCTTAAACAGCAGGTGCAGCAGGCGCCGGCGAAGCTCAGTCAGGTCACTGCCGAACTGGATGCGCTGAAGCAGCCGGTGGACAATGCGGCGGCGCGCGCTGCGCTGTTGCCGTTGTCGCTGCGCCAGTTGGAAAGCCGGCTGTATCAAACGCTCGATGAGCTGCAAAACGCGCAGGAAAGCCTCTCCACCTACAACAGCCAACTGGTGTCGCTGCAAACCCAGCCTGAACGGGTGCAGAGCACCATGTACGCCGCGTCGCAGCGCCTGCAGGAGATCCGCAGCCAGCTCAGCGGCCAGACGCCGGGGCAAGATTCGCTGCGCAACAGCCAGCAGGTGATGCTGACCACCGAGCAGGCGTTGCTCAACGCACAGCTGGAGCTGCAGCGCAAAAGTCTGGAAGCCAATACCACGCTGCAGGATCTGCTGCAAAAACAGCGTGATTACACTACGGCGCATATCGACGCGCTGGATCGCTCGGTGCAGCTGCTGCAGGAGATCGTCAACAGCAAGCGGTTGACGATCTCCGAAAAGACCGCCAAAGAGGCGCAAAACCCGGAAGACGCCACCGATATCCAGCACGATCTGTTGGTCAGCAAACAGCTGGACGTCAACCGCCAGCTGAGCCAGCGCCTGATCGCCGCCACCGAAGAGAGCAACACCCTGTTCCAGCAAAATATTCGGGTCAAAAACTGGCTCGATCGCGGGCTGCAGGCGGAGCGTAACCTGAAAGAGCAGATCCAGGTGCTGAAGGGCAGCCTGGTGCTGTCGCGCATTCTGTATCAGCAACAGCAAAGCCTGCCGCAGGGCACGCTGCTGGCGGATATGGATACGCGCATCGCCGATCTGCGGCTGGAGCAGTTCGATATCAATCAGCAACGCGACGATCTGTTCAAGGGCGAGGATTACATCAACCAACTGGTGGCCGAAAGCAAGGAAAAGGCCGGCCCGGAAGTGATCGACGCGCTGAACGAAATTGTCGACATGCGCCGCGAGCTGCTGGATCAGCTGAACAAACAGCTCAGCAACCAGCTGTCGTTATCGATCAACCTGCAGATCAACCAGCAGCAGCTCACCAGCGTCTACGGCTCGCTGCAGGATACGCTGACCCAGCAGATCTTCTGGGTCAACAGCAACAAGCCGGTCGATCTGGCGTGGCTGAAGGCGATGCCCGAGGCGGTGCGCGTTCAGCTCGCCGGGCTCGATCTCAAGTTCGACGGCGGCAAGCTGGTGCAGGGCGGGTTGAATGCGCTGGTGTTCCTGATCCCGATGCTGTTGGCGATCGGGGTATTGCGCTGGCGCTACCGGCTGATCGACGGCCATTTGCAAAAGCTGGCCAACGACGTGGGGCAACTGAAGCGCGACGGCCAACTGCACACGCCGAAGGCCATCGCGCTGACCTTGCTGAAGGTATTGCCCGGTGCCGCGTTACTCCTCGGCGTCGGTTTCTGGATGTATCGCGCGGATTTCGGCATCAGCGACTTTATCTGGGGATTGTCGCAGCAGCTGGCGCTGTCGTGGCTGGTGTTCGGCTTCAGCTATCGCATGCTGAAACCGGGCGGCATCGCCGAGCGGCATTTCAACTTCGGCGCCAATCTGTGCGCGCATTACCGCCGGCAGACGCTGCGGCTGGGATTGGCGCTGCAGCCGCTGATCTTCTGGTCGGTATTGGGCGAAAAAGCGCCGCTGCGTCTGGTGGAAGACGTGATTGGCCAGATCGTGGTGATGCTGACGCTGGCGCTGCTCGCGGTGCTGGTGTTCCCGCTGTGCCGCGACAGCTGGCGCGAAAAGGGCTCGCACGCCGTGCGGCTGATGGTGGTCACCGCGCTGGCCGCCACGCCGCTGATCCTGCTGGGGCTGATGTTCGCCGGCTACTTTTATACCACGCTGCGGCTGGCCAGCCGCTGGATAGACAGCCTGTATCTGTTTTTCCTGTGGAATATCGTGTACCTGACCGCGCTGCGTGGCCTGAGCGTGGCGGCGCGGCGTCTGGCCTACCGGCGCGCGTTGGCGCGGCGGCAAAACGTGGCGAAAGAGGGGGCCGAAGGCGGTGAACCGGTGGTGGAAGAGCCGCCGCTGGCGCTCGATCAGATCAACCAGCAGTCGCTGCGCCTGACCACCCTGGTGCTGTTCGCCATCTTCGCCAGCGCCTTCTATGCCATTTGGTCGGATCTGGTGACGGTCATCGCCTATCTGGACAGCATCACGCTGTGGCATTACACCAGCACCGTGGCGGGCAGCAGCGTGGCGCAGGCGGTGACGCTGGGCAACATGATGGTGGCGATCGCCGCAGTGCTCGTCGCCTACGTGCTCACCCGCAACTTGCCTGGTCTGCTGGAGGTGGTGGTGCTGTCGCGGCTGCAGCTGCGGCAGGGGGCATCCTATGCCATCACCACTGTGCTCACTTACCTGATTACCGCCGTGGGCGCCGTGGTTGCGCTGGGATCGCTCGGCGTCTCCTGGGACAAACTGCAATGGCTGGCCGCCGGTCTGACGGTCGGGCTGGGCTTCGGGTTGCAGGAGATCTTCGCCAACTTCGTCTCCGGCCTGATCATTCTGTTCGAACGCCCGATCCGCATCGGCGATACCATCACCATCGGCACCTTCTCCGGTTCGGTCAGCAAGATCCGCATTCGCGCCACCACCATTACCGACTTCGATCGCAAAGAGGTGATCATTCCGAACAAGGCGTTCGTCACCGAGCGGCTGATCAACTGGTCGCTGTCCGACACCATCACTCGCGTGCTGATCAAGGTCGGCGTGGCCTACGGCTCCGATCTCGATAAGGTGAAAAAAGTGTTGCTGCAGGCGGCGCACGACAATCCGCGGGTGATGACCGATCCCGAACCGCAGGTGTTCTTCCTCAACTTTGGTGCCAGCACGCTGGATCACGAACTGCGGCTCTATGTGCGCGAACTGCGCGATCGCAGCTACACGGTGGACGAACTGAATCGCTCAATCGACCGCCTGTGCCGGGAAAACGACATCGACATCGCCTTCAACCAGCTGGAGGTGTATCTGCATAACCAGCAGGGCAACGAAGTGCAGGAAGTGAAAAGAACGCTGTCGCCGGATGACGGCGGTCAGACGGCGGTGGATAAGCAATGAGAGGCGAAAGGGACAGCAGTGCTGTCCCTGGTTACTGTCCGGCGGGCAGATAGGGTGAGGTGACGCCGGCGCGCTGCAGCTTTTCCTGATAATCCCGTTTGACGATATCCAGCGCCGCCAGTGCGGTGACCGGATCGATCTCGTTGCATTCCAGCAGGTAAATCAAGTCTACCGCCAGCTGCAGTTCGGGTGAGGCGTTTTCCAGAGACATAGCACCTGCGCTTATTAATTAATGGGATGAATAACTCGCGTACCGGCAGAGTATAGTGAACCCGGCGCGCAACCGGGAATAATCATTAAAATATTGTGATAAATCTTCAAAAACCGTTTTCTTTGCGCTCGATATTGCGCTCGATGCGCGCCAACGCCTGACGACAGCGCATCAGTCGCCCCTCCAGCGCCGCCAGCTCGTGCTGCAGTTTTTGCTGCGCCACCAGCGTGGTTTGGCGGCCGAGCAGGCTTTCCCGATCCTGAATCATGGCGATCAGCCGGCGTTCGTAGTCCTGATGTTCGGCCAGCTTGTGGTACAGATCGGCCTCGGGGGCTTCTTTCGGCTGGTTCTTGCGCCGCAGCGCCTGGGTCGCCAGCTCGCGCTGCAGGGCGGCGATCTGAGCCACCAGTTTTTCGGCCAGAAAGGCCACCTGGCTGGTACGGTTGTCGTTGGCGGCGCTTTGCAGCTGGGCGAAATTCTTCTCCACCTCGGCCAGGTAGTCGCGCAGCCGCGTGCCGCGATTGGCGAACAGGGCTGCGTCGAAGCGCGCCTGCGGGATCGGAACGTCGCCGCGCGGGGTCACTTCGGCCGCCAGCGCCGCGATCTGCTGTGCCAACACCTGTAATAGACGCTGAGTGCTCACGTAAGCTCCCTCTTGATTTCAACAGGCGTAAGCTTGCCCGCGATGCTGCTGTGAAACAAGCGCCGCATGCATATTCCGCCGGCGCGGCGCCGATGCTACAGTAAGCCGCAACCGATTGAGGAGCGAAGAGCCGCATGACGCGTGGGTTATTGATCATTTTGGGCTGGCTGGCGGTGGTGCTGGCGACGTTGGGCGTGGTGCTGCCGCTGCTGCCGACCACGCCGTTCCTGCTGTTGGCCGCCTGGTGTTTCGCCCGCTCTTCGCCGCGCTTTCATCACTGGCTGCTGCACCGTTCCTGGTTCGGCCCTTACCTGCGCCACTGGCAGCAGCATCGCGCGCTGCCGCCGGGGGCGAAGTGGAAGGCGGTGCTGGTGATCGTGCTGACCTTCGCCTGTTCGCTGTGGCTGGTGAAAATCTGGTGGGTGCGCGGGCTGTTGCTGCTGATGCTGGCCATTTTGCTGACCTTTATGCTGCGTCTGCCGGTTATTGACCTGCCGCAACAAAAACAGCGCTGATTGTGCCTTAAACTCCTCAATAGCTTTCAAGCCGCAGCCAGGCGACAAACGCAGGCATCCCCGGAAGCTTACTTAGGTAAGTGACCGGGGGGAATGCGTGCAGTCAACAACGCTGCGGGTTGAAAGATGCAGGGGAGAGTTGCATTTGTCCGCCAGTTTGCATAGATTTGGGCGTTTTCGTGCGCGGATCGCCTGCCATTCCTTCTCCGGTGTGTTTCTCCCGGGGGCGGCGGGTGAGCGGCGCGCCGGTTTTCAGGCAGTTTTATCAGGCAACAATTATGACCGCTACTGCGCAGCAGCTTCAGTTTATTAAAGACAGTATCAAAACCATCCCGGATTATCCGAAGCCGGGCATCCTGTTCCGCGACGTGACCAGCCTGCTGGAAAACCCGTTGGCCTATGCCGCCAGCATCGAGCTGCTGGTTGAGCGCTATCGCGAAGCGGGCGTGACCAAGGTGGTGGGTACCGAAGCGCGTGGTTTCCTGTTCGGCGCGCCCGTCGCGCTGGCGCTGGGCGTCGGTTTCGTGCCGGTGCGCAAACCGGGCAAACTGCCGCGCGCCACGCTCAGCGAAAGCTATGAGCTGGAGTACGGCACCGACAAGCTGGAGATCCACACCGATGCCATCACCGCGGGTGACAAAGTGCTGGTGGTGGACGATCTGCTGGCGACCGGCGGCACCATCGAAGCGACCACCAAACTGATCCGCCGTCTGGGCGGTGAAGTGAACGACGCCGCGTTCATCATCAACCTGCCGGATCTGGGCGGGGAAGCGCGTCTGAACAAGCTGGGCATCGATTGCTACTGCCTGGTGGACTTCGCCGGCCATTGATGAGGCATTGCCCCTTGGGCACAACGGCCTCGCGGATCGCCGCGGGGCTGTGTTAGCATGACCCTCCAGATTCCTCGACTTCTCCGGTATTAATGAGCTATCAGGTTCTCGCCCGTAAGTGGCGCCCTCAAACGTTCGCAGACGTGGTCGGCCAGGAACATGTCCTGACCGCGCTGGCCAACGGCCTCTCACTGGGGCGGATCCATCACGCCTATCTGTTCTCGGGCACGCGCGGCGTGGGGAAAACCACCATCGCCCGCTTGCTGGCCAAAGGCCTGAACTGTGAAACCGGCATCACCGCCACGCCGTGTGGCCAATGCGACAACTGCCGCGAGATCGAGCAGGGGCGCTTTGTCGATCTGATCGAGATCGACGCCGCTTCCCGAACCAAGGTGGAAGATACCCGCGATCTACTGGACAACGTCCAGTACGCGCCGGCGCGCGGCCGCTTCAAGGTCTACCTGATCGACGAAGTGCATATGCTCTCGCGCCACAGCTTCAACGCGTTGCTGAAGACGCTGGAAGAGCCGCCGCCGCACGTCAAATTCCTGTTGGCCACCACCGATCCGCAAAAGCTGCCGGTGACCATTCTCTCGCGCTGTCTGCAGTTCCACCTCAAAGCGCTGGACGTCGATCAGATCCGTCAGCAGTTGGAAACGGTGCTGACGGCGGAGCAGATCACCAGCGACGCCCGCGCGCTGCAGCTGCTGGCGCGCGCCGCCGACGGCAGCATGCGCGACGCGCTGAGCCTGACCGATCAGGCGATCGCCATGGGGCAGGGGCAGGTGACCGCCGCCACCGTCAGCCAGATGCTCGGCACGCTCGATGACGAGCAGCCGCTGGCGATCCTCGAAGCGCTGGTCAGCGCCGACGGCGAAAAGGTGATGGCGCAGGTCGCGCAGGCTGCTTCGCGCGGCGTGGACTGGGAAAACTTGCTGGTGGAGACGCTGGCGCTGCTGCATCGCATTGCGATGGTGCAGCTGTTGCCTTCGATGCTCGACAACCAATACGCCGCCGTGGAGCAACGGCTGCGCGAGCTGGCGCGCACCCTGCCGCCGGCCGATGTGCAACTTTACTACCAGACGCTGTTGGTGGGCCGCAAAGAGCTGGCCTATGCACCGGATCGCCGCATGGGGGTTGAGATGACCCTGCTGCGCGCGCTGGCGTTTCACCCGAAAGCGGTGATCCCGGAGCCGGTGGCGTTGGTGCAGACCGCGCCGGCGCCGATGGCGCAGCCGCAGCAGGCCGCATCGCCACAGCCGCCGCAGTTTCAGGACGCGCCGCCGCCGCTAGGGCAGCCGGCCGCGCCGCAGCGACAATCATCGGCCCCTTTACCGGATGCCACCGCCCAGCTGTTGAAAGCGCGGTCCCAGCTGCAACGGCAGCAGGGAGCATCCACACCAAAAAAGAATGAGCCGGCGGCGCCAGGAATAGCGCGGCCGGCAAACTCGGCGCTGGGGCGTTTGGCTTCGGTGACCGAGCGCAGCCAGCAGCGCCTGGCGGAGAAGAAGGTGCCGGAAAAACCGGCGAAACCGGAAGCCTATCGCTGGCGCGCGCAAACCGAGCCGGAAGCGGCGCCGGAACCGCTGGCGACGCCGAAAGCGCTGCGCACGGCGTTGGAACATGAGAAAACGCCGGAGCTGGCCGCCAAGCTGGTGGTGGAGTCGCTGGAGCGCGACGCCTGGGCGGCAGAAATCGATAAGCTGAAGATCCCGAAATTGGTGCAGCAGCTGGCGTTGAACGCCTTCAAGCAGCAGCCGGAGCCGGGCAAAATTAACCTCCATCTGCGGTCTTCGCAGCGCCATCTGAATTCGCCTTCGGCGCAGAAGACGCTGGCCGACGCGCTCGGTGAGCTGTACGGCGGCCCGATTGAGCTGACCGTGGTGGAGGACGATAATCCGGCGGGGCGCACCCCGCTGGAGTGGCGACAAGCCATCTATGAAGAAAAGCTGGCGCAGGCGCGCCAGTCCATCGAAGCGGATACCAACATTCAGACGCTGCGCCGATTCTTCGACGCGGATCTGGATGAAGAGAGTATTCGCCCCCTTTAAACGCCGCGCGAGGTGCGCGGCCCTAGCGACGAGAGACGACTATGTTTGGTAAAGGCGGTCTGGGCAACCTGATGAAGCAAGCCCAGCAAATGCAAGAAAAAATGCAGCAGATGCAGGAAGAAGTCGCCAAATTGGAAGTGACCGGCGAATCCGGCGCGGGCCTGGTGAAAGTCACCATCAACGGCGCGCACAACTGCCGCCGCGTGGAGATCGATCCTAGCCTGATGGAAGACGACAAAGAGATGCTGGAAGATCTGATCGCCGCGGCGTTTAACGACGCCGCGCGCCGCATCGAAGAGACTCAGAAAGAGAAAATGGCTTCCGTCTCCAGCGGCATGCAGTTGCCGCCTGGCTTCAAGATGCCGTTCTGATGCAAACCAGCCCGCTCCTTGAATCCCTGATGGAGGCGCTGCGCTGTTTGCCGGGCGTCGGCCCGAAATCGGCACAGCGCATGGCGTTTCAACTGCTGCAGCGCGATCGCAGCGGCGGCATGCGCCTGGCGCAGGCGTTGACGCGTGCGATGTCGGAGATTGGCCACTGCGCCGACTGCCGCACCTTCACCGAACAGGACGTCTGCACCATCTGCGCCAATCCGCGCCGTCAGCAAAACGGCCAGATTTGCGTGGTGGAAAGCCCGGCGGATATCCACGCCATCGAGCAGACCGGCCAGTTCGCCGGGCGCTACTTTGTGCTGATGGGGCATCTGTCGCCGCTGGACGGCATCGGGCCGGGCGATATCGGCCTGGATCGCCTGGAGCAACGGCTGGAAAAGGAAAGCATCACCGAAGTGATCCTCGCCACCAACCCGACGGTGGAAGGGGAGGCGACCGCCAACTACATCGCCGAGATGTGCGGCCAGTATGGCGTGCTCGCCAGCCGCATCGCCCACGGCGTGCCGGTGGGCGGCGAGCTGGAGATGGTCGATGGCACCACGCTGTCGCATTCGCTGGCCGGGCGCCACGCCATCAAGTTCTGATGTTTTCCCGGATGGGGCCGTCCGGCCCCATTGTTTTTTGCCAAAAAAATCCCGCCGTCCGCTTGAAAAACAACACCCTGACCCTCATCTGATCCTCATTGTTCGATTTTGGTAGCCATTGTCTTTTGAGGTAATCAATGAGTATGAAAGGTCAAGAAACCCGCGGGTTCCAGTCTGAAGTAAAACAGCTGCTTCATTTGATGATCCATTCGCTGTACTCCAACAAAGAAATTTTCCTGCGCGAGCTGATTTCCAACGCCTCTGACGCCGCCGACAAGCTGCGCTTCCGCGCCCTGTCCGCGCCAGAGCTGTACGCCGGCGACGGCGAGCTGCGCGTACGTTTGTCCTTCGATAAAGAGCAGCGCACCCTGACCATCGCCGACAACGGCATCGGCATGCGCCGCGAAGAAGTGATTGAAAACCTCGGCACCATCGCCAAGTCAGGCACTAAAGCGTTCCTGGAATCCATCGGTTCCGATCAGGCGAAAGACAGCCAACTGATCGGCCAGTTCGGCGTCGGTTTCTACTCGGCGTTCATCGTGGCGGACAAAGTGACCGTGCGCACCCGCGCCGCCGGCGCCGCCGATGACGAGGGCGTGTTCTGGGAGTCCGCCGGTGAAGGCGACTACACCATCGCCGACATCACCAAAGAGACCCGCGGCACCGAAATCACCCTTCATCTGCGCGAAGGCGAAGATGAGTACCTCGACGCCTGGCGCCTGCGTTCGGTGATCGGCAAATATTCCGATCACATCGCCTTGCCGGTGGAGATCGAAAGCAAAAACGAAGAAGACGACACCGTCACCTGGGAGAAGATCAACAAGGCGCAGGCCCTGTGGACCCGCAGCAAGGCTGACGTGACCGACGAAGAGTACAAAGAGTTCTACAAACACATCGCCCACGACTTCACCGATCCGCTGAGCTGGAGCCACAACCGGGTGGAGGGCAAGCAGGAATACACCAGCCTGCTGTACATCCCGGCGCAGGCGCCGTGGGACATGTGGAATCGCGATCACAAGCACGGCCTGAAGCTGTATGTGCAGCGCGTGTTCATCATGGACGACGCCGAGCAGTTCATGCCGAACTACCTGCGCTTTGTGCGCGGCCTGATCGACTCCAACGATCTGCCGCTGAACGTGTCGCGCGAGATCCTGCAAGACAGCCGTGTGACGCAAAACCTGCGCGGCGCGCTGACCAAGCGCGTGTTGCAGATGCTGGATAAGCTGGCCAAAGACGACGCCGAAGGCTACCAGAAATTCTGGCAGCAGTTCGGTCTGGTGCTGAAAGAGGGCCCGGCGGAAGACAACGGTAACCAGGAAGCGATCGCCAAACTGCTGCGCTTCGCCTCTACCCACGGTGACAGCTCGGCGCAGACCGTATCGCTGGAAGAGTACGTCGGCCGCATGGCAGAAGGGCAGGAGAAGATTTACTACATCACCGCCGACAGCTACGCCGCCGCCAAGAGCAGCCCGCACCTGGAGCTGTTCCGCAAGAAAGGCATCGAAGTGCTGCTGCTGTCCGATCGCATCGACGAGTGGATGATGAGCTACCTGACCGAGTTCGACGGCAAGCCGTTCCAATCAGTCAGCAAGGCGGATGAAGCGCTGGATAAACTGGCGGATGAAACCGAAGAGCAGAAGGCCGCCGAGAAGCAACTGGAACCGTTCATCGAACGCGTGAAAACCCTGCTGGGCGATCGCGTGAAGGATGTGCGCCTGACGCACCGCCTGACCGATACGCCGGCGATCGTCGTGACCGACGCCGACGAAATGAGCACCCAGATGGCCAAGCTGTTCGCCGCCGCCGGTCAGCAGGCGCCGGAAGTGAAGTACATTTTCGAGCTTAATCCGGAACATGCTCTGGTCAAACGCGCATCCGACGTGGGCGATAACGAACATTTCGCCGAATGGATCGACCTGTTATTGGATCAGGCGCTGCTGGCTGAACGCGGCACGCTGGAGGATCCGAACCTGTTCATCCGCCGCATGAACAAGTTGCTGTCCGCCTAAAGTTGAAGATATGCGCCCTTAACGGCACCGTTAGGGGCGCATTTTCGGTTTTTCCCCGCCTTTTCTCGCCTTTTGTTCGTCGGTTTTTTTGCACATTCCGCAATCGATTTCCTTCGCGCGCCTTGAGCCTGCCCCCCCTGAAATGGTATCGTTGAGCGTTTTCGCAATTTTATAAAAACTACATAGCAAGGGGATTTACGCAATGCGTATCATTCTGCTGGGCGCTCCGGGCGCTGGTAAAGGTACTCAGGCTCAATTCATCATGGAGAAATACGGCATTCCGCAAATCTCCACCGGTGATATGTTGCGCGCAGCCGTGAAGGCCGGCAGTGAACTGGGCAAGCAGGCGAAAGAGATCATGGACGCCGGCAAGCTGGTGACCGATGAGCTGGTGATCGCGCTGGTCAAAGAGCGCATCGCTCAGGAAGATTGCCGCAAGGGCTTCCTGCTGGACGGTTTCCCACGCACCATTCCGCAGGCTGACGCGATGAAAGAAGCCGGCATCAACGTGGACTTCGTGCTGGAGTTCGACGTGCCGGATGAGCTGATCGTTGACCGCATCGTTGGCCGCCGCGTGCACGCGCCGTCCGGCCGCGTATACCACGTGAAATTCAATCCGCCGCAGGTGGAAGGCAAAGACGACGTGACCGGCGAAGAGCTGACCACGCGCAAGGACGATCAGGAAGAGACCGTGCGCAAGCGTCTGGTGGAATACCATCAGATGACCGCGCCGCTGATCTCTTACTACAGCAAAGAAGCGGCAGCGGGCAACACCCAATACCGCAAAATCGACGGCACCCGCAAGGTGGCCGAAGTGAGCGCAGAGCTTGCGACCATCCTCGGTTGATCGCAAGCGCATCGTGCATGACGCCGGGCCCGTGGCCCGGCGTTTTTTTTGCCGTTTTGCCGCCAAATTGTGATCGCGGCGGCTTGTTGCAACCGTGCCCGTTAATCGCCCGCGCCAAATGGCGTATAACAAGCCTGCGTTTTCACCCTCAGCAGGGAGCCGGGCATGCTCAGACAAACCACTCTTCTGGCGGAAGCCACCGCGCGCCAGATCGTCCAGCGGGCGATGGGCATCATCAGCCATTCCGTCAACGTGATGGACAGCAACGGCGTGATCATCGCCTCCGGCAATCCGCAGCGTCTGTTTCAGCGCCATGAGGGCGCGGTGCTGGCGTTGGCGGAGAATCGGGTGGTGGAGATCGATCGCGCCACCGCCGAGCATCTGAAAGGGGTGCGGCCTGGCATCAACCTGCCGTTCAGCTTTCGTAATCAGCGAGTGGGGGTGATCGGCATTTCCGGCGAACCGGCCGAGGTGCGCGCCTACGCCGAGCTGGTCAAGATGGCGGCGGAGATGATGGTGGAGCAGGCGGCGCTGCTGGATCAGCACCAGTGGGAAAAACGCTACCGGGAAGAGCTGGCGAACCAGCTGCTGCAGCCGCAGCCGAACACCGCGTCGCTGGAGGCGATGGCGGCGTATCTGGGATTGGATCTGCGCCAGGCGCGCATCGTGTGGATCGTCGAATTGCAAGAGGCGCAGCCGCACCTGCTGCGCGAGCTGTTGGCGGAGCTGGAGGCCACCCAGCGCGATGCGTTGATCGCCATTACCGGTTTCAATGAAATGACCCTGCTGCGCCCGGCCTGCATGGCGCAAGGCGAATGGAGTTTGAAGCTGGAGCGCCAACAGGCGCAGCGTCTGCAAAACCAGCTCAAGCACCGCTTTCGGGTGCGGCTGATCGTCGGCGGTTTTTATGACGATCCGCAAAGCGCCTACCGCTCCAGCCTGACGGCGCGCGCCACCCAGGCGATGGCGCAGCGCCTGAAATTGCGTCACGCCACGCTGTTCTACCACGACTATCCGTTGCCGTCGCTGCTGTGCGATCTGGGAGAGGACTGGCGCGCGCAAGAGCTGGGGCGTCCCTGGCGAACGCTGGGCGAACAGGACGAAAAAGGCGTGCTGCGCAGCACGCTGCGCCACTATTTTTCGCAGAATTGTGATCAGACGCAGACCGCCGCGCAGCTGCATATTCACGTCAATACCCTGCGTTATCGCCTGCAGCGCATCGAGGCGATAACCGGCATGAAAATCAATCAATTAACCGATGCTCTGCGGTTGTATATCGGCATGCTGATGCACGACTGAATTGTGCCAACCCACAAATTCCGCGCCGTTCCCCCGGCGATTTTTTGTTGTTTTCCCTCAGGTCTGCGCCGGGCGCGCGCGATATGTTGGCCTGCACATCAACCACGGAGAAAACAACAATGACAACCGTATCCACTCTGGGGGCGCTGGTGGCGTTAGCCGTCGCCATCGTCCTGATTCTACGCAAGGTGCCGCCGGCTTACGGCATGATCGCCGGCGCGCTGGCGGGCGGGCTGTGCGGCGGCGCCGATCTGGTGCAGACCGTGACGCTGATGATCGGTGGGGCGCAGGGCATCACCAACGCCGTGATGCGCATTCTGGCGGCGGGGGTGCTGGCCGGGGTGCTGATCGAATCCGGCGCGGCGCACACCATCGCCGAAACCATCGTGCGCAAGGTGGGCGAAACCCGTGCGCTGCTGGCGCTGGCGGTGGCTACACTGATCCTGACGGCGGTGGGGGTGTTTATCGACGTGGCGGTGATCACCGTCGCGCCGATCGCCCTGTCGATTGCCCAGAAGGCCGGCATTTCACGCGCGGCGATCCTGCTGGCGATGATCGGTGGCGGCAAGGCCGGCAACGTGATGTCGCCTAACCCGAACACCATCGCGGCGGCGGACAATTTCCACGTGCCGCTCACCTCGGTGATGATGGCCGGCATCGTGCCGGGGCTGTGCGGCCTGGTAGTGGCCTATCTGCTGGCGCGCCGCCTGAGCGATAAAGGCAGCAAGGTGATGGCCGAAGAGCTGACTCAGCATGCCGAAGGGGCGCGGCCGGGCTTCGCGGCGGCGATCAGCGCGCCGCTGGTGGCGATCCTGCTGCTGTCGCTGCGGCCGATCGCCGGGATCGCCGTCGATCCGCTGATCGCGTTGCCGGCCGGCGGTTTGGCGGGCGCGCTGTTGATGGGGCGCATTCGCCAGTGCAATCAGTTCATGGTCTCCGGCCTGTCGCGCATGGCGCCGGTGGCGATCATGCTGCTCGGCACCGGCACATTGGCGGGCATTATCGCCAACTCGGCGCTGAAGGATGTCCTGATTAACGGTTTGACGCATACCGGGCTGCCGGCCTGGCTGCTGGCGCCGCTGTCCGGCGCGCTGATGTCGATGGCGACCGCCTCGACCACCGCCGGCACCGCCGTCGCCTCCGGGGTGTTCAGCTCCACGCTGCTGGAACTGGGGGTGAGCGGGCTGGCCGGCGCGGCGATGATCCACGCGGGCGCCACGGTGCTGGATCACCTGCCGCACGGCAGCTTCTTCCACGCCACCGGCGGCAGCGTCAATATGGCGGTGCACGAGCGGCTGAAGCTGCTGCCGTATGAGACGCTGGTGGGGTTCACCATCGCGGCAATCTCGGCGCTGATGTTTGGCGTATTTAACCTGGCGGGATAAGGAACAGTGATGAAAACGCTGAAAAAAGTGGTTATTGCCCCGGATTCTTTCAAAGAGAGCCTGAGCGCGCTCGGCGTCGCTGACGCTATCGAGCGGGGATTCCGCCAAATCTACCCGCAGGCGCACTACGTGAAGTTGCCGATGGCGGACGGCGGCGAAGGCACGGTAGAGTCGATGGTGGCGGCCACCGGCGGCGAGATCGTTCAGGTGACGGTCACCGGCCCGCTGGGGGAGCCGGTGCAGGGGTTCTATGGCCTGCTGGGCGATGGCGAAACTGCGGTGATTGAAATGGCCGCGGCTTCCGGGCTACATCTGGCGCCGCCCGGCCGGCGCGATCCGCGCATCACCACCAGTTACGGCACCGGTGAACTGATGCTGGCGGCGCTGGAACGCGGCGTGAAGGCGATCATTCTCGGCATCGGCGGCAGCGCCACCAACGACGGCGGCGCCGGGATGATGCAGGCGCTGGGCGTGAAGTTGCTGGATAAGGATCGTCGCCCGCTGCCGGTGGGCGGCGCGGCGCTGGCGCAGCTGGCGCACCTCGATCTCGCCGGGCTGGACGCGCGCTGGCAACGGGTGAGCGTGACCGCCGCCTGCGACGTCGATAACCCGCTGTGCGGCGAAAAGGGCGCCTCGGCGGTATTCGGGCCGCAGAAGGGGGCGACGCCGGAGATGGTGGCGCAGCTTGATGCGGCGCTGCACCACTACGGCGAGCTGCTGGAACGGGAAACCGGCCGCGCCGTGCTGGCCCAGCCAGGGGCGGGCGCGGCGGGCGGCATGGGGGCGGCGCTGCTCGGCATGCTCAGCGCGCGCTTGCGGCCGGGCATCGAGATCGTCACCGAAACCCTGCGCCTGGATGAGGCGGTGCGCGATGCCGATCTGGTGATCACCGGCGAAGGGCGGCTGGACAGCCAGTCGATTCACGGCAAAACGCCGATCGGCGTGGCGCGGGTGGCCAAGCGCCACGGCGTGCCGGTGATCGCCATCGCCGGCAGCCTGACGCCGGATTATTCGGTGGTGCATCAGCACGGCATCGATGCGGCGTTTTCGGTGCTCGATCGCATTGTGACGCTGGAAGAAGCGCTGGCGGACGCCGATCGCAATCTGCAGGTGACGGCGCGCAACGTGGCGGCGGTATGGCAGCTGGCGCAGGGAAGAAGCCCACAGGCATAGCCTGTTGCTGTTATCGGTTTCGATGCAGGACTTTTCCGTTACAATAGCCGGCATTAATGGCTGCTGACATCCCGACCCAGAACGGAATGCCGGCCGGAAAGGAAATGAGGGGAACTGAGATGAAGCAAGAGAAACACGGCGTATTGCTGGTGAACCTGGGCACGCCAGATGCGCCGACCTCGTCTGCGGTCAAACGCTATCTGAAGGAATTCCTCAGTGACGATCGCGTGGTCGACACGGCGCCGCTGATTTGGTGGCCGATCCTCAACGGCGCGATCCTGCCGATCCGCTCGCCGCGCGTGGCGAAACTCTATCAGTCGGTGTGGATGGAAGAGGGCTCGCCACTGCTGGTGTACAGCCGCCGCCAACAGCGGGCGCTGGCGGCGCGCATGCCGAATACGCCGGTGGAACTGGGCATGAGCTACGGTTCGCCAAGCCTGGCGGAAGCCATCGACAAGCTGCTGGCGCAGGGCGTGACCAACCTGGTGGTGCTGCCGCTCTATCCGCAATATTCCTGTTCCACCAGCGCGGCGGTATGGGATGGCGTGGCGCGGGTGCTGAAAGGCTATCGCCGCTTGCCTTCTGTGGCCTTCATTCGCGATTACGCCGAACACCCGGCCTATATCGCCGCGCTGCAGCAAAGCGTGGAGCGCTCGTTCGCCGAGCACGGCCAGCCGGACCGGCTGGTGTTGTCGTTCCACGGCATCCCCAAGCGCTATGCGCGTCTGGGCGACGATTACCCGCAGCGCTGCGAGGATACGCTGCGTGCGCTGAGCGCCACGCTGCCGCTGGCGCCGGAGCGGGTGATGATGACGTACCAATCGCGCTTCGGCCGCGAGCCGTGGCTGACGCCGTACACCGATGAAACCCTGAAGGGGTTGCCGGCGCAGGGCGTGAAGCACATTCAACTGATTTGCCCCGGCTTCTCGGCTGACTGCCTGGAAACGCTGGAAGAGATCAAAGAGCAGAACCGCGAGATCTTCCTCAAGGCCGGCGGCGAGAAGTTTGAATATATCTCGGCGTTGAACGACGAGCCGGCGCATATCGACATGATGCAGCAGCTGGTGGCGCAGCGTCTGTAATCATCCATAATCTGTCTATTAGGTGCATCGTGATCGGGCGGGGATGTGTTAACATTCTCCGCTTGTTAAACCGTCACCACCGCCAATCACATGAAATTTCCTGGTAAACGCAAGTCCAAACACTATTTTCCGGTGAGCGCCCGCGATCCGCTTCTGCAGCAGGCCCAGCCCGAAAGTGAAATCAGCACCTCGTATATTGTCGGCATCGACCAGACGCTGGTGGATATCGAGGCAAAAGTGGACGATGCTTTTGTCCAGCGTTACGGCCTGAGCCTGGGCCACTCTCTGGTGATCGAAGACGACGTCGCCGAGGCGCTGTATCAGGAACTGAATGAAAACAACCTGGTCACCCATCAGTTCGCCGGCGGCACCATCGGCAATACCATGCACAACTATTCGGTGCTGGCGGACGATCGTTCGGTACTGCTCGGCGTGATGTGCAGCAACGTGAAAATCGGCAGCTACGCCTACCGTTATCTGTGCAATACCTCCAGCCGCACCGATCTTAACTATTTGCAGGGCGTTGATGGCGCCATCGGCCGCTGTTTCACGCTGATCGGCGAAAGCGGCGAGCGCACCTTCGCCATCAACCCCGGCCAGATGAACCAGCTGCGCCCGGAAAGCATTCCTGAAGAGGTGATCGCCGGCGCGTCGGCGCTGGTGCTGAGTTCTTACCTGGTGCGCTGCAAGGAAGGGGAGCCGATAAAGGACGCGACCCTGCAGGCGATCGAGTACGCCAAAAAACACGATGTGCCGGTGGTGCTGACCCTGGGTACCAAGTACGTCATTGCCGACAACCCGCAGTGGTGGCGCGACTTCCTGAAGGAAAATGTGACGATTCTGGCGATGAACGAAGACGAAGCGCTGGAGCTGACCGGGCTGAGCGATCCGCTGACCGCCTCGGACATGGCGCTGGAGTGGGTGGATCTGGTGCTGTGCACCGCCGGGCCGAATGGCCTGTATATGGCGGGCTACACCGAAGAAGCCAATAAGCGGCAGACCCAGCACCCGCTGCTGCCGGGGCATATCGCCGAGTTCAACCGCTACGAGTTCAGCCGCGCCATGCGCCGCGAGCACTGTGAAAATCCGCTGCGCGTTTATTCGCATATCGCGCCGTATATGGGTGGGCCGGAGAAGATCATGAACACCAACGGCGCCGGCGACGGCGCGCTGTCGGCGTTGCTGCACGATATCGCCGCCAACGGCTATCACCGCCACAACGTGCCGAACTCCAGCAAGCATGTGCGCAGTTACCTGACCTACTCCTCCCTGGCGCAGGTGTGCAAATACGCCAACCGCGTCAGCTACCAGGTGTTGAACCAGCATTCGCCACGCCTCACGCGCGGCCTGCCGGAGCGGGAAGATAGCCTGGAAGAGTCCTACTGGGAGCGTTAACCCGCTGAAAAAGAAAAGGTCCGGCATGCCGGACCTTTTTTTATGCGCGGTGCCTCAGATCGGGCAGCCGCCCATTTTTTCTTCTTCGCTCAGGGTGTCCAGCTGCAGGATGTTCAGCATGCTGTTGGCGATCTCGCGTTCGCCCATGACCACCTGATTGGCGCCGCGATCGGTGATGTAGGCCACTTCATCGTCGTAGTGGGCGCGGGCGATGATCTCGATGTTCGGGCGCTTGGCGCGCGCCGAGGCGACGATCTCGCCGGCCTCGTAGCCATTCGGGATGGTCAGCAGCAGCCAGCGCGCGCAGTCGAGCCTAGCCAGATCCATCACTTCCGGATTGGCGGCGTTGCCCAGCACCGTCTTGATACCCTGTTCGCGCAACGCTTCCACCCGCGGGCGGGAATTCTCGATCACCACCAGCGGAATGCCCGCCTCGGCCAGTTTGCCGCCCAGCAGGCTGCCGACGCGGCCGTAGCCGACCACCAGCGCGTGATTGCACATATCCACCGGGATCTGTTTCTCTTCTTCCACCGCCTCTTCGAGGATTTGCTCTTCGATGGTTTCGGTTTTGGCCAGATAGCGTTCCAGCAGGGTGAACAACAGCGGATTGAGCATGATGGACAGAATGGCGCCGGCCAGCACCAGATTGCGGCCGTGCTCCGACATCATGCCGAGCGCGATGCCGAGGCCCGCCAAAATAAAGGCAAACTCGCCGATCTGTGCCAGGCTGGCGGAAATGGTCAGCGCGGTGCGCTTGGAGTGACCGAACATTTTCACCAGCAGGAACGCGGCGGCGGATTTGCCGAACACGATGATCGCCAGCGTCGCCAGCACCGCCAGCGGTTCGTTAATCACGATCATCGGATCGAACAGCATGCCGACCGAGACGAAGAACAGCACCGCGAACGCGTCGCGCAGCGGCAGGGTGTCATGCGCCGCGCGGTGGCTCAGCTCGGACTCGTTCAGCACCATGCCGGCGAAGAAGGCGCCCAGCGCAAAGGAGACGTCGAACAGCTTCACCGCGCCGTAGGCGATGCCGAGCGCCAGCGCCAATACCGCCAGGGTGAACAGCTCGCGCGAGCCGGTGCTGGCGGTTTTCGACAGGATCCACGGCACCAGGCGGCGGCCGACCACGATCATCAGCGCGATGAAGGCGATGACTTTACCGATGGTCAGCGCCAGCTCCATCAGCAACTGGCTGCTGCTGGCGTTGTCATTGCCCAGCATATTGCCGAAGGCCGGCAGCAATACCAGCGTCAGCACCATCGCCAAATCTTCGACGATCAGCCAGCCGATGGCGATTTGCCCGCGCTGGCTGTCGATCAGTTGCCGTTCCTCCAGGGCGCGCAGCAGCACCACGGTGCTGGCGGTGGAGAGGCAGAGGCCGAACACCAGACCGGAGATCAGATCCCAGCCGAGCAGCTTGGACAGCCCCATGCCGAGCAGGGTAGCGACGGCTATCTGCGCCACGGCGCCGGGAATGGCGATAGATTTTACTGCGAGGAGGTCTTTCAAAGAGAAATGCAGGCCAACACCGAACATCAACAGGATAACGCCGATTTCCGCCAGTTCCGGCGCCAGTGAGGTGTCGGCGACGAAACCGGGGGTGAACGGGCCGGCGAGCACCCCTGCGGCCAGATACCCCACCAGAGGGGAGATGCGCAGGCGGTTCGCCAGCATGCCGAGGAGGAAGGCGAGTACTAACCCTCCGACGATGGTGGTGATGAGCGGTGTTGAATTATGCATCCATACTCCTTCTGGCTATGCATCGCGGCACGGGAAAAACGCAACAAAGTTACGAAAAGATACATTTAGTTTATTGCATTTGTTCGCGGCTTGCTTGGCTAATTTGGTCTTTTTTGTAAAAAAGCAGAGGATTTCACTTAAGGTGTGGCAACGAGGGGGTTTTGGGGCAGATAAACCAAATAACATTGATTTATCCGTAGGATAACCCGGATGAATAAATAATTTCATCCGGGCGGTTCGCGGGGTTATTGTGGTTTATGCTCCATATTGGGCAGTAATGCGGTGATAATGCCGATCAGTGGCAGGAAAGCACAGATTTGGTAGACCAGTTCGATACTGGTCAAATCGGCGACATAACCAAGAACTGCCGCACCTAACCCGCCCATACCGAAAGCAAAACCGAAGAATAAGCCGGAAACCATGCCGACTTTACCGGGGATCAGCTCCTGAGCGTAGACCAGAATGGCGGAGAACGCCGAGGCGAGAATAACCCCGATGATCACCGTCAAAATGCCGGTCCAATAGAGAGATGCATAGGGTAAAACAAGGGTAAACGGCGCTGCGCCGAGAATAGAGCCCCAAATCACGTATTTACGCCCTATCTTGTCGCCAAGAGGCCCGCCAATAATGGTACCTGCTGCTACCGCAAACAGGAAGGCGAACAGGTGAATTTGGGCATTCTGCACCGAAACGCCGAACTTATGTATCAGATAAAAGGTGTAATAGCTGCTGATGCTGGCCAAATAGAAGTATTTGGAGAAAATCAGCACCAGCAGGATGCCCAGTGAGTAGGCCACGGTACGTTTTGGCAGCGGTTTCAGCAGCGACGGGCTTTTCGGCTGCCCTTTAGTTGCCCGATGCTGATGTTGATACCACTTGCTGACCTGCAGCAACACCACGATCGCCAGCAGCGCCGCCAGCGAGAACCAGGCGACGTTGCCCTTGCCGTAAGGCGCGATGATCAGCGCCGCCAGCAGCGGGCCGAGCGAGCTGCCGAAGTTGCCGCCGACCTGGAACAGCGACTGCGCCAGGCCGTGCCGCCCGCCGGAGGCCATGCGCGCCACGCGCGAGGATTCCGGGTGGAAGACCGATGAGCCGGTGCCCACCAGTGCCGCCGCCAGCAGCACCAGCGGGAAGGTGCTCGCCACCGACAGCAGCAGCAGGCCGGATAGGGTAAAGCCCATGCCGATCGGCAGCGAGTAAGGCTGCGGGTGTTTATCGGTGTAATAGCCGATCAGCGGTTGCAGCAGCGAGGCCGTTAGCTGATAGGTCAGGGTAATCATGCCGATCTGCACGAAGCTGAGGTGGAAATCGGCTTGCAGGATCGGGTAAATCGCCAGGATCAGCGACTGGATCATATCGTTGAGCAGGTGAGACACGCTGATGGCGCCAAGGATGGAGAAGGCGGTGCCTTTCACCGCACTGCCTTTGGCGGGCGGTATCGCGCTTTGGCTACTGTCGGTCATATTATTATTAGCCTGATAAGTTGTTGAGCACAGAGATGACATCTTAGGCAGGACGTTCAATTTTTACCATATCTGAAATAATCAGACTCACATCGCAAAAAATTGAAATCAGCTGTCATTAATTCGCGCTACAATTTCGGCCTCATCATAAAAGCCATTTAATACACGGAGATCCGCCATGCGTTTTTCGCTGAAAACCACCGCATGCGCGTTGGCCGTTTCCCTGACGTTGCTGTCGGGGGCCGCCAGTGCCTGGGAAAAGGATAAGACCTACGCCATCACCATTCTGCACACCAACGATCATCACGGTCACTTCTGGCAGAACGATCACGGCGAATATGGCCTGGGCGCGCAGAAAACGCTGGTGGACGGCATTCGTCAGGAAGTGGCTGCGCAGGGTGGCAGCCTGCTGTTGTTGTCCGGCGGCGATATCAATACCGGCGTGCCGGAATCGGATCTGCAGGACGCCGAGCCGGACTTCCGCGGCATGAACCTGGTGGGTTACGACGCGATGGCGATCGGTAACCACGAATTCGACAACCCGCTGAGCGTGCTGCGCCAGCAGGAGAAGTGGGCGACCTTCCCGCTGCTGTCCGCCAACATTTATCAGAAAAGCACCGGCCAGCGCCTGTTCAAGCCTTACGCCCTGTTCGACAAGCAGGGCATCAAGATCGCGGTGATCGGCCTGACGACCGACGATACCGCCAAGATAGGCAACCCGGAGTACTTCACCGACATGGAGTTCCGCGTGCCGGCGCAGGAGGCGAAGCAGGTGGTGGAGCAACTGCGTAAGGACGAGAAGCCGGACGTGATTATCGCCGCCACCCACATGGGGCACTATGACAACGGCGAACACGGCTCTAACGCGCCGGGCGACGTAGAGATGGCGCGCAGCCTGCCGGCCGGATATCTCGACATGATCGTCGGCGGCCACTCGCAGGATCCGGTGTGCATGGCCGGCGACAACCGCAAACAGGTGGATTATGTGCCGGGCACGCCGTGCTCGCCGGATCGCCAGAACGGCACCTGGATCGTGCAGGCGCACGAGTGGGGCAAATACGTGGGGCGCGCCGATTTCGAATTCCGCAACGGCGAGCTGAAGCTGGTGCATTATCAGCTGATCCCGGTGAACCTGAAGAAGAAAGTGGAGAAAGCGGACGGCACCAGCGAGCGGGTGTACTACACCCGGCAGATTGCGGAAGATCCGGCCATGATGAAGCTGCTGACGCCGTTCCAGGATAAGGGCAAGGCGCAGTTGGAAGTGAAGATCGGCAGCGTCAACGGCAAGCTTGAAGGCGACCGCAGCAAGGTGCGCTTCGTGCAGACCAACCTGGCGCGGGTGATGCTGGCCGCGCAGAGGGAGCGCGCCGACGCCGACTTCGCCGTGATGAGCGGCGGCGGGGTGCGCGATTCGATTGAAAGCGGCGATATCACCTACAAGAATGTGCTCAAGGTGCAGCCGTTCGGCAACACCCTGGTGCATGTCGATATGAAAGGCAGCGAGGTTGAGGAGTACCTGGCGGTGGTGGCCAACATGAAGCCGGATTCCGGCGCCTACGCCCAGTTCGCCAACGTCAGCCTGGTGGCGGACGGCAAGGGCGTCAGCGAAGTGAAGATCAATGGCCAGCCGCTGCAGGCGGATAAAATTTACCGCATGGCGACGCTGAACTTCAACGCGCTGGGCGGCGACGGCTATCCGAAGCTGGACGGGCTGCCGAGCTACGTCAACACCGGCTTTATCGACGCCGAAGTGCTGAAGCAATACATCGAGAAACACTCGCCGCTGGATGCGGCGGCTTACGAACCGAAGGGCGAAATCGTTTATCGCTAATCGCCACCGCAGCGGCCTGCCCCATGGGCGGGCCGCCTGTTTTCCCGCCGAAAACCCCGCCCCAAACGCACGCAAAAGTCGCCGCCGCCGCCTTCCAATGATAGCCTGAACGACAATTTGGTTTTGATAACGCAAACAGGAAGATGACATGTTGAAAACCGCAGGCTGGCTGCTGCCCGCCATCGTGGCGCTGGCGGGGTGTTCGTCATCCGGCCAACGTCACGAACAAACCCTCAGCCAGGCGCTGGCGGCCATCGGCCAGGACAAGGCGCTGGTTGGGGCGTCTAGCGGCGTGATGGTGCGCGATGCCGAGAGCGGCAAGGTGCTGTATCAGGCGCACGCGGAGCAGCGTTTGGCGCCGGCTTCCAACATGAAGATGTTCACCTCTCTGGCGGCGTTCGGCGTGCTGGGGGCCGATTACCGCTTTGAAACCCGGCTGTTGACCGCCGGTAAACAGCGCGGCGACACCTTGCAAGGGGATCTCTATCTGCAGGGCAGCGGCGATCCGACGCTGCATCCGGACGATCTCGACGCCTTCGCCGCGGCGCTGGCGAAACGCGGCATCCGTCATATACAGGGGCGGTTGTTGCTGGATGCCGGCGCCTTCGATCAGACGCCATTCGGCGCCGGTTGGAGCTGGGACGATGAACCTTTCGCCTTCGCTGCGCCGATCTCGGCGCTGAACTACGCCTTTACTCCCGGCGGCGATATCAACGTGGTGCAGGTGGCGGTGCGGCCGGGCGCCCGCGCCGGCGCGCCGGGACGGGCGAGCTTCTATCCCGCCAATGACGCGGTGACGCTGGTCAACCGCACCATCACCGGTAGTGACACCGAGCTGACGTACGAGCGCCGGCCGGGCAGCAACCGGATCGTGGTCAGCGGCACCATCGCCGCGCAGGCGGAGGCCAGCTCGCGATTGATTACCGTCGATCAACCGGCCCTCGTCGTCGGCGCTTTATTGCAACACGCTCTGCGCGCGCGCGGCATCACCCTGCGCGGCAACGCTGAAGAGGGCGTGACGCCGGCCGGCGCACGGCTGCTGGCGCAAAAAACCTCGCCGCCGCTCTCCCGCCTGGTCGTCACCTTCCTGAAAGTCTCCAATAACGGCTACGGCGAGATATTGACCAAGGCGATGGGCCGCAAGACGCAGGGCAAAGGGGATTGGGCCGCCGGTCTTCAGGCGATAAACGGGTTTGTGCAAAGCCAGGGCATCGCGGCCGACACGTATCGCCAGGTGGACGGTTCAGGGCTGTCGCGCATGAACCAGATCACGCCGCAACAGCTGACGACGCTGCTGCTGGCGGCCAGAAAACAGCCGTGGTTCGCCGACTGGTATCGCGCCTTGCCCGTTGCGGGCGAGCCGGGGTTGTTGGTGGGCGGCACGCTGCAAAGCCGCATGGTGAACAGCGCGGCGGCGGGGCGCGCCCACGCCAAGAGCGGTTCCATGACCGGCGTATCGTCGCTCAGCGGCTATGTCGATTCGGCGACCGGGCGGCCGCTGGCGTTCGCCATCATCAGCAATAACTATCTGGTGCCCGGCGCGCAGGTGAAAGCGCTGGAGGACCGCCTGGTGGAGACGCTGGCGGCCTGTGACGCCACGGTGGTGTGCCGCTGAGCACGCGGCGTCAGTCGCGTTTGGCGATGTCGGCGAAGCTGCCGGCCAGCAGGCGGCACAGATCGGCGGCCGCCAGCTCGATATCCAGCCCGCGTTTGCCGCCGGAAACGTAGATGGTGGCGAACGCTTGCGCCGGGCTGTCGATCACCGTCGGCAGCCGTTTTTTCTGCCCCAGCGGGCTGATGCCGCCCACCAGATACCCGGTGACGCGCTGCGCCAACTGCGGATCGGCCATCTCGGCCTTTTTGGCGCCGAGCGCGCGGGCGACCTTCTTTAGATCCAACTGGGTCGCGACCGGCGTGACCGCCACCGCCAGGTGTTTGGCATCGCCGTTCAGCGCCACCAGCAAGGTTTTGTAAACCCGATCGGCATCCAGCCCCAGCTTTCTCACCGCCTCGTCGCCGAAGTTGGTTTCGTCGCTGTCGTGGTGATAAGGATGGAGGGTGAAGGTGACCTTTTGTTTCTCAAGCAGAACGACTGCGGGCGTCATGATGTGTTGTCCAAAATGTCCCCGGCGGGGAAAGGGTGATAACCAGCCTTAAAAATACAAAAATCCAACCTGCCCGGCAACCTGAGCGGCTGTTACATAAAGCGGGTTGCCAAGATATTCACCGGGTTGCTACCCTGTTTACTGTAACCGTTAACACGGTTGCTATGCGTATAACTAGAATACAAGAAATTCCTCTTTGACTGGCCAATAGCGATATTGGCCACTTTTTTACCCCTGTGGCTGCAGCATCGCCGGCAGGTTATCCTCGCCGTACAGGTGCAATGCGCCAACCGCCACCACATAGTCACCGGCAGGCAGCGCCTCCAGCTGATGCCGCCAGTCGCGATTGCGCTGATGCATCAGCACGTCATACAGCCCGGCGCTGAAGGTGGCGGGCAGCGTGTCCAGCGTACCGCGCGGTTTGGCGTCCAGCCACCAGCTCACCATGGTTTGCAGCAGCCGCGCGTTGGTATGCCAGTGCTCCAGCGTATCGCGCAGCAGCGCAATGCCGCCTTCCGGCAATTGTTCCAGCATCGCCAGCTGCTGCCGCGCGCCTTCCAGTTCGATCACCGGTTTGTCCTGCGCCCGGGCGGCTTGCAGCAGCTGATAGTCCACGCCATATTCCGCGCGCAGCCCCAAACGCTGAGCCTGGCGCGCCTGCATCATCAGCGCCACCTGCCAGCCGGGCAGGGTAGCGAAGGCGTGCGGGTCGGTGCCCAGCTCATGGCACAGCGCCAGCAACCGTTGATATTCTTCGGCGGACAGGCGCTGTTCCAGCTCCGGCTGCAGCTCGGCGTGGTCGAAAGGGGAGGCGGAGTCGGTGATATCGGCTTCGACGATCAGCGCGTCGGCCTGCTGCAGCCGGGCGGCCAGCCGGGGCGGCAACGGCGACATATCGACGGTGCCCATATGGATGCTGCCCACCAGATGCAGCCGACGATCGCCAGGCAGGGTGATGTCCAACGCCGGATAAGCGTAACGCTTGGGCGAGATCAGGCCGAGAAAGGCGGCGAGGCGGCGTAACAGTTGACCCATACGGCGTGGCTCCTGAATAACGGGTGCGCGTTTCAGCATGAAAGGCGAGGGGAAATCGTTATTCATGCTAAACGCTATCCGCCGCACAGGAAAGCCCGGAAAACAGCGGGGCGCCGTCATGGCGCCCCGGCGATCACTTCCTGGGTTTAAAACGCAGCAACCGGTTGGCGTTGCTGACCACGGTAATGGACGACAGCGCCATCGCCGCGCCCGCCACCACCGGGCTGAGCAGCGTGCCGGTCAGCGGGTAGAGCACGCCGGCGGCGATCGGAATGCCCAGCGTATTGTAGATAAAGGCGCCGAACAGGTTCTGCTTCATGTTGCGCAGCGTGGCCTTCGACAGTTCCACCGCATCCGCCACGCCGTGCAGGCTGTGGCGCATCAGGGTGATGGCGGCGGTCTCGATGGCGATGTCGCTGCCGCCGCCCATCGCGATGCCCACGTCGGCCTGCGCCAGCGCCGGGGCGTCGTTGATGCCGTCGCCGACCATCGCCACGCGCTGGCCCTGCGCCTGCAGCTGTTTGATCGCCGCCGCTTTGCCGTCCGGCAGCACGCCGGCAATCACCCGATCGATACCGGCCTCTTTGGCGATGGCGTTGGCGGTTACCGGGTTGTCGCCGGTCAGCATCACCAGCTGATATCCCTGCTGGTGCAGGCGCTGCAGCGCCGCGACGCTGTCCTCGCGCAGCGGATCGCGAATGGCGAACAGCGCGGCCGGTTTACCGTCCACGGCCAGCAGCACCGGCGTCACGCCGCGTTCGGCCTGGGCGCGCATCGGCGCTTCCAGTTCGGCGGTCGCGACCTGATGCTGTTCCAGCAGCGCGGCGTTGCCCAGCAGCACCTGCACGCCGTCGATCTCCCCGCTGACCCCGGCGCCGCGCAGGGTGCGGAACTGCGCTACCTGCGGCAGCGTTTGCCCGGCGGCGCGTTCCATGATGGCGCGCGCCAGCGGGTGGTTGGAGCCTTGTTCCAGCGCGGCGGCCCAGCCGATCGCCTGCTGTTCGCTGACCTGATTGAAGGTCAGGATCTCCACCACCTGCGGTTTCCCTTCGGTCAGGGTGCCGGTTTTGTCGAACACCAGGGTGTCCAGCTGGCTGGCCTGCTGCAGGGCGTCGGCGTCGCGCACCAGCACGCCGAACTCCGCCGCGCGGCCGACGCCGGAGATGATCGACATCGGCGTCGCCAGGCCCAATGCGCACGGGCAGGCGATGATCAGCACCGTGGTGGCGATCACCAGCGTATAGACCAGCTGCGGCTGCGGGCCAAAGAAGTACCATATCGCCGCGCTAAGCAGGGCGATCGCCACTACCGCCGGCACGAACACCGCCGAGACGCGGTCAGCCAGTTGGCCAATCGCCGGTTTGCTGCTCTGCGCCTGACGCACCAGTTTGATGATGCGCGCCAGCGTGGTTTGGCTGCCGATGGCGGCGGCGCGGAACAGCACGCTGCCGTCGTCGACCACCGTCCCGGCATGTACCGTATCGCCGGCGCCTTTCTGCTGCGGCACCGCTTCGCCGGTCAGCATCGCTTCATCGAGCCAGACCTCGCCCTGTACGATTTCACCGTCGACCGGCACGCGATCGCCGGTAGTCAGCCGCAGCGTCATGCCGAGCTGCACCTCTGCCAGCGGGATATCGCGCTCGCCGTCGTCAGTCACCAGCCGGGCGGTGGGCGGCGTCAGATCCAGCAGCCGCTCCAGCGCCTGCGAAGAACGCTGGCGAGCGCGCTGCTCCAGCGCATGGCCGAGGTTGATCAAACCGATGATCATCGCGCTGGCCTCGTAATAGAGGTGGCGCGCTTCCATCGGGAAGAAATCGGGCCAAACGTTGACGGCGATCGAGTAAAGCCAGGCGGCGCCGGTGCCGAGCGCCACCAGAGTGTCCATGGTGGCGCTGCCGTTCATCAGCGCGCGCCAGGCGTTGCGGTAGAAGTGTCCGCCGGCGAACACCATCACCGCCAGGGTGATGACGCCGACCAGCAGCCAGGGGCGCTGGGTTTCCGGCGTCAGCGTCATGCTGCCGCCGAACAGCCCCCAGGCCATCAGCGGGATACCCAACGCCAGCCCCAGCGCCGCCTGCCAGCTAAAGCGCTTCATGTTGGCGCGAGCGGTCTGCTGCTGGCGTTCGCGGCGTTCGGTTTCGTCCTGGATCATCTCGGCGCCGTAGCCGGCTTTTTCCACCGCCGCCACCAGCGCCTGCGCATCGGCGGCGCCGGTCACCAGCGCGCTGCGTTCCGCTAGGTTGACGCGCGCGTGCTCTACGCCGGGTACGCTTTGCAGCGCCTGCTGCACTTTATTGACGCAGCTGGCGCAGGTCATGCCGCTGAGCAGCAGCTGTATGCTGTCGTCCGCGCTGTCGGTTGCCGGAAGGGGAGATTGCGCCGCTGGCTGAACGTCCGGCAACGAAGGTGTTGCGTCAGCCAACGGCTCAGTTTTTGGGGCGGCGGCGCCCGCTACGCTGGCATGATAACCGGCATCTTCCACCGCAGCGATCAGCGCCTGCGGATCGGCATCGCCGTATACTTTCGCGCTGTCGATCTCGACCTCGGCGGCGAACACGCCCGGCACCGCTTCCAGCGCCTTGCGGGTGGTGCCGACGCAGTGCATGCAGCTCAGGCCGCTCAGCTGCAGTTCGGTATCGGCGTGCGGCGCGACTTCGGCCTGATAACCGGCGGCGATCACGCTGTCGATCAATGCGCTGTCCGGCGCTTCGCCGGTCACTTTGGCGTAATGCACGTTAACGTCCGCCTGTTCGACATCGCTGCGGCTTTCCAGGGCTTTTTTCACCCGCTGCGCGCAGTTCATGCAGGACAGCCCCTGCAATGCCAGCATAGTGGTGTGTGACATGATTGAACTCCTTGCGTAGAGGCGGTGTTTAAAGGTTGACCGCCTGACCTGTTTTCACTAAGAATGGAGCTTAAACCTTCCAGCAAGGGTAAGGTCAAGGAGGGAAAATGAATATTAGCGACGTCGCGAAAAAAACCGGTTTAACCAGCAAGACGATTCGTTTTTACGAAGAGAAAGCGTTGATTACCGCCCCGATTCGCAGCGACAACGGTTACCGCCACTATTCCGCCAAGCATGTCGAAGAGCTGACGCTGCTGCGTCAGGCGCGGCAGGTGGGCTTCAACCTGGACGAGTGCCGTGAGCTGGTGGCGTTGTTCAACGATCCGGCCCGCCACAGCGCCGACGTGAAGGCGCGCACGCTGCAGAAGGTGGCGGAGATCGAAAGGCACATCAGCGAACTGGGAGAAATGCGCCAACGCCTGTTGACGCTGGCGGAACAATGTCCGGGCGACGAGGGGGCCGAGTGCCCCATCATCAATAATCTGGCGGGATGCTGTCGTTCGAATTAACGGCTGATGGCGCGGATCACCAGTGTGACCCCTTCCACCGCCACCACTTCCACTTCGGTGCCGGCGGGCAGATCTTCCGCCGCCTGCGCGCGCCAGCTGCTGTCGCCGATATTGATGCGCCCCATGCCGTTGTGCATCGGCTCCGTCAGCGTGGCGCGGGTGCCGATCAGCTGACGGTTGCGCTGGTTGAGCACCGGTGAACCGCCGGACCCGGCCGCCGGGCGGCGACGCAGCCAGTACCACCATAGATAGGCGACGACGACGGTCAGGACGGCGAAGATCACGCCTTGCCATTCCCAAGTGAGCGTCGGCAGCAGCCAGATCAAGGCGCCGACCAACAGCGCCGCCACGCCGCTCCACAGCAGGTAGCCGCCGGCGCCGAGCATTTCCGCCGCCAGCAACACGCCCCCGAGGGAGAGCCAGAACCACAGCGGATTCGCCGCGATCAGTTCGAGCATGATTATTTGCCTTTGCTTTCTTTCAGCAGTTCGGTAATGCCGCCGATCGAGCCGAGCAGGCTGCTGGCGTCCAGCGGCATCATCACCACTTTGCTGTTGTTGGAGGAACCGATCTTCTGCAGCGCGTCGGTGTATTTCTGCGCCACGAAGTAGTTCACCGCCTGAATGTTGCCGCTGGCGATGGCGTCGGACACCAGCTGGGTGGCGCGCGCCTCGGCCTCGGCGGCGCGCTCACGCGCTTCCGCCTGCAGGAACGCCGACTGGCGTTCGCCCTCGGCCTTCAGGATTTGCGATTGTTTCTCACCCTCGGCGCGCAGAATGGCCGCCTGGCGCACCCCTTCCGCCTCCAGGATGTCGGCGCGCTTGGTTCGCTCGGCCTTCATCTGGGCGTTCATCGAGGCGATCAGTTCCGCCGGTGGGCGCACGTCGCGGATCTCGATACGGGTGATCTTCACCCCCCAAGGGTTGGTCGCTTCATCGACGATGTGCAGCAGGCGGCTGTTGATGCTGTCGCGTTGCGACAGCATTTCGTCCAGCTCCATCGAGCCGAGCACGGTGCGGAAGTTGGTCATGGTCAGGTTGACGATCGCCTGTTCGAGGTTGCTGACCTCGTAGGCGGCGCGCGCCGGATCGACCACCTGGATAAAGCACACCGCATCGATGGCCACGTTGGCGTTATCGCGGGAAATCACTTCCTGCGAAGGGATGTCCAGCACCTGCTCCATCATATTGATTTTACGGCCGATGCGGTCCATGAACGGCACCACCAGGTTCAGGCCCGGCATCAGCGTTTTGGTGTAGCGGCCGAAGCGTTCTACCGTCCATTGGAACCCCTGCGGCACAATTTTGACGCCGGCGAACACCACAATCAGCGCGACGACGATCACGATGGGAATAAAAGTAAGCATGCAAACCTCCTGTCAGACATATGTAAACAGATATTACGCCAGCGCCGGAAAAATGCCTACCGATACCGCGACTTAATCCAGGGCGTTGGTGATTCCGCCATAAGCGGAACCGCTGTTCCGAACAGGGAGAAAAACGTTATTGAAATAAGTCTGGCACAGTTGGCAGATAAGTATGCCTAAATGGCATGATTTCAATAATTTTTATTCATTTCATGATGTTGCTCGCCTTGGCTAGAGTAAAAACACCCCCGTGTTTACCGTCAAAAATTTGTCATTTTTATTTGCGACTATGCTTTTTGAAATGACATTTCGGCCAAGGATTGTTATGGATTCGCTCAGTGTTGATGAACTCGCCCAGAAGAAAGACCGCTGGTATCGCATTGTAGAGGAGATGCTGGCTGAAGCCGGCGTCGCCATCAACGGCCCGCGCGCCTGGGATATCCGGGTGCATAACCCGGCGCTGTTCAAACGCATTTTGCAGGAAGGCTCGCTCGGCTTCGGCGAGAGCTATATGGACGGCTGGTGGGAATGCGAACGGCTGGACATGCTGTTTACCCGCATTCTGCAGGCCGGCGTCGATGAGCGGCTGCCGAAAAGCCTGAGCGACATCGCGCGCATCGCCTATGCCCGGCTGTTCAACCGCCAATCGCGCAAGCGCGCCTGGCAGGTGGGCAAAGAGCATTACGACATCGGCAACGACCTGTTCCGGGCGATGCTCGATCCTTACATGCAATACTCCTGCGGCTACTGGAAAGAAGCGCAGACGCTGGAGCAGGCGCAGCAGGCCAAGCTCAGGATGATCTGCGAGAAGCTGCAGCTGAAACCGGGCATGACGCTGCTGGATATCGGCTGCGGCTGGGGCGGGTTGGCGCAGTTTGCGGCGCAAAACTACGGCGTCTCGGTGCACGGCGTGACCATTTCAGCCGAGCAGCAGAAGCTGGCGCAGGCACGCTGCGCCGGGCTGGACGTCGAGATCTTGCTGCAGGATTACCGCGATCTGGATCGTCAGTTCGATCGCATCGTGTCGGTCGGCATGTTCGAGCACGTCGGGCCGAAAAACTACGAGACCTACTTCAGCGTCGCGGCGCGCAACCTGAAGCCCGATGGCCTGTTCTTGCTGCACACCATCGGTTCCAATCAAACCGACCTTAACGTCGACGCCTGGATAGACAAATACATCTTCCCCAACGGCTGCCTGCCTTCGGTGCGGCATATCGCCGAGGCCAGCGAAGGGCGTTTCGTGATGGAGGATTGGCACAACTTCGGCGCCGATTACGATCGCACGCTGATGGCCTGGCTGGAGAATTTCAAACGGGCGTGGCCGGAATTGGCGGGCGGTTATTCCGAGCGCTTCGAGCGCATGTTCACTTATTACCTGAACGCCTGCGCCGGCGCGTTCCGTTCGCGCAACATTCAGCTGTGGCAGGTGTTGTTCAGCCCGGCGGGCGTGGAGGGCGGGGTGCGGGTCTATCGCTAGTCCCCGTCATATCTCAAGCTGGCTGCACGTTCGAGCCCTGGTCACTTAGTTATCTAAGCTCCCAGGGCTTCTCACATTTGCCGCCTGGATGCAGCTTCAAGTATGACGGTATCAGTACAGCAGGGAGTACAGCTGGCGGCGATATTTAGCGGCCAGCGCGTCGCCGGTGCCGAGTGCGGCCAGAATGTCCATCAGGGTCTTGCGCGCGCTGCCGTTGGCGGCGGCCAGATCTTTCTTCAGATGCCCCATCAGCAGTTCCAGCGCTTCTTCGTTACGCCCGACCTGATGCAGTTGCAGCGCCAGCTGCACCGCCAGCTCGACGTTGTCCGGCTCTTGCTGCACCTGCTGTTGCAGCTGCTGGATTTCCGGCGTGTCCGCTGCCTGCTTCAACAGTTCAATCTGCGCCACCAGGCCCTGATAGCGCGTATCGCGATCCTGCAGCGGGATGGTCGCCAGCACCGCTTCGGCATCTTCGCTGCGGCTGAGGGCGATCTGCGTTTCGGCCAGCGTCAGGCCGATGTCGCTGCGCTGCTGGCTGCTCTGCCAGGCGTCTTTCAGCAGCGGCAGCGCTTCGGCGGCGTTGCCGGCGGCCAGCAGCTCCTGCGCCTGCGCCAGTTTCAGATCTTCTTCCTTTGGCAGGAAACGCTGCAGCAGGTCACGGATCGCTTCTTCCGGCTGCGGGCCCTGGAAGCCGTCGACCGGCTGGCCGTCTTTAAACAGGTAGACCGTCGGAATGGAACGCAGCCCGAACTGGGAGGCGATCATCTGTTCGGCGTCGCAGTCCACCTTGGCCAGAATGAACTGACCGGCGTATTCCGCCGCCAGCTTGTCCAGCACCGGCGTGAGCTGCAGGCAGTGTTGGCTGCGCTCGGACCAGAAGTAGAACAGCACCGGAATGGACATCGACTGTTCCAGCGTCTGGTGCAGGTTAGTTTCGTTAATATCAACAACAGCTTGAGCTAGCATCTTTTTTCTCTCTGATCGTGCGGAGCCATGGGGTGTAAATGGGGGCGCGCCGCCATTCTTCAACCCCGTCGGGCGAATTAAGCGTTGCTGCGCAGCAGCCAATCCAGACAGCGGCCCGGCAAAATGCGGCGCAGCACGCTCATCGCGTGCGCCAGCAGGGTGACCGGATAGCGCAGTTTGGCGCGTGGGCTTTCCAGCGCGTGGCGCAGTTTGGGCAGAATGGCCTCCGGCGGCAGCGTCAGGCGCTTGGCGATGCCGGGGTTGTGCACCGGCTTATCGCTCTGCGCCTGGTTGACGTTCTGGCTAAAGTGGGTGGAGATCGGCCCCGGTTCGATCAGGCTGACCTGAATGCCGCTGCCGTGCAGCTCCATGCGCAGCGCGTCCGACCAGGCTTCCAGCGCGAACTTGCTGGCGGCGTAGGCGCCGCGCCCGGCGCTGGAGACCAGACCCATTACCGAGCTGGTCTGAATAATACGCCCTTCGCCGTGCGGTAACATCGCCGGCAACAGCAGCTGGGTCAGTTGGTGGGTGCCGAACAGGTTGGTGGCGAACTGCCGCTCCAGCTGGCTGCGCGAAATGCGGCTGAGCGGGCCGTAAACGCCGAACCCCCCGTTATTGAACAGGCCGTACAGGCGGCCGTCGGTCAGCGCGATCACCTCGGCGGCGGCGCGCTCGACGCTGGCGCTGTCGTCCAGATCCAGCTCGATGCCTTCCAGCCCGAGCTGGCGCATGTTTTCCACGTCCTGCGGCTTACGGCAGGCGGCCAGCACCCGGTAGCCGCGGTTGCGCAGATCCTGCGCCGCAATCAATCCAATCCCGCTGGAACAGCCGGTTATCAATACCGCTTTTTGCATAACTTTACCTAGTGTACGACCCTAATTTAGTGAGACTCATGCTTTACTAGCGGTTCCAGGCGCTCCGCCATCCAGGTGGCGATAAACGGCTGAGCGTCCCCATTGGGGTGCAATCCGTCATCCTGCATCCATTCCGGCTTCACCACCACCTGTTCCATATAGAACGGCAGCAGCGGAATGTTGAACTGCTTGGCCAGCGCCGGGTAGACGGCGCTGAACGCCTCGGTGTAGCGGCGGCCGTAGTTAGGCGGGATGCGGATCTGCATCAGCAGCGGCTGCGCGCCGGCCTGCTGTACCCGCGTGATGATTTGGCCGAGATCGCGCTGTACGTCCTGCGCCGGGAAGCCGCGCAGGCCGTCGTTGGCGCCCAGCTCGATCAGCACCCAGCGCGGCTGATGCTGTTTCAGTAGCGCGGGCAGACGCGCCAGCCCCTGTGCGGCGGTGTCGCCGCTGATGCTGGCGTTGACCAGCTGCGGCGCACCCGGTTTTTTCTGCCACTGTTCGGCCAACAGCGTCGGCCACGCCCGCTCGATCGGCAGGCGGTAACCGGCGCTTAAACTGTCGCCTAAAATCAACAAGGTATCGGCGGCGGCAGCGCGTAAACTGAATAATCCCAACAGCAAAAGGAAGGGAAGATGCCAGCGGAAAACGTTCTTGAAGTTCATCATCTTAGTAAACACGTTGGTCAGGGTGAGCATCAGCTCACCATCCTTACCGGAGTCGAGCTGCTTGTCAAACCCGCGCAGACGATCGCCCTGATCGGCGAATCCGGATCGGGGAAATCGACCTTGCTGGGCATTTTGGCCGGGCTGGATGACGGCAGCGAAGGCGAGGTGCGTTTGCTCGGCGAGTCGCTGACCGCGTTGGACGAAGAGGGCCGCGCCGCGCTGCGCGCCAGGAACGTCGGCTTTGTGTTTCAGTCGTTCATGTTGGTGCCGACGCTGAACGCGCTGGAGAACGTGCAGCTGCCGGCGCTGCTGCGCGGCGAGAGCGACAGGCAGAGTCGCGAGCAGGCGGTGCAGTTACTGGAACAGCTGGGGCTGGGGAAACGGCTCGATCACCTGCCGGCGCAGCTGTCCGGCGGCGAGCAGCAGCGCGTGGCGCTGGCGCGCGCCTTCAGCGGCCGGCCGCGGGTGCTGTTCGCCGATGAACCGACCGGCAACCTCGATCGTCAGACCGGCGATCGCATCGCCGACCTGCTGTTCTCTCTCAACCGCGATTTTGACACCACCCTGATCCTGGTGACCCATGACGAAACCCTGGCGGCGCGCTGCCAGCGGCGGCTGCGGCTGCGTGAAGGCAAGCTGTGGGAGGAAGCATGATCTGGCGCTGGTTCTGGCGCGAATGGCGCTCGCCGTCGCTGCTGATCGTGTGGCTGGCGCTGACGCTCTCCGTCGCCTGCGTGCTGGCGCTGGGCAGCATCAGCGATCGCATGGACAAAGGGCTCAGCCAGCAGAGCCGCGATTTTATCGCCGGCGATCGGGTGCTGCGCAGCGCGCATCCGGTGCCGGAAGGCTGGCTATTGGACGCGCAGCAGCAGGGGCTGACGGTGAGCCGTCAGCTGTCGTTCACCACCATGACCTATGCCGGCGATCGGCCGCAGCTGGCGGACGTGAAAGCCACCGATCTGGTCTATCCGCTGTACGGCAAGCTGGAAACGCGCCCGGCCAACATCAAGCCTGAACCGGGCAGCGTGCTGGTGGCGCCGCGCTTGCTGGCGCTGCTGAACGTGAAAGTCGGGGATTCGCTCGAGGTGGGCGACACCACGCTGCGCATCGCCGGTGAAATCATTCAGGAGCCGGACGCCGGCTTCAATCCGTTCCAGACCGCGCCGCGCATCATGATCAACCTGGCGGACGTCGATAAGACCGGCGCGGTGCAGCCGGGCAGTCGCCTGACCTATCGTTATATGTTCGCCGGTGCGGAGCCGGATATTCAGCGTTACGAGGAACGGCTGGCGCCGCAGTTGACGCCGGATCAGCGCTGGTTCGGGCTGCAGGAGTCCGGCAGCGCGCTCGGCAAGTCGCTGCAGCGATCCCAACAGTTCCTGCTGCTGTCGGCGCTGCTGACGCTGCTGTTGTCGATCGCCGCCGTGGCGGTGGCGATGAGCCACTATTGCCGCAGCCGTTACGATCTGATCGCGGTGCTGAAAACCCTCGGCGCCGGGCGTGGCGCGCTGCGTAAATTGATCGTCGGCCAGTGGCTGGCGGTGATGGCGCTGGCGGCGGCGTGCGGCGGGGCGATCGGGCTGGCGTTTGAAGCGCTGCTGATCCGCCTGCTGAAGCCGGTATTACCGGCTGCGTTGCCTGCCGCCGGCGCCTGGCCGTGGCTGTGGGCGCTCGGTGCGCTGGTGCTGATCTCGCTGCTGGTCGGGCTGCGGCCGTATCGCCAGCTGCTGGCCACCCAGCCGCTGCGGGTGCTGCGCCGCGACGTGACGGCCAACGTCTGGCCGCTGCGCTACTTCTTGCCGGTGACGGCGGCGATCGTGGTGGCGCTGTTGGTGGCGCTGATGGGGGCCAGCACGCTGCTGTGGGCGATCCTGGCTGGCATGGCGGTGCTGGCGCTGCTGCTGGGCGGCATTGGCTGGGGCAGCCTGCTGTTGCTGCGCCGCATCACGCTCAAGAGCCTGGCGCTGCGGCTGGCGGTCAACCGCCTGCTGCACCAGCCGTGGGTGACCATCAGCCAACTGGCGGCGTTTTCGCTATCGTTTATGCTGCTGGCGCTGCTGTTGGTGCTGCGCGGCGATCTGCTCGAACGCTGGCAGCAACAGCTGCCGCCGGACAGCCCGAACTATTTCCTGCTCAACATGACCGAGGCACAGCTGCCGCAGGTGAAAACCTTCCTGCAGCAGCACCAGATCAAGCCGGAAACCTATTATCCGATCGTCCGGGTGCGCCTGACCGAGATAAACCAGCAGCTGGCGACCGAGCGGGTGCATGAAGACGATCCGGGCGGCGAGGCGGTGAACCGCGAGCTGAACCTGACCTGGTTGGCCGATCTGCCGGATCACAATCCGCTGGTGGCGGGCAATTGGCCGCCGAAAACCGGTGAGGTTTCAATGGATGAAGGCATCGCCGGGCGGCTGAAGATCAAGCTGGGCGATACGCTGACCTTCAGCGGCGATACCCAGGCGTTCAGCGCCAAAGTCACCAGCCTGCGCCAGGTGGATTGGGAAAGCCTGAAGCCGAACTTTTACTTTATCTTCCCGCCGGGCGCATTGGACGGCCAGCCGCAGACCTGGCTCACCAGCTTCCGCTACGACGGTGACGGCCAGATGCTGACCCAGCTCAATCGTCAGTTCCCGACGCTCAGCCTGCTGGACATCGGCGCGATCCTGAAACAGGTCGGCGGCGTGCTGCAACAGGTCAGCCGCGCGCTGGAAGTCATGGTGGTGCTGGTAGTGCTGTGCGGCGGCCTGCTGCTGCTGGCGCAGGTGCAGGTCGGCATGCGTCAGCGGCGGCAGGAGTTGGTGGTGTACCGCACGCTGGGCGCCGGCAAGCGGCTGCTGCGCCGCACGCTGTGGTGCGAGTTTGCTCTGCTGGGGTTGGTGGCGGGCATCGCGGCGGCGGTGGGCGCCGAGGCGGCACTGTGGCTATTGCAGAGCCGGGTGTTTGACTTCCCGTGGACGCCGACGCCGGTGCTGTGGTGGGCGCTGCCGCTGGCCAGCGCGCTGCTGCTGTCGCTGTGCGGCGGCTGGCTGGGCGTGCGCCTGCTGCGCGGCAAGGCGCTGTTCCGCAGTTATGAGGGGTGATGTTGGCTTAGCTCGATGAAAAAGGGGTTAGCTTAAGGCTAACCCCTTTTGCTTTCGGCGGCGTGCGCTTTAGGCCAGCTTCTGCTGTGCCCAGGCCAGCCCGCTTTGGTACTCGCCCGGCAGCAGCGGCGCCAGCGCCTGCAGCGCCTGGCGCAGATCGGCGGCACTCGGGTCGTTCAGATTGAGGTGGCCGACCTTGCGGCCCGGGCGCACTTCTTTCTCATACCAGTGCAGATGCACCAGCGGCAGCGACAGCCACTGTTCGTTGACGGCGGTACCGATCAGGTTGACCATCACCGACGGTGTGCTCACCACCGGCTGCGGCAGCGGCAGGCCGAGGATGGCGCGCAGATGCAGTTCGAACTGACTGATGGACGCGCCGTTTTGCGTCCAGTGGCCGCTGTTGTGCACGCGCGGCGCCAGTTCGTTGATCAGCAGCCGATCGCCGACGATAAAGCACTCCATCGCCATCACGCCGACATAGTTCAGCTCGTTCAGGATCGCCGCCAGCATCTGCTCGGCCTGTTGCTGCAGCGCCGGGTTGGGCTGCGGCAGTGCCACGCTGGTGCGCAGGATGCCGTCTTCATGCAGGTTGTGGGTCAGCGGGTAGAATACCGAACGGCCGTCGTGGCCGCGCGCGCCCACCAGCGACACTTCACCGGAGAAATTGATGCCTTGCTCGACGATGCACTCGCCATAAGCGTCGGCCGGCAGCTCGTTTTCCTGCCCCGGGCGCAAGCGCCACTGGCCGCGGCCGTCATAACCGCCGACCCGGCGTTTGACGATCGCCAGCTCGCCCAGCGCAGCGAATACCTGCGGCCATTCGGCGGCGCTCGCCAGCAGCTGCCACGGCGCGGTCGCCAGGCCGAGCTGGTCGAGCAGCTGTTTTTGCGTCAGGCGATCCGCCAGACGCGGAAAGATGTCGCGGTTAACGAAGGCGCTGTGGGTCGCCAGCTCGCGCGTCAGCGCGGTTTCCGGCCAGCGTTCGATCTCGGCGGTAATGACGCTGTTCTGATACGGCACCGCCTCAGGTTCGGCATCGATGCCGACAGGGTAGACGGCGATGCCCAGCGGTTCGCCGGCCTGGCGCAGCATGCGCCCCAGCTGGCCGTTGCCCAGTACGCAAACCGGCTTCATGCGTCCTCCCGCGGATCGGGGTGGTTCAAAACGTCTTCAGTCTGCGCCTGACGCCAGTCCGCCAAACGCTGCGCCAGCGCGGCGTCGTGCAGCGCCAGGATCTGCATCGCCAGCAGCCCGGCGTTGGCGGCGCCGGCTTTGCCGATCGCCAGCGTGCCCACCGGAATGCCGCGCGGCATCTGCACGATGGAGTAGAGGCTGTCTACGCCGCTCAGCGCGGCGCTTTGCACCGGCACACCCAGCACCGGCACCAGCGTTTTCGCCGCCAGCATGCCCGGCAGATGCGCGGCACCGCCGGCACCGGCGATGATCACGTCAAAGCCGTTGGCGGCAGCCTGCTCGGCGAAGCTGAACAGCTTGTCCGGCGTGCGGTGAGCGGAAACGACTTCGACATGGAAGGGGACATCGAGCTGGGTCAGGACTTCGGCGGCGAACTGCATGGTGGCCCAGTCACTTTTCGATCCCATTACAATTGCGATTTTAGCCCCGGCATTGGCGGCTGAAGCGGCGTTGGCTCCCATGGGTGTAAGGCTCCTGTGATTTGTCTGGCGTCGGCTGAAGGCCGAATGAGGGCGTAGAGCATACCATGAGCGCACGGCGAGGAAAACGGTTGCGTCGCCGGTTTTCACCGGCGAAAGCGCGAATTTTCACTCGCGCGCCTGCGCGGAACTCAGAATGGGAATTGGATCAGCTCGACGGCGTCGGCGCTGACTTTGATCATCGATCCTTCGACGTGCCAGGCACCCAGCACCGCGCGATGGGCTTCGCCGTTGCTCAACGCCAGCCGATGCACCGCCGGGCGATGGGTATGGCCGTGGATCATCCAGTGCACGTCGTGGCGCAGCATCGTTTGCTCGACCGCCTGTGGGTTGACGTCCATGATGGCTTCCGACTTGTACTGGTTGGATTGCTGGCTGCGAGCGCGCATGTTGGCGGCGATCTTCAGTCGCCAGCGCAGCGGCAGCGCGAGGAACAATTTTTGAATCAGCGGGTTGTGCACTTTACGGCGGAATTGCTGATAGGCTTGATCGTCGGTGCACAGGGTGTCGCCGTGCAGGATCAGGATCCTGCGGCCGTACAGCTCTAGCACTTTTTCTTCCGGCAGCAGCTGCATACCGCTGGCGCGGGCGAAGCGCTTACCGAGCAGAAAATCGCGGTTGCCGTGGATGAAATAGCAGGGCACGCCGGCCTGTTGCAGCGCTTTCAGCGCCGCGGCGATCTCCGCGTGCAGCGGCTCGGGATCGTCGTCGCCGATCCAGGCTTCAAACAGGTCGCCGAGGATGTACAGCGCGTCGGCGTGCACCGCTTCGCGCCGTAAAAAACGCAGAAAACCGGCAGTGATTGCCGGTTCCTGTGCGCACAAGTGCAGATCTGCGATGAACAGCGTACTCATGCAGCCGCGATTACTCGCTGAAGGTCACGCTGTTGATGACGACGTCTTCTACCGGTACGTCCTGGTGCATGCCGCTGCGGCCGGTTTTCACGCCTTTGATCTTGTTGACCACGTCCATGCCTTCAACCACTTCAGCGAACACGCAGTAGCCCCAGCCCTGCACGTTTTCGCCGCGGAAGTTCAGGAAGTCGTTGTCGGCCACGTTGATGAAGAACTGTGCGGTGGCGGAGTGCGGATCGTTGGTGCGCGCCATTGCCAGGGTGCCGATGGTGTTTTTCAAACCGTTGTTGGCTTCGTTCTTGATGGTCGCGTTGGTCGCTTTCTGGTTCATGCCCGGCTCGAAACCGCCGCCCTGGATCATGAAGCCGTTGATCACACGGTGGAAGATGGTGTTGTCGTAGAAACCGGCGCGGCAGTAGTTCAGGAAGTTTTCAACGGTAACCGGCGCTTTGTCAGCAAAGGTCTTGATAACGATATCGCCGTGATTGGTGTGGAAAGTAACCATAGTTTTAATCCTAACAAGGTGAAGTGAGACGTCACGTAAAGCGAGTGAACATTCAGACCGCCCTTATAACATATCCGCCCCAGCGAGTCAGCAGCGGCTCAACCGCGCACTGTCTGTGGTAATTGCATTTGTGTTATATTATAACAATTGTGCCGGCCGGCGAATTTCGCCCATTTTATTCGCGTGAAGTCAGCAAAGCTTGGCCTTAACCTTGCAATAGATCAGGCTTCAGGTTTCAATACGCTACCGGGCGTAAAACCTGAAGCCCGGTTATCTTTTTTGTTATCACGCACACCACGGAATCTCCCGATGCTAAAGATTTTTAATACCCTGAGTCGTCAAAAAGAGGAATTCAAACCCATTCATGCCGGGAAAGTGGGCATGTACGTGTGCGGGGTAACCATCTATGACCTGTGTCACATCGGCCACGGTCGTACCTTTGTCGCTTTCGACGTGGTGGCGCGTTATCTGCGCTATCTCGGCTATTCGCTGAACTACGTGCGCAACGTCACCGACGTAGACGACAAAATCATTCGCCGCGCGGCGGAAAATCATGAGACCTGCGATCAACTGACCGAACGCATGCTGGCGGAAATGCATGCCGACTTCGACGCGTTGCTGATCGATCGCCCGGACAGCGAACCGCGCGCGACCCAGCACATCGCCGAGATCATCGAGATCACGCAGCGCCTTATCGATCGCGATCACGCCTATGTGGCCAGCAACGGCGACGTGATGTTCTCCATCGACAGCGATCCGCAGTACGGCCTGCTGTCGCGCCAGGATCTTGAGCAGCTGCAGGCCGGCGCGCGCGTGGAGATCGACGACGTGAAGCGCAACCCGATGGACTTCGTGCTGTGGAAAATGTCCAAGCCGGGCGAGCCGAGCTGGCAGTCTCCGTGGGGGCCGGGCCGTCCGGGCTGGCATATCGAATGCTCCGCCATGAACTGCAAACAGCTGGGCACCCACTTCGACATCCACGGCGGCGGTTCCGATCTGATGTTCCCGCACCACGAGAACGAGATCGCGCAGTCGAGCTGCGCCCACGACGGCCCGTACGTCAATTACTGGATGCACTCCGGCATGGTGATGATCGACAAAGAGAAGATGTCCAAATCGCTCGATAACTTCTTCACCATCCGCGACGTGCTCGGCCATTACGATGCGGAGACGGTGCGTTACTTCCTGATGTCCGGGCACTATCGCAGCCAGCTGAACTACAGCGAAGAGAACCTTAAGCAGGCGCGCACCGCGCTGGAGCGCCTCTATACCGCGCTGCGCGGCACCGACGCCGATGCCGCGCCGGCCGGCGGCGAAGCGTTCGAAGCCCGCTTCCGCGAAGCGATGGACGACGACTTCAACACTCCGGAGGCCTACTCGGCGCTGTTCGATCTGGCGCGCGAAGTTAACCGTCTGAAGAGTGAAGACATGGCGGCGGCCAACGGCATGGCGGCGGAGCTGCGCAAGCTGGCGAAAGTGCTCGGCCTGCTGCAGCAGGAGCCGGAGCAGTTCCTGCAAGGGGGCGCACAGGTTGACGACGGCGAAGTGGCGGAGATCGAAGCGCTGATCAAACAGCGTAACGAAGCACGTGCCGCCAAGGACTGGGCGCTGGCGGACGCCGCTCGCGATCGCTTGAACGAGATGAACATCGTGCTGGAAGACGGGCCGCAGGGCACCACCTGGCGCCGTAAGTAAGCCGGCCGAAGTGAAAACAAAAAAGGCGCTGAATTCAGCGCCTTTTTCTATGGCTGCAGGTTAGGGTTTAACCATGACCTTGCCGCCGTTGAACTCCACCACCTGATCGGCGACGATCTTGCAGCGCTTGCGGGTTTCGACCTTGCCGTCGACTTTCACCAGCCCTTCGGCGATGACTTCTTTGGCGGCGCCGCCGCTTTCACACCAGCCCTGGAACTTCAGCAGATCGCACAGTTCGACGTGGGGATGATTGTCCAGATTGAAAATTTCCATACTGCCTTACTTATTTAGGTTGAACGTCGTGATATTCCTCGCAGGCCTGCAAGGTATTTTGGATCAGTGTAGCCACGGTCATCGGGCCAACGCCACCCGGCACCGGGGTGATGTAGGCGGCGCGCTCGCTGGCGGCGTCGAAATCGACATCGCCCACCACTTTACCGCTTTCCAGACGGTTGATGCCGACGTCCACCACGATGGCGCCCGGTTTGATCCAGTCGCCCGGGATGAAGCCCGGTTTGCCGACCGCCACCACCAGCAAATCGGCGTTCTCGACGTGATGACGCAGATTCTTGGTGAAGCGGTGGGTGACGGTGGTGGTGCAGCCGGCCAGTAGCAGCTCCATGCTCATCGGGCGGCCGACGATGTTGGAGGCGCCGACCACCACGGCGTTCAGGCCGTAGGTATCGATGTTATAACGCTCCAGCAGGGTGACGATGCCGCGCGGCGTGCATGGGCGCAGCTTGGGTGCGCGCTGGCACAGGCGGCCGACGTTGTAGGGGTGGAAGCCGTCGACGTCTTTATCCGGATGGATGCGCTCCAGCACCTTGACGTTATCGATGCCGGCCGGCAACGGCAGCTGCACCAGAATGCCGTCGATTTCCTCATCGGCGTTCAGCTGGTCGATCAACGCCAGCAGTTCGGCCTCACTGGTGGCAGCGGGCAGATCGTAGGAGCGGGAAAGGAAGCCGACTTCATCGCAGGCGCGGCGCTTGCTGGCGACGTAAATTTGCGAAGCCGGGTTCTCGCCGACCAGCACAACCGCCAGCCCTGGGGCGCGTTTGCCGGCCGCCAGACGTTGTTTCACTTGCTCAGCCACTTCGTTTCTAACCTGCTGCGCAATCGTTTTACCATCAATAATCTTTGCTGACATCAGTGTGGAAATCCATCAATTAAGAAAAGCGGGGATGCCGCTATTCTGTCAGAAGCTGAGCGCGCTGTCAGGCGCAGAATCACCCTCGCCGCCGTTGGCGAGGCCGATTTACGCTTTTTTTATGCCGGCTTCAGGAACCTCTACGCCATTTTTACCGGCATTTGCATACGCTGGGGCCATACACAGGGCGAAAGAGGGCAGGAGCATGAGAGCGATAACCCGGCTTTATCCGTTGCATCACCAGCCTGGCGAGCAACCGGCGCAGCCTAAACATGTGGGGGAGACGGTGTTCGATTCTTCGCTGCATCCGGCGGACAGTGAGCAACTCACCGCGCTGCATCAGCTCGGCAAGCATGAGGCGGCGCCGTCGTGGCGGGCACGCCTGAATGCGCTGTGGCGGAAGTTATGCGTATGAAGGGCTGCGCCTGGGCAGGCTGCACGCTGTTGCTGGTTTGGGCATCGGGGAGCCAGGCTTCTTTAAACAGCACACGCCCTAACGTTGCATGGGTTGAAAACGTGGCGGCGACTTGCAACACACGGGTGATTGAGCATGCCGATTGGGGGGACATTGCCGCAGTGGTGATGTCTGCTCGCCTCTGCCAGCGGCGGGACAACGGGCGGCAAGGGCGTCAGCACGCGCCGATTTACGTAGGCGCCGGGCTGGCTCAGCGTAACGGCACCCGTTGACGAGAACCCTCGCCGTGCGGGCGCTGGCGGAAAAAACGCCATAAAGCACGGCCGCCGTCGTAACGTCATGAAAAGGCATTGACTCGCTAACCTCTGACCGTATAATCCCAACCCGCAGCCGCAGGTTGCCGCATCTCAATGCGCCCTTAGCTCAGTTGGATAGAGCAACGGCCTTCTAAGCCGTAGGTCATAGGTTCGAATCCTATAGGGCGTGCCATTAACACTTCTCCTGATGTCTACTACAGTCCATAAATTCCCCGTATTTCTGCAAGTTCTCGATTATTCCTATGTCTGCTCGCATTTATTGATAGCACTTCTTATTTTATTGTATTGGGATATTGTTATCAGGTATATGACGTACAGATGTCCTAAATAAGCGACGCGTAGAGAGGCCTAACTCTTATCTCAAGTATGACAAGAATAATGTCAGTATTTTACTTCGTGATTTTTCGACCTGACTCTACTTAGACACCCGATCATTTAGACGAGAGAAGGATTAACTCGGTACACGATATGAATGGGAAGAATTTTCCCATGATGATTAACTTGTTATATTATTTTTTGTCATTGTGCTTCATTTTTATTTTCCCGGGAGAGATGCCATAGCATTTTTTGAAGCTCCTAATAAAGGATTGTTGAGTCTTGAATCCTACAGCACAAGAAACAGCAAATACGGATAATTTTGTTGTAGAAAGCAAGTTATAAGATTTTTTTAATTTTCTTTCAAGAATATAGTCACCAAGGTTTTTTCCCGTATGTTTCTTGAATAACCTTTGAAAGTGCCAGTTTGAATAGCCTGATACCTTGGAAATGTCTGCAAGACTGATGCGATGTTCAAGGTTGTTTTCTATCCAACTCATGATCTCTGTGGTGATTTTTTTTTGAAAGCAAGTATTTTCTTTCATGATATGCCTGAGTCATATTTTCAATTGATTATGCGTTTTTTTAATTGATCTATTTTAAATCTAATTATTGCAATTGAGTTTGTTTTTTAAGGAAGTTGGATTAAAGGGCTTAGCATATGCTGCCCTTTGTGATGTTATCATGCTTAGCGCATTGTTTCTTTATGTGATAAAACAAGTGCGCAGGTTGAAAAAATAAATCCAACCGCCCAAAAAAGAGGCCCTAAGATCCCTGGCCAAATAGGCGTGTAACCAGGGGTTAGAATGTAAATAATAAAGCCAATATCAGTGGCGCTGACAACGGCTAAATTTATCCACCATCCTCTGATGTCATTGCGCCAATTCAATAAAATAGACGTCAAGGCAGCGCAAAGTGCAAAGCAAAATAAATTCCATGCATCTTGTTCTACTCGCCCACTTGCCATTCCTGGTGGCATGCTATCGCCTAATTTATAAACTCCCCAGGCAGCTTGAAAATGTAGAAGAGCCCAGATAAAATAAGCAACAGCCCCCCCTTTGGCGAACCAGGAAGATAAGTCTTTTTTCTGCATTGTCATGATACCTCAAGTTTGTTAATTATCGATCATCAACTGTTGGCGGCATTCCTATTTACCACTCACTGCTTTTTAAAACTCTGGCTGGGTAGTGTAATAAATATATTTTCTTTTGTTGCTAGTGTTTTAAATGTATTATATGAGTCTGGAAGTATGGCTAATTATTTCTGACAAAAATAATCCGATTGAAAAACGTCCTGTGTTCGCTGGTTGTTTTTGATGATGCAATGATGTGACTGAGGATATAGTTTTTAATCAGGTTATATCCTCAATCGTTATATCGCTCTCCCTGTATCAAATTTCCACAGTCGAACCACTGGGATCGGCTTTGATATGGTAGGTTCCACTCTCGCGAAAACTTCGTACTGTGGCGAAGGTATCTTCCATGAACTGTACGAAAGTTAACTTACCGCCCTTGGCGCGAGCCAAAATCGAGAGGGGGGAGGTGACAGTCTTACCCAAAACAGTAGAGCGATAAGTAAAATAACCGAAGACGGCAGCACCGTCGGCATTCTCAAAAGTGTCCTGTAATTCGAATGCCAGTGTAGACCAGTAGGCGTTCACATCCTTGAAGGTCTGGACCAAGCCTTCGGTTCCTGCTGTCGTCCCTGCCCAAGGCATGATGGCTTTTAGTTCCGGATGTTCATAATTGAGTGAAACATAGATGAAATTGTCCGCCGTAAATTGGCGGACATGCTCGAGATCCGCGGTTTTTTTCAGAAGGTCCAGCAGGAGAGCCAAAGGGCTGCTGAACGTGCCCGGTTTCGCGAGGCTAGCAGCCTGCGCTTCTTTTATGTTAGCGGTTTTCTTGTAGACGTTTGACATGGTCTCCCCTTATTCCGGGAACGGCACGCTGAAGTGTGCCGTTCCCTTCAATAATCAATCTTTTGCTAAGACAATTCTCTTGTCTTTTCCAATATGGTGCGCTGAATCGCCGAGTAGGGTTGGCAGGCCGGACAGTGTTGACACGACGGCCAGAGGATTCTTCAACCAGCAATTTGCCAACCGCATTTTAGCCTTTGAAATCTTTCTCTGGATTAAAGCCGTCCCAGTTCTCGAATACGTCCATGAAACCAGGAACGGTCTCTTGGCGAGCCCAGTCTCGCTGCAGCTCGCACCAGAGCTGTGTCTTGGAAATCAGTTTGCCACCCGCTTGTTCGACGCGGCGTAGAGCCAACTCATGAGCCGCTACTGAAGTTCCGCCGATGGCGTCGGCGACGACATAGACCTCGTACCCTTCCCTGAGTGCATCCAGAGCGGGGAAGGCCAGGCAGACTTCGGTCCAGAGTGCCGTCATGATCAACTTCCGCCGTCCAGTTGCCTGCACTGCCTGCTTGAATTCGACGTCTTCCCAGGCATTAACCGTCGTACGATCAATAACGGGGTCATTAGGGAGTAGCGCCATGATCTCTTTAATTGGCGGTTTGTTTAAGCCCGTCGCAATATTTACCGCCGAATGAATAATAGGTACGTTATAATTCTTCACAGCTTTAATGCTATGGGTGATGTTGAAAACCAATTCCTTTTGGTCCATCGAACGGATCGAACTCACCTGAATGGGTTGATAGTCGATCACGATGAACACGCAGTTCTCAGGGGTCAGGAGGTGGTCAGCCTTAGGATCACGGATAGATTCACTGGTCATTAGATAACTCTCTTTCACGTTACAGATTAGGTTAGACTCATCGCAATCGCGATAGGCCAAAGAAGGGATCTCAATATCGCCTTCAATGAAAGCAATCTTAATTGGGGTCATGTAATTGTGAGATATCATGCTAAGTCGATACAGCGGGCCCGACAATCCCAATTCCGGAGAACATATTGTTCTCATTTTTGGGCTGTGAGAGTAGAGCGTAACTTTAGTTGGGTGGGTTTAAGTCCTCGTCATTCACCTCGTCCTATCGCTGCACTTAAATAAGAGAACACAGTGTTCTTTTATTGAGGCTTTCTAATTTTTGTAGAGGAGGTAATGTTTGTCCTTTGTGGGGAGAAAGAACCGTCAGCACAAACGAACATTGTCATCTGCAGTAACGACAGTCATTCCATTGCAAAAAGCGAGTAGATCATGACCCATATCATTGGAATTTCAGGAAGTCTTCGCAGCGCTTCCTTTAACCATTCACTTCTTCAGGCTGCTGTGCAATTGGCACCCGAGAGCGTGACTCTGGATGTTCATCGAATCAATGGGATACCGCTTTATGATGCCGATGTTGAAGTTAAATCTGGCATTCCCGCTTCTGTTGTCGAATTGAAGGAGGCGATCGCGGTAGCCGATGGCGTGCTCCTTGCCACCCCTGAGTACAATAATGGTATTCCAGGGGTATTCAAAAACGCCATTGATTGGGTTTCGCGTCCAGACAGCGATATACGACGCGTTTTCGGCGGAAAACCTTTCGCCTTGATTGGAGCATCGCCGGGGGGATTTGGCACAATCCTATCTCAGGAAGCTTGGCTACCCGTGTTGCGAGCACTTGGAACCCGACCTTGGTTCGGCGGACGGCTTCTCGTTTCCCATGCCAACCAACAATTCGACGTCGATGGCAATCTGACCGACGAGTCGACGCGTCTTCGCTTGGAGGGATTCTTGAGTGGGTTCGTGGAGTTTATTCGTTCGAACGAGCCTTCCATCCGTTAGAGAGCATCGCGCTACCCTGGATCCAGCAGCGCCTGCGCATAATACATTTTTCGGCATCGTCTGACGTGGGGGGCGGAAAGCGTGCGTCTCGATGCCGTTCCTCAAGAGGAATAGCGGTCGCTAAGTGATGCCGTATCATTGTGATTGACATATTTGGAATTGAAAAGGTTGCGGAAGCATGGCCGATCGCTTTGAGGAACTGAAAACTTATATTGCTGTCGTTGAGGCGGGCGGTTTTGCGGCGGCTTCAAAGCGCCTGGCCTTGGCTAAATCTGCGATCAGTCGCCGCATACGAGATTTGGAAATTCGGCTTGGTGCCCCGCTGCTGAACCGGAGCACCCGACAGATCCATCTGACGGACACAGGGCTGAAGTTTTATGAGCAAGCCAAACGCATACTGACTGAGTTGAATGAGGCTGAAAATGCCGTTGGAGGGCGACATAACGATTTACAAGGGCGGTTGCGAATCGCCGCTCCCGTTTCGCTGACTGTACATTGCCTTAGCCGGGTGGTTGGTCAATTTATCGAGGCGAATCCGAATCTGGCACTGGAGTTTGATGCCGACGACAAGATGGTTGACATCATTCGTGATGGATTTGATCTTGCCATCAGGATTTCTAAATTGCGCGACTCTTCCTTGGTAGCCAGACGGATCACAACCATTCGCCATGTCTGTTGCGCGAGCCCGTCTTTGCTAGATCGGTACGGTCGTCCAAATAGAGTGGAAGACTTGGCGGCATTGCCGGGCATTCGCTATAGCAACGTTGAAGAAAGTTATTATTGGCGCTTTGCTGGCGGTCATACGCCAATGGTGAAATCGCGGCTCTGTTTTTCCAACGGTGATGCTGTTCGTGAGGCCGCCGTCGCGGGTTTGGGGATCGCTATGTTGCCCACTTTCATCGCGCATGAGGCGATCAGAAAAGGTGAGCTCGAAGTTGTATTACGTGAGCATATGCGTCCTCCCATTGGTATGTATGCGGTTTTTCCTTCATCACAAAACATGCCTGCGAAAATGCGCGCATTCATTGATTTTTTACTTGCTAATTTCAGTGATGAGCCTTTTTGGGATCGCGATATATTGACCAATGAGAGATGAATCGCTTTGAAAAGAAGGCGTTTACTTGAAAGTCGAATTACTCTAGCCGTTATGCTGCCGTCTCTCTGAATGAGCGCGAGGCTCTCGACCCGCCGCCAATTGAACCTTCGTTTAGTTTGTCGCGCTACAATAGGCGAAAATTTCCCCATGGAGCCTATCGTGCGCAAATCCAGATTCTTTCTCGTGACCTTGCTGTGCCTGTGCGCCGCCGCCGTGCTGTACGTGATGGCATATCGGGCGCTGGGGCATTACCTCAGTGACGGCGAGAAGGCCTACCCGGATATCAGCGTTGAAATTCGCTGAGGGCCGTGCGGCCTGAAGGGGACTGCGCCGACTTTTTCGCACTGATTTACCCGCCATTTACCCGCCGTCGGCAATGATGACGCAGCGTCTCCACACGGTGTGGTTCTCTTGGGCGGAATGCGGTTATGTCACTGCAGCAGGTTTCGAATGTCTCTTTAAGCAACAACGGCTTAAAGGGCATCGGTTACAAACATTATGCGTTGGCGATCGTGGCTTTTTCGGCGCTCGTACGGTCTATTTCCTTAACGGGCAGGTATTTTTGGTGCGATGAAGCCTCCAGCGTGCTGACCAGCCGTTACGATATGGGCGCGTTGCTCTATCACGCTTCCTTCGATGTTCACCCGCCGCTTTATTACCTGCTGCTGCATGGCTGGATGGCGCTGTTCGGCGACGGCATTCTGGCGGCCCGCTCGTTGAGCCTGGCGTTCGGCGTGGTGACGGTGGCACTGGCGATGCGCTTTATCCGTTGGCTGGCCAATGAACGGGCGGCGCTGATCGCGGGATGGCTGATGGCAATCATGCCGATGGCGGTGCGCTACAGCCAGGAGGCGCGCATGTATGCGCTGATGGGGCTGCTGGCGATCGCCGCCGCGATGGCGTTGGCGAAGTGGCTGAAAACGCCGGATAACCGCCGTTATCTGGCGTTGTATGCGCTGTTGATGACGCTGAGCTTTTATACCCATTACTTCACGATTTTCACGCTGATCGCGCATTGGCTGGTGGTGTTGGCGCTGTCGTGCCGCCGCGAAGGCGAGTGTTATATCAAGCAACCGGCATGGTGGCTGGCCAATGCGGCGATCGGGGTGGCCTACATTCCCTGGCTGCTGGTGTTGTTCAATCTGCTGGCGCATATCGCCGAGCTGAGGGTCGGCGGCGACGTCGGTTGGATCCCTCAGGTTTCCTGGAGCGATCTGCCGGCGATGTTCTGGCGTTTTCTCACCGGCCATGATGGCAGCAACTATCCCACGATCATTCTCTGGCTGTTGCCGGCGATGTTTGTCGCTTTATGTTCACTGCTGCTGTGGCGGCGCCAGATGCCGAGAAAATTCTCTCTGCTGCTGCTCTGCGGCATTCTGATCCCGGTAACGTTGGTATTCGCCATTTCCTGGCGCTCGCCGCTGTTTGTCGATCGCTATCTCTATTCCGCCGCGCTCGGCATTCCGCTGGTGTTGGGCGTGCTGATCGCCGGAACGAAAAACCGGGTGCGCGGGATCTCTTTGCTGCTGTTCTTCAGCCTGCTGTTCGGCTGCGGCGTACGTAACGACTACCCGGCCGAGAAAGATGAGTTCAAGGTGATGGTGCACTATATCAACAGCCACTATCAGCCTAACGATGCGGTGGTGGTCAGCAACATGTTCAACTACCTGAGCTATGTGTATTACAACAAGCAGGGCTACCGCGCCTTGCTGTATACCCCGGCCAGGCCCAATGGTATCTCGGGTAAGCCCAATGCCTATGGTTTCGGTACCTTTTTCCACGATCGGGCGGCGCAGACCTACGTCGATAAGCTCAGCGCCTTATCGAAGGGCCATCGCCGGGTCTGGCTGGTCAGCGGCGGCGATTTCAACCAGGACTTCGGCCGTTCGCCGCCAGGGTGGGTCAATACCGGCACCTTCAAGAGCGGCGGTTTTGAGTCGCGCCTGTTCGTGGTGCGTTGAGCAAAATGTCATATTTCCTATTCGGCGTTACATCTGGCTGAGCAAACTTACGCGGGGATGACAGTTCTATACATTGAGATTGATACTGTAGCTCTACCCGATGATGTTGTGTGTTATCCATTCCCTGTAGTGTATTACCCCATCCCTGTTAAGTTTATCCCGCCTTGTGCGGGATTTTTTTTATCTGTGCATGCCTGGCGGGGTAACGCGATTTTTTTGAATAACACCATCAGTTTTATTCGGTATTCAGTCGCTGTGCGCTTGATTAGATTGACCGTGAGAGGGGCGCCGTCGGCGCCTTTGTGCAATGAGTGGAGAATTTCTATGGCGAAGACAGTAGTGGTGTTTCATTCCGGCTACGGCCATACCGAGCGTTTGGCGAAAGTGGTGGCGGAAGGCGCCGGGGCGGAACTGATCGCTATCGATCAGAACGGCGATATCAGCGACGAAGCCTGGCAGACGCTGGATGAGGCGGACGCCATCATCTTTGGTTCGCCGACCTATATGGGCGGCCCATCCTGGCAGTTCAAGAAATTCGCCGACGCCAGCTCCAAAGCCTGGTTTGGCCGCAAGTGGCAGGATAAAGTGTTCGGCGGTTTTACCAACAGCGCCAGCCTGAACGGCGACAAGCAGGTGACGCTGATCGCGCTGCAGACGCTGGCTTCGCAACATGGCGGCCTGTGGGTCAGCCTGGGGCTGCTGCCGGCCAACACCAAATCGGCGCAGCGCACCGACGTCAATAACCTGGGCGGTTCGGTGGGGCTGCTGGTGCAGACCCCGGCGGATGCCGGCGTGGATGAGATGTTGTCGGGCGATCTGGCGACCGCCAAGCTCTATGGTCAACGCGTAGCGGGCTTTGCCGCCAAACTGGCGTAAGACCTATCGTGTAGATGGGACGGCGGTGCGGTTGAACGGATGCCGCGTTCATTTTCTCTGCACAATTGGCGTGTAACCTGCGAAATGTTATTAGCCTGCTTGGGCTAACACTGCATTTCGTACAAATATTCCCGGTTCCTAGGCCGGGTTTTTTGTTGCTAAGGTCTGCTTAAGCTTTCACCGCTATACTGCGCGTCAGCACGGTCATGCAATGCATGGCCGTGTCGTAACTGTCGATTTGCTGTTGTTCAAGCAAGCCCGCTTCATGCGGGCTTTTTTTGGGTTGTTATTGCACAGGCGGCCCAGTTGCAGGAAAATAATCGCACAGTGATTCAAACATCATTTAATGACCAATAACCACAAGTTTATTAATGTAATTAACGCTCTCGGCGGCCTATTACGCTATGCGCTATGCTGACAGCAGAGCGGGCATTATTTGCTGACGCTATGCGGGGAGTTATGCTGCGGCCGCATCAGGCTAAGAAAATTCTGTTAATTAAATGTTAATGTTTTTTATTATTGATTTGTCTGGCTTTTTTGGTTGAAATTCGGATTGACTATCCCTCACTGGCCGGGCGAGAGAGTATGCATATTATTATTCTGGTTATTAGCAAAATATGGGCGAGGCGATGAGCGCCAGAATAAATGCCAGGCATGGCCTGCCGCTAACGGTGCAGCTGATCAATCTTTTCATGCTGGCCTTTTTACTCTCCCTGGTGGGTATTCTTAGCCGGCCGATAGGTTCACTTTCTTTATTTTGGCCGGTCAACGCGATTCTGCTCGGGCTGCTGCTGCGTAAACCCGTTTACGCTACGCCGCTCGGCTGGCTCACCACTTATCTGGGCATGGTCGCCGCCGATCTCAGTACCGGCGAGGGCTGGTCCCTGGCGCTGTGGCTGAACGCCTGCAACATGTCGCTGATCGCCGTCGGTTACGGCATCATGCTGATGCTGCCGCAATCTCAACGGCGCATGGGCAAACCCCAGGCGATACTCTATATGTTCAGCGCCAGTCTGGCCGGATCGGCGGTGGCGTCGACGCTGTCGGTGCTGCGTAACGACAGCCTGTACAACAATACGGTGGTGGTCGCCTGGTTGGCCTGGTTCAGTGAGCAGTTCTCGACGACCTTGCTGTTGTTGCCGGTGCTGATGGCGGCGCCGCGGTTGAAACAGCTGTTTCGCATGCAGGTGCGTTGGCGCCTGAAAGGCTGCCTACCGCTATTGGCGCTACTGCTGTCGCTGGCGTTCAGCGTCTATATCGGCGGGCCGGGCGCCATCGCCTTCCCGATCCCGGCGCTGCTGTGGTGCGCAGTGCGCTACCAGTTGTTCCCCGTGACGCTGTTGACGTTGTTGACCGGCATGACCGAGATCAGCAACATTTCAGCCAACCTGGTGCTGTATGAAACGCCGAACAATCACAACGCCTTCCTCGACACCCTGATGTCTGCCCGCTTGGGCATCGCCATGCTGGTGATGGGGCCGCTGATCCTCGCCAGCTCTATCGCCGCCAATCGCAAGCTGATGCGGCGTCTGGAGCACAGCGCCAACCACGATTTCCTGACCGGGGTGCTGGCGCGCAACGCGATGACGCGCAAAGCGGGCGAGCTGCTGGAGCACAAGCACCGCTCGAAAGAGGCGGTGTCGCTACTGCTGATCGACATCGATCATTTCAAGCAGATCAACGATACACACGGCCACAGCGCCGGCGATCAGGTGTTGGCGTCGTTCGCGCACATCGTGCGGCGCGAGCTGCGGCACGATCAGCTGTTTGGCCGCCTGGGCGGGGAAGAGTTCGCCATCATGCTGCCGCGCGCGCTGGCGGCGCAGGGCGTGGCGCTGGGGGAGCATCTGCGCCGGTTGGTGGAGCAGGCGGAACTGCAGGCGGAAGGCAAACAGACGCTGAAAATCACCATCAGCGTCGGCGTCGCCAGCCTGGCGATGAACGAAGTGAAATCACTGGAGCAGCTGATGAATATGGCGGATATCGCGCTGTATCGCGCCAAATCGCAGGGGCGTAATCGGGTGGAGTCGTTCAACGTGGTGAACGGCAACAGCGTCGAGCATATTCTGTTCCGCTAACCGTTTTCAGCCTTGCCTGGGCTCGAAGCGGGTTTCGCAATTAGGGCAAATCAGTATCACGTCTTGCAGCATTGCCGCGCATTTTTGCCGGGTAACATAGCCGCATTTAGGGCAGACGATTTGGGTGGAGCGGTTGATAAAACCTTTGACGCTGCTGGAATCGGACATATCAATAGCCTGTGTCAGGTGAAAACTCACGCTAACACAGGCGACGACAAATTTCGTTGGTTATTTTCTGTACGCAGAGGCTTACAGGCTTTTCAACGCCTTGATGGTTTCATCCATGTCGATCTCGTGCTCGGAGAAGGTATGGGTGGTGTTCTGGAAGGTGGTGATGGTCAGCATGCGCAGCGTTTGCATGGCCTGCGCCTGGTCTTCGGACTGTGGGCGAATGCGGTTCATCAGCAGGCCGACCGACAGCACGGTGTTCTCTTTATCCACGTCGGCTTTGACCGGCACTTCCTTAGTGAAGGTATTGAAAGACTTGATGCTGGCGATCTTGATTCTTTCATTGGCGATGATGATGTATTTGCTGGGCGCCAACACTTTGACCGCATAAGCCGACGGGCCTTTGGTGTTGTTGGTCGGTTCGAAGGTCACCGCCGCGTTTTTCTTAATCAGCTCCGGATTCTGCACTTTAATCACGTGAAAATAACGATTTTCTCCGTTCTCGTCGGTAATAAAGCCGAAGCCTTTGTCTTCAAAAAAAGTCGTTATCTTGCCGTTCATCGCTATTCTCACAAAAGGGATCAATACAGCGCTTATGATAGCGCGGAATGCCTTGCAGCGACAGATTGCGCGGGCGGCATTTAGTCATGCGATAACGGCATTTAGCGGCTTTCCCCCCACATGCTATGTTCATGCTGATTTCATTCAATGCGAAAAAGGAATATCGATGGGTATCAAACGTCTCAATCACGCCGTGCTGTATGTCAGTGACGTGCGGCAGAGCGCCGACTTTTATCATCAGGTATTGGGCTTCAAGCTGAAGCCGTCCGACAGCCCCGACCGGGCGGTATTTACCCAGGCCGCCGATTCGGACAACGATCACGATTTGGCGCTGTTCAGCAAGAATCTGGGCCAGCAGCGCGCCGGGGTGTTTCGCGCCAACAACGAGCCGCCGGCAGAGCATGAGCCACCGGCCGGGCTGTACCATCTGGCCTGGGAAGTGGACAGCCTGGAAGAGCTGGAGCGCATTCGTCACCAGCTGGCCGAACGCGGCATTCTCGGGCTGGAAGAGGATCACGGCGTCCACAAAAGCATTTATGGCCACGATCCGGACGGGCTGCTGTTTGAGGTGACCTGGTTTATTCCGCCGGCGCTGCTGACCGAAGAGGATAAAAACCAGCCGGGGATCCGTCCGCTGGATTTCGCCGCCGAGAAGCGGCGTTTCGCCGGCCTGTAAGCGGATCGGGTGCGGGGCGCAGCGGCGCCCCGACGATTACAGCACTTTGTTGAGGAAGTTAACGGTGCGAGGGTGCTGCGGCTGAGCCAGCACCTGCCTGGCGTCGCCCTGTTCGACGATCTGCCCGTCGACCATAAACACCACCCGATCCGCCGCTTCGCGCGCAAAGCCGATTTCATGCGTGACGACCACCAGCGTGACGCCCAGATCCGCCAATCCCTTAATCACGTCCAGCACTTCACCGACCAGCTCGGGATCGAGCGCGGAGGTCGGCTCATCGAACAGGATCACCTTCGGGTTCAGCGCCAGCGCGCGCGCGATGGCGATGCGCTGCTGTTGGCCGCCGGAGAGGTGGCGCGGATAGGCATCCGCCTTGTGGCGCAGCCCGACGGTATCCAGCAGCTCATAGGCCACCGCTTTCGCCCGTTCGCGGGAGTGAATTTTGTGCACCACCGGCGCTTCGATGATGTTTTCCAGCACCGTCAGGTGCGGGAACAGGTTGAAGTTTTGGAACACGTAGCCGACGTTGATGCGCTGCCGGAGAATGGCCTTTTCCTTCAGCTCGTACAGTCGGTTGCCCTTGCGGCGGTAACCGACGTAGTCGCCGTCGATGCGGATAAAGCCCTCATCGACGCGTTCCAGGTGGTTGATCGCCCGCAGCAGCGTCGATTTGCCCGAGCCGGAAGGGCCGAGGATCACGGTCACGGTACCCGGCTGCAGCGTCAGGCTGACGTCGTCCAGCGCCTTGTGTTTACCGAAAAACTTGCTGACGTTGCTGATTTCGATCAGGCCGCGTGCCGGCACCGGGGTGAGGTTGCGTGCCGGCTGTTCGGGTAAGGCGTAATAATCAATGGCTTCAGACATGCGGATCTCCTAACGTTTTAGCCAGCCGGCCAGTTTCTGCCAGGGCGTCGGCGGCAGTTCGCGCACCGCGCCCCGGGCGAAATAGCGCTCGATGTAGTATTGGATCACCGACAGGGCGGTGGTGATGAACAGATACCAGACGGTGGCCACCATCAGCAGCGGTATCACCTGCTGGGTGCGGTTATAGATCACCTGGATGGTGTAAAACAGCTCCGGCAGCGCCAGCACGTACACGATTGAGGTGCCTTTCGCCAGGCTGATGATCTCGTTGAAACCGGTCGGAATAATGGATCGCAGTGCCTGCGGCAGAATGATGCGGAAGGTGCGGCGATAGCCCGGCAGGCCCAGCGCCGCCGCCGCCTCGTGCTGGCCGTAATCCACGCCCAGGATGCCGCCGCGGATGATCTCGGCGGTGTAGGCGGACTGCACCAGCGTCAGGCCCAGCACTGCCACGGCGAACTGGCCAAGGATATCGATGGTCGGGTAGCTGGCGAACACCACCGAGGTAAAGGGAATGCCCAGCGAGATGGCGTCGTACAGATAGGAAAAGTTATACAGGATGATCAGCACCAGGATCAGCGGCAGCGAGCGAAACAGCCAGATATAACCCCAGGCCAGCGACGCCAACAGGTAAGAGCGCGACAGCCGCGCCAGCGCCAGCAGGGTGCCGAACAGGATGCTGAACAACGTGCCGAGCAGCGTCAGCAGCAGGGTCTGCCCCAGACCCGACAGCACCGCCGGGGCGAAGAACCACTCGGCGAACACGCCCCATTCCCAGCGCGCGTTGCCCGCCACCGATTGCACGATGGCGGCCAGAATAAACAGCGAGAACAGGGCGCCGATCAGCCGCAGCGGATAGCGGGCGGGTACCACTTTCAAGACTTCTTGTTTGGACATGTCATGTCTCCTGACTACAGATAAAGGGGGTTTAGGCGATTTTCCTTTCCGACGCGCAACAACACGCGTCCTCTGCAATCAGGCTTTTGCGGAACGGCAGGCGGCCATCGTAGGGCGGGTGGCTGTAAACCTCGCTGTCAACGGTGGGATCGAACTGCGGCTGATAACCGTTGCTCAGGTACAGGCCCACCGCTTCGGGCTGGCGAAAGCCGGTGGTCAGATAGAGCCGGCGATACCCCTGCGCCAGCGCCAGCGTTTCCAACTGCTGCAATACCCGCTGCGCCAGGCCCTGGCGGCGCAGATCGCCCCGGGTCCAGATGCGCTTCAGCTCGGCGGTTTGCGCGTCATAGCGTTTGAAGGCGCCCATGGCGATCGGCGCACCGGCGCGCAGCAGCACGATGAAGGCCCCTTGCGGCGGTGCATACAGGTCCAGCGGTTCCGGTTCCTGGTCACCAAAATAGTCGCCGTAACGCTGGCGATATTCACCGAACAGCCCCTCGATCACCGGGGCGATCAGCGGGTCGGTCGGCAACGTCTGAATGAAGGTGTCTTGCGTCATTGCGCGCTCCTAATCGCCCAGGCCGGGCGGGTTGATTTCCGACTGCGCAAGGCGTTCGACGCTCTCGCCCCAGCGATTGAGCACCTGATCGTACTGTCCGCCGCGGATCGCGCCGTTCAGCGCTTCGTTCACCGCCTGCACCAGTCCGTTGCCTTTACGGGTGGTGACGGCGATGTGCGCCGCCTTGGGCCAACCGCCTTCCACCGTGCCAGCGAGCCGGGTGCGGCCGTTCAGCGCCGCTTTATAGGCGCCCAGCACGTTCGGCCCGAAATAGGCGTCGGCCCGGCCGGACTGGATCGCCAGCGTGGCGGCCGCATCGTCGGTCACGTAGATCGGCTGGAAGGGTTTGAGCCCCTGCTGCCGGTTCTGTTTGTCCCATGCCAGCAAGATGGCTTCCTGATTGGTGCCGGAGCCGACGATGATCTTTAATCCGGCGATATCGGCAGGCTGTTTGATCGTTGCGATCTTGCCGCCGGTTTTGACATAAAAGCCGAGCGAGTCGATGCGGTAGGTGGCGAAGTCGAAGCGGGTTTTGCGCTCTTTGGTCACGGTGACGTTGGTGATGGCCGCGTCATACTTGCCGGAAACCACCCCCAGCGGCCAGTCTTCCCACGACGTTTGCACTACGTTCAGCTCCAGGCCCAGGCTGTCGGCCACCAGCTGCGCGATATCCACTTCGCTGCCGATAAGCCGCCGGTTGTCGGCAGCGAACAGCGCCAGCGGCGGCGTGTTGAGCGCGGCGATTGCAACGGTGAATTGGCCCGGCTTCACGAAGTGGAAATCGGCCGGCAGTTTGGCGATCGCCTGCGGGTTTTTCGGCGCGTGGATCGGGGTTTCATTGGCCTGTAAATCGATGCCGGTGCCCGCCTGCGCGGCGCCGGTCAGGCTCAGCAAGGCCGCCACGAGAGCGGCGGTAACGGTTTTCTGCATAGCGGGTATCCCTGAAAACGATCTTATTATTGGGTGAATCTGTTCAACGGGTGCTTCAGGCCCAGGTGTTCGCGCAGCGTATCGCCGTGGTACGCCCGGCGGAACAGGCCACGTTGTTGCAGGATGGGCACCACCCGATCGACGAAGTGCCCGAAGGCGTTGGGCGTACCGCCGCTGATGATGAAGCCGTCGGCGGCTTCGCCGTCGAACCAGCGTTGCAGGCCGTCCGCCACCGCTTCCGGCGTGCCGCTGAACACCGGGCGTGGCGAGGCGGCTTCCAGCGCCACCTGGCGCAGCGTGAGGTTCCGCTCGCGGGCGTTGCGCTTGATGGCGTCGGTGGTGCTGCGGAAGCTGTTTTGCCCCAGATCGCCGATGTCCGGGAAGGGGGCGTCCAACGGATGGCGGGAAAAGTCGTAATGTTCGAAGTAGCGGCCAAGGTAGTTGAGGGCGTTCTCGATGCTGACCAGGCGAGCGGTCTCCTGGTACTGACGCTCGACGTCCGCATCGTTGTCGCCGACGATCACGCTGACGCCCTGGAAGATGCGCAGGTCGTCCGGTTCGCGCCCCTGTTCCACCAACTGCCGCTTCACGTCCTGGTAGAAATCCTGCGCCTGCTTCAGCGTGTCGTGATGGGTGAAGATCGCATCGGCGTGCTTGGCCGCCAGCCGTTTGCCGTCTTCGGAGGCGCCGGCCTGGAATAGGATCGGGCGGCCCTGCGGCGTACGGCCGATGTTCAACGGCCCCTGCACCGAGAAGAACTCCCCCTGGTGATTGAGGGTGTGCAGTTTCCCTGTGCGGAAAAATTCGCCGCTGGCCTTATTGCGCACGAAGGCATCGTCTTCCCAGGAGTCCCACAGTCCTTTGGCGACGTCGAGAAACTCGCCGGCGATGCGGTAACGCAGGCTGTGCTCCGGGTGTTCGGCGCGCGAGAAGTTTTTGGCCGAACCTTCCAGCGGCGACGTCACCACGTTCCAGCCCGCGCGGCCGTTGCTCAGGTGATCGAGGCTGGCGAACTGGCGGGCGACGGTGAACGGATCGCTGTAGGACGTGGAGAGCGTGCCCACCAGGCCGATTTTATCGGTGGCGGCGGACAGTGCGGCCAATAAGGTCAACGGCTCGAAACGGTTAAGAAAATGCGGAATGGACTTTTCGTTGATATATAAGCCATCGGCGACAAACACGAAATCGAATTTCCCCTGTTCGGCTTTTTTCGCCGAGGCGATATTAAATTCGAGGTTGATGCTGGCGTCGGCGGTGGCGTCCGGGTGGCGCCAGGCGGACATATTTCCCGATGCGCCATGCAGAATGGCGCCCAGCCGTAATTGCCGTTGATTATTCGCGTTGTCGCTCATCGTGATTATCCTGTCATGCGCCGCAAAGGCGCGCGGTGTCTGATGCGTCCACTATTGATGAGCGGCAACGGGATGTAAAACAACAAAACAGCATATTCAAATGTTGAAAACTGCAAATATCACGGCGAGCGAAAGTAATAATCCCCGACGCGGCATCTGCGGCGTCGGGGAAATAAGGCTTGCCGTTATTTAGGCGTTGCTGAGGGTTTTTTCCGGCGCAGGGGTTAATTGTTGCAGCGTGCGCTCCGCCAGCAGCGAAAAATAGTGGGCGGCAGGGAAGAGGGCGCGTTCATCGGGATTGAAACGCGGATGGTGCAGACCGAATTCGCTGGCAGAGCCGATGCTGACGAACGCGCCCGGCACGTGATGCAGATACAGCGCGAAATCTTCGCCGCCCATCTGCAGCTCCGCCTCTTCGACCCGGTAGCCGGCCTCGGCGGCGACGGTTTTGCTGAACGCCGCCCAATGGGCGTCGTTAATCACCGCCGGCGGTCCCGGCTGCCAGTGGAGTTCGGCCTGCGCGCCCAGCGCGGCGGCAACGCCGGCGATCACCTGGCGAATTTTGTCCGGCACCTGGCGACGCACCGCGTCGCTGTGGGTGCGCACCGTGCCTTCCAGCTCCACGGTTTGCGGCAGCACGTTCCAGGTATTGCCGCCTTTGATGCGCGTCACGCTCACCACCAGCGATTCCAGCGAGCTGAAGCTGCGGCTGGGCAGCGTCTGCAGCGCGCCGACGATCTGGCTGGCGGTGACGATGGTATCGACGCCCTGTTCCGGTTTGGCGGCGTGGGCGCCTTTGCCGGTGATGCGGATCTGGAAGCGATCGACGTTGGCGTAGAACGGCCCGGCGCGGGTGGCGAAGGTGCCGGTGGGCAGCTCCGGCGCGTTATGCAGGCCAAATACCGCAGCGACGTTATCCAGCGCGCCGGCGTCGATCAGGTGCCGGGCGCCGTTGAAGGTCTCTTCCGCCGGTTGGAAGAAGATGCGCACCGTGCCGGGCAGCTCGGCCTCACGCGCTTTGAGCAGGTGCGCGGCGCCGAGCATCACCGAAGTGTGAAAGTCGTGGCCGCAGGCGTGCATCACGCCGCTGTTTTGCGAGCTGAAGGGCACGTCGGCGATTTCGTCGATCGGCAGGGCGTCAATGTCGCCGCGCAGGGCGATGATCGGCCCCTTGCCGCTGCCGATCTCCGCCACGACGCCGGTTTTCAGCGCCAACGGCAGAATACGAATGCCCGCCTCTTGCAGCCAGCGGGTCAGGCGGGCGGTAGTGGCGAATTCGTGATTGGAAAGCTCCGGGTTTTGGTGCAGCTCACGCCGATAGGCGATGATCTTTTCTGCCAACTGGCTGGTCATAGGCTTGGCTCACAGTGGGAAATAAACCCTAACCCTAGTGCAGGGGCCGCCGAAGCAAAAAGACCATCTGGTTATATTTCATAGCGATTGCGTCTGCACGACGCGTCAACGATGGGGGGAAGGGGCAGGTTTAGGCGTTCGCGCGTTGTTCGCCGGCGCAGGGAGAGGATTGGCCTGGAACGGTAACGTATCGCAACCGGTGCAATGCATTTACATCGGGCAACACGGATTTTTTCACTCTTTATCGGATTTCTGTGATCGCGGTGGTGGACAAAATCCTGCCTGCTTGCTGTACTGTAATCGACACAGGTTTTGTGTCTTTCATTCACGTTAAAGGTAAGTTTGATGTCTAAGATTAAAGGTAGCGTTAAGTGGTTTAATGAATCCAAGGGCTTCGGTTTCATTACTCCGGAAGATGGTAGCAAGGACGTTTTCGTTCACTTCTCTGCCATCGTTAGCAACGGTTTCAAAACGCTTGCTGAAGGCCAGCGTGTAGAATTTGAAATCACGAACGGTGCCAAAGGCCCATCTGCCGCTAACGTTACTGCTATCTAAGCTGCGTAGCTGAATTTCTTAAAACCCGCTCATTGAGCGGGTTTTTTATTGGGCGCGTTATGCGTCGCTGCGGCGGGCCAACAGGCTGAACAGCAGGATGGCGATGGCGTAACAGCCGACGATGGTCAGCGCCATCGACAGGCCTGAGGTGCCGCCCAGCCCGGTGAGCGGCACGGCGCAGGCGCCGAGCGCGAACATGCACACGCCGATCAAGGCCGACGCGCTGCCGGCTTTGTCCCCCTGGCTTTGCATCGCCAGCGACGAGGCGGTCGGGCCGACGATGCCGATCACCGCCACCGAGAAGAACAGCGGCACCAGCAACACGACCAACGGCGCATGCAGCGCGGCGGCCAACAACAGCAACAGCGATGCGACGGCCGCCAGCGTTAACCCGCTTTTCAACACCCGGCGTTCCCCCCAACGTGAACTGAGACGGCTGGCCAGCTGCGCCGCAATGATCAGCCCGACGCCGTTAATGGCGAAGCACAGGCTGAACATCTGCGGGCTGAGGCCGTAGATCTGCTGCAAGACGAAAGGCGAAGCGCCGATATAGGCGAACATGCCGGCCATTACGAAGCCCTGCGTCAGGCACAGGCCCATGAAATAGCGCTGGGTCAGCAACCCGCCGAGCGACATCAGCATCGCCAGGATACCGCCCTGGCTGCGGCGCTCTACCGGCAGGGATTCGCGCAGCTTCAGCGCCGACAGGCTGAACAGCAGCACCGCGATGGCCGCAAGTACGCCGAAGATGCCGCGCCAGTTCATCACCTGCAGCATCACGCCGCCCAGCACCGGCGCGACGATCGGCGCCAGGCCGTTAACCAGCATCAGCAAGGCGAAGAAACGGGTCAGCTCATGGCCGGCGTACAGATCGCGGGCAATGGCGCGGGAAATCACCGCGCCACCGGCGCCGGCGATGCCCTGCAGCAGGCGGGCGATCAGCAACTGGTCGATGGTGGGCGCCAGCGCGCACCACAGCGAAGCGCCCAGCAGCAGGATCAGCGACAGCAGCAGCGGGCGCATACGGCCCAGCTTGTCGCTGTAAGGGCCGAAAATCAGCTGGCCGACGCCCAGGCCGAGCAGCCCGGCGGTCAGGCTGAGCTGCGCGGCGGCGGTGGAGGTATTCAGCTCGCCCGCCATTTCCGGCAGAGCGGGCAGATAGAGATCGGTGCACAGCGGCCCCAGCGCGGCCAGCAGGCCAAGCACGACGGCGTACACCAGACGTTGTCTGGCTAAGTGTTTGGTCATGGGAGATTAGAGTTTCCTGAACAGGTGAGAAATGGCCTGCTGATACAGATCGCGCAGCAGGGACGCATCGGCTTTTTGCGTGGTAAGGATCCGGTAACCGGTGCCTTCGCTCATGACGGCGATAAACTCCACCCGGGCGGCGATCTCTTCCGCGCTGAAATGGGGGTACAGCCGCTGCAGATTGTGGCACACGTGGCGAAACAGCCGCGCTTCCGCATCGCTGAGCATTTTGGCCACCACCGGGTTGCGCGTGGCCTCGGCGGTCACTTCCAGCATCAGCATGTGATCGGTTTCGCTCTCGCCCGGCTGCTGAAACAGCGTGCGCGCCGCCAGCACGCCGGCGATCAGGTTGATGTGATCGCCAAGGTTTTCCAGCCGCTGCATCTTGTTGGTGATGATGCGGTTGACGATCTCTTCGATGATCGCGTCTTTATTGGCGAAATAGCGATAGATTTGCCCGACGCTGAGCTGCGAGCCTTGGGCGATCTCCGCCATGCTGGCGGCGTGGAAGCCGTGGCGGCGAAAGCTGGTTTTCGCCGCTTCGACGATCTGATCGCGGCGAGCCTGCACCTTGGCCTGTTTACTGTCGTTGGGGGGGAGCATCTGCCCGATCCTTTGCTACGCGTGAGCCAGGTTCACATTTTTGGGTGTGAACGTTCATTCTCAATTGTAGTGTAACCGACCGGAAAGACGCAAGATGAACGCGTGCTGCGATAAAAGGCGTTTAAGCGAACAGGTAGGATTTGATAAAGGCGGCGACGATCAGCACGCACAGCGCAACGGCGATCGCTTCGGCGGCGGTTTTCGGCAGGCTAAACATAGCGATTTCTCATCCAGTCAGGAGTACTGGATGAGATTATGCGCATGCAAGATTAAGGAAACATTAAGGCCTTATCGCCCGTTGACCCACATCACCAGCATAAAGGCCAGCAGCGTCATCGCCAGCGAGCCGGCCAGGTTGAGCAGCATGTTGGCCAGCGCCCAGCCGAAGCGGCCATCCTGCATCAGGTATACCACCTCCAGCGAAAAGGTGGAGAAGGTGGTCAGGCCGCCGCAGAATCCGGTGGTGATCAGTAATTTCCAGGTGGGATCCAGATGCGTCATGCGGGTGAAAATCGCCATCGCCAGGCCGATGATAAAACCGCCGATCAGATTGACCATCAGCGTACCGAGCGGAATGTGGGCGTTCAGCGGATTCATTTTCATACTTACCGCCCAGCGCAAAACGCTGCCGACGCCGCCGCCGATAAATACGGCCAGTAAAGAGCTCAACATGGGGCAACTACCTTTCAATCAGAGAAATTCACGAGGCTCGGAAAGGGACAGGCGTAACGCTACGCGCCTCTCTCCGAGAGGTTACGTAGACATCATCAGCCTGTGAAGGCGGTTAGGGAGGAATGTCATCTCCAGCGTGCCGCACGGCCTTTTTCGCCGCACCCGGTGGATGTTACACCTAATGCCGCCTATTTTGTAGTATCGGCACTCTGCGAGGTAAAACGGATGGAAATCAGAACGGCGCGTCTGAGCGACCGGCACGCTATCGCTGAATTAATGACGGCGCTGGATTATCCCGGCACCGAGGCGTTTCTGACACAGCGGATGCAGCAACTTCTGGCGCACCCGGACGAGGCGTTGCTGGTGGCGGAGCAGGGCGAACAAGTGCTGGGCGTGTTGTCGTTGCATTTTCTGCCGCAGTTGGCGTTGGCCGGCGACATTGGCCGCATCAGCTATTTTTGCGTCGACGATCGGGCGCGCGGCGCGGGCGTAGGGCGGCTGTTGCTGGAGGCAGGTGAGGCGCTGGCGCGCCGTCGCGGCTGCGATCGGCTGGAAGTCCATTGCCACAGCCGCCGCGAGCGGGCGCATGCATTTTACCGGCGTGAAGGCTTTGTCGAAGCGCCGAAGTATTTTGCCAAGTTATTAAGTCAGTAAGTTACTCCCCTGGCGGCGCCGTTTCCAGCCGGTTGCGGCCATTCTGCTTCGCCCGATAGAGCGCGCTGTCGGCCGCTTTCAGCCAGTCCAGATAACCGCCCAACTCAGGGTGGTAGTTGGCGATGCCGGCGCTGATCTGCAGCCGCAGCTGCGGCGCCTCCTTGAAGCTAACCGCGTCCAGCCGCTGCTGGATGCGGCGCAGAACGATTTCCGCCTGTTCAGCACTGGTGTTCGGCAGCACTGCGCCAAACTCGTCGCCGCCGTAGCGCCCGACGATATCCACGTTGCGCATGCCGATCAGCAGCTCTTCCGCCAACGCCGCCAGGGCTTCATCTCCCAGCGGATGGCCGAAGGTGTCGTTGATGGTTTTGAAGCGATCGATATCCATCAGGATCAGCGTGGCGTTGTCCTGGTAGCGGCGGCAGCTGTCGAACTGGCGATGCAGCAGGTGCTCCCAGTGGCGGCGGTTATACAGGCCGGTCAGCCCATCGCGGGTGCTGATGCGCTGCAGCTCCTGTTTCTTTTCCGCCAACCGTTTGGCGGTGCGGTAGGTCACCAGCCCGAGCAGTGTCGGATAAAGGTAGATCATCGGCAGGCACAGATAGATTTGCAACGCCGTGCTGTGCGGGTGAAACGGGAAGCCGAGCAGCGCGGTGGTGAGCATCGCCGTGGCCAGTTGAATGGCCAATCCTTTCACAAACAGCGTTTTGCCGGCTGAAGCGATGTTATTCATGCTCATCATCGACAGGATGACGATGGCGGGCAGCGCGTTGAACGCCATCATCGCCGCCCAGAAACCGCCGAAGGCGGAGTCGATCAAGAGGTTGCGGATCTCGGCTTTGAACGGATCTTTGGCGCGGCAGGCCAGGCGATAGGCGAGATGCGGCCAAAGAAAGCCGTGAAAGGCCAGCAATAGCCAGACCGCCGTGGGCGGAGCCAAGGGGTAGAGCGCGGCGCAAACGCAGATAAAGCCGAGCCCCAGACCGGCGACGCGGGGCAGATAGGTGCGTTTGGCGAAGCTGAGGCCGGATTTTCGGGCATCGAAAATGGGTGGAGCAATATACATCCGGCATCTCCCTGATAGGCATCACGGCAGAGTAGCATGCGGGTGATAAACTAAGAATAGTCTGGGATTCACGCCGCAGGGGCGCGCGGCATTCCTGCGACCGATCTCACTCTGTTACATGTTGCGGTTGTGCGAGCTGAAGGAAAGTCGCTAAATATTCGCAGGCAAGGTCAGTTTTTCTCGCTGTTCACGCAGCGCTCTATGATAAGAAGGTGAGTATGGAAGGTATCAGCATTACCAAACTTCTGGTGATTGCGGTGTTGGTGATTTTACTGTTCGGCACCAGCAAACTGCGCACGCTCGGCGCCGATCTTGGCGCGGCGCTGAAAGGCTTTAAAAAAGCCGTAGGCGACGACAGTACGCCGCCGGCCGCCGGCAACAATGCCGCCGAAAGCCAGTCCGCGCAGCAGAGCGTCGAGAAGAAAGACGTTTAATCCCGTCTGATGGCGCACAATAAAAAACGGATGCCTTGCGGACATCCGTTTTTTGGCGTTTTCGCCGTCTTTAGCGTAACAAACTATTACGCGTTATTTCACTTCCATCCCTTTGGCCTGCAGATCGGCGTGGTAAGACGAACGCACGAACGGGCCACAGGCGGCATGGGTGAAGCCCATCGCCATCGCTTCTTCTTTCATCTCGTCAAACTCGGCTGGGCTGACGTAGCGCTGCACCGGCAGGTGGTGACGGCTCGGCTGCAGGTATTGGCCCAGCGTCAGCATGGTCACGCCGTGGCGACGCAGATCGCGCATCACTTCAATGATTTCCGCGTTGGTTTCGCCCAGGCCAACCATCAGGCCGGATTTGGTCGGGATATCCGGGTGCGCTTCTTTAAAGCGCTCCAGCAGCTTCAACGACCACTCGTAGTTGGCGCCCGGGCGCACCTGGCGGTAGACGCGCGGCACGTTTTCCAGGTTGTGGTTGAACACGTCCGGCGGCGTGGCGGTGAGGATCTCCAGCGCGCGATCCATACGGCCGCGGAAGTCCGGCACCAGCGTTTCAATTTTGATGTTCGGGCTCTTGGCGCGGATGGCCGCGATGCAGTCGGCAAAGTGCTGAGCGCCGCCGTCGCGCAGATCGTCGCGGTCAACCGAGGTGATCACTACATAACGCAGCGCCATGTCGGCGATGGTTTGCGCCAGCTTTTCCGGCTCGTTGGCGTCCGGCGCGATCGGGCGGCCGTGGGCCACGTCGCAGAACGGGCAGCGACGGGTGCAGATGGCGCCGAGGATCATAAAGGTGGCGGTACCGTGGTTGAAACACTCGGACAGGTTAGGGCACGAGGCTTCCTCACAGACGGAGTGCAGGCCGTTTTTACGCATGGCGGCTTTGATGCCCTGAATGCGCGTAGAGTCGGCAGGCAGTTTGATCTTCATCCACTCGGGTTTACGCAACAGCTCCTGCCGTTCGGTGACCACCGTTTTGACCGGGATCAGCGCCATTTTGTCAGCATCGCGGTATTTGACGCCGCGTTCCATCTGAATTGGTTTACTCATAATCGTGCAGGTTCCAGTTACGAAGCTCGACCGTCTGGTAGCCGAGTAAATGAACAAATTCCTGTACCAGGATTGGGTGTATGTCTTCAATGCCAACGCCGGGCGCCAGCGCGCTGACCTGCGTCATCTGCATGCCGGCGTAACCGCAAGGGTTGATGCGTTGGAAGGGGCTGAGATCCATCGCCACATTCAGGGCCAGGCCGTGGAATGAGCTGCCTTTGCGGATCCGCAAACCCAACGAACAGATTTTCTGCTCCCCCACGTACACGCCGGGCGCATCCGGACGGGCGCGCGATGCGAGGCGGAAGTGGGCGAGGGTGTTGATAACCGTATCTTCTATCGCCGTGACCAATTGGCGTACGCCGACCTTATTGCGCTTCAGATCGACCATCACGTACATCACCTGCTGGCCCGGCCCGTGGTAGGTCACCTGGCCGCCGCGATCGCTCTGGACAACCGGGATATCGCCGGGCATCAGCACGTGTTCGGCTTTGCCGGCCTGGCCCTGGGTGAATACCGGGTGATGCTGCACCAGCCACAGCTCGTCCGGCGTAGTCTCGGTACGACTGTCGGTGAAGTTATGCATGGCTTGGGATACAGGCGCGTAGGGCTGCAACCCCAGCTGACGCAAAATGATCTTGTCTGGTTGCAAAAGAGTCATCGTCAGGTTACAGAAGTGGTAAAGCCATTATACCGGGCGCTCCGGCTGGCGGCCAGCCTTTCGCTGACCAAAAATGCGCAACCCGGGAAGACGCTGCGCCATCCCGGGTTGATAAGCAGGGTTTTATGCTGGAATTACAGCACCATGCGAACAATTTCAATGTTGCCCAACTCCTCGTACAGGGTTTCGACCTGCTCGATGTGAGTGGCGTTGATGGTGATGGAGACCGAGTGGTAGTTGCCTTTGCTGCTTGGCTTAACCTGCGGGTTGTAATCGCCCGGCGCATGGCGCTGCACCACTTCAACTACCTGGTCAACCAGCTCAGGCTGCGCCAGGCCCATCACCTTGTAGGTAAACGAGCAAGGGAATTCGAGCAGTTCGTTCAGTTTAGTTTTTTGCATGTGCGTGCGCTCCAGAGTGCTAGCTAATCTATAAATTATAACTCCCGCCGGGGCGGGAGTTAATGTTATTCAGTATATGGGGGCAATTTCGCCCGTTTCAACCGTTAACCGAACCAGTGGTGGAACATCAGTTTGATATAGTCCACGATGCGGCTGAAGAAACCACCTTCTTTCACTTCGTTCATCACCACCAGCGGACGCTGGTCGATGGTTTTGCCGTCCAGCTGGAAGTTGATGCTGCCCACCACCTGGTTTTTCGCCAGCGGCGCGTGAATTTCCGGCGTGTTCAGCACATAGCTGGCCTTCAGATCTTTCATGCGGCCGCGCGGGATGGTCAGGTAGACGTCTTTATCCACGCCCAGCTCAACGCGATCGGCATCGCCGAACCAGACCGGCTCGGAGGCGAACTCTTTACCGACTTTCAGCGGCGCCACGGTTTCGAAGAAGCGGAAGCCCCAGGTCAGCAGTTTCTTGCTCTCGGCTTCGCGGCCTTTGTAGGTGCGGCCGCCCATCACGGCAGAGATCAGACGCATCTGGCCTTCGGTCGCCGAAGCCACCAGGTTGTAGCCCGCCGCGTCGGTGTGGCCGGTTTTGATGCCGTCGACGTTCAGGCTGTTATCCCACAGCAGACCGTTGCGGTTCATCTGGCGGATATTGTTGAAAGTGAACTCTTTTTCTTTGTAAATCGCGTACTCTTCCGGTACGTCGCGGATCAGCGCCTGGCCGATCAGCGCCATGTCGCGCGCCGAGCTGTACTGGCCCTGGGCATCCAGGCCGTGTACCGTCTGGAAGTGGGTGTTCTGCAGGCCCAGCTTGCTGACGTAGGTATTCATCAGGTTGACGAACGCGTCCTGGCTGCCGGCGACGTAGTCGGCCATCGCCACGCAGGCGTCATTACCGGACTGCAGGTTGATGCCGCGGGTCAGTTTGGAGACCGGCACGCGATCGCCTGGCTTCAGGAACATCAGCGAGGAGCCTTTGAACACCGGGTTGCCGGTTGCCCAGGCGTCCTGGCCGACGGTCACCAGATCGTCCTGGCCGATTTTGCCCGCTTTCAGCGCTTGGCCGATGACGTAGCTGGTCATCATTTTGGTCAGGCTGGCCGGATCGCGACGCGCATCGGCGTTCATCTCGGCCAGCACCTTGCCGGAGTTGTAATCAATCAGGATGTACGCTTCCGCATCGATCTGCGGGACACCTGGGATCATGGTTTTGATGTTAACGTCATCGGCGTGCGCAACGGAGGCTGCGCTCATTGCGATAACGGTGCCGAGGGCGATGCTTTTGATTAAGCGAAAAGAAGTTACTTGTTTCATGATCGGGACTACAACATCCGTGAAAGTAAAGTTAAAAAACGAGCCACACTATAGCAGATGCGATCCCGGCAGGCATTACCCATTCATCTGACTAATTGCGGTTAGTGCCCTTTTAGCTGCAAGAAAATGTTTCAGCTAAATAACCGCTTATCGGCCGTGAATGCCCGCCGGGCTTAACGCTCAGGGTGCAGCAGTAACGAAAGACTGTTGTTGCGCTTCGCTGGCCAGGCGTTGTTGCAGTTGGGCCGCCTGCTGACGGCTACTGAACGGGCCGAGCTGGACGCGGTAAACATTGCCGTTGGCCGCCACTTTACCCGGCACGCCAAACTGTTGGCTCAGGCTTTGCTGCCAGCTCTGGGCGCGCTCGGCGCTGCTCAGCGCACCGACCTGCACCACGTAGCCGCCGGAAGAGGCGGCGGCAGCCGTGCCGACAGCCGCAGCGCCGGCCGCGACCGGTGCGGCTACTGCGGCGGCTTCAGGCTCGGCACTTTCCAGCACGCCGGCCGGTAATGCGCTTGGCGCGCCGAGGAAACCACTGCGGCCGTTGGCGGCGTTGCCGGCGTTCGCAGGCGCGTCGTCATCGGTGCGCAGGGTGCTGTTATCAATAGGGCGCACCGCCGCGCCGCTGGCGACCGGCACGTCCTGTTGGATCGGGGTGCCCATGCCGCTGGAGCCAAGATCCGGGCGCGCCGGCAATGCGTAGCTCTGTTTCGCCACGATGGTGCCGATGGTGCCAGGGCCGCTCAGCGTGCCGTCCGGCGCCACGTTGATGAAATCGACTTTGACCTTGGTGTTGTTGGACAGGTTGAGACGATCGGCGGCGGCTTTCGACAGATCGATGATACGGCCCTTGGTGTAAGGCCCGCGATCGTTGACGCGCACCACCAACTGACGGCCGTTGGCCAGGTTGGTGACGCGCACGTAGCTTGGGATCGGCAGCGTTGGGTGGGCCGCAGTCAGGCCATTAGGATCGAACTGCTCGCCCAGCGCGGTGGTGTTGCCGTTGGCCTCTTCGCCATACCAGGCCGCCAGGCCGGTCTGCGAGAAGTTCTGCGGATCTTTTACGATGCGGTAAGTATCGCCATTAACCTTATAATCCTGCATGTTATTAGGGTTATAGGGTTCATATTGAGGCTCGACGCCGCCGATTTCCACCACCGGGCCGTTGTACGGCTGCGGAGGGGCTTGCTGTTCCGTGGTCGGGGCGGTACAGGCGGAGAGCAACACCGCCGCGACGCCGATCCAAAGCCATTCCTTACGCATTACTCACCTCTTATAAACTTTTAGACAGCATTTTCCGATGCGTGTGGATCGACATGATGATGCCGAAACCGGCCATCAACACTATCAGCGCCGAACCCCCGTAACTGACCAGAGGCAAAGGTACGCCAACTACCGGCAAAATGCCACTGACCATACCGATGTTAACAAAGACATAAACGAACAAAATCAGCATCAAGCCGCCGACCATCACGCGGCCGAAGGTGGTTTGCGCCTTGGCGGCGATCATCAGCCCGCGAATGATCACCAGCAGGTAGAGCGCCAGCAGCACCAACACCCCGATCAGCCCCAGCTCTTCGGCCAACACGGCGAAGATAAAGTCGGTATGGCGCTCCGGCAGAAACTCCAACTGCGACTGGGTGCCGTGCAGCCAGCCCTTGCCGGACAGCCCGCCGGAGCCGATGGCGATCTTGGATTGAATGATGTGATAACCGGCGCCGAGCGGGTCGCTCTCCGGATCGAGCAGCATCATCACGCGGTCGCGTTGATAACCGTGCATCAGGAAGAACCACAGCACCGGGATAAAGGCCGCCAGCGCGACGGCGGCGACGGCGATCAGTTTCCAGCTCATGCCCGACAGGAACAGCACGAACAGGCCGGAGGCGGCGATCAGGATCGAGGTGCCGAGATCCGGCTGCGCGGCCACCAGCAGCGTCGGCAGGAAGATCAGCACCAGCGCGATGGCGGTGTTTTTCAGCGAAGGCGGGCAGACATCGCGGTTCATAAAGCGCGCCACCATCAGCGGCACGGCGATCTTGGCGATTTCTGACGGCTGGAAGCGCACCACGCCGAGATCCAGCCAGCGCTGCGCGCCTTTACTGATCTGCCCGAAGGCGTCCACCAGGATCAGCAAAATCACGCAGAAAATATACAGATAGGGCGCCCAGCTTTCGTACACGCGCGGCGGGATCTGCGCCATGACGGCCATCACGATCAGCCCCATGACGATCTGCCCGATCTTGCGCTCCATCATGCCGATGTCCTGGCCGCTGGCGCTCCACATCACGAAGGCGCTGTAGACCAGCAGAGCCAGGATCAGCAGCAGGAACGTCGGATCGATGTGGATTTTGGTCCAGATCGAGCCTTTTTGTTGGCTTTCAGTCATGTTCTACCTTAGTCACCTTCTACGCCAGGCGGCAGCGGGGCCTCGCTTGGCAATTGCGTATTGTTGTCGCCCAGCAGAATATGGTCGAGGATCTGGCGGGTGATGGTGCCCACCGCCGGACCGGAGCCGCCGTTTTCCAGAATGATGGCGACCGACACCGTCGGGTTGTTGAACGGCGCAAAGGCGGTCATCAGCTTGTGATCGCGCAGGTGCTCCGCCAGTTTATGGGCGTTGTAGGTTTCGTAACCGAAGACCTGTGCGGTGCCCGATTTCGCCGCGGCTTTATAAGATGCGTCCGCAAAGTACTTGCGTGCCGTCCCGTTCGGACGGTTGGCCACACCGTACATGCCGTCTTTGGCGATTTCCCAGAAGCCGGAGTGAATATCGCCGATCTGCGTGCTCTCTTCCTGTTTGAACGGCACCAGCGCGCCGTTGACGCGGGTGCTCTGCAGCAGGTGCGGCGTTTTGACGGTACCGTCGTTGATCAGGGTGTTCAGCGCCTTGGCCATCTGGATCGGCGTGGCGGTCCAGTAACCCTGGCCGATGCCTACCGGAATGGTGTCGCCCTGATACCACGGTTTTTTATAGCGTTTCAGCTTCCATTCGCGCGTCGGCATCAGGCCGGAGCGCTCTTCGGCCAGATCGATGCCGGTGTACTGGCCGTAACCGAATTTGGTCAGCCAGCTCGACAGCCGATCGATCCCCATATCATAGGCGACCTGATAGAAGTAGGTATCCGCGGATTCTTCCAGCGCTTTGGTGACGTTCAGGCGGCCGTGCCCCCATTTTTTCCAGTCGCGAAAGCGTTTTTCCGAGCCGGGCAGTTGCCACCAGCCGGGATCGAACACTACGGTGTTCTTGGTGATCACCCCGGCGCTGAGTGCCGACACGGCGATATAAGGTTTCACCGTCGACGCGGGCGGATAAACCCCCTGCGTGGCGCGGTTGATCAGCGGGCGATTCGGATCGTTCAGCAGACCCTGATAGTCCTTGCTGGAAATGCCGTCCACGAACAGGTTCGGATCGTAGCTCGGATTGGACACCATCGCCAGGATGGCGCCGGTGCGCGGATCGCTCACCACTACCGCGGCGCGGCTGCCAACCAGCAGCTGTTCGATATAGCGCTGCAGATCAAGATCGAGCGTCAGGTAGACGTCCTGGCCGGCGGAAGGCGGCTGCTCGTGCAATTGGCGGATCACCCGGCCGCGGTTGTTGACTTCAACCTCTTCGTAACCGGTTTTACCGTGCAGCGTGTCTTCGTAATAGCGTTCGATGCCCAGCTTGCCGATATCGTGGGTGGCGGCGTAGTTGGCCAGCTTGCCGTCTTTGTCCAGACGTTCAACGTCGCGGTCGTTGATCTTCGACACATAGCCGGTGACGTGGGTGAGGGCGGATCCGTAAGGATAGTAGCGGCGCTGGTAGCCTTTCACTTCCACGCCGGGGAAGCGGAACTGATTGACCGCAAAGCGGGCGACCTGCACCTCGGTCAGCGCGGTTTTCACCGGAATGGAGACGAAACGGCGCGAGCGCTTGCGCTCTTTTTCGAAATTGGCGATGTCGTCGTCAGTCAGATCGACCACCGTGCGCAGCGCCTGCAGCGTGGCCTTGAGATCGTCGACCTTCTCCGGCATCAGCTCCAGCTGATAAATGGTGCGGTTGAGCGCCAGCGGGGTGCCGTTGCGATCGTAGATAATGCCGCGGCTGGGCGCGATGGGCACCAGTTTGATGCGGTTTTCGTTGGAGCGGGTGCGGTAATCCTCGACGCGGACCACTTGCAGATTATACAGGTTGGCGATCAGGATGCCGGACAGCACCAGGATGACCAGGAACGCCACCAGGGCGCGGCGTACAAACAGGGCGGATTCAGCCGTATAGTCGCGAAAAGGGTTACGTTCTATTTTCATCCCGCTGCTTTATTTCACTCTGTCACGGTCACCACCGGCTATTCCCGGTGGTAAGGATGATTTGTTGTAATACTCCAGGCGCGGTAGAGGCTTTCGGCCACCAGGACGCGCACCAAAGGATGCGGCAGCGTCAACGGAGAAAGTGACCAGCTCTGCTCGGCAGCGGCTTTGCAGGCGGGCGCCAGCCCTTCCGGGCCGCCGATCAGCAAGCTGACATTGCGGCCATCCTGCTTCCAGCGCTCAAGCTGCTGCGCCAGCTGCGGCGTTTCCCACGGCGTGCCTGGGATATCCAGCGTAACGATGCGGTTGCCTTTGCCCACCGCCGCCAGCATTTGTTCGCCTTCCTTGTCCAGAATGCGCTTGATGTCGGCGTTTTTGCCGCGTTTGCCGGCCGGGATCTCGGTCAACTCAAACGGCATGTCTTTGGGAAAGCGGTGCAGGTAATCCATAAAGCCGGTTTGCACCCAGTCTGGCATTTTGGTGCCGACCGCCACCAATTGCAGTTTCACCGCTTAGCTCCAGAGTTTTTCCAGCTCGTACAGGCGACGGCTTTCTTCCTGCATCACGTGCACGATCACTTCGCCCAGATCGACCACGATCCAGTCGGAGGCTTCCTGGCCTTTCATGCCGTACAGCTCCATGCCCGCGGCGCGGGATTCCTGCACCACGTGGCTGGCGATCGACATCACATGGCGCGTTGAGGTGCCGGTGCAGATGATCATGCAATCGGTGATGCTGGATTTGCCCTGGACGTCCAGAGCGACAATGTCTTGGCCTTTCAGATCATCGATTTTATCGATGACGAAATCTTGGAGCGCTTTACCTTGCAAAGGTTCCCCCTCGGGTGTGTTCTGTTCAGTCGGCTGCGGCGGGCAAAATGCGCGCGCCGCGGCGTAACCGGATAATGGTTTCGGCAGGCTGCCGCTGAAAGCCAGCTAACTGGTGACTGCCCGGCCAGCTAAGGTTTCCGGGGTTTTCAGCGGATACCTGAAAAATAGCGGCGCAGTATATCACGCACCTTTCACTAGCGATATAAACCCTGCAACTCGATATAGCGCTGCACCGGGCGCGGCAGCAGGTCGTCGCAGTTGAGGCCCTGATGGCGGCGCTGGCGGATCTCAGTGGCGGAAATTTCCAGCTCCGGCGTATCGGCCAAATAGATATGGCCGTGCGGGCGACGGCTGAGCAGCGCCGGGTCGGCGGTGCGATGGCGTTCCAGCCACTGCTGCAGTTCCGGCGTGTCCATGCGATCGTTATAGCCCGGGCGCGCCAGCACCAGCAGGTGGCAGACGTCCAACAGCGCCTGCCAGCGGTGCCACTTATGCAGCGTCAGCAGCGAGTCCTGGCCAATAATAAACGCCAGCGGCTGGGCGGCGCCACGCTCTTTACGAATCGTTTCCAACGTCTCGATGGTGTAGGAGGGCGTGGTGCGGTGCAGTTCGCGATCGTCGACCGCAAACAGCGGGTTGCCGGCGATCGCCAGCTCGACCATCTTCAGGCGCTGTTGCGCATTGGCCTCCGGCTGCGGGCGGTGCGGCGGCACATGGTTAGGCAGCAGCGTGACGCGATTCAGGCCCACTTCGGCGGCCAGCGCCTCCACCGGCCGCAGGTGGCCATAGTGGATCGGATCAAAGGTGCCGCCGAACAGCGCGTGCAAAACGGTGGGGTGTTCCGGGTTAGTGGGCATCGCTAAAACTCGTGGCCAGGGGTTTGCCGCACAGCAGCATCGACAGGGTTTCCAGTTCCGGCCAGACCGACTGGCCATAGTCCTGCTTGAGGGTCAGCTCGATTTGCGTCAGCAGCTGTACCGCCTGCTGTAGCTGGGGGCCGGACAGGCGTTGCAACGCCTGGGTCACCAACGGGCGGCGGTTCTGCCAGACCTTGTGCTGATCGAACAGCGAACGCAGCGGCGCGGAAGCCATGCGGCGCTGCAGCGTCAGCAACAGCAGCAGTTCGCGCTGCAGGGTGCGCAGCAGGATCACCGGCTCCACGTCCTCTTGCTGCAACTGCTGCAAAATATGCCAGGCGCGCTTGCTCTTGCCGGCCAGCAGGGCATCCAGCCAGTGGAACGGCGTGAAGTGGGCGGCGTCGTTCACCGCCTGCTCGACGCGCGGCAGGGTGAGCTTGCCGTCCGGGTGCAGCAGCGACAGCCGCTCCAGCGCCTGCGACAGCGCCAGCAGGTTGCCTTCGTAGCAGTAGCACAGCAGCTGATTGGCCGCGTCGTCCAACTCCAGTTTCATCGACTTGGCGCGCGCGGCGACCCAGCGCGGCAGCTGCGCCTGTTCAGGCGTCTGGCAACTGACGAGAGCGCCGTGCGGGCTGAGCGCCTTGAACCAGGCGCTGTTTTCCTGCGCTTTGGTGAGGCGCGGGCCGCGCAGGATCAGCAAAATATCCTCGTGCAGCAGCGTGGCGAGCTTGGTCAGCTGTTCGCCGATCGGCGCCGTCGGGCCGTTTTCCGGGAAGATCAGCAGCAGCGTCTGGCGGCTGGCGAACAGGCTCATCGCCTGGCAGATGCCGAAGATGGCGTCCCAGTCGGTATGGGCGTCGAGGGAAATGCTGTAGTGCTCGCTGAACTGCTGCTGTTGCGCGGCCTGCCGGAGCAAATCCTGGCTCTCCTGCAGCAGCAGCGGTTCATTGCCGCTCAATAAATAACAAGCGCGCAGCCCCTCACGGAGCTGCGCGGCAAGTTGTTCCGGATAAATACGGATCATTGTGCGGTTTGGCTTGCCGCTCGTTCGCCGGCGGAAGCGGCTTTCTGCCGGTTCTCTTCTTCCGCCGCATGCACGGTCAGCAGTTTACGCACCAGTTGCTGCGCTGCCTGCTCACGCATTTCCTGGCGAATGATCTCCTGCTCGGAGTCCTTGGCCAGCGCGGTCAGCGGGTTGTCGAAGAACGAACGGAACACTTTCACCGACAGCGGATACAGGTCGTGGCCCGGGAGCAGCACCTGCGCCTGCACGGTCAGCACCAGCTGATACTCGGCGGTTTTACCGTCCTGGAAGATCGAGGCAGTATCCTGGCTTTCCGTCGCACCGAGGATGCGCAGAGAAGGCACGTCTTTACGCTTCGGATCGCTGACGATGGTCACGTCGTTCAGACGCAACTGTTCACGCACCGCGCGCGTCAACGGACCATAAGGGTCGGCGCTGTCGAGGATCAGCGTTTTCATTTCATTAGGCACCTGCGTGGTGCCACGCAGGTGAAAACCGCAGCCGGCGGTGACCAGCACCGCCAACCCCAGCAACAGCGTCAGAATACGTTGTCGCACAACTCCTCCTTGTGTTAACCCACAACCAGGTTAAGCAGTTTGCCCGGAACGTAAATCACTTTGCGAATCGTGACGCCGTCCAGATATTTAGCCACCAGATGCTCTTCGGCAGCGCGCGCGCGCACTTGCTCTTCGGTCGCATCGGCAGATACGGTGATTTTAGCGCGAACCTTGCCGTTCACTTGTACCACCACCAGCTTGGAGTCCTCGACCATCGCCTGTTCGTCGGCAACCGGCCATGGCGCGGTGTCCACGTCGCCTTCGCCACCCAGCGCCTGCCACAGGGTGAAGCACACGTGAGGGGTGAACGGATACAGCATGCGCACCACGGCCAGCAGCGCTTCTTGCAGCAGCGCGCGATCCTGCTCGCTCTCCTGCGGCGCGCGGGCCAGCTTGTTCATCAGCTCCATCACGGCAGCGATTGCGGTGTTGAAGGTCTGACGGCGGCCGATATCGTCGGTCACCTTGGCGATGGTTTTGTGCAGATCGCGGCGCAGCGCTTTCTGATCTTCGTTCAGCGACGCCACGTTCAGCGGCTGTACCGCGCCTTTTTCCACGTGATCATAGGCCAGTTTCCACACGCGTTTCAGGAAGCGGTTAGCCCCTTCCACGCCGGATTCCTGCCACTCCAGCGTCATTTCTGCCGGTGAAGCGAACATCATGAACAGACGCACGGTGTCCGCGCCGTATTTTTCCACCATCTCCTGCGGGTCGATGCCGTTGTTTTTCGACTTCGACATTTTGCTCATGCCAGCATAGACCAGTTCACGGCCTTGCGGATCCGTAGCCTTGATGATGCGGCCCTTGTCGTCGCGCTCGACGGTGGCGTCAACCGGGGATACCCAGACGCGCTCGCCGCTGTTGCCGGTGTAGTAGAAGGCGTCGGCCAGCACCATGCCCTGACACAGCAGGCGCTTGGCCGGCTCATCGGAATCCACCAGGCCCGCATCGCGCATCAGCTTGTGGAAGAATCGGAAGTACATCAGGTGCATGATGGCGTGTTCGATGCCGCCGATATATTGATCGACCGGCAGCCAGTAGTTGGCGGCAGCCGGATCCAGCATGCCCTGGTCATACTGCGGGCAGGTGTAGCGCGCGTAGTACCAGGAGGACTCCATAAAGGTGTCGAAGGTGTCGGTTTCGCGCAGTGCCGGCTGGCCGTTGACGGTGGTTTTCGCCCACTCCGGGTCGGCCTTGATCGGGCTGGTGATGCCGTCCATGACCACGTCTTCCGGCAGGATCACCGGCAGCTGGTCTTCCGGCGTCGGCATTACGGTGCCGTCTTCCAGCGTCACCATCGGGATTGGCGCGCCCCAGTAACGCTGACGGGAGACACCCCAGTCGCGCAGACGGTAGTTAACCTTACGCTGGCCTACGCCCTTGGCGACCAGTTTGTCGGCGATGGCGTTGAAGCCCGCTTCATTGTCCAGACCGTCGAACTCGCCGGAGTTGAACAGCGCGCCTTTGTCGGTCATCGCTTCGGCGCTCACGTCAGGCTGGCTGCCGTCGAGGTTCAGGATCACCGGCTTGATCGGCAGATCGTATTTGGTGGCGAATTCCCAGTCGCGCTGGTCGTGCGCCGGTACCGCCATCACGGCGCCGGTGCCGTATTCCATCAGCACGAAGTTGGCGACCCACACCGGCAGCTTCTCGCCGCTCAGCGGGTGGACCACGAACAGGCCGGTCGGCATGCCTTTCTTCTCCATCGTCGCCATTTCGGCTTCGGCCACTTTGGTGTTGCGGCATTCGTCGATGAACTCGGTCAGCGCCGGATTGTTGCGCGCGCCCTGTTGCGCCAGCGGGTGGCCCGCGGCGACCGCCACGTAGGTGGCGCCCATGAAGGTGTCCGGGCGGGTGGTGTAAACCGTCAGCTTCTCTTCGCTGTCCGCCACGTCGAAGGTGATTTCCACGCCTTCGGAGCGGCCAATCCAGTTGCGCTGCATGGTTTTCACCTGCTCCGGCCAGCTTTCCAGCGTGTCCAGATCGTTCAGCAGCTGATCGGCGTAAGCGGTGATTTTGATGAACCACTGCGGGATCTCTTTACGTTCGACCTTGGTGTCGCAGCGCCAGCAGCAGCCGTCGATAACCTGTTCGTTGGCCAGCACGGTCAGATCGTGCGGACACCAGTTCACCGCCGAAGTCTTCTTGTAGACCAGGCCTTTTTCATACAGCTTGGTGAAGAACCACTGTTCCCAGCGATAGTATTCCGGCTGGCAGGTGGCGATTTCGCGATCCCAGTCGTAGCCGAAGCCCAGCAGTTTCAGCTGGTTCTTCATGTATTCGATGTTGTCGTAGGTCCACGGGGCCGGCGCGGTGTTGTTTTTCACCGCGGCGCCTTCCGCCGGCAGGCCGAACGCATCCCAGCCGATCGGCTGCAGTACGTTTTTGCCCAGCATGCGCTGATAGCGCGAGATCACGTCGCCGATAGTGTAGTTACGAACGTGGCCCATGTGCAGTCGGCCGGACGGGTAAGGCAGCATGGATAGGCAGTAGTACTTTTCCTTGCTGTCGTCTTCGGTAACTTTGAAAGTCTGCTTCTCTTGCCAGTGAAGCTGTACGTTCGATTCTATGTCTTCTGGACGGTATTGCTCTTGCATGGCGGCCGGTGGTCCTGTAGGTGTAAACCGTTGCCCCGGTCAGAGGCAACGCAATGAACATTTAGTATTCGTAGATCCGCATAGCATAGCTGATAAGACCTCCCGGCAACAACTCCAAGCGCCTGACTCGGCGCATTTAAAAAAAACGCCGTCATGACGCGGCTCACAACCTGCGGATCCCGCGTCTTGCCAAGTGACATCAGTCATTTACGGCTAAAATAAGAACAAGTAGCTTAGGGGGGATCCCTACAGCCAAGTCCGGCGCAGCGTTTATCGAGGAGAGTCTATGAACAAGGTTGCTCAGTATTACCGCGAATTGGTGGCATCGCTGACCGAACGCCTGAAAAACGGTGAACGAGATATCGACGCCCTGGTGGCCAGCGCGGAGCGGCGCTTGAACGAGGCCGAAGATTTGACCCGCGACGAAGTGCGGCAGGTGACGCAGGCGGTGCGGCGCGATCTGGAGGAGTTCGCTCGCAGCTATCAGGAGAGCCGGGACGAGTTTACCGACAGCGTGTTTATGCGGGTGATTAAGGAGAGCCTGTGGCAGGAGCTGGCGGATATCACTGACAAAACCCAGTTGGAGTGGCGCGAGGTGTTCAAGGATGTCAGCCACCACGGCGTGTATCACAGCGGTGAAGTGGTGGGGCTGGGCAATCTGGTCTGCGAGCAGTGTCACTATCACCTGGCGTTTTACACGCCGGAAGTGCTGCCGCTCTGCCCGAAATGCGGTCACGACCAGTTCCAGCGCCGGCCGTTTGAACCTTGATGACGTTCCCCGCCTGGGCGGGGAACGCTAAGGCCGGCGTTTAACGGAACAGTTTCTTTAGCAGGTTGCTCAGGAAACCGCCGCTGACGGTTGCCGGGGCAACGTCCGCCTGCGCCGGTGCGCTGGCCGGTACGGCGACGCCGGCCGGGATTTTTTGCACGACCGCGATGCGGCTGTCCTGGGCGGCTTTCTCCGCCGCTTCCGGGCCATAGGCGAAGCCTTCCGCCAGCACGAATTCAACGTCGGTGATGCCGATAAAGCCCAGGAACAACTTCACGTACGGCGTGATCAGATCCGTCGGCGTGTCGGCGTGGATGCCACCGCGGCTGGAGATGACGATCGCTTTCTTGCCCGTCACCAGCCCTTCGGCGCCGGCGGAGGTATAGCGGAACGTCTGGCCGGCGCGGGCGATAAGATCGAAGTAGATCTTCAGCTGCGTCGGGATATTGAAGTTGTACATCGGGGCGCTGATGATCAGCGTGTCGTGCGATTTCAGCTCGGCAATCAGCTCATCGGACAGCGCCAGGGTGCTTTGCTGATGCGGCGTCAGCGGTTTGTCGCCGGCGGTAAAGCCGGCCATCACTTCACCATCCAGCTCCGGCAGCGTTGGGTTGGCCAAATCGCGCACGGTGAACGTGTCTTCAGGGTGAGTTTCACGCCATTGTTCAACAAAAAAATCGACTAATTTTCCAGACTGGGAATATTCACCCAGAATGCTTGATTTCAGGACCAGTACGCGGCTCATTGGCTTATCTCCAGGCGAAGGCTAATCGGTAACGATGTCAGTCGGTGTAAATGCATGGTAGAGGCAAGCCATGAACAGTGATAGCGCAAAAATTCGCTGAGTTAAATCAAAAAAGTTGAATGAGGGGCGCGAGCGCGCCCCGATAGGATCAATAACGCGCTACGCGCTCGGCCAGCAGATCGATAAAGCCCTCGCGGTTGATGCCGGTCAGCACTTCCACGTTGGCCGCGTTGCCGGTTTGCTGGAAATAGTCCACCACCGTCATGCCTACGGTGTATTCCCCTTTGGTCTCCACGCCGACCCAGCGTTCTACGCCGGTGAACAGCTGTGGCGCCAGCAGCCAGGCGATGGTGCAGGGATCGTGCATCGCTGCGCCGGGCAGGCCGCGCGGATGGCTGAGGTACAGCGGCAGGTAAAAATCGAGCATCTCCGCGACCGCCTGCGCGACCGGATTGTCTATCTGACGAATGCGCTCGATATCCTGCGGCAACACCAGCGCCTGATGGGTGACGTTCAGCCCGGCCATGGTCAGCGGCACGCCGGATTTCAGCACCATTTCGGCGGCTTCGGGATCGACGAAGATGTTGAACTCCGCCACCGGCGTAGTATTACCGGCGTTTATGCCGCCGCCCATGAATACGATGCGCTCGATGCGGCTTTTCAACTCGGCATGCTGGGCCAGTAGCAGGGCGATATTGGTCATCGGGCCGGTCACCACCAGAGTGATCGGCTGCGGGCTGGCGCGCAGCAGGTCGGCGATCAGCTCGACGGCGCCGCGGGGATCGGGTTTGAGGGTCGGCGTCGGCAGGTGGGTGTTGCCCATGCCGGTTTTGCCGTGGACATAGTCGGCGATCACCAGCTCGCGCATCAGCGGGCCGCCCGCGCCGGCGGCAACCGGTATGTCCTCGCGCTGCATCAGGGTCAGCAGGCCCAGCGCATTATGCAGGGTTTTCTCCGGCGTCTGGTTGCCGGCGGAGGTGGTAATGGCTTTGACGTCCAGCTCCGGCGAACGCAGCGCCATGGCCAGCGCGATGGCGTCGTCGAGGCCGGGATCGCAATCGATGATAATAGGGCGGGGCATGTTCTTTCTCCTCTGTTTGTTATCCAGCGAGCATCGGATCAAAACCGGGGAGAAACAAGCGCTTTTAGTGCCGGGAGAAAAGATGCGCCCCTGGCGGGGCGCATCGAGAGCGTTTAGTGCAGGATCTTGGCCAGGAAGTCCTTGGCGCGATCGGACTCGGGGTTGTTGAAGAAATCGTCTTTGTTGCGGTCTTCGACGATTTTGCCTTCGTCCATAAAGATCACCCGATTCGCCACCTTGCGGGCGAAGCCCATTTCGTGGGTTACCACCATCATGGTCATGCCTTCGTTCGCCAGTTCGACCATCACGTCCAGCACTTCGTTGATCATTTCCGGATCGAGCGCCGAGGTCGGTTCATCGAACAGCATGGCGATAGGATCCATGCACAGCGCGCGGGCGATGGCGACGCGCTGCTGCTGGCCGCCGGACAGCTGGCCGGGGAACTTGTTGGCATGGGCGGAGAGGCCGACGCGTTCCAGCAGCTTCAGGCCCTTCTCGCGTGAGGCGGTCTTGTCGCGCTTGAGCACTTTCACCTGCGCCAGCGTCAGGTTGTCGATGATAGACAGGTGCGGGAACAGCTCAAAGTGTTGGAACACCATGCCGACTTTGGCCCGCAGCTGCGCCAGGTTGGTTTTCTTGTCGTTGACCGGGGTGCCGTTCACCAGGATGCTTCCCTGCTGGATCGGCTCCAGGCCGTTGACGGTTTTGATCAGGGTGGATTTGCCGGAACCTGAAGGACCGCAGACGACGACCACTTCGCCTTTTTTCACTTCGGTGGTGCAATCGGTCAACACTTGGAAGTGACCGTACCACTTGGAAACATTTTTCAGGGATATCATCAAACAGTCCTTTTCTTCAAATAGCTTACCAGCGCAGAGGCGGCGAGGCTGATAACAAAATAGACAAAACCGGCGAACAGGATCATTTCAACCTGGGTGCCGTCGCGTTCGCCGATGGTCGACGCGGTGCGGAAGAAGTCGGCCAGGCTCAGTACGTAAACCAGCGAGGTATCCTGGAACAGTACGATGCCCTGGGTCAGCAGCAGTGGCACCATGGCGCGGAACGCCTGCGGCAGGATCACCAGCCGCATGGACTGCCAGTGGGTCATGCCCAGCGCCAGCGCGGCGGAGGATTGGCCACGCGAGATGCTGATGATACCGGCGCGGATGATTTCCGAGTAATAGGCCGCTTCAAACAGGGAAAAGGCTACCATAGCCGAGATCAGGCGAATATCGGTTTTCGGCGACAGCCCTAGAACCTGTTGTAATAAGCTTGGAACCACCAGATAGAACCACAGCAGCACCATCACCAGCGGCACCGAACGGAACAGGTTGACGTACAGGGTGGCGAACCAGCTTATCGGCTTGAACGGCGACAGACGCATCACCGCCAGCACGGTGCCCCACAGGATGCCGACCACGATGGCGGTCACGGTGATCTTCAGCGTGATCACCATGCCTTGCAGCAGATAAGGGAAGCTTGGGACGATCGACGCCCAGTCAAATTCGTACATTATTTACTCCCCAGGTTGCCAGGCAACTGCACTTTCTTTTCGACCAGACGCATAAACAGCATGATAACGGCGTTGATGCCGATATAAGCCAGCGTGATGGCGGTAAAGGATTCATAGGCGTGTGCGGAGTAATCCAACAGCTTGCCGGCCTGTGCGGCCATGTCCACCAGCCCGATGGTGGAGGCGATGGCGGAGTTTTTGACCAGGTTGAGCATCTCCGAGGTCATCGGCGGCACGATCACCCGGTAGGCGTTCGGCAGCAGCACGTAGCGGTAGGTTTGCGGCAGCGTCAGGCCCATCGCCAGCCCGGCGGCTTTCTGGCCGCGCGGCAGGGACTGAATGGCGGCGCGCACCTGTTCGCAAACGCGGGCGGCGGTAAACAGCCCCAGGCAGAGCATGGAAGAGACGAAGAACTGCACGTTGGGATCCAGCTCGGTTTTGAACCAGGTGCCGATATTGGCCGGCAGCAGCTCGGGGATCACCAGATACCAGGTAAAGAATTGCACGATCAGCGGCACGTTGCGGAACAGTTCGACGTAACAGGTGCCGAGGGTGGAAAGAAAGCGGTTGGGCACGGTACGCAAGATACCGAACAGTGAACCGACGAAGAAAGCGATAATCCAGGCACAGACGGAGAGGGCCACCGTGACCTGAAAGCCGGACCAGATCCAGCCGAGGTAAGTGGTGTTCCCAAACGGGGCCTGCTGCAGGAAGATACCCCAGTTCCAATCTATTGACATAACAAACTCCGATAAACGGGCGCAGGGCGCCGAAGATTGATGACTTGATGAGCGCCGATCGCCGCGCGGCCAGTCTGGCTGGCTTGTTGTGTACGGGGGTCGGTGATGCGCCTTGGGGAAAATGAGGGAGGGGAACGGCCTCCCTCATTCCTGTCTGTCCCAGTCATCAACTGGGCCGGTTTGGCCTGGCGGCCGCGCCGGCTTTTGTTCTATTTAGTTCAACGCTTTGTCGTTTGGCTCTTTGAACAGTTGCTTCATGTCATCCGACAGTTCGAAGTTCATGTTGAGGTTTTTCGGTGGAATAGGCTGCTTGAACCATTTCTCAAACCACTTGGCCGCTTCACCGGAGGTTTGCGCCTGGGCGATGGTGTCATCGACCAGCTTTTTAAACTCAGGATCGTCTTTGCGCAGCATGCAGCCGTAGGCCTCTTTCGACTGCGGCGTGCCGATGATTTCCCACTGATCCGGTTTCTTGGCCTTGGCGCGTTCGCCCGCCAGCAGGGCATCATCCATCATGAAGGCCACGGCGCGGCCGCTTTCCAGCGTGCGGAAGGAATCGCCGTGGTCTTTGGCGCTGATGATGCGCATGTTCATCTTGTCGCTGTCGTTCAGCTTGTTCAGCAGCACTTCGGAGGTGGTGCCGGAGGTGACCACCACCGGTTTGCCGGCCAGGTCTTTAAAGTCTTTGATGTCGGAGCCCTTTTTCACCAGCAAGCGGGTGCCGACCACGAAAATGGTGTCGGAGAAGGCGGCCTGTTTCTGGCGCTCGAGGTTATTGGTGGTGGATCCGCACTCAAAATCATAGGTGCCGTTTTGCAGCAGCGGGATGCGGTTCTGCGAGGTAATCGGCAGCATTTTCACCTGCAGATTCGGCGCATTCAGCTTTTTCTTAACGGCTTCAACGATTTGGTTGGAGTAGTCCTGAGAGTAGCCCACAACTTTTTGTTGGTTGTCGTAGTAGGAGAACGGCACTGACGATTCGCGGTGGCCGACAACGATCACGCCATTGTCTTTGATTTTCTTCAGCGTACCGGTCAGGTCTTCCGCATGCGCCACGCTACCTGCCGCACCGAGCAGCAGTAACGATAACGCCAATTTACGCATTTGCATGGTCCAACTCCTTTGCTGTTGTTGTGGCTCTGACTAAAGAGCGTCAGGTTAAATCGACTGTTTATTGCTCAAGTTATAAAGATAGTCTTATGAACTGAACGCTGTTAAAAAATAACCGATTGTGAACACCTTGAAACTAAAATGTTTCATTTTTTGAGACGCCGCGCGCACCAAATCAATGCAACAAAACGTCGGCGCACCCGCGCGGTGCGCTTAATGCACCCAAAATGTGCGCAGGTGCGACAAAACGTCAGCAAAAGTAAACCGGCGCGCGATGTCACCATAGATAAAAGCAAGGAGTGTGCCAGCCGCGTTGATTTAACGACGTTTTCTGACTGAGGCGGGGATATTGACGGGAACGCGGGGCGCGGCGGGCGCGCCCCGGCAAAGAGGATTATTTGCGGCGCAAGCCCAACATTAGCGCCCAGCCGCCCAGCAGCAGGGTAATCACCCACAGCGGTGTGGCGCCGAAGCGCGCATAAGGCGTGACGCCGGTGGTCGGCGTGACCTTCACTTCGAGCACCTGGCGGGTAAACTGCGGGATCTCGGCGATCACCTCGCCGTTTGCATCCACCGCGGCGGTGACGCCATTATTGGTGCTGCGCAGCAGCGGCCGGCCGAGCTCCAGCGCCCGCATGCGCGCCATCTGGAAGTGCTGCCACGGGCCGATGGAGTGGCCGAACCAGGCGTCGTTGGAGATGGTCAGCAGGAAGTTGGTGTCCGGGCGGAAGTTATCGCGCACCTGCTGGCCCAGCACGATCTCGTAACAGATGGCCGCCGTCAGGTTGTAGCCGCGTACGCTGAGCTGCGGCTGCACGTAGTCGCCGCGGCTGAAACCGGACATCGGCAGATTAAAGAACGGCGCGATAGGGCGCAGCAGTTCACCCAGCGGCACAAACTCGCCGAACGGCACCAGGTGATGCTTGTTGTAGCGATCTTTGGCCGGGTAGCTGTACGGCGTCGGTTCACCGAGCACGATGGCGCTGTTGTATTCCTGCACGCCTTGTGGGGTGGCGCGCGCATCGACGATGCCGGTGATCAGGCTGCTGTTCTTCGCCCGCATCAGGTCATCCATCATGGTCAGGAAGCCGTTCTGACGCGGCTCGAAGTCAGGGATGGCGGACTCTGGCCAGATGATGATCGGCGCCTTGCCCATGTAGGGGCGGGTTTCGTCCAGATAGGTTTGCAGCGTGCTGAGCAGAATGCTCGGATCCCACTTCATTGACTGGGGAATGTTGCCTTGCACCATGGCGACGTTCACCGCTTTCTCCGGCTGCGGGGTAAACCACTGCAGCTGGCGCAGCGGCCACGGCAACAGCAGCAGCGCGGCGGCGATAACGGCTGCCGACAGGCGCCGTTGATTGACGGCGTACACCAGCAGGCCGGCGATGGCCATCAGCACAAAGGTGATGGCGTCAACACCCAGCAGCGGCGCGATGCCCTTCAGCGGGCCGTTGATCTGGCTGTAGCCGAACTGCAGCCACGGGAAGCCGGTCAGCACCCAGCCGCGCAGGAATTCAGTCACCTGCCACAGCGCCGGCGCGGCGATGGCCAGCCGCCACCAACTGGTGGCCGGCCACAGGCGCGTCAGCAGCCCGGCAAACAGCCCGGTGTACAGCGACAGGTAAGCGGCGAGCAGTACCACCAGGAAGACGTTGACGGCGAACGGCATGCCGCCGAAATCGGCGATGCTGACATACACCCAGTTGATGCCGCTGCCGAACAGCCCGAAGCCCCAGACAAAGCCGAGCAGGGCGGACTGTTTGGTAGTGCGATTGAGGGTAACGGCCAGCAGGCCGAACAGGGAGACGATGGCCGCGGGCCAGAAGTCGTAGGGTGAGAACGCCAGCGTCCCGCCGGCACCTGACAACAGCGCCAGCAGGGCGCGAACCCGCTGGCGTTCAAGTAATGAGGCTTTAGCCATGTTGGATTTAATCTTCCAGTTTCGGTGGTGGAGAATCGTCCGGAATTTTTACATGAACCTGGATGATACGTCGACTGTCGGCCATGGCAACTTTAAATAGGTAACCTTCGATTTCAATGGTTTCCCCGCGCGCCGGCAGGTGGCCGAAGGCCTGCATCACCAGACCGCCGATGGTATCGACCTCGTCATCGCTGAAGTGGGTGCCGAAGGCTTCGTTGAAGTCTTCGATCGGGGCCAGCGCACGCACGGTGTACATGTGGCGGCTGAGCTGGCGGATATCCAGATCGTCTTCGTCGTCATATTCGTCTTCGATCTCACCGACGATCAGTTCCAGGATATCTTCGATGGTGACCAGACCGGACACGCCGCCGAATTCGTCAATGACAATCGCCATGTGATAGCGCTGGGAGCGGAATTCTTTCAGCATCCGGTCGACGCGCTTGCTTTCCGGCACCACCACCGCGGTGCGCAGCACCTTGTCGATGCTGAACGGCTCGGAATCTGCGCGCATGAACGGCAGCAGATCCTTGGCCATCAGGATGCCTTCGATGTGATCTTTGTCTTCGCTGATCACCGGGAAACGCGAGTGGGCGGAGTCGATAATCACGTCCAGGCACTCTTCCAGCGTCTGGTTGCGCTTGAGCGTCACCATCTGGGAGCGGGGGATCATGATGTCGCGCACGCGCTGTTCGGCGATATCCATCACGCCTTCCAGCATGTCGCGGGTATCGGGATCGATCAGGTCGTTTTGTTCGGAATCGCGGATCAGCTCGACCAGATCGCCACGGTTTTTGGGCTCGCCGTGGAACAGCTGGTTAAGGATAAGAGTAAAGAACCCCTTCTTGGGACTGGGGCTGTCATTGCTTTGTGAATGGTCGTCGCTCATGGCGTTTTCGTTACTGTCACTCATGTCAGAGTTAAGGGGCGTCAGCGACAGCCCCGCAGAGGGGCTGTAGGGTAAACGGCTGACGTCAGACGGGGTCTTTTTCCGCCAGGTACGGATCAGGATAGCCCAGTCCGTGCATGATTTCGGTTTCCAAAGACTCCATTTCTTCGGCTTCATCGTCTTCGATGTGGTCATACCCTAGCAGATGGAGGCTGCCGTGGACAACCATATGCGCCCAGTGGGCCTCCAGCGCCTTGCCTTGCTCAATCGCTTCCTGTTCAACCACCTGGCGGCAGATGATCAGATCGCCGAGCAGCGGCAGCTCGATGCCCGGCGGGGCTTCGAACGGGAAAGAGAGCACGTTGGTCGGCTTGTCTTTGCCGCGGTAGGTCAGGTTCAGCTCGTGGCTTTCCGCTTCGTCCACCAGACGCACGGTCACCTCGGCCTCTTCCTGAAATTGCGGCAGCACGCCTTCCAGCCAGCGCTGGAAGGTGGCCTCGTCCGGCAGGCCGTCGCTGCTTTCACAGGCAATCTGCAAATCCAAAATCACCTGGCTCATGGTGTCTCCTGCTCGGAGGCGGCGAGCGCCTCGCGCTTACGTTGTTCGGCAATCGCGTCTTTGCGTTTCTGTTCGGCCGCTTCCCAGGCCTCATAGGCGATGACCACGCGGGCCACCACCGGGTGGCGCACCACGTCTTCGCTGTGGAAGAAGTTGAAGCTCAGCTCTTCCACGTCCGACAGCACTTCCACCGCGTGGCGCAGGCCGGATTTCTGGTTGCGCGGCAGGTCGATCTGGGTGACGTCGCCGGTGATGACCGCCTTCGAGTTGAAACCGATGCGCGTCAGGAACATCTTCATCTGTTCGATGGTGGTGTTCTGGCTCTCATCCAGAATGATAAAGGCGTCGTTCAGCGTGCGGCCGCGCATATAGGCCAGCGGCGCGACTTCGATCACGTTGCGCTCAATGAGCTTCTCCACGCGCTCGAAGCCCAGCATTTCGAACAGGGCGTCGTACAGCGGGCGCAGATAAGGATCGACCTTCTGGCTCAGATCGCCCGGCAGGAAGCCCAGCTTTTCGCCGGCTTCGACCGCAGGACGGGTCAGCAGAATGCGGCGAATTTCCTGGCGTTCCAGCGCATCCACCGCGGCGGCGACCGCCAGGTAGGTTTTGCCGGTACCGGCCGGGCCGATGCCGAAGGTGATGTCGTGATCGAGAATGTTGGCGATGTACTGCGCCTGGTTAGGCGTGCGCGGTTTCACCATGCCGCGCTTGGTTTTGATGGTGACCGCCTTGCCGTAATCCGGCACGCTGTCCGCCACCTGTTCCAGCACCCGGCTCTCTTTGATAGCCAGATGGATTTGCTCCGGATCGATATCCGGGATCACGCCGCGAATCGGCGCGGTATCCACGTAAAGATGGCGCAGGATATCGGCGGCGGCGACCACGCACAGGTTCTTGCCGACCAGCTTGAAACGGTTGTCGCGGCGATTGATTTCGATGCCCAATCGGCGCTCGAGTTGCTTGATGTTGTCATCAAACGGGCCGCACAGGCTGAGCAAACGCTGGTTGTCTGCGGGCTCTAACAAAATTTCTTGTGTTGCGACGTTCAAACTATTCCTCTAGGTCACATCGGGCCTGGTTGATGTCACATAGCGCGTCCGGGACGCGCGCGTTCAGGGCGAGCCTGAATACTCTCTTTCTTGAATTATTCATGGTGCGCCGCAACGGCGCAAGTTTACCGCTGATCTATCTGTGCGCCGTCGGCGGAATTCAAGGGAAGACAAGGAAAAAACGCGGCGGGGCGCAAAGCCCGCCGCGTCATCACAGGACAAGACCGCCGGGAATCAGTTCTTTTTCACGAATTCGGATTTCAGTTTCATCGGGCCGAAACCGTCGATTTTGCAGTCGATGTTGTGATCGCCTTCCACCAGACGAATGTTTTTCACCTTGGTGCCGATTTTCAGCATCGAGGAACTGCCTTTGACCTTCAGGTCCTTGATCACGGTGACCGCGTCGCCGTCCGCCAGCAGGTTGCCGTTGGCGTCTTTGACGATCAGCGCGTCCTGATCTTCCGCCGGGGCGCTGTCGCTCCACTCATGGGCGCACTCAGGGCAGATGAACAGGGCATTGTCCTGGTAGGTGTATTCGGACTTGCACTTCGGGCAGTGTGGGAGTTGCATGTTATGTCGCCTCTTCAACAATAAAAAAAATAAAAAAAGAACATCACCGGGCGCGGACGCCCGGCGGAGAAACGGTAAGGAGTAGCGCGAACGGGCGGCGATAAGGCGGCCGCCGCGGCGTCAGGGCTGGTAAATGCCGACGCCCAGCGCGTTTTCTTTGCGGGTACGGGCGATCACCGACTGCGGGGATTCATGTACGCGCAGATCCATCTGCTGTTCGGTGCGTACCACTGCGCCACGCAGGGTGTTGGTCAGCACCTCGGTAATTTCCACGTCGACAAACTGGCCGATCATGTCAGGCGTGCCTTCGAAGTTTACCACACGGTTGCATTCCGTGCGCCCGGCCAGTTCCATCACGCTTTTGCGCGAGGTGCCTTCCACCAGAATGCGCTGGACGGTACCGAGCATGCGGCGGCTGAACTGCAGCGCCTGCTGGTTGATGCGATCCTGCAGAATGTACAGCCGCTGCTTTTTCTCTTCTTCGCTGACGTCGTCAACCATGTCCGCCGCTGGCGTACCGGGGCGCGACGAATAGATGAAGCTGAAGCTGACGTCGAAGTTGACGTCGGCGATCAGGTTCATGGTCTGTTCGAAGTCGGCCTGGCTCTCGCCCGGGAAACCGACGATGAAGTCGGAGCTGAGCTGAATGTTCGGGCGCGCCTTGCGCAGCTTGCGGATAATCGCCTTGTACTCCAGCGCGGTGTGCGCGCGTTTCATCATGGTCAGGATGCGATCCGAACCGCTCTGCACCGGCAGATGCAGGAAGCTGACCAGCTCCGGCGTGTCTTCGTATACCGCGATGATATCGTCGGTGAACTCGATAGGGTGGCTGGTGGTGAAGCGAATGCGATCGATGCCGTCGATGGCCGCCACCAGGCGCAGCAGTTCGGCGAACGAGCAGATATCGCCGTCATGCGTGGCGCCGCGGTAAGCGTTGACGTTTTGGCCAAGCAGGTTGACCTCGCGCACGCCCTGCGCCGCCAGTTGGGCGATTTCGAACAGCACGTCGTCGCTCGGGCGGCTCACTTCTTCACCGCGGGTGTAAGGCACCACGCAGAAAGTGCAGTATTTGTTGCAGCCTTCCATGATCGACACGAACGCGGTCGGGCCTTCGGCGCGCGGTTCCGGCAAACGGTCGAATTTTTCGATCTCCGGGAAGCTGATATCAACCACCGGGCTGCGGGTGCCCTGAACGTGGTTGATCATTTCCGGCAGGCGGTGCAGGGTCTGCGGGCCGAATACCACGTCGACGCAGGGCGCGCGGCTGCGGATCAGTTCACCTTCTTGCGAGGCCACGCAACCGCCGACCCCGATGATGACAGACGGGTTCTTTTCTTTCAGCAAGCGCCAGCGCCCCAGCATGGCGAAAACTTTCTCCTGCGCTTTTTCGCGGATCGAGCAGGTGTTCAGCAACAGCACGTCCGCTTCTTCGGCGTTTTCGGTCCACTCGAAGCCGTGCGTGCTGTTCAACAGGTCGGCCATTTTCGATGAATCGTACTCATTCATCTGGCAGCCCCAGGTTTTGATATGTAGTTTTTTCGTCATTGACTTGCCATTACTCAGTGCGGAGCGAAAGTTGCGTTACGCGACATGCAGGGCGCGTATTGTAATCATTTGCCGCCGTTGTGACCAGCGCGGGGGAAAATGGCACGCAACCTGAAGCCGAAGCGAAAATCCGGTACACTGCGCAAAACGCCATGCCGGGTGGGATGGCGAGCATTCACACAGAAAACATAGCCAATATGAAGACATCTCAAAATCGGTATGACGCGGTGGTGGTGGGCGGCGGCATGGTCGGCGCGGCGGCGGCTCTGGGCCTGGCGCAGGCGGGCTGGTCGGTGGCGTTGCTGGAACATCAGGCGCCGCAGGCGTTCGAGGCGCAAAGCCCGCCGGACCTGCGCATTTCCGCTATCGGCTGCACCTCGGTGGGGCTGTTGAAACAGCTCGGTGCCTGGCCGGCCGTGACGGCGATGCGCACGGCGCCGTATCGCCGGCTGGAGACCTGGGAATGGACATCGTCGCGGGTGGCGTTCGACGCGGTGTCCCTGGGGCTGCCGGAGCTGGGCTTTATGGTGGAAAATCGTATTCTGCAGCTGGCGCTGTGGCAGCAGTTCGCGCAGTGCGCCAATCTGACGTTGCTGTGCCCCGCCAGGCTGCAATCGCTGCAGCGGGCGGACAAGGCCTGGCAGCTGACGCTGGACGGCGCTGAAACGCTGCAGGCGCGGCTGGTTATCGGCGCCGATGGCGCCAACTCGCAGGTGCGCAAGCTGGCGGCGATCGGCACCAACGGCTGGCAGTATCGTCAGGCGTGCATGTTGATCACCGTCGATACCGGCGCGCCGCAGCAGGATGTGACCTGGCAGCGCTTCTTCCCGACCGGGCCGCGCGCCTTCCTGCCGCTGTACGACAGCTGGGCATCGCTGGTGTGGTATGACAGCCCGCAGCGCATTCGCCAACTGCAGGCGATGCCGCCGGCGCAGCTGGAGCGCGAGATCGCCGCCGCTTTTCCAGCGCGGCTGGGCTCGGTCAAGGTGCACGCCGCCGGATCGTTCCCGTTGACGCGGCGTCATGCGCAGCGCTACGTGCTGCCGGGGTTGGCGCTGCTGGGGGATGCGGCGCATACCATCAACCCGCTGGCCGGGCAGGGCGTCAATCTGGGGTATCGCGACGTGGATGCCTTGCTGAGCGTGTTGAGCGAGGCGCGGGAGCAGGGAGAGGACTGGAGCAGCGAGGCGGTACTGCTGCGCTATCAACGCCGCCGCCGTACCGACAATCTGCTGATGCAGAGCGGCATGGATCTATTTTATACCGCCTTCAGCAATAATCTGGCTCCGCTGAACGTGGCGCGCAATCTGGCGCTGATGGCCGCGCAGCGGGCGGGCAAGCTGAAAGAACATGCGTTGAAGTACGCCTTGGGATTGTAACCGGTAGGGCTCAGCTGCGGCTGGGCCTATTAAGGATGGCTGAACGCCAGACAGCAAAAAGCCCGCCGAAGCGGGCTTTTCTAAATATGGCTGGGGTGCCAGGATTCGAACCTGGGTATGCTGGTATCAGAAACCAGAGCCTTACCGCTTGGCGACACCCCAATTATGGTGGCTACGACGGGATTTGAACCTGTGACCCCATCATTATGAGTGATGTGCTCTAACCAGCTGAGCTACGTAGCCGATGTTACTTTTTACTTCTTTGATTTGCAAGCAGTTTGTTATGGCTGGGGTACCTGGATTCGAACCAGGGAATGCCGGTATCAAAAACCGGTGCCTTACCGCTTGGCGATACCCCACCTGCAAACAAATCTTATGTTGAAACCCCGTTCCCGAAAGAATATGGCTGGGGTACCTGGATTCGAACCAGGGAATGCCGGTATCAAAAACCGGTGCCTTACCGCTTGGCGATACCCCATCAACATACTGCGCCGACGATGAAGAGAAATGGTGCGGGAGGCGAGACTTGAACTCGCACACCTTGCGGCGCCAGAACCTAAATCTGGTGCGTCTACCAATTTCGCCACTCCCGCAAATGCAAAAAAGAGATGGTGGCTACGACGGGATTCGAACCTGTGACCCCATCATTATGAGTGATGTGCTCTAACCAGCTGAGCTACGTAGCCCTCTTTTTTTGCTTTGCCTTCATCGGCGTTGCGGGGCGCATTATGCGTATATGACCGATTTGCGTCAACAAGTTTTTTCCCGAAAAAGCGCCCGGAAGCGCCGTTTGTCTGGGTTGTGAACATTATGGCGATAAAATCGGCAATTCAGGCAGTTGGCGGGCGGAAAAGGCAACAAAAAGGCGGGCCAAAAGGCCCGCCCCGGGGAGAATGCCGCGCGATTATTTATAGGCGGCCTGGTGCACGCCGACGGCGCGGCCGGAAGGATCGTCCATCTTCTTGAACGATTCGTCCCATTCGATGGCCTTGGCGGACGAGCAGGCGACGGACGGGCCGCCCGGCACGCATTCGGCGGCGCTCGGCAGCGGGAACAGCTCTTCGAAGATCTCGCGGTACAGGTAGCCTTCTTTCGAGGTCGGCGTGTTGTACGGGAAGCGGAAACGCGCGGTTTCGAGCTGTTGATCGCTGATTTGCTGCGCAGCGACCTCTTTTAGCGTGTCGATCCAGCTGTAGCCGACCCCGTCGGAGAACTGCTCTTTCTGGCGCCAGGCCACGCTGGCCGGCAAATAGGACTCGAAACATTCGCGAACGATGTGTTTTTCCATTTTGCCGTTGCCGCACATTTTATCTTTCGGGTTGATGCGCATCGCCACGTCGAGGAATTTCTTGTCCAGGAACGGCACGCGGGCTTCGACGCCCCAGGCGGACATCGCCTTGTTGGCGCGCGCGCAGTCGAACATGTGCAGCGCCAGCAGTTTGCGTACGGTCTCTTCGTGGAATTCGCGGGCGTCCGGCGCCTTATGGAAATACAGGTAGCCGCCGAACACTTCGTCCGCGCCTTCGCCGGAAAGCACCATCTTGATGCCCATCGCCTTGATTTTGCGCGACATCAGGTACATTGGCGTCGAGGCGCGAATGGTGGTGACGTCGTAGGTTTCGATGTGATAAATCACGTCGCGGATGGCGTCCAGGCCTTCCTGTACGGTGAAGTGGATTTCATGGTGCACGGTGCCCAGATGGTTGGCCACCTCTTGCGCGGCGCGCAGATCCGGCGAGCCCTCCAGGCCGACGGCGAAGGAGTGCAGCTGTGGCCACCAGGCCTCGCTGCGTTCCTGATCTTCCACGCGGCGTGCGGCGTACTTCTTGGTGATCGCCGAAATGACCGAGGAATCCAGCCCGCCCGACAGCAGCACGCCGTAAGGCACGTCGGACATCAGATGGCTTTTCACCGACTCTTCCAGCGCGGTGCGCAGGGCGGCGGCGTCGGTCACGTTGTCCTTGACGCTGTCGTAATCGAACCAGTCGCGGCGATAATATTCACGAATCTCACCGTCCTGGCTCCACAGGTAGCTGCCGGCCGGGAATTCCTTGATGGTGCGGCACACCGGCACCAGCGCTTTCATTTCCGAGGCGACGTACAGGTTGCCGTGCTCGTCGTGGCCCATGTACAGCGGAATGATGCCCAGGTGATCGCGGCCGATCAGGTAGGCGTCTTTTTCGGTGTCATACAGGGCGAAGGCGAACATGCCTTGCAGATCGTCGAGGAAGTCCGGGCCTTTCTCCTGGTACAGCGCCAGGATCACTTCACAGTCGGAACCGGTCTGGAACGCGTAGCGGTCGCTCAACTGTTGGCGCAGCGCCTGATGGTTGTAAATTTCGCCGTTGACCGCCAGAACGTGAGTGTGCGCAGCGTTGTACAGCGGTTGAGCACCATTGTTGACGTCGACGATCGACAGGCGTTCGTGAGCCAGAATGGCTTTGTCGCTGGCGTAAACGCCGGACCAATCCGGGCCGCGGTGGCGCATCAGACGTGACAGCTCCAGCGCTTTCTTACGCAGTTCAACGGGATCGGACTTCAGATCGAGCACACCGAAAATAGAACACATACAACTCTCCTAACGGGCTTTTATGACTGTGATGTTGTTTTTTACTGTTATGGGCAGCATTGCCGATTTATCAGCGATAACCCGGTTTTGCTGCGCTGTGGTTATGAAAATGCGCCAAAAGCTGCGAGAGATGCAAGCGTTTTAGCCATGCGTTGAGAAATAGTTGTTTGCTTAGGTGTGGTTTTTAACGGATGTTCAGTTATCGACGCGAAAAATTATCGATTATGCAATTTTTAGCGTGATGGCGGGATTGCCGGCCAGTTTGACCGGCAATCGATTAGCGATTAGGCGATGAGCTGCCACAGGGTGAAGGCGGCGTCCGGCGTCCAGCCGGCGTTGGAGGTGTGCGCCTGGATACAGGTATATTTCTTGCCTTTATAGCTCACCACGTCGCCGGCTTTGTAGCTGTGGTTGTTCTGCCACTCGGGCGCCCCCGGATCGGGCGGCGTGCCGTCGTTGGCGGTTTTGACCGCCAGCGCGCTGCTCGGCAGCGAGGTATTGCCCTGGCTGTCGGTCGCGGTAACGAAGTAGCTGTACTGGGTCGCCGGCGTCAGACCGCCGTCGGCCAGCGACAGACCGGCGGTTTGGCCGATCGGGTTGCCGTTGCGGTAGACGGTGTAACTGGCGATCGGTGAGGCGCCGGTGGCGGCGGCCCAGCTCAGTTTCAGCGAGGTGGCGCCCAGCTCGGCGACCGTCAGCGCCGTCGGCGCATTAGGCTTTCCCGGCGGTGGGGTGACGCCGCCCTGAATCAGCGGCGCATAGCGGGTTTTGAACTCCCAATTGTAGGCGACGCCGGCTTTGCTCTTGCCGTTGTCCCAGTTGATTGACCAGGTCATCAGGCCCTTGATCGACAGGTTTTTGGCGTCGAGACGCGAGAACGCGTTATACACCGCCTGTTTGTCGATCACGTAGCCAGTGGCGGCGGCATCGTTGTTGCTTGGCAGGCCGATGACGAATTTCGCCGCCGGGATCTTCGCATAGCCGCGGGTCCCGGTGACCAGGCTTTCCGTCAGATAGTAGAGGAAGTCCTCTTTCATGGCGTCGTTATTCTGCGTGATCCAGGCGTTGAGTTCATCCACCCAAATACCGTCGCCGCCCTGATTGTAATATTGCGGCGCGATAAAGTCGTAATAGCCTTCGAGGGCATTGATATAATCCAGATAGGTGCCATTGGTGCGCAAATACGGGAATTCCGGCGCCATGCTGATAATAAAGTTTTTCCCCTGCGCGGCGTAATGGTCTTTTACTTTTTTCAATGCCGCAGGCAAGACGGTTTTATTATTGGCGGCGCCGATCGCCGCCTGTTCCAGATCGATATCCAGGCCGTCGAAGCCATAGACTTCCACCAGGCGAATAATCTCGTCTTTCAGCTTGTCTTCATCGCCGGTCTTTAGCTCGATATGCGCGTCTGCGCCGCCGAGGGAGATCAGCACCGCGCGGCCCTGGCTGTTCAGCACGCCCACCTGGCGGCGGAACTCGGCGTCGGACAGGTTGTAAGGCTTGAAGGTCGGGATGCCCTGGCCTTTCATAAAGGCGACGGCCACCACGTTGTATTCGGCGGGAATGTCGGTCAGGTTCATCGTGGCGAACTGCCCTTGCTGGTAGCCGTCACTGGCGCCGGCGGCCCAGTTGTGCCAGAAACCCATCAGGATCTTTTTATTGGCGATAGACGGCATAATGGCCGCATCATCGGCGGCGACGGCATTAATAATGTTATTGGTGCTCATGGTAGCCTCATTAATTAGGGGTAAGAGTTTTCCGCTCGCCGGCAATATCAGCTATTGGCGGGGCGTAAACTTATAATGAGGATTTTTAGCGCAGGCAGGCTGAAACCTTTTGCGGCCATGAACGAATTAAATTCAAACTGACGCTGAGGGAGAAGGAAATAACGGCGGCCGGGCGGCCGCCATCGATGGATCAGAAGATAGTGATATCGGCGACGGAAGGATAGACGTAGCTCGGGCGGAACGGCATGGTTTCGATGTCGCTCAGCGTGGAGACGCCGGACAGCACCAGCACGGTTTCCAGGCCAGCCTGGAAGCCCGCCAGAATGTCGGTGCGCAGGTTGTCGCCGACGATCACCGTCTCTTCCGAGTGCGCCTGCATTTTGTTCAGTGCGGCGCGGATGATCCACGGGCTGGGTTTGCCGACATAAAACGGCTTGCGGCCGGTGATCTTCTCGATGGGCGCACACAGGGCACCGCAGGCCGGCGAGAAGCCGTGGCCGTGGCTATCCGGATTAGTCGCGATAAAGCGCGCGCCGTTACTGACGAAGTAGGCGGCTTTGTGCATCATGTCCCAGTTGTAAGAGCGGGTTTCACCGACGATCACAAAATCCGGGTTGATGTCGGTGATGGTGAAACCGGCTTTGTACAGCTCATGGATCAGCGCGCCTTCGCCGACCACATAGGCTTTTTTGCCTTCCTGACGGCGCAGGAAGTCGGCGGTGGCCATCGCCGAGGTATAGAACGCGCTCTCCGGCACTTCCAGCCCGGCGGCGGCGAAGCGGTTCGCCAAATCCTGTGCGGTCTGTGACGGGTAGTTGGTCAGCACCACCAGCGGCATGCCTTGTTCCTGGATGCGCGCCAGGAACAGATCGGCGCCGGGCACCGGCGTATTGTCATGCAGCAGCACGCCGTCGATATCGCATATAACGTTTTTGATTTTCATTTGTCGCTGTTTCTCATGATTACGGCAGGCAAGGGGTGACGATAACACACCTGCCAGAAGCGGCGGATCAGCTTTCCAGCAATCGCTGCAAGAGCACGCCGTTGAGCATCGCGCGTTTGGCCAGGGCGAAAGCGCCGATCGCCGAGCGATGATTGAGTTCGGAGGTCACCACCGGCAAGTTTTTGCGGAAGTCCTTCAGCACCTGGGTATTGATGCAGCTCTGGATGGCCGGCAGCAGCACCTTGTCCGCTTCGGTGATCTCACCGGCGATCACCACCTTCTGCGGATTGAACAGGTTGATGGCGATGGCCACCGCCTTGCCCAGATAGCGGCCGACGTGTTCGATCACTTCGCTGGCCAGCAGATCGCCGCGGTTGGCGGCCTTGCAGATGGCGTTGATACCGCAGTCTTCCAGCGTCAGTTTGCTCGGGTAGCCCTGGCTCAGCAGCTGGCGCACGCGCTGTTCGATCGCCGCGTTGGCGGCCACCGTCTCCAGGCAGCCGAAGTTGCCGCAGTGGCAGCGTTCGCCGAGCGGATCGATCTGGATATGGCCGATCTCACCGACGTTGCCGTTGTTGCCGAGAAAAATCTGCCCGTTGACGATGATGCCGGCGCCGGTACCACGGTGCAGGCGCACCAGAATCGAGTCTTCACAGTCGCGGGTGGCGCCGAAGTAGTGCTCCGCCAGCGCCAGGCTGCGGATGTCATGGCCGACGAAGCTGGTGACGTTAAAGCGCTGCTGCAGGTTGTCTACCAGCGCCCAGTTGCTGACGCTGATGTGCGGCATATAGCGCACCACGCCCAGCGCCGGATCCACCAGGCCAGGCAGGATCACCGCGATGGCGATCAGTTCGCGCAGGCGGCGCTGGTTCGCTTCGATGAATTGGGCGATGGCGGCAAACAGCGCATTCTCCAGCGTTTCCTGGGTACGTTCCGGCAGCGGATAGTGTTCTTCACTGAGCGATTTACCGCTCATGTCATACAGCGTGATGGTGGCGTCGTGGCGGCCGAGGCGCACCGCGACGGTATGGAAATGACGGGTTTCCGACACGATGGAGATCGCGCGGCGGCCGCCGGTGGAGGCTTGCTGATCGACTTCTTTGATCAGCCCGCGCTCCAGCAGCTGGCGAGTAATCTTAGTGACGCTGGCGGGGGCGAGCTGGCTGAGTTCGGCGATTTGAATGCGCGAGATCGGGCCCTGTTGGTCGATCAGGCGATAAACTGCCGCGCCGTTAAGTTGTTTGACTAAGTCAACGTTCCCTATTTGTGCTTGTCCGCCAGTGCTCATCAATAATGTTACTCGCTGTTCATTGAATTAAACCTCGTTACCGTTAACGAGCGTTTTGGTGATCTTGAAATCACGGGTGAAGGCGGTCAGGTTAGCCACCTTGCCGGCTTCGATGGTGCCCAGACGGTGATCGGCGCCGATCGCGCGCGCCGGGTACAGCGTCGCCATGCGCAGCGCTTCGTCCAGCGCGATGCCGATATGCTCGACGCTGTTTTGCACCGCTTCGATCATGGTCAGCGCGGAACCGCTAAGTGTGCCGTTCTCATCCACGCACAGCCCATCCCGATAGTATATTGTTTTACCGGCGAAAATAAATTGGTCAATATCTGCACCCGCCGGTGCGGTCGCGTCGGTGACCAAGACCAATTTATCACCTTTCAGGCGTTTGGCGTTACGGATACTCGCCCAGGCCACGTGATGGCCGTCGGCGATGATGCCGGTATAGACCTCCGGCGTATCGAAGATAGCCCCCATCAGCCCCGGTTCGCGGCCGGTGATATACGGCATGGCGTTGTACAGGTGGGTGGCGAAGCTGATGCCGGCGGCGAAGCCGGTGCGCGCCTGATCGTAGGTGGCGTTCGAGTGGCCGGCGGAGACCACGATGCCGGCCTCGGTCAGCTGCTTGATAAAGTGCGGCTCAACCATTTCCGGCGCCAGCGTCACTTTGGTGATCACGTCGGCGTTGGCGCACAGGTAATCGATCATGTCCTGGGTCGGCTTGCGAATGAACGCCGGGTTGTGGGTGCCTTTTTTCACCGGGCTGAGGTACGGCCCTTCCAGGTGCAGGCCCAACGCCTGGTTTTGGTGCTTTTTGAGATAAGCGCGCATCACGTCGACGCTGTGCTTCATGAATTCGTCGCTGCTGGTGATCAGCGTCGGCAGATAGCTGGTGCAGCCGGATTTCTCGTTGGCGCGCTGCATGATCTCCAGAGTTTCTTCCGAGATCGCTTCCAGCGAATCGTTGAACTGGACGCCGCCGCAGCCGTTCAGCTGCACGTCGATAAGCCCGGGGGCCAGGATGGCGCCACCCAGGTCGCGCGTTTCGATGCCGGCGGGCAATTCAGCCACCGGGCAGACTTTCTCGATCAGCCCATCAGCGATAATGACTGCATGGTCATCAAGTACGTCGTGGCCGGTATAGATTCGGCCGTGGGTTAAAGCGAACATCGTAGCCCCCTGCAAAGATTAAAGACTTTTCACGCTTTCCGCTTCTAACTCGCGGAAGTATTTGACGGTTTTGACTTTCAGTTCCATGGTGGCCGGTTCGTCGCACACCACCACCGCTTTGGCGTGCAGCTGCAGGCAGCTGATGGTCCACATGTGGTTGATGTTGCCTTCCACCGCGGCTTCCAGCGCCTGCGCCTTGGCGTGGCCGGTGACCAGGATCATCACTTCTTCCGCGTCCAGCAGCGTGCCCACGCCGACGGTCAGCGCATATTTCGGCACCAGGCTGACGTCGCCGCCGAAGAAGCGCGAGTTGGCGATGCGGGTGTCTTCGGTCAGCGTTTTGATGCGGGTGCGCGAAGCCAGGGACGAAGCCGGCTCGTTGAACGCGATATGGCCGTCGATGCCCACGCCGCCCATGAACAGGTTAATTTTGCCGTAAGACTTGATCTTCTCTTCGTACTGGCGGCACTCGGCGTCGACATCCGCAGCGTTGCCGTTCAGCAGGTTGATGTTTTCACGAGGAATATCAACGTGATCAAAGAAGTTGCGGTACATGAAGGTGTGGTAGCTTTCCGGATGTTCCTGCGGCAGGCCAACGTACTCGTCCATGTTGAAAGTCACAACATGCTTAAAGCTTACTTCACCTGCTTTGTGCATCGCAATCAGATGTTTGTAGGCTTCCAGCGGCGTGCCGCCGGTAGGCAGGCCGAGTACAAACGGGCGCTCTGCGGTTGGCTTGAATGCGTTGATGCGTTGAACGATATGACGCGCGGCCCATTTGCCGACTTGTGCGGTATCTTTCAGTGGGATAAGTCTCATCTAACACCTCTTGGGATAAGTAAACTAAAGCTATACTGTACGGGCCTGCGGGAGTCCTAAGCGTAACCCAGCTTTATGATTCTCGCGTGAATCGTCCGTCCGGTTGATTTTTTGAATGATAAAATAAGTTTTGTGTGATGGCCAGCAATCTGGGAGGTAAAGACTACTTTTTGGTGATATTTATCACAAAAAGGGAGGTTTTAATTTGCGATACAAAATAAATTTTTTACACTCGGCATGAGTGATACGTGCCATGCGTTTTTTCTAAAAAGGTAGTGAGAGCTCCAAATAAACTACTAATAGGGTCCGTCCGCGGACAACATAGGGGGAAAAGGTGAACATTCTTAGTTATTTGCAAAAGGTGGGACGGGCGCTGATGGTGCCGGTCGCCACGCTGCCCGCCGCCGCCATCTTGATGGGCGTCGGGTACTGGATTGACCCTGTTGGTTGGGGCGGCGACAACGCGCTCGCCGCTTTCTTCATTAAATCCGGCTCCGCTATCATCGACAACATGTCGGTGCTGTTCGCTATCGGCGTGGCCTACGGTATGTCCAAAGACAAGGACGGCGCCGCCGCGTTGACCGGCTTCGTTGGTTTCCTGGTGCTGACCACCCTCTGTTCGCCGGCCGCCGTGTCGATGATTCAGAAGATCCCGCTGGATCAGGTGCCTGCCGCGTTCGGCAAGATCCAGAACCAGTTCGTCGGTATTCTGGTGGGCATCATTTCCGCCGAAGTGTACAACCGCTTCAGCGGCGTCGAGCTGCCTAAGGCGCTGTCGTTCTTCAGCGGCCGCCGCCTGGTGCCGATCCTCATCTCCTTCCTGATGATCCTGGTGGCTTTCATTCTGATGTACATCTGGCCGGTGATCTTCAACGGTCTGGTGAACTTCGGTGAACACATCCAGAAAATGGGCTCGGTCGGCGCGGGCATCTATGCCTTCTTCAACCGCCTGCTGATTCCGGTTGGCCTGCACCACGCGCTGAACTCGGTGTTCTGGTTCGACGTGGCCGGCATCAACGATATTCCTAACTTCCTCGGTGGCCAGCAGTCGATCGAAGCCGGTAAAGCGGTTGTCGGCATCACCGGCCGTTATCAGGCGGGCTTCTTCCCGATTATGATGTTCGGTCTGCCGGGTGCGGCGCTGGCCATTTATCACTGCGCGCGTCCTGAGAACAAAGCCAAAGTGGCGGGCATCATGCTGGCGGCCGCTTTCGCCGCCTTCTTTACCGGTATCACCGAACCGCTGGAGTTCTCCTTCATGTTCGTGGCGCCGGTGCTGTACGTGATCCACGCCGTGCTGACCGGTATCTCGGTGTTCATCGCTGCCAGCATGCACTGGATCGCCGGTTTCGGCTTCAGCGCCGGCCTGGTGGATATGGTGCTGTCTTCCCGCAACCCGCTGGCGACTCACTGGTACATGCTGATCCCGCAAGGCTTGGCGTTCTTCGTCATCTACTACGTGGTGTTCCGCTTCACTATCAACAAGTTCAACCTGATGACCCCGGGCCGCGAGCTGGCGGTTGCCGGTGACGAAACCGACGGCTACGACGTCAACGTCGACAGCAACGCGGGTAAAGACGAGAACGAAACCACCACGCTGGCCCGTCGCTACGTCGGCGCGATCGGCGGTTCCGACAACCTGACCGGCATCGATGCCTGCATCACCCGCCTGCGTCTGAATGTGAAAGACTCCGCGCTGGTGAACGACGCGTTGGCGAAACGCCTCGGCGCATCGGGCGTTATTCGCCTGAACAAGCAGAGCGTGCAAGTGATCGTCGGCACCCGTGCTGAACTTATCGCCAGCGCGATGCGCAATGTGATCGCGGCCGGCCCGGTAGCGGCTGCGGCGGCTCCGGCGGCGGCCCCTGCTGCAGAAGCCAAACCGCAGGCGGTGCCGAACGCACCGAAAGCCGCGTTTGAAACGCTGGTGGCGCCGGTAACCGGTGAAGTGGTGGCGCTCGATCAGGTGCCGGACGAAGCCTTCGCCAGCAAGGCGGTAGGCGACGGCCTGGCGATTCGCCCGACCGACAACATCGTAGTGTCGCCGGCTGACGGCACCGTGGTGAAAATCTTCAATACCAACCACGCCTTCTGCCTGGAAACCGACAAGGGCGCTGAGATCGTGGTGCACATGGGGATCGACACCGTCGCGCTGGAAGGCCAGGGCTTCAAACGCCTGGTGGAAGAGGGCGCGGAAGTGAAAGCCGGTCAACCGATTCTGGAACTGGATCTGGATTACCTGAACGCCAATGCGCGTTCGATGATAAGCCCGGTGGTAGTCAGCAATTCTGACGACTATGCCGGCCTGGCGGCGCTGGCCAGCGGCTCTGTGGTCGCCGGTCAGACCAAGCTGTACGAGATCCAGAAATAAGGCTGTTTTTACCTGAGTAGTACCCGGGGCCGGTCACGCATCATGGCGGAGTTTGCCCCGACTTGGCGGGAAGAGAGCGATCTCTTCCCGCTTTTTTTATCCCGTTTCGCTCCACGGCGGTGCGCTGCGCAACGATGGTGCAATCTGCCGCATTTTTCGTGAAACAAACGGTTGTTTCCAGACGTGGCTTGTTGGATCATAGGCGGTTATGTGTAGCGCTTTGCATTGAGGAACAGTGAAATGAGTGAGGCTGAAGCCCGCCCAACCAATTTTATCCGTCAGATCGTCGATGAAGATCTGGCGTCGGGGAAACACACGTCGGTACATACCCGTTTCCCGCCGGAGCCTAACGGCTATCTGCATATCGGCCACGCCAAGTCCATCTGCCTGAACTTTGGCATCGCCAAGGACTATCAGGGCCAGTGCAACCTGCGTTTCGATGACACCAACCCGGTGAAAGAAGACATCGAGTTCGTGGAGTCAATCAAGCACGACGTGGAGTGGCTGGGCTTTGAGTGGAGCGGCAACGTTCATTACTCCTCAGACTATTTCGATCAGCTGCACCAGTATGCGGTTGAGCTGATCACCAAGGGGCTGGCCTACGTCGATGAGCTGTCGCCGGAGCAGATCCGTGAATATCGCGGCACCCTGACCTCGCCGGGCAAAGACAGCCCGTACCGCGACCGCAGCGTGGAAGAGAACCTGGCGCTGTTCGAGAAGATGCGCAATGGCGAGTTCGCCGAAGGCGCCGCCTGCCTGCGCGCCAAGATCGATATGGCTTCGCCGTTTATCGTGATGCGCGATCCGGTGCTGTACCGCATCAAGTTTGCCGAACACCACCAGACCGGCAACAAATGGTGCATCTACCCGATGTACGATTTCACCCACTGCATTTCCGATGCGCTGGAAGGGATCACCCATTCGCTGTGCACCCTGGAGTTCCAGGATAACCGCCGTCTGTATGACTGGGTGCTGGATAACATCACCATTCCTTGCCACCCGCGGCAGTACGAGTTTTCGCGTCTGAACCTCGAATACGCCATCATGTCGAAGCGCAAGCTGCACCAACTGGTGGCCGAGAAGATCGTCGAAGGTTGGGATGACCCGCGCATGCCGACCGTCTCCGGTCTGCGCCGCCGCGGTTATACCGCCGCCTCGATTCGCGAGTTCTGCCTGCGTATCGGCGTGACCAAGCAAGACAACAACGTCGAGATGGTGGCGCTGGAATCCTGCATTCGCGACGATCTGAACGAGAACGCCCCGCGCGCCATGGCGGTGCTGGATCCGGTGAAAATCGTCATCGAGAACATGAGCGATGCGGTGGAAATGGTCACCATGCCTAACCACCCGAACAAGCCGGAAATGGGCAGCCGCGATGTGCCGTTCAGCCGCGAGATCTATATCGATCGCGCCGACTTCCGCGAAGAAGCCAACAAGCAGTACAAGCGTCTGGTGCTGGGTAAGGAAGTGCGTCTGCGCAATGCGTACGTGATCAAGGCCGAGCGCGTCGAGAAGGACGAAGCGGGCGAGATCACCACCATCTTCTGCAGCTACGATGCGGAAACGCTGAGCAAAGATCCTGCCGACGGCCGCAAGGTGAAGGGCGTGATCCACTGGGTGTCCGCGGCGCACGCGCTGCCGGCGGAAATTCGCCTGTACGATCGCCTGTTCAGCGTGCCTAACCCGGGCGCGGCGGAGGATTTCCTCTCCACCATCAACCCGGAATCGCTGGTCATCAAGCACGGTTTCGTCGAGCCGAGTCTGGCGGCCGCCCAGCCGGAGAAGGCCTACCAGTTCGAGCGTGAAGGCTACTTCTGTGCTGACAACCGTTACTCGTCGGCCGAGCATCTGGTGTTTAACCGCACCGTTGGCCTGCGTGATACCTGGGCGAAAATCGAAGGCTAATCTTATTCGCCTTGGAAATTAATGAATCAGCGCGGCTTAGGCCGCGCTTTTTTTATGTCTGCCATCGAGCAAATCATCTATTCCAGCAGCGTTATTCCGGGCTGTGCTTAATTAATCGTGGTGCGTTAATCAATAAGTTTTCTGATATTGGGCTTAATAGTCTTAATTTTTACTTATATATTCGTGATGCGAATTAATTTCATTTGGAGAGCGCTCTCAATTTTTATTGTCTGAATGACGAATTTGGTCAGGCTGAAACCATTAATCGTCTCTGGTTGACCTTGTATCTCAATTTATTCTGATTTAATTGAATTTTTTATTCGACACCTTCCATGAACACCGGCGTAACAAAATCTCACTGATATGTGCTCCTTGTCATATTTTGACAAATCTCCCGCATTTTTCATTTGATAATTCGCGTCGCGAAAAATAGTCTGTCTGTAGCAATTAGTGCTGTGGGAATAACATCTCGTCGGCAATTTTTTTTACCCGTTCGGGTTTTTTATTGGCAGTCGTGCAGGGCAGTGGTGAACATAGGCGGCTGCAACTTTTAAGTTAAGTCAAAGAGGAATTTCAATATGGGTACGCACGGTGCTCAGCGTAAAACGCTGGCGCTCGCAGTCGCGGGCGCGCTGTTGGGAACAGGGTTTGCCATGGCGCCTGAGGCGAAAGCCGCAGGGTTTATCGATGACTCCACGCTGACCGGCGGCATCTATTACTGGCAACGTGAGCGCGACCGTAAAGATCTCAATCCGGACAGCAAGGATTACAACCAATACACCACCAACCTGTCGCACTCTACCGCCAACCTGAGCCTGGATTTCGCGTCGGGTTATGCCTGGGACATGTTCGGTCTGGACGTCGGTGCCTTTACCGCCATCGAGCTGGCGGAATCCAGCGCCAGCGGCCACCCGAACGAGATCGCGTTCTCCTCAAAAAACCGTACCTATGACGAAGACTATTCCGGTGACAAAGGCGGCGTCAGCCTGTACAAAGCCGCCGCCAAGTTCAAATACGGCCCGGTCTGGGCACGCGCCGGCTATATTCAGCCGAGCGGCCAAACCCTGCTGGCGCCGCACTGGAGCTTTATGCCGGGCACCTATCAGGGCGCCGAGGCCGGCGCCAAGTTCGACTACGGCGATGCCGGCGCGTTGAGCTTCTCCTACATGTGGGCCGACAAATACAAGGCGCCGTGGCATATCGAGGTGGACGACTTCCGCCAGAACGATAAGAAAACCCGCGTCTCCTACCTGCACTCGCTGGGCGCCAAGTACGATTTCAAAAACGATCTGGTGCTGGAAGCCGCCTTCGGCCAGGCCCAGGGTTACGTGAATCAGTACTTCACCAAGGCGTCTTACAAATTCGATGTGCTGGGCAACCCGCTGACCACCAGTTACCAGTTCTACGGTGCGGAAGATCGCATCAGCGACAAGAACGATCCGAACAGCATCTACGACGGGCTGGCCTGGCTGCAGGCGCTGACCTTCGGTTACACCACCGGCCAGTTCAACTGGCGTCTGGAAGGCACCATGGTCAAGGCGGAAGGCAATCAGGGCTTCTTCCTGCAGCGCATGACCCCGACCTACGCCTCGTCTAACGGTCGTCTGGACGTGTGGTGGGATAACCGTTCCGACTTTAACGCCAACGGCGAGAAAGCGGTGTACGCCGGCGTGATGTATGACCTCAGCAACTGGAACCTGCCGGGCATGGCGGTCGGCGGCTCTTATGTCTACGCTTGGGACGCCAAGCCGAGCACCAACCCGATCTACGATCAGAGCCAGCGCCTGAAAGAGAGCGCCTGGAGCCTGGACGCGATGTACACCATCCAGGAAGGGCGCGCCAAGGGCACCCTGATCAAGCTGCACTACACCCAGTATGACAACCACACCAACATCCCGAGCTGGGGCGGCGGTTACGGCAACATCTTCCAGGACGAGAAAGACGTCAAGTTCATGGTCATCGCGCCATTCACCATCTTCTGATGCGTTCCCCGGCCTCGTCGCCGGGGGCAGTTAAGGGAATTCAACGATGAAAAAAATCATGCTGATGTTGGCGGCCGCCGCGGCCTTGAGCGCCTGCGCGCAACCCGCCGCGCCGCCGGAAGACGCCAAATTGAAGCAGGCTTACAGCGCCTGCATCAACACCGCCGAAGGTTCGCCGGAGCGTCTGCAGCCCTGCAAGGCGGTGTTGAACGTGCTGAAACAAGAGAAACAGCACCAGCAGTTCGCTGCGCAGGAAACGGTGCGGGTGATGGATTATCAGAACTGCATTATGGCGGTGCACAGCGGTAACGGTCAGGCTTACGACGCCAAGTGCGGCAAGCTGTGGCAAGAAATTCGCGATAACAATAATTAAGAAGGACGAGAAGATGAACGCATTCAAACTGAGCGCACTGGCCGCTTTGACGGCAACGATGGGATTCTTGGGCGGCATGGGTAATGCCATGGCCGATCAACAGCTGGTGGATCAGCTGAGCCAGCTGAAGCTGAACGTGAAAATGCTGGATAACCGCGCCGGCGAAAACGGCGTGGATTGTGCGGCGCTGGGCGCCGACTGGGCCTCATGCAACCGGGTGTTGTTCACCCTCAGCAACGACGGGCAGGCGATCGACGGCAAGGACTGGGTCATCTATTTCCACAGCCCGCGCCAGACCCTGCGGGTGGATAACGATCAGTTCAAGATCGCGCATCTGACCGGCGATCTGTACAAGCTGGAGCCGACCGCCAAATTCAGCGGTTTCCCTGCCGGCAAGGCGGTGGAAATCCCGGTGGTCGCTGAATATTGGCAGCTGTTCAGAAACGACTTCCTGCCCCGCTGGTATGCCACTTCCGGCGACGCCAAGCCGAAAATGCTGGCGAATACCGACACCGAAAATCTGGATCAGTTTGTGGCGCCGTTCACCGGCGATCAGTGGAAGCGCACCAAGGACGACAAAAACATTCTGATGACGCCGGCTTCGCGCTTTGTCAGCAATGCCGATCTGCAGACGCTGCCCGCCGGCGCGCTGCGCGGCCAGATCGTGCCGACACCGATGCAGGTGAAGATCCACGCACAGGACGCCGACCTGCGCAAAGGGGTATCGCCGGATCTGAGCACGCTGGTCAAGCCGGCGGCGGACGTCGTCAACCAGCGTTTCGCGCTGCTGGGCGTGCCGGTTCAGGCCAACGGTTACCCGATCAAGACCGACATCCAGCCGGGCAAGTTTAAAGGCGCGATGGCGGTGCCGGGCGCTTATGAGCTGAAAATCGGTAAGAAAGAGGCGCGGGTGATCGGCTTCGATCAGGCCGGGGTGTTCTACGGGTTGCAGTCGATCCTGTCGTTAGTGCCGAGCGACGGCAGCGGCAAGATCGCCACGCTGGACGCCAGCGATGCGCCGCGCTTCCAGTATCGCGGCATTTTCCTCGACGTGGCGCGCAACTTCCATAAGAAGGACGCGGTGCTGCGCCTGCTGGATCAGATGGCGGCTTACAAACTCAATAAATTCCACTTCCACCTGAGCGATGACGAAGGCTGGCGCATCGAGATCCCCGGTTTGCCGGAGCTGACGGAAGTCGGCGGCCAGCGCTGCCACGATCTGAGCGAAACCACCTGCCTGCTGCCGCAGTACGGCCAGGGGCCGGCCGTCTACGGCGGCTTCTTCAGCCGTCAGGACTATATCGACATCATCAAATACGCCCAGGCGCGCCAGATTGAGGTGATCCCGGAGATCGACATGCCGGCGCACGCCCGCGCCGCGGTGGTGTCTATGGAGGCGCGTTATAAAAAGCTGCATGCCGCCGGCAAAGAGCAGGAGGCCAACGAATTCCGCCTGGTGGATCCGACCGATACTTCCAATACCACCTCGGTGCAGTTCTTTAACCGCCAGAGCTACCTGAACCCGTGCCTGGATTCCTCCCAGCGCTTTGTCGACAAGGTGATTGGCGAGATTGCCCAGATGCATAAAGAAGCCGGGCAGCCGATCAAAACCTGGCACTTCGGCGGCGATGAGGCGAAAAACATCCGCCTGGGCGCCGGCTATACCGACAAGGCGAAACCGGAGCCAGGTAAAGGCATCATCGACCAGAGCAACGAAGACAAGCCGTGGGCCAAGTCGCAGGTTTGCCAGACGATGATCAAAGAAGGCAAGGTGGCCGACATGGAGCACCTGCCGAGCTACTTCGGCCAGGAGGTCAGCAAGCTGGTGAAGGCGCACGGCATCGACAGAATGCAGGCCTGGCAAGACGGCTTGAAAGACGCCGAGAACGCAAAGGCGTTCGCCACCTCGCGCGTGGGCGTCAACTTCTGGGATACGTTGTACTGGGGCGGTTTCGATAGCGTCAACGACTGGGCCAACAAAGGATATGAAGTGGTGGTCTCCAACCCGGACTACGTCTACATGGACTTCCCTTACGAGGTGAACCCGGACGAGCGTGGTTACTACTGGGGTACCCGCTTCAGCGACGAGCGCAAGGTGTTCAGCTTCGCGCCGGACAACATGCCGCAGAACGCGGAAACCTCGGTCGACCGCGACGGCAACCACTTTAACGCCAAAAGCGACAAGCCGTGGCCGGGCGCCTACGGTCTGTCCGCTCAGCTGTGGAGCGAAACCCAGCGCACCGATCCGCAGATGGAATACATGATCTTCCCGCGCGCGCTGTCGGTGGCGGAACGCGCCTGGCACCGCGCCGGTTGGGAGCAGGACTATCGCGCCGGCCGTGAATACAAAGGCGGGGAAACCCACTTTGTCGACACCAAGGCGTTGGAGAAAGACTGGCTGCGCTTCGCCAATATCCTGGGCCAACGAGAACTGGCCAAGCTGGACAAAGGCGGCGTCGCCTACCGTCTGCCGGTGCCGGGCGCCCGCGTGGCGGGCGGCAAGCTGGAAGCGAATATCGCGCTGCCGGGATTGGGCATCGAGTACTCCACCGACGGCGGCAAGCAGTGGCAGCGTTATGACGCCAAGGCCAAGCCGGCGGTATCGGGTGAGGTGCAGGTGCGTTCGGTCAGTCCGGACGGTAAACGTTACAGCCGCGCCGAGAAGGTCTAAGCCCGGCACATCGGCCTGTCGTCATGGCGGCGGGCCGCTTAACGAAGGGGGAATGCGTTCGCCCCCGCGCGTGCCGGCGTGGGGCGGATGTTGAAGTGAGAGCAGTACGTGGAGTCGCAGTGCCGCTGCAATTGTAGTATTTCATGACATGATCTTTCCCCGGCTGGTCCGGGGATTTTTTTGCCCGTTGTACGGCGGGCATAAAAAAACCGCCTCAATGTGAGGCGGTTTCTCATAGCCGGTGGGGCTTATTTCTTGTCGTGCAGCGATTCGTCTTCGCGGCAGTCACCGGTTTCACAGTGGCCGTACAGGTACAGACTGTGGTTGGTAAGCTTGATGCCGTGCTGCTTAGCGATATCACGCTGGCGCACTTCGATGGATTCGTCGCTGAATTCGATCACTTTGCCGCAGTCCAGGCAAATCAGGTGATCGTGGTGATGCTGTTGGGTCAGCTCGAACACGGACTTACCGCCTTCGAAATTGTGACGTGTCACAATGCCCGCATCGTCAAACTGGTTCAGTACGCGATAAACCGTTGCCAGGCCGATCTCTTCGCCCATATCAATCAGTTTTTTGTACAAATCTTCCGCACTGACGTGATGGCATTCCGGATTTTGCAGTACTTCCAGGATTTTGAGTCGCGGAAGCGTGACTTTTAAGCCGGCCTTCTTCAATGCGATGTTGTTGTCGGTCATGCGAATTCAGTCCTGTTACTATGCTAATCAAGTTGAGGCGTACTCGCCTGTGGCATCGGTCGGCACAAAGAGTTAATGCGTCTCATTATAGAACCGGTTGTACTAAATGGAAACCGCCGGTTGTTAACAAAGATATAATTGCACTATTGCATGTTTTGCATGCAACGCCTTGATGGATGGGATAAACCGATATCTCAGTCTACCGTGACGGGGTGGGAAGTTACAAATCTGTAGCTTCTATCGCAGCAATCCCTGTTGCCGATGACGGCCCTGTCGGCACACTATGCACTTTACAGGGCCTTTGTTCAACCTTTCGCCAGTCCCGGCGTTTAGCCGACGATATCGGCCAGGCTCAGCTCTTCGACGATCTGTTTGACCCAGGCGTCGACACGCTCGTTGGTCAGCTCCGGCTGACGGTCTTCGTCGATCGCCAGACCGATGAAGTGGTTGTCGTCCGCCAGGCCTTTGGAAGCTTCGAAGTGGTAGCCTTTGGTCGGCCAGTGGCCCACGATGGCCGCGCCGCGCGGTTCGATGATGTCGCGGATGGTGCCCATCGCGTCACAGAAGTATTCCGCGTAGTCTTCCTGGTCGCCGCAGCCGAACAGCGCCACCAGTTTGCCGTTGAAATCGACTTCTTCCAGCGTCGGGAAGAAATCGTCCCAGTCACACTGCGCTTCACCGTAGTACCAGGTCGGGATACCCAGCAGCAGGATATCGAACCCTTCCAGGTCTTCTTTGCTGCTTTTGGCGATGTCGTGCACTTCAGAGACGTCGTCGCCAAACTGTTTCTGGAGAATTTTCTGGATCATTTTGGCAATGTTTTCGGTATTGCCAGTGTCGCTGCCAAAGAAAATGCCTACAGTAGCCATATCGCGTATAACCTTTAAATTCAATTAATTGCATTACTCGGCGCCGGCACTGCCGCCGATTAAAATGATGCCATGGCAAGAGCCTTTCGCCACGGTGGCGGGCGCCGACAGGCGCAGTCTCTTACCGGTAAATGCGTATCATGCCAGAAAGTGGCGCCGGGGTTTTATCGCATTTATGCGATGCCGAAGGATGAAGAAAAGCGTGGTCGATCCGGCGTTGTCCTTAACGCCGCGCCGCGCGTGCGGCCGAAGAGATCAATGTTCCGGCTGTTCTTCCGCCAGTTGCGCCAACAGCATCTGCTCGATGAGTTCGCTGCGGCTGATGTTGCGCTGTTCCGCCAGTTTGTTCAGGGCGTCCACCGCATCCGCGTTGATTTTCAGCTCTACGCGCCGCAATCCGCGCACTTTATCGCGCCGTAACTGATTGCGCTTATTGATTCTAAGCTGTTCATCGCGGGAAAGCGGGTTGGTTTTCGGGCGCCCCGGACGGCGTTCATCTGCGAACAGATCCAGCGTCGTGCGATCCGTTTGTTCTTTTGCCATAGGTAGCGGTACTGCAAGGGAGTTTGCATCAAAAAGCGCTCGCACGCTTCCGGAGGCATCGGTTAACACACTTCGGGCCAATAAACCCTAACCCAAATTTACCCCCGAACCGGCGTTCGCGAACGCGCCGGCGCGGCGGCAAAATTATAGCGCGCCATATTACCCCAGCAGATGGAGCGGCGACAATGCCTAACTGCGGGCTAAACGCGCTAAGCCGTTATCTTTAGCGCGTTTTTTCGCCAGGTGAGCGCGTTTTTCAGGCTTCGCCGAGGAAACGGTGGATGGCGCGCAGCACCGCTTCCGGTTTTTCGGCGTGCACCCAATGGCCGGTGCCGGCGACGACGTGCGCGCGTGCCTGCGGGAATTGGCGGGCGATGTCTGCACGGTAGCTGTCCTGCACGTACGGCGACAGGCCGCCGCGAATGAACAGGGTCGGGTGTGGCCAGGCCGGCACGTCCTGCCAGCCGGTGATGTCTTCGTAGCGTTCGATCAGCACCGGCAGGTTGAAGCGCCATTCACCGTTATGGAAGGACTTCAGCAGGAACTGGATCACGCCTTCTTCCTGCAGGTAGTCGCGCATCAACTGGGCGGCCGCCTGGCGCTGGGTAATGCCGGCGGCGCTGACGGCCTTCAGCGCGGCGAAGATCTCGTCATGGCGTCGGATCTGGTAATCCACCGGCGCGACGTCGATGACGATCAGCTTGGCGATGCGCTCGGGCGCGATGGCGGTCAGCGCCATCGCCGCTTTGCCGCCCATCGAGTGGCCGATGACGATCGCTTTCTCCAGCTGCAGTTCGTCGAGCAGCGCCAGCAGATCCTGCGCCATGGCGGGGTAGTTCATATCGTCGGCGCGCGGGGAGAGGCCGTGGTTGCGCAGATCGACCTTGATCACACTGTGCTGTTTATGCAGATCGCGCGCCAGCACGCCCAGGTTGTCGAGATTGCCGAACAGCCCGTGGATCAGCAGCACCGGCAGCGCGTCTGACTCGGCGGCCAGCAGTTGATAATGTAATTTCATGGCGAAGTTCATACTGAGAGAGATTCAGATTAGGGTATCATGATTGAATCGCACGATGAATCATGCGGAATTTTCGCGGCGCGGGCTTGGCAGTGCCGGCTATAGGTATTAGTCTGCATTTGCCGTCCGGAGGCACATTGTTGTGTTCGCCCCAGCGCTTTTAACCTTATAATCCCATGGCTTGAATGCAGGATCTGGCTTCAGGTTCTAAGTAGAAAAAACAGTATTGGATAAAGATGAAAACTATTGAAGTCGACGAAGAGCTTTACCGTTATATTGCCAGCCACACGCAACACATCGGTGAAAGCGCGTCCGATATTTTACGCCGCATGTTGAAATTCACCGCCGGGCAGCCGGTGCGCGCGTTGCCTGCCGCCAGTGCGTCGCAGTCCGTCGAGCTGGAAAAAGCGGCACCGGTTCAGCGTCCGCGCGATCGCGTGCGCGCCGTGCGTGAACTGCTGCTGTCGGATGAATACGCCGAGCAGAACAAAGCGGTCAACCGTTTCATGCTGGTGCTGTCCACGCTGTACACCCTCGATGCCGCCGGTTTTGCCGCCGCCACCGAGGCGTTGACCGGCCGTACCCGCACCTATTTCGCCGGCGATCAGCAGACCCTGCTGGCCAACGGCACGCATACCAAGCCGAAGCATGTGCCGGGCACCCCTTACTGGGTGATCACCAATACCAATACCGGCCGCAAACGCAGCATGATCGAACACATCATGCAGGCGATGCAGTTCCCGGCGGAACTGATCGAGAAAGTTTGCGGTACCGTCTAATTTAGCGAACAGCCCGTCATGATGGCCGTGCGCGACGTATTTGCCCGGTCACCGACAGGGATGAGGGAGATATGTCGATGGCGAATAATCCACGTGCCGGGCAGCCCGCCCGTCAAAGCGATCTGATCAACGTAGCCCAGCTGACGTCGCAGTACTATGTGCTGCAACCGGAAGCCGGCAATCCCGCACATGCGGTGAAGTTTGGCACCTCCGGCCACCGCGGCAGCGCGCAGCGCCACAGCTTCAACGAAGCGCACATCCTCGCCATCGCTCAGGCGATCGCCGAAGTTCGTCATCAGCAGGGCACCACCGGCCCGTGCTACGTGGGTAAAGACACCCATGCGCTGTCCGAGCCGGCCTTTATTTCCGTGCTGGAAGTGCTGACCGCCAACGGCGTCGATGTGATCGTGCAGGAAAACAACGGCTTCACGCCAACGCCGGCGGTATCGCACGCCATTCTGTGCCACAACCGCCGCGGCGGCGCGCAGGCCGACGGCATCGTCATTACGCCGTCCCACAACCCGCCGGAAGACGGTGGCATCAAGTACAACCCGCCGAACGGCGGTCCGGCTGACACCAACCTGACGTCGGTGATCGAAAAGCGCGCCAACGAACTGCTGGCGCAGCAGCTGAAAGGCGTTCAGCGCCAGTCGCTGGACAAGGCCTGGAACAGCGGCCACCTGCACGCCAAAGATCTGGTGCAGCCTTATGTCGAAGGCCTGGTTGACGTGGTCGACATGCCGGCCATTCAACGCGCCGGCCTGAAGCTGGGCGTGGATCCGCTCGGCGGTTCCGGCATCGCCTATTGGCAGCGCGTGGCGGAACACTACAAGCTGGATCTGACGCTGGTGAACGACTCCATCGATCAGACCTTCCGCTTTATGCACCTGGATCACGACGGTATCATCCGCATGGACTGCTCGTCCGAGTCGGCGATGGCCGGCCTGCTGGCGCTGCGCGACAAATTCGATCTGGCGTTCGCCAACGATCCGGATTACGACCGTCACGGCATCGTCACGCCGAAGGGCCTGATGAACCCGAACCACTATCTGGCGGTAGCCATCAACTACCTGTTCCGGCATCGCCCGCAGTGGGGCGCCGATGTGGCGGTAGGTAAAACGCTGGTGTCCAGCGCGATGATCGATCGCGTGGTGGCTGACCTGGGCCGCAAGCTGGTGGAAGTGCCGGTCGGTTTCAAATGGTTCGTGGACGGCCTGTTCGACGGCAGCCTGGGCTTCGGCGGCGAAGAGAGCGCCGGGGCCTCGTTCCTGCGCTTCAACGGCCAGCCTTGGTCGACCGACAAAGACGGCATCATCATGTGCCTGCTGGCGGCTGAAATCACCGCGGTAACCGGTGAAAATCCGCAGCATCACTATGACGATCTGGCCAAGCGCTTCGGTGCGCCAAGCTACAACCGCATCCAGGCGCCGGCAACCCATGCGCAGAAAGCGGCGCTGTCCAAGCTGTCGCCGGAGATGGTCAAGGCCAGTACGCTGGGCGGGGACCCGATCACTGCGCGTCTGACCGCGGCACCGGGCAACGGCGCGTCGATCGGCGGCCTGAAAGTGATGACCGACAACGGTTGGTTCGCGGCCCGTCCTTCCGGTACCGAAGAGGCTTACAAGATCTACTGTGAGAGCTTCCTCGGGGCGGAACACCGCGAGAAAATCGAGCACGAAGCGGTTGAGATCGTCAGCGAAGTGCTGGCTTCCGCCAAGTAATCACTTTTCTTGATGGATAAAAAGCGCTGTTTTTACAGCGCTTTTTTTATGCCTGTAATTTAGATATATCTTTTTCATGGCACGCGCTTGCGCATTTAGATATATCGATCTAGATTAGCGTTATCGACGCTGTTTAGATATATCTAAACAACCTCGTATTGATGTTCACTGTTAAAGCGAGGTATCACCCTATGTTTCATCGATTAGGTTTACACCGGCATCATCACCATCATGAATGTGAAGAAGGGCGCCGTCATCGCGGTGGGCGCCATCACTTCGGCGGCGACGGCGAAGAGCATGGCCGTGGCGGACGCGGCGGCCGGGGCGGGCGTCATCGTCTGTTCGAACACGGCGATCTGCGCCTGGTGTTGCTGGCGCTGGTGGCGCGCAAGCCCAGCCACGGGTACGAATTGATCAAGGCGATCGAGGAAGCCTCTTCCGGCCTGTATGTGCCGAGCCCGGGGGTGATTTACCCCACGCTGACGCTGCTGGAAGAGCAGGATTTTCTCGAACCGCTCACCACCGGCAACGGCCGCAAAAGCTACCGCATCACCTCGGCGGGCGAGGGCGAGCTGCAAAAGCATCAACAGGTGGTTGAGGTCATTCTGGCGCGTCTGGCGGGTGCCGGCCGCGAGCATCATCGGCACGGCAACTTGGCGGAAGGCATTTACGACGCCATGAACCGTCTGCGCAGTCTGCTGCGCGGCAACGTGATGCGCGCCGATCTTACGCCGCAACAGGTGGAACGCATCAACGCCGCACTGTTGACCGCCGTGGCGGCGATCGAAAGCGAAATGCACATTCAGCCCACGCAGCAGGAGGAGAACTGATGCCCGGCCACCGTTTTAACATTACCGTTGAAGCCCTGAGCGACCGCCAGGGCAACCCCGTCGAGAAGGCACCGCTGAGTTTTGAGGTGACCAACCATGACGATATTCTCGAGATCGTCGAGCGCATTCGGGCGCGTGACGATCTGAACTTCGGCCCTGAGCAGAGCGCGGCCTTCGCCGTGGGGTTGAAACTGTTCTCCGAAGTGATGATCGAAAACCGCAAACACCCGGTGTTCGCTCCGCTGCGCGAGGCGTTCAAGGAATTTATGGTCGGATTGAAGAAGGGCCCGGCGGCGTAACGGCGCGGCAAACCGCGCCCGTCGGGGTTAAGGCATGAAACGGTAGCCGACGCCGGTTTCGGTCAGCAGGTGTTTGGGCCGGGCCGGATCGGCTTCCAGCTTCTGCCGCAGATGGCCCATGTAGATGCGCAGGTAGTGGCTGTGTTCCACGTAGTTCGGCCCCCAGACGTGGCTCAGCAGCTGGCGTTGGGTGATCACCTTGCCGGCGTTGGCCAGCAGCTCCGCCAACAGGCGAAACTCGATCGGCGTCAGGTGCAGATCTTCGTCGTTGCGCAGCACCCGGCGATTCACCAGATCGACGGTGATCGCCGAAAAGCTCACCAGCGGGCTTTCCTGCTGGCTGGCGGAGTGACGGCGCAGCGCGACCCGCACCCGCGCCAACAGTTCGCCGATGCCGAACGGTTTGCTGAGATAGTCGTCGGCGCCGGCGTCCAGCGCGGCAATTTTGTCCTCTTCGGCGTTGCGCGCCGACAGCACGATCACCGGAATGGCGCTCCACTGCCGCAGATCGCGGATGTAGCTCAGCCCGTCGCCATCCGGCAAGCCCAAATCCAGGATGATCAGATCCGGTTTGCGCGTGCCGGCCTCAATCAGCCCCCGCTGCAGGGTTTCACTTTCAAACACCCGCAGGCCTTCGCTCTCCAGCGCGGTGCGCACGAAGCGGCGGATCTCTTTTTCATCTTCAACAATCAGAATGTTGGTTGGCGTTATGCTCACGTTTCCCCTGCGTTGATTACAGATCGAAGGCGTCGCCGTCGATCTCGGGCGGTTTTTCCAGCGGCAGCACGAAGCGGAAGCTGGCGCCGCCGTTGGCGCCGTTTTCCGCCCAGATGCGGCCATCATGCACTTCAATAATGGCACGACAAATGGCTAACCCCAAGCCGACGCCGGGGATCGCCGACTCTTTATTGCCGCGTGAAAACTTGTCGAAAATCAGCTGCAGCTGATCGGCGGGGATGCCGGGGCCGTTATCCCAGACCTCGACTTCCAGCCACTCGGGCAGCGTGCGGGCACGAATGCCGATGGTGGCCTCGGCGCCGGCGTATTTATTGGCGTTTTCCAACAGGTTGGTGAACACCCGTTCCAGCAGGCTGCCGTCGCAGTTGACCAGGATCTGTTCCGGCGGCAGCTCGACCTCGATCGGATGCTGGCTGAGCAGCGGCTCCAGCATGTGCAGCGAAGCGCCGACGATCTCTTCCAGCGACTGCCACTCTTTACGCAGGCTGAAACCGCCGGACTGGATGCGCGCCATATCCAGCAGGTTGTTCACCAGCCGGGTGGTGCTCAGCACCTGCTGGCGGATCTGGCTGGCCTGGGTGGCGTGATTGGAGCCTTCGGCCGCCAGGTCCAGCGTGAGAATTTCCGCCTGGCCGAACAGCACGGTCAGCGGGGTGCGCAGATCGTGCGACAGCGCCGCCAGCAGCGAGTTGCGCAGCTGCTCGCGTTCGGCGTCCAGCTTGGCTTCTTCGGCGCTGCGCGCCAGGTGCAGCCGTTCCAGCGCGCTGGCGATCAGCACTGCGAAGGTTTGCAGCAGCCGCTGTTGTTCCGGCACCATCAGCTGGCGCAGGTTGTTGGGTTCGATCGCCAACAGGCCGAAGGTCTGTTTGGGGGTATTGAGCGGCAGCAGCTGGTAAGGCACGCCGGGCAGAGTGTCGGTGCCGGCACCGGCCGGCAAGCCTTTATCGAAACTCCAGCGCGCGATGGCTTCGTCTACCGACAGCAGCCCGCCTTCCTCGCCGATCATTTGCTGCAGCCGGCCGTCTTCCTGCGGCAGCAGCAGCACGGTTTTCGCCTGGAAGCTGCTGGAGAGGAAATGACGGCTGGTGTTGGCGATGTCGGCCACGGTCAGCGCGCGGCTCAGCCCGCGTGACATTTCGTACAGATGGCGCGCCCGCTGCTCGCGGTAGCGCGCCACCCGGGCCTGATAACGCACCCCGGCGGTCAGGTTGCCGATGATGATGCCGACGGCGAGCATCACGCCGAAAGTCAGCAGATACTGCATATCGCTGACGGCGAACGACCATTCGGGCTGGACGAAGAACAGATCGAAACTGGCGACGTTGATCACCGCCGCCAGCACCGATGGCCAGCGGCCGAAGAACAGCGCGACGATCGCCACGCCGAGCAGGTAGACCATCACCAGGTTGGCCTGATCGAAGCCCGGCAGCAGCCACTGCGAGAGCAGGGTGATCAGTGCGCACAGCGCCACCGCCACCGCGCAGCCGCGCAGCTGCATGCGCCATTTCTCATTGAAGCTGCGGCCGTCGTGCTCCTTGCCCGGCGGCGGCTGTGCGGCGTCGCTGTCCAGCGCGACGATCACCAGATCGAGATCCGGGCCCAGCCGGCCGAGGCGATCGGCGAAGCTGCCGCGCAGCTTCCAGCGTTGCTCGCTGCGGCGGCCGATGATGATTTTGCCGAGGTTATGTTCGCGGGCGTAGCGCAGCACTGCGCGCTCTTCGGACGGATCGGCCAGGGTGGCGGTTTCGGCGCCCAGCTCCTGCGCCAGCCGCAGCGCGCGCAGAATGGCGCGGCGCTGGTTTTCCGGCAGCCGGTGCAGCTTGGGGGTTTCCACGTAGACCGCATGCCAGTGGCAGCCGAGCCGCGCCGCCAGCCGGGCGGCGATGCGCACCAGCTTTTCGTTGCCGCTGTTGTGGCCGACGCACAGCAGAATGCTGTCGCGGGTGTGCCACACTTTCTCGCGCCCTTGGGTGTCGCGAAACTCGCGCATCTGGTCATCGACCCGATCGGCGGTGCGGCGCAGCGCCAACTCGCGCAGGGCGATCAGGTTGCCTTTACGGAAAAAATGCTCGATGGCGCGCTCGGCCTGACCGGGAATATACACTTTGCCTTCGTGCAGCCGCCGGCGCAGATCGTCCGGCGGCAGATCGACCAGCACCACTTCGCTGGCCTCGTCAAACACGTGGTCGGGCACCGTTTCGCGCACCCGCACGCCGGTCACGCCGCCCACCACGTCGTTCAGACTTTCCAAATGTTGCACGTTGACGGTAGTCAGCACGTCGATGCCGGCGTCCAGCAGCTCTTCCACATCCTGCCAGCGTTTGGGGTGGCGTGAACCGTGGGCGTTGCTGTGCGCCAGTTCATCCATCAGGATCAGCGCCGGATGGCGCGCCAGCGCGGCGTCGAGATCGAATTCATGCACCAGCCGGCCGCGATGCTGGATGCGCTTTTGCGGCAACAGCGCCAGGCCGTCGAGCAGGGCGGCGGTCTCGCTGCGGCCGTGGGTTTCCACCACGCCGACCAGCACGTCCAGCCCCTGAGCGCGCAAACGCTGGGCCTCCTGCAGCATGGCGTAGGTTTTGCCCACGCCGGCGCAGGCGCCGAAGAATACCTTCAACCGGCCGCGCGGTTTTTCATTGGCCAGCGCCAGCAGGCTATCGGGATCGGGACGCTGCTGTTCTTCTTCGACCATGACAATTCCTTGTGTTACCAAGCAAAAAGGGGTTCGGCACGCCGAACCCTATCACTATGCTGAATACGGCGCGCTACTTCAACGCATCCAGCGCCAGGTTCAGCTTCAGCACGTTGACCACCGATTCCCCCATGAAGTTGGGCGTGGCCCGATCGGTGTTGTCTTCGATCAGTTTGGCGACCTGTTCCGGCGGCAGATGACGCGCCGCCGCGACCCGCGCCAGCTGATACCGCGCCGCGGCGATCGAAATCTGCGGATCCAGCCCGCTGCCGGAGGCGGTCAGCAGATCCACCGGGATCGGGCCGCTCATGGCCGGATTGGCCTGGCGCAGCTGCGCCGCGCGTTCGGCGATAGCCTTATCCAGCGCCGGGTTGGTGGCCGCCAGATTGCTGCCGGCGGAGGCCTGTGGATTATAAGCCGAATCGCCGGTCGCCGACGGGCGGCCCCAGAAATAGTCGGCGCGCGTGAAGTTCTGGCCGATCAGCGCGGAGCCGACCGCCTTGTCGCCCTGGTACAGCAGCGAACCGTTGGCCGCGCCCGAAAACAGCAGCTGCGCCAGCCCGGTGGTCAGCAGTGGATAGGCGATGCCGGTGATCAGCGTCAGCAGGATCAACATCACCAGCGCAGGTCGTAAATACGTCATGTTCATTTCCCTCAATGGTTAACCGGCGACGTGCAGCGCGACCAGGATCAGGTCGATCAGTTTGATGCCGATGAATGGCACCAGCAGGCCGCCGACCCCGTACAGCCACAGGTTGCGGCGCAGCAGGGCCGCGGCGCTCATCGGTTTGTAGCTCACCCCTTTCAGCGCCAGCGGGATCAGGAACACGATCACCAGGGCGTTGAAGATCACCGCCGACATGATGGCGGAGGCGGGGGAGTGCAGGTGCATCACGTTCAGCGCGTTCAACTGCGGATAGGTGGCCGCGAACGCCGCCGGAATGATGGCGAAGTACTTGGCCACGTCGTTGGCGATGCTGAAGGTGGTCAGCGAACCGCGCGTCATCAGCATCTGTTTGCCGATATGCACCACTTCGATCAGCTTGGTCGGGTTGGAATCCAGATCGACCATGTTGCCCGCCTCTTTGGCGGCCTGGGTGCCGGAGTTCATCGCCACCGCCACATCGGCCTGTGCCAGCGCCGGGGCGTCGTTGGTGCCGTCGCCGGTCATCGCTACCAGACGGCCTTCCGCCTGATACTGGCGGATCAGCGCCAGCTTGGCTTCCGGCGTGGCTTCCGACAGGAAGTCGTCCACCCCGGCTTCGGCGGCGATCGCCGCTGCGGTCAGCGGGTTATCGCCGGTGATCATCACCGTTTTGATGCCCATCTTGCGCAGCTCATTGAAGCGTTCCTTGATGCCGCCCTTGACGATATCCTTCAGTGCCACCACGCCCAGCACCCGGGCGCCTTCCGCCACCACCAGCGGCGTGCCGCCGGTGCGGGCCACGCTTTCCACCAGATCGTCCACCGCCCGCGGGAAGTGCCCCTGATTGGATTCGACGTGACGGCGAATGGCGTCCACCGCGCCTTTACGGATCATGCGCTCCTGCACGTTGACGCCGCTCATGCGGGTCTGGGCGGAGAAAGGCACGAAGGTGGCGTTCAGCGCCTGCAGATCGCGCTCGCGCAGGTTAAAGCGCTGTTTGGCCAGCACCACGATGCTGCGGCCTTCCGGCGTTTCGTCCGCCAGCGAAGCCAACTGCGCGGCGTCCGCCAGCTCTTGCTCTTTGACGCCCGGCGCCGGCAAAAACTCCGAAGCCTGACGGTTGCCCAGCGTAATGGTGCCGGTTTTATCCAGCAGCAGCACGTCCACATCGCCGGCGGCTTCCACCGCGCGGCCGCTGGTGGCGATCACGTTGGCGCCAAGCATGCGGCTCATCCCGGCCACGCCGATGGCGGACAGCAGACCGCCGATGGTGGTGGGGATCAGGCAAACCAGCAGCGCGACCAGCACGGTGATGGTGACCACGCTGCCGCTGCCGGCCGCCTCGACGCTGTATTGCGAGAACGGGAACAGGGTGGCGGTGGCCAGCACGAACACGATGGTCAACGCCACCAGCAGAATGGTCAGCGCGATCTCGTTCGGTGTTTTGCGGCGCTTGGCGCCCTCCACCATGGCGATCATGCGATCGAGGAAGGTTTCCCCCGGGTTGACGCTGCACTGCACCACCAGCCAGTCGGACAGCACGCGGGTGCCGCCGGTGACCGAGGAGAAGTCGCCGCCGGACTCGCGGATCACCGGCGCGGATTCCCCGGTGATGGCGCTTTCATCCACCGAAGCGCCGCCTTCCAGCACTTCGCCGTCGCACGGGATGGTATCGCCGGCTTCCACCAGCACGATATCGCCTTTGCGCAGGCTCTCGGCGGCCACTTTCTCCGTGGCGCCGTCGCGGCGCGGGCCGGCCAGTTTTTTCGCCCAGCTGGTTTTCTTGGTGCCCTTCAGGCTTTCCGCCTGGGCCTTGCTGCGGCCTTCGGCCAGCGCTTCGGCGAAGTTGGCGAACAGCACGGTGAACCACAGCCACAGGGAGACGCTGCCGGTAAAGGCGGCGGCGCCGTCGGTCTGGCCGGTGAGGATCGCCAGCCAGATGGCGGTGGTCAGCAGGCTGCCGATATACACCACGAACATCACCGGGTTGCGCCATTGAACGCGAGGGTCCAGTTTTTTCACCGCATCGATCAGCGCGGTACGCACCAGAGCCGGTTCAAACAGCGCGCGTTGTTTGCGAGTCATCTCTTATTCTCTCTCTGTGACGTCGGTTAGTTTGCCAACCAAAGCTGCAAATGCTCGGCCACCGGGCCCAGCGCCAGCGCCGGCACGAAGGTCAGCGCGCCCACCAGCAGCACGGTGCCGATCAGCAAGCCGATAAACAGCGGCCCATAGGTCGGCAGGGTGCCGTTGCCCGCCGGCTGGCGTGGCTTGGCGCTCAGCGAACCGGCGATCGCCAGCACCGGCAGGATCACCCCGAAGCGGCCGACGAACATGGCGAAGGCCAGGAGCAGGTTGTAGAACGGTGTATTGACGCTCAACCCGGCGAAGGCGCTGCCGTTGTTGTTGGCGGCGGAGGACAGGGCATACAGCACTTCGCTGAAGCCGTGGGCGCCCGGGTTGAGGATGCCGGCGCGGCCCGCGTCGGTGCCGATGGCCAGCGCGCTGCCCAGCAGCACCAGCGTCGGCGTGACCAGGATCGCCAGCGCGGTCATCTTCATGTCATAAACGTCGATTTTCTTGCCCAGGTATTCCGGGGTGCGGCCGATCATCAGACCGGCGATAAACACCGTCAGCAGCACGAACAGCAGCATGCCGTACAGGCCGGAGCCGACGCCGCCGAACACCACTTCACCGATCTGCATCAGCCACATCGGCACCATGCCGCCCAGCGCGGTGAAAGAGTCGTGCATGGCGTTGACCGCCCCGCAGGACGCGGCGGTGGTCACCACCGAGAACAGGCTGGTGGCGAGAATGCCGAAGCGCGACTCTTTGCCTTCCATATTGATGTTGCTGTCGGCGCCCAGCGCACTCAGGTGCGGGTTGCCCGCCAGCTCGGCAACCATCACCACCACCACCGCCACCACGAAGATCAGCGCCATCGCCCAGATCAGCGCGTGGCCCTGACGGTTTTCACCGGCCAGTTGTCCGAAGGAGAAGCACAGCGCGCAGGGGATCAGGAAGATGGCCAGCATCTGCACGAAGTTGGTCAGCACGGTCGGGTTTTCGAACGGGTGCGCCGAGTTGGCGCCGAAGAACCCCCCGCCGTTGGTGCCGAGCATCTTGATCGCTTCCTGCGAGGCTACCGGCCCCATCGGCAGCGTCTGCTGCGCGCCTTCCAGCGTGGTGACGTGCAGGTAAGGCAGGAAGTTTTGCAGCGTGCCCTGGCTGACGAAGAACAGGGCGATCAGCAGCGCGATCGGCAGCAGCACATACAGCGTGATGCGGAACAGATCGGCCCAGGCGTTGCCGACGGTCTTGCCGGCGCGGCGGGTAAAGGCGCGGATCAGCGCAAAGGCCACGGCGATGCCGGTGGCGGCGGAGACGAAGTTCTGCACCGCCAGCCCGGCCATCTGGCTGAAATAGCTGAGGGCGCTTTCACCGCTGTAGGCTTGCCAGTTGGTGTTGGTGACGAAGCTGACGGCGGTGTTGAGCGCCAGATCCCAGGAGAGGCCCGGGAAGCCTTGCGGGTTGAGCGGCAGCGAGCCCTGCGTCATCAGCAAGGCGAACAGCAGCGCCAGCCCGAGCAGGTTGAATGCCAGGATCGCCAGCGCGTACTGCCACCAATTCATCTCGGTGGCGCGGATGCCGCAGGCGCGCCAGACGCCGGCTTCCACTGCGCGCAGCGCAGGCAGCGGCTCACCTTCGATCAGGCGCGCCATAAAACCGCCCAGCGGCCGGGCCAGCAGCAGAAGCACCAGCAGGAAACTGGCGATCAGTAAAAAGGCTGAAGCCGCCATCAGAAATCCTCCGCGTTAAACAGGGCGTAGACCAGATAGGCCAACAGCAGCAGGACCAACAGCGCACCACCAATAACGCTGAAACTCACGGGACACCTCCAGAGGTGTTGTTTTTGATAGAGGCAGTGTAGGGAGAGGGGTAGAAAGAAGATGAAAAAATCGCGCGGGCAGGTGTAAAAAAAGTATAAAAATGGCTGAAATTTCAGCGGAAATTGGCCGTTTCAGGCAGCCTGCTTGCGGCGAGATTGCGCCTGATGTGTGAATAAGCCGGGGCTGAGGTGTGGGATGAAGAACCGAATAATAACCACAATGTAACCCATGTTTAGTTAAAAATTAACTTGATTGTAACAAAATTACGAATCGCTGCGGTGATTAGCGATTTTTTGTGCGATTTAGTGGTCGGATGAGTAGTAAACTTTCATCAAGTGCGCTAAAATTTTGTCCAGTTACCAAATTACCGATTGTTCATTTGATACGCCGACGCCGTTTTCCCTGACAAATCAACGGCAGGCGTTTTTAAGGAGGTTCGCATGTCTACGACCTATCACGCTTATTCACTGCATCGGATTCTCCTGCGCCGCAGCGCAGTGGTTATCGCGGGCATTTTGGCCCTGCCGGTGATGCTGTTCCGCAGCGATCGCGGGCGTTTTTACAGCTACCTGCATCGCGTCTGGTCAAAAACCAGCGATAAGCCGGTCTGGCTGCAGCAGGCGGAACTGGCGTCCTGCGATTTCTACTGAGTCGCTGCCGATTCACGAACAACCCTCGCCTTGCGGCGGGGGTTTTTTTATGCCCTGGCCGTCCCTACCCAACGTAAGGTCGTATTCGGCAAGCCGTTCTTCTACACTTTCCTCAATCGGCTAACAACGCGGGAGAGTGGTATGAGCGACAAGATCCCTATCGGCATCAGCGCCTGTTTACTGGGTGAAGCGGTGCGTTTCGACGGCGGCCACAAGCGGCTGGCCTTTGCGGTGGAACAGTTGGCGCCCTATGTGCGCTTTGAGCCCGTTTGCCCGGAAATGGCGATCGGCCTGCCCACGCCGCGCCCGGCGCTGCGCCTGGTGAAACAGGCGCAGCCCTGGCCGGCGATGCGTTACAGCAACGACGCGAGCGTGGATCTGACCGAGGAGATGCGCAGTTTCTCCGCGCAGCGCGTAGCCGCGTTGCAGCATCTGTGCGGTTATATTGTCTGCGCCAAGTCGCCGAGCTGCGGCCTGGAGCGGGTGCGGGTCTACAGTGAGAACGGCAAAGACTCGCGTAAAAACGGCGTCGGGCTGTTTACCGCCGAACTGCTGCGTCAGATGCCGTGGCTGCCGGTGGAAGAAGACGGACGATTGCAGGATGCGGCATTGCGGGAAAACTTCATTGAACGGGTGTACGCGCTGTATGAGTTGAATATGCTGTGGCGCCAGGGGCTGACCCGCGGCGGGCTGATCGCGTTTCACAGCCGCTACAAGCTTTCACTGCTGGCGCATTCGCAGCCGGCTTATCGCGAGCTGGGGCGCTTCGTCGCCGATATTCACCGCTGGGACTCGCTGGAGGCCTTCGCCGTGGAATACCGCAGCCGCCTGATGGCGCTGTTGGCGCACAAAGCAACGCGGCGCAATCATACCAACGTGCTGATGCACGTGCAGGGGTACTTCCGCCGTCAGCTCAGCACGGCGCAGCGCCAGGAGCTGGCGCACCTGATCGATCGTTATCGGCAGGGCATGCAGCCGCTGCTGGCGCCGATCGCGCTGCTTAAGCATTACATGGCGGAATACCCTGACCGCTATCTGGCGGAACAACGCTATTTCGAACCTTACCCGGAGGCGCTGCGTTTGCGTTACGGCCATTGATTGACAAGGAGTTTTATGACCACGCATCTGGTCTGGTTGCGTAACGATCTGCGTATCACCGACAACAAAGCGCTGCACGCCGCCTGCAGCGATCCCAAAGCCCGGGTGCTGGCGGTGTTTATCGCCACCCCGCAGCAGTGGCGGCAGCATGAGATGGCGCCGCGGCAGGCGGCGCTGATCCACGCCAGCCTGCGGGCGGTACAGCAGGCGCTGGCGCAAAAGGGCATTGCGCTGCATTGCCATGCCTGTTCGGACTTTGCTGCATCGATCGACTGGCTGGCGGACTATTGCCGGCGAGAGCAGGTGGACGCGCTGTTTTACAATCGCCAGTACGAACTGAATGAACGGCGCCGCGATGCGCGGCTGGAGCAGCAGTTGAATGGACGGGTAACGTGCCACGGTTTTGATGACAGCCTGCTGTTGCCGCCGGGCAGCGTGCTAACCGGCGGCGGCGAGATGTACAAGGTTTATACGCCGTTTCGCAACGCCTTCATTCAGCGCCTGACTGAGTCCGACGTGAGCTGCCTGCCGGCGCCGAAGATCCGTGCCGATGGCGCGTTGCCTGCGCCTGAAGCGCCGGCGGCGTTCGATTATCCCGCGGCGGAGATCGGGGATGACTATCCCGCCGGCGAGGAGGCCGCGCTGCAGCGGCTGCGCGCCTTTTGTCGTGAGCAAGTGCAGGATTACCTTCGCCAGCGCGATCTGCCCGCCATCGCCGGCACCAGCAGTCTGTCGCCCTATCTGGCGATTGGCACGCTGTCGCCGCGCCAGTGCTTCAATCGCCTGCGCGCCGAATGCCCGCAGCTGCTGGAAGATCGCGAGAGCGGCGCTTTCGCCTGGCTGAACGAGCTGATTTGGCGCGAGTTCTACCGCCATCTGCTGGTGGCCTATCCCGAGCTGTGCCGCCATCGGCCGTTTATCGCCTGGACGGACAAAGTGCGCTGGTGCGATGACGCGGCGAAGCTGCAGGCCTGGCAGCGGGGCGAGACCGGCTATCCGATCGTCGATGCCGCCATGCGCCAGCTGAACGCTACCGGCTGGATGCACAACCGGCTGCGCATGATCAGCGCCAGTTTCCTGGTGAAGGACCTGCTGATCGACTGGCGCGCCGGGGAGCGCTACTTCATGTCGCAACTGCTGGACGGCGATCTGGCGGCCAATAACGGCGGCTGGCAGTGGGCGGCCTCCACCGGCACCGACGCCGCGCCGTATTTCCGCATCTTCAACCCGACGACGCAGGGTGAACGTTTTGATCCACAAGGCACTTTCATCCGTAAATGGTTGCCGGAACTGGCGGATGTGCCCGACAATGACATCCATTACCCCCACCGTTGGGCGGAAAAGCAGCGCCGTACGCTGAACTACCCGCTGCCGATCGTCGATCACAAACAGGCCCGCGTGGAGACGCTGGCGGCGTTCGAGGCGGCGAAACGGGGAGAGTCTTGAGGCAACTGCAAGGAGCGACGTAATGATGAAAAAGGTGCTGGCCCTGTGCCTGAGCGGCTATTCCGCGCTGGCGATCGCCGGCTTTGACGTGGTGGCGCTGGGCGTCGACGGCGGCGTCAGCGACGGCAACCTGACTTCCTACCTGATCCGCAGCGATAATCAGCCGCAGTATGTGGCGCTGGACGCCGGCTCGCTGCTGCCGGGCATCGCCAAAGGGCTGGAGAAGGGCAGTTTCCCGCAGGTGACCCCCGAGCTGGCCGCGCCTTACACGCCACAGGGCTACGTGTTCCGGCAGTTGATCGGCAGCTACTTTATCAGCCACGGCCATCTGGACCACGTGGCGGGGCTGATCGTCGGCTCGCCCGAGGATAATAAAAAAACCGTTTACGCCCAGGCGGACACCGTGCTGACCCTGCGCAACCATTACTTCAACTGGAAGGCCTGGCCGAACTTTACCGACGCCGGCAATGGTGCGCGGCTGGGCACCTACCGGCTGCAAACGGTGCGGCCGCAGCAGCGATTTACCCTCGGCCTGACCGGGTTGACCGGCGTGATGTATCCGCTCAGCCACGATCGCTATCCGTCGTCGATGCTGCTGATTTCCAACGGCAACGAGTTCTTCGCCTATTTCGGCGATACCGGGCCGGATAAGGTGGAGCAGTCGCGCGATCTCGATACCGTCTGGCGCGCGCTGGGGCCGCTTGTCGAGCGGAAAAAGCTCAAGGGCATGATTATCGAAACCTCTTACCCTAACGGGGTGGAGGACAAACATCTGTACGGCCATTTGACGCCGGCCTGGTTGCTGAAGGAGCTGAATAATCTGACGCAGTACAGCGGCGGCGAAGGCTCGCTGAACGGTCTGCCGGTGGTCATCAGCCACATCAAGCCCAGCCTGAAGCAGGGCGAAGACGCGCGCGCCGCCATTGCGCAGCAGCTGGCGCAGGGCAACGATCTGGGGGTGAAATTCATCCTGATGGCGCAGGGCGACCGGCAGACATTTTGACTATGAAGAGAGAAGAGAATGCGTAACCTCGATCTGGAACAACTGATCAACACAGAACTGAACGCCGCGGTGTTTCAGGACTACGCCCCCAACGGTTTGCAGGTAGAGGGGCGTGCGCATGTACAGCGCATCGTGACCGGCGTCACAGCCTGTCAGGCGCTGCTGGACGCCGCGGTGGCGCATCAGGCCGACGCGATCATCGTGCATCACGGCTATTTCTGGAAAAACGAGGCGCCGGCGGTGCGCGGCATGAAGCGCAACCGCCTGAAAACGCTGTTGACCCACGACATCAACCTGTACGGTTATCATTTGCCGCTGGACGCGCATCCGGTGCTGGGCAACAACGCGCAGCTGGCGCAGGCGCTGGGCATTCGGGTGATTGGTGAAATCGAGCCGCTGGTGCCGCACGGGGAATTCGAACAGCCGCTGACCGGCGAAGCGCTGCAACAGCGCATCGAAAGCCGGCTGGGGCGCGCGGTGCTGCACTGCGGCGATAACGCGCCTGAGCATATTCGCCGAGTGGCCTGGTGCACCGGCGGCGGCCAGGGCTTTATCGACAGCGCGGCGCGCTTCGGCGTCGATGCGTTCATCAGCGGTGAAGTCTCTGAGCAGACCATTCACAGCGCGCGCGAAATGGGCGTGCATTTCTTTGCCGCCGGTCACCACGCCACCGAGCGCGGCGGCGTGAAGGCGTTGGGGGACTGGCTGGCCCAGCACCACGGCTTTGATGTGACCTTTATCGATATCCCGAATCCCGCCTGATCTTTTTCTTCCCCGGATCCAGCCCGGCCTGCGCGCCGGCTGAATCCTTTTATCGCGCTATTTCCTTATTTTCCTTATGGTTGCGTTCTATTGACAGCCGGGGCCGCGTCACGCATAACTGGTGTGTTTTTCAGCGCGATAATAAGGAGAATAAGGGTGCAACAAGCACGTTATTACCTGTTGGGTGAAAGAGCGGTAGTGCTTGAACTGTCGCCGCCGGTGACGTTACCGAGCCAGCAGCGCATTTGGGCGCTGGCGGAAAAGCTGAATCACCACCCCGACGTGCGGGAAGTGGTGCCGGGGATGAATAACCTGACGCTGCTGCTGCATACGCCGCAGGCCGACGCCGAGGCGATGCTGGCATTGCTGCAGCAGGGGTGGGAGAGCAAAGAGCGCCTGACGCCGGAATCGCGTCAGGTGGATATTCCGGTTATCTACGGCGGGGAACAGGGCCCCGACCTGGATGAGGTGGCGCGTCATACCGGCATGACGCCGCAACAGGTGGTGGAATGCCACGCGGCGGCGGCCTATGTGGTTTATTTCCTCGGCTTTCAGCCGGGCTTCTCCTATTTGGGCGGCATGCCGGAACAACTGGCGACGCCGCGCCGCGCCGAACCGCGTCTGGCGGTGGCGGCCGGCTCCGTCGGTATCGGCGGCGGCCAGACCGGCATCTATCCGCTGGCGACGCCCGGCGGCTGGCAGCTGATCGGCCGCACGCCGCTGGCGCTGTTCAATCCGCATGAAATGCCGCCGACGCTGCTGCGCCCAGGCGATAGCGTACGCTTTGTGCCGCAGAAGGAGGGCGTATGCTGATTATTCTGCGCGCCGGCATCTATACCACGGTGCAGGATTTGGGCCGCGAGGGATTCCGCCGCTTGGGCATCAGCACCGGCGGAGCGCTGGATCAACCGGCGCTGAAGATCGCCAACCTGCTGGTGGGCAACGCGCCGGAGGCCGCCGGGCTGGAGATCACCCTCGGCCAGTTCAGCGCCGAGTTTACCCGTCCCGGCTGGATCGCCCTGACCGGCGCCGGCTGCGACGCGCAGCTGGACGGTAAGCCGTTGTGGACCGGCTGGCGCTACCCGGTGAAAAAGGGGCAGCGGCTGGTGCTGGGCACGCCGAAGCGCGGCATGCGCAGTTATCTCGCGATCGCCGGCGGCATCGCCGTGCCGGAAATGCTGGGCTCGCGCAGCACCGACATGAAAGCCGCTTTTGGCGGGTGCGAGGGGCGTAATCTGAAGGACGGCGATCGGTTGCCGCTGGGCAAATCCGCCGCTGAACCGCAAACCCGCTGTGGCGTGAAGCAGTTGCTGTTCACCAACCGCATCCGCGCGTTGCCGGGGCCGGAGTACGCCGAATTCAGCGAAGAGGCGCAAGATACGTTTTGGCGCGCCGCCTGGCAGCTCAGCCCGCAGAGCAACCGTATGGGCTACCGTCTGCACGGCGGTACGCCGCTGGCACGCACCACCGAGAGAGAGATGCTGTCGCACGGCCTGATGCCCGGCGTGGTGCAGGTGCCGCACAACGGCCAGCCGATCGTGCTGATGGCCGATGCGCAAACCACCGGCGGTTACCCGCGCATTGCCTGCGTGATCGAAGCCGATCTCTACCATTTGGCGCAGATCCGGCTCGGCGAACCGATCCACTTCGTTCTCTGCTCTCTGGCGGAGGCGCAGCGCGCCAAGGCCGAGCAGGATCTCTTCCTTCGACAGATTGCCTGGGGGTTACATGATCGTTGATTTGAACGCCGATCTCGGCGAGGGCTGCGCCAACGACCAGGCGCTGCTGCAATTGGTGAGTTCGGCCAACATCGCCTGCGGCTTCCACGCCGGCGATGCGCAGACCATGCGTCAGTCGGTGCGCTGGGCATTGCAGTACGGCGTGGCGATCGGTGCCCACCCGAGTTTTCCCGATCGGGAGAATTTCGGCCGCACCCGCATGCAGCTGCCGTCGGAAACGGTGTACGCGCAGGTGGTGTATCAGCTCGGGGCGCTGGCGGCCATTGCCCGCGCCGAGGGCGGGGTGATGGTGCACGTTAAGCCGCACGGTATGCTGTACAACCAGGCGGCGGTTGAGCCGGCGCTGGCGGAAGCCATCGCCCGGGCGGTGCAGGCGGTCGATCCGGCGCTGCGGCTGGTGGGGCTGGCCGGCAGCGAGCTGATCCGCGCCGGGCAACGGCTCGGTCTGACCACCCGGCAGGAGGTGTTCGCCGATCGCGGTTATCAGGCCGACGGCACGCTGGTGCCGCGCGGTTTGCCGGGGGCATTGATCGAGGATGACGAACAGGCGCTGGCGCAAACCCTGGAGATGGTGCGCCATCACCGGGTGCGCAGCGTCGATGGCGTCTGGACCGCCGTACAGGCGGAAACCGTCTGCCTGCATGGAGACGGTGAGCATGCGCTGGCGTATGCGCGCAAGCTGCGGGACAGTTTTGTTCAGCAGGGGATCCGCGTCAGCGCGGAGCAGTAAAGCAAGACACAACATCACAAGCAAAAAACTATTAGAAAATATCGAGGGAAGACTATGGAACAGGCCGTGAATCTCTGGCCACTGATCGGCATCGCCGCTATCGTGGTCGGGTTTGTATTGCGTTTCAACCCGGTGCTGGTGGTGATCGCCGCCGGCATCATCACCGGTCTGGCGGCGCTGATGCCGCTGGACGTCATTCTGGAAAAGCTCGGCGAGGGCTTTCTCAATACCCGCAACCTGCCGCTGATCCTGCTGCTGCCGCTGGCGGTGATCGGCCTGCTGGAGCGCCACGGGTTGAAAGAGCGGGCGCAGGCGTGGATCGCCAGGATCAAAAGCGCCACCGCCGGCCGTTTGCTGATCGTGTACCTGTTCGTGCGCGAGATCACCGCGGCGATGGGGCTGACCAGCCTGGGCGGGCACCCGCAGATGGTGCGGCCGCTGCTGGCGCCGATGGCGGAAGGGGCGACGGAAAACCGCTACGGCGAGCTGCCGGAGCGCACCCGCCACCGCCTGCGTGCCATGTCGGCCGCCACCGACAACGTCGGGCTGTTCTTCGGCGAAGATATCTTCGTGGCCTTCGGCGCGATCATCTTCATGCACAACTTTATGCTGGAGTCCGGCGGCATTCAGACCGAGCCGCTGCATATCGCGCTGTGGGGCATTCCGACCGCCATTTTCGCTTTCCTGATCCACGCCTTCCGGCTGTATCGGATGGATAAACAGCTGAGTGCCGAGCTGGCGCAGCTGAATCAGGCGGCGCTGCAGGCGAAGGGGGAAGCACGATGAACGTCCAGCAACAATATCTCTACTGGCTGGCCGGCGCGGTGCTGCTGATTGTGGCGGTGATGTCCTTCCGCGATCGCGCCAACCCGCGCCGCATCACCACCGGGCTGTTTTGGGGGCTGTACGGCCTGGTGTTCCTGGTCGGCGACTGGACTTACCGCCTGCTGGGCGACGTGCTCGGCGAAGGCAGCAACGAGAAACGCATGCTGCACATCATCGTTGGCGTGGTGGTGGTGGTGATGGCCCTGATCGCCGGCTTCGGCGGCGTGCGCCTCGGCAGCTATCATCAACGAACGCCGCAGGAGCGCGAGGCCAGCGCCAAGCGCCTGGGCAACAAGCTGTTTATCCCCGCGCTGGCTATCCCGGTGGTGACGGTGATCGGCGTGCTGCTGTTCAACAACATTCCGGCGTTGCAAAGCGCGGTGTTCGGCAGCGGTAACCATGCGACGCTGATCACCCTGTTCTCTATGACCGTCGGCTGCCTGATTGGCCTGGCGATCGCGGTGAAAATGACCCATGAGAAGGCCTTGCAGCCGGTGCAGGAAGCGCGGCGCTTGCTGGATTCGATCGGCTGGGCGTTCATTCTGCCGCAGATCCTCGCCACGCTTGGCCTGCTGTTTACTGTCGCCGGCGTCGGCACCGCAATCTCGCATTTGACCCAGGAGTATTTGGCGGTGGATAACCGCTTTATCGCCGTGGCGGTCTACGCTATCGGTATGGCGGTGCTGACCATGGTGATGGGTAACGCCTTCGCCGCGTTCCCGATCGTCACCGCCGGCATCGGCATTCCGATCCTGGTGCTGCAACACGGCGGCAACCCGGCGGTGATGGCGGCGATCGGCATGTTCTCCGGCTATTGCGGCACCCTGATGACGCCGATGGCGGCGAACTTCAACATTGTGCCGGCGGCGCTGCTGGAGCTGCCGGACAAGAATGCGGTGATCAAGGCGCAGGTGCCGACCGGCGTGCTGCTGCTGTTGGTTAACGTGTTCCTGCTGTATTTCCTGATGTTCCTGTAGGAGTAAGGATGCAAAAAGTATTGATTACCGGCTTCGAGCCGTTTGGCGGTGAGCGGCTCAACCCCTCCTGGGAAGTGGTGAAGCAGCTCAATGATATGGAGCTGGTGGGCACGCGCATCGTGGCGCGCCAGCTGCCGTGCGTGTTCGGCGCGGCGCTGGAGGCGCTCAATGCGGCGATCGACGAGGTGCAGCCGGTGATGGTGCTGGCTGTCGGCCAGGCCGGCGGCCGCACCGACATCACGATTGAACGGGTGGCGATCAACGTCGACGACGCGCGCATTCCCGACAATCAGGGGCAGCAGCCGGTGGACGAACCGATCGTCGCCGGCGGTCCGGCGGCCTATTTCAGCACCTTGCCGATCAAGGCGATGGTCAGCTCGATGCGCGAGGCCGGCATTCCGGCCTCCGTTTCGCAGACCGCCGGCACCTACGTGTGCAACCATGTCATGTACGGCCTGCTGCACCGGTTGAGCGGCCAACGCGAGGTGAAGGGCGGGTTTATTCATATCCCGTACCTGCCGGAACAGGCGGCGGCGCACCCCGGCGCACCGAGCATGGCGGCCTCGACGGTGCTGTTTGCGCTGGAGCTGGCCGTTTCCATCGCGTTGCAGGTGGAACACGATCTGAAAGTGGCGGGCGGCGCAACGCATTAATCAAGAGAATCCCCGGCGCATCGGGCTGCGCCGGGTCTACGCAAGGAGTGGTCTATGCCGGAAGGACCGGAGATCCGCCGGGCGGCGGACAAACTGGCGGCGGCGGTGATCGATCAGCCGCTGACCTCCGTCGATTTCGCTTTTCCCCAGTTGAAGCACTATCGCCAGCGTCTGCTCGGCGAGCGTATCGTCGCCATCGAGCCGCGCGGCAAGGCGCTGCTGACCCATTTCTCCAATGGGTTGACGATGTACAGCCACAACCAGCTGTACGGCGTGTGGAAAGTGGTGGCGGCGGGGGAGGCGCCGGAGACCAAACGCGATCTGCGGGTGCGGCTGGAAACCGCTCATAGCGCGATTTTGCTCTACAGCGCTTCCGACATTACCGTCGGGCCGCGCGAGGAAATAGAGCAACACCCGTTTTTGCAACGCATCGGCCCCGACGTGTTGGACATGTCGCTGACGGTGGATGAGGTGCAGGCGCGTTTGCTGACGCCGCGTTTTCGCCGCCGGCAACTGGGCGGCATGCTGCTCGACCAGGCGTTTCTTGCCGGATTGGGCAACTATCTGCGCGCCGAAATCCTGTGGCAGGCCGAACTGGCGCCGCAGCACAAACCACAGGATCTGGCGCCAGAGGCGTTGCGGCGCCTGGCGGAGGCATTGCTGGCGGTGCCGCGCCTTTCCTACCAGACGCGCGGGCAGGCGGATGACAACCGGCATCACGGCGCGCTGTTTCGCTTCAAGGTGTTTCATCGCAGCGGCGAACCCTGTGAACGCTGCGGTGGGATGATCGTGCGTACCGAGCTGTCGTCGCGGCCGTTTTATTGGTGCCCGGGCTGCCAGAAATAACCCAAAAAAACGCCGCCCGAAAGGGCGGCGCTGTGCGTTTCAGCCGGTAAAACGGTTTACTTGTTTTTCAGCTGGGATTTGAAATCACGCTCGGCATAGCCGGTGTACAGCTGACGCGGACGGGCAATTTTGATGCCTTCGTCGTGCATTTCGTTCCAGTGGGCGATCCAGCCGATGGTGCGCGCGATGGCGAAGATCACGGTGAACATGGAAGAAGGAATGCCCATCGCCTTCAGGATGATGCCGGAGTAGAAGTCGACGTTCGGGTACAGTTTCTTCTCGATGAAGTACGGGTCGTTCAGCGCGATGTGTTCCAGCTCCATCGCCACCTGCAGCAGGTTGTCGTCCTTCTTGTTCAGCTCTTTCAGCACTTCGTGACAGGTCTCGCGCATCACGGTGGCGCGCGGATCGTAGTTCTTGTACACGCGGTGGCCGAAGCCCATCAGGCGGAAGGAGTCGTTCTTGTCCTTGGCGCGCTTGATGAATTCCGGAATGTGCTCGACGGTCTTGATCTCTTCCAGCATTTTCAGCGCCGCTTCGTTGGCGCCGCCGTGCGCCGGCCCCCACAGGGAGGCGATGCCGGCCGCGATGCAGGCGAACGGGTTGGCGCCGGAAGAGCCGGCGGTGCGCACGGTTGAGGTAGAGGCGTTCTGCTCATGGTCGGCGTGCAGGATCAGGATGCGATCCATGGCGCGTTCCAGTACCGGGTTCACCACGTACTCTTCGCACGGGGTGGCGAACATCATGTGCAGGAAGTTGCCGGCGTAGGACAGATCGTTGCGCGGGTAAACGAACGGCTGGCCCAGGGAGTATTTGTAGCACATCGCGGCCACGGTCGGCATTTTGGACAGCAGACGGAACGCGGTGATTTCACGGTGACGCTCGTTGTTGACGTCCAGCGCATCGTGGTAGAACGCCGCCAGCGCGCCGGTCACGCCGCACAGCACCGCCATCGGGTGCGAATCGCGGCGGAAGCCACGGAACAGATGGGTGATCTGGTCGTGGATCATGGTGTGACGGGTCACGGTGGTCTTGAAGGTTTCGAATTCTTCCGGCGTTGGGGTCTCGCCGTACAGCAGGATGTAGCACACTTCCAGGTAGGAAGATTCTTTCGCCAGCTGCTCGATAGGGAAGCCGCGGTGCAGCAGCACGCCTTTGTCGCCGTCGATGAAGGTAATCTTGGATTCGCAAGAAGCGGTGGAGGTAAAGCCGGGATCAAATGTGAAATAACCTTTGGAACCCAGAGCGCGGACATCAAGGACATCGGGGCCCAGTGTCGGTGTCAATACGCCCAGTTCGATCGGAGCTTCGCTGTCGTTAATGGTTAGCGTCGCTTTCTTATCAGTCATTTACTGTCTCCTTAGCGCCTTATTTTAAAAACCACTAACAACTGAAATACCTTAAATCTCTGCAGGTTGCCCGCAAAAAATGGTGCGGACGCTAACTCTGTGAGCGACTGCGCAACTGTGCGCGGGTAGGGTACAGAGTGCTGACCAGGCGAACGAGACGGGTGACCAGTTGTTAACGATTCAGAGTAATTCGTTATAGTCTGTTAATCTTACCTATGAGCTGTTCGAAGAGATGTGAACCTATCCCAATAATCTGTTTTTGTGTGCTTTATTTGCTTTTGACGCCGGCAAACTCGAGCGGGAAACAACGGCTATTGGGATAGGTTCGCCAAATACACTGTTGCATAACTCGAACCCGGGAGGAAGTGTATCTGCTGACCCATAGCGCATCATAGGACCGTTTGTGCCCCTATATGTAATGGAAATGTTGATCTCTTGTCAAATCAGATAATTAATTTTGCACTAATTGTGAAATCCGTGATCTGAATCACTGTTCGGGGGAAATGTTATCAAAGCGGTTGTATGAGAATTGTAATCAGAATGTGATCCTCCTATACTGCCGCCAGGTCTCCGGATTACCCTGAAGTAGGAGCACCCAGCGTTATAAATGCGCGCCGTTTGAGCACAGAGGATGTTGATGTTTGAGCGCGTGACGTGTAAGGGTTTTAGGCTCTTAACGCTGTCTGATCCCCGCCCAGGCCCGGAGGAAGGAAAATAATAAGAGCTGTGTGGGCAAATACGTGAAAAAACAACGACCTGTCAACTTGGATCTGCAAACGATCCGGTTCCCCGTAACTGCGATAGCGTCTATCTTACACCGAGTCTCTGGCGTAATTACCTTCGTTGCCGTGGGTATCCTCCTCTGGCTGCTGGGCCTGTCACTCTCTTCCCAAGAGGGGTTCCTGCAGGCGGCCGCCATCATGAATAGCTTCATCGTCAAATTCATATTCTGGGGCATCCTCACGGCGCTGGCCTATCACATTTGCGGTGGCATCCGTCACTTGTTAATGGATTTTGGCTACATCGAAGAGAGTTTGGCCGCCGGCACCCGTTCCGCCCAGGTGGCGATCGGTCTGACCGTCGTGCTGTCAGTTCTGGCTGGAGTCCTCGTATGGTAAACAACGTTTCTGCATTAGGGCGCAACGGCGTGCACGATTGGCTGCTGCTGCGCGCTTCCGCTATCATCATTACCCTGTACGTCCTGTATATCCTGGGCTTTTTCGTCACGGCTCCGGAACTCACTTATGACATCTGGCGCGGTTTCTTCGCCACTTCCATTACGAAAGTGTTCACTCTGCTGACCCTGCTGTCGATTCTGGTGCACGCCTGGATCGGGCTGTGGCAGGTGCTGACGGACTACGTCAAGCCGCTGGCGGTTCGCCTGGTGTTGCAGCTGGCTGTCGTGGTCGCGTTGCTGGTCTATTTACTGTACGGAACAATCGTAGTGTGGGGTGCTTAAATGAAACTGCCAGTCAGAGAGTTTGATGCCGTCGTAATCGGCGCCGGCGGTGCGGGCATGCGTGCCGCGCTGCAAATTTCCCAAGCGGGCTCGACCTGTGCCCTGCTGTCCAAAGTTTTCCCGACCCGTTCCCATACCGTGTCCGCACAGGGCGGCATCACCGTCGCGCTGGGCAACAGCCACGAGGATAACTGGGAATGGCATATGTACGACACGGTGAAAGGTTCCGACTATATCGGTGACCAGGACGCCATCGAATATATGTGTAAAACCGGCCCGGAAGCGATTCTGGAACTGGAACACATGGGTCTGCCGTTCTCTCGTCTGGACGACGGCCGCATCTATCAGCGCCCGTTCGGCGGCCAGTCGCTGAACTTCGGCGGCGAGCAGGCGGCGCGTACCGCAGCCGCGGCCGACCGTACCGGCCATGCGCTGCTGCACACCCTGTATCAACAGAACCTGAAAAACCACACCACCATCTTCTCCGAGTGGTATGCGCTTGATCTGGTGAAAAACCAGGACGGCGCGGTGGTCGGCACCACGGCTATCTGCATCGAAACCGGTGAAGTGGTTTACTTCAAAGCCAAGGCCACCGTGCTGGCGACCGGCGGCGCTGGCCGCATCTACCAGTCCACCACCAACGCCCACATCAACACCGGCGACGGTGTCGGCATGGCGCTGCGCGCCGGCGTGCCGGTGCAGGACATGGAAATGTGGCAGTTCCACCCGACCGGCATCGCCGGCGCGGGCGTGCTGGTGACCGAGGGTTGCCGCGGCGAAGGCGGTTACCTGCTGAACAAACACGGCGAGCGCTTCATGGAGCGTTATGCGCCGAACGCCAAAGATCTGGCGGGCCGCGACGTGGTTGCCCGTTCGATCATGATCGAAATCCGCGAAGGCCGCGGCTGCGACGGTCCTTGGGGCCCGCACGCCAAGCTGAAGCTGGATCACCTGGGTAAAGAGGTGCTGGAATCCCGTCTGCCGGGCATTCTGGAACTGTCCCGCACCTTCGCGCACGTCGATCCGGTGAAAGAGCCGATCCCGGTTATCCCAACCTGCCACTATATGATGGGCGGCATTCCGACCAAGGTGACCGGCCAGGCGCTGACCGTGAACGAGAAAGGCGAAGACGTGGTGATCCCGGGGCTGTTCGCCGTGGGCGAAATCGCCTGCGTATCGGTGCACGGCGCCAACCGCCTGGGCGGCAACTCGCTGCTGGACCTGGTGGTGTTCGGCCGTTCCGCCGGCATGCACCTGCAGGAATCGCTGGAAGAGCAGGGCGTGAGCCGTGACGCCAGCGACTCCGACGTGGAAGCTTCGCTGGATCGTCTGAACCGTTGGAACAACACCCGTTCCGGCGAAGACCCGGTCGAAATTCGCAAAGCGCTGCAGTCTTGCATGCAGCACAACTTCTCGGTATTCCGCGAAGGCGATGCGATGGCCAAGGGCCTGGAAGAACTGAAAGTGATCCGTGAACGTCTGAAGAACGCACGCCTGGACGATACCTCCAGCGAGTTCAACACCCAGCGCATCGAATGCCTGGAGTTGGATAACCTGATGGAGACCGCGTATTCCACCGCCGTGTCGGCCAACTTCCGTACCGAGAGCCGTGGCGCACACAGCCGCTTCGACTATCCGGAACGCGATGACGCCAACTGGCTGTGCCATTCGCTGTATCTGCCGCAATCGGAAAGCATGACGCGCCGCGAAGTGAACATGCAACCGAAGCTGCGCCCGGCATTCCCGCCGAAAGTGCGTTCTTACTAATTGCGGAGATCGACAGATGAAACTCGAATTTTCCATTTATCGCTACAATCCGGATGTCGACGACGCCCCGCACATGCAGGACTACACCCTGGAAGCGGAAGAAGGCCGTGACATGATGCTGCTGGATGCGTTGATCCAGCTGAAAGAAAAAGACCCGACCCTGTCGTTCCGTCGCTCATGCCGCGAAGGCGTGTGCGGTTCCGACGGCCTGAACATGAACGGTAAAAACGGCCTGGCGTGCATCACTCCGGTTTCGTCGCTGCGCAAAGGCAACGGCAAGATCGTGATCCGTCCGCTGCCGGGTCTGCCGGTGGTGCGCGATCTGGTGGTGGATATGGGCCAGTTCTATACCCAATATGAAAAGATCAAGCCATACCTGCTGAACGACGGCAAGAACCCGCCGGCGCGCGAGCACCTGCAGTCGCCGGAGCAGCGCGCCAAGCTGGACGGTCTGTACGAGTGCATCCTGTGCGCCTGCTGTTCGACCTCTTGCCCATCGTTCTGGTGGAACCCGGACAAGTTCATCGGCCCGGCCGGTCTGTTGGCGGCGTATCGCTTCCTGATCGACAGCCGTGACACGGAAACGCAAGAACGTTTAGATGATCTGGACGACGCTTTTAGTGTTTTCCGCTGCCATAGCATTATGAATTGTGTCAGTGTATGTCCTAAAGGCTTGAACCCGACGCGTGCGATCGGGCATATCAAGTCCATGCTGCTGCAACGCGGCGCATAAACGGAATGAGATGCTGCGCCGGGCTCTTTTCCGGCGCACGTCCCATAGGGGAGGGAACCTCTAAAAACTGACCCGCGGCTGCGGCGCTATGCAGCCTGGTTCTTCCGCCGGTTTTTAGAGGTTCCTTGTAAGGGACCGCAAGGTCCATAACAGAACGTATCGGGCCGACATGGCCGCAAGTACGTCGAGTGAACCGTTTTACGGCAAACCGTATTCATCACGGTAATTATGTTAACCACGGCGAAAACTAAAGCTTCAAAGCTTAAGGGATCATGATGCAGAACGGCGCAATGAAGGCCTGGCTGGATTCCTCCTATCTGGCGGGCGCGAACCAGTCTTACATAGAGCAGCTCTATGAAGACTTCTTAACCGATCCGGGTTCCGTTGAAGATAGCTGGCGTTCCATTTTTCAACAGCTACCAACCGCGGGTGTCAAACCCGATCAGCTTCACTCTCAAACGCGCGATTACTTCCGCCGCCTGGCGAAAGACTCCGCGCGCTACAACACCACCATCACCGATCCGGAAACCGACGCCAAACAGGTCAAGGTACTGCAGCTGATCAACGCCTTCCGCTTCCGCGGGCATCAGCATGCCAACCTCGATCCGCTCGGCCTGTGGCAGCGCGAGCAAGTTCCTGACCTTGATCCCGCTTACCACAACCTGACCGAAGCCGATTTCCAGGAAACCTTCAACGTGGGCTCTTTCGCCATCGGCAAAGAAACCATGAAGCTGGGCGATCTGTACGCCGCGCTGAAGCAGACCTATTGCGGGTCGATCGGCGCTGAGTACATGCACATCACCAACACCGAAGAGAAACGCTGGATCCAGCAGCGCATCGAGTCGGTGGTGGGGCGCGCCAGCTTTACCGCCGACGAAAAACGCCGTTTCCTGAACGAGCTGACCGCGGCGGAAGGCCTGGAGCGCTACCTGGGCGCCAAATTCCCGGGCGCCAAACGCTTCTCGCTGGAAGGCGGCGATGCGCTGGTGCCGATGCTGAAAGAGATGGTGCGCCACGCCGGCAAGAACGGCACGCGCGAAGTGGTGTTGGGCATGGCCCACCGCGGCCGTCTGAACGTGCTGATCAACGTGCTGGGCAAAAAGCCGGCCGATCTGTTCGACGAATTCGCCGGCAAGCATAAAGAACACCTCGGCACCGGTGACGTGAAATATCACCAGGGCTTCTCCTCCGACGTGGAAACCGAAGGCGGCATGGTTCACCTGGCGCTGGCGTTCAACCCGTCGCACCTGGAGATCGTCAGCCCGGTGGTCATGGGGTCGGTACGCGCCCGTCGCGATCGTCTGGACGAAGCGCGCAGCAACATGGTGCTGCCGATCACCATCCACGGCGACGCCGCCATCACCGGCCAGGGCGTGGTTCAGGAAACCCTGAACATGTCTCAGGCTCGCGGCTACGAAGTGGGCGGCACCGTGCGTATCGTCATCAACAATCAGGTTGGCTTCACCACCTCCAACCCGCTGGATGCGCGCTCTACCGAATACTGCACCGACATCGCCAAAATGGTTCAGGCACCGATCTTCCACGTTAACGCGGACGATCCGGAGGCCGTGGCCTTCGTCACTCGCCTTGCGTTGGATTTCCGTAACACCTTTAAGCGTGACGTGATGATCGATCTGGTCTGCTACCGTCGCCATGGGCACAACGAGGCCGACGAGCCGAGCGCCACCCAGCCGGTGATGTATCAGAAGATCAAGAAACACCCTACGCCGCGCAAAATCTACGCTGACGTTCTGACCGAACAGAAAGTGGCCAGCCTGGAAGATGCCACGGAAATGGTCAACCTGTATCGTGATGCGCTCGACCGCGGCGATTGCGTGGTTGAAGAGTGGCGTCCGATGAACCTGCACTCCTTCACCTGGTCACCGTACCTGAACCACGAGTGGGATGAAGAGTACCCGAGCAAGGTTGAGATGAAGCGCCTGCAGGAGCTGGGGCGCCGCATCAGCACCGTGCCGGAAGCGATCGAAATGCAGTCGCGCGTGGCGAAAATCTACGCTGACCGCGCCGAGATGGCCGCAGGCAACAAGCCGTTCGACTGGGGCGCCGCCGAAACGCTGGCCTACGCCACCATGGCGGATGAAGGCATCCCGATCCGCATCTCCGGCGAAGACGCCGGCCGCGGCACCTTCTTCCACCGTCACGCGGTGGTGCACAACCAGAAAAACGGTTCGGTCTACGTTCCGCTGGCGAACATCCACAGCGGCCAGGGCGAATTCAAGGTCTGGGACTCCGTGCTGTCTGAAGAAGCGGTGCTGGCGTTCGAATACGGCTACGCCACGGCGGAACCGCGCACGCTGACCATCTGGGAAGCGCAGTTCGGCGACTTCGCCAACGGCGCACAGGTCGTTATCGACCAGTTCATCAGCTCCGGCGAGCAAAAATGGGGCCGTATGTGCGGCCTGGTGATGCTGCTGCCGCACGGCTATGAAGGCCAGGGCCCTGAGCACTCTTCCGCGCGTCTGGAACGCTATCTGCAGCTGTGCGCAGAGCAGAACATGCAGGTGTGCGTCCCGTCTACGCCGGCGCAGGTTTACCATATGCTGCGTCGCCAGGCGCTGCGCGGTATGCGCCGTCCGTTGGTGGTGATGTCGCCGAAGTCGCTGCTGCGTCATCCGCTGGCGATTTCTTCGCTGGACGAACTGGCCAACGGCACCTTCCTGCCGGCAATCGGCGAGATCGACGACTTGGATCCGAAAGCGGTCAAGCGCGTCGTGCTGTGCTCCGGCAAGGTCTACTACGACCTGCTGGAACAGCGTCGCAAGAACGAGCAGAAAGACGTGGCCATCGTGCGCATCGAGCAGCTGTATCCGTTCCCGCATCAGGCCGTGCAGGCCGTGCTGGAGCAATACTCGCACGTGCATGACTTCGTCTGGTGTCAGGAAGAGCCGCTGAACCAGGGCGCCTGGTACTGCAGCCAGCACAACTTCCGTGAAGTGGTGCCGTTCGGTGCTTCTTTACGTTACGCAGGACGTCCGGCCTCCGCTTCTCCGGCGGTGGGCTATATGTCCGTACACCAGAAGCAGCAGCAGGCTCTGGTGAACGACGCGCTGAATATTGACTAATGTTCGCTCGCTTGCCGGCCGAGGGGCCGGCAAGCAGATGATAAAAAACTTAAGGGAAAGCTAAATGAGTAGCGTAGATATTCTGGTTCCTGACCTTCCTGAATCGGTTGCCGATGCGACCGTAGCCACCTGGCACAAAAAACCGGGCGACAGCGTGCAGCGTGATGAAGTCCTGGTTGAAATCGAAACCGACAAAGTGGTGTTGGAAGTGCCGGCCAGTGAAGCGGGCATTCTCGATGCTATCGTGGAAGAAGAGGGCGCGACCGTGCTGTCTCGCCAGCTGCTCGGCCGCATCCGCCCAGGCGACAGCTCCGGCAAACCGACCGCCGAGAAGAGCCAGGAGAAAGAGTCCACGCCTGCACAGCGCGCGACCGCGAGCCTGGAAGAAGAAAGCAATGACGCGCTCAGCCCGGCGATTCGCCGCCTGATCGCCGAACACGACCTCGATGCCGGCGCCATCAAAGGCACCGGCGTGGGTGGCCGCATCACTCGTGAAGACGTGGAAGCGCACCTGGCCAAAGGCGGCGCCGCCGCCAAACCGGCCGCCGCCGCTGAAGCCGCACCGCAGCCTGCTCTGGCCGGACGCAGCGAAAAACGCGTGCCGATGACCCGCCTGCGCAAACGCGTCGCCGAGCGTCTGCTGGAAGCGAAGAACAGCACCGCGATGCTGACCACCTTCAACGAAATCAACATGCAGCCGATCATGGACCTGCGCAAGCAGTACGGCGAAGCCTTCGAGAAGCGCCACGGCGTGCGTCTGGGCTTCATGTCCTTCTACATCAAGGCGGTGGTTGAAGCGCTGAAGCGCTTCCCGGAAGTGAACGCGTCGATCGACGGTTCCGACGTGGTTTACCACAACTACTTCGACATCAGCATCGCGGTTTCTACCCCGCGCGGCCTGGTGACGCCGGTACTGCGCGATGTAGACGCCATGAGCATGGCTGACATCGAGAAGAAAATCAAAGAGCTGGCCGTTAAGGGCCGCGACGGCAAACTGACCGTGGAAGAGCTGACCGGCGGTAACTTCACCATTACCAACGGCGGCGTATTCGGCTCCCTGATGTCCACCCCGATCATCAACCCGCCGCAGAGCGCCATCCTGGGCATGCACGCCATCAAAGATCGCCCAATGGCGGTCAATGGTCAGGTGGTGATCCAGCCGATGATGTATCTGGCGCTGTCTTATGACCACCGCCTGATCGACGGTAAGGAATCCGTCGGTTATCTGGTGACGGTCAAAGAGATGCTGGAAGATCCGGCTCGTCTGCTGCTGGACGTTTAGTAACCCTTGCCGGGCGCGGCGTGCCGCGCCCGCACTCTGTGCTATGTGGCCGGAAAACCATGCGGTTTACCGCGTAATAATGGTCCGGCTAAAAACCTTCAGAACTGAATGGATAGAACATCATGAATTTACACGAATATCAGGCAAAACAGCTGTTTGCTCGGTATGGCATGCCGGCACCGACCGGTTACGCCTGTACCACTCCGCGTGAAGCAGAAGAAGCCGCATCCAAAATCGGCTCCGGCCCGTGGGTGGTGAAATGTCAGGTTCATGCTGGCGGCCGCGGTAAAGCGGGCGGCGTTAAAGTCGTCAACAGCAAAGAAGATATCCGTGCTTTCGCGGAAGCCTGGTTGGGCAAGCGTCTGGTGACTTACCAGACTGACGCGCTGGGCCAGCCGGTTAACCAGATCCTGGTTGAAGCGGCGACCGACATCGATAAAGAACTGTACCTGGGTGCCGTCGTAGACCGCGCGACCCGTCGCATCGTATTCATGGCGTCTACCGAAGGCGGCGTGGAAATCGAGAAAGTGGCGGAAGAAACCCCAGAACTGATCCACAAAATGACCATCGATCCGCTGGCGGGTCCACAGCCTTATCAGGGCCGTGAGCTGGCCTTCAAACTGGGCCTGACCGGCAAGCAAGTCAGCCAGTTCGCCAAGATCTTCATGGGCCTGGCGACGCTGTTCCTGGAGCGCGACCTGGCGATGGTTGAGATCAACCCGCTGGTGATCACCAAGCAGGGCGATCTGGTGTGCCTGGACGGCAAACTGGGCGCCGACGGCAACGCCCTGTTCCGTCAGCCTGAACTGCGTGAAATGCGTGACCCTTCTCAGGAAGACGAGCGTGAATCCCGTGCGGCCCAGTGGGAGCTGAACTACGTTGCCCTCGACGGCAACATCGGCTGCATGGTGAACGGCGCCGGTCTGGCGATGGGCACCATGGACATCGTTAAACTGCACGGCGGCGAACCGGCCAACTTCCTGGACGTGGGCGGCGGCGCGACCAAAGAGCGCGTGACCGAAGCGTTCAAAATCATCCTGTCCGACGACAAGGTGAAAGCGGTTCTGGTTAACATCTTCGGTGGTATCGTACGTTGCGATCTGATCGCCGACGGCATCATTGGCGCAGTGGCTGAAGTGGGCGTTAACGTCCCGGTCGTGGTGCGCCTGGAAGGGAACAACGCCGAACTGGGCGCCAAGAAACTGGCGGACAGCGGCCTGAATATCATTGCTGCGACCAGCCTGACTGATGCGGCTCAGCAAGTTGTTGCAGCAGTGGAGGGTAAATAATGTCCATCTTAATCGATAAAAACACCAAAGTAATTTGCCAGGGCTTCACCGGTAGCCAGGGGACTTTCCACTCCGAACAAGCTATCGCTTACGGTACCAAAATGGTTGGCGGCGTCACCCCAGGCAAAGGCGGCACTCAGCACCTGGGTCTGCCGGTGTTCAACACCGTGCGCGAAGCGGTTGAAGCGACCGGCGCGACGGCCTCCGTCATCTACGTTCCAGCGCCGTTCTGCAAAGACTCCATTCTGGAAGCGATCGATGCCGGCATCAAATTGATCATCACCATCACCGAAGGCATCCCGACCCTGGACATGCTGACCGTGAAAGTGAAGCTGGACGAAGCCGGCGTGCGCATGATCGGACCGAACTGCCCAGGCGTGATCACCCCTGGCGAGTGCAAAATCGGCATCATGCCTGGCCACATTCACCTACCGGGCAAAGTGGGCATTGTTTCCCGCTCCGGCACCCTGACCTATGAAGCGGTGAAACAAACCACCGATGCCGGTCTGGGCCAGTCCACCTGTGTGGGCATCGGCGGCGACCCGATCCCGGGCTCCAACTTCATCGATATCCTGAAGATGTTCCAACAGGATCCGCAGACCGAAGCGATCGTGATGATCGGTGAGATCGGCGGCAGCGCTGAAGAAGAAGCGGCGGCTTACATCAAAGAACACGTCACCAAACCGGTTGTCGGCTACATCGCCGGCGTGACCGCGCCGAAAGGCAAGCGTATGGGCCACGCAGGCGCCATCATCGCCGGCGGCAAAGGCACGGCGGACGAGAAGTTTGCTGCGCTGGAAGCGGCGGGCGTGAAAACCGTTCGCAGCCTGGCGGACATCGGCGATGCGGTAAAAGCGGTGCTGAAGCGCTAAGAACCTGGTACGAAATAACAATATCTCGACATGTTTGGCCACCCATTGGGTGGCCTTTTTTATGGGCGAAACTCAGAAAACGTTGAGCGCCTTGATCAGCGCGATCCGATCCTGCAGGCGGCGCTGCTGCACCGGATCCGCGGCGGCTTGCCGCTGCTGCTCCAGCGAAGCGAGGGCGGCGCGGTAATCGTCGGTGTTGCGGAACAGCGCGTCTTTGACGTTGATCGACGCGACGTTGGTGTAGCGGCCATCGTCGGTGGTCGGCACCTGGATAACGCCTTCATTCAGCAGCCGTTTAACGATCGCCCGCTGCGGTTCGTATCCCTCCATGCCGATCAGTTTCCAGCGCTGCGGCGGCACGCCCTGGTATTGGCCGTGTTTCACTTCCGTCAGGTAGCGCAGGGCCAGGTGGCGAATGGTGCCTTCTTCTTCACCGTACTGCGCTTTGCTGTCGAACAGCACCGGGAAGGATTGCCCTTCCAGCGCGCCGCCCTTTTGCGTCAGGTGGCCCATGCGGTAACTGTTCATGCCCAGACGGATCGGCATGTCGTCCGTGACTGGCGTGCCGTCCGCCAGATGCAGATCGACGATGCGCGAACCGGCGGGTTGGCGCAGATCAATGGTATAGGTGACGCCATCGAAGAAATCGTTGGTGGAATATTTGGACGAACGCCGCGCCGGGTTAAAGCTGTAGGTGACGTCGCCCGGCTGCAGCTGATTGAAGTAGCCGGCGGACCACTCCATGTAGCGTTTAAGCGCTTTACCGTTAAGCTGATAAACGGTGATCTCGCCGCCGGCGTATTGGTAGTTAAAGGCGATATCCTTGGCCTTGATGTCGCCGACGTCCAGTTTGGCGCGATCGTTGTCGATCTGCAGGGCGATCACCTGCGCCAGCGGTGCGTAGTGACGGGCGGCCTGCTGGAACAGCGCGCTGATGCCGGTATCCTGCACGTGTACCTGAGGAATGCCGCGGAACTCGTCGGCAGGCACCAGATCGCTGCCGCTCAGCTTCGCCACCACCCGGTTGGCGTTGGCGCGCAAAATGTCATGATACGGCTGGTAGAGAGCCTGCATGGCGCTGTCGGGCGTCAGCCCTTTGATCGGGTAGGTGTAGCTGTTTTTATCGATCAGCGTGAATTTGCCGTCGCGGCGTTCAAATTGCAGATCGATGCGTGACAGCGCGCGGCCGTATTTGTCCGGTTCGGTGATGATGACGCCGTTGACCACCGCCTTGTCGATCTTCACATGCATGTGGCCGGCGACGATCGCCGCCAGTTCCGGGTTGGCGTTGGCAATGTCGGCCACGCCGGTGCCCGGGCGCTGGTTCTCGTTGTCGATGCCCATATGCGCCACCAGTACGATGGCGTCGACCTGGCCGTCGATTTGTTTGATGACCTGTTTCACCGCCTGCACCGGATCGGTGAAGTTCAGCCCTTTGATGCGATCGGTGCCCTTGGCGAATTCAGCGGTCATCGGCGTGTCCATGCCGATAATGCCGATCTTCACGCCCTGACGTTCGAGGATGGTGTAGGCCGGCAGATAAGGCTTGCCGTTGTCCCAGACGATGTTGCCCGCCAGCGCCGCGCCCTTGAACTGCTTGAGCGGGGTGGCCAGCACCGGCAGGCCGAAGTCGAACTCGTGATTGCCCATCACCCAGACGTCGTAATTGAGCGCATTGAGGCCCAGCATCATCGGGCTGATGGCCTCATGCTTGAAGGTTTCAACGAAGTTGCCCTGAATAGTGTCGCCGGCGTCCACCAGGATCAGGTTAGGCTGCTCGGCGCGCACCTTTTTGACCTGAGTGGCTATCTGGCTCAGGCTGCCCGCCAGGTTTTCCGTGTCGCTGGCGTAGTCCCAGGGCACGAAGGTGCCGTGCAGATCGGAGGTGCCCAGCAGGGTGATGTTTACCGTTTCGGCGGCCATGGCGTTTCCCGAGAGTCCCAACACAGAGGCAAAGATGATTTTTTTCATAACTTATTGTCACTCAATGTAATTTTAACATAAGTGGTCATTTTGCTACAAAATCGCAACCTTTACGATCCCATCGCGAGAAATAGACTAATATTGGAGAGAGATTTGTTGTTTTGTGACTGCAATCACTGTCACGGCTTAATGGAAATAAAAGGTTAATTATGTCGCAGAATAAGCGCGTAATAATACAATGGCGGCTCTTTTAAATTACATTTATTTAACACAAAAATATCATTAAAAAACAATTAAACCATTGCGCAACATGCCCTCAAGAAAAATAGGCGAAATGTGCTGATGAATATGGAAATAATATGCGGATAGGCTTAAATTGTCTCAGATCAAATTAGCCCGAAGTACCTCTTTCGGCTAAGATTTGACCTGTAACCAAAAGTCCAACCCACGTCACGTAAAAACCTATTTATTGTGTGGGATTGGGCGAGTATCATCCATGTTGTGATTATGGATGGTTGATCTTGTTGCATTTGTTACCCGTTGTCGGTTTTCAGTGGCGTGCTTGTCGGCGGCCCGAGGGGCTATTGGCCGAGTGTGCGGTTGAAAGCGGAGAAGCTGGATCAAATTTGTTGTGTTTAAGGGCATTCACTGCGGGGCGTTACTGGCGGCTTTGAAAGAAGTATGCCGATAACCGCGTGTCGGAGTCTTCCTGCGAGGAGCAAGGAGTCAAGATGTTTGATATTGTCGAACTGTCGCGCTTACAGTTTGCTTTAACGGCGATGTACCATTTCTTATTTGTCCCATTAACGCTCGGTATGGCGTTCTTGCTGGCAATTATGGAAACGGTATATGTCCTGTCTGGCAAACAAATCTATAAAGACATGACCAAATTCTGGGGAAAGTTATTTGCGATTAACTTTGCTCTGGGTGTGGCCACCGGTTTGACCATGGAGTTCCAGTTCGGGACCAACTGGTCGTATTTCTCTCACTACGTCGGCGATATCTTCGGGGCCCCACTGGCCATCGAAGGTCTGATGGCGTTCTTCCTTGAATCGACGCTGGTCGGCCTGTTCTTCTTCGGCTGGGATCGTCTGAGCAAGGTGCAGCACATGGCGGTAACCTGGTTCGTGGCCCTCGGCTCAAACCTGTCCGCGCTGTGGATCCTGGTCGCCAACGGCTGGATGCAGAACCCGATCGCGTCGGATTTCAACTTCGAAACCATGCGCATGGAGATGGTCAGCTTCTCCGAGCTGGTGCTTAACCCGGTTGCGCAGGTGAAATTCGTTCACACCGTGGCTGCAGGCTACACCACCGGCGCCATGTTCGTGCTGGGCATCAGCGCTTACTACCTGCTGAAGGGCCGCGACATCGCTTTCGCCAAACGCTCCTTCGCCATCGCCGCCAGCTTCGGCATGGCTGCGGTGCTGTCGGTGATCGTGCTGGGTGACGAATCCGGTTACGAAATGGGCGACGTACAGAAAACCAAACTGGCCGCCATCGAAGCGGAGTGGGATACCCAGCCGGCGCCGGCGTCCTTCACCCTGTTCGGCATTCCCGACCAGGACAAGATGGAAAACTCCTTCTCTATTCAGATCCCGTATGCGCTTGGCCTGATCGCCACGCGTTCTACCGACACGCAGGTCACTGGCCTGAAAGATCTGCTGGCGCAACATGAAGTGCGCATCCGCAACGGCATGAAAGCCTACCAGCTGCTGGAAGAGCTGCGCGGCGGCAATACCGATCCTGCGGTGCGTGCGGAATTCAACAAAACCAAGCAAGACCTGGGCTACGGCATGCTGCTGAAGCGTTATACCCCGAACGTCAGCGACGCGACGGAAGCGCAGATCCAGCAGGCGACCAAGGACTCCATTCCACGCGTGGCGCCGCTGTACTTCGCCTTCCGCATCATGGTGGCCTGTGGCGTGCTGATGCTGCTGATTATCGGCCTGTCCTTCCTGAGCGTGGTGCGCGGCCGCATCGGCCAGAAGAAATGGCTGTTGCGTGCGGCGCTGTATGGCCTGCCGCTGCCGTGGATCGCGGTGGAAGCCGGCTGGTTCGTGGCGGAATACGGCCGTCAACCGTGGGCGATTGGTGAGGTGCTGCCGACCGCAGTCGCCAACTCTTCGCTGACCGCGGGCGACATTCTGTTCTCAATGGGGCTGATTTGCGGCTTGTACACCCTGTTCCTGGTGGCTGAAATGTACCTGATGTTCAAGTTTGCGCGTCTGGGTCCAAGCAGCCTGAAAACCGGCCGCTACCACTTTGAACAACCGACTGCCGCCGTGCAGGAAGCGCGCTAAACAGGAGTCCACGTATGTTTGACTATGAAGTACTGCGATTTATCTGGTGGGTGCTGGTTGGCGTACTGCTGATCGGCTTCGCCGTCACCGACGGTTTCGACATGGGCGTCGGCATCCTGGTGCGCATCATCGGTAAAACCGATACCGAGCGCCGGGTGATGATCAACTCCATCGCCCCGCACTGGGACGGTAACCAGGTGTGGCTGATCACCGCCGGCGGCGCGCTGTTCGCCGCTTGGCCGATGGTCTACGCAGCGGCCTTCTCGGGCTTCTACGTCGCCATGATCCTGGTGCTGGCGGCCTTGTTCTTCCGCCCGGTCGGTTTTGACTACCGTTCCAAGCTGGAGAGCAGCCGCTGGCGCAACATGTGGGACTGGGGCATCTTCATCGGTTCCTTCGTGCCTGCATTGGTATTCGGCGTGGCGTTCGGCAACCTGCTGCAGGGCGTGCCGTTCCATGTGGACGAATACCTGCGTCTGTTCTACACCGGCAACTTCTTCCAACTGCTGAATCCGTTCGGTCTGTTGGCAGGCGTGGTCAGTCTGACCATGCTGGTCACTCAGGGCGCGACCTACCTGCAGATGCGCACCACCGGCGAGATCCACCTGCGGTCACGCGCCGCAGCGCAGATCGCGACGCTGATCATGGCGGTATGCTTCCTGCTGGCGGGGGTGTGGCTGGTGAAAGGCATCGACGGCTACGTGATCACTTCGGCGCTGGACACCATGGCGGAATCCAACCCGCTGCGTAAAGAAGTGGCGCATCAGGCCGGCGCATGGTTGATCAACTTCAACAAGTATCCGCTGCTGTGGGCCTTGCCTGCACTGGGCGTAGTGCTGCCGTTGTTCACCATCCTGTTCTCGCGTCTGGAGAAAGGCGCACTGGCGTTCGTCACTTCGTCGCTGACCATCGCCTGCGTCATCCTCACCGCCGGGGTCACCATGTTCCCGTTCGTGATGCCGTCCAGCACCGTGCCTAACGTCAGCCTGACCATGTGGGACGCGACCTCGAGCCTGTTGACGCTGAAAGTGATGACCGTCGTGGCGGCGATCTTCGTGCCTATCGTTTTGGCGTACACCAGCTGGTCGTACTACAAAATGTTCGGTCGTCTCGACAAGAACTACATCGAAAACAACAAGCATTCGCTGTACTAAGGATAAGGAGCTAAACCATGTGGTATTTTGCCTGGATTCTCGGAACGCTTCTTGCCTGCGCCTTCGGCATCATCACGGCGCTGGCGCTTGAGCAGAGCGAAGCGACCAAAGCTCAGCAAGACGGTAAGTAATGAGCTCGTCCGTGATTGACAAGCTGTACGCTGTCACCGACAAGGGCCCGGTTCGGGCCCTTTCCCTGGTGCTGGCGTTGATTTTGGCGGGGTGCGTGTTCTGGGATCCGACGCGTTTCGCCGCCAAAACCAGCTCGCTGGAGATTTGGGAAGGGCTGTTGCTGATTTGGGCCGTATGTGCCGGAGTGATCCACGGTTTCGGATTTCGCCCGCAGCGCAGCGTCTGGCGCGCTTTTTTCGCGCCGCTTCCTGCAATTGTGATCTTGTGCGCAGGATTACTTTACGTTTCTTTATAATCTCCCCGATGTCCCCACGTTATGGGCCCTCACGGCCCATAATTATTTTCATTCCCATCTTGTAACCCATTCCCAACCCGATCCGTCTTGCGTATAGTAGCAGCGTTAAATTGCATTGCTGGGAAGTAGAGTGAGTAATACGTTGTTTCGATGGCCGGTTCGCGTTTACTACGAGGATACCGATGCCAGTGGTGTGGTCTATCACGCCCGCTACGTCGCCTTTTTTGAAAGAGCGCGCACAGAGATGCTGCGTCAGCACAACTTTCATCAACAGCAGCTGCTCAGTGAACAAGTCGCTTTTGTCGTCCGGCGCATGACGGTGGATTATCTGGCTCCGGCTCGTCTTGACGAGCAACTGGAGGTCCAGAGTGAAATCACCTCTCTACGCGGGGCTTCTCTCACGTTTGCTCAACGCATTGTCAATTCTGACGGGGCCCTACTGAGCCAGGCAGATGTCCTGATTGCCTGTATTGATCCACACCAAATGAAGCCAAGAGCGCTTCCTAAGTCTATTGTCGCGGAGTTTAAGCAGTGACTGACATGAACATCCTAGATTTATTCTTGAAGGCGAGCCTGCTGGTTAAGCTTATCATGTTGATTTTGATATGCTTCTCGGTAGCCTCTTGGGCGATCATCATTCAGCGCACCCGCATCCTCAATGCGGCGACGCGTGACGCCGAAGCCTTTGAAGACAAATTCTGGTCCGGTATCGAGCTTTCCCGTCTGTACCAGGAAAGTCAGGCGCGTCGCGATAGCCTGACCGGTTCCGAGCAGATCTTCCATTCCGGGTTCAAAGAGTTCGCCCGCCTGCACCGCGCCAACAACCATGCGCCGGAGTCGGTGATCGAAGGGGCGTCGCGCGCGATGCGCATTTCGATGAACCGCGAGCTGGAAACGCTGGAAACCCATATTCCGTTCCTCGGCACCGTCGGTTCGATCAGCCCGTACATCGGCCTGTTCGGCACCGTGTGGGGGATCATGCACGCCTTTATCGCGCTGGGCGCGGTGAAGCAAGCCACGCTGCAGATGGTGGCGCCGGGTATCGCCGAAGCGCTGATCGCCACCGCGATCGGTCTGTTCGCCGCCATCCCGGCGGTAATGGCCTACAACCGTCTCAACCAGCGCGTCAACAAGCTTGAGCAGAATTACGACAACTTTATGGAAGAGTTCACCGCTATTCTGCATCGTCAGGCCTTCTCCAGCGACAGCAAATAAGTAGGAGGTAGCATGGCGAGAGTACGTGGACGTAGTCGGCGTGAGCTGAAGTCCGAAATTAACATCGTTCCGCTGCTCGACGTGTTGCTGGTGCTGCTGCTGATTTTTATGGCAACCGCGCCAATCATCACGCAGAGCGTGGAGGTTGACCTGCCGGACGCCACCGATTCCAAGACGGTGTCCAGCGATGACAATCCGCCGGTGATCCTCGAGGTTTCCGGCGTAGGTCAATACACCCTGGTGGTGGATCACAACCGTATGGAGCTGCTGCCGCCTGAGCAAGTCGCGGCCGAAGCCAAGTCGCGTTTAGCGGCTAACCCGAAAACGGTCTTTTTGATCGGCGGTGCGAAGGAAGTCCCTTACGATGAGATTATCAAGGCATTGAATATTCTCCATCAGGCGGGCGTGGCTTCCGTGGGGCTGATGACCCAGCCGATCTGACCGTAAGGCCAACGGCAACCCGGTTCCTGTGCTGCGGCCCAGGAACCCCGTATAAGCAACACCAGTTTTTGGGAATCTATTTTGGTAAAGGCAACTGAGCAAAACGATAAGCTGAACCGCGCCGTTATTGTTTCGGTCGTTCTGCACTTCATACTGATTGCCCTGCTGATTTGGGGATCGCTGCAGGAAAAGGTCGACATGAGCGCCGGCGGCGGCGGCGATGGTTCTGTAGTGGGTGCGGTAATGGTCGATCCCGGCGCTGTGGTAGAGCAGTACAACCGCCAGCAGCAGCAGAGCAACGATGCGCAGCGTGCCGAGAAGCAGCGCCAGAAAAAAGCGGAGCAACAGGCCGAAGAGCTTCAGCAGAAGCAGGCGGAGCAACAGCAGCGCCTGAAAGAGCTGGAGAAAGAGCGTTTGGCGGCGCAGGAGAAAGCCGCGCAGGACGCCAAGGCGCAGGCTGAGCAACAGCAGAAGGCGGCGGAGCAGCAAAAACAGGCCGCCGAGCAGCAAAAAGCGGCGGAAGCGGCCGCAGCCAAGGCCAAAGAACAACAGAAGGTCGCCGAAGCCGCCGCCGCCAAGGCGAAGGCCGAAGCGGACAAGGTCGCCAAGGCGCAGGCGGAAGCCCAGAAGAAAGCCGAAGCGGAAGCCAAGAAAGAAGCGGCAGCTGCCGCCGCCGCCAAGAAACAGGCGGAAGAGGCGAAGAAAGCCGCCGCCGCCGCGGCAGAGCAAAAAGCTGCAGAGGCTGCGGAGAAGAAAGCGGCCGCTGAAGCCGAGAAAAAAGCCGCAGCGGAAGCCGAGAAGAAGGCTGCCGCCGAGGCAGAGAAGAAAGCGGCGGCCGAGAAAGCCGCTGCCGCCAAGAAAGCCGCTGCGGACGCCAAGAAGAAGGCCGCCGCCGAGGCTGCGAAACAATCGGAGGAAGTTAGCGATCTGTTTGGTGGCCTGGCGGACGGCAAGAACGCGCCGAAGGGCGGCGGTGCCAAATCGAAGGGCGACGGTAAACCGGCCGGGCAGGGCAATGCCAAGACGGCTGGCGCCAGCGGGGCGGAAATCAATGGCTATCTTGGCCAGATTACCGCTGCGATTCAAAGCAAGTTCTACGATGCGGATCTGTACAAGGGCCGTAAATGTGACCTGCGAATCAAGCTGGCGCCGGACGGTTTTCTGGTAGACGTAAAATCTGAAGGGGGCGATCCGGCACTGTGTCAGGCGGCGATAGCCGCGGCGAAACAGGCGAAGATCCCGAAACCGCCAAGCCAGGCGGTTTATGAGGTGTTTAAGAATGCTCCCCTTACGTTCAAGCCGCAATAATGGTTGTTTGAGCTGAGTAATATCACAGGGATGTACTAAGGTAACCAACAGGGATTATGTAGTTTTAAGTAAGTTGGTTTGTTAAAATTCTGCTAATTTATCGCAGGCATCCCGCCTGGATAAGGGAGATGAGATGAAGCAGGCATTTCGAGTAGCGCTAGGTTTTTTAATTCTGTGGGCGTCCGTGCTGCACGCGGAAGTTCGCATTGAAATCACCCAAGGGGTCGACTCCGCTCGCCCGATTGGCGTGGTGCCGTTTAAATGGGCGGGCCCAGGCACGCCGCCGGAAGATATCGGCAAGATTGTCGGCGCGGATCTGCGCAACAGCGGCAAATTCAACCCGATCGACGTGGCGCGTATGCCGCAGCAACCGACCTCCGCGTCTGAAGTGACGCCGGCGGCCTGGACTGCATTGGGCATCGACGCCGTAGTGGTCGGTCAGGTTCAACCTGGCGCCGACGGCAGCTACCTGATCTCCTACCAGTTGGTGGACACCTCGGGTTCGCCGGGCACCGTATTGGCGCAGAACCAGTATAAAGTGACCAAACAGTGGTTGCGTTATTCTGCCCATACCGCCAGCGACGAAGTGTTCGAGAAGCTGACCGGCATCAAGGGCGCGTTCCGCACCCGTATCGCCTACGTGGTGCAGACCAACGGCGGGAAATTCCCGTACGAGCTGCGCGTAGCGGATTACGACGGTTACAACCAGTTCACGGTGCACCGTTCGCCTGAACCGCTGATGTCGCCGGCCTGGTCGCCGGACGGCAGTAAACTGGCTTACGTGACCTTCGAGAGCGGCCGCTCTGCGCTGGTGGTGCAGACCCTGGCTAACGGCGCTATCCGCCAGATCGCCTCGTTCCCGCGCCACAACGGTGCGCCGGCGTTCTCGCCGGACGGCAGCAAGCTGGCCTTCGCGCTGTCCAAGAGCGGCAGCCTGAACCTGTACGTGATGAACCTCGGCTCCGGCCAGATCACGCAGCTGACCGATGGCCGCAACAACAACACCGAACCGACCTGGTTCCCGGATGGCCAGTCTCTGGCGTTTACCTCCGACCAGGGCGGGCGTCCGCAGATTTATAAAATCAGCGCCAGCGGCGGTGCCGCACAGCGTCTGACGTGGGAAGGCTCTCAGAACCAGGATTCTGAAGTCAGCTCCGACGGTAAATTCCTGGTGATGGTCAGCACCAACAGTGGTGCACAACACATCGCCAAACAAGATCTTGGATCGGGCGCCGTTCAGGTTTTGACCGGCACCTTCCTGGATGAAACGCCTAGTATTGCGCCAAACGGTACCATGGTGATCTATAGCTCCACGCAAGGTATGGGCTCCGTGCTGCAGTTGGTGTCAACTGATGGGCGTTTCAAAGCGCGTCTTCCGGCAACTGATGGACAGGTCAAATTCCCTGCCTGGTCGCCGTATCTGTGATGCATGTGTAAATATGTATGGCAAACTATAAAAGGATCAAAGAAATGCAACTGAACAAAGTGCTGAAAGGGCTTCTGCTGGCACTGCCAGTTCTGGCTGTAGCAGCTTGTAGTTCTAACAAAAGCGCGAACAACGACCAATCTGGTATGGGCGCTGGCGCCGGCACTGGTATGGAAAACGGCAGCAGCAACCTGTCTTCCGAAGAACAAGCTCGTCTGCAGATGCAAGAACTGCAGAAGAACAACATCGTTTACTTCGGCCTGGACAAGTATGACGTAAGCTCCGAATTCGCTCAGATGCTGGACGCGCACGCTGCATTCCTGCGTAACAACCCGTCTTACAAAGTGACCGTTGAAGGCCACGCTGACGAACGCGGCACGCCGGAATACAACATCGCTCTGGGTGAGCGTCGTGCTAACGCCGTTAAAATGTACCTGCAGGGTAAAGGCGTTTCCGCTGACCAGATCTCTATCGTTTCTTACGGTAAAGAAAAACCAGCAGTACTGGGCCACGACGAAGCGGCTTATGCTAAAAACCGTCGTGCCGTTCTGGTTTACTAAGAGAATCGCATGAACAGTAACTTCAGACGTCACCTGTTGAGTCTGTCGTTACTGGTTGGCGTAGCGGCCCCCTGGGCCGCTACTGCCCAAGCGCCAATCAGTAATGTCGGCTCCGGCTCGGTCGAAGACCGCGTCACCTCGCTTGAGCGCATCAGCAATGCTCAAGGCCAGCTTTTAAACCAACTCCAGCAGCAACTCTCTGACAATCAACGCGACATTGATTCTCTCCGTGGGCAAATCCAGGAAAGCCAGTATCAGTTGAATCAGGTCGTTGAACGCCAGAAGCAAATCTATCAACAGATGGATAGCCTCAGCCAGGGCGGCGCTCAGAGCGCCTCTGCGGCAGCGGGCGCTGCCGGCGGGGCAGCCGCAGGCGCATCTTCCGATGCGGGCAGCAGCGCTCCTGCAGCCGCTTCTGCAACGCCGAGTGGCGGTGATGAGAACAGTGACTACAACGCCGCTGTTTCTCTGGCGCTGGAAAAAAAACAGTATGACCAGGCGATTTCCGCCTTTCAGTCCTTCGTAAAACAGTACCCGAAGTCTACTTACCAGCCCAACGCCAACTATTGGCTGGGTCAGTTGTTTTACAACAAGGGTAAAAAAGACGATGCGGCCTATTATTTTGCGGTGGTGGTGAAGAATTACGCTAAATCACCGAAGGCGCCGGACGCCATGTACAAGGTAGGTATCATCATGCAGGAAAAAGGGCAGGCTGATAAAGCCAAGGCCGTGTTCCAGCAGGTGATTAAACAATACCCAACCAGTGCGGCGGCCAAGCAGGCGAAAAGTCGCGTAGGCGGTTAACGGTTAGAAAAATGAGCCCAGAAGTTAGTCGATTTGACCGATTTCTGGGCTCATTCGCGTGAAGAACAAGCAGTTGAACGCATCAGTAAAAAATTTAGGTTGCGCTGCCAAGATAAATTAGTAATATATGCCGCCGTTGCCAAGACATCTTGCAAGATGTTAAAGCGGCAGGGAAATTGGGTCGTTAGCTCAGTTGGTAGAGCAGTTGACTTTTAATCAATTGGTCGCAGGTTCGAATCCTGCACGACCCACCAATTTTGAAGCAAGAAATGAAGTGGAATCGGGAAGGATAACATCACGAAGTGATGGCCCGTCAGGGCGAGGCCAAAGGCCGAGTCATCCTGCACGACCCACCAATTTCTGAAGTAGCAGTAACCACAACAGTGGGTGATTAGCTCAGTTGGTAGAGCATCTCCTTTACACGGAGGGGGTCGGCGGTTCGAGCCCGTCATCACCCACCACTGTTATGGGTCGTTAGCTCAGTTGGTAGAGCAGTTGACTTTTAATCAATTGGTCGCAGGTTCGAATCCTGCACGACCCACCATTCTTAGAGAATGGCAGCTTCAGAATAGGTTTGATGTGGCAAAGTAAAGGTCCGAGTCGAGTACCCGTCGAGTTGTCCTGAACATCCCCATCCTTGTTTTCCGCGAGTCGGTTTTTGTAACCTATTCGCCATCAGCAGTAAACCACATCAGTGGGTCGTTAGCTCAGTTGGTAGAGCAGTTGACTTTTAATCAATTGGTCGCAGGTTCGAATCCTGCACGACCCACCACTCTTTGATAGAGCAAGGTGTTAAATCGTCAGGATGAGAACCGTAGAGGTTCGAGTCTCGCAAAGCGAGACAACATCACTCCAGTGATGGCCCGTTAGGGCGAGGCCAAAGGCCGAGTTATCCTGCACGACCCACCACTCTTTGATAGAGCAAGGTGTGAAAAATAGCAGTACCACAGCAGTGGGTGATTAGCTCAGTTGGTAGAGCATCTCCTTTACACGGAGGGGGTCGGCGGTTCGAGCCCGTCATCACCCACCACACTGCGGGTCGTTAGCTCAGTTGGTAGAGCAGTTGACTTTTAATCAATTGGTCGCAGGTTCGAATCCTGCACGACCCACCAATTCAGAAAAAAGCGCCTTTTGGCGCTTTTTTCACATCTGCGCCACCTGACTCTGCCTTTATCTTCTTGCTGACATGGCCCACTGAGTCGTGCGGGTGAGATCCTGCGTTCAGGTTCGAGCATCGCGTAGCGATACGACAACGCGCAGCGTTGCCCGCAGGGTGAGGCCACAGGCCAAATCAATCCTGCACGACCCACTCATTCAGAAAAAAGCGCCTTTTGGCGCTTTTTTCGTATCTGTCACCCCACACCCGAATCTTTTGCTTTCTCGTTTCAACAACACACCGATCATCATCCCGCTCTTCTCTGAACGCCATACGCCCTCACCAGGGCATTATCCGCCGTGATCTGCGTGGTCAATGTCTGTGTTTTTAATTCATTAAACACTGGGCGCGTAAATATGAAAATATCAGCGGACTTTTCGCGCGGTTTTAGGTATTTTGTTTAGTATATAAAACGAAGGGCGTTGCGGCAGGCGATATTCACGCGGCAGGCGCCCAGCCTAGCATGAGATTGCAGCGATGAGTGAAATGTTTGATGTCAATGCGGCGGTGTATCCCTTCCCGCCGAAACCGGTACCGCTGGACGTAGCGGAAAAAGCCTTTTATCGCGAGAAGATCAAAACCCTGCTCAAGCAGCGCAATGCGGTGATGGTCGCCCACTATTATACCGATCCGGAAATCCAGGCGCTGGCGGAAGAAACCGGCGGCTGCGTGGCGGATTCGCTGGAAATGGCGCGCTTCGGCAGCGCCCATCCGGCTTCCACGCTGTTGGTGGCCGGCGTGCGCTTCATGGGGGAGACCGCCAAGATCCTCAGCCCGGAAAAACAGGTGCTGATGCCGACCCTGTTTGCCGAATGTTCGCTTGACCTGGGTTGCCCGGAAGAGGAGTTCCATGCGTTTTGCGACAGCCATCCCGATCGCACCGTGGTGGTCTATGCGAACACCTCGGCGGCGGTCAAAGCGCGCGCCGACTGGGTGGTGACCTCCAGCATCGCCGTCGAACTGATCGAGCATCTGGATAGCCTGGGCGAGAAAATTATCTGGGCGCCGGATCGCCATCTCGGCAGCTACGTGCAGAAGCAGACCGGCGCCGACGTGTTGTGTTGGCAAGGCGCCTGCATTGTCCATGACGAGTTCAAGACCCAGGCGCTGCGGCGCATGAAGGCGCTCTATCCGCAGGCGGCCATCCTGGTGCATCCCGAATCGCCTCAGGCGGTGGTCGAGCTGGCGGATGCGGTGGGATCGACCAGCCAACTGATTCAGGCGGCGAAAACATTGCCGCATCAACAGCTGATTGTCGCCACCGATCGCGGTATCTTTTACAAGATGCAGCAGGCTTGTCCGGACAAGGAACTGTTCGAGGCGCCGACCGCCGGAGAAGGCGCGACCTGCCGCAGCTGCGCGCATTGCCCGTGGATGGCGATGAATGGCCTGAAGGCGATTGCCGAAGGGCTGGAGCAGGGGGGCGCGCAGCATGAGATCCACGTGGACGCCGCGCTGCGTGAAAAGGCGCTGGTGCCGCTGAACCGCATGCTGGATTTCGCCGCTCAGCTTAAGATGCAGGTTAAAGGCAACGCTTAACCGTTTAAAAGGATGACCTCATGAGCTTCTTCAGTACCAGCAATATTCTGGTGCATATTCCGCTTGGCGCGGGCGGTTACGATCTGTCGTGGATCGAAGCCATCGGCACACTGTTCGGGTTGCTGTGCATCTGGTACGCCAGCAAGGAAAAAATCATCAACTACCTGTTCGGCCTGATCAACGTCACGCTGTTCGCGGTGATTTTCTTCCAGATCCAGCTGTATGCCAGCCTGCTGCTGCAGCTGTTTTTCTTAGGCGCCAATATTTACGGTTGGTATGCCTGGAGCCGCCAAACCCAGGATAACCAGGCCGAGCTGCAGATCCGCTGGCTGCCGCTGCCGAAAGCGTTGACCTGGGCGGCGGTTTGCGTCATCGGCATCGGCCTGATGACCTTTAACATCGACCGCGTGTTTGCCTGGCTGACGCAGATTGCGGTGGCGGTGATGCAAGGGCTGGGGCTGAACGTACAGATGCCGACGCTGCAGCCGGACGCCTTCCCGTTCTGGGATTCGGCGATGATGGTGCTGTCCATCGTGGCGATGATCCTGATGACGCGCAAGTACGTGGAAAACTGGTTGCTGTGGGTAGTTATCGATGTCATCAGCGTGGCGATCTTCGCCTACCAGGGCGTGTACGCGATGGCGCTGGAGTATGTCATTCTGACGCTGATCGCCCTGAACGGCTCCTGGCTGTGGATCAAGAGCGCCGGGCGCAACCGTTCCAATCCGTTATCTTCCGCTCCGTAACAACGCAGAGGGCGCCGTGATGGCGCCCTCTTGGCTTAGTGACGATGCCCCAGGTGCGAATGCGCTTCGCCATGTGAGTGTTCACTCGGCTCCGGCGCCCGATTGATACCGCAGTCCTGCGTCTCGCAGTGCCGGTACTCCATCTGAATGGTCACGTGGCCGATCTTGTAGTGTTCCAACAGATAAGCCTGGATGCGTTGCAATAGCCCATCGTGGTCATGCGGCGGGATCACCTGCGCATGCAGCGTCATCAGCTTCTGCTCGCCGATCTGCCAGACGTGTACGTGGTGGATATTGCGCACTTCCGGGATGTTCAGGCACAGGTCTTTTTGCAGCTTGGCGATGTCGACCTCCTGCGGCGTACCTTCCAGCAGCTCGTGGAAGCTCTCCTTCAGCAGCCGCCAGGCGCTGCGCAGCACCAGACAGGAGACCAGCACCGACAGGATCGGGTCAATCGGCGTCCAGCCGGTGGCGAGAATAACGATGGCGGCGACGATGGCGCCCACCGAGCCGAGCAGGTCGCCCAGCACATGCAGCGCGGCCGCCCTCACGTTGATATTTTTCTCTTCGTTGCCGCGATGCAGCAGCCAGAAGGCGAACAGGTTCGCCAGCAGCCCCGCTATGGCGATGATCAGCATCGGAGTGCCCATCACCGGCTGGGGTTCGAAGAAACGCCGTATCGCCTCCCACAGGATGAATACCACGATCACCAGTAGCGCCGCGGCGTTGAGGAAGGCCGCCAGGGTGGTCAGGCGCAGATAGCCAAAGGTGTGGCGCGCGTTGGGCTTGCGCTGGGAAAAGTGCACCGCCATCAGCGCCACCAGCAGCGCGGCGGCATCGGTCAGCATGTGCCCCGCATCGGCCAATAGCGCCAGCGAGCCGGACAACAGGCCGCCTACCACCTCGGCCACCATAAAGACGGCGGTGACTAAAAAAGCGGTCAGTAGGCGTTTACTATTACTGTCTTTCGGCAGGTGTACGTGTGGAGTGTCCGACATTATTCATCCTTATGCATAGCGAAAGTGGGGGCGGCGGCGAGCAGAGCGTCCAGCTCCGGTTCTATCTGCGCCACTAACGCCTTTAATTTAGTATAAGCGGCGGCGGCAAACTCGCCCCGACGTGCGGTTTCCACCAGTTGCTGGCACAGCTGCGCGGCTTCCGGCAGCTGCAGCATCAGCAGGCTGCCCTTGATGCGGTGCGCCGCCTGCTCCAGGCGAGGCCAGTCGCTCGCGGCGACGGCATCTGCGAGCCGCTGCCGGTCTTGCCGCAGCGTGTCGCTGAGCGTCTGCGCCAGCCGCTGCAGCATGGCGCGATCGCCGCCCGCCATTTCGGCCAGCGTTTGCCGCAGGTCAGTAAGGACTGACTTTTCTTCCTGAACCTGCGGTTGCTGAGCCAATACGTGGCCGATCGCCGCCAGTGAAATCGGCTTGGTCAGGAAGTGATCGATCGCCACCAGCCCTGGCGGGATGCGGGTAAACTCCTGCACGTCTGCCGAGCAGAGCACGATGCGGCAAGGCGGGCGCCGTAGCCGCTGTTCGTCGCGGCGGATCAGCCTGGCCAGCGTCAGGCCGTCCGGGCGCGGCATGTTATAGTCGATAAACAGCAGATCGAAAGGCTGCCGGCGCTGAGCCTTCAGCAGCGCATAGCCTTGTTCAAAGCGGGCCGGCTGCAGCCCGAAGTGGCGCAGCTGGCGTTCCAGCAACAACAAATTGGTGGGATGGTCGTCGATCAGCGCGGTACGCAAGGCGGAAGACGGCAGGGCAAAGGTGTGCTCCTCCTGGGCGCCAGCCGTCGCGGCGCCGCTCAGCTCGACCGGTATCGCGACCTCGACGCGGGTGCCGACGCCCGGCTGCGAGTGCAACTCGATGCGGCCGCCCATCTGTTCGACGATTTCTTTGCAGATCGACAGGCCCAAACCGGTACCTTGCACCGAGATGCGTTGCGCGCCGCGCGCGCGGTAAAACGGTTGAAACAGCTTGCCTACCTCATCGGCGGCGATGCCGCAGCCGCTGTCGTTCACCGTTAACTGCAACTCTCCCCGTCGTTCATTCTGTGCGCGCCAGCCGACGTCGACCTGAATGGCGCCGCGCGGCGTGAACTTTATCGCGTTGTTTATCAGGTTGTTAGCCACCTGAAGTAAACGCTCACCATCAATAATCACCGCCTCCGGCAGCGCCGGATCCGCCACCACGCTCAAGGTCAACGGCCGTTCGCCGATAAGCGGCCGGTAAAGGGCGTCGATGCGCGCGACCCAGGGGCGCAACGCCACCGGTTTCGGCGCCAGCGTCAACGACCCGGTTTCCAGCCGCGCGTGATCCTGCAGGTCGTTGAGCAGGTTGAGCAGCGATGAGGCCGAACTGTAAATCACCGGCAGGCCTTCCGGCGCAGGTTGGCGTTTGAGCTCCAGTTCCAGCAGGCCGAGGATGGCGTGCATCGGCGTGCGCAGTTCATGGCTGACGGTGGCGAGGAATTTGCTCTTCATGCGATTTTCCGCTTCGGCGCGTCGGCGCGCCTGCTCGAGCTCTTCGCGTTCGCGTTTTTCACGGCGCTGCAGCATGAAACGGCGCAGCGTCAGCGCCAGCAGCAGCACGGTGGCGGCGGCCAACAGCGCCAGCAGCCAGGTGGTCTGCGGCGGCATGCGGTTGTCGTTCACCGCGTCGATCAGGTTGCTGCGATCGACGATCCACTCGTCGCGCAGCGATTGCAGGGTATCCGCCGGGATCTGCATCAGGTTCTTATCCAGGATCGCCAGCAGCAGCGGTTGATCGCGGCGCACGCCGAAGGCCACCGGATAGGGGATGTTGTTGGCGGCGAAGGCCAGCTTGATGGCGCCGGAATAGCGCGACAGGGCCAAAAAGTTGGCGGAGATGACGTTATCCACCAGCGCATCCAGCTGGCCGTTGGCCAGCGCGTCGTACATCGACTTGCTGTCGGCGAAGCTGACGGTCTGTTCCTGCTCCGGCACCAGCCCCTGAGCCAAATCGCCCTGCAGGACGCCGATGCGCTTGCCGGCCAGATCGCCCCAGGTCGATACGCCGTTGGCATACTGGCCGACGTAAACGCCCCACAGCGAACGGTGGATCGGCATGCTGGCGCCATAGCGCGCCTTGACGCCGCGCGCCAGCGGCAGGGCGGCGCGGAAGCTGGCCTGGCCGGACTGCACCAACTGATCGGCCTGCTCGGCGTTGCGCGCCCACAGCGGCGCGAAACGCAGCCCGGTGTTTTGCGCGATGATGTTGAGAATATCGATGGCGTAGCCGCGCGGCTGGCCGTCGGAACCGCGGTAGGCGAACGGGAAGTTGTTCTCGATGGCGGCGTAGTAAACCACGCGGTGGCTCGCTACCCAATTCTTCTCCATCGTCGTCAGATCGGCATTGCCGGTATCGAGGTAGCTGGGGATCTTTTTGCTCCAGCGGCTCTGCAGGGCATTCATCAGTTCCATCGGCGCGTCGGCGATGGCGGTGTTCAGCGTGTCTATCAGCCGCGGATCGGCGGCGGCGAACACGAAGGAGAGGTTGCCCAGGTTCTCGTTGCTTTCAATCTGATAGAGCTGGCCAAGCTGCAGCTGGTCGATGATAAAGCTGGCGCTGGCCTCGTCGGCGATAAAGTAGTCGCTGCTGCCGTTCAGCAGCGAATAGACCGCCTGCAGGTTGTTGTCGTAGCGCTGGATCTGCGATGCCACCGCCTGCAGGGCGCCGCCGGACTGCATGTCGGTCAGCGCGCCGATCGCGACGCGGGCGTTGGCGGAATTGAGCATCACCGGCCGATCGTTGCTGCGATCGCGCAATACGCGCAGGTTGCTGACGTAGTAAGGCTGGGAGATCTCCAGCCCGTGCAGCGCTTCGCTCTGCGGGATGCCGTACAACAGATCGACCTTGCCGTCGTGCAGCGCCTGCTCCAGCTGGGTCAGGTCGGCGAAGCCGTAAATGGCGAAGCGGATGCCGGTTACCTGCTGGATATAGCCGAGGTAGTCGGCGTTCAGCCCATACAGATCGTCATCCACAATGATGTTGTACGGGCTGGTGTTCTCACTGATGATGCCGACGCGCAGCGTGCGGTCGCGCCAGGGATTTTTCTCGCCGACGATCAGCATATTCTCGGGGGGATTCAGGTTGCTGACCAACTGATAGCGCACCGGCTCCCCCGCCTGCGCCAGGCCGCACCACAGGATCAGCAGCAGCAGCAGGGCGCGGCGCATCATGGCGCCAGCTCTTTAAACACCGCCACCAGCTCCAGCAAATTGCCGGCGCCGGTTTTGCGCTGGATGTTTTTCTTGTGCGTGCTGACGGTCTTGTTGCTGATGTGCAGCCGGTCGGCGATCTGCAGGTTGGACAGCCCCTGGCTCAGCAAACCCAGCACCTCGAGCTCCTTGGGCGTGAGCAGCCCGCCGTCCGCCTTCGGCGCTTCTTCGGCCAGCGCGGCGGCGGGGAAACTGGTTTCACCGTCCAGCACCTGCTCGATCGCCTGCACCAACTCCGCCAGCGAGCTGCCTTTGTTGACGAAACCGTCGGCGCCGGCGGCATGCGCCATGCGCGCATACACATCGGCCTCTTGCGCGGTATAGATCAGGATCTTTTGTTGCGGGTAGCGGCGGCGGATTTTTTTCAACAGCTGCAGCCCGTCGACCTGCGGCAGGCCGATATCCAGGATCACCAGGCTGAAAGCGGTCTCGGCCAGCAGAGCCAGCGCCTGGACGTCGTCCTGCGCCGCCTGCAGACGGTAGGGGCGGGATGATTTCATTAGCGCCGCTTCCAGTGCGACATGAACCACCGGGTGGTCATCAACTAATAACAGAGAAGGCATGTTCAACTCGGGTCGCTTTATATTCCGATCGCTAGCATAGCGAAAAAGGAGGCTCTGCGCTCCCCTGATGAAACAGCACAATCTGCTGTTAATTTGGCGGTTCCAGCGGAGGGGGGCAAAGGTGATTTACAGCGCCATTCCCACAGGCTAGATTGTTGGGATCTACACCGTTACGCACTGCGAAATACCCCTCGATACCGAATGGAAAAGCTATGAATTACCAAAACGACGATTTACGCATTAATGATATTAAGGAACTCCTGCCGCCGGTGGCTCTGCTGGAGAAATTCCCGGCCACTGAACGCGCGGCAAAGACGGTGTCCCAGGCCCGCAGCGCAATTCACAATATCCTTCGTGGCAGCGACGATCGCCTGCTGGTGGTGATTGGCCCTTGCTCCATCCACGATACCCAAGCCGCCAAAGAGTACGCGGGGCGCCTGCTGGCGCTGCGTGAAGAACTGAGCGGCGAGCTGGAAGTGGTGATGCGCGTATACTTCGAAAAACCGCGCACCACCGTGGGCTGGAAAGGCCTGATCAACGATCCGCAAATGGACAACAGCTTCAACATCAACGACGGCCTGCGCCTGGCGCGCAAGCTGCTGGTGGAGATCAACGACAGCGGGCTGCCGGCCGCCGGCGAATTCCTCGACATGATCACGCCGCAGTACCTGGCGGATCTGATGAGCTGGGGCGCCATCGGCGCGCGTACCACGGAATCGCAGGTGCACCGCGAGCTGGCCTCCGGCCTCTCGTGCCCGGTCGGTTTCAAGAACGGCACCGACGGCACCATCAAGGTGGCGATCGACGCCATCAACGCCGCCGGCGCGCCGCACTGCTTCCTGTCGGTGACCAAGTGGGGCCACTCGGCGATCGTTAATACCAGCGGCAACGGCGACTGCCACATTATCCTGCGCGGCGGCAAAGAGCCGAACTACAGCGCGGCGCACGTGAAGGACGTCAAAGCCGGCCTGAGCAAAGCCGGGCTGCCGGCGCAGGTGATGATCGACTTCAGCCACGCCAACAGCAGCAAACAGTTCAAAAAGCAGCTGGACGTGAGTGCGGACGTGTGCGGGCAGATCAGCGGCGGTGAAAAAGCGATTATCGGCGTGATGATCGAAAGCCACCTGGTGGAAGGCAACCAGAGCCTCGAAAGCGGCGAGCCGCTGGTTTACGGCAAGAGCGTCACCGACGGCTGCATCGGCTGGCAGGACACCGAAACCGTGCTGCGCGATCTGGCGGCGGCGGTGAAAGCGCGCCGCGGTTAATCGCGTAAAGAGGGGCTCGCCAGCGGGCCCTTTTTCTATTTACCTTAAAATTTTATATCTCCTGTCAATTTAAGGCCTACAGTCAATAGGCTTATTAAATCTTTAAGCGGCCGTATTCGCATTATTCCTATTTAATAAAAGAATAATTGTCACCGCTCTCGGCATTGTGCTTATATAAGACGCTTTTTTATTCCATAAACCCCGCAGGCCTAATAAGTGGGGGAGTGGTATGACCTATTCCTTTCAGGACGAAAGAATTATGACAAACAATACCTCGCAGCCGCTGGGGCTGCACCGGATTAAATTCCATGGGAAAGGTGGTGAGTACTTCGCTATTTGGTTAGTCAATGCATTATTGACCGCCCTGACCCTGGGCATCTATTCCGCCTGGGCGACGGTGCGCCGTCGCCGCTATTTTTACGGCAACACGGAATTGGACGGCGATCGTTTCGACTACCATGCACAACCGCTGCAAATTCTGAAAGGGCGGCTGTTGGTGATCGGCGGCATCATCGTGTTTTATATCTTGCTGGCGATAACGCCACTGTTGGGGCTGCTGGCTTTGCTGGTGTTGCTTGCCCTGCTGCCGTGGATAGTTATTCGCAGCTGGCGCTACAATGCGATTATGTCGAGCTATCGCGGCGTGCGTTTTAATTATGTCTGCCGCACCGGGCGCGCCTATTGGGCTTTACTGTTCTGCCCGTTATTGCTGATTATCGGGCTGTATGTCGGTCTGATCATCTTGCTCGGCATTGGCAGCGGTCTTGGCAGCATCAACGCCATCGCTTTTATGCTGGTGCTGACGCTGATTTTGGCCGTGCCGGCATTTGCGGCGGTAAACGGCATTATTAGCGCACTGCAGCATGATTTGTACGTTAATAACCTGTTCTTCGGGCGCACACCGTTTATTGCCGAGCTGAAGAAATCGGCCTTTATCAAATTTGCCTTGATCGGCCTGCTCATATTCCTGCCATTCATGTTGGTCGCGCTGGTGTGCATCGGTTCATTCTTCTTTACTCTCTATCAGATGGTGTTGATGGGCCAGTTGACCAACGAAGCCATTGATGTGCTGGTGCTGGACAATATCAGCAGCCTTCTGCTGATGGTGGTGGTGCTGTTGATCGGCGCGCTGGTGGCCAGCAGCTACCAGGTCGTTGCCCAGCGTAACTATCTGTTTAACCAGGCAAGGCTGAACGGCGACATCAAGCTGCATTCCTCAATGAAAACGCTGCCATACATGGGATTGTTGATCACCAATACCCTGATTACCCTGTTCTCGCTCGGTTTGGCGACGCCGGTGGCGGAAGTGCGTCATGCCCGTTATCTGGCGGCCTGCACGGCGGTTGAAGGCGATCTGGCGCTGCTGGACATTACGGCGCATCAGGAAAGCGCCAACAGCGCGGTGGCCGAAGAAGCGCTGCAGGCGCTGGATCTGGGCGGCAACTTCTGAGGCGCCGATGATCCTTGAAGGCGCTTATCAGTTGCCGGGACGGGCCGCACGTGAGGCGGCTCGTCTGCTGGTGAACGAAAGCGGCGAAGGCGTGACGTTGCAGCGGCAGGATGAACAGCGTTACATCCCGCTGACGGACATCACCGTTTCTGCCGCGCTGGGTAATATTCCGCTGACGCTCACCTTCAAGGGCGGCGGGCGCTTTGTGCCTGACGACGACGCGGCCTTTCGCCGCTGGTTCTATCAGCGCCGTTCGCCAGGGTGGGTGCATCGCCTGGAACGCCATAAACGCGGTGTCGCCCTGGCGCTGCTGATGACGCTGCTGGCGGTAGTGGCTTACGTTTACGTGGTGCTGCCGTGGGCGAGCAGCGAGATCGCCATGCGCATCCCCACCTCGGTGGAACAGACGCTGGGCAAACATACGCAGACGTTTTTGGACCAGAGCGGCTTCGCGCCCTCTGCACTGCCGGCCGAGCGGCAACGGGCGTTGCAGCAGCTATTCCGGCAGGTAATGCCGGCCGAGATGCGCCAGGAGCGCACGCCGCTCTCGCTGAAGCTGATGGCGGCGCCCGGTGCGCCGAACGCCTTTATGTTGCCCGACGGCACGCTGGTGCTCAGCGATAGCCTGGTCACCTTGTCAAAAAACGACGATGGCTTGGCGGCGGTGATGCTGCATGAGATGGGGCATCACGCTCATCGTCACCCGATGCGCATGTTGGTGCGTTCGTCACTGGTGGCGTTGACGCTGATGTGGATGACGGGTGACGTCAGCGGCATCGGCGATACGCTGCTGCAGTCTGCGTCCTTCGTGAATGAGATGCAGTTTTCTCGCGGGATGGAGCGTGAGGCGGATGCGTTTGCGATAGCGGAAATGCAGCGCCAGGGGCGTTCGCTGGCGGAAATGGCGGCGATCTACCGCGCGTTGGCGCAGGCGCCTGAACGAGAAAGGACCGATGACTGGGCGCTGCCTGCCTGGCTCAGCACCCATCCGGCGATGCAGGAACGGCTGGACGCGGTGAATGAGGCGATGGCGCAGCAGCAATAAAAAAGCCCCCGGTGAAAACCGGGGGCTTTTTCGTGAACGGGCGAAATTACTTCGCTTTACCCTGGTTCGCTACGGCCGCCGCTTTTGCTGCGATCTCGTCGGCGTTACCCAGGTAGTAACGTTTGGTTGGCTTGAAGTTCTCGTCGAACTCATACACCAACGGCACGCCGGTTGGGATGTTCAGCTCGAGGATTTCATCTTCGCTCAGGTTATCCAGGTATTTCACCAGCGCGCGCAGGGAGTTGCCGTGCGCCGCAACTATCACGCGCTCGCCGCTCTTGATGCGTGGCAGGATCTCTTCGTCCCAGTAAGGAATAACGCGATCGATGGTCAGCGCCAGGCTTTCGGTCAGCGGCAACTCTTGCTCGGTCAGCGAAGCGTAGCGCGGATCGTGGCCAGGGTAACGTTCGTCTTCTTTGGTCAGCTCAGGTGGGGTCACCGCGAAGCCGCGACGCCATTGTTTCACCTGCTCGTCGCCGTATTTTTCCGCGGTTTCCGCTTTGTTCAGACCCTGCAGCGCGCCGTAGTGACGTTCGTTCAGCTTCCAGGATTTTTCGGTTGGCAACCAGGCCTGATCCAGCTCGTCGAGGATGTTCCACAGGGTGTGGATCGCGCGCTTCAGTACGGAGGTGTAAGCGAAGTCGAAAGTGAAACCTTCTTCTTTCAACAGCTTGCCTGCTGCTTTCGCTTCGGTGCGGCCCTTGTCGGACAGATCAACATCATACCAACCGGTGAAGCGGTTTTCTTGGTTCCACTGGCTTTCGCCGTGACGCACCAGAACCAGCTTAGTTACAGCCATAGCTTAACTCCTTAATAATCTGACATTTCAATGATAACGAAAATCATTATATTGCCGCGGGCCGGGGCTCGGCAATCGATAGTGTCTAACCATAGCCAATTTCTTGCCGCAAAGTAAGGGCTGGCGAAAGGAAAAAGCTGAATCGTTCAGGCTGAGGCGAAAGGGGGAGAAACGGCACGTCGGAATCGCTCCGGACGCGCCGTGGCGTGGGGAAAATCAGGCCGATTTTTTCAGGCAGTTGCTCATGAAGGTTTTACGCGCGTCGCCCTTCAGATCCTTGGTCTTGGCGTCGGCATTGCAGCTTTTCATTTTCTGCTGCTGCGGCGTCAGGGTTTTGCCGGACGCAGCGGTGCCTTCGGACTTCAGGCAGGTGCTCATAAAGGTGGAGCGATCGGCGCCTTTCAGCGACTTGGTGGATGCCTGCTGGTTGCAATCGGTCATGCGTTTCTGTTGGGCCGCCTGCGCCGGCGAAGGCGTTTTCGTCGCCGTCGTCGCGTCGGCCGCCATCAGATTGGTGCTCAGCATTAAGCCCGCCAGCAATGGAAGTGCAGTAATCAGACGCATAGGTGTTCCTTCAGCTATTGATTGGCCGCCATCGGCCGAAAATTGTGACGTTGCACAAGGCGTTGTGCTTATCACGGTAGCCTGAGTGTAGTGCGCGCTTTGGAATAAGGGAAGGTGGGTGCCGGTGGGGGGATAGCGCTAAAAGGTAAGCATTTATAACAAATTGCCCCCGGCCGCACGGCGAGGGGCGTAGCGGGTCAGATAGGATAAAACTGATAATGCGTGGCGCTGCGGTAGCGGCTCCCCGGTTGCAGCCAACAGTCCGGCTGCGGCCACTCGGGATGGTGCGGGCTGTCCGGCAAAAACTCGCTCTCCAGCGCCACGCCGGCATGGTTGGCGTAGCTGCCGCCATCGCGCGCCGGCGTGCCGGCCAGATAATTGCCGCTGTAGAGCTGCAGCGCAGGCGCGTCGGTGAACACGCTCATTTGCACTTGCCCGTCGGCGGACCACAAATGCGCCGCCGGGCTCTCCAGCGCCCCGCAGGTACGATGCAGCAGAAAGGCGTGATCGTAGCCTTTTACCCGCTGCTGGTCGCGGTCGCGCAGAAAATCCTGCAGCAGCGTTTTCGGCTGGCGGAAATCCATGCCGCTGCCGTCCACCGGCGTCAGATCGGCGCAGGGAATGCCCTCGGCGTCGACAGGCAGGTAGCGATCGGCGAACAGCTGCAGCCGTTGGGCGCGGGCGTCGGTGCCGGCGCCGTCCAGATTGAAATAGGCGTGGTTGGTCAGATTGACCGGGCAGGGGCGATCGACCTGCGCCAGATAGTTGATTTCCAGGCGATTATCCGAGGTCAGGCGGTAACAAACCTGCACGTCGAGATTGCCGGGGAAACCCTGATCGCCTGCCGCCGAATGCAGCGCATAGCAGACCTGCTGCGCATCATGCTGCACCCGGCGCCAGCGGCGGGCATGAAAACCGTCGGGGCCACCGTGCAGCTGGTGGACGCCCTGATTGGCGGCCAGCGCATGGGTTTTCCCGCCGATGGGCAGACTGGCATTGGCGATGCGGTTGGCGTAACGGCCGACGGTGGCACCCAGATAGGCACCCTGACGTGGGTAGTCCGCCGGGCTGTGGCAACCCAGCAACAGCTCGCGCTTTTCACCGGATTTGAGCGGCAAGACGGCGGACAGCCAGGTGGCGCCCCAGTCCATCAGCGTCACCGTCATGCCGTCGGCGTTTTGCAGCAGTGTCAGCTGGTAAGGTTGCCCATCGGGCGCCGCTGCCGCGGTTGCCGTCAGCATGTACCGGCTCCCTGCGAAGCCTGGCAGACATAGAAGGTTTCCTGTAATCCGCCGGTTTGCCGCGGATACTCATGCGCTACGGCGGCACGCACAGTCTCCACGAGATCCTGCGGCATCAGCGCGACGATGCAACCGCCAAAGCCGCCGCCGGTCATGCGCACGCCACCGCGCGGGCCGATCGTCGCTTTGACGATCTCGACCAACCGATCGATCGGCGGCACGGTGATTTCAAAGTCATCGCGCATCGAGGCGTGGGATTCCGCCATCAGCCGGCCCATGCGCTGCAGGTCGCCGGCCGCCAGCGCGTCGGCCGCCGCCAGCGTGCGGGCGTTCTCGCTGATGACGTGCCGCGCGCGTTTGGCCACCAACGGATCCAACTGATGTTGACGCGCTGCAAACTGTTCCGGGCTGACGTCGCGCAGCGCCTTGACGCCGAAGAACCGTGCCGCTTCTTCGCACTGTGTGCGGCGGGTGTTGTACTCGCTGTCCACCAGCCCGCGTTGCACATTGGAGTTGACGATCACCACCGCGACGCTGTCCGGCATCGGCACCGCGCGGGTCTCCAGCGAGCGGCAGTCGATCAGCAGAGCGCTGTCGCGCCGGCCGAGCGCGGAGATCAACTGGTCCATGATGCCGCAGTTGCAGCCGACGAACTGGTTCTCCGCCTCCTGGCCGTTCAGCGCCAGCGCCACGCCGTCCAACGGCAGTTGATAGAGCGCCTGCAGCGCCTGGCCCACCGCCACCTCCAGCGCGGCGGAGGAGCTGAGCCCCGCCCCTTGCGGCACATTGCCGGCGATCACCAGATCCGCGCCGCCGAAGTCGGCGTTGCGGCGCTGAAGATGTTTCACCACGCCGCGCACATAGTCGGACCAGCGCTGATCGGGGTGGCTGACGATCGGCTCGTCGAGCGAGAATTGATCCTGCTGATTCTGATAATCGGCGGCCAGCACGCGGATCTGGCGGTCGTCGCGCTTGGCGCAGGCGATGACGGTTTGGTAATCGATGGCGCAGGGCAGCACGAAGCCGTCGTTGTAATCGGTATGCTCGCCGATCAGGTTCACCCGCCCCGGCGCCTGGATGGTCAACGCCGGCGCGTAGCCGAAGTGTTCGGTAAACAGGGAATGGGTAAGCGGTTTCAGGCTCATGCTTGGGCTCCGGCTTCACGGTAATGAATATCGCTGACGGCGCGCAGACGCTCTGCGGCCTGTTCAGCGGTCAGATCGCGCTGGGTTTCCGCCAGCATCTCGTAACCGACCATAAACTTGCGCACGCTGGCTGAACGCAGCAGCGGCGGATAGAAATGGGCGTGCAGCTGCCAGTGCCGGTTGTCGGCGGCGTTGAACGGCGCGCCGTGCCATCCCATCGAATAGGGGAAGGAACACTGGAACAGGTTGTCGTAGCGGCTGGTCAGCTTCTTCAGCGCCAGCGCCAGATCGTGGCTTTGCGCCGCACTGAGATCGGTAATGCGCTGCACCGCCGTTTTCGGCAACAGCAGCGTTTCAAACGGCCAGGCGGCCCAGTAGGGCACCACCGCCAGCCAGTGTTCGGTGTTCACCACGATGCGCTCGCCTGCGGCCAGCTCGCGCTGCGCATAATCCAGCAGCAGCGGGGAGGCGTGTTCCCTAAAATACTCATGCTGCAGGCGATCTTCGCGTTCGGCCTCGTTCGGCAGAAAGCTGTTGGCCCAGACTTGCCCGTGCGGGTGCGGGTTGGAGCAGCCCATCGCCGCGCCTTTGTTTTCGAACAGCTGTACCCAGGGATAGTGTTTGCCCAGCTCATCGGTTTGCGCCTGCCAGGCGGCGACCACCTGTTCCAGCGCCGGCAGCGCCAGTTCGGGCAGGGTTTTGCTGTGATCGGGAGAGAAGCAGATCACCCGGCTGACGCCGCGCGCGCTCTGGCTGCGCATCAGCGGATCCTGGCTATCGGGCGCCGGCGGCGTATCGCTCATCAGCGCGGCGAAATCGTTGGCGAAAACATAGGTACCGCGATAATCCGGATTGCGATCGCCGGTGACGCGCGCATTGCCCGGGCACAGGAAACAGTCGGGATCGTGCGTCGGCAGTGTTTCCGTCGGGACGGCTTCTTGTTGGCCCTGCCAGGGGCGCTTGGCGCGGTGCGGTGAAACCAGCACCCACTGGCCGCTGAGCGGGTTGTAGCGGCGGTGCGGATGATCGATAGGGTTAAATTCCGTCATACGGTTCCTTTCTTGGCGCCGACGAAAGTGTAATCGCTTCCAATTACCGTCTTGAGACGCCCGTTGCTGAACAGGGAGAGGCTATTGCGCAGAAAGATAGCACGCCCGCGGCGGTAAAAAGGTGATCTAACGCGAAAAATGGAATCGTTTACACTTCATAGAAAAGCGCAGGAAGGGCGAAGAAAAGCGGGCGACAACGTGATTGAGGGCATTGCGGTGAGGTGCCGGTGATAGCGTTTTCACCCGACCAGCCGGCAGAGAGGGGGCTCTCTGCCGGCTTCAGCCGTTAAGAATGCTGGTACAGCGGATAGGTGAAGAACAGCAGATGAGTCAGATTAAGCCCGAAATGGAACAGAATCGGCACCCACAGACGGCCGCTCCACATCCACGCCAGGCCGTAGATCACCCCGGCGAGGGTCGCGAAGATCACCATCAGCGTACCGCCCGCCAGATGCGCGGCGCCGAACACCAGGGAGGCGACGATCAGCGCCGGCCAGGCGCCCAGCCACTGGCTGAGACGCTGTTGCAGGTAGCCGCGAAACAGCGCTTCCTCGGCCATGCAGACGAAGAACAGGTTTGCCATCACGAAAGGCAGGATCCAGGCGGGCGCATGCAACTCGATTTTTAAGCCGCCCAGCGCGACGGCCAGCAGCAACAGCGCCGGCACGGCCAGCAGCAGCGCAATCCAGCCCGCTTTGCCGGCGTTGCCGCCGCGTTCGGCGGAAAACAGCGTGGGCAAGCAGGCGAACAGCAGGAAGGGCACCATCGCCTTATCGAAGTTGTAATACATGGTGAACGGCGCGCTGAGCGGGCCGGCTTTTTCGCCGTCGATCATCAGCTGATTGTGGATGCCCGGCACCAGGTGCAAGAACAGCGCCACGCAGCCGGCGACCACCAACCCTTCGAGCGCAATCGCCAGATTACGCTGCTCGCGAAAATGGTGGCGCAGCCCCGCCAGTGCCACGATGGCCAACAGGCAACCCAGGCTGAGCGGCGTCAGTACCCCATGATAAAGCCCCATGCCCGCCGAGGCGGCCAGGATCACCCAGGCTATCAGCCGATTGAACGGCAAGAAAAATAACGAAGCAGCCAGTACGCCCCACATAATATGTCCCTTTAAATATGTACACGGCGCTCAGCGCCTTTGCGGCGTGCGATGATGGCGAAATTGAGCGCTAGAGCGGATAGTAGCACACCAAGATGACGCTAAAGGTCGGGGCAGTGATGCATTTGTGCATGATGCCGGCCCACACGACCGGCGGCGATGAGGGGTTAGCCTTTCATCCATGCCTGCGAACGGGTGATTTCGGCCAGGTTTTGCAGGGTATCCAGGCTCTGCTGGTGGATCTCCTGCGTGGGGGCTGCGCACAGATCGTGCAGTACGGTCACCTGAAAGCCGGCGTCGTGCGCCTGCCGCGCGGTACTCTCGATGGCGAGCGGCGTGCTGACGCCCGCCAGCAGCAGATGGTGGCACCGATGTTGCCGCAGCCAGGCTAACAAATTGTTACCGGAGAAAGCGCTGACGGCCGTTTTTTCAAACTGCAGATCGGTCTCTTCCTGATGCAGTTCGGGCATCCAGCGGCAGCCCGGGCCGTTTAACCGCAGCGCGCCGATCTGCTTGAGATGGTTGAACAGCGGCGAATGGGGCGGAATGTCATGATAATCGTCGGCGAATCCCACCCGTACCCAAATCACCGGGATTTTTCGCACCCGGGCATAGGCCGCGGCGGCATTGACGTTGGCGAGCAGGTGGGTCGCCGCTACCTGTTCGCGGCAGTGGTTGGCGCGCCCTTTGGGCCCGATCAGATCTTCGATCAGGTCGATGATAATCAACGCAGCGGACATGGCGTCTCCAAAAATGGCCTTCTTACTTTCTATGATAAAAGGCCAAATGTGATGTACTGCGGTGAAGTGTTGCCGGATATGTTTACGCCGCGTTTCAGGCGGAGGCCGCCTCCAGCCGTTGCTGTTGGTAACCATAGCCGCCTTCGCCGTCGGGTACGAAGCTGAGGCGGTGAGTGATGCACTGCGGCGCATCTTCGGCATGGTGCGAGACGAACAGCAGCTGGGTAGCGCCCTGGCCGATCAGCACGTCGATGAAGCGGCGCACCAGCTGGCGATTGAGCGGATCCAGCCCCTGCAGCGGCTCGTCGAGGATCAGCAGCGCCGGGTGTTTCACCAGCGCGCGGGCGATCAGCGCCAGCCGCTGTTGGCCCCAGGAAAGGCTGTGGAACGGGGCGTCACCGCGCGCGCCGTTGAGCCCGAGCAGCGCCAGCCATTGCTCTGTCAGCTGCCGCTGACGATCCGAAACCGCCTGATAAATGCCGATCGAATCGAAAAACCCTGACATCACCACGTTGCGCACGCTGGTGTTGACGCGATAATCCAGATGCAGGCTGCTGCTGACGTAGCCGATATGGCGTTTGATTTCCCAGATGGTTTCCCCGCTGCCGCGGCGGCGGCCGAATAGCGTCAGATCGTTGCTGTAGCCCTGTGGATGATCGCCGGTGATCAAGCTGAGCAATGTGGATTTGCCGGCGCCGTTCGGGCCGACGATCTGCCAGTGTTCGCCGGGATTTACCTGCCAGTCGAGGTGATTGAGGATCGGCCGATCGTTATAGCTGACCACGCCGTCACGCAGGACGATCAGCGGCCGATCCGCCGGCAGGGCTACTTTTTGCGTCGGATCCTCGGTTTCCGGCAGCGCCAGCCCGCTGAGATTTTCGCTGTGCGCCAGCTGCGCCACCAGCGCGTCCGCCATCACCTGGCTGCGCGGCCCGCGGCTGGTCAGGGTGCAGTCCGCCAGCACGCCCACCCGCCGGACAAAATCCGGGATTTCGTCGAACCGGTTGAGCACCAGCACCAGGGTCTGGCCCTGGGCGGAAAGCTCGCTCAGCAGCGTGGCGAGCTGCGCGCGCGAGTGCACGTCCAGCCCGTCGAAAGGCTCGTCGAGGATCAGCAGGTCGGGCTCGGGCATCAGCGCCCGGCACAGCAGGGTCTTGCGCGTTTCGCCGGTGGAGAGGTATTTGAAGCGGCGCGTCAGCAGGGCGGTGATGCCGAACTGTGCGGCCAGCCGCTCACAGCGCGCGGCGTCTTTCACCTCTTCCTGAATGATCTCAGCCGCGGTGCGGCCGGTGTCGTCTTCGTCCGCGCTGAGCAGATCGGTGTTGTTGCGTTGCCACTCGTCGCTGACCATTTTTTGCAGCTGTTCGAAGGAGATGCGCACCGCGTGCTGAAAGTCGCTGCGGCGCTCGCCGCTCAACAGAATCAGTTCGTCGGCCAGCGCCCGTGCCAGGGCGGATTTGCCGCTGCCGTTGGCGCCGACGAAGGCCCAGCTGTCGCCGGCCTGGATTTCCAGCGCGTCCAGCGTCAGGGTGCGGGTATCGCTTAAGCGGAATGAACCTTGCGAAATGTGCAACGACGACATCACCTGTTCCTTTTTTTGCAATTATTTGCCTTAGAAATAGGCGCATTGCAGGGGGATGTCAATCAACAAAAATGCAACGTTACGTTGCGCTTAACACAACGTGGCGACAATCACGTGGTCGGCGTTGAACAGGGCGTGTACGGCGGCGCCGACGCTCAGTTGCAGACGCTGCAGCTCCGCCGTCGTCAGCGTGGCGCACAGGGTTTCGCCTCCCGCCAGCGTCACCAGCACCTCGCTGTGTTCGGCGCCTGGCTGAATGCCGGCCACCACGCCCGCCAGCGCGTTATCCGCGCCGGCATGTTCTGCCGTCTCGACGCTTAACCGCACCCAGGGCGCCTTGATCAGCGCCAGCACCTCTTTGCCCGGCGTCAGCTGCAGCCGGTCGGCGCTTTGCTGGGTTATGGCCGCCGCCAGGCGAGTGCTGCCGTCGTTCAACAAAATCGCCAGGTGCTGCTGCACCTGCTGATGATCGCGTTCAATGACGGTACCGAAGAACTGATTGCGCGCGCTGGTTTGCAGCGAGAAGCGCGAGATGGCCGCCAGCAGGCTGTCGAGCGGCAGAGCATCCTGCTGCAACACGTCGAAGGCCTTTTGCTGCACCTGGCCCAGCAGGTCATACAGCTGGATCAGCCGTTGGCCATAGTGCGTCAGCTGTGCGCCGCCGCCGCCTTTCCCGCCGGTGGCGCGGTCCACCACCGTTTTTTCCGCCAGCTGGTTCATCTCATTGATGGCATCCCAGGCGCTTTTGTAGCTGATGCCCGCCAGTTTGGCGCCCTGGCTGATGGAGCCGGTGTGCTGCACCTGTTTCAGCAGCGCGATGCGGCGCGGATCGGCGAACAGCTTTTGCTGGAGTTTGAGAGTCAGAAGAATTTCGGCCTGCATAGCGCATCCTGTCGGCGGCAAAAATCTTATTGTCGCCGATTTGGCGGCAAAGCGCCAAACGCAGTGCGCTGGAGAGCGGGGTAATAAAGACTGGCATTGCTTTGTTGTTATAATATAACATAACAGAAAAACGATAAGGCTTTACGCCGGCTGCGGCCGGTTTTTATTTCACCACAGGGATGCTCCACATGAGTACGACACGCCGGCGTCTTGTCACGCCCAGAAAATCTTTATGCCTGGCCGCCGCCTGGTTCGGTGGCGCACTGACGGCGCCGCTGGCTTTCGCCGCCGACTGCGATAAAGCCCGCAGTGCCACGGGATGCGAAGAACATCTCACCGTGGAGGCGGCAGCCCCCGCCGGGCGCTACGATGCGTTGAACGCCGTGAGCCGCAGCGCGTCACAGCTCGGGCTGACCGCTCGGGAGACGCCGCGCAGCATCGATATCATCAGCGCACGGGCGATCCAACAGCGGGGCGACCGCTCGCTGGCTGCCGCCGTCGAGCGCGCCACCGGTCTGTCCGGCGTCGCTTCGCCAACGTTGTCGAACAACTTTTCCGCGCGCGGTTTCCGGCCGATCGCCTGGCTGTATAACGGCGTAGAAATGCCCGGCAGCACGCTGCAGCTGGGCGATCCGGCGCATTACGACAGCATCGAGATACTGCGCGGGCCGGGATCGGCCTTGAACGGCCTGAGCGCCGCGGGCGGCAGCGTCAACCTGATCTCGCGGCGGCCGACCTTCAGCCGCCAGCCGGTTGAACTCGACTATGGCTTCGGCAGCTACCGCAGCCAGCGTTTGCATCTGGGAGCCGGCGGCGCGCTGGTGGACGATGCGGTGGCGTATCGGCTGGACGTCAGCGGCAACGACAGCGGCAGCAACGTGCAGGACGAGCGCGATCGGCAGAAGCGGGTTTCCGGCTCGCTGCTGTTTAAGCTGACCGACGATGCGCTGTTGACGCTGAGCCTGGACCGCATGCTCAACCGCACCAACAACCCTTACTACGGCACGCCGCTGCTGGATGGGCGCATTGCCGGCGAGCTGCGTGACATCAATTACAACAACCTGACCGACAGCCGCATCCAGAGCAACGCCACCGCATTTCAGGCCAGTCTGGACTGGTTTATGACGCCCGAAGTGGAGTGGCATAACCAATTCTATTACTACAGCGGCTTTCGCGAATGGCGCAACGTCGAGCGTTTCCGCGTCGCGGCGGCGGCCCGGCCCGGCGACGTCAACCGCGACTCTTTCGGCGCCCTGGCACACGACGACGATCTGATCGGCAACCGCAGTTCGCTGGTGTTCGATCGCGCCATTGCCGGTTTCGATAACCGGTTGCTGGTCGGCTTCGATCTGAGCAAGCGGCATTTCCAGTACTACTCCAACGGCTTCCCCGGCTCGGAAGATGTGCCGCTCGGCGCGCCGCCCAGAGAGCCGTTCGCGCAGGGCACCGATCGCCAACGCGCACCGGTGCGCCACGTCACCCAGAATCAGTACGCCGCCTTTCTTGAAGATCGCTTCAACCTGACCGAGCGTTTAACGTTGCTGGGCCAGTTGCGCTACAACCATATGAACATGGACTGGCGCTTCCAGGGGCCGCAGGAAGAGAGCCGCGCGCGCACCTATGTTTTCAGCACCTGGAGCCTGGGCCCCAGCTATGCATTGACCGATAACCTCACGCTCTACGCCAACTACACCACCGGCCAGGAGCCGGGCAACGATCTGTTCTTCCTCAGCCCGACGCAGACCGATCTGCCGCTGACGCGAGCGCGCCAGTGGGAGGCCGGTGCCAAAGGGCAGTTTTGGGGTAACAAGGGTGAGGCGACGCTGGCGCTGTACGAACTGCGCAAGGACAACCTGTTTGTGCCCGACGCGCAGCGGCCGGATGCGTTGAACGCGGTAGGCAGGCAGACGTCACGCGGCATCGAGCTTGGCGTGGTGCTGCGTCCCGACGAGCGCTGGGAGCTGGCCGGCAACGCCGCCTACACGCACGCCCGCTACGACGACTATCGCGGCGGTAGCCCGCTGCGCAGCTACAACGGCAATCGCCCGGCCTATATCCCGGACTGGACCGCCAACCTCAGCGTGCATTATCAGGCGACGGAACGTTTGGGGCTGGCTTCTTCGCTGCGCTACGTCGGCAGCAGTTACAACGACGATGCCAACCGGCGCAAGATGCGCGCGTACACCACGCTTGATCTGGCGGCGGACTATCAGCTGACGCCGATCGTCGATGTCGGTTTCCGCATTCGCAACGCCACCAACCAGCTGTACGCCTATCAGCGCACCTACCCGGATCAGGCGCTGATTGCGCCGCCGCGTAGCTATGAAACCTTCGTGTCGGTCAGGTTCTGACGACGTGAAACGCTCGCTTTACCTGTTGTTGTGCGCCCTGGGATTGGGCTGGGGGGCGCCGCTGCGTGCCGATGCCGTCAGCCTGCACAATTGTGGGGTAACGCGCGATTACCCGCAGCCGCCGCAGCGGGTGCTGGTTTACGCCAACCCGGCGCTGGAAAACCTGCTGGCGCTGGGGCTGGCCGGCCGTGCGATCGGCGTGGTCGGGTATGACCGCGCGCGCGATCCCGCGCCGACGGCGCCGGCCGAGGCGCTGCGGGCGCCAGCCAGCCCGGCACCGCCTACGGCGGAAGCGTTGCTGCTGATGCGGCCGGATTTTGTCTATTCGGCCAGCTATTACTGGCTGCACAGCCCGGAAACGCCCGATCGGGCGCGGCTGGCGGAATGGCGCATCGGCACTTATCTCTCTCCCGGCGCCTGCAGCGGCCAGCAAAGCGCGATCGCCGCCGCGCTGACGTTCGAAGACATTTTCACCGAGCTGCGGGAGCTGGCGCGTATCTTCAACGTCAGCCGCGCCGGTGAAGCGCTGATCGAACGGCTGCGCGGGCAGTTGAGGGCGCTTGAGCCGCAGCGCGCGCCATTGCCGCATCGGCGTCTGCTGTGGTGGTATGCCGGCACGCAGACGCCCTACGTGGCGGGCTGCTGCGGCGCGCCAGGCTTGCTGAGCCGCAGCATCGGCAGCGAGAACCTGTTCGGCGATCTGCCCGAGCTGTGGCCGACGGTATCCTGGGAGGTTATCGCTGCCCGCGATCCGGATGCGATCGTGCTTGGCGATCTGCCGCGCGGTGGCTTCGGGGACAGCGCGGCCGACAAGATCGCCTTTCTGGAGCATCACCCGCTGACCGCGACGCTGCGCGCCGTGCGTCAGCGGCGCTACGTGATCCTCCCCGGTTACGACATGGACCCTTCCGCCCGCACCGTGGCGGCGCTGGGCCGTTTGATTCGGGGCCTGGCGGCCTTGCCGCCGCAGGCTCCGACGCTTTCCAACAAGGAACCTTGATATGACTGCCGTTTCATTCTCTTCGCTGCTGGACTCCTGGGATCGCCAGCAGGCGGCCTACATCGCCGAACGCGAAGCGCGTTTTAACGCCCAGCTGGACGTGCTGGCGCTGGCCGTCGGCCAGGATTTTCACGTGCTGGATCTGGCCTGTGGCCCGGGATCGCTGAGCTTGCGTATTTTGCAGCGCTTTCCGCAGGCCAGGGTGACCGCCATCGATCTCGATCCGCTGCTGCTGGCGGTGGCGCGCGGCGCGCTGGCGGAGTATGGCGATCGGATCCGTATCTTGCAGGCCGATCTGGCGGATCCGGCCTGTTTTTCCGTGCTGTCCGGCTCCACGCCGCAGGCGGCGGTGTCCAGCACGGCGCTGCACTGGCTGATGCCGGAGCAGCAGCTGGCATTGTACCGTAATGTCGCCGGGCTGCTGGCCGCCGGCGGCGTATTCCTCAATGCCGATCATCAGCGCTGTGACCACCGTCAGCCGAGGTTGAAAGCGTTGGCGGAGCGGCACGACGAGCAGACCCAACAGCGCGCCTGGGACAGCGGCGTTGAGGATTGGGATCGTTGGTTCGCCGGCGCACTGCAATCGCCGGCCTTGGCCGCTTATCAGGCCGAGCGCGAAGCGCTGTTCGCCGGCCGGCCGGTACCGCCGCCGACGCCGGTGGATTTCCAGCTCGCGGCCCTCAGACAAGCCGGTTTCAGCGAGGCGGGGACGGTATGGCAACTGTTGGACGACTATGTGATCGCAGGCTGGAAATAGCATGAGCCGGCGGTTACTGCCCGGCCGTGAGGCCGGCTGGTTGTTGCTGCTGGCGGCGGCGCTGCCGCTGGCCCTGCTGGGCGCCACCTTGTCGGGGCCCGCGCCGATCGCGTGGCGCGACGCCTGGCGCATTGTACTCGGCGTCAGCGGCGGTGCGCAGACCGATGCCGAGGTGTATCAGCGCATCATCTGGTCGCTGCGGATGCCGCGCGCCCTGTTGGCGGCGCTGGCCGGCGCCGGGCTGGCGTTGGCGGGCACCGTGCTGCAATCGCTGACCCGCAACCCGCTGGCCGATCCCTGGGTGCTGGGGATCTCCTCCGGCGCCGGCGTGGGGGCGGTGACGGTGTTGGTGTTGGGGTTGGGGGGCGGCCTGCTGTCGGTGTCCGGCGGGGCGTTTATCGGCGCGCTGGCGGCGTTTGCGTTGGTGATGCTGCTGGCCGGGCGTTCGCTGCAGGGGGAGTCCACGCTGTTTATTCTGGCCGGGGTGGCGGTGACGCAGCTGCTCTCCGCGCTGACTTCGCTGATCACCCTTTGGCAGGCGGACGCCAACGCCACGCGCGGCGTGATGTTCTGGCTGCTGGGATCGTTCAGCGACGCGCGCTGGCCGCAGGTCGGGCTGTGCGGGCTGGCGCTGGCGGCGACGCTGCTGCTTTGCTGGCTGCGGGCGGGTGAACTGGACGCGCTGGCGTTTGGCGGCGTGACCGCCGCTTCGCTGGGGGTGGCGGTGGCCCCGCTGAAGCTGCTGCTGTATGTGGCGACCACCGCGCTGACGGCGGCGATCGTCGCGTTCAGCGGCGCGGTGGGGTTTATCGGGCTGACGGTGCCGCATGTCGCCCGGCGGCTGGTCGGTTCGCGGCATCGGCTGCTGTTGCCGGCCAGCGCGCTGTGCGGCGCCCTGTTCGCCGTGGCGGCGGACACGCTGGCCAGAACGCTGTTTGCGCCGCGCGAGCTGCCGGTCGGGGTGCTGACCGCACTGCTGGGGGTGCCGGTATTCCTGCTGTTGCTGTATCGGAAGGTCAATGCATGACGATTGAAAAAGCGCGCTCTGGCCTGTGTGCCGAAGCGGTGAGCTGGCGAGCGGGGGCGCGTACGGTGCTGGAAAATCTCAGCTTCTGCGCCTTGCCCGGTGAGGTCACCGGTGTACTGGGCGTCAACGGCAGCGGTAAATCCACGCTGCTCAAACTGCTGGCCGGGCTGCAGCCCGCCGCCGGGGGCCGCGTTTGGCTGGAAGGGCGCGAAATTACCGCGTTTTCCGGGCGGGAGCGCGCCAGGCGCATCGCCTTTCTCGAGCAATCCGCCCCCGGCGCCTTCGCGCTGCCGGTGAAGGAGGCGGTGCTGCTGGGGCGCCTGGCCCATACCGGCCGCTGGCGCGGTTTCGGCGCCGAGGATCGCCGCCTCGCCGAGCAGGCGATGGAGCAAGTGGGCATCAGCCACCTGGCCGATCGCGATTGGCAGCGGCTGTCCGGCGGCGAACGGCAGCGGGTGCATTTGGCGCGCGCGCTGGCGCAGCAAACGCCGTGGCTGCTGCTGGACGAGCCCGCCAATCATCTGGATATCGCCCATCAACAGCAGTTTATGGCCTTGCTGCGGCGGCTGAAACTCAGCGTGGTGGTGACGCTGCACGATCTTAATCTGGCGGCCTGTTATTGCGATCGGATCGCGCTGCTGCAGCGGGGCGGGATCTGTGCGGCGGGCGTGCCGCGGCAGGCGTTGACGCCGGAGAACATTCACGCGGTATACGGTGTGGAGGCCAGGCTGGCGGCGCCCGCCGGCTATGCGCCGCCGTTGATCTATTACCCCGCGCCGGGATGAGGGCGGCTGAAAGGGCACGTTTGGCCGATCACAATTTCGCCTCGCTGGCTAAAATAACTCCGTTTTACCGATTTTTTTGGGTTAGAATAACCCGATATGCGGTGAAAGGCATTTGCCGCTCAATGGGCAGTTAAGCGAGGCTATCATGTTGGAATTATTGAAAAGTCTGTTGTTCGCCGTGGTGATGGTGCCGGTGGTCATGGCGCTCATTCTCGGCCTGATCTACGGTTTTGGCGAAGTGTTCAACGTCTTCTCCAAAGTGGGCCGTTCGAAAGAAAACCGCACCCAGCACTGACCGTTCCCCATCCCGATACCCGCCGGCATTCCCCGGCGGGCATTCCTCAAGTTATCTCACGCTTTGCCGATAAACCGCATGACAAGCTTTCGCGCAACGTTATATTATTTTTTATATAACGAAGAGTGATAATGCACGTTAACTTGCGGAGAAAAACAATGAAACAGCAATGGACCAAATGGGTTGGCGGGATCGTTCTGGCATCGGGCCTGGTGGCTCAGGCTTCGGCGGCGGAAAAGATCACCGTGTTCGCTGCCGCGTCGCTGACCAACGCGCTGCAGGACATCGCCACCCAATATCAAAAAGGCAAGGACGTGCAGGTGGTTTCCTCCTTCGCGTCGTCCTCGACGCTGGCGCGCCAAATTGAGCAGGGTGCTCCGGCCGATCTGTTTATCTCCGCCGATCAGCAGTGGATGGATTACGCCATCGACAAGCAGCAGATGGTGAAAGACACCCGTTACACGCTGCTGGGCAACGAACTGGTGCTGATCGCCGCCAAGAGCGATAAGCAAGACAAGATCGCCATCGACAAGCAGACCGACTGGGCCAAGCTGCTCAACGGCGGCCGCCTGGCGGTGGGCGATCCGGATCATGTGCCGGCCGGTATCTACGCTAAGGAAGCGCTGGAACACCTGGGCGCCTGGAGCCTGCTGGAGCCGAAACTGGCGCGCGCCAACAACGTGCGCAGCGCCATGGCGCTGGTGGAGCGGGGTGAAGCGCCGCTCGGCATCGTCTACGGCTCCGACGCGGTCGCCAGCGACAAGGTGAAAGTGGTGGGCGTGTTCCCGGAAGACAGCCACAAACCGGTTGAATATCCGATGGCGATGGTGAAAGATCGTCAAAATCCGACGGTCAGCGCTTTCTATACCTATCTGAAGAGCCCGGAAGCGGCCGCTATTTTCGAACATTATGGATTCACCCCGCGTAAATGATTCTGAGTGAGTACGAGTGGCAGGCGGTTGAGCTGAGCCTGAAAGTCTCCGGTTTGGCGGTGGTCTGCAGCCTGCCGTTCGGCATTCTGATGGCCTGGGTGCTGGTGCGTTGCCGCTTCCCCGGCAAGGCGCTGCTGGACGGCGTCATTCACCTGCCGCTGGTGCTGCCGCCGGTGGTGGTCGGCTATTTGCTGTTGATCGCCATGGGGCGGCGCGGCGTTATCGGCGAGTGGCTGTACGACTGGTTCGGTTTCAGCTTCAGTTTCAGCTGGCGCGGCGCCGCGCTGGCGTCGGCGGTGGTGGCGTTTCCGCTGATGGTGCGCGCCATCCGGCTGGCGCTGGAGGCGGTGGATACCCGGCTGGAGCAGGCGGCGCGCACGCTGGGCGCCAATCCGTGGCGGGTGTTTTTCACCATCACGCTGCCGCTGTCGCTGCCCGGCGTTATTGTCGGCGTGGTGCTGGCCTTCGCCCGTTCGCTGGGGGAGTTTGGCGCCACCATCACCTTCGTCTCCAACATTCCCGGTGAAACCCGCACCATTCCGCTGGCGATGTATACGCTGATTGAAACGCCGGGGGCGGAGGCCGCCGCCGCGCGTCTGTGCGTGATCGCCATCGTGCTGTCGCTGGCTTCGCTGATGGTGTCCGAATGGCTGGCCCGCTGGGGCCGCAAACGGATGGGGGTGTAAATGCTGGAGCTGGATTTCTCGCAGCAGCTGGGCGACCTCAATCTCAACGTCCGCGCCGATTTGCCGGCGCAGGGCATCACCGCGATTTTCGGCCTGTCCGGCGCGGGCAAAACCTCCCTGATCAACGCCATCGGCGGCCTGACCCGTTTGCAGCAGGGGCGCATCGCGCTCAATGGCCGTACGCTGGTGGATACCGCCTCCGGCCTCTGCCTGCCGCCGGAAAAGCGCCGTATCGGCTATGTGTTTCAGGATGCGCGGCTGTTCCCGCACTACCGGGTGCGCGGCAACCTGCAGTACGGCATGGCGGCCGGCATGCGCGCGCAGTTCAATACCATCGTCGAGCTGCTGGGCATCGGGCCGCTGTTGAACCGGCTGCCGCTGACGCTCTCCGGCGGTGAAAAACAGCGGGTGGCGATCGGCCGCGCGCTGCTGACCGCGCCGGAACTGCTGCTGATGGATGAACCGCTGGCCTCGCTCGATCTGCCGCGCAAACGCGAGCTGCTGCCGTATCTGGAGCGGTTGGCGCAGGACGTGAACATCCCCATCCTTTACGTCAGCCACAGCCTGGACGAGATCCTGCGGCTGGCCGAGCAGGTGATGGTGCTGGATCGCGGCGAAGTGCGTGCGTTCGGCGGGCTGGAAGAAGTCTGGGCCAGCAGCGCGCTGCGGCCGTGGCTGCAGCGTGAAGATCAGAGCAGCGTGCTGCGCGTCAGCGTGATTGAGCATCATCAACGTTATGCCATGACGGCGCTGGCGCTTGGCGATCAAAGGCTGTGGGTCAGCGGCATCGACGCTGAATTGGGCACCCAACTGCGCATCCGCATCAACGCCGCCGACGTCTCGCTGGTGCTGCAGCCGCCGGTCAACAGCAGTATTCGCAACGTCTTGCCAGCCAAGGTGAGCGAGTGTCTGGACGTGGACGGGCAGGTGGAAGTGAAACTGGCGGTCGGCGAACACGTGCTGTGGGCGCGCATTACGCCATGGGCGCGCGATGAACTGGCGATCCGCCCCGGGCAGTGGCTGTATGCGCAGGTGAAAAGCGTGTCGATCAGCCGCGAGAGCCGTTAAGGCGGGCCCTCCCGGCGGGAGGGCGAAAAGACTACAGCACGCGGGTGCGGATCACCTCGGCGATGCCCGGCTGCAGGTTATCGGCGATCACCAGATCGGCGCGTTCCTTGATGGCGTCATCGGCATTGCCCATCGCCACGCCCAAACCGACCGCTTCCAGCATGCTGATGTCGTTGTAGTTGTCGCCGAACGCCACCACCTGATCCATGCTCAGCCCCTGCGACTCTACCCATTGGCGCAGGCGCTTGCCTTTGCTGTTGCCGCCTTTGGCGATATCCACCTGATCGTGCCAGGACCATTCGCACGCCAGCCCCAGCTCTTTTTCCACCGTGTCGGCAAACTCGCGCAGCGCCGGAATATCGGCGTGCGAGGTGGCGAATTTCCAGATCGCCTGCGCGTCGTCGGCCGCCTGCGTCAGGCTGCCGACCTGCAGCAGCGTCGGGCGCTGCGCCGCCGGCAGGGTTTCGGCCCAGGCCAGCGAGCGAATCACGTGGCCGCTCGGTTCCTGATACAGCATGGCGTCGTCAACGTACATCAGCCCGTGAATGTCGGTCTGTTTGAGCATCTGCAGCACCTGTTTGGCCTGCTCCTTCGCCAAGGGATCGGCGGCCAGCACCTTTTTCTGCTGAAAATCATACAGGTAGGTGCCGTTACAGCAGATGGCCGGGGTATCTATCTGCAGCGCCTGGTAAAACGGATGGATGGCGACGTGGTGGCGGCCGGTGACCACCACCACCTGGACGCCGGCGGCGCGCGCCTGCGCCAGCGCTTCCAGCGACTGCGGTAAGATGCGTTTTTGGTTGTCCAACAGGGTGCCGTCAAGATCGAGGGCGATGACGCGGTAGCTCATAGGGTTCTCGTTATCGTTAGCCATAAAATTAATCCGATGGTACACCGTATAGCCTATGGAGAAAACCGCGTGAGCTTCCGGTGCTAAGCAGGGTTGCCATGCGACGGATGTGCGGTAAGCTAGGGGCAAGCGAACGGCCTGAAACCGGTTCCTCTTTTACCCTTTGCAAGGAGAACACATGAAGCAAATCGTTTATGTCGCCAGCCCGGAGAGCCAGCAGATCCACGTCTGGCAGTTGGACGACGCCGGCGCGCTGGCGCTGCTGCAAACCGTTGACGTGCCGGGCCAGGTGCAGCCGATGACCCTTCATCCGGACAAGACTCACCTGTACGTCGGCGTGCGTCCGGCGTTCGGTATCGTCAGCTACCGCATCGAGGCGGATGGCACGCTGCAGCAGGCCGGCATGGCACCGCTGCCGGGCAGCCCGACCCATATCTCGACCGATTTGCAGGGGCGTTACCTGTTCTCCGCTTCCTACAGCGGCAACTGCGCCAGCATCAGCCCGATCGGCCACGACGGCGTGGTCACGGCGCCGATCCAGCAGATCGACGGCCTGAGTGCGCCGCACTCGGCGAACATCGATCCGACCAACCAGCTGGTGCTGGTACCGTGTCTGAAAGAAGACCGCATCCGCCTGTTCAACCTGAGCCTGGCGGGCCAGCTGACGCCGCACGCGCAGGACGCGGTGGATATCGCCGCCGGCGCCGGTCCGCGCCATATGGCGTTCCACCACAACGACAAGTTCGCTTACTGCGTCAATGAGCTGAACGGCACGGTGGACGTGCTGGCGATTTCGGAAAACGGCGGCAAGTACAGCGTGACGCAAACGCTGGACATCATGCCGAGCGATTTCGACGGCACCCGCTGGGCGGCGGACATTCATATCACGCCGAACGGCCGCTTCCTGTACACCAGCGATCGCACCGCCAGCATTCTGACCCTCTTCAGCGTTTCCGAAAACGGTGGCACGCTGAGCGTGGTCGGCTATTATCCGACCGAAGCGCAACCGCGCGGTTTCAATATCGATCACAGCGGCCGCTTCGTGATTTCGTCCGGCCAGAAGTCCGATCACATCGCGGTGCATGAAATTGACCAGAGCAGCGGCGAGCTGACCATGCTGGCGCGTTATCCGGTGGGCAAAGGCCCGATGTGGGTGAGCGTGCTGGCGAAGTAATTCGTCCGCCAGACTCGAGTGGAAAGCGCGGTGCGGTTGACCGCGCTTTTTTATTGGCGGGGGATCAGTTGAACATCACCGTCAGCGTGGCGCTGCCGAGACTGTGGAAATGGACGTTGAAGCCCACCAGCGCGCCGCTGGAACCCTCATCCACGTCAATGTGCTCCACGTCCAACGCATGCACGGTGAACTGATAGCGGTGGCTTTCGCCATTCGGCGGCGCGGCGCCGCCGTAACCGGCCGAGCCGAAGTCGGTACGGGTTTGCAGCGCGGCGTTCGGCAGCGGCGTTTTGCCGGAGCCTGCGCCCTGCGGCAGCTCACGCACGTCGGCCGGAATATTGGCCACCACCCAGTGCCACCAGCCGGAGCCGGTAGGGGCATCGGGATCGTACAGGGTGACAACGAAGCTCTTGGTGCCCTTGGGCACGCCGTCCCAGGCCAGGTGGGGCGACAGGTTATCGCCGTGGTAGCCCATGCCGTTGAAAACCTGCTGCTGCGGCATCTTGCCGCCGTCCTGCAGATCGTTGCTGTACAAACGAAAAGCCATAATGACTCCCAGTTGCGATAAAAGCAGAGCCCTTAAGCTAGATCTTTTCGGTGGAACAATACAACCCCTTGCGCCAACGGTGGGCGGTTGATCTCGACGGTAATGTGCACCAGTTCGGGATGCGCGGCCAACAGTTGGCGCACCCGGTCGGCGGTGAGGGCGCGATCGGCGCTGCTCAGGGCGAGGACGCAATGATATTTTCCTTTACCGATGCGGCCTAAATGCAAATCGGTCAGCGTGAGTGGGTGGCCGGAGGTGGCCAGGGTCTGACGTATCTCTTGCGCCACGGGGGCGTCCATTTCGGCATCCAGCAAAATCTTCCCGCTATCGCGCATCAGGCTATAGGCCCAGGCGGCCACCATCACCGCGCCGACGATGCCCATCAACGGATCGAGCCAGGCGGCGCCCCAAAGCTTGCCGCCGAACAGCGCGACGAGGGCCAACACCGAGGTGGCGGCGTCGGCGATGACGTGGATATAGGCGGAACGCAGGTTGAGGTCATGATGATGGTCATCGTGGTGATCCCCGTGGTGGTGATGGTGGCCGCCGCCGCGCAACAGCCAGGCGCAGAGCAGGTTGACGGCCAGCCCGATCGCGCCGATGGCGATGGCTTCGTTATAATGAATCGGGCTGGGATTCAGCAGCCGCTGCGCTGACTGAAACAGCATCAGCGCCGCCACCAGCACCAACAACACCGCGCTGGTGTAACCGGCCAGCACTTCTATCTTCCAGGTGCCGAGGCTGAAGCGGCGATCCTTGGCCAACCGGCGTGCGGCGCCGTAAGCCAGCAGCGACAAGCCCAGAGCCAGCGCATGCGAGCTCATGTGCCAGCCGTCGGCCAGCAATGCCATCGAGTTAAACAGCCAGCCCCCGGCTATCTCGATGACCATCATACTGGCGGTGAGTATCACCGCCCATCTGGTGTTTCTTTCGGCCAATGGGTTACCATCGTCAAAAACGTGGCTGTGCTCGCGGTGCAAAGCGGGCGCGTGAGACGTCATGGTGAAGTTCCTCAGCAAAAGGTAGTGTACTGAAATATACTATACCCCAGTATAGTAAATAACAATCAGGCGGAAATAATGAGCCATACCCTCAGAGATCAAAAGAAGCTGTTGGCGCGGGTGCGCCGCATTAAAGGGCAGGCCGAAGCGCTGGAGCGCGCGCTGGAGAGCGGCGGCGAATGTTCTGCTGTGCTGCAGCAGATCGCGGCGGTGCGCGGCGCGGTCAACGGTTTAATGGCGCAGGTGCTGGAAGGGCATGTGCGCGAACATCTGGCTGCCGCGGACGCTACGCCGCAGCAGCGCGAGCAGGACATCGAGCAATTGATGACCGTTTTACGTTCTTATATGAAGTAATCATGATTTCACTGAAAAAACGCACGCCGTGGTTCGGCTGGCTGCGCCGTTGGGCCAAAGGCATCAAGCGCGATATCTACGCGCTGTGGCTGGCCGCCCGTGATAAGCGCACCCCGTGGTACGCCAAGCTGATCGCGCTGCTGGTGGCCGGCTATGCGATCTCGCCAATCGATCTGATCCCGGATTTCATTCCGGTGCTGGGCTATCTGGACGATGTGATTATCGTGCCGTTGGGCATCATGCTGGCGGTGCGCCTGATCCCCAAGCCGCTGATGGCCGAGCTGCGCGAGAAGGCGCAAAAGCGCGTCGACAACCCCACCGGCCGCATGGCGGCGGCGATGATCATTTTACTCTGGCTGCTGTGTCTGGGATTGCTGGCCCGCTATCTGGACCAGCATTGGTAAGGCATTAACGCGCGGCGGCGGCCACGGCGGCGGTCAGGCGGCTGAGCTGTTCCGCTTCGATGATGTAAGGCGGCATCAGGTAAATCAGTTTGCCGAACGGCCGGATCCACACCCCGCGCTCGACGAACCCGCGCTGCAGCCCGGCGACATCCACCGGTTCGCGCATCTCCACCACCCCAATCGCCCCCAGCACCCGCACGTCCGCCACTTTCGGCAGCGCCGCCAACGGCAGCAGTTCTTGCTTCAGCTGGGCTTCGATGGCGCTCACCTGCGCCTGCCAGCGATTTTCCGCCAGCAGCGCCAGGCTGGCGTCCGCTACCGCGCAGGCCAGCGGGTTGCCCATAAAGGTCGGCCCGTGCATAAAGCAGCCGGCCGCGCCGTTGCTGATGGTCTCCGCCACGTGGCGGGTGGTCAGGGTGGCGGACAGGGTCATGTAACCGCCGGTCAGCGCCTTGCCCAGACAGAGAATGTCCGGCACCACCTGCGCGTGTTCGCAGGCGAACAGCTTGCCGGTGCGGCCGAAGCCGGTGGCGATCTCGTCGGCGATCAGCAGCACCTGATGACGATCGCACAGCTCGCGCACCCGCTTGAGGTAGGTTGGGTGGTAGATGCGCATGCCGCCGGCGCCTTGCACCACCGGTTCCAGGATCACCGCCGCCACTTCACCGGCGTGCTGCTCCAGCAGCGCGGCGAACGGCGCAATGTCCTCTTCGCGCCATTCCTCGTCGAAGCGGCACTGCGGCGCGGTGGCGAACAGGTGCGGCGCCAGATAGCCCTGATAGAGGCTGTGCATCGAGTTGTCCGGATCGCAGACCGACATCGCGCCGAAGGTATCGCCGTGATAGCCGTGGCGCAGCGTCAGGATGCGCTGCCGGCGCTCGCCGCGCGCCTGCCAGTACTGCAGCGCCATCTTCAGCGACACTTCCACCGCCACCGAACCGGAATCTGCCAGGAACACGCACTGCAGCGCTTCCGGCGTCATCGCCACCAGCCGACGGCACAGCGAGATGGCGGCCGGATGGGTGATGCCGCCGAACATCACGTGCGACATCTTCTCCAGCTGCTGGCTGGCGGCCTGATTCAGACTCGGATGGTTGTAACCGTGGATCGCCGCCCACCAGGAGGACATGCCGTCCACCAGGCGCCGGCCATCCGCCAGCTGCAGCTCGACGCCGCTGGCCGACTCGATCGGGTAACAGGGTAACGGGCGGCTCATGGAGGTGTAGGGGTGCCAGATATGACGTTGGTCAAACGCCAGGTCGGAAGCGGTGACAGACATACTTGTAAACCAAATTGAATTAAGATTGGTTGACAGTATATCCACAATATTTAAACTGGCGACACTTTTTCGTTTTGGAGACGCCATGATGGCCGACCGCATTCACTGGACAGTAGGGCAAGCCCAGGCCCTGTTTGATAAACCGCTGCTTGAACTGCTGTTCGAAGCGCAAACCGTACACCGCCAGCACTTCGATCCGCGTCAGGTGCAGGTCAGCACGCTGCTCTCGATCAAGACCGGCGCTTGCCCGGAAGACTGTAAATACTGCCCGCAGAGCTCACGCTACAAGACCGGCCTGGAGTCTGAGCGGTTGATGCAGGTCGAGCAGGTGCTGGAATCGGCGCGCAAAGCTAAGGCGAACGGCTCGACCCGTTTTTGCATGGGCGCGGCGTGGAAGAACCCGCACGAGCGCGATATGCCTTATCTGCAGCAGATGGTGCAGGGCGTGAAAGCGATGGGCATGGAAACCTGCATGACGCTGGGCACGCTTGACGGTACTCAGGCCGAGCGGTTGGCGGAGGCCGGGCTGGATTATTACAACCATAACCTCGACACCTCGCCGGAGTTCTACGGCAGCATCATCACTACCCGCAGCTACCAGGAGCGCCTGGATACGCTCGACAAGGTGCGCGACGCCGGCATCAAAGTGTGCTCCGGCGGCATCGTCGGGCTGGGTGAAACGGTGCGCGATCGCGCCGGGCTGTTGGTGCAGCTGGCCAACCTGCCAAAGCCGCCGGAGAGCGTGCCGATCAACATGCTGGTGAAGGTGAAAGGTACGCCGCTGGCGGATAACGATGACGTCGATCCGTTTGATTTCATCCGCACCATCGCAGTCGCGCGTATCATGATGCCGGCCTCTTATGTCCGTCTCTCCGCCGGCCGCGAACAGATGAACGAACAGACGCAGGCGATGTGCTTCATGGCCGGCGCCAACTCCATCTTCTACGGCTGCAAGCTGCTGACCACGCCGAACCCGGAAGAAGACAAAGACCTGCAGCTGTTCCGCAAGCTGGGGCTCAACCCGCAGCAGACCGCAACCGAACACGGCGACAACCAGCAACAGCAGGTGCTGGCCAAGCAACTGCTGAACGCCGATACCGCCGAGTTTTACAACGCGGCGCCGTGATGAGCTGGCAGCAACGAATCGAGCAGGCGCTGACAGAGCGGCGCCTGAACGCCGCCTACCGTCGGCGACAGGCCACCGAGGGCGGCAACGGCCGCCAGATCCGGCTCGGCGATCGTCTCTACCTGAACTTCTCCGGTAACGACTACCTGGGGCTGAGCCAGGATGCGCGGGTGATCGCCGCCTGGCAGCAGGGCGCGCAGCGTTACGGCGTCGGCAGCGGCGGTTCGGGTCACGTCACCGGCTTTAGCGCGGCGCATCAGGCGCTGGAGGAGCAACTGGCGGCGTGGCTCGGCTATCCGCGCGCGCTGCTGTTCATCTCCGGTTACGCTGCCAACCAGGCGGTGCTGGCGGCGTTGATGCAGAAGGGCGATCGCATTTTGGCCGATCGCCTCAGCCATGCCTCGCTGCTGGAGGCGGCGGCGCAGTCGCCGGCCGAGCTGCGCCGCTTCCAGCACAATCAGCCGCAGGCGCTGGCGGATTTGCTGGCCAAACCCTGCGACGGGCAGCGGCTGGCGGTGACCGAAGGGGTGTTCAGCATGGACGGCGACGGCGCACCGTTGGCGGAGCTGCATCGCTTAACCCGCGCGGCGGGCGCCTGGCTGATGGTGGACGATGCCCACGGCGTCGGCGTGCGCGGCGAGCAAGGCCGCGGCAGCTGCTGGCAGCAGGGCGTGCGTCCTGAACTGCTGGTGGCGACCTTCGGCAAGGCGTTCGGCGTCAGCGGCGCGGCAGTGCTGTGCGATGAGGCGACTGCCGAGTATCTGCTGCAGTTCGCTCGCCATCTGATCTACAGCACCGCGATGCCGCCGGCGCAGGCCTGCGCGCTGCAGGCGGCGCTGGCCTGCATTCGAGAGGGCGATGAACTGCGCGCCCGGCTGCAGGATAACATCCGGCGTTTCCGCCAGGGCGCGGCGCCGCTGGCGCTGACCCTGACGGATTCCGACACCGCCATCCAGCCGCTGCTGGTGGGGGACAATCAGCGTGCGCTCGATCTGGCGACCCGTCTGCGCGATCGCGGCCTGTGGGTGAGCGCCATCCGTCCACCGACGGTACCGCCGGGCGGCGCGCGGCTGCGCATTACCCTGACGGCGGCGCACCAGCCGCAGGATATCGATCGCCTGCTGGAGGTATTGCATGACGTCAGCCAATGACACAGTGAACAAACAGGCGGTCGCCTCGGCCTTCAGCCGCGCGGCCGGCAGCTACGACGCCGCCGCCGCGCTGCAGCGTGACGTTGGCGAGCGCTTACTGGGGATGGGGAGTTCCCACCCGGGCGAACGGCTGCTGGATGCCGGCTGCGGCACCGGCTATTTCAGCCGTCTGTGGCGTGAGCGAGGCAAGCAGGTGACGGCGCTCGATCTGGCGCCGGGGATGTTGGCATTCGCCCGTCAGCAACAGGCGGCGCACCATTATCTGCTGGGCGATATCGAGCAGGTGCCGTTGCCCGACGCGGCGATGGACATCTGTTTCAGCAGCCTGGTGGTGCAGTGGTGCAGCGATCTGCCCGCCGCGCTGGCAGAGCTGTATCGCGTCACCCGGCCCGGCGGCGTGATCCTGTTCTCCACGCTGGCGGCGGGCTCGCTGCAGGAATTGGGGGACGCCTGGCAACAGGTGGACGGCGAACGTCACGTGAACGCCTTCCTGCCGCTGGCGCAGATCCGCGCCGCCTGTGCCGACTATCGACACGAGCTGGTGACGGAGCTGCGCACCCTGAATTACCCGGACGTGATGACGCTGATGCGTTCGCTCAAGGGCATCGGGGCGACGCATCTGCACCAGGGACGCGAGGGCGGCCTGATGTCGCGCGGCCGCCTCGCCGCGCTGCAGGCGGCTTACCCGTGCCGGCAGGGGCAGTTCCCGCTCAGCTATCATCTGGCTTATGGAGTGATTTATCGTGATTAAACGTTGGTTCGTGACCGGCACCGACACCGAGGTCGGGAAAACTGTCGCCAGCAGCGCCTTGCTGCAGGCCGCCAATCTGGCGGGCTACCGCAGCGCCGGCTATAAGCCGGTGGCTTCCGGCAGCGAGATGACCGCCGAGGGGCTGCGCAACGGCGACGCGCTGGCGCTGCAAGCCAACAGCGGCGTGGCGCTGGGGTACGACGAAGTGAACCCTTACGTTTTTGCCGAACCGACTTCGCCGCATATCGTTAGCGCCGATGAAGGCCGGCCGATCGACGCAGCGCGGCTGTCCGACGGCCTGCGCCGGCTGGAACAGCGCGCCGACTGGGTATTGGTCGAGGGCGCCGGCGGGTGGTTTACTCCGCTGTCGGCGCAGTACACCTTCGCCGACTGGGTGCAGCAGGAGCAACTGCCGGTGATCCTGGTGGTGGGTATCAAGCTGGGCTGCATCAACCACGCGGTGCTGACGGCCCAGGCGGTGCAACAGGCGGGGCTGACGCTGGCCGGTTGGATCGCCAACGACGTGGCGCCGCCGGGGCGGCGGCATCAGGAATACCTGGCTACGCTGCGCCGTATGCTGCCCGCGCTGCTGCTGGGCGAAATCCCGCACCTGCCGCAGGCCGAACGGGCGCCGCTGGGGCAGTATCTGGATATCAGCCTGTTATAAACTCTCAATGAGGGAGCCTCGCTCCCTCATCCTCCGTCCTGTTCCGCCAGCCCGGCGCCGATCAGCGCCTCATCCAGCTGCGTCAGCGCGCCGTGCGCCACGGTGCGCCCGCTATCCAACAGGCAAAAGCGATCCGCCACCCGGCGCACGAACGGCAGCTGATGCTCTACCAGCAAAATGGTCATGCCCAATTCATAGTTGAGCCTGCGGATCACGTTGCCGATGTCGGCGGCGATCGAAGGCGGCACGCCCGCCGTCGGTTCGTCGAGGATCAGCAGCGCCGGTTCCTGCGCCAACGCACGGCCGATGGCCAGCTGGCGCTGGGCGCCTGCGCACAGATCGCCGGCGCGGCGGGTACGCATCTGGCGCAAATTGGGAAACAGGCTGTAGATCAGCGGCGGAATGCGGCGAGGGGCGCCGCGCACGGCCATCTGCGCCACCTGCAGATTCTCTTCCACGCTCAGCTGCGAGAAGAGTTGCCTCCCTTGCGGGACGTGGCTGATGCCGAGTGCGGCGCGGCGCTCCATCGGTTGCAGCAGCAGGTTTTGCGGCGGCTGATCTGCCGGCTGCCAGGTCATGCTGCCGCTCACTACCGGCAAATGCCCCATGATGCAGTTGACCAGCGTGGTCTTGCCCACGCCGTTGCGCCCGAGCAGCACGGTGCACTGGCCGCGCGGCAGCTCCAGGTTGATGTCCCACAGGGTGTGGTTTTGACCGTAGAATTGATTGACCGATCTCAGGCTCAGCATTTGGCATTCTCCTCATAGACGCTCGTTTCACTCGTTGGCGGGGGACAGCAAAGGCCGCATGCGCGGCGAATTTCCCGAGTGTGGCAATGTCTGGAACAAGATGCCGTCCGTCCGATGAGCCAGAGCAAGGTCTGCGGTGGACGGAATGACAGTCAATATGTCGTTAAAAACGACGCTTGTGACGACTTGGTGTCGTTCTTGCGCTTTTACAGGCGATAGCACCGCGAGGGGTACACGCTGCGGCTGGCAGCGCATCACGCCGCCGCACCGCATTGATACGCAGGAAGATAAAGCAACTCCCAGGCCAATTTTGTCGCCGGGTGAAAACGGGAGGTTGTTATCGCCTTGTTAACCGCTAATCAGGCCTGACGCGCTCTGCCGCGGCGGCCTGAAAATACGCCGGGAAGTTAACCCGGACGTTTTTTGCACTCTTGTGGTGCTCTGCGGTGAGGGCGTGGTGCAAGGCATTGCGCCGCCGTCAAGCGCGATCCGCGAGAAAGGGGGCAATGCGATTTTGGCAATGGGGATTTTTAGTATTAATCGGCATAAACAAAGCGATATTTTTATGAAAAAATAACTAAAAAAGCCATTTTGGCGAGTGTAAAGGGCGAAAAGCTTTCTTTCTGTAACTCCCGCCCCGGGCGGGGCGGTGAGAGTTATCCACTATTCCTGTGGATAACCTTGTGCATTAGATTTAGAAAAACGCTGTAAAGCGAGAGCCGACGCGGGTTCTGTTCGCTTTGCCCGCATTCTCGTCTTTTTATTAAATATCTTATATATCAATAGATTAATTAAAATCAAGACACAGGGGTATTGATCAGGTCTCTATGTATGATTTTTCGACGCGGTGCTATCAATAAGTTAATTCGCGGCAAGTTCTGGGGATAAATCTGTTATTGACAATAAAAATGTCACCCGGCTGTAACCTCACGGTGCAACGGCATCGCCGCCGTGCCGGGCGCAGCGACGAATCCGCTTGAAGCTGGTTTTATATCCAGTATCATGGGCACTGGCGCAAATCGCCGACACTTTCCATAATTAGGGGCCATGTCCGGCGCAGAGCCGGTTGGCCGCCTGAGCGCGCGCATCTCCACAGGGTAGCCGAGCAATGAGTAAACTTTTCAAACTGCATTCCGAGTTCAAACCGGCCGGCGATCAGCCGGAAGCCATCCGCAAGCTGGAAGAGGGGCTGGAAGACGGCCTGGCGCACCAGACGCTGCTGGGGGTCACCGGTTCGGGCAAGACATTCACCATCGCCAACGTGATAGCCGATCTGAATCGGCCGACCATGGTGCTGGCGCCGAACAAGACGCTGGCGGCGCAGCTGTACGGCGAGATGAAAGCGTTTTTCCCTGAGAATGCGGTGGAATACTTCGTCTCCTACTACGACTACTACCAGCCGGAAGCCTACGTGCCCAGCTCCGACACCTTCATTGAAAAAGACGCTTCGGTGAACGAGCACATCGAGCAGATGCGTCTTTCCGCCACCAAGGCGTTGCTGGAGCGGCGCGATGTGGTGGTGGTGGCGTCGGTATCGGCGATCTACGGCCTGGGCGATCCGGATCTTTACCTGAAGATGATGCTGCACCTGACCCAGGGAATGATCATCGATCAGCGCTCCATTTTGCGCCGCCTGGCGGAGCTGCAGTATTCCCGTAACGATCAGGCTTTCCAGCGCGCCACCTTCCGCGTGCGCGGCGAGGTGATCGACATCTTCCCTGCGGAATCGGACGAGCTGGCGCTGCGCGTCGAGCTGTTCGACGAAGAAGTGGAACGGCTGTCGCTGTTCGATCCGCTGACCGGGCAGATTGAGCAAGTGGTGCCGCGTTTTACCATTTACCCGAAGTCGCACTACGTGACGCCGCGCGAGCGGATCATGCAGGCGATGGAAGAGATCAAGGTCGATCTGGCGGACCGCCGCAAGGTGCTGCTGGCCAACAACAAGCTGCTGGAAGAGCAACGCCTGACGCAGCGCACCCAGTTCGATCTGGAGATGATGAACGAGCTGGGCTACTGCTCGGGCATCGAAAACTACTCGCGCTACCTTTCCGGGCGCGCCGAGGGCGAGCCGCCGCCGACGTTGTTCGACTACCTGCCGGCGGACGGCCTGTTGGTGGTCGACGAATCCCACGTGACCATTCCGCAGATCGGCGCGATGTTCAAGGGCGACCGCGCGCGCAAGGAAACGCTGGTGGAGTACGGCTTCCGTCTGCCGTCGGCGCTGGACAACCGCCCGCTGCGCTTCGAGGAGTTCGAGGCGCTGGCGCCGCAGACCATCTATGTTTCCGCCACGCCGGGCAAATATGAGCTGGAGAAATCCGGCGGCGATCTGATCGATCAGGTGGTGCGCCCGACCGGGCTGCTGGATCCGATCGTGGAAGTGCGGCCGGTCGCCACTCAGGTGGACGATCTGCTCTCCGAGATCCGCAAGCGCGCGGCGATCAACGAGCGCGTGCTGGTGACCACCCTGACCAAACGCATGGCGGAAGACCTGACCGAATACCTGGAAGAGCATGGCGAGCGCGTGCGCTACCTGCACTCGGACATCGATACCGTGGAACGGGTCGAAATCATCCGTGACCTGCGTCTGGGCGAGTTTGACGTGCTGGTGGGCATCAACCTGCTGCGTGAGGGCCTCGACATGCCTGAGGTGTCGCTGGTGGCGATTCTGGACGCCGACAAGGAAGGCTTCCTGCGTTCCGAGCGTTCACTGATCCAGACCATCGGCCGTGCGGCGCGTAACCTGAACGGCAAGGCGATCCTGTATGGCGATCGCATCACCGATTCGATGGCCAAGGCGATCGGTGAAACCGAGCGGCGCCGCGCCAAGCAGCAGGCCTATAACGAAGCCAACGGCATCGTGCCGCAGGGGCTGAACAAGAAGATCGGCGATATTCTGCAGATCGGTCAGCCGGTCAACCGCGCCAAGGGTAAAGGCAGGAGCAAGGCGGCGGACGGTGGCGCTCAGCTGCAGAACCTCACGCCGAAAGCGCTGGATCAGAAAATCCGCGATCTGGAGGCGCAGATGTACACCCATGCGCAAAACCTGGAGTTCGAGCAGGCGGCTGCGCTGCGCGACGAAATCCACCAGCTGCGCGAGCAGTTCATCGCGATTTCCTGACCGTTGGACGGCGCCCGCGCTGTGGGCGTCAAAATTCCTTGTCGGCCGCGTCAAAGCTGTTATGGTGTGCGGCCCGATTTGACCACGAAGAGTACCGAACATGAGCCAACACCAGTCTAAAGACCCGCTGCACGGCGTGACGCTGGAGCAACTGCTGAATAAACTGGTGGATCACTACGGTTGGTCCGAACTGGGCGCGCGCATTCGCATCAACTGCTTCCGCAGCGATCCGAGCATCAAGTCCAGTCTGAAGTTTTTGCGTCGCACGCCCTGGGCGCGCAAAGAGGTGGAAGAGCTGTATATCGATATGGTCAGCCATCCCGCCCCGGCCAGCGATAATCCCTGGCTGCGCGGGCGAGACGGTTAAATTCGGTCAGCGGCGTGCGGCCAGCTCCACCAGCGCGTGATCCAGCGCCTGGCGCAGCAGCTGGCGATCGTGGCGGTAGGGGATGTCGCTCGCTTCCAGCGGTTGTTGAATCACCACCCGATCCTGCACTTCACTGGTGTCCACCCCCGGACCGACAATCAGCGCATCGATCATCCGGCGGCCGATCTTCTCTTCCATCAGCGTCAGCTTATCCTTTAACGACAGTGCCGCGGCGGCCACGCTCAGTTCGCGGCCGAGGTTGCCGATATAAATCATGCTGGCGCTGCTGCGGCGCAGCGCCTGGGTGAGATCGTCCAGCAGCAGCAGCGGCATCAGGCTGGTGAGGAAGCTGCCCGGCCCGATCAGGATCACGTCGGCTTGCGCGATGGCGTCCAGCGCTTCGCGCGTGGCGTTGACCGGGGGCGACAGCATCAGCTCCTGCGGCATATGGGCCAGTTGATCGACATTCACTTCACCGTAAACGTGATTGCCTTCGTGATCGTGCGCCATCAAATCCACCGGCTGCTCCGACATCGGGATCAGCGCCGCGTCCACCTTCAGCAAGCTGCGCACCAGATTGATCGCTTCCAGCGGGCGCACGCTCAGGTGATCCAGCGCTTTCAACATCAGGTTGCCGAGGTTATGGCCGGCCAGTTCGCCGTTGCCGCTGAAGCGGTATTCGAACATCGCCGAGGCGACGCTCGGCTCGGTGATCAGCTGGTTGAGACAGTTGCGGGTATCGCCCCAGGCAATGCCGCCTTCCGAACGGCGTATGCGGCCGGTGGAACCGCCGTTGTCGGTGGTGGTAACGATGCCGGTCAGGCGGGAGCCTAAGGACGACAGGGCCGACATCACACGGCCCAGGCCGTGTCCGCCGCCCAACGCCACCACGCGGTCGAGATCGGCCAGGGTACGATTACGCATAAATTTCCTTACAAAGGGGCTGAACTGCCCGCATAAGGTAGCGGATCCGGCATAAAAACGCGATAAAGAGTGTCATTTGCGTGATTCTGGTCAATTCGTCCACGCAAGCGATGTTTATCATGGTTTACCCGATTACGCGGCGTCTAAAAACGCTGTATAGACAATTATATAGCGAATTAACGCGTTGGCTATCGTTGCCGATTAGCGCTAGAATTCTGCTGAAAACCACGGTTTCATTCCGGCTACTCAAGGTAGCGGGAAGAGAAATCAAACTCCTAGCCCCTGCGCCTACGTTGTTCATCCGGAACGATATGGCGCCTGGGCCGTGGCGAAGTCAGCCACCAGGGTGCAGAGGGGAAACGCTCGCATCTCCCGACTTTGGAAAGGTGTTATGGTACCGCAACTCATTGATGCTTATGAGCGCAAGTTCTATTACCTGCGCTTGTCGATCACCGACGTGTGCAACTTTCGTTGCACCTATTGTCTGCCCGACGGCTACAAGCCGAGCGGCAGCCCGAAAAGCTTCCTGTCGCTGGATGAAATCCGCCGCGTCAGTCGCGCGTTCGCCGAACTGGGCACCGAAAAGGTGCGCCTGACCGGCGGCGAGCCTTCGCTGCGCCGCGATTTTACCGAGATCATCGCCGCCGTGCGGGAAAATCCGGCCATCCGCACGCTGGCGGTCACCACCAACGGCTACCGTCTGGCGCGCGACGTCGCCGCCTGGCGTGACGCCGGTCTGACGGCGATCAACGTCAGCATCGACAGTCTGGATCCCCGCCAGTTTCACGCCATTACCGGTCAGGACAAGTTCCGCCAGGTGATGGACGGCATCGACGCCGCCTTCAGCGCCGGTTTCAGCAAGGTCAAGGTCAACGCCGTGCTGATGCGCGACGTCAATCACCAGCAGCTCGGCGCGTTTCTCGCCTGGATCAAGGATCGGCCGATCCAGCTGCGCTTTATCGAACTGATGGAAACCGGCGAGGGGGGCGAACTGTTTCGCAAACACCACGTTTCCGGCGAAGTGATTCGCCTGCAGCTGGAGCAGCAGGGCTGGCAGCGCCAGGCGCGCGGCCGCAGCGACGGCCCGGCGCAGGTGTTCAGCCACTCGGATTACCAGGGTGAGGTGGGTCTTATCATGCCGTATGAAAAAGACTTCTGCGCCAGCTGCAACCGGCTGCGCGTTTCTTCCATCGGCAATCTGCACCTGTGCCTGTTCGGCGAGCAGGGGGTGCCCCTGCGCGATCTGCTGGCGGAGGACGGCCAGCTCGACGCGCTGAAGGCGCGCATTCAGAGCGGGCTGCTGAGCAAGAAGCAGACCCATTTCCTGCATCAGGGCAACAGCGGGATCACCCAGAACCTGTCGTTTATCGGCGGCTGACAGCCAATAGGAGCTTATTGAACCATGAGCCATGCGAGCAGCGAGTTTATTGCGGCGCATATCGCCATCCTGACCGTGTCCGACAGCCGCGGCGCGGCGGAAGACACCTCCGGCCAATATCTGCAGGAAGCGGCGCAGGAAGCCGGCCATCAGGTGGTGGATCGCGCCATCGTCAAAGATGACATTTACCAGATCCGCGCGCGGGTTTCCGCGTGGATTGCCGATGACAACGTGCAGGCGGTGCTGATCACCGGCGGCACCGGTTTTACCGCGCGCGACAACACGCCGGAAGCGCTGTTGCCGCTGTTCGACAGAGAGGTGGAAGGGTTCGGCGAACTGTTCCGCATGGTGTCGTACGAAGAGATCGGCACCGCGACGATCCAGTCGCGCGCGCTGGCCGGCCTGGCCAACCGCACGGTGATTTTCGCCATGCCGGGTTCCACCCGCGCCTGCCGCACCGCCTGGGAGCGGATTATCGAAGAGCAGTTGGACGCGCGCCATCGGCCGTGCAACTTCCAGCCCCATTTAAAGAAGCCCTGAGTCATGACACAGCTAACCCACATTAACGCCGCCGGCGAAGCCCATATGGTCGACGTTTCCGCCAAGGCCGAAACGGTGCGCGAGGCGCGCGCCGAAGCCTTCGTCGAGATGCTGCCCGCCACGCTGGCGATGATCGTCGACGGCAGCCATCACAAGGGCGACGTGTTCGCCACGGCGCGCATCGCCGGCATTCAGGCGGCCAAACGCACCTGGGAGCTGATCCCGCTGTGCCACCCGCTGATGCTGAGCAAAGTCGAAGTGCAGCTGGAGGCGCAAACGGAGCACAGCCGGGTGCGCATCGAAACCTGCTGCCGGCTGACCGGCAAAACCGGCGTCGAGATGGAGGCGCTGACCGCCGCCTCGGTGGCGGCATTGACTATCTATGACATGTGCAAAGCGGTACAGAAAGACATGGTGATCGGCCCGGTGCGCCTGCTGGCGAAAAGCGGCGGCAAATCCGGCGATTTTAAGGTGAACGCATGATCGATATTCTTTTCTTCGCGCAGGTGCGCGAACTGGTGGGCACCGGCGCGCTGTCGATGCCGGCGGATTACCCAACCGTCGAGGCGCTGCGCCAGGCGCTGTGCGCGCGCGGCGATCGCTGGGCGCTGGCGCTGGAGTCCGGCAAACTGCTGGCGGCGGTCAATCAGTCGCTGGTGGCGGCGGATCATCCGCTGCGCGCCGGCGATGAGGTGGCCTTCTTCCCGCCGGTCACCGGGGGATAAGCATGGAAAACACCCGCATTCGCGTGGGCGAAGCGCCGTTCAACGTCGGCGACGAGTATCAGTGGCTGGCACAGTGCGACGCCGACGGCGCGGTGGTGACCTTCACCGGCAAGGTGCGCAACCATAACCTCGGGGACGACGTCAGCGCGCTGACGCTGGAACACTACCCCGGCATGACCGAGAAGGCGCTGGCGGAGATCGTGGCCGAGGCGCGCAGCCGCTGGCCGCTGCAGCGCGTGACGGTGATCCACCGCGTCGGCGCGTTGTATCCCGGCGACGAGATCGTGTTCGTTGGCGTGACCGGCGCGCATCGCGGCATGGCGTTCGCCGCCAGCGAGTTCATCATGGACTACCTGAAGACCCGCGCGCCGTTCTGGAAGCGCGAAGCGACCGGCCAGGGCGATCGTTGGGTGGACGCTCGCGACAGCGATCGCGAGGCCGCGCAGCGCTGGCACGACGCGGCTAAATAACGCCTCAACAGCGGAAACAAATCAAGACCTTTGCCGCTTTCGCGCGGCCTATTCTGTGGTACGCTTATAGCAGGCGAAGCCCCGTTTGCGGGGCTTCGGAATCTTGTTTACAACGCAAAAGGTAACCGTCATGGACCGATATCCACGCTCTAATGGTTCAATCGTCGAACGTGCCAACAGCGGCATTCAGGCTTACATGGCGCAGGTTTACGGCTGGATGACCTGCGGTCTGCTGCTGACGGCGTTCGTTTCCTGGTATGCGGCCAATACGCCCGCGATCCTTAACTTCATCTTCTCCAGCCAGATCACCTTCTTCGGTCTGATCATCGCCCAGTTGGCGCTGGTGTTCGTGATTTCCGGCATGGTCAACCGCCTGAGCGGCGCGGTGGCCACCTCGCTGTTCATGCTTTACTCGGCGCTGACCGGGCTGACGCTGTCGAGCATCTTCATCGCTTATACCTACAGCTCGATCGCCAGCACCTTCGTGGTCACCGCCGGCATGTTCGGCGCCATGAGCCTGTACGGCTACACCACCAAGCGCGATCTGAGCGGCTTTGGCAGCATGCTGTTCATGGCGCTGATCGGCATCGTGCTGGCCTCGTTGGTGAACATCTGGCTGAAAAGCACCGCGCTGATGTGGGCGATTACCTACATTGGTGTGGTGGTGTTCGTCGGTCTGACCGCGTACGACACGCAAAAACTCAAAGCGATGGGCGAGCAGCTGAACGCCGATGATAAAGACGGCTTCCGCAAGTACGCCATCGTCGGCGCGCTGACGCTGTATCTCGACTTCATCAACCTGTTCCTGATGTTGCTGCGCATCTTCGGCAACCGCCGCTAAATCCGTCGTCTTTCAAGCCTTAGGGTATCTGGCGATCAAAAAGCTCTGCATGTGATATGCAGAGCTTTTTTTATGCGATCTTGCGGCGGAACAGCGCGTAGGCGGCGCTGCCGGTGGTGGCGGTGATCACCAGCAGCGGCCACAGGCTGCGCCAGATAATGCTGAAGCTGGCGTCCTTCAGGTAGATCTGCTTGGTGATGTCGGTGAAGTGGCGTATCGGGTTCACCCAGGTCAGATCCTGCAGCCACACCGGCATATTCTCCACCGGCGAGACATACCCCGAGAGCAGGATCGCCGGCATCATGAACACGAACACGCCGATAAACGCCTGCTGCTGAGTGGCGCACAGCGACGAGATCAGCAGGCCGAAACCGACCAGCGACAGCCCGTAGAGCAGCATGGTGGCATAGAACAGCAACAGCGATCCGGCGAACGGGATCTGGTACAGGAAGATGCCGATCAACAGCACGATGCTGGACTGGAAGCTGGCGACGATCAGCGCCGGCACCGCCTTGCCGATAAAGATCTGCCAGGTGGTGAGCGGCGAGACCAGCAGCTGTTCCAGCGTGCCCTGTTCGCGTTCGCGCGCCACCGACAGCGAGGTGACGATCAGCACGCCGATGGTGGTGATCATGGCGATCAGCGACGGTACCACAAACCATTTGTAGTCCAGATTCGGGTTATACCAGTTGCGCACCACCAGTTCGCTGTTGTTGGGTTTGGCGCGGTTGCCGAGCAGTTCGTTCTGATATTCCTGCACGATCTGCTGCACGTAGTTGGCGGCGATCTGCGCGCTGTTGGAGTTGCGCCCATCGAGCAGCAGCTGCAGCGGCGCGGTGTGGCCGGCGGCGATATCGCGCGAGAACTGCGCCGGGAAGCGGATCAGCAGCAGCGCCCGCTGGTTGTCGATGGTGGTCTTTATCTCCTGCGGATTGCGCAGCAGCAGCACATGGGAGAAGGCTTTGGCCTTGGCGAAGCGTTGGGTCAGCTCCACCGAGGCCTGGCCGCTGTCCTCACTGTAGACCGCGATGGTGGCGTTGGTGACTTCCAGCGTCGCGGCGAACGGGAACAGCAGCACCTGCAGGATCACCGGCATGATCAGGATGGCGCGGGTTTGCGGATCGCGCAGCAGCGCCTGCATTTCCTTGATGATAAGCGTCAACAGACGGTGAAACATCGCTCTTTCTCCTTAATCCAGCCGGCGCTGGGTTTTCCAGGCCGTCAGGCCGATGAACACCACGGCGGAAGCGATCAGGAACAGCAGATTGATCGCCAGCACGGTGCCGACGTTGCCCGCCAGGAACAGCGTTTGCAGCGTGCTGACGAAGTAACGCGCCGGAATGATGTAGGTCACCGCGCGCACGATGGCCGGCATGCTGTCGATTTGGAAAATGAAGCCGGACAGCATGATCGACGGCAGGAAGGCGGCGTTCAGCGCCACCATCGCCGCGTTGAACTGGTTGCGGGTGAGGGTGGAGATCAGCAGGCCCATGCCGAGGGTGCTGGCGAGGAACAGGCTGCTGATCAGCAGCAGGATCGGCAGCGAACCGCGATAGGGCACGCCGAGCACCCACACCGCCACCGCCATGCACAGCGCCATGGCGATCATGCCGAGGAAGTAATAGGGGATCAGCTTGGAGAGCAGCAGCTCGCTGCGCGTCACCTGGGTGGACAGCAGGGCCTCCATGGTGCCGCGCTCCCATTCGCGGGCGATCACCAGCGAGGTGAGAATGGCGCCGATCACCGTCATGATGATGGTGATGGCGCCGGGAATGATGTAGTGCCGGCTGATGGCCGCCGGGTTGAACCAGTAGCGCATCTGCACGTCAATCAGCGGCTTGTCGCTGCTTCCCCGATCGGCGGCGCGTTGCTGCTGCCAAACTTGCCATACGCCCTGGGCATAGCCCTGCACGAAGTTGGCGGTGTTCGGCTCGCTGCCGTCGGTGATCACCTGGATAGGGGCGCTGTCGTGCGGGCGCGCCATGCGCTGGTCGAAATCCACCGGGATCACCACCAGGCCGCGGATCGTGCCGGCCTGCATCTGCTGGATCAGCTGCTGGCGGTTGTCGCTGATGGTCGGTTCGATATAGGGCGAGCCGGCGAAGGCGTGGGCCAGATCGCGCGCGTCTTCGCTCTGTTGCTCCATCAGAATGCCCAGATGCAGCTTGCTGGAGTCCAGGTTGATGCCGTAGCCGAAGATAAACAGCAGCATCAGCGGGATGACGAAGGCGATCAGGCCGCTGCTGGGATCGCGCAGTATCTGCCGCGTCTCCTTCAGGCACAGCGCGCGCAGCCGGCGCCAAGAGAAGCCGCCGTCGTCGATTGGGGGTCGGTTATCGCTCACCGCGTTTCCTCCTCGTCGTAGCCCTGCACCAGCTCGATAAACGCCTGCTCCATCGAAGGGCTGGGATTGTCGTCGCGCGCCACCTGTTGTTTGAGATCGTCCGGCGTGCCGGCGGCGATGATCTTGCCGCGATACACCAGGCCGATGCGGTCGCAGTATTCCGCCTCGTCCATAAAGTGGGTGGTCACCATCACCGTGACGCCCTTGTCGACCATGCCGTTGATGTGCAGCCAGAACTCGCGCCGCGTCAGCGGATCGACGCCGGAAGTCGGTTCGTCGAGGAACAGAATATCCGGTTCGTGCATCAGCGCGCAGGCCAGCGCCAGGCGCTGTTTGAAGCCGAGCGGCAGCGCGTCCGGCGTCTGATCGAGGATTGGCGCGAAGTTGAAGGCGCGCGACATCTCGTCGATTTTGTCGCGCTGCGCCTTGCCGCCCAGGCCGTAGACGCCGGAGAAGAACTTCAGGTTCTGCGCCACCGTCAGGTTGCCGTACAGCGAGAATTTTTGCGCCATGTAGCCGAGGCGTTGGCGCGCCTTGCCGGAGCTGGTCTTCAGATCCATCCCCAGCACCAGCGCCTTGCCGCCGGACGGCACCAGCAGGCCGCACATCATTTTGAAGGTGGTGGACTTGCCGGCGCCGTTCGGGCCGAGCAGGCCGAAGATTTCTCCGCGCCGCACCTGAAAGTCGACGTGATCGGTGGCGGCGAAGTCGCCGAATTTTTTGGTCAGCTGCACCGCTTCGATCACCGTTTCGCCGCTTTCACCGTTGACGGTCGGCATGATCTCCGCCAGCGCCGAGCGATGGTTGGGGCCGCCGCCGAGCAGATCGATAAACGCATCCTCGAAGCGCGGATCCGCTTCGTCCAGTTCGGCGTCCGGCAGATCCAGCGCCTGCAGCAGCTGCCGGTGATCTTCGCCTTCTTTCAGGATCAGGCGCAGGTACTTGCCCTGGATCACGCCGTCGGTGACCGCCGGCAGGCAGATCGCCCGCTGCAGCAACGATCGATGGCTGCCCGGCGGCGCGGCGATCAACACCGTGCGCCCGGCCATGCGCTGGGTCAGATCCTGCGGCGCGCCGCTGAACAGCAGCTCACCCTCGTTGAGCAACAGCACTTCGCGGCACTGCTCGGCCTCGTCGAGATAAGAGGTGCTCCACAGGATCAACATGCCGTCGTTGGCCAGCTCGTGCACCATGCGCCACAGCTCGCGGCGCGAGATAGGATCGACGCCGACGCCCGGCTCATCCAGCAGCAGCACCTGGGGTTCGCCCACCAGCGTGCAGGCCAGTCCCAGTTTTTGCTTCATGCCGCCGGACAGCTTGCCCGCCAGGCGCTCGGTGAAGCGGGTCAGATCGGTGAATTTCAATAGCCGTTCGAAGGTCTGGCGCCGCAGATCGCCGGTGACGCCACGCAGATCGGCGTACAGCGTCAGGTTCTCCATCACCGTCAGATCCTCATACAGCCCGAACTTCTGCGGCATGTAGCCGAGGATCGCGTGCAGTTGACGATCCTGCGCGATCGGATCCAGCCCGGCGACCCGCAGCTTGCCGTTGCTGGGCTGCAGCAGCCCGGCCAGCATGCGCAGCAGGGTGGTTTTGCCGGCGCCGTCCGGGCCGACCAGCCCGATCACCGCGCCGCTGCGCAGGGTGGTGGTCAGGCTGGCGACCGCCGGTTTTTCAAGCGACGGGAAGCGTTTTTCCAGCCCTTCCAGCTCGATGGTGTGCGCCTGTTCCATGGCCGGCCTCAGGGTTTGGCGAAGCGCAGGGTGACCGGCATGCCCTGGCGCAGCGCGTCGTCGGCGTCGGTGACGATCACCCGCAGGCGGTACACCAGATCGGTGCGCAGATCCGGCGTTTCAACGCTTTTCGGCGTGAATTCCGCGGTCGGCGAGACGAAACCGATCTTGCCGTGGTAAGGCTTGCCGGGGCGGCCGTCGGTGTAGATCTCCAGCTCGGTGCCGGGCACCGCCTGGTTCAGGCTGGTTTCGTTGACGTAGGCGCGCACCCACACCGGCCGGGTCAACGACAGGGTGAACACCGTGCCGCCGGCGCCGAGCATGGTGCCCGGCTCTACCGCACGGGTCAGCACCGTGCCGGCGGAAGGGGAGAGCAGCGTGGCGTCTTGCAGGTTCAATTGCGCCTGCGCCAGCGCCGCTTCGCTTTGTGCCACCTCGGCCTTGGCCTGTTCAATCTCTTGCGGGCGATTGCCGCTGCGGTATTGTGACAGCTTGTCCTTCGCCGCCTGCAGATTGGCCTGCGCCTGATTGCGGGCGGTGCGCGCATCCTCCAGCGCGTCGGCGGACGTGGCGTTTTTCGCCCACAGCCCTTGCTGGCGCTTCAGGAAGCTGTCGGCGTAGGCGAAGGCGGACTGGCGCTGCGCCATTTCTGACTGCACCTGGGCGATCTCTTCGGTGCGATAGCCGGCCTGCAGCAGCGACAGTTTGGCACGCGCGCTGCCGAGGTTGGCCTCGGCCTGCTGCAGTGCGTTGCGATAGGGGGCATCGTCCAGTTTGCCGAGCAGCTGGCCCGGCTGAACGGCATCGCCTTCATCCACCGTCAGCGACGCCAGGCGGCCGTCGACGCGGAAGCCGAGGTTGACCGTGCGGATATCGACGTTGCCGTACAGCGTCAGCGGCTTATCCTGCTGCTGTTGGTAATGCCAGACCGCGTAAGCGGCGGCCGCGATCAGCAGAATTAACAACACGACCAAGGCACTGCGTTTTTTGTTCATAACACTCCCTGCCTGAATTTACGCGCCGTGACGTTGGCGCAGCCCAATAACCAAAATCTCGATATGCTCGCTCAGCACCGCCGCGATCTGCGCAGCTTCACTTTCACCAATCTCTTGCCAGCCGGCCTGACGGCGGATGGTCTCTCGCGCCACGCGGAACGACAGCACCTCGCCGATCAGCGCGTGGGTATGCAGCACCAGGCGAGTGGCGTGCTCGTCAATGCCGGTGGCGGCAGACAGCAGGCGGCACAGCCGCTCGTGCATCGGCGCGATCACCTGGCGGTGGATCAGCGGATAGGCCTCGGTCGGGGCGAGCTGTTCGCGCGACATGATTTTGCTCAGGTTCAGCGTGTGCGGCTGGGTCATCAGCTCGCTGAAGGCCAGCAGGCCGCGCTGCAGCAAGCGCAGCGCCGCGTCGGGTGAGCGTTGTTCGGGCGCTTCTTGCCCAAAGCGATCGACCTCTTCGGCCAACGGGGCGAACGCCTGCTGGATGAAATCGGCGAGCGACTGCGCCACGGCCAGATACAGCCCCTCTTTGGAGCTGAAGTAGTAGGTGATGGCGGCGATGTTCTGGCCGGCGCGCTGGGCGATATCGCGCGTGGTGGCGCCCTGCAGGCCGAATTCGCCGAACAGTTCGGTCGCCGCGGCGAGCAGTTGCCGGCGCGTTTGCTCGCCGCGCGCCCGGCCGGCGGCCTGATGAGGGACGGAAGCTGGCATGGGTCACGCTCGAAGTTAATCAATCATATGATTAACTTTATGCCAGATTGTCTAAAACGCAACCGCTAACCACAATGAGTTATGTGATCGGCTTCAGACAATGCTGAATTTACGGCAGATTGTGCTCTGGGTGCGTAAAAGTGCTTTTTATTGCGCGACTTCTGTTACAATCGCCGCCTGGTGCACTGCAGTTTGTGCCAATCCCTCGTGGTCATGCTTAATGCCCCGTCTGATCATCCTCCCAGGAAACTGCACCGAACACCGTTAGGTTAGGGGGGATCTGGAGTTTTTCTCTTTATGTCATTTGAAACCCTCGGCTTAAGTGCTGAAATTGTGCGCGCTGTTGAAGAACAGGGCTATCGCGAACCGACGCCAATCCAGCGTCAGGCTATCCCTGTCGTGCTTGAAGGTCGTGACCTGATGGCCAGCGCCCAGACCGGCACCGGTAAAACCGCCGGTTTTACCCTGCCGCTGTTGCAGCTGCTGAGCAAGCATGACCATCCGGTCAAGGGCCGTCGCCCGGTGCGCGCGCTGATCCTGACGCCAACCCGTGAGCTGGCGGCGCAGATCGGCGAAAACGTCGATGCCTACAGCAAACACCTGCGCCTGCGTTCGCTGGTGGTGTTTGGCGGCGTGAGCATCAACCCGCAGATGATGAAACTGCGCGGCGGCGTCGATATCCTGGTGGCGACGCCGGGCCGTCTGCTGGATCTGGAGCATCAGAACGCGGTTGACCTGTCCAAAATCGAAATTCTGGTGCTGGATGAAGCGGACCGCATGCTGGACATGGGCTTTATCCACGACATCCGCCGCGTGCTGGCCAAGCTGCCGGCCAAGCGTCAGAACCTGCTGTTCTCTGCCACGTTCTCCGACGACATCAAGGCGCTGGCCAACAAGCTGCTGCATAACCCGGCCTCGGTGGAAGTGGCGCGCCGCAACACCGCGTCCGAGCAGATCGAACAGAGCGTGCACTTCGTCGACAAGAAGCGTAAGCGGGAACTGCTGTCGCAGATGATCGGCGAAGGCGACTGGAAACAGGTGCTGGTGTTTACCCGCACCAAGCACGGCGCCAACCACCTGGCGGAACAGCTGAACAAAGACGGCATCACCGCCGCGGCGATCCACGGTAACAAGAGCCAGGGCGCCCGTACCCGTGCGCTGGCCGATTTCAAAGACGGCCGCATCCGCGTGCTGGTGGCCACCGACATCGCGGCGCGCGGTCTGGATATCGACCAGCTGCCGCACGTGGTGAACTACGAGCTGCCTAACGTGCCGGAAGACTATGTGCACCGTATCGGCCGTACCGGCCGTGCGGAACGCACCGGCGAAGCTATCTCGCTGGTGTGCGTGGATGAGCACAAGCTGCTGCGCGACATCGAACGTCTGCTGAAGCGTGAAATTCCGCGCATTGCGCTGCCGGGCTACGAGCCGGATCCGACCATCAAGGCCGAGCCGATCATCAACGGCCGTCAGGGTGGCGGGCGCGGCGCGCCGCGCGGCAACGGCGGCGGTCAGCGCAGCGGTAACGCGAACGGCGGCCAGCGTGAAAACCGTGGCAATGGCAACGCCCGCCCGCAGGGTGATGGCCAGCGTCGTTCCGGTGCGCCGTCTTCGCGCCGCCCGCGCAACCGCAAACCGGCCGAATAAGCCTGATTGCTCAAAGAGTAAGCCGCCGATACGGGCGGCTTTTTTTTTGCCTGGCGGAACGGCATTTTCGTACTAGGCTGGACGGTGGCTACCCCTAGATTCCAGGAGACGGAGATGAAATTGAAGTGCGCAATTCTCGATGATTACCAGCAGGTGGCGCTCAAGATGGCGGACTGGTCGGCGCTGGCCGATCGGGTGGAGGTGTCGGCCATCAGCGCGCACTTTACCGATGAAGCGGAGCTGGCGGTGCATCTGCAGGAGTGCGACATTTTGGTCATCATGCGCGAGCGCACGCCGATGACTGCCTCGCTGCTGGCGCGGCTGCCGAAGCTGAAGCTGCTGATCACCTCCGGCATGCGCAACGCCGCTATCGATCTGGCCGCCGCCGCCGAACGCGGCGTGGTGGTGTGCGGCACCGCCAGCGGCTCGGCCGCGCCGATGGAACTGACCTGGGCGCTGCTGCTCGGGCTGGCGAAGCATATCGTGCCGGAAAACGTCGGGCTGCGGAACAACGGCCCGTGGCAGCTGGGCTTGGGCGTCACGCTGCAAGGAAAAACGCTGGGGCTGCTGGGGCTTGGCAAGATCGGTGGCCAGATGGCCCGGGTGGCGCAGGCGTTCGGCATGCGGGTGCTGGCCTGGAGCCAGAACCTGACGGCGGAACGGGCGGCGCAGGAGGGCGCTGAGCTGGCGCCGTCCAAACGGGCGCTGTTTGAGCAGAGCGATTTTGTCTCCATTCACCTGGTGCTGAGCGAGCGCAGCCGCGGGTTGGTGGGGCGTGATGAATTGGCGGCGATGAAGCCCACCGCGTACCTGATCAATACCTCGCGCGCGGGCATCGTCGATCGGGCGGCGTTGGTGGACGTCCTGCAACAGCGGAAGATCGCCGGCGCCGGGCTGGACGTGTTCGAGACGGAGCCGCTGCCGGCCGACGACGTGTTTCGCCAGCTGCCCAACGTGCTGGCGACGCCGCATGTGGGTTATGTGGCGGACGACAATTACCGCGCCTACTTCACCGAGGCGGTCGAGGACATTGCGGCGTTCCTTGCCGGCCAACCGATCCGCCGGCTGGGCTGACGGCATTTTTAATGCCCGCTGAGGCTTGTCTGGCGCGGGCATTCACCCGTATCATTGCGGGTCTTTTTTTAGCTGGGATTGGTCATGCGCGTATTATTGGCTCCGATGGAGGGCGTTCTCGATTCTTTGGTGCGTGAGTTACTCACCGAAGTGAACGACTACGATCTGTGCATCACCGAATTCTTGCGCGTGGTCGATCAGCTGCTGCCGGCCAAGTCGTTCTACCGGCTGTGCCCGGAGCTGCGCCACGCCAGCCGCACGCCGTCGGGCACGCTGGTGCGGGTACAGCTGCTGGGGCAGTATCCGCAGTGGCTGGCGGAAAACGCCGCGCGTGCGGTGGAATTGGGCTCTTACGGGGTCGATCTCAACTGCGGCTGCCCGTCCAAGCTGGTGAACGGCAGCGGCGGCGGGGCGACGCTGCTCAAAGATCCGGAATTGATCTACCAGGGCGCCAAAGCGATGCGCGCGGCGGTGCCGGCTCATCTGCCGGTCACGGTGAAGGTGCGCCTGGGCTGGGACTCCTCCAATCGCAGCTTTGAAATCGCCGATGCGGTGCAGCAGGCGGGCGCCAGTGAGCTGACGGTGCACGGCCGCACCAAAGAGGACGGCTACAAGGCGGATCGCATCAACTGGGCGGCGATCGGCGAGATCCGTCAGCGGCTCAGCATCCCGGTTGTCGCCAACGGCGAGATCTGGGATCACCAGAGCGCACAGGATTGCCTGCAGGCGACCGGCTGCGACGCCATCATGCTGGGGCGCGGCGCGCTCAACGTGCCGAATCTGAGCCGGGTGGTGAAGTACAACGAGCCGCGCATGCCCTGGCCGCAGGTGGTTGAGCTGCTGCAAAAATATGTTCATCTGGAAAAGCAGGGCGACACCGGCCTGTATCACGTGGCGCGCATCAAACAGTGGTTGGGCTATTTGCGCAAAGAATATGACGAAGCCACCGAACTGTTCAGCGAAATACGCGCGCTGACGACATCCGGGGATATTGCGCGCGTCATCTGCCGCAGCTAAAAATAAACCCGCGCGCGGCGGGTTTATTTAAATTGGTATTATCAGGCGGCTTTGTCGAGACGGTTCAATTCTATCTCGATATCCTGAATGGTTTTTTCCAGCCCTTCCAGACAGGCGCCCTGTTTATTCAACAGGTCGTTAATGGCTTCGGCGAATGCCTTATTTTTGCATTCCCCCTGATCGAAGGCCAGCCAGTGTGCGGAGAGCGTCTCGGTATTTGCCTGTGCATAGTGGCGCATTTCCTTCAGCTGGGAAGCGACGTTGCGTAAATTATCCAGTTGCGCCTGTGCGTTTGCATTGTTGCTCATGAATTTCTCCTTGAGTTGGCCGTTAAATAATTTCGACTGCGGGACTAATCTTACCCTATCTAAATAAAAATATCACCCTGAGTGGTCTGGGTGGTTATTTTTGAGTGGGTGTGGGGATATTTATTATTCGGCTGAACAAGGACTTGGGTGGAATTGTAAAAATAGATAAATACGGTATTTTTGGCGATTATTTCCGGCCATCCCATACGGGATGACCGTTATTCTAACGCTTAAGAGTGATGCTTATTATGCCGCGTCCGCCAGCATAAACATGCCGTAGGGGTGAATTTCCAGATAATAGCGCTCGCCGACGTTCGGCTGCAGGCGGGTGGCGTTCACCTGCAGCAAAATCTGCTGCCCGTGCCACGCCACCGTCACCTCATACTGCGGCCCCATGTAGGCGACATGCTGGATCTCGCAGCGCTGGCTTTCATCGCCATGCTCGCTCAGCGTGATCGCCTCCGGGCGCACGCCCACCGTGCCGGCGCCCTGGGCGGCAAAGTGCGCGGGGCGCGGCAGGCGATAGCCGCTGATATCGACATGGTCGGCGCTGAAGCTGGCCGGGAACAGGTTGGCGTCCCCCATAAAGCTCGCCATAAAGCGCGAGGCGGGCTGCCGATAGAGATCCTGCGGCGACCCCATCTGCATGATATGCCCTTTGTTCATCACCAGCACGGTGTCGGAGACCGCAAAAGCCTCGCTCTGATCGTGGGTGACGTACAGCGACGTGATATCAAACTGCTTTTGCAGCTCGCGGATCTTTTCACGCATGCTGCGGCGCAGGTTGGCGTCGAGGTTGCTCAACGGCTCGTCGAACAGCAGCACTTTCGGCTTGAGGATCAGCGCGCGCGCCAGAGCCACGCGCTGCTGTTGGCCGCCGGAGATCTGATCGACATAGCGATCGTCAAACCCCGCCAGATCCACCATCGCCAGCGCTTCCTGCACGCGCGCTTTCACTTCGGCACGCGGGATGCCGAGCATCTTCAGGCCATAGCCGACGTTCTCCCCCAGTGACATATGCGGGAACAGGGCATAAGACTGGAACACCATGCAGATATCACGCTGCTGGATGGAACGATGGGTAACGTCTTCACCATCAATGAATATCTGCCCGTCGCTCGGCTTTTCCAGCCCGGCGACCAGGCGCAAAATGGTGGTCTTGCCGCAGCCGGAAGGGCCGAGCAGCGTCACCATTTGCCCCCGCGGGATGGTGAGCGTGATGTTATCGATTACCGTGTTGTTGCCGAACCGTTTGGAGACGTTGCGCAGTTCAACGAAATTTTTCTGGCTCATCATGGGCTCCATTACGCCTGGTTTTTGGCTTTTGAACGGGAGATGCGTGCCTCGCCGATCAGCCAGTCAAAGAGGAAAATAATCGCCAGCATCACCACGATCAGAATTGAACCGTAGGCGATCGCCACGCCGTATTCGCCGTCTTCCACGCGGTTGAGGATGTAGGCGGTGGCCACGCGGGTATCGGGGGTGACCAGGAAGACGATGGCGCTGACGGTGGTGATGGCGCGCACGAAGCTGTAGATCAGCGCCGACAGGATCGCCGGGCGCAGCAGCGGCAGCAGGATGTGCGTGATGGTGCGCAGCGAGCCGGCGCGCAGGCTGAGCGAGGCTTCGTCCAGCGATTTGTCTATCTGGCCCAGCCCGGCGATCCCGGCGCGAATGCCCACCGGCACGTTGCGCATCACCATCGAGATAATCACGATGGCGGCCGTGCCGGTGAGGTACACCGGCGCGCCGTTAAAGGCGAGAATGTAAGAGACGCCCGCCACGGTACCCGGCACCGCAAAGCACAGCATGGTGGTGAACTCGATGGTCTTTTTGCCCTTGAACTGCTGGCGCACCACGATCCAGGCGATCAGCAGGCCGAACGCGGCGGTGATCGGCGCGGCGATCCCGGCGTACAGCAGCGTGTCGAGCAGCGAAGGCCACGCGCCGTCGCTCATGCCCTGGCCGAACAGCTTGATGAAGTTATCCAGCGTCAGCGTGTAATCCACCCCCCAGTTGACGGTGAAGCTGCCGTAGAAAATGCTGCCGTAAAGCAGGGCGTTAAAGGCTACCCACACCGCCAGCAGCGCGATCACGCTCCATACCAGCGTGACCGGCAGCGGCTGTACGTCGCCGCGATAGGATTTGCCGGACACGGTGACGTAGGAACGCTTGCCGATCCACATATACTGGATGCAGAACACCAGCAGCGAGAACAGCAGCAGGAAGGCGCCGAGGGTGCTGGCGGCCTGATAATCGAGCTGTGAACCGGTAATGTAGAAATAGATTTGCGTCGCCAGCACGTCGAAGTTGCCGCCGAGCACCAGCGGGTTGCTGAAGTCGGCCAGCGATTGCACCACCACGATCAGAAACGCGTTGGCCAGCGCCGGTTTCAGCAGCGGCACGAACACGCCGTTAAAGGTTTGCCAACGGCTGGCGCGCAGGGTGTAGGAGGCCTCTTCCAGCGAAGGATGAATGGTCTTGATCGCGCCGTCGAGGATCATGAACGCCATCGGGGTGAACGCCAGCACCTGCGCCAGCCAGATGCCGGTAAAGCCATACAGCCAGTTGGTGTTGGTCAGGCCGAACCAGGCCACCATCCACTCGGTCACGTAGCCGGAGCGCCCCATCATCAGCGTGACGCCCAGGCCGACGACGAATGGCGGCGTGACGATGGGCAGGATGGAGAAGATACGGCCGATAATGGCGCTGCGCCTGGCGATGCGGGTGGTGTAAATCGCCAGCACCAGGCCGAAGAAGGTGCAGCCGGCGCCCACCGCGATCGACAGGGCGATGGAGTTGAGGATCACCTGGACGATGTGCGCCTGCGACAGCACGTTCATAAACGCCAGCGGCGCGAAAGCGCCCGTCTGGTCGGTGAACATCGGAATGAAAATCGCGATGCTCGGCCAGACGATGAAGACGCCGATCAGCGCTACGATGGTGACCAGCGCGCCGATAACGAAACGGTCGCCGCCCAGCCAGTCGAGGCGGGTCAGCGCCAACGTCATGATGGCGCCCAGCGCGGTCAACTGCACCAGGGTGGCGTAGCCTAAACCGCGTCCCGCCACCGTGGCGCTGACGACGATAAAGGCCATGCACAGCAGCGCCCAGCCGGCGTCGAACGCGTGGCGCCGCCGCCGTTCACCGCCCGCCGCAGCGTAAGGGCGCAGCAGCAGCAGGCTCGGCAGCAGGCACCAAAGCCAGCTGATATTGCGGTGCGACCAACCATAGGCCGCGAGGATCTCTTCGCCGGTGGACTCCAGCAGGCCGTAATCCAGGCTCCAGCTCGGCAGCAGGGCGAACGCCAGCCAGCCGAGCAAAACCCAAAGGAATATCGCATCTCGTTTTTTTACGAGATGGAGTGCATGTGTATGTGACATAAGTTTCCCGGATGTTCAGGCCGGGCAAGCCGTGAGGCTTACCCGGCAACAGGCGCAGAATGTGGGCTTATTTACCCATCTTGACTTCGCTGACCCATTTGTTGATCAGCGCCTTGCGGACCTCGGTTGAGCCGTACTTGTCCATGTCGTAGTTGATCAGCTTCAGATCGTCGAGCTTCAGCGAGTTCGGCGAGGTGTCGGCGGTGGTGTTGGTCAGGATCTGATAGGATTTGCCTTGCTTCCACGCCAGCTCCTGCGCCTCTTTCGACAGCACCCAATCCACGAACAGTTTGGCGTTGTCGAGGTTGCGCGCGCCTTTGAGGATGCTGACGCCGCCGATTTCATAGCCGGTGCCTTCGCAAGGCGAGATCAGCTCCAGCGGCGCGCCCTGTTCTTTTTCAAGCGAATAGTCATGCAGGAAACCGATGCCGATCGCCGTTTCACCGCGGGCGGCGTTGCGCGCCGGGGCAATGCCGGACTTGGTGTACTGCGAGACGTTGGCGTTCAGCTGCTTGAGGTAATCGAACGCCTGATCGTCTCCCCACAGCTGGGCAAAGGTCGCCAGCGCGGTATAGGCGGTGCCGGAGCTTTGCGGATCGGCGATTTGAATCTCGCCTTTGTATTCCGGCTTGGTCAGGTCTTTCCAGCATTTGGGCACCGGCAGGTTTTTCTCTTTCAGGCGTTGGGTGTTGACGCCAAAGCCGAGAATGCCGACGTAGACCGCCGAGGAGTAGTTGCCTTTCAACTTGGCCGGATCGCGGAATTGCGTCATCACCTGGTCGAGATTCGGCGATTTGTACGGCTGCAGCAGCCCCATTTCACCGGCCTGGGATTGCGGATCGAGCGTGCCGCCGTACCAGACGTCCGCCTGCGGGTTTTTCTTTTCGGCGTCCACTTTCGCCAGCGTGCTGCCGGAGCCGTTGCGGATGAACGAGGTTTTCACGTCATATTTCTCGCCGAAGGCTTTGGTTTCCGCTTCGCACATTTCATTGGTGGCGCTGCAGTAGACCACCAGGCGGCCCTTGGCGTGCGCGGCGCCGCTCAGAGTCGCCAGCGCGATGCCGGACGCTATCAGGGTAGTGACCCACGTTTTTTTCATTGTTCTATCCTTCTCTCGGTAGAGGTGGTAACGCTCGCCATCAGCAGCGGCATCAGCAATAAACCCATAAGAACGGCGGCGATGGACAGCAAACTGAACATGCCCGACCAGCCGTAGCCTTCGATAACCCGCGACAGCGGCCAGCCCGCCAGCGCCGCCCCCAGGTAGGCGAACAGGCCGAGAAAGCCGGTGATGGAGCCCGCGGCGCCTTTGTGCCCGCATTCCACGGCAGCGAGGCCAATCAACATCTGGGGGCCGAAGACAAAAAAGCCCACCGTAAAGAAACAGCCCGCCAGCAGCGCGTAGTGATGCACCGGCGCCAGCCACAGCGCGGCGACGGAAACCATCAGCCCGAGCGTGAACAGCAAAATCATCGGCGCGCGCTGCCCGCCGAACAGCAGATCCGAGCCCCAGCCGGCGAACAGCGCGCCGAGCAGGCCGCCTATCTCGAACAGCATCACCGTCGCGTTGGCGCTGAGCAGGTTGACGCCGTGGCTTTCCGTCAGCCACAGATTGCCCCAGTCGTTCAACGCAATGCGGATCAGGTAGACCAGCACGTAAGAGACGCCCAGCAGCCAGATCATCGGGTTCTTCAGCATCGTGGTGCGCAACATCCGCCACAGCCCCATCGGCGGGCTTTGCTGTTCCTGGCGCAGCTCCAGCGGATCGTGGCGCCACCGGCCGACCGACGGCAGGCCTTCTTCCTGCGGCGTGCCTGTCAGCCGCCGCGTCAGCCAGAGGCCCAACACCATGCTGACGGCCCCCGGGATCAACATCGCCGCCTGCCAGCCCCAGCGCTGGGCGGCGAAGGCGCTGATCAGCGGCACGATCGCGCCACCGAGGTTGATCGACATATTCCAGCAGCCCCACCAGAAGCCGCGCTCGTTGCGCGAATACCAGTGGGTCAGCAGCCGCGCGCAGGGCGGCCAGCCCCAGCCCTGAAAGAAGCCGTTCAGCGCCCAGACCGCCAACAGCAGCGTCAGCGATTCGCCGAAGGCGAACGCCACGTTCAGCACGCCGGTGGCGAACAGGCCGATCCCCATAAACCTGCGCTGCCCGTGGCCGTCGTGCCACAACCCGGCGGCGAATTTCGACAGGCCGTAGCTCAGATAAAACAGCGAGCCGAGCAGGCCGATGTCCCCTTTATCCAGCCCCAAATCCATTTGCAGCGCCGGCAGCACGTAATTCACGCTTTTGCGCGTCAGGTAAAAGGCGGCGTAGCCGATGACCATGTACAGCAGCAGTCGCGGGCGCAGCGCGCGGTAACGATGATCGATTTCAGATGCCGAGCGTGTCTGCATAGCCGTCTCCCTGGTGATGACTATAAGAAGGTGAAAGGGAAAGGGGATGAGAGAAAGTCCGGACTGGCTAAGACTTTTTCCTAGTTAGTCGGCGGTTTGTTGCAAATTTGTGGGCAGGTTAACAATTACCCGCGTGCCGCGCTGCGTGTCCAGCGTCAGTTCGCCGCCGAGCGCGCTGACCCGTTCGCGCATCCCCTGAATGCCGAGGCCGGGCGCCTTGTCCGCCCGGATGCCGATGCCGTTGTCCCGCACCTCGAGGTGCAAAAGTGCCCCCTGTTGATACAAAACGATGGCGACTTCGCTGGCTTCGGCGTGTTTGCACACGTTGTTGAGCAGCTCTTGCAGCAGCCGGTAGAGGGTGAAGCGCACCGTCTCGCCGGCGGGCGTGTCGATGAGTCGGTAGTCGAAACGGCAACGGATGCCCCGTTCGCTGAAGGCGAATTCATTCAGCAGGTGGTGAAGCGCGTCTTTGAACGCCAGCTCGTCCAGCGCGGGCGGGCGCAGCTGGCGCAGCAGCTGGCGCGTGGAGTGATGTATGCGCCGGGCGAGATCGGCTATCTGGTTCGCGGCGGCCTGGGTTTGCGCCGGATCGCGCGCCCGCTTGACCAGCTGCGACTGAATTTGAATCGCGGTGATGTTCTGGCCGATTTCATCGTGCAGCTCGCGCGCCAGGTTCTTTCGCGTGTCTTCTTCGGTGTGGATCAGTTTTTCGGTCAACGCCCGCCGCGCCGCCAACTCTTCTTCCAGCCGTCGGCGATAGTGGTGCAGGTTTTGCGCCAGGTGCTGCTGACGGCTGATGGCGATGCCCAGACCGATGCCAAGCAGCGCCTGCGTCGCCAGAAAGATTTCCAGCTCGACCAGATTGCCGAACCCCACGCCGACCTGTCGCGCGAGGGTGATCATCATGCTGCCGAGCAGGCCGGACAGCACGCCGCCCTGCCAGCCGAATTTCCACGCCATCACCACGTTCGGCAAAAACACCACGATCAGCAGCAGGCGTTCGATTTCCGGCGACAGCACCATCTGGGTGCCGATGCCGATAACGAAAAACAGGCTGCACCAGATGATTAAGGACGCGCGCAGCGGCGGGTTGCTGGTGTCCAGCCCCAGCAGATGGTAACGGTGCTGCTGGCGCAGAAATTCAAAAATCAGGTAGACGAACGGGGTCAGCAAGACGCCGCCGGTAAATGACGCCAGGCCGAGCAGCATCGCCGGGCTGTGCGCGAAAGGCGCAAGCAGGGCGGTATTGAGCAACGAGGCGGCGGTCACTGCGGCCAGCAGCAGCGTCAGCCGCTGCCAGTAGAGTGGAAAACGGCGCCAAAATCGCTGTGCGAGCGCGGCCGGGAGCAGGGTGATGAACGGCGCGGCCAGCAGGCTGTAGCCGCTCAGCAGGCGTTCGCCGTGCAGCCAGAACAGCAGCAGCACCGGCGGTATTATCAGGGCGGGCCAATAGCGGCGCGCCAGCAGGATCAGCAGCGCGAGATAGACGCCGTGAGGCAGAAACAGCGCCGCCTGATTGCCGTTGTGGGTCAGGTAGAAACCGAGCGTCCACAGCATCAGCCAGCCGCTGCCCCAGGCCAACAGGATAAACAGCGAGATAACCCAGGGCCGGAAGCGGGGCGACATCAATGCCCCGCCAGCAGCTGATGGTCGAGGGCGAAATGCACCAGTTCAATGGTGCTGCTGCACTGCAGCTTGCCCAGGACGTTGGCGCGATGCACGTGCACCGTTTTGTGGCTGAGATCGAGCTTGAAAGCGATCTCCTTTACGCTGTCGCCTTTGACCAGCAGATCGAAGATCTCGCGCTCGCGCGGGGTCAACGCTTCCAGCGCCGTGGCCGGCTGCTCGCCGCCGCGCAGCGCCCGCAGCGCGTCGGCGCACAGGTAATGGCCGCCCATATCGACGGAGCGCACCGCCTGCACCAGTTCTTCCGGCCCGCAGCGTTTGGTCAGATAGCCGCTGGCGCCGGCATCCAGCGCGCTCTGCACGAAGGTCGGGGTATCATAGATACTGAGGATGATCGCACGAAACTGCGGCTTCTGCGCCCGCAGGCGTTTCAACAGGCTCAGGCCGTTTTCATCCGGCATGGCGATGTCCATCACCGCGACGCTGACGTCGTCGCGCAGCAATGCCGGCCAGGCCGCCGCCGCGCTGCTGTATTGCCCCACCACGTCGAGATCGTCCTCGAGGCTGAGCAATTGCGCAAAGCCGGAGCGCACCACCACATGGTCATCCACCAGTATCACACGGATCATTTTTCGCACTCTATTGCCGAATCATGGCCCTATGATGCCTGCCGCCGCGGTGCTGGCAATCAGCCAAGCGCGGTTATGCAATCGGTGTAACAGAATCGTAATAAAAGGGCGCCGCCGGCGCCGTCAACGCTCCAAATCGATGGCGAAATGCTGCCACAGTACGGCGCGCCGTTCCTCTTCCGAATGCAACGTCGTTTCGTGGCGTTGGTGATCTTCGGTCACGATCAGCTTCATGTCGCTGAGGGTCACCCGGCCGTGGTCCGTCGGCCGTGAACACACCAGGCGCTGGGTGAAGTGCGACTGCGGCGAGGTGCTGTGGAATCGGCACATCTCGTCGAACTCAGACAACTCGCGCGGCTGAACGGTAAAGCGATACAGCGTTTTGGCATGCGAGCGTTGGTCGCCGTTGCGGCGCTCCAGCAGGTAATTCTCGCCTTCCCGCTCCAGGTGGAAGGTGCCGCTGGCCTGCGGTTGCGGCTCGGCGACGACGATTTTGAGCGGCGTCAGGAAGGAATCGCCAAAACCGACATCCACCAGCCAGGCCTGCCCCGCCAGATCCACCCGCAGCGCCAGATGGTCGTAGGGCGGGCCGAAATGGCCGTCGCGCGCGCGGATCTCGCCGGAGATAAAGCTCACCTTGAAACCGATCTCCCGCAACAGCAGGGCGAACAGCGTGTTCAGCTCATAACAGAAACCGCCGCGGTTACGCTCGACCACCTTGCTGAACAGCGCTTCGGGCGCCAGCTGAATACCCTGATGATAAATAATGCTCAGGTTCTCGAACGGGACGCTCAGCATGTGGCGATGGTGCAGCTGTTGCAACGTGGGGAGGTCAGGGCGGGCGGTGCCGGCAAAGCCGATATGCTGCAGGTAGCGTTGGGTATCCACAGGGTGTCTCGCATGAGAAAAAGTAGGCATAAAATAGCGGGCTTTGCGGTATTTGTGAGCGCATTCCGTGCTGCGTTGTCGCTGCTGCCGCAAACTGTCACTTGCCGGCGCTAGCCTGTCCCCCTGAGTTCAACGTTGCAGGAGAACGACTATGCAAGATTTCAAACATCGGGTGGCGCTGGTGACCGGCGCATCCACCGGCATTGGCGAAGCGATCGCCGCCGAGCTGTTTCGGCGCGGAGCCACGGTGGTGATGACCGGCCGCCACGCTGCGCCTCTCGCCGCCGCCGCCGCGCGGCTCGATCCCGATGGCCGGCGGGTGATGACGTTGCGGATGGACGTGCGCGACGCGCAGTCGGTGCAGCAGGGGATTGAAGAGATCGTGCGGCGCTGCGGCGCGCTGCATCTGCTGGTCAACAACGCCGGGATCACCGGCCCGCACGAGGTGGATATCGATCGGTACACGGTCGAAGATTGGCATGAGGTGATCGCCACCTGCCTGAGCGGCACGTTTTTCGGCATGAAGTACGGCCTGCCGGCGATCGTCGCCGGCGGCGGCGGGGCGGTGGTGAACCTCTCTTCCGCCAACGGCGTGGTGGGCATTGCCGGGATTGCGCCCTATACCGCCGCCAAGCATGGCGTGCTGGGCCTGACGCGCTCGGCGGCGCTGGAATTCGCTACGCGCGGCGTGCGCGTCAACGCCGTCGGGCCGGGCTATGTAGATACGCCGGCGATGGGGGAACTGCCGGCGTCGGCGCGGGCGCAGATGGCCGCTTCGCACCCGATGGGGAGAATGGCGACGCGGGAAGAGGTGGCGAAAACGGTGGCTTTCCTGCTTTCGGACGACAGCAGTTTCACCACCGGTGCGTTTTACAGCATCGACGGCGGTTATACCGCGTGCTGAGCCAGCGCCTGCAGCCAACGGAGAAACGCCGCTGCGCCGGTTTTTTCCAGCGTACGCGGCGGGTAAACCACGTAGTAGGGCTTGCTGAGCGGCAGCGCCGGTTCGGCCAGGGTGACCAGCCGGCCCTCCGCCAGTTCACGGGCGATCAGCCGCCGCTGGCCGAGCAGCACCCCGCGCCCTTGTACGGCGGCGTCGATGGCCAGCGAGGTCAGGTTATAGGTCAGCCCGCGCCGCGGCGGCGGCGACCGATCGGCGGCGGTGAACCACTCGTGCCAGCCCGGCAGAAACTGGCTCTCCTTGCCCCAGTCGACGTGGATCAGCGGCAGCTGCGTCCAGTCGCCGCGATCGCGCAGCGCCGGGCTGCATACCGGCTGCACCCGATCCTGAAACAGCTGCACCTTTTCCAGCAGCGGATAATCCTGATCGCCGAAGCACAGGGCGAAATCCGCCGCCGAACGGGCGAAATCGACCGCCGCATGGGTCGCGTGCAGCCGCAGATCGCCGTCGGGGCACTGCGCCAGCCAGTCGCCCAGCGCCGGATTCAGCCATTTAGACGCCAGCGCCGGCAGGGCGAACACCGTCAGCGCCTGTTTGCCGCGCTGGCGTTCGACGTGTTGCTGCGCCACGCGCAGCGTTTCAAACGCTTCCTGCACGTAGGCCAGGTAGTCCGCGCCCTGTTCGGTCAGCGTGACGCCGCTTTTGGCGCGAATGAACAGCGTGATGCCCAGATGTTGTTCGAGCTGGCGGATCTGCTGGCTGACTGCGGCGGCGGTCAGCGCCAGCGCATCCGCCGCACGGGCCAGGCTGCCGGTGCGAGCGGCGGTTTCGAACGCCAGAATGGCGCTCAGCTTGGGCAAGCGCGCACGGGACGGTGAGTGCATGAGCAGGGCTTATCGCTAAGAATTCGTTAGCTTATCCATAACGTATTTTTGTTATGGCGGCAATGCGGCATTCGCTACAGTGAGAGGCATCCGGCTTTCGCACACGAGGGGAACGTCATGCCGCCACTTGCCGATATTATCGATCTGTCCGCCCATCCCATCGACGACGCCGCGTTCCGCGTCCGCTGCCGACAAACGCTGGCGCGCGCCGGCGCGCTGGTGCTGCCGGGATTTCTGCGTGAAGCCGCGCTGGCGACGGTGCGGCTGGAGGGCGCTGAACAGCACCATGCGGCGTTTTACGCCACCAGCAAACACAACGTGTATCTACGGCCGCAGGACGACGCGCTGCCGGCCGATCACGCGCGCAACCGGCTGGTGGTGTCGTCCAAGGGCTGCATTACCGACGAGGATATTCCGCCGCAGTCGCCGCTGCGCGCGCTGTACGACGCCCCGGCGTTTCGCGCGTTCCTGTGTGCGGTGCTTGACGAGGCGCAGCTCTATCCCTACGCCGATCGGCTGTCGTCGATTAACCTGCATTACGCCCATACCGGTCAGGAGCTGGGCTGGCATTTTGACAACTCCTCGTTCGCCATCACGCTGCTGATCCAGAAACCGCAAGCGGGCGGGCGCTTCGAATACGTGGAGAACCTGCGCGACGCCGATCGCGGCGAGATGAACTATGCCGGGGTCACGCAGGTGCTGGACGGCGAGCGGGCGGTCAAGCGGCTGGCGATGGAGGAGGGGGATTTGGTGCTGTTTCGCGGGCGCAACGCCATGCACCGGGTGACGCCGACCGAAGGCGACACCACGCGCATGCTGGTGGTGTTGGCCTACAATGCGCAGCCGGACGTGATGCTGTCGGAAAGCGCCCGAATGACGTTCTACGGCCGGTTATAGCGGATAAAAAAAACCGCCCCGGAGGGCGGTTTGTCGATTCAGCGTTGGCTCTGTTCTTCGTGAGCCTGCTGTTCCAGCTTCACTTCCTGCGCGCGTTTGCGCAGGCCGAACCAGCCCAGCGTCAGCAGCACCGCCAACACCGGAATGGTGGCGATGGTCCAGGTGCCGTTCGGGTAGTCGAAGGCCATCATCACCACCACGATCAGCAGGAACGCCAGCGTCAGCCAGGAGGTGAACGGCGCGCCCGGCATTCTGAACGACACCGGCTGCGCGCGGCCTTCGCGCACGGCTTTACGCAGGCGCATCTGGCAAACGATGATAAACGCCCAGGAGGCGATGATGCCCAGCGAGGCGATGTTCAGCACGATCTCGAACACCTGCGCCGGCACCAGGTAGTTGAGCACCACGCCGATCACATAGATGCCGCAGGTGACCAGGATGCCGGCGTAAGGCACCTGCTGGCTGCTCATTTTGGCCATCAGCTTCGGCGCGGAGCCGCCCATCGCCAGCGAACGCAGGATGCGGCCGGTGGAGTAGAGGCCGGAGTTGAGGCTGGACAGCGCGGCGGTCAACACCACGATGTTCATGATGGTACCGATGTAAGGTACGCCCAGCTTGCTGAAGAAGGTGACGAACGGGCTTTGGCCGGCCTGATAAGCGTTCCACGGCAACAGCAGCACCAGCAGCACCACGGAGCCGACGTAGAACAGGCCGATACGCCAGATCACGCTGTTGATCGCTTTAGGCATCATTTTGGCCGGATCTTTACACTCGCCGGCGGCGGTGCCGATAAGCTCGATGCCGGCGAAGGCGAAGATCACCCCTTGCACCAGCACCAGCGCCGGCAGCAGGCCGTGCGGGAACATGCCGCCGTTTTCGGTGATCAGGTGCATGCCGGTGGTGTGGCCGGCGACCGGGGTGCCGGTGCCGAGGAAGACGACGCCGACAATCAGGAACAGCGCGATGGCGGCGACCTTGATCAGCGCGAACCAGAACTCCATCTCGGCGAACCACTTCACGCCGATCATGTTCATGGTGGCGACGATACCGAGCGCGCCGAGGGCGAACAGCCACTGCGGCACGTCGGCGAAAGTGCCCCAGTAGTGCATGTACAGTGCCACGGCGGTGATGTCGACGATGCCGGTCATCGCCCAGTTGAGGAAATACATCCAGCCGGCGACGTAAGAGGCTTTTTCACCGAGGAATTCGCGGGCGTAAGAAACGAAGCTGCCGCTGGAAGGGCGATGCAGCACCAGTTCACCCAGCGCACGCAGGATGAAGAAAGAGAAGATCCCGCACACCAGATAGACCAGCGCCAGCGCCGGCCCGGCCAGTTCGAGACGGCCGCCGGTACCGAGGAACAAGCCGGTGCCGATGGAGCCGCCGATGGCGATCATTTGGATTTGCCGGTTGCCCATGCTTTTGTGATAACCGGATTCATGAGAGTCTAGCCAGCGTCTTCTGGCGGCGTGTTTTTCATCCGCAGACTGTTTTTGTGAGTGCATTATCCGTCCTGTTTACCTGTCTATGTTAACCCTGCTCTCAATGAGAGCAAACGATTGCTATGACCAATCGTCATGAGAATGAGGTCGTGGCATCATTCCGCTGTTTATTGTGTATACAGCCATCATTAAAATAACGGCGAAGCATGCTACCTTTTCTCCGTAATGGTGGCAAAAAATACTGCGCATAAAACGTGAACAAGTGTGTTTGTTTTTTAATCCAAATATAAAAGGATATATTATTCAAAAAGATGTGATGTTTTATCAAGACGGAAATATCGAGGAATAAAAAGTGATTAAAATCACAAAATAATAATTACCGTGCAAATTACAGGGTGTTGTTCTTATATTTCGCGGCGAGAAATAAGAGGAAGGAAATGGCGACCCGCGCAGAAAATGGGATAAGCAACGGGTCGGTTGGTGCGTAACGAGTCTTAGGCGGATTCACCGGCCGGCAGGGCCGATGCGGGCAGACCGAACAGCTTGTCGAACGCCCAGTTAAACAGGAAGGTGTAGCAAGGAATGATGACGATCAGCGCCATATCAAGCAGCAGCGCCTGCCACAGCGTGATGCCCATCCACCAGGCGATCAGCGGGATCAGATACACCACCAGCGTCAGCTGAAAGCCGACGGCGTGCAAAATGCGGCGTTTGAGCGTGCGGGTGCGCGACACCTGGCGGCTTTCCCACCACTCGAATAAATAGTTGTAAATAAAGTTCCAGCTGACCGCGATGGTGGTGATCACCACCGCCAGCGGCCCGGTGCTGCTCGGCGCATGGCCCGACAGCAGCGCCAGCCCCAGCGCCGAGATCGCCATGCCGATGATTTCATAAGCGGTGACATACACCAGTTTGCGTTTGACGCCTTGCATCGTTTTCTCCCGATCTGTTTTTAGTTGCCTCTGTGGCGACGGCGGCTAAGATAACGTCAACCACATTGATAGAAAAAGTCAGGAGCTGTCAGTTTTATTGACAGATAAAACAATGAATTTCTCCAGCGACAATATCGAACTGTTTTTGGCGGTGCTCGATCGCGGCTCGTTTTCCGCCGCCGCCCGCGCGCTGCGGCGCGTGCCCTCCGCTGTCAGCATGGCCATCGCCAACATGGAGGCGGAGCTCGGTTTTGCCTTGTTCGACCGTTCTCACCGTGAACCGACGCCGACCGCGCTGGCGCTGGCTCTGGCGCCGCACGCCCGCCTGATCGCCGGGCAGCTCAAGCAGCTGCAGGTGCACGCCATCGAACTGTCTCAGGGGCTGGAGAGTCGGCTTTCGATCGGCGTGGCGTCGGATATCAACGGCGCCGGCCTGCTGGCGGCGGTGAAAACGCTGTCGCAGCGTTATCCGCTGCTGAACATCGAAGTGCTCAGCGCGCCGCAGGACGACGTGTTGCACATGCTGCACGAGGGGCGCATCGGCGTTTGTCTGGCGTTCGGCGGGCTGAACGTCAACAGCGCGGAACAGTTCCACTTCGTCGGCGCGGAGTCGCTGGTGGCGATGCTGTCGCCGCAGCACCCGGCGCTGGACGGTGCGGCGGGCGAGCTGTTTCTCGAGGATCTGGTCAACGTGCGGCAGATCATGGTGGCCAGCCGCGATCTGCCGATCGGCGATCTGCGCCCGCAGGTGGCAGAGGCTTACTGGCGCACCGACAGCCTGCCGATGGCGCTGAACATGGTGGAAGCGGGCTTGGGCTGGGGCAATTTTCCGCTGTCGTTGGCCGAGCCGCTGCTGGCGCAGGGGCGTCTGGTGCGGCTGAAATTCAAAAACACCAAGAACGAGCTGCGTTTGCCGATGCATTTGATCTGGCTGAAGAATCGCCCGTTGGACAAAGCGGCGCGCGAGCTGGTCGAGCTGATGCGCGCGGCGCCGCAGGAAAGCTGACGCCCGCTGCGTTTGCTTACTCCGGGTGGCGTTTACGCCACCAGAAACGCACCAGCAGGATAGCGGCGATCGCCAGCGCGACAAACAGCAGGCTGGAGAGCTTTTTGTCGAAGCCGGTAACGAAGCGTTCGATCGCCTGGCCGCCAAAATAACCGAGCATGACGAAGATCGTCGCCCAGAGAATGGCGCCGAGGATGTTCAGCGGCACGAAGCGCGACGGCGGCAGGCGGCTGGCGCCGATCAACACCGGGCCGATGATGCGGAAACCGTACATGAAACGCACCCCGATAACGAACAGCATCGGGTGGCGAGCGATCAGCCTTCTGGCGCGCGCGATGCGCTTTTCCTGTCCCTTGAGCCGCGAGATGACTTTGCCTTCGAACCGGCGGCCGGCGAAGTACAACAGCTGGTCTCCCATCATGCCGCCGAGCGCCACTACTGCGATCACCCACGGCCAGTGCAGCAGCCCTTCATGGGCGGCGATGCCGCCCAGCAGCGTGATGGTTTCCCCCTCAGCCAGGCAGCCGATAAACAACGCCCAGTAGCCATAGTCCGTAATGTAGTGGGCCAAATCGGTCATTCCTTACTCCTTATGTGACTGACGCATAAGGGCAAGTATACGCCCGATCGCTAGCCTTGGGCGATCTGGGCCACCAACGCTCTGCGCTGCGCCAGACTTTCCGCCATTTGTGCCTGTACCCTGGCGTAAATGTGCGGCGGGGCCAGTTCCGGCGTGCCGCCCTCGAACGGCGGGGCCGGGGCGTATTCCAGATAGAGCTGGATCGTTTGGGCAGTGTCTTCGCCGTGCAGTTCGGCGATCAGCGCCAGTGCAAAGTCGATGCCGGCGGTAACGCCGCCGCCGCTGATCACGTTGCCGTCACGCTCTACGCGTGCAGCGCTGGGCACGGCGCCGAACAGCTTCAGGCTGTCGCGCATCGACCAGTGGCAGGCGGCGCGTTTGCCCGGCAGCAGGCCGGCGGCGGCCAGGATCAGCGAACCGGTGCATACCGAAGTCAGATAGCGGGCATCGGCGCCCAGCCGCCGGATTTGCTGCATGAATGCTTTATCCTGCAGCGCCTGGGTGCAGCCGCTGCCGCCCGGCACGCACAGCACATCGCAGCGTGCGATCTCCGGCAGCGGGCGCAGCTGGGTGAAGTGCAAGCCTTCCGACTCGACATCCGCGCCGTCTACTGAAGCGACGATGATTTCCGCGCCCGGCATGCGGCGCAGAAACTGTAGTGGGCCAGTGAAGTCGAGTTGGGTGACGCCTTGATAGATGGGAAATACAATCACGAGTGGTTCAGACATGACATTCGCCTCATTTTTATCGTTGGACCTGAGCCATAATAGCCGCCCTGTATTTGGCTGATATGACAGATAACCCTCAAAAAGCGCCATCATGAAAACGATCGGTTTTGTGGTTTTTCCCGGTTTCAACCTGCTGGACTTTGCCGGCCCGCTGGCGGCGTTCGATAACGTCAACCAGTTCACTGACCCGCCGGCCTACCGCTGCGTGGCGATCTCGTCGCAGGGTGGCATGGTCGCCAGCTCGGCCGGGGTGGAAATCGCCACGCAGCCGTGCGGCGACGAGCGTTTCGATACGCTGGTGGTGGCCGGTGGCAGCGGCAACGTGATGGCGGCGCAGTCGCCGGCGCTGATGGCGTTCCTGGCCAACCAAAGCCGACGAGCGCGGCGCATCGCCAGCGTGTGCACCGGGGCGTTTATTCTGGCGGCCTGCGGGCTGCTGGACGGCAAGCGCGCCACCACTCACTGGTATCACGCGGCGCGGCTGCAGCAGAACTACCCACGCATTCGCGTCGACAGCAACCGCATCTTCATTCGCGACGGCGATATCTGGACCTCGGCCGGCATCAGCGCCGGCATCGATCTGGCGCTGGCGCTGATCGAGGACGATCTGGGCGCCACCCTGGCGGCGGCCGTGGCGCGGCAGCTGGTGGTCTATCACCGCCGCCCCGGCGGGCAGTCGCAGTACTCGTTGCTGCTGGCGCTGAATCCGTCGTCGGATCGCATGCGTGCCGCGCTGTCGTACGCGCGCGAACATTTGCACCAGCCGCTGTCGGTGGCGGATCTGGCCGACGCCGCCTGCCTGAGCGAGCGTCAGTTCGGCCGGCTGTTCCGCGCCGAAACCGGGCAGACGCCGGCCAAGGTGGTCGAGCAATTGCGGGTAGAGGCGGCCAGGGTGCGCATCGAAGAGAGCGCCGAGCCGCTGGAAGCGATCGCCCGTTCGGTGGGGTTCAGCGATCCGGAACGCATGAGGCGGGCGTTTATCCGCGTATTTGGCCTGTCGCCGCAGGCGATCCGCCGGCTTGGCCGCGCGGGTTAACTTTTTTGCCACGCCTGGCGGCGGGGCGCATCAGAGGAGCAACGGATGTATCAGGATTTTGACAGTGAATTGAGCTGGGCGACGCGCCATATGCCGCGCACCCGGGCGGCGGTGGCGGCGTTGCCGGACCTGCACGGGGTACGGCTGGCGTGCAATATGCACCTGGATCTGAAAATGGCGCCGCTGGTGGCCGGCTTGCTGGACAAGGGGGCAGCGATCTTCCTGACCACCTGCAATCCCACTACGGTGCAGGACGACGTGGTGGCCTGGCTGGAACGGCGGGGCGCGCAGGCCTATGCCTGGCGTGACATGAGCGCCGGCGAATGGTCGGAATCTTTCGATCGCGCGTTGGCCTGGCAGCCGACCCACCTGTGCGAAATGGGAGCGGATTTGACCACCCGTTTGCACCAATCGCCGAACGGCCCGCAGATCGTCGCCGGGCTGGAGGCCACCGGATCGGGCATCAATCGGTTAAACGGCGTGGCGCCGCGCTACCCGATCTTCAACTGGGACGATCTGCCGGTGAAAGAAGGGCTGCACAATCGGCATATGGTTGGGCTGACCGCCTGGCACACCTTCTTCCAGACCACCCATTTGACGCTGCATGAAAAGCGCGTGCTGGTGATTGGCTACGGTCTGGTCGGGCAGGGGACGGCGGCCGCGGCCAGGGCCTACGGCGGCCAGGTGATGGTGGCGGAAATCGATCCGGCGCGTGCGCTGCAGGCGCGTTATGACGGCTGGCAGGTGGTGGATCTGGCGAGCGGGGCCGCGCAGGCGGACGTGATCGCCACCGCGACCGGCGCGAAAAACGTGCTCTCGGCGCAGCATCTGCAGCAGGCGCAGGACGGCGTATTTATCCTCAACGTCGGCCACGTGGCGGAAGAGATCGACGTCGGCTTCCTCAAAGGCCTGCCGCACCACGAGCCGATGCCTTATGTGAATGCTTACCAACTGAATGAAAAGACGGTCTATTTGCTGGCCAACGGGTCGATGTTCAACCTGACCGCCGGCTATGGCGACAGCCTCAATGCCTTCGACGTCACGCTGGCGGTGATGGCGGCCGGCATCGGCCATATTGTCGGCGCAGGGGCGCGGCAAACGCCGGGGTTGTACCTGTTGCCGCAGTCGGCCTGGCAGCCGGCGCTGTAACTTTTTCTACGCGGGCGTTCATCCCAGAGCGCCCGCGGGCTGTGCCGATTTTCGGCCGACAGAATTTGTCACAAATCCGCCCTATAATCCCAGTGCCAAGCGCTGAACCCTCACATATAATTCGCTGAGTTCAAGCCCCCATTTCAGAGTAATGCCTGTGAAAATACGTGTTTTGGTTCTGACCCTGCTCGCTTTGCAGGCGGGCGCAGGCTTTGCGCCGCGCGCGCTGGCCAGCGACAACGCTGCCGCCCTGCACGCCACCCAGCCTGAGCTGGCCTCCGGCAGCGCGATGGTCGTCGATATGCAAACCCATAAGGTGATGTACGCGCGCAACCCGGATGAAGTGGTGCCGATCGCCTCGATCACCAAGCTGATGACCGCCATGGTCACGTTGGACGCGCACCTGCCGCTCGACGAGATGCTGTCGGTGGACATCCACCAGACGCCGGAGATGAAAGGGGTGTATTCACGGGTGCGGCTGAACAGCGAAATCAGCCGCAAGGATATGCTGCTGCTGGCGCTGATGTCGTCGGAAAACCGCGCGGCCGCCAGCCTGGCGCACCACTATCCGGGCGGCTACAACGCCTTCATCAAAGCGATGAACGCCAAGGCCAGGGCGCTGGGTATGACCAACACCCATTACGTGGAACCGACCGGGCTCTCTATTCATAACGTGTCGACGGCGCGCGATCTGACCAAACTGCTGATCGCCACCAAGCAATACCCGTTGATCGGCCAGCTCAGCACCACCACCGAGCGCATGGCCAGCTTCAAGGATCCGAACTACACGCTGCCGTTCCGCAACACTAACCACCTGGTGTACAACCCGAAGTGGAACATTCAACTGACCAAGACCGGTTTCACCAACCAGGCGGGCCACTGCCTGGCGATGCGCACCATGATCGGTAACCGCTCGGTGTCGCTGGTGGTGCTGGACGCCTTCGGCAAATACACCCACTTCGCCGACGCCAACCGGCTGCGCAGCTGGATTGAAACCGGCAAGGTGACGCCGATCCCGGCCGCCGCCCGTGACTATCGCCGCCAAAAAGACGCCCGTCTGGCGAAGAACGACAGCGAATAACCCGCCTGGCGGTCCGCCCGTTTGCGGCGGGCCGCTATCGGCCCTCGGGCCGTCTGATGACAAATCCCCGCTCGCGATCGCCGTCGAAGCCCGCTTTCAGGTAGAGCTGGTGCGCGCCGGTGCGTTGCTGCCCCGACAACAGCATCACCTTGTAACAGCCTTTGCGCCAGGCCAGCTGCAGCGCGTATTCGATCATGGCGAGCGCCACGCCGTGGCCGCGGTAGGGCTCCGCCGTCACCACGTGTTCGATGACGCCGAACGGCTGCGCCTGATGCGCCAGCCCCGGGATCAGCGCCAGCATGCAGGTGGCGATCGGGTATTCTTCTTTCGCCGCCACCACCAGACGGATCGCCGGATCGTCCAACAGGCGTTGCAGGGTACGGCGCGCATCGTCGGCGCGCAGCGGCGCGTCCTGCGGGCGCAGCTCGCGATACAAGGCTAACAGGCCGTTGAGATCGTCCGGCTGCGCCAGGCGATGAATGATGCTCATGGTTGCTCCTTTCCGCCGCTTCAACGGTAATCCGCTATCCTCCATTAATACCACAACGTTTGCCGGAGGGGATGTTATGAGTCAGGTTTCGACCTTTGTCATGTTCCAGGGAGAGGCGCAGCGGGCGATCGATCTCTACAGCCAGGTGTTCGAGCGTTTTCGGCTCATACAGGTGCAGCATTACGATCTGACGCCGGACGGCCGGCGGTTGATCAAGCATGCATCCATCGATTTTGATCGGCAGAACCTGGTGTTTACCGATAGCCCGATCAGCCATGACTTCAGCTTTACCCCGGCAGTGTCGCTGTTCATCAACCTGCCTAACGAAGAAGCGTTGGAGCGGGCCTTTCACCGGCTGGCGGAGGGCGGCAAGGTGCTGATGCCGCTCGATGACTACGGCTTCAGCGCCCGTTTCGGCTGGCTCAACGATCGCTTTGGGCTTTCCTGGCAGCTCAATGTGCCGGCGGGGGATCTGCCCTGATACCAAGTGTAACGACTCGCGTTTGAAATCCCGCCGATTCGCATTTAACCGTTTTTTCGGCTCACATTAGTTGCAAATGAAAAATGCTGCTGGCCATTGTCATTACATGACAATGGCCAGCATTTATCCGCCGTCGCCCACAATAACTGCAAATCAAACTTTCTTCTGTGTTCGCAGCAGGAGCTGCCTTTCTCCTGAACAAGAATGCGACTCAATTAATACTTCGGTCATGATGATGGGGTTTTACGCCGGAAACCTCGAAAATTTTGTCGCTTTTAAACATCAGCCAAATATTGGGGTTAAGGGAGTATCGGAACAGTAAATACCGTTAAGTGATTGATTTAAGTATTTTAATATAAATCAATGGGTTATCTGGTTTTGCCATAAGTCATCAGTTCTTCTTTCTTGTATCATTCACCACACATCAAATGATAGTGATTATCATTTGATATCAATTTCTAATGCGCTTAATTTACTGTTCATACATACAGTACTTGTGTTTTCTGTAGGTATCTTCACCTTAAATTCGCAGTCTCGTTAACTGTCTGTCAAACGTTGCCATATGCCATATGCCATGTGCCATGTGCCATGTTAATGGTGGTAATTTTTTAATAAATAAAGGAATTATTATGTCTGAACAAAAGAAAAATGCCCAGGTACAGAGTGGCGTCAACGACGACATCACCGAACTAAAGTCGCTGACTACACTGCGCAAACGGGTCGTCAGCGACGGTGAAATCGTCTCAAAATCTGCCAACGGCTTTCGACTGGCCAACGGCAACACCGGCGTGATGTTGCGTAACGACGGCAAGGATTTTTATGCTCTGGTTACACCAATCGGGCAGGCGCAGGACGGGCAGTGGAACACGTTGCGCCCCTTCTCGTTCAATCTGGCTTCCGGTCGGGCGGCGTTGCGCAACGGCGTAGATATCTCCGGCGGAGCGATGGTGTCGCATAATGCCGGCATCTCCACCGCGGCCACCGGCCCGGCGCCGCTTATCAACGGGCAGGTCTATAATGCGGCAACTATACATACCAAATTTACCAGCGGTGATGTCACCACGACCATGCTGATGGGGTCGCGCGTGGTCGCCGGCAAAGAGGATTATGGCCTGCTCTCTTACCGTGACTGGCAGGGAAACTGGAATGAACTCCGGGTCAAACCCAATGCCGAGCTGTCTGTTGGGCAACTGACCAAACGCAACGCTCACGGCTGGTTCACTGCAAGCCCGCCTGAGAATGTCGATAAATCGCAGGAGTCCATTACCAACGGGCTTTATTTACCTAATCCAGGTAACAAACACGTAAAAATTTATCATCACGACCATGTGAAGTACAACGAGCTGGTCATTAACGTGAGTGACGGCAATAAAAATAGCTGGTTCGTTTTCAAAGAAGATGGCTATGCCGTCACCGGCGGCGGATGGAACATCAGCTCTGACGTCCGTATGAAAACGGAAATAACCCCAATTGGCAGCGCCCTGGACAAACTGACCCATATCGGCGGTTACACCTACCTCAAACAGGGCGTGCCGGAAGCCGGCGTGATTGCACAGGAAGTGGAAGAGGTTCTCCCCCAATCCGTGACACAGACCGAGCTGAAACTCAATGACGGCAGCGTGCTGAAAGACGCCCGCAGCATCAATATCAACGGCGTAGTGGCGTTGCTGGTTGAGGCGCTTAAGGAAGAACGCTCACTGCGCGAAGCAGAACGAGAAACTTTTGAAACACGACTGGCTGCTTTGGAAAAAGGCATTGAACGCGCCTGATTAACAATCTTGCAGTGGTTTGCACTGAATACCTCTCAGCGCCTTTACAGGCGAGTACCGCGCTTACAATACGATGACGAAAAGGAACTCAATTATGAATGGATTTAATTACGGTGATGGTAAAGGAAAGAAACGTCAAGGCGGTGTAAATGCAGAAGCTGCTTCCCGGTTCAGTAATGTCTGCGTTATTCGCAGCTCGGCAGCGCGTCGATTACATCGTTCTATTTGAAGAGGGATCGGATTATGACACGATATGAAGATACAACGCAGTATGAACGCGATGTAATGACTTCAATGGGATACAACTGGAATGGACATGGGTGGCAACGAGGGTTTGACTTATCAGATAGCAATATGGTTGTAGAAGCATGGGTTGGCGAGGGTTTACCTGATAGACAGAAGGAATTAAGTAGTATTACCCACATCTGGGATAAAAAAATTTCCGATATTAATAAACCGATAAGTGCTTTTGATCCTGAAGATGATGATATCAGGCCATTCAGCAATGAAGCGAAAGAGAGTTATCGTGAGGATTCGGACAAAGCCATTCAGTTTTACGCTAATAAAGTCAATGAAATTGACAACCAAATTAAAGGAATTCAAAAGGATATTGATGCATTAAGCAAGAAAGCTGAAAGCAGTCAACTTAGTGAATTCGAGAAAGCAAACCTAAAAGCAATTATTAGTAAGTTAAAGGTAAGCAAAGAACGTCTTACCATTCTTCGAAACGAAGCTAATAAAAGAAGAGTACATCAGGAATATTTAAAGCTGAATAATGAAAGCTGGTTCTTCTCTAGAGAGAAACCTACACCCTGGGTTAGAGAACAGCAATCATTGACCAGAAAAGAGATGGGTAACAAACTGGAAGAAGAGAAGAGAATACAATTAGAAATTGACGCAGCTAAACAAAATATTGAACATTTAGAAAGTGAACAGCGCGAGAAGGAAGAGGATGTCCGCAAAGCTGATGAGGCTCGTAAGGCTGAGGAAACGCGCAAAGCTGAGGAAGCCCGTCGCGCTGATGAAGCTCGCAAAGTTGAAGAGGCCCGTAAGGCTGAAGAAGCCCGCAAGGCTGAAGCAGCACGGGAAGCATTGTTCGCCAAAGCCGGCGTACTGGACGCCCCGGTCTATACACCCGACATGATAAAAGCGGCCAATGCCGCGTTGGCCACGGCCGGGGTCATGGTGCTCAACCGCGCGGGCGGTATGGTACAATTATCGACATGGGGCAACAGTGTGATGACCACCGCCAGTGAGCTGGCCGGCTGGGTATCCAGTGCCGTGTGGCGCGGCGCCGTTGAAGTTTCCCGGGTTGCCACGCTCAGTGCGGTAGCTCCGGCAGTCGGCGCCTTCGTTGTCGGATTCTGGCCGGGGAAAGCCGGTGAAAGTCAGAGCGATATTGATAAATTGCTGGGCCGTGATTTGACACAGATGTTTACCGTTCCGGCCAGCCTGGTTGCCGCAGGGAAAACACAGATCCAGCCGGAAATGACCACGGTCGATTTGCCAGTGCGCGGGTTTATTCGCCGGGGGAATAGCCGTCAGCAAGAGGTAATACTGGTCAAAACCGGAACAGGCGGCATCTCCGCTACCGTGCCGGTGTATCGGCCGGTTCGCGATGAAAAAACCGGCCTGGACCGGATAACCTTGCCGGCGGTCGCCGGTGCGCCGGGGCGAATCATTTTGATAAACCCGGGCACCGCCCCGTCGAGTCCGTGGCATACCGGCAATCCTGCGCCTGCAGCGCCGGTAACGCCGGTGCATACCGGTACGGAGATAAAGCAGGCCGACAGTATCGTCACGACGACTTTCCCGGCAGACGACATGCCGCTGCAGGATTTTATCTACTGGCAGCCGGACGCGACCGGGACGGGTGTAGAAGCAATCTATGTCATGCTGAGCAGTCCGCGTGACATGCCGGGTAAAGTGAGTGGTAAGGGAGAGCAAGTGGGTGAGGGCTGGTTGAACAAAGCGGGGCAGGAACTTGGCGCGCCAGTCCCCCGTCAGATTGCGGATACATTGCGTGGTCGTGAATTTGCGAACTTTGATTCGTTCCGAAAGGCATTCTGGCAGGAAGTGAGTAAAGATTCTGCATTAAGCAAGCAATTCATTGTTCCTAATCGTAGCCGTATGGCTGTAGGTAAGGCACCGAAAGCACGTAAATTGGATGCCGCCGGTAAGCGAACCTCTTTTGAAATTCATCATGTAAATGAGATATCCAAAGGTGGTGATGTTTACAATATAGACAATTTGCGAGTTATGACACCGAAACGGCATGTTGATATTCATAAAGGAGGTAAATGATGGACCTTAAGAATGATATTACTGAATACAGCGAAGCTGAATTTATTTCATTATTGAAAGAAATCTTCAAAGAGAATGTTGCTGAAACAGATGATCGTCTAGATATTCTTCTGGAACACTTCGAGAAGATTACAGAGCATCCAGAAGGAACGGATCTAATCTATTACGCACCATCGGATGCTGAAGCAACCCCTGAAGCAATAGCTAAGAGAATAAAAGAATGGCGCGCCAAAAACGGCAAGCCAGGTTTCAGGAAAGCCTGAACGCCAAAACCTCTCACTTTTTCAGCCCGGCTTAACGCCGGGCTTCTTTTTTTGGGCACCCAAAACGCGCAGTCTGGTGAGACTGTTTTTGTCTCATCTTGGTTTTACGGTTTCATTCGCGCAGAAAGAAAAAGCCAGTGGCAGCAGCCGGGATGATCGGGCTGAATTGCAACTGTTACTGGATTTTCTGCAGCCAGGCGACACATTGATGGTCACTCGTGCCAATCGGTTGGCTCGCAGTATCAAGGATCTGTAGGATATCGTTCATACCTTGAATCAGAAAGGCATTACCCTCAAGGCAATAGATCGGCGGGATTTCAAACTCGGGTTGTTACAGGTAAGGAATTCTGCCGTGGGCAATACCGACAACATCATGGAAAGGTGCGCTTTGATTGATTTTGACCGCTATGTTGAGCAAGTGAAGTCTTACGGCGAGTGGCCGGGGGCGCAGGTGAGCATGTTGTCCGGTTGCGTTGAGGGATTGAGCTACCGCCTGTATCGGCAAACTGCCGAGAGCGAAGACGCGATCGTGGTGTATCACGGCGGCGGGGTTAACAGCGCCGCCGGGTATGACGTTCTTGCGCGCCAGCTGGCCGCCGTGCCAACGCTCGCGGTGTGCCTGGTGGACATCCGCGGGCACGGCGATTCCGCGGGAGAGCGGGGGACGGTTGAGCGGCCTGAGCGTATTTGGCGCGATGTCGATGTCATCCTGGCGGAAATGCGCCGCCGTTTACCGTTAGCGCGCAGGCACCTGCTGGGCCATTCGAGCGGCGCCGGGATGTTGCTCAACTACCTGACCCGCTATCCTTGTGAACAGCAGGCGGACAGCCTGGTCATGCTGGCACCCGAGCTGGGGCCATTTTCCGGGATGGCCCGCGATCTGGCGGCGACGGCCCGTTTTGCCCAGGTGCGCCAATGGCCGTTTGTCGCCAATGCGCTCAGCGGCGGGCGCTGGTTGGGGCAAGTTCGGGCGGTCAGCCTGAATTTTCCCCCGGCTGTGCTGGCCGCCGCCCCCGATTTTATCTGCCAATACAGCGTCAATATGGCTAACGCGTTGACGCCGCGCGCCCCGGCCAAGCAACTGGCGGCGCTGCGATTGCCGACCTTGCTGCTGGCGGCAGCGCAGGACGAGTTGTTCAATGCGCAATCCATGCAGCGCTTCGTCGAACAGCATGGCAACGCCCAAACCGCCTTTGGTTTGCTTGAAGGCAGCACGCATTTATCGTGCGTCTTTGATGCCCATCGCCTTGTCCTTCAACATATCTCGCGTGTGGCCGCTATCGGATCCGATGAGGGGCTGGCGGGCGAGGGGGCTTAACGCCCGCCCGGCATTTTCCGAGATCCTCCCATATCCTTTTATGACGCTTTACCGCTATGCTAAACATAGAATGGCCCGTGAATATGAAAAGGATGAATCATTTTGGCAGGAAGTAGTTTACTTACCCTTATCGACGACATCGCCTCATTGCTGGACGATGTCTCTTTAATGAGCAAGATGGCGGCGAAAAAAACCGCCGGGGTGCTGGGGGACGATTTGGCGCTCAACGCGCAGCAGGTCACCGGCGTTAAAGCCGACCGCGAGCTGCCGGTGGTGTGGAGCGTCGCCAAAGGCTCGCTGATCAACAAGGCGATCCTGGTGCCATTGGCGCTCTTGATCAGCGCCTTCGCGCCCTGGGCGATTACGCCGCTGCTGATGGTGGGCGGCGCCTACCTGTGCTACGAAGGGTTCGAAAAGGTGTTCCACAGCCTGAGCCACGGCAAGCCGGCGCAGGAGGAGAAATCGGACGGGCCCGGCGCCAATGAGGATGCCGCAGCCTATGAGAAGCGCAAGGTGAAAGGGGCGATACGCACCGACTTTGTGCTGTCCGCCGAGATCATCGCCATCACGCTGGGCACCGTCGCCGGCGCCACCTTCAGCCAGCAGGTGATCGTCTTGTGCGGCATCGCCGTCGTGATGACGCTCGGCGTGTACGGCATTGTCGCCGGCATCGTCAGGCTGGACGATCTGGGGCTGTATCTGAGCCGCAAAGGCAGCGCGTTGGCGCGCGCCATCGGCAGCGGCATCGTGCGTGCCGCGCCTTATCTGATGAAAACGCTGTCGATCGTCGGCACTGTCGCCATGTTTATGGTCGGCGGCGGTATTCTGACCCACGGTTTGCCGCCGGTGCATCACCTGTTCGAAGACTGGGCCTCGTACACCACCGTGGTGCCGACGTTTGGCCATCTTTTGCAGGGGGTGATCCCGGCGCTGTTGAACGTGGCGTTCGGGCTGGTGGCCGGCGGCGTGGTGCTGGCGGTGGTATCGGCGCTGGGGGCGGTACGCGCGCGTTTCAAGGCATGATGAAAAGTCTCGCCCCGGAAGGGGCGGGACGTATTAAGCGCATTAAAAGATCAGTTTGAGAACGCCGGTAATCGTCAACAAACCCACGATAAAGATGATGGCGACTATCCACAGAATAATTTTCATTTGATTCTCCCTTACCGGTTAAAGGTGGCGCGCGATTGGCGCTAACTCAATGAAATCACTCTTCACTATAGACGCTAACTCCCTATCGTGCGTCGCCATGCCTTCAAGGATGCTGATTGTCGCCCGCGCCCAGCGCGCGCTGCATGATGTGGGTGTCGCGCCATTCCCCCAGCTTGAATCCCACGGCCTTTAACGTCCCGACGCTGGTAAAGCCGAGCGACTGGTGCAGCGCCAGCGAGCCGCGGTTGGCGGCGGAATCACCGACGATCGCCAGCATCTGGCGCCAGGGACCTTGCTCGCAGCGGGCGATCAGCGCGCTCAGCAGCGCCTTGCCGACGCCTTTGCCCTGCTGCCCTTCGGCGATATACACCGAGTCTTCCACGGTAAAGCGATAGGCCGGCCGGGGGCGATACGGCGTGGCATAGCAGTAGCCCATAATACGGCCTTCACTTTTCGCCACCAGCCAGGGCAGCCCGGCTGCTTGCACCTTGGCCAGCCGCAGCTGCATTTCCGCCCGCGTCGGCGGTTGTTCTTCAAACGAGGCGGCTCCGTGCAGCACGTGGTGGGTGTAAATACGCTGCACGGCGGCCATATCGTCCGGCGTGGCATCGAGGAGGCTGAGTACGGGAGCGGAGAGCGTCATGGTGATGGCTGTTTACCTTGAAAATCAGCGGGTAAACGCCATTATGCGCGCCGTTCGCCGCCGGGGTAAATCGGGTTTTCTTATGGTGAGATAAGAAAACCCTATGGGAACGTTCGCCGCGCATCGGTCAGGGTAGAAAGGCTGAGGGGGCAAGAGCGGAAAGATAAGAAATCGGTGGCGCTTGATAGGCAAAAGCCCAGCTGGATGGCTGGGCTTCGCAGGTCCCTGAAAGGGAGGGTATAGCATAAGGGCCTTTATCGGCTACGGCGATAATTTCACCTGATTTGTCTGTTTTGTCAACAACAGCTTACTGGTCAGAACAGCATATTTTTGGCATTGATCGACTTAATGACGGCGCGTTGTATGTCAGCAACAAGCTCGCGCGACAGACACTGGGTAAGAAAGCCTCTCTCTTTACGGGCTCTGTTCAGCCGTTGGCGGCTGACTTGCTGCACCAGATCGCCCTTTGCCCAGCGGGTTTGCGGATGAAAGAATCTCATATCTTCGATGAGTTCACGCGTAATTTCGATGTGCAATCCCCGTTCGATCTTGTTCGAATCTCTGGCGGTCGACAGCGGTACGATAATGCAGGCGTTGCCGTTAATTTTGCCATTTAACACAACAACTAAACGGTTCTTCACCATTTCTGGTGGAATGTGGCCATCATAAAAGCCGGCTTCATGCGGTTGGCAGACTGATAGGGGAGAGTTGCCATAGTTGCACTCAAGAATTTCCCCGACCTTGGGGGCAAATTTGATCGGCATCGAGACACTCCTTTGTTGTGAACAATCCGTGTTATGGAGGAATGAGCATGCGGGCGTTTTGCTTTTAGAGAAAGGTGTGGCGTAAGGAAACGGGGAATGAAAGTGAAATATTGCGGATTCGTACGCAGAATCCGCCTTGATGGTGGCCGAATTTACCAGCCTTTCACCGCGCCGCCGTTGAAGATTTTCTCGGCGGCCTTGGCCACTTCGTCCGACTCATAGGCCTTGATGAAGTTCTGCACGTTCGGCGCGTCCTTGTTGTCTTCGCGCGTGACGATGATGTTGGTGTACGGTGAGTCTTTATCCTCGATGAAGATGCCGTCTTTGGTCGGCGACAGGCCGGTCTGGTTGATGTAGGTGGTGCTGATGACGGCGACGGTGACTTTCGGATCGTCCAGCACGTGCGGCAGCTGCGCGCCTTCCAGCTCCATGATCTGATAACGATGCGGGTTGGCGCTGATGTCCAGGGCGGTAGGCAGCAGCCCCTTACCAGGCTTCAGGCTAATCAGCCCGGTTTTTTCCAGCAGCAGCAGGGCGCGCCCCAGGTTGGTCGGATCGAGCGGGATGGCGATCACCGCGCCGTCCGGCAGCTCTTTCAGCGATTTTATCTTTTTGGAGTAGCCGGCCATCGGGAAGACGAAGGTATTGCCGACCGCCACCAGCTTATAGCCGTGATCTTTGTTTTGCTGTTCGAGGAATGGGCGGTGTTGGAACACGTTGGCGTCCAGTTCGCCCTTGTCGGTGGCGTCGTTCGGCAGCAGCGAGCCGCTGAAGCCGACCAGCTCGACGTCCAGCCCATATTTCTCTTTCGCCACCTGCCTGGCGACTTCCGCCACGTCCTGTTCCGCGCCGTTGATGACGCCGACTTTGATATGGTTTTGGTCGGTTTTTTGATCGCAGCCCTGCAGCGCCAATACGGCGGCGAAGGCCGCCGCCAGAGGGGTGATACGCCAGCGTAAGGTCATCGAAGTCTCCCTGAAAAGAACAATAAAATCAGTTGGTTTTTGTTCTTACAGCTAAGCCTGAACCGCCGATGAAGTCAAACACTCGTTCAGCATAAACGGCTATAGCTTATAGCCGTTATACGGCGGGGAGTTATCGGCTGAGCGAACGCAGCACCACGATGCCCGGCGTAGCCATCACGTAATCCATAAAGGGCGAATCGACCACCCGCATGTTGGCTTTGCGCGACGAGGCGTTGCGCAGCACCGGGCCGTTATCGGTCATCACGAAGATGCCGGTGTGGGTCACGTCCAGCCCGGCGAGGTTGGTGTAAATGCCGATGTAATCGCCGGTGCGCAGTTGGGCCAGCACCTTGTCGTCGACGCTGTCGCTGGGGATATAGGTCACGCTGCGCTGTACGTCGGGCAAGCCGGGCAGGTAGCTGCCGCCGTCCGCTTTGCGGTTGAGGGTTTTCACGAGGGTGACGGCGTGCGGGCTGAGCTGCGCGGTGATGTCTTCGGCCACCTGGTGCGGCCGCTGCGCCCAGTCGGTGAAGAAGTGTTTGCGCTGCGGGAAGGCGATTTTGCCGTCGACGTAGCGAATGTCTACCAGACGCTGAACGAACTCGGTCTCGCTGCGGGCGGCGCTGAGCGCTTCCACATAATCGATGTAGGTGAAGCAATCCAGCCCGCGGAAGTCGATCACCAGTTGCTCGGGCGTGCTCTGCGAGCCGATCAGGCGGTTGGCGAGGTAGGGCGTGCCGAGGAATTCGCGCGAAATCAAATCGACGGTGCGGCCATGCGGCTGAGCGGCGGGCCAACCGGCGCGCAGCGCGAGGATCTCACGCAGCTTGTTGCGGGTGCTGGCGTCCATCTGCGGTTGTAGGTTCTGCGGCGAAACGGCGGCGTCAGTCGACGGCGTTGCGGGGGTGACGGCGGTGGGGCGATCGGCGCATCCGCTCATGGCGATAGCTAACATCAGTAATATAGCCTTGTTCTGGTTCATACGGCCCTCCCTGGGTGTCGCTGGCTTATCAGAGTAAGTGATAACAGTTCTCATCCGATGGTAGGGGTTAAAAAGTAAACATAGCCTCAATGAGGCCCGATAAATCAGTAACCGATTTCGTTATTGAACGGCAAATACCAGAACAGCGCGATCTCGTGATCGGCGATCTCCGGCTCGGCGCGGTACAGCAAACGATCGATGCCGCCGAGAATAAACCCGTAATGCTGGTAGCAGCGGCAGGCCGCCAGATTGTTGTTCTGCGTTTCGAGCATCATACCTGAGGTTTCCTGCTGCCGCGCCCACTGTTTGGCGCAGTCCAGCAGCGCCCCGGCGATGCCCTGGCGGCGTGCATGAGCGCTGACCGCGATCTCGTCGATCAGGGTGTAGCCGTTCCAGTTTTTGCTCAGCGTGATGTGGCCAACGGCGTCGTTCTGGCGATACGCCAGGAAGGTCACGCTGTCTTCGTTGGCGAACGGCGCCAGCGGATACTGCTTGCGAAACGGCGCCACCGGGCGGGTTGGCCAGCTGTCCACCGGGCTGTCGAACTGCGGCAGGGCGTAACAGGCGATAGTGAAGCTGAAATCGCCGCGGGCCAGATAATCGTCGGGCAACGTCTCAATGGCCGCGATGCGGATGGCCGGGGTCATTACGGCAGCTCCCGCAGCAGACGCGCCGGGTTGCCGGCGTAGATCCCCTTGCGGGTGATGTCGCGGGTCACGACCGCCCCGGCCCCGATCACCGCGTCGCTGCAGATCTCCACCGCCAGGATCGTGGCGCCGGAGCCGATGGACACCCGATCGCCGATGCAGGTGCGCCCCCAACTGGCCGGATCGGCATTGGGCGCGCCCTCTTTGAACAGATCGTTGGCGAAGGTGACGCCATGGCCGACAAAGCACGCTTCGCCGAGGGTGACGTATTCGCAGATAAAGCTGTGCGACTGAATTTTACTGCGCGCGCCGATGCTGACGTGGCGCTGGATCTCGACGAACGGGCCGATGAAGACATCGTCGCCGAGCCGGCAACCGTACAGATTGCAGGGTTCGATCACGGTAACGTTGCGCCCGGCTTCGACGTCGACGATCCCCGCCTGGCGGGTGGTGATAACGGATGACATGACCTTCCTCACAGCCTGGTTTTCATGGTGGGAGTATAAGACAAAGCGCCGCGGCGTTGCGCTTTCCGCACGTTTTTTCGCCGAAAGACTATAATTAGTACAGGGGAGAGAGCCCCGTGGCCGCAATCCTCGCACGGGTAGCAGTCCGTCAGAGGTGTGAAATTCGTTCGCCGATCGCGGCCTACGGCGAGATTGGAGGTGTCTCATGGTCAGTCATGTTTGGGGACTTCTGGCGCATCCCAGCGCCGAGTTCGAACAGATCAAAAGCGAGAATGAAAGCGTCTCGCACCTATACACCCATCACGTGTTGCTCTTGGCAGCCATCCCGGTGGTCTGCGCCTTTATCGGCACCACCCAGTTGGGCTGGCTCTCCGGCGAGGGACATGCCATCAGGCTCGACATGTTTACCGCGCTTTATACCGCCGTGGCGTTCTACCTGCTGATGCTGGCGGGCGTAGCGGCCATGGGGAAAGTCATTCACTGGATGGCGCGGCGTTATGAATCGCGCCCCAGCCTGCACCGCTGCATGGTGTTCGCCGGCTATGTGGCGACCCCGATGTTCCTCAGCGGGGTGGTGGCGCTTTATCCGGTCGTCTGGCTGTGTCTGTTTGTCGGCATTATCGGCCTGTGCTATTCGGGCTATCTGCTGAATCTGGGGATCCCGCACTTCCTGAATATCGACAGTAAGGAAGGGTTCATCTTCTCCAGCTCGACCTTCGCTATCGGCATTCTGTTGCTCGAGCTGCTGCTTGGGGTGACGGTGCTGCTGTGGGGGTACGGTTCCTGGTTGTTCTGAGTTAACGGCTGTTGTTGTCGCCCCCGCGCCGGTGGAACGGCGCGGGGGCTTTTGCTTTTATGCGCGGCGGAAAACCAGCATCACGCCGAGCACGATGCCCGCCATCCCCAACAGGCTCAGCGCGGCCAGCGCGTGGCCGAGCAGCAGATAATCCAGCAGGGCGGTCACCACCGGGATCAGATAGAACAGGCTGGTGACCTGCACCAGGTTGCCGCGCTGGATCAGGCGATACAGCAAGAACGTCGCCAGCACCGAGATCACCACCGCCATCCACAGCAGCGGCAGCACGAACTCAGGCCGCCAGTCGACCCGCAGCGGCTCAAACGGCAGCGCCAGCGTACACATCAATAGCCCGATGGCATACTGCAGCGGCAAGACCGCCAGCGGCGGCTGCGTCATGCCCTTTTGCAGCAGGGTGCCGGCGGTCATGCTCCCCAATGCGATAAAGGCGAACAGCATGCCGCTCGGCGAGAAATGAGCCACCATCAGGCTTTGGTACACCACCAGCGTGAGCCCGGCCATCGCCAGCGCCAGCCCGAATGCGCGCAGCCCGGTGCAGCGCCGTTCGGTGATGAACTGGGTGAGGATCGGCTGTACGCCGAGCAATGTGGCCAGCACGCCGGGCGTAATGCCCTGTTCCAACGCCAGCAGATAGCAGATCTGATAGCTGCCGATCATCAACACGCCGATCAGCGCGACGCGCCGGCGGGTGCCGGGGGCGGGCAGGCACTGGCGCCGCCACAGGCCGATGGCCAACAGCACCGCCAGCGCGATGGCGCAGCGGAAGAACAGAAAAGCGAAGGCGGAGGCGTGCTCCAATCCCCAACGGGAGAAGATCGCGCCGCTGCTCCAGAGCAGGACGAACAGCGTAGCCAGGCCGGCATTGGCCCAGAGAGAAGGTAATCGCATATCAATTTCACCTGTCGTGAAAATTACAGGCTCCGGCGCGCGCGGCGGTCTACGCCTGAACGCAACAGATCACTAAGCCGGAGGTAAAAAGTCGGTTTGGCTTAACGCACAACCACAAGGCGTGGCGGGTAAGCGGCAACCGCAGAAACGACAGAAGAAATGGCGGGTGGGGCGGAGGAAGCACACAGCAAAACGACGGCCGGAACGGTCGCGTTTGTCGGATCTGTGCTGTGCGCCAGGTAGGTCATGTGAGTTCCTGAAAACCGTGAATGAAACCAGTCGCTTCAAACATAACCAAGTTCAGCGGGGCGTGCAATCCGAAATCACAGAGACATTAATGATAATGGAAATCATTATCATTAATAAAAAGGTGTGCTATGTTGCTTTAACCACGCCGTTTTGACGCAGGGCGCGGCTTGCCCTCTGCCTTGCTTCACGCAACGCGTGCGGCATAAGAGTTTGTGATTCGCTTTTGCAGAAGGCGAGCAATCGTGGTAAAACACTGATATGTTATAATATAACAATTTATGCATGATGAATTCAGCTCACGACATCCTCCATGTTGATGGAGTTAGCCTGACCGGACACGGCGGGGCATTGATACTCGACAACATCCATTTCGCGCTCCGCGCCGGTGAGAAGCTGGCGGTGATCGGCCCCAACGGCAGCGGCAAGTCCAGCCTGTTGCGCACCCTGATCGGCGAAACGCGGCCGGACAGCGGCGGCATTTACTGGCGAGGGCGCGCCTTGTCCGCGTGGCCGGCGGCGGAGCGCGCCAGAAGCATTGCCTTTCTGGCGCAAAACGATCTGCCGGATTTGCGGCTGTCGGTTGAGGATTACGTGGCGTTGGGCCGTTTACCGCATGGCGAACGCTCTGCGACGGGAAAGCGCATCGTTGACGAGGCCATCGGGGAAACCGGGCTGGCGCCGCTCAGGCACCACCCGTTAGGGCGGCTCTCGGGCGGCCAGCGCCAGCGCGCCGCACTGGCCCGGGCGTTGGCGCAGTCTCCCGACTTGTTGTTGCTGGATGAACCGACCAATCATCTCGATCCGCCCGGGCGCTCGGCGCTGCTGTCGTTAGTGAAAAATAAAGATATCGCCGTGATTGCGGTGCTGCACGATTTGCCCGTGGCGGAGGCGTTTGCCGATCGGATCCTGGTGCTCAACGAAAGCCGCCAGGTAGCCTGTGGTACGCCCGAGGCGGTGTTGCAGACCCCGGTTATTTTGCCGGTGTTCGGCATGAACAGTTTCAAGGTGGCGCACCCCGTCAGCGGGAAAACGCTGCGTATTTTTGACGTTCCCCATTGCGCTTGATAAACCAGAGAGAAATATGAACACACGCGTATTCCCCCTGCTCCTGCTGCTGGCCGGCGGGGCGGCGGCGGCCGAAAAATTTCCCGTCACCGTAGACAGCTGCGGTTCGCCGATCACCTTCAACCAGGCGCCTCAACGCGCCGTCATCAACGACATCAACATGGCCGAGATGGCCTTTGCGCTCCATCTGCAGGATCGCATTGTCGGGCTGACCGGCATCACAGGCTGGTACAAACTGACGGCCGACTTCAAGGCGGCGATGGGCGCCATTCCCGAACTGGCGCCGAAATATCCCGCTTTGGAAACGTTGCTGGCGGCGCAGCCGGATTTCTTCTTCGCCGGCTGGAATTACGGCATGAAGATCGGCGGCGACGTCACGCCGGAGAAGCTCGCCCCGTTCGGCATCAAAACGCTGGTGTTGAGCGAGAGCTGCGTGCAGGCCGGCGGGCGGCCGCAGAAGGCCGATATGAACCTGCTGTATGACGATGAGCTAAAGCTCGGCAAGATTTTCGGCAAGCCGCAAGAGGCAGCCGCGTTGGTTGAAGGCTGGCGGCGCCGGTTGGCTGCGCTGCCAGTCAGGCCGGCGGGTCAGACGCCGCTTAAAGTGTTCGTCTATGACTCGGGGGAGGAGAAGCCTTTCACCAGCGGCAGATACGCCATGCCGACGGCGATCATCGAAGCGGCGGGCGGCCGCAACGTGATGGACGGTTTGCCGGCGAGCTGGACGACGGCGTCCTGGGAGGCGGTGGCGGCGGCCGAGCCCGACTTCATTATTCTGCTGGATTATCAGACCGGTTCGGGGGCCGATGCGCTGCGGCGCTTCCTCGAGTCTCACCCGTTGATGAAATTGACGCCCGCGGTACGGCACCATCGTTATCTGAAACTGCAGTATGCGGAGCTGACGCCGGGGCCGGCCAACATCGGCGCGGTGGAAAAGCTGGCGCGGGCGCTGTACGCGCCGGAGGCTGAATGAACTCGCCGACCCGGCGATTTATGCTGCTCGCGCCGCTGGCGCTGTCGGTATTGTGTGGGCTAATGATCTGGAGCCTGCAGCTGGGCAGTGTCGCGCTGTCATGGCGACAGGCGTTGGCGGCGTTAGGGCTCGGTTCGGCGCCCCTCTCCGGCATGCTGGATACCATCGTCGTGCAACTGCGAATGCCCAGAGCCCTGTTGGCGGCGTTGACCGGCGCCGGGCTGGCGATGACCGGCGCGTTGCTGCAGACCACCACCCGCAATGAGCTGGCCGATCCTTTTCTGTTTGGGCTCTCCTCCGGCGCCTCCGTCGGCGCGGTGCTGGTCATCACGCGCTTCGGCGATGCGCTGGGCGCGCTGACGTTGCCGCTGTCCGCTTTCGCCGGCGGCATTTTGTCCGCGATGGCGGTGATGATCCTGTTTCGCGTCAGCCGGGTCAGGCGCGCCGAGCAGCTGATCGTCTGCGGCCTGGCGGTCTCGTTTTTGTTCAGCGCGCTCACCAGCTACCTGGTGTTTTCCGGCGATCAGCGGGCGGCCGGTTCGGTGTTGTTCTGGTCGCTGGGCGGGCTGGGGCTGGCGCGTTGGGATAATCTGTTCATTCCGCTGGCGAGTTTCGTGCTGCTGGCCGGGTTTACGGCGCTGCGTTGGCGGGCGCTGGACGCGCTGCTGGCGGGCGAGCACACCGCCCATTCGATGGGGGTCAACGTGGCGCGCCTGCGCACCGAGACCTTTCTGTGCTGCGCATTGTCTACGGCGTTTCTCGTTTCGCTGACGGGCGTGATCGGTTTTGTCGGGCTGATGGTGCCTTATCTGGCCCGGCGCCTGGTGGGCGTGCGCCACCGCTTGTCCGTGCCGATGTGCGGCCTGCTGGGGGCGATGCTGCTGACCGGCGGCGATATGCTCAGCCGCAGCCTGATCCCCAATCAGGAGCTGCCCATCGGCATCATTACGGCGGGGCTGGGGGGCGCGTTCATCGTCTCCTTGCTGCTGCGTGCGGAACGCTGAATGGGCCATTGAAGGCCAAGAGGAAGGTGAGGTGGCCCGCGGCGGCAGGCCAATCGGGTGCTCTTAGCGGGGGGCCTCGGCCCAGCCTTTGCGTTTGCTGGTTTTGCCGATGCCGGGGTTGAAGCTGTTGGTCGGATCGGCGGTGCGGTAGAACGCCTGCAGATCCGGTTTGGCGTGGTACAGGTGGCCGACGTTATGCTCCGCCGGGTACTCGGCGCCGCGCCGGTTGAGGATCTCGAGCATCTTTTCTTTCAGTGCATGGCTGTCCACGCCTTTTTTCACCACGTAGTCCTGGTGGAAGACGTGGCACATAAAGTGGCCGTAATACAGCTTATGCACCAACTGACTGTCGATCTCCGGCGGCAGCGTTTCGAACCAGTCGGTGTCGTTGCGGCGCAGGGCGATGTCCAGCGCCAGAATATCCTCCACCTTGTCGGCGTGCACCGCGTGGTAGCGCACCGCGGCGCCGGCGGCGGCGAAGCGGTGCAGGAAGGCCTTTTTGCCTTCGTCAGGCGTGCAGGCGAAGAAGGCGCCTTCGGCCTGGGCGAAATAGTCGGTCAGGTAGCGCTGCGCTTCGTCTACGCCGGGGCCGGCCATCTTCAGCAGCAGGTGGTGTTCGAAACGTTCGCGGTATTCCTTCATGCGCTTTGGCAGGTGGCTCGGCGCCAGATGGCTCAGGCCCTGCATCAGCCGATCGGTCAGGTTGTGCGGCAGCAGCGGCAGCTTGTTGAGGCTGGCGTCCATGCGGCCTTTCAGGGTGAAGAAGCGCGGCATCTGATCGGTGCCGAGCTTGTCGATCATCATGAAGGTGTCTTTGCCGTACACCTCGGCGATGTCGAAGATATCGCGGTGCATGTATTCACCGGCCACCGGCAGGTTTTCGAATTTGCTCAGCATGTGGCGGCGCAGTTCGGTCAGCACCGCGGTGTCGTTGGTGCCGATATAGAACACCTGCTCTTTGCCCTCTTTCTCGAAGGTGTCGAGCCGCACCGCGAACACCGCCAGTTTGCCGGCGCAGCCGGAGGCCTCGTACAGGCGGCGTTTGTCGGCGTTGAAGCGGGAAGGGGTGTCGGCATCGACGTCGCGCACCCGGCTGGCGTATTCGTTATCCGAGGCGCGCAGCTCACCGTATTCGACGTCCTCCGGGCGATAGTCGCCTTTTTCCAGCCGGGTGAGGATCTCTTCCGGCGTGTCGCCAAGCCGGATGCCCAGATGGTTCACCAGGCGCAGCTGGCCGTCTTCCCCTAGCTGGGCGTACAGCGCCATTTCGGTATAGGCCGGGCCGCGTTTCACCAGTGAGCCGCCGGAGTTGTTGCACACGCCGCCAATCACCGAGGCGCCGATGCAAGAAGAGCCGATCACCGAATGCGGTTCGCGGCCGTAGGGTTTGAGCAATTTCTCGAGGTGGTGCAGGGTGCTGCCGGGAAAACCGACCACCTGCTTGCCGTTGTCCAGCACCTGAATATGATCGAGGCGCAGGGTGCTGACGATGACGATGTCGCGATCATAGTCGTTGCCGCTGGGGGTTGAGCCCTCGGTCAGGCCGGTGTTGGCGGCTTGCATGATGACGATTTTGTCGGCGGCCACGCAGGCCTGCAGAATGCGCCACAGCTGCAGCAGGCTGGTGGGAAACACCACCGCCAGCGCCTGGCCTTCGCCGGAGCGGAAGCCCTTGCGATAACGCTCGGTGTTGCGATCGCCGGTCAACAGCTGCGGGCCGCCGACGATGTCCTTGAGCTGATTGATAAACGTCTGATTGCCTGACTGCATGCTGCCTGTCTCCCTGTCATCCCCGTCGCCTTAACCGCGGCGCCGAAGTGCCACGCAATAAGCTAAGAGGCTATCAATTAAATAGCTTATTAAGCTATCAGCTTAGTGGGCTAATGGCTTGTGGGTTTAGTAGCGCTCGGCGTAGCCGGCCCGGCGCTCTTCGTCGCGCAGCGTCAGGATCTCCACGCCGTCGGCGGTGACCGCCACGGTGTGCTCCCACTGCGCCGACAGTTTTTTGTCGCGCGTCACCACCGTCCAGCCGTCTTTCTTCTGCTTGATGCGGCGGTCGCCCTGATTGATCATCGGCTCGATGGTGAACACCATGCCTTCCTGCAGCGCCATGCCGCTGCCGGGTTGACCGTAGTGCAATACCGCCGGCTCTTCGTGCATGTCGCGGCCGATGCCGTGGCCGCAATACTCCCGCACGATGCTGTAGCCGGCCTGCTCGGCGTGCCGCTGGATGGCGTGGCCGATATCCCCCAGAGTGGCGCCCGGTTTGACCGCGCGAATGCCTTGCCACATCGACTCATAGACGTTGTTCACCAACCGTTTGGCCAGCGGCGTCACCTGGCCGATGCAGTACATCTTGCTGGAGTCGGCGATATAGCCGCCGTTTTCCAGCGTGATATCCACGTTGACGATCATGCCGGAACGCAGGATTTTGCTGGCCGACGGCACGCCGTGGCACACCACGTCGTCTACGGAGGTGTTGAGCACATAGGGGAAATCATACTGCCCCTTGCTGGCCGGGCGCGACTTCAACTCTTCGACGATAAACGCCTCGGCGCGGTCGTTGATCTCCATGGTGGAGATGCCTTCGACGATGACTTCATCGAGCATAGCAAACACTTTGGCCAGCAGGGCGCCGGAATGGCGCATTTTGGCAATCTCTTCCGGCGTTTTAATCACAATCTGTTTCACCCGACAATCTCCTTCAGCGTCAGCGCGTTATCTTTCATCATTTTTTTTACCAGTTGCGGGTAAGTCAGTTCCGGATGGAACTCCGCCAGCATGCCGATCCTGATCCAGTACTCGGCCTGCGCGTTGATCGAACGCGTCATGGTCAGGCTGGCGAGGCGCAGATCGTCATGCAGCGCGTCCGAAATTTTTACGATGCCCATTGGCGTCTCCATAAATGAACAATATACGAAGTGTATACGTTTTGGATGGTCGCGATGTGGCATTCTGTGGCGTAAGAAGATTCTGGCAACAACGATTGCCGCCGCCAGGCAATGCGTTTATTGTGATAAACGACTTTTTTGCCATGATTTTTCAGAAGGATTTAAGGCGTGACTAAACTACGTGTTGGGGTGATTTTTGGCGGTAAATCGGCGGAGCATGAGGTGTCTCTGCAGTCGGCCAAAAACATTGTGGATGCAATCGACAAAGAGAAGTTTGACGTCACGCTGCTGGGGATCGACAAACAGGGGCAGTGGCACATCAACGACGCCTCCAACTATCTGCTCAATGCCGAGAACCCGGCGCTGATCGCGCTGAACCGCTCGAACAAGAACGTGGCGCTGATCCCGGGCCAGGAAAAGCAGCAGCTGATCGAAGCGGGCAGCGCCGGCGCGCTGGGCCAGCTCGACGTCATCTTCCCGATCGTGCACGGCACGCTGGGGGAGGATGGTTCGCTGCAGGGGTTGCTGCGCATGGCCAATATGCCGTTCGTCGGCGCCGGGGTGCTCGGCTCGGCGGTCAGCATGGATAAAGACGTGACCAAACGCCTGCTGCGCGACGCCGGGCTGGCGGTGGCGCCGTTCGTCACCCTGACGCGCGCCAACCGTGCCGGGTTCACGTTTGAGCAACTGAGCGAGCGCCTCGGCCTGCCGCTGTTCGTCAAGCCGGCCAACCAGGGGTCGTCGGTCGGGGTCAGCAAGGTGGAAAACCGCGCCGAGTTCGACGCGGCGGTGGCGTTGGCCTTCAGTTTCGATCACAAGGTGCTGGTGGAGTCGGCGATCGTCGGCCGCGAGATCGAGTGTGCGGTGCTGGGCAACGACGATCCGCAGGCCAGCGTATGCGGCGAGATCGTGCTGAGCGACGCTTTCTACTCCTACGACACCAAATACATCAATGAGCAGGGCGCTCAGGTGGTGGTGCCGGCGGCCATCGCGCCGGAAGTAAGCGACCACATCCGCGAGGTGGCGCTGAAGGCGTTCCGCGCGCTGGAGTGCTTCGGGCTGGCGCGGGTGGATGTGTTCCTGACGCCGGACAACCAGGTGGTGATCAACGAGATCAACACGCTGCCGGGCTTCACCAACATCAGTATGTATCCCAAGCTGTGGGCCGCCAGCGGCGTCAGCTATCAGGCGCTGATCACGCGCCTGATCGAATTGGCGCTGGAGCGCCACCAGCAGGATCGCGCGCTGAACAGCTCGGTGTTCGATCGCTAAACGCGGCAGGGGGCGGCGGTGCCGCCCCCGTCCATCACTTCACCGTCACGTCGATATCGCCGAAATACTTCTTCGACAGCGCCGTCACCGTGCCTTGTTGTTTCACTTTGGCGATGGCGGCATCCAGTTTCTTCTTCAGCGCCTCATCCCCTTTGCGCAGGCCGAAGGCAATGCCTTCACCGAGGATCTTGTCGTCGCGCACCGCCTCGCCGACGAAGGCGAAGCCCTTGCCGTCCGGCTGCGACAGGAAGCCGCTTTGCCCCGACGGCGCCATCACCAGCGTGGCGTCGAGCCGACCGGCCGCCAGATCGAGATAAACCTGATTCTGATCCTGGTAAGACACCACATCCACGCCCGCCGGCGCCCAATGGGTTTTGGCGTAAATCTCCTGAATCGAGCCTTGCAGCACGCCCACGTGTTTGCCCGCCAGCGCTTTGGCGTCCGGCAGCAGGCCGCTGCCGGCCTTGGCGATCAGGCGGTTCGGCACCTGATAGATGGCGTCGGTAAAGGCGATCGCCTGGCGCCGCTGTTCGGTCACGTTCATCGCCGAGTTGATGGCGTCGAACTTGCGCGCCTGCAGCGCCGGGATCAGGCTGTCGAACGAGGTTTCCACCCAGCTGCATTGCAACTGCGCGGCGGCGCACACCGCGTCGCCCAGTTCAATGTCGAACCCTTCCAGTTTGCCGCTGGCGGATTTGGATTCGAACGGCGGATACAGCGCTTCCAGGCCGAAGCGCAGGCTGTTTTCCGCCGCCAGAGAAGAGCCGGCGGCCAGCAGGCATCCGGCGGCGAACAGCGTTTTCAAAGCTTTCATAGGCAGTGCCCCTTTCCCATGGTCGGACAAAAAATTACACCTGGCTCAGGCGGCGCGCGCCTTCCAGCAGGGTCTCGTTATCTTTGGAAAAACTCAGCCGAATAAGGCCGGTATCGGTGCCGTCGCTGTAGAACGCCGACAGCGGGATCGTCGCCACCTTCGCTTCGCGGATCAAGCGCACGGCGAAATCATTGTCGCTTTCGTGACTGAAGCCGCTAAAGCGGGCCAGCATGAAGAAGCTGCCGCGGCTGGGCAGCAGCTCAAAGCGCGAATCCTGCAGGGCGCTGGCCAGCAGATCGCGCTTTTGTTGGTAAAACGCCGCCAGCCCCAGGTAGCTCTGCGGGTTGGCGAGCGCGGCGGCGAAGGCGTGCTGCATCGGCGTATCCGCGGAGAACACCATGAACTGGTGCACCTTGCGGATCTCGTCCGTCAGCGCCGCCGGCGCCAGGCAGTAGCCGACGCGCCAGCCGGTGACGTGGTAGGTTTTACCGAACGACGACACGATCACGCTGCGTTCCGCCAGCTGCGGATAGCGCGCCATGCTATGGTGAATTTCACCGTCGAACACCACGTGCTCGTAGACCTCGTCGGACAGGATCACGATGTCGGTGTCGCGGGTCAGGGCGGTCAGACGGTCGATATCCTGCGCGTCAAACACCGCGCCGGTCGGGTTATGCGGTGTGTTGACGATAATCATGCGCGTTTTGCCGTTGATGGCGGCGGCCACTTCGTCCCAGTCGACGCGAAAATCCTGCAGCGACAGTTTGATCGCCACCGGCGTGGCGCCCTGCAGGCGCACGATCGGCGCATAGCTGTCGAACGCCGGTTCGAAATAGATCACCTCGTCGCCGGGATGCACCAGCGCGCTGATCGCCGAGTACAGCCCTTCGCTGGCGCTGGCGATCACCGTGATTTCTTCGTCGGCGTCATAGCGCGCGCCATACAATCGTTCAGCTTTTTCCGCCAGAGCAGCACGTAACGCCGCCACGCCGCTCATCGGCGCGTACTGGTTATGACCTGCGCGCATGGCTTGCGCCGTTGCCTCGATCAGCTGCGGGTCACCGGCGAAGTTGGGCGCGCCCTGCGACAGATTGAGGGCCTGATGTTCGGCGCTGAGTTGGCCAATGACGGTGAAGATAGTGGTGCCGACGTCCGGCAGCTTCGAGCGGGATGAGCAGGCGCTCTGCATGATGGGCTCCAGGCAAACAGGGAAGTGTTGAGCGATTAAGCATCAGCCGGCGTAGGCGGACAAGGGAAAGTTTGTCATACTTGCCATGCACTGTGATCATAGCTAATCGAGGCTCGCTATGCCGATATCCCTGCCGTCGCTCGACGTGTTGAAAACCTTTGTGGTGGTGGCGCAACGCCTTAACTTTACCCATGCCGCCCGGCAGCTGCACCTGACGCAGGGGGCGGTCAGCCGGCAAATTCTCGGGCTGGAACAGCGTCTGGGCTATCCGCTGTTCAGCCGCCAGGCGCGCGGTCTGGCGCTGACGCCGCAGGGCGCGCAGCTGCTGGCGCCGGTACAACAGGCGCTGGGGCAGTTGGATGAAGCCCTGACGCGGGCCGCCGCTCCGCCGGGGGCGCTGCGCATCAAATGCCCGACCTGCGCCATGCGCTGGGTGCTGCCGCGCATCATTCGCCTGCAAAATGAACGGCCGGACATGCATATCGAGCTGACCGCCTCGGTGTCGCACGGCCTGGATTTCAGTACCGAGCAGTTTGACGCCGCGGTGGTGTTCGGCCGGCCGCCGGGTAAAAAGCTGACCGCGCACTTGCTGTTCGATGAAATCCTCACGCCGGTCTGCACGCCGACGTTTCTGCCGCCGGCGGCCCGGTTGACGGACTTGACGGACAAAACCCTGCTGCACCCGACGCGCGATCGGCGCGACTGGCTGCGCTGGCTGAAGGCGGCGGGCGCCGATGCGTTGCCGTCCGGCAAGGCCCAGCATTTTGATACCCTCGATCTGGCGATGAGCGCCGCGCTGCAAGGGTTTGGCATCGCCATCGGCGATCTGTGCCTGCTGGAGGAGGATATTCAGGCGCAGCGCATCGTCACGCCGTTCCCGCTCTGCGTCAGCAGCGGCGCGGCCTATTATTTGGTCTATCCTGAACGCACGGTAGCGCCGCCGACGTTAACCGCGCTGATCGATTTTCTGGCGGCGGAGGCCGCCGACAGCCGCGCCCGGCTGCAGAATTACCTGCCGATAACCTGTAATGCTTTGTAAACATTAGCGATGCGAATTCCCTTGGCGATGAAACAGAGTGTGGCAAACTGTTTCTTCACTCCGATTAAACTCCGCGGCGTTGGCGGCGGAAACACGCCTGAGATAAAACAAGATGAAATGGCTTTGTGTGGTGAGTATGTTGTCCGGTCTGGCCCTCAGCCCGGCTTGTGCGCAGGAAACGCCGATAACGCAGGGCATTCACGCCCAGCAGCGCGACGCCTTCGTGTCCAATTTGATGAAGCAGATGACGCTGGAAGAGAAGATCGGCCAGCTGCGGCTGATCAGCGTCGGGCCGGATAACCCGAAAGAAGCGATCCGCGAGGGGATCCGCAAAGGGCAGATCGGCGCCATCTTCAATACCGTCACCCGGCCGGATATCCGGGTGATGCAGGATCAGGCGATGCAGCTCAGCCGCCTGAAAATCCCATTGTTCTTTGCCTATGACGTGGTGCATGGCCAGCGCACCGTGTTCCCGATCAGCCTGGGGCTGGCGGCCAGCTTCGATCTGGAAGCCATTGCGCTCAGCGCCCGCGTGGCGGCGCAGGAGGCCAGCGACGACGGCCTGAACATGACCTTCGCGCCGATGGTCGATATCACCCGCGATCCGCGCTGGGGCCGGGTCTCCGAAGGCTTCGGCGAAGACACCTGGCTGGTCTCGAAAATCGCCAAGGTGATGGTCGACGGTTTCCAGAACGGTGATTCGGCCAAACCCGGTTCGGTGATGGCCAGCGTCAAGCACTTTGCATTGTACGGCGCCGTCGAAGGCGGCCGCGATTACAACACCGTCGATATGAGCCCGCTGCGCATGCATCAAGACTATCTGCCGCCTTACAAAGCGGCGGTGGACGCCGGCAGCGGCGGGGTGATGGTGTCGCTCAACGCGATCAACGGCGTGCCGGCCACCGCCAACCCGTGGCTGCTGAAAGATCTGCTGCGCGAGCAGTGGGGCTTTAAAGGCATCACCATCAGCGATCACGGCGCGATCAAAGAGCTGATTAAACACGGCGTGGCCGCCGACGCGCGCGACGCGGTGCGCCTGGCGATCACTTCCGGCGTCGACATGAGCATGAGCGACGAGTTCTACGACAAATACCTGCCGGGTCTGGTGAAGGACGGACTGGTGTCTGAAAGCGATATCGACCGCGCCTGCCGCGACGTACTGAACACCAAATACGACATGGGGCTGTTCACCAATCCTTACGTGCATCTGGGCCCGGCGGGCTCCGATCCGCAGGACACCAACGCCGAAAGCCGCCTGCACCGCGCCGAAGCGCGGGTGGTGGCACGCAAGACGATGGTGCTGCTGAAGAACGATAAACAGACGCTGCCGTTGAGCAAGCAGGCGACCATTGCGTTGGTCGGGCCGATGGCCGACAGCCAGCGCGACGTGATGGGCAGTTGGTCAGCCGCCGGGGTGGTCAAGCAGTCGGTCACCCTGCGCGAGGGGCTGGAGCGGGCGGTGGGCGACAAGGCGCGCATTCTGTACGCCAAGGGCGCCAACGTCACGCAGGATAAAGGCATCATCGACTATCTGAACGAGTATGAGCCGGCGGTGGCGTTCGATACCCGCTCGCCGCAGCAGATGATCGACGAAGCGGTGCAGGCGGCGAACAAGGCCGACGTGGTGGTGGCGGTGGTGGGGGAATCGCAGGGCATGGCGCACGAGGCCTCCAGCCGCGCCGACATCACGATCCCGCAGAGCCAGCGCGATCTGATCGCCGCGCTGAAAGCCACCGGCAAGCCGCTGGTGCTGGTGCTGATGAACGGCCGCCCGCTGGCGCTGAGCTGGGAGAGCGAGCAGGCGGACGCGATGCTGGAAACCTGGTACAGCGGCACCGAGGGCGGCAACGCGGTGGCGGACGTGCTGTTCGGCGATTACAACCCGTCGGGCAAGCTGCCGATGACCTTCCCGCGCTCGGTCGGCCAGATCCCGATGTACTACAACCACCTGAACACCGGCCGGCCGTTCGGCAAGGAGAATCCGGGCAAGTACACCTCGCGCTACTTCGATTCGCCGAACGGCCCGCTGTATCCGTTTGGTTACGGCCTGAGCTACACCACCTTCAGCCTGTCGGATCTGAAGTTATCCAGCCCGACGATGGCGCGCAACGGCAAGTTAACCGCCAGCGTCACGCTGAAGAATACCGGCAAGTACGACGGCGCCACGGTGGTGCAGCTGTATCTGCAGGACGTCACCGCGTCGGTCAGCCGGCCGGTGAAGGAGCTGCGCAACTTCAAGAAAGTGACGCTGAAGGCCGGCCAGTCGCAACAGGTTGAGCTGCCGATTAGCGAAGAGGATCTGAAGTTCTACAACGCCAGCCTGAAGTGGGGGGCGGAGCCGGGAAAATTCAACGTGTTCGTCGGCCTGGATTCCGACAACGTGCAGGCGCAAAGCTTTACCCTGAAGTAACCTTTCCCCCTCTTTCACTGCGGTGGGAGAGGGGTACCATCCATTCCCGCCAACGTCATCGGAGCCTGTCTCATGAAACGTTATCTGGACTGCAGCGCCAGCGATCTGGCCGATATCGGCAAAGCCGATCTGCTCTATGCCATCCGCGCCAGCGAAGGGCGCATCTTGGTCAGCGAAACCATCGCGGTCACTCAGCCGCTGCTCAATAACGTCACCAACGCCGAACTGGCGGCCAGCCAGGGCGCCGATCTGCTGCTGTTGAACCTGTTCGACGTCGATCGTCCGCATATCGCGGGCCTGCCCGCCGACGTGCCGCCGCAGGAGGCGCTACGCACGCTGCAGCGGCTGACCGGGCGGGTGATCGGGGTGAACCTGGAGGCCGTCGATCCGGCTTTCGCCACCGAACATAACGACTTCTGGCAGATGACGGCGGGCCGCGCCGCCACCGCCGAGAATGCGCGCAAGCTGTATCAGCTCGGCGCGCGCATGCTGGTGCTGACCGGCAACCCGAACAACGGCGTCAGCAATCAGGCGATCGCCGCCGCGCTGAAAGCGATCCGCGATGAGGTAGGCGACGAGATGGTGCTGGTGACCGGCAAGATGCACGGCGCCGGCATCGTGCGCGAAAGCGGCAGCCAGCTGATCGGCGAGCAGGATATCGCGCTGTTCGTGGAGAACGGCGCGGACATCGTGCTGCTGCCGGCGCCGGGCACCATTCCCGGCATGTCGCAGGAGAAAGTGGCGGCGTTGATCGCTTTTGCCCAGCGGCAGGGCGCGCTGGCGATGACGGCGATCGGCACCTCGCAAGAGGGGGCCGACGTGCAGACCGTGCGGCAGATTGCGCTGATGAGCAAAATGGCCGGCGCCGATCTGCACCATATCGGCGACACCGGCTATTTGGGGCTGGCGCTGCCGGAAAACATCTTCGCTTACAGCGTGGCGATCCGCGGTGTGCGCCACACCTATAGCCGCATGGCGCGTTCTATCAACCGCTAAGATCGCGCGGATGGCAGTTTTGCGCCGCCAGCGTCTGTGACGGGCCTCAATAACGGCAGGCGTGCGTCGATTAATGCACTTATAATTCCTGAGATTATAGTCAGCCACTCTGAGGAATATTGAGGAATATATGGCGCAAGAAACAAGGTTGTTAAAGCAATCGGCATTGATGATGTTGATGGTTGCTGTCGTAGGTATCACGGTTGGCGTGATGACGGGCTCCGAAGCCATTTTGTTCGACGGCATGTTTTCTCTGATCGCCACATTGATAAAGCTCTTGATGGTATTAACCTCGCGATTAATCAAAAAAGAATATTCGCGGCGCTTCCAGTTTGGCTTTTGGCATCTCGAACCGATGGTGTTGACCACCGAGGGCGTTTTCATCGGCGTAATCGCCCTGTATGCCTTGTTGAATGGCGTGCAGGGCCTGTTACAGGGCGGAACGGCGGTAGAGTTCGGCGGCGCGATCCTCTATGCGTTTCTGTTTACCCTGATTAATTTCAGCTATTACTTCTATGTTAAAAAGCGCAATCAGCGAGTGCAGTCGAGCCTGGTGTCTTTCGACAACATCAGTTGGTTTGTCGATGCGCTGTTGGCGCTGGGCTTGCTGGTCAGTTTCAGCATCGCCTTCCTGTTAACGAAAACGCAATATGCTTGGCTGGCGCCTTATGTCGATCCGGCATTGCTGGTGGTGATCGCCCTGGCGATGCTGCCGTCGGTGATTAAAATCTTGCGGCCCGCGTTGAAGGACATGCTGCGTGTGGCGCCGATTGAGCTGGATGCGTTGGTTGAGAAGACGATGGCGGCCTTGGTGGCCAGACACAATATCATCGATTATCACAGCTATTGCCAAAATGACGGCCGCATCAGCATTGTCGAAATCAATATTCTTATGGGGGTCGTCCAGGGCGTTAAGTTAGAAGAGTTGGATGCAATACGGGAAGAAATCCAGTCAGGTTTGGGAATGGATAGCGAAGAACTGTGGTTGACCGTTTCCTTTACTCGCGATCGCAAATGGCTGAACTGAGAGGAAACTCCGGGCCTGATGGCCCGGGGAATTTTACCAAAACAGCGGCGTGGTACTTTCGGCCAGAAACGCCAGCAGCGTTTCATTGACCACCGCCGGATTTTCCTTGTTGCTGATATGCCCGGCGTTGGGGATCAGCACATGTCGGCAGCCGAGAAGATCCGCCATGCGCTGGCCTTCCGCCGGCGGGCGCGGCTTATCCTGCGCGCCGGTGATGACGATGCTGGCGGCGGTGATGTGTTCCAGCAGCGCCAGCTTGTCGGGGCGGCCGAAGATCATCCGGCCAAGCGGTACGATGCTCTCGCGCAGACGATCGGCGGGCAGGCTTTGCAGATGGGCCAGCAATGGCTGCGACAGAGCAGCGGGCACTTCGTCGGAATAGAACTGCGCGGCGATATATTCCAGCAGCGGTGACGTGATGGCGCCGGCCTGTTCCACGGCGGCCAGCATGCCCATATAGCGCTGCCGCGCCTCCGGCGTTTCGTCGCCCAGGTAGCTGTCCAGCAGCGCCAGCACTTTCACCCGCTCCGGCGCCAGCGCCGCCAGTTCCGCGCCCCACATGCCGCCGACGGACAAGCCGACGATGCCGAACTCTGCAATATCCAAATGATCCATCAGCGCCAAATGATCGGCGGCGATATCCGACAGGCTGCTTCGCCCAGGCGGCAGCGCCGGGGAGTCGCCGTGTCCCCAGAGATCGGGCACGATCAGGCGGTAGCGTTTCGCCAGCGCCTCGAACTGCGGTGCCCACATATTCAGATCGAACAGATAGCTGTGGCCCAGCAGCAACGGAAAGCCCGAACCCACGTCGAGGTAATGCAAGGATTTGCCCATCGTTGGCATCTTGTCGGTTCCTTATATAAAGAGAGTCCGGCTGCTTATATCACACTCATATTCAACCTGCGGTATTAATTTACCTTAAATTACTTAGGTAAACCCTTATTTTTAATTTTTATTGATAACAAGACGTCAATGAAAGGTGACACTAAGGATAATATTCTGGTGACGATAAGAGCCTTGGTTTATGCTGGCGCTTCTTTCAAGATGGAATAGGTAAACAGGGCGTCGCGATGAAAAGACTTTTCAGACTATTAATTATTTTGCTTGTCATTTTGCTGCTGGCGGCGGTGCTGTGCTGGTTCTTCGGGCGCGGTAATCCGAATGCGCTGTGGCAAATCGTCAGCCAACAGTGCGTGCCCAATCAGCAGCAGAACAACGATCCGGCGCCCTGCTTAAAGGTTGATTTAACCGAGGGTTATGTGCTGTTTAAGGACAGCAAAGGCCCCTATCACGATCTGGTGATGCCGACCGAAAAGGTCAGCGGCATCGAGAGCCCGATATTGCAAGCGGAGCGAACGCCGCCTTATTTCGCCCAGGCCTGGAATAACCGCGAACATATATCCAGCGAGCTGGGTAAACCGTTAAAAGACGCATGGGTTTCTCTGGCGGTCAATTCGAAATATGGCCGCTCTCAAAATCAGCTGCATATTCACGTTGCCTGCTTGCGCCAGGATGTCTATAACGCGCTGGGGCAGCAGGCGGAACAATTAGATCAACAGTGGCGGCCGCTGGCGGTGAAATTGGTCGGCCACCAATATCTGGCCAGAAAATTGGCGGGCACCGATTTAACCCAGGAAGATCCTTTCCGCTTGTTGCAAAACTACGTGGTCGAGCAGGGCGACAGCATCGGCAATTACGGCCTGGCGCTGGCGGTCAGCCCGCAGGGCGAGATGCTGCTGTTGGCAAACCGTTTGAAGTTGACCGATCTCAACCTGGGGTCGGCCGGTGAAATTCAGGACTACCGGTGCGAGGTCGCGGGGAACTGAGTTTTTCTTATCGCTCCCCGTCGTTGGGGAGCGTACGCCGTGCGATACAAACTAACCAAATGTATTAACTCGCTTTTATTTTATTCTCCCTCATCTGCTTGATCCTGTTCTCATGTTCGATCTACTATTTGTTTGCACAAGCAAATAAATAATCGAGAGCAATCCGGTATGTCACAACCACGCAAACTTCCTGCTGCACTGGGCATCCATCTGGATGTGACCAATCGCCTGTGGCGCACGGCGATGGACCAGTCGGTGAAAATGACCAATCTGACACGCCCGCACTGGCTGGCGCTGAGTGCGATTGCCGATCTGGGTGATGGCTGCACGTTGAAGGACGTTTCGCAGCATTTGAACGCCGAAGTCTCGACGATGTCGCGCGCGCTGCTGTTTCTGGAAAAAAATCGGCTTATCGCTCGCGATGCCCTGTCTGAAGATAAGCGCGCTAAAGGCGTGAGAATGACCGAGGCCGGGCAGGAGATGCTGGCGCAGTTGGATCATTCCAGCCAGCAAGCGCGGCAAAAGCTGCTTAGCGGCATTTCGGCCAACGATCTGGAGGCTTTTTACCGCGTATTGTTTGGCATCAAGCATAACGCGATAGCGATGCTCGAACAGGAAAATCTGTTGCCGGACGAGTTTGCTCTTCTGGCGGAGGAGCGAGCGGGGGCGATGAAGCCGGAAGGTGAAGCGTGAACGGCCGCTGGCGGAGAGCACAACAGCTGTGCGTTATCGCGTTGGGGATCTTCTCCTGCCCGGTCTTCGCCAGCCAGAATGACCAACAGGTCATCGCACGCGGAAAATACCTGGCGATCGCCGCAGATTGCGCGGCTTGTCACCGCGGCAGCAGCCAACAGGACGCCCCCTACGTCGGCGGTTATGCCATCGCTTCGCCGATGGGCGATATCATCGCCAGCAATATCACGCCCGCCAAAGGAACCGGTATCGGCGACTACAGTGAACCAGAGTTTCGCCGCGCGTTAACGCAGGGCATCCGGCGGGACGGTCAACCCTTGTATCCCGCCATGCCTTATACCGCTTATCAGGGGTTGAGCGATGAAGATCTGCACGCGCTGTATCGCTATTTTATGGCCGGTGTCGCACCGGTCGATCGTGCGGTGCCTGAGACCCAGCTGACGTTCCCTTTTTCCTGGCGTTATGCGATCCACGGCTGGAACTGGCTGTTTCTGAAAAAAAGGCCCGGCGATGAAGATGAGAAAAAAGCGCGGGGTCGCTATCTGGTGGATGTTTTGGGGCATTGCTCGGCGTGTCACAGCCCGCGTAACGGGATGATGGCCGAATGCGACGATCGCTATCTGGCGGGAGGGGAGGCCGGCGGTTGGATCGCGCCGAATATCACCTCGGATCCCGTCAGCGGCATCGGCGGCTGGAGCCGGAAAGAGTTGGTACAGTATCTGCGCACCGGGCGCAATGACAAAGCCCAGGCGGCCGGCGGCATGGCGGAGGCGGTGGAGCATAGCCTGCGTTTCCTGAGTGACGACGATCTCAACGCCATCGCCGACTGGCTTAAACAGACGCCGCCGATCGTCACCGTGCAAGGAACGAAAGCAGCCTATCAATACCAAGGGGGCGGTAAAGGCCGTGCAGCCGGGCAGGCGCTGTATGCCGCTGCCTGCGCCAGCTGCCATCGCCTGGGCGGCGAAGGCGCCTATGACGGCTATTTCCCTGCTTTGACTCACAATTCCACCGTAGGCAGCGAGCGGGTCAATAACCTGATCATGGTGATGCTGCATGGCGTGCAGCGCCAGGGAGAGACGCTGCAAACCTGGATGCCGGGATTCGCCGATAGTCTGGATGACCGACAACTGGCCAAGTTGGGCAACTATGTATTGCATCAATTCGGCAATCCGGCAGTCAGGATAACGCCGGAGCAAGTGGCTCGGCAGCGGGAGGGCTGTGAAAAACCGCTGTTGATCGCGTCATTGCCTTATGTGTTCTGGGGCGGTGTATTGCTGGCATTGATCGTCATCGGAACGTGGGTGAAACGTCGGATGACGCATTGATCTAAGAGAGGATGGCATGAAGTTCAATCTGAACGGCCAGGCGGTCGAATTTAACGGCGAGCCGGATACGCCGCTGCTATGGGTGATCCGAGAGCATTTTAAGTTGACCGGCACCAAGTTCGGCTGCGGTATCGGCGCCTGTGGCGCCTGTACGGTACATGTCGACGGTAAGGCAGTGCGTTCATGTTGCTATCCGCTGCAATTGGTACGCGACCGGCAGGTGACCACTATCGAAGGGTTGTCTACCGATCGCAGTCATCCGGTGCAGCAGGCCTGGATTGCGGAGGACGTGCCGCAGTGCGGCTACTGCCAATCAGGCATGATCATGGCGGTCAGCGCGCTGCTGGCGGAACACCCGAGGCCGGACGATCGGCAGATAGATACGGGCCTGACCAATCTGTGCCGCTGCGCCACTTACCACCGTATCCGTGCGGCGGTGCACCGCGCCGCCGACAAGGGAGAACCCTGAGTATGGCGATCACCCGCAGAACCTTGTTAAAAGGCAGCACGTTGGCGGTGGCCGCCATGCTGCTGCCGATATCGACGCGCAGCCTGGCGGCCGTGGTTTCACAGGACACGGTGCCACCGGACGGTCAGTACGAATTGAACGATTGGATCTGGATCGATAGCGGTGGCCGCATCGTCATCGGCGTGTCGCAATGTGAGGTCGGGCAGGGGATTTATACCGGCCTGGCCGAAGTGGTGGCGGCGGAGATGGATGCCGATTGGGCGCAGGTGACGGTGAAATTCGTCACCGGGCGTGATGCTTACCGTCAGGTTGCCGGGGGCGAGGCTTTCGCGCAGTTTGTCGCCGCTTCAACCTCAATGACCAAATTTTATCAGCGCACCCGGCTGGCCGGCGCACAGGCGAGAGATTTCTTTCTGCGCGCCGGCGCAAAACATTTCGCGCTTTCACCGCAGCAGTGCCGCACGGAGAAAGGCTGGGTGCGTGAGGAGGGCGGGCAGCGCAAGGTCGCCTATGGCGATCTGGTGCGCTATGCCGCCGAGCTGCCGTTGGATCCGCAGCCTGCTTTAAAGAGCGAAGCGCAAGAGCAAGAGAGTTTCATCGGCAAGCCGCTGTTGCGGGTCGATACGCCGGAGAAAGTGGACGGCAGTGCGATTTACGGTATCGATATCGATCTGCCGGAGATGCTGATCGGCGTACCCTGGATGGTGCCCGACCTCAGCGGAAAGCTGGTCGCCGTGCGTAATGAACGGCAGATTCGGGCCATGCCGGGCGTGGTGGATCTGGTGCTGACCCGGCAGTGGTCGATGAACAACATGGTCGGATTGGATCACGATATGTCACTCAATACGGTGATCGTGGTGGCGGCGAGCTACTGGCAGGCCAAAAAGGCGGCGGATTTGCTGGAGGTCGACTGGCTGCCGGGCGCAGGGCAAGCGCTGACCGGCAGCGCGATTGCGGCGGAGAATCTGGCGATGCTGGACGGCGATACCTTGGTGCCGGCGGTCGATCGCGGCGAGGCGTCGGCGTTGATTCATAACGCTGAGCAGGATCCGCGCCTGCATGAGGCGCGTTACAGTGCACCTTATGTGGCGCATGCCACCCTGGAGCCTTGCAACGCCACCAGCCATTATGAAGAGGGCCGTATCGAAACCTGGGGCCCTTTCCAGGGGCAGGACATGGTGCGCAACGTTCTGGCGAAAATGTTTGGGCTGAAGCCGACGGATGTGGTGGTGAATACGACCTACCTGGGGGGCAGCTTTGGGCGCAAATATCTGCCGGATGCCGTGATGCATGCTACCGCCGCTTCCCGGGCGGTGGGGAAACCGGTCAAAGTGATCTATCCGCGCGAGATCGACATGCGGCATGAATACTATCGTCCGGCCTGCATCAGCCATTATCGGGCGCTGTTGGATGAAAACGGCTACCCGCAGGCACTGTGGGCGCGCTATGCCGGGCAGTCGCTCTTCTGGCAAATGCGGCGCGAAACGGTACACGAGGCCGGGGGATGGGATGAAAGTATGGTGGAGTGCGTTTACAGCACGCCGTATCGCATCCCTCATCTGAAAGTGGAGGCCGGCATCGTCGAACAGCCGATTTCCCTGAGCTATCTGCGCGGCGTCGGCAGCGTCGCCAGCCTGTTCTTTTTGGAAAGCTTTATCAGCGAACTCAGCCATAAGGCCAACCGGGACGAGTACCAGTATCGGCGGCATCTGTTGCAGGACACCCCGGAAGCGTTGCGCGTACTGGACGCCACCGCGGCGGCGTCTGGTTGGCAGCATGAACCGCCGCCGGGCGTTTATCGCGGGATGTCGTGCAATATTTGGGTTGGCCGCAATAACGCTTTCACCACTTACGTCGGTTTGGTGGTTGAAATCGCCATTCAGGAGGGGCGACTGCGGGTGCTCCGCGCGATATGCGCGATTGACTGCGGCAAGGTGATAAACCCGAACCTGGTGCGCGCCAACGTAGAGGGCGGCATCGGCTTTGCGCTGACCACCTGCCTGCACAGCGAACTGCATTTCGAACGGGGCGGCGTGGTGGAAGGGAATTTCGATCGTTATCCGCTGCTCGCGATCGCCGAAATGCCTAAGGTGGAAGTGGTGGTGCTCGACAGCGCGCGTGCGCCGCAGGGATGCGGGGAGGTGTCGACTGCGGTGGTCGCTCCGGCGATGGCCAGCGCGCTGCATAAGGCCACAGGTAAAACCTATCGTACTATGCCGTTCCCGCGCCAGTTTTCATCCGTTTAACGGCCCGCCGGCGTAGTCAGCCGGCGGCTGCCGTGCGGTCAGAGTTTTTTCAGCAATGCCAGCAGCTGCGTTTCGCTTTTCTCCGCCAGCCCGTCGATGGCGAGCTTGATGATGTCGGAGCGGGTGATGCGCACGATGCCGTTGCGTGCCGCCTGCACGATCACCTCATCGATGGCTTCGATGTGGTTGTCCGTCAGGCTGACGGAAATCGCCTTATAGGTGCGCTTGCGGCCGGCCGGCTTGGCTTCCGGCGCGGGCGCCGCAACCGGCAACGTATGCGAGGTGGCGCTGTTGATGAATTCGTCTTCCGACATGCGGTGGGTGGGGGTGCGCTTCTTCACAGGATCACCTCTTTCACCAGGCATTCGATCTCGGCCTGCGCCTTTTCGTTGTTCGCCTCATGCACGGTGATGGCTTCGCCCCAGGCGTCGCGGTAAATTTTGCGATCGCACAGGCGGTGGCTCACCAGGGTGAACTCCGGGTATTCGCTCAGCACCTGCGCCGCTTCGTTGGCTTCATTAATGAAGATATTGGTCGGGCACATGTTCAGCACGATGTAGCCTTTGACCTTCTCGTTGTATTCCTGCGCGGTGGAGAACATCTCCGACAGGTAGCCGATGGTGTCGAGATCCATCTGCGAAGGGCGCAGCGGCGAGAGGAACAGATCGGCGGCCAGCAGGCCGGAGCGCAGTTCGGCGCTGTCGCGGCCGGCGGTGTCGACGATCACGTAGTCGTAATGGCGATCCAGCTCCAGCAGCGTTTCCTTGATTTTACCCGACGCGGCCACCACCGGAATGTGCGGCAGCCCCTCGACGTTCTGACGGTCGTTGTACCAGGTCATGATCGATTTCTGGTCGTCGGCATCGACGATGATCGCCGTCTTGCCTTGCTTAAGAATCAGATACCCGGCGATATTCACCGCTTTCGTCGACTTGCCGACACCGCCTTTTTGCGAGCCAATCAGAACAATCATGCTGCCATCTCTCAAGTTATTAAGCAGTTAACTTATTAAGTTAATGTGCTTATTAGGTTGATAATCAAACAGGTTAACAAGAACAACTCGCGAACAATATGCACCAACTGCGGCGGCTTGCCAAGCCAGTATGTCGTTAACTGTGCAGCTTATTTTGCGCTGGATGGCCCGGATGGGTAAGTAGGAATTCTCTGGGAAGTGGCGATGCGGAGGGGGGGGGGGGGGTTATTAATTTAACAGCTTAATAAGTTAGTGACTCATTAAGCTGTTGTAGACATTATTTCTTCATCATCGCCTTCAGGTTGGCGAACGGGTTGTGGGTGGCGACGCCGATATCTTTTTGCGCATCTTCACCGGCCACCACCGTCGAACCGTATTGATCGGCCTCGGTGTATTTCGAGTGTTCGTGGTCGTGGCAATACAGGCACAGCATTTCCCAGTTGCTGCCGTCTTCCGGGTTGTTGCTGTGATCGTGATCGATATGGTGCACCGTCAGCTCGCGCAGGTTGGAATAAACGAATTCGCGTGAGCAGCGCCCACACACCCAGGGGAACAGTTTCAGCGCTTTTTCGCGGTAGCCGGTTTCCAGCTTCGCATAGTTTTTGGGGATATAGGCCATGGTGGTCGTCCGTCGGGAATCACTATGCGGCCAATAATACCACAGTGCGTGCGGCTACAACGTGCGGCTCATCACCGTGACGGTTTCACCGGCGACCTGGCGTTGCTACAGAGGGCGCCAGCCGAGTTTCTGATACAGCGTCTGCTGGTCGGGCGTATACAGATACAGTTCGCTGATGCCCTGGGTTCGGCCGTGCTCGATGCAGCGCGCGATCAGATTGCGGGCAATGCCTTGGCCGCGGTGCTGCGGGTGGGTAAAGACTTCGCTCAGCCAGTATTGGCGCTCCGGTTTATCCGTCAATTCATACCGCGTCAAACTGGCGGTGCCGACGATCTGTTGCTGCGGCGACAGCGCCAGCAACACGACGCCTTGGCTCTCGGGCGCACAGCGTTCAGCCAGCCGCCGGCTGATGGCGTCGCGGTTGCTCCACTGCGCAAAGGCACCCCATTCCTGGTGCAGTAACGTGGCCAGTTCCTCAATGCGCCGGCGATGGGCGAGCAGCGGTTCGATATGCATAATTTGCCTATTTTTTAAAAGTCGGGAAAAAAGCCGCTCCTGCCTAAGCGGCCGGTTAGTGAAACGTCTCCACCGCCCAGTCGATGAACGCCCGCAGCTTGCCGCTGAGGTGGCGATTGGATGGGTAGACCACGTACATCTGCTCCGGCGGTGGCTGCCAGTCGTGCAGCAGGCTGATCAGCTCGCCGCGCTCAAGGTGTGGCTGCGCCATAAACCGATAAATCTGGATGATGCCTAATCCGGCCAGGCTCGCCGCCAGCAGCGCGTTGCCTTCATTGATGCTGACCGGGTAGCGCTGCTGGATGGCGATCTCTTTGCCGCGCTCGACATAGCGTTGCGGATGGATGCGGTCGTTGACCGGATGGCGGTAGTGCACCATCGGAAAGCCCTGTTCCAGATCGCACGGGTGGCGCGGGGTGCCGTGGCGCGCCAGATAGGCCGGGGTGGCGCAGCTGACCCAGTCCAGATCGAACAGACGCCGGGCGATCAGGCTGGAGTCGGCCAATGGGCCGCTGCGGATCACGCAGTCGGCGCTGTCGCTGATCAGATCGATAACGCGATCGCCGATGCTGAGATCGATTTGGATTTGCGGGTAGCGTTCCAAAAAGCCGGGCAGCGCCGGCAACAGCAGTTGGCGAGCGGTGCCGCTGCCGGTGTCGATGCGCAGCACGCCCTGCGGAGAACTTTGCGACTCGGTCAGGCAGCCCTCCATCTGCTCCAAATCCGCCAGCCATTTCACCGTATTTTGGTAATAGCATTCGCCTTCGCGGGTGACCGACACGCTGCGAGTGGTGCGCTGAAACAGCTTGGTCTGCAGGTGATCCTCCAGATTTTGGATCAGCTTGGTGACCGTCGCTTTCGGCATGCCCAGCGAATCGGCGGCGCGGGTAAAGCCGCCGGTTTCCACCACGCGGTTAAATACCCGGATAGCGAGCAAATGATGGTCCATAGGTTCTCAACGCCATGCCCCGGCGGTGGCCGGGGCGTGTTTCTGCAGATAGATAATGATTAACACTGTTTAGCGCCAATCGCGCCGGCGCGCAAGCTGAGACCGAACACCAGAGCGGCGGAGAGGATCAGCGCGCCGCCGAACAGCATGGCGCTGCTGACGCCCTGCCAGTCCACCACCTCACCGCCCAGCAATGCGCCGGAGGCCAGCGCAATCTGAACGACGCACACCAGCAGCGCCTGGCCGGCTTCCGGCGCCTGCGGCACCGCGGCGAACATCCAGTTGGTGGCGCACACCGGGACGGCGCCAAAGGCCAGCCCCCACACCAGCACCATCAGTGTGGCGCCGCCGAGGCCGCTGAGCAGCGGTGAGACGATCAGGATGCCCGCCAGCATGGCGGCGATCAGGATAAAGGTGGCGCGCAGGCTGTATTCCCCCAGGCGTTCGCCGAGGAAGGTGCCCAGCAGGCCGATGGCGCCATAGGCCAACAGCTGTAGCGAGATCGCCGACGGGCTGAGCACGAACACCTGCAGCAGCAGGGGCCGCAGATAGGTGTAGGCGGCGAAGTGGCCGATGAACAGCAGCACGATGGCGATCAGGCCGATGCGCGCCATCGGCAGACGCAGCGGCAGCACCAGATCGCGCGGCGTGACCGGCCGGGAAGGGGGCACCGAGGTCAGCAAACGCAGCTGCGCCAACAGTACGCCGACCGCCAGCGCCGCGCCGCCGAAGAAGGCGGCGCGCCAGCCGAACAGATCGCCGACCAGTGCGCCGATCGGCACGCCGCATACCGCGCCGACCGAAACGCCGCTGAGGATCAGCGCGGTGGCTCGCCCCTGGCTGGCTTCCGGCACCAGATGGCGGCCATAGTTGGCGGCGAACGACCAGAAGCCGCCGACGCAGATGCCCAGCAGCACGCGGCCGAGCAGCATCATCGGGAAGTTGACGGCCAGCGCCGCCACCAGATTGGATACCACCAGCAGCAGCGACAGCCCCAGCATCAATAAACGCCGATCCAGGCGGCCGGACATCAGGCTCAATACCGGTGCGGCCACCGCTGCCACGATGCCGGGCATGGTGACCATCAGCCCGGCGGTGCCGGTACTGACGCCGAGCGAGGGGGCGATGTTGGTCAGCAGGCCGATCGGCAGAAACTCGGTGGTGACCATGACAAAACAGGCGACCGTCAGCGAGAAGATCGCCGGCCACGGGGATGATGCAGGGTTATCTTTATTATTCAGCATAATGCCGCTCGTCTCAGGTGAATGCGCAGGCCGCGCGCGGGGCGCGGTGTGACAGAAGTCACAATCTACGGCAGGTGCAAGTCGCGGATAAATCCATCTGCGGTGGTTACACTGTTTCTGAGGGGGAACAATCGCGGCAGTGAGTTAAAGCGCGGCTTGCGCCGCGCCGAGGGGAAAGGAATAAAACGGCATAAGGTTATGACCGAATGCCGCGTGGCGCTTACAGCCCCGGCGCTTTCCACAGCGAGGTGGTCAGGCCGTTGTCCACCAGCGTCAACTGATCGGCGTAGATCCGCCGCCAGGTTTCTTTCTGTTCCTGATACAGCGCGTGATGGGTCATGTCCGGCTGATGCTCGCGCTCCCAGCGCACCAGGCGCTCGCCGGTTTCGGCCAGCGACGCGTACAGCCCGGCGCCGACGCCGGCGGCGATCGCGCAGCCCAGCGCGGTGGCCTCTTTCACCACCGGCACCCGCACCGTCAGCCCGGTGACGTCGCTGAGGATCTGGCTCCACAGTTTGCCCTTGGCCCCGCCGCCGGCGAACACCAGCGAGCGGGCCTGCACGCCGGAAAAGGCGGCAATCTGCTCCAGATTACAGGCGGAGACGATGGCGGCATTCTCCTCCAGCGCGCGGAACAGCGTCTGTTTGTTGCAGCGTTCAGGATCGATAGACATGTTGATGAACGACGGCGCCGCGTGATACCAGGTTTTGAAATGCATGGCGTCGGAGAAAATCGGCATCACGCCGTAGGCGCCCGCCGGCACTCTGGCCGCCATCTCTTCCAGCAGGCTGTAGGCGTCGACCCCCAGCCGCTCCGCCAGCAGTTTTTCTTCGGCGCAGAAGGCGTCGCGGAACCAGCGCATGGTCAGGCCGGTAAAGAAGCTGATGGATTCCGCCTGCGCCATGCCGGGAATGACGTGGGGGTTGATGCGGATGTTCATCTCCGGATCGATGGCCGGCTCCGGCAGGTTGACGATTTGCTGCCAGAAGGTGCCGCCGAGCACCGCCGTCTGCCCGGCGCGCACGATGCCGAGCCCCAGGCTGCCAAGCTGCACGTCGCCGCCGCCCATCACCACCGGGGTGCCGCGCAGCAGCCCACACTCCTGCGCCGCCTGTTCGGTGACGCGCCCCAGCACGCTGCCGGTCTCTTTCACCGGCGACAGAATATCGGCGCGCAGGCCGGCCATGTCGAGCAACGCCGGCCGCCAGTCGCGGCTGGTCAGATCCAGCATGCCGGTGGTGCCGGCGTTGGAAGGATCGACCGCCAGTTCGCCGCTCAGCATGTTGGCCAGCCAGTCGCTGATCATGGTCAGCGTCGCCGCCTGGCGGTAGATGTCCGGCCGATGGTGCGCCAGCCACAGCAGGCGCGGCATGGCGCTCAGCGCCAGCGTCTGGCCGGAGTGCTGGTATACTTCGCGTTCGAAGCCGTGGTTGTGCAGCTCTTTCAGCTCGCTGACTTCGTGGCTGGCGCGTGCGTCGACGTTGGCGCAGGCCCAGATCGGCACGCCGTTGCGGTCGTACAGCACGATGCCTTCACGCATCGAGCAGCAGGCCACCGCGCGGATCGCCTGAGCGCTCAATCCTGCACGTTGCATCGCCTGGCGGATGCACTGGCAGGCCAGCTGCCAGTTGCGGCTGAGGTCAAACTCCATCGAGCCGGGCACGCCCGGCACCGCGAGGTGTTGCCACTCCGCCTGGCCGTGCGCGATCTGGTTACCCGCCAGATCGAAGATCACCGCGCGAATGCTGCCCGTTCCTGCGTCCAGCGCCATCAAGTAGTTATCCATAGCCTATGCTCTCAGGGGGAGGAATGTTAACTATAGATGCCGCCGCCTTACCCCGCCGGGGGAGGAGTGGGCGTCGCCGACGCGATTTGTGAGCCAGACGGCAAAATTGCCGTTGCGGCAGGGCAATCGACGGGAATAAACCTATGGTTGGAAAGCGCCATGTTACGGCGCGCCGTTTAAACAAGGAGTTGCCATGCACGTCACATTGGTTGAGATCAACGTTAAACAAGACAAAATCGACGAATTTATCGATGTTTTCCGCGCCAATCACCTGGGCGCGATCGAAGAGCCGGGCAACCTGCGCTTCGATGTGCTGCAGGATGAACAGATCCCGACGCGGTTTTACATCTACGAAGCCTATCGCGACGAGCAGGCGGTGGCGGCGCACAAGCAGACCCCGCACTACCTGCAGTGCGTGGAGAAGCTGGAAGCGCTGATGACCGGCCCGCGCAAGAAGACCACCTTTATCGGCCTGATGCCTGAATAATCGCCGGCGTTTGCCGGTGTCCATGCGCCCGGTTTGGTTGTAACCTGCAAGGCAAAGCGAATTTTCAATGGGATAAGCGGGGCGAGGATGACATTGCGCGATCGGCTGTTGGCGCTGTTGGTGGTGGTGATCTGGGGCGTGAATTTCGTCGTGATCAAGTTCGGTTTACAGGGCATGCCGCCGTTTCTGCTGGCCGGGATGCGTTTTTTGCTGGTGGCGTTGCCGGCGATCTTCTTTATCCCGCGCCCGACTATTCCGTGGAAATGGCTGCTGCTGTACGGCATGACCATGAGCTTCGCGCAGTTCGCGTTTCTGTTCGTCGCCATCAAGGTGGGCATGCCGGCGGGGCTGGCCTCGCTGGTGCTGCAGGCGCAGGTGTTCTTCACCCTGCTGTTGGGCGTTGTGCTGATGGGCGAAAAGTTGCGGGTTAACCATTTCGTCGGCATCGCTATCGCCAGCGGCGGCATGCTGGTGCTGGCGCAGGCCAGCCTGCATAAGCCGGGCAGCGGCGCGGTCCCCCTGGCGGGCCTGCTGTTGACGCTGGCGGCGGCGTTTTCCTGGGCGCTGGGCAACCTGACCAACAAGAAGATCCTGGCCGGTTTCCCGCAGCGTAATATCTTATCGCTGGTGGTGTGGAGCGCGCCGATCCCGGTCGTGCCGTTCCTGGCCTGCAGCTGGCTGTTCGACGGCCCTGAGGTGGTGCTGAGCAGCCTGAGCCATGTGCAGGTTGGCACCTGGCTGGCGGTGGCCTATCTGGCGTTCGCCGCCACGCTGTTCGGTTATTCGGTGTGGGGCAGCCTGCTGGGGCGCTATGAAACCTGGCGCGTTGCGCCGCTGACGCTGCTGGTGCCGCTGGTCGGGCTGTTCGCCGCCTGGCTGCTGCTGGACGAAGCGTTGTCGCCGGCGCAGTTCGGCGGCGCATTGCTGGTGCTGGCAGGCATGGCGGTCAACACCTTCGGGCTGCCGCGCCGCCGGGCCGTCGCCGTGCGCTAAACCGAATAGGGTAATTCTGTTCAATACGCTGTCGGCGGCGGTCGGCATTCTGGCGCCTGTGAATATTTTCTCAGGTGTCCATCATGAATATCTATCTTTCCATGGCCGCGTTTGCGCTGGCGGCCTCCATCACTCCCGGCCCGGTCAACATCGTCGCATTGAGCGCCGGGGCGCAATTCGGCTTTGGCGTAACCCAGCGCCATGTGTTCGGCGCCACGCTGGGGTTTACCCTGTTGCTGGTGCTGCTGGGATTGGGCATGCACCAACTGCTGATCCTGTGGCCGGGGCTGACCCGCTTGATCCAGTGGGCCGGCGTGGCCTTTCTGCTGTTTATGGCCTACCGGCTGGCGTTTGACGACGGCAGGCTGGGCAACGGCGCGGCGCAGGCGCCTTCCTGCTGGTACGGCGCGCTGATGCAATGGCTGAATCCCAAGGCATGGCTGGCGTCGGTGGCCAGCCTCGGCGCCTTTGTCGGCGATGGCGACATGCTGTTGCTATGGCAGTTCGCCGGGCTCTACTTCGTGATTTGCTATGCCTCGGTAGCCTGCTGGGCCTATGTCGGCGCGATGCTGCGCGGCCTGCTCAGGCAGGCGCGCAACGTACAGCGCTTTAATCGCGCGATGGCGGCGTTGCTGGCGGCCAGCGCTTGCTATCTGTTGGCGGAGGGTTTTTGATACTGGCCGGGCGTGGCGGCCAACAGCTGTTTGAAGGTGCGCTGAAAGTGCGCCTGATCGGCAAAGCCGCTTTCGCTGGCGGCCGCGGCGATCGGCAGGCCGCTTTTCAATAGCCGATGGCCGTGCTGTACGCGGCGGTTGACCAGATAGGCGTGCGGCGTCATGCCGTAACGCTGGCGGAAGGCGCGGATCAGGTAAGAAGGGGACAGTGCGGCGGCGCGGCAAATGTCGTCCAGCGTCAGCGGCCGGGTGCAGTGCGCGTCGATAAACGCCGCCGCCGCTTCCAGTCGGGTATGCGGCGGCGTCTCCGGCTGGCGGACATCGCCCAGCCCGAGCTGCAGGGCGCTGAAATACTCCACCATGGCGATCTGTTTTTCCAGTGCGCTGCACAGCGGATCCGTCAGCAGCGTATAAAGCCGGTTCAGCCCGTGGAACAGCGCCGGATCGCGGCTGAGCGGCTGGCTGAACGGAACAAAACGGTCGCCCTCGCCGCCGAGCAGCTCCTGCTGCAGCGCGCCGAGCCAGGCGAGATCGAGATAGAACATGATATACGACCAACGGCGATCGGCGATGGGGTTGCAGGCGTGCGCCTGCTGCGGGTTGATGACAACCAGATCGCCGGCGCTGACCTGCATGCGTCGTTCGCCATTGACATAGGTGCTGACGCCGCCGGTGATGGCGCCGATGGAAAAGAATTCGTGGCTGTGCAGGCTGTAACACACCTGGCGGCCATCCGCGATGGCGCGGGCTTCGACGAACGGTAACTGCGGATCGCGCCAGAACTGCGGCGTTTTTTCACTCATACGCTTTCCTTTTCACTGCGGCGGCATCACAGTGTTATAGCCTGAAAGCGACGAGAGGGGGAATGGCGGATGATGATTTTTAACGTGTTCGGCCGTCTGCTGGGCGTGAAGCGCATCGGGGACGAATGGCGGCTGTTCCGCGTGACGCTGCCGGAGCGCAAATATGCTCCCAGCTACGATATCGTGCTGCCGGCGGATCTGCGCGAAGAGGAGATCGCCGGCTATCTGGGGGATATTTATCACGAGGCCGCGACGCCGAAGCGGCCGGAGGTGTTTCGCGTCGAATAGCGCGGCCGTTACTCCTCCGTATTGCGCGCCATGAGGCGGCGCTGGTGTTCCTCGCTGGCGGCCTGGATTTCTTCCAGCACCGAGCCGACGTCGGCGCGCTTCTGGATTTCGTTGAACCGGCCGCTGAGGGCGCTGTCCGGCGTCAGGTTGCCTTCCTGATACAGCGCCCAAATCTCTTTGGCGTATTGGCTGTTGCGCAGTTCCGGCGCGAACTGGCCGTAATATTCGGCCAGATTGCCGATATCGCGCTCGAACATGCTTTTGGCGTGGTTGTTGGCGGCGGCGTCCACCACCTGCGGCAGATCGATGATCACCGGTCCGTCTTTATCCATCAGCACGTTGAATTCCGACAGGTCGCCGTGCACCAGCCCGGCGCACAGCATGCGCACCGCGTAGTTCATCATCAGGGCGTGATCGGCGCGCGCCTGTTCCGGCGTCAGGATGACATCGCTCAGGCGCGGCGCCACCAGGCCTTCTTCGTCGGTGATCAGCTCCATCAGCAGCACGCCGTCCAGGCAGATATCCGGCTGCGGCACCCGCACCCCGGCCTTGGCCAGCAGATACAGCGCGTCCACTTCGGTGTTTTGCCAGGCTTCTTCCTGCTGCTGGCGGCCGAATTTGGAGCCTTTGCTCATGGCGCGTGCGTCGCGGCTGTTGCGCACCTTGCGCCCTTCCTGATAGTGGACGGCCTGCTTGAAGTTGCGCTTCTCGGCCTCTTTGTACACTTTGGCGCAGCGGATCTCATCGCCGCAGCGCACGATAAACACGTCGGCTTCTTTGCCGCTTTTCAACCGGCGGATGACGTCGTCGATTAACCCGTCATCCACCAGCGGCTGGAGTCGTTTTGGAATTTTCATGCAGCCTTGTACCCTATTTAGGCTCCGGTGTGAATGGCTTGCGCAGTTGATAGCGTAAGTTAGACCCGAAAGGCAAACATTAGTTTTGCCGCCGCGTCATCATTACGCGGCGGCGGGCGTTCAGAGGCTGGCGGCCGGCACCCAGACGCTGACGCTGCCGGCGTTAACCGGGAAATGGGCGCTGCCCTGGTCGTCGGCGGTGATTTCCTCCGGGCGGTTGCCGAGGAAATCGCGCCAGGCGGTGTGCGCGAGATCGGCGCCGAGCGTAACCGTCTTGCCGCTCTCGCCGCCGTTGGTCAGTACCACCACGCAGCCGGGGGCCTCGGCAGTGCCGGCGCGGCTGAAGGCCACGCAGTGGCTGTCGTCGAAGTAGTCGGTTTGCGGGCCGTTGGCGAAGCGCTGGCGGGCGGCGATCAGCTTCTCCAGCTCCGGGATCGCCGGCATGTCGATCTGGTATTCGCCGCCGTCGCGCCCCTTGTCGCGGTAGCTGGCGCCATACAGGTCGGGGTAAAACACACAGGGCACGCCCTGTTCGCGCAGCAGGATCAGCGCGTAGGCCAGCGGTTTGAACCAGGGTTCCACCGGCGCTTCCAGCGATTGCAGCGGCTGGGTATCGTGGTTGGCGACCAGCGTCACCGAGTGGGCCGGATCGGCGGCGGTCAGGGTATCGGTGAAGATCTGCGCCATGTCGAAGCCGTCGCCCTGTTTCGACGCCTGATGAAACTTCAGGTGCAGCGCCACGTCGAACAGCATCACCTTGCCGTCCACCAACTCGATGTATTGCTGCAGCGCGCCGAGATCGTGCGACCAGTATTCGGCAACGATAAACAGGTCGCGTTGCGCGCTGTCGCGCACGTGATCCGCCCACTCTTTGAAGAACCAGGCGGGAATGTGTTTGGCGGCGTCCAGGCGGAAGCCGTCGCACGGCAAGGTTTCCAATAGCCAGCGCGCCCAGTATTTGAGTTCCTCCGTCACGGCGGCGTTGCGGAACTCCACGTCGGCGCCCATCAGATAGTCGTAGTTGCCTTTCTCGTCGTCGACCTGATCGTTCCAGCCGTCGTCGCCATAGTCGTTGGCGATTTTGAACACCCCTTTGTCGTCCGGCTGCTCAACATAGTCGACGCCGCTGAAGCATTTGTAATCCCAGATAAATTCGGAATGCACGCCCTGGCGGCCGGGGAAGGTGAAGCGGGTGTAGGCCAGCGCGTCAAAGCCCTGATCGTCGATGTTGTTGCGGTTGTTGGCGTCCACCTTGAACACGTGCACCCGTTCTTTCTCGTCCGCGCCGAGCTTGTGGTTGAACACCACATCGTAAAGCACGCCCACGCCGTGTTCGCGCAGCGTATTGGCGGCATGTTCCAGCGCCGCCTTGTCGCCGTATTTGGTCGCCACGCTGCCTTTCTGGTCAAACTCGCCCAGATCGAACAGATCGTAAGTATCGTAGCCGACGGAGTAGCCGCCGGAAGCGCCCTTGTAGGCGGGCGGCAGCCACAGATCGGTGATGCCCAGTTCGGCCAGGTGCGGGGCGCGCTCGGCGGCCTCCTGCCACAGTTTGCCGCCGTCGGGGTAGTACCAGTGGAAGAATTGCAGCAGGGTGGTTTTTTTCGTCATGAGCCAGCGTCCCGGTTAGCCAGAAGGAGAGAAGCAGTTAAAGCATGGGCTACTTTTGGCAAAAGGGACAAGTTTGGCATAGGCGGCCCGAGAAGGCCGCCCGAGAGACTGCTTAACGCTGGCTGGCGTAATGAGGCGAGCGCGGGCCATAAAGAATTGCGCCGTTCTGACCTGTTGCCGACAGGAGGCGAGTGTTGGCGATGGCACCAATGTCGAACCCTTTGTCGCTGATGGTATCGGCGATTTGTGAAATCGCGGCGCTGATCACCATGCCCAGCAGGCCACCGGAATTGTTGTTGCCTTCGTTGCTGGATGCGGTGGCGGTGCCGGCCCACAGCTGTTTGCCGTTGCGCAGGTCAACCAGGCGAGCGGCTACGGTAACGCGAGTTTCGCTGCTGATCACCATGTAGCTGGTACCGTATTGCGTGACATCCAGATACAGCACGGTGTCGGCGCCGAAAATCTGGTGCAGTTTTTTCGGACTGACGGCGCGGATGTCGTTGGCGTTGGTCAGACCGTTTTGCAGGAAGGTTTCCTCCACTACAGCGACCGGCAGCACATAGTAACCGGCCTCGGCCAGCGGTAAGGTTGCACTGGCGAGCACGCTGTGGCTGGCTTTGACGTCCGGCGACTGATTAACCGGCGGCAAGACCAGGATCGACTTCGGCTTGCTCTCATGGAATGCCGCATAGTCATAAGGCGTTTGCTTGGCACAGCCGCTCAGCAACAGGATGGCGGCAACGCCGAGGAAAGTGAGTACACGCTTCATTTAAAGCTCCTCTTATCCTTGGCCATCAGGAAATTCATAAACGGTGCCGATTCCGGGAACAGCGTTTTTTCCGTGTTGAATTCACTCATGGCTTGTCCGTCGTTGCCGGTTTTGCTGTACAGCAGCCCCAGTTGCGCATGCAGCCCCGGCGGTACGGCTTTATCCTTGGCGCGGGATTTCTCGACGATCTCTTTCAGCGTGGCGATCTGCTGCTCAGGGCTTTGCCCCTCCTGCTGGTAGTATTGATAGAGAGAAGTTTGGTAGCCATCCCAATTGTAAAGCGTTTTCGGCGCGGCGCAGCCGGCCAACAGGGTCGCTGCAAACAGCGCCCCGCCCATTTTTTTAGTTATCATCTTTCTGCTTCTATTCCGTTAGTTAGCAGGGCGCCATGCGCCGTTTTCGATACCGGTGACCAGGTTATTGACGGCTTCACGCACGGCCAGATCCAGCACCTTGCCGTTAAGGGTGGAGTCGTAGCTGGCGGTGCCCCCGAAACCAATGATTTCGCGATTGGACAGTTCGTATTCACCGGCACCCTGAGAGGAAAAGACAACTTCTGAGGTCTGTACGTTTACGACGTTCAGATTGACTTTGGCGTAAGCGACTTGTGATTTACCACGGCCCAAAATCCCCCACAGCTGATGATCGCCGACTTCTTTACGGCCGAATTCGGTGACATCGCCGGTAATCACATAATTGGCGCCTTTCAGCGTTTGTGCCTTCCCTTTGATACCGGCTTCAGTTTTCAGCTCTTCCATATTGGCGCGATCCAGCACGTTGAAACGGCCAGTCTGCTGCAAATGCGTGATCAGGATAGTCTTGGACTGATTGCCCAGCCGATCGACGCCATCGGAGAAGATGCCATTCATGTAGCTGGAGCGGTTGTCGAATTTGCCGACGGCGATAGGGCTGCGCGGGCCCTGATAAGTGGTGTTGTAGGAAGCTACTTTCGGCACTTCCAAAGTGCGAGAAGATTCGGTCGCGCAGCCCGCCAGCAAAGTGACGGAAAGGGCGACGGAACAGACGGCGAGTGATTTTTTCATTAGCGTGCAATCTCTCCATGAGCATAAAACAGCGCGGGAGCAACCCGCGCCCGACGTTGATATAACGAGCGTTGTTGTCGTTATAGAAACGCCGCGATCCTGCCATGAATATGTAACAAATTACAACAAGATATCGGCATTAATGCCGCTATTAACATCGTTGTAACCTATTGGAATTAAATGGATTAGTATCGGTTATCTCTCTTTCTTGCAAGTTTTTTTCACGGTTGTACGTTTTTTAACTGGTTTATGGTTTTTTTAATCTTAAATATATGGATTTTTATTCCGAAATTTTTTAATTAATAAGTTTTATATATTGGATAATATTACATTTTGCATCAGCTCATCTGTTATGTCGGGGTTCATGGCGGCTTGATGATCCGATAAGGTAGTGAAAATTAGGTAACACTATCAACCAAGTGTCATTTTTCATCGGTAGCGAATCGGGGATATCAATTGTGAACATCAGGGATTTCAGAGCATTGGCGCGCAGTTTGGTCAGAGAATTCGGCATGTTGAACAAGCAGAGCAACGGCTCGCGCTTTTCGCCGCTGCAGATCCATCTGATGATCGAAGTCAGCGAGCAGCCGCTGGGCGTCACCGAGCTGGCGGCCCGGCTGTGCATCGACAAGGCCAGCGCCAGCCGGGCGCTGCGCAGCCTGGTGGCCGCCGGCGTGATAGAAACGGTGGATCATCCTGATGACAAGCGGCACAACCTGCATCGGCTGAGTAAACAGGGCGGCAAAACGCTGGCCGGCATCGAGAGCGACGCCGACGGTTTTATGCAGGCGGCGCTGGCGCAGTTGGACGACGATGAGCTGGCGAGCACCACTGCGGCGATGAAAAAGATGACCGCGGCGCTGCGCAGCGCGCGCAAACAGCGCGACGCCAATCTGCGGGTGCGGCCGATCGCCGAGCGCGACGATGCGGTAATGGCGGCGATCATTCGCGACGTGTTTCGCGAGTACGGCATGGACAAAATGGAAGGGGTCAGTCTGCACGATCCGGATCTCGATCGGCTGACCGGTCTGTATCGCGACAACGGCGGCCACTACTGGGTGCTGGAGCGGGACGGACAGGTGGTGGGGGGCGTCGGCATGGCGCCGCTGGCCGGCGAAGAGCCCGGCTATTGCGAGCTGCAAAAACTTTTTTTCAAACCCGGCGCGCGCGGGCTGGGCATGGCGCGCCATATGGTGGTGCAGGCGCTGAAGGCGGCGCGGGCGGCGGGGTATCGCTACTGCTACCTGGAAACCACCGAACAGTTGAAAGAGGCGATCGGGTTGTACTATGCGCTGGGGTTCACGCTGTTGACGGAACGGCGCGGCAATACCGGCCACCACGGCTGCAACGTATGCATGCTGAAAAATCTCCAGAACGACGATATGTGAGCGGTTTCAAGGTTAGCGCCCGCGCCTTGTGTCACCCTGTTAACCGTTTGATAACAATCACAACGTTTTATCAGGGAGGAAACTATGTTGGGGGATCCGATGGCGCTGCCCGCGCTGGTCACGCTGGTGGTCATCGTGCTATGGGCCAGCGCCCGCTTGCCGGAGTATTTGGTCGCGTTGCTGTTCTTTGCGGCGGTGATGGTATTGCAGCTGGCGCCCGCCGCGGTGACCTTTTCCGGTTTCGCGTCTTCCGCATTCTGGCTGGTGCTCAGCGGTTTCGTGCTGGGCTCCGCCATCCGTAGCACCGGCTTGGCGGATCGCCTGGCCAACCGACTCTTGCCGCATCTGGCCGGTTCCTGGCCGCGCCTGGTGGGCGGCGTGGTGGCGATAAGCTACGCGTTGGCGTTTGTCATGCCATCCAATATGGGGCGGATTACGCTGCTGATGCCGATCGTTATGGCGTTGGCCGAGCGCGCCGGCCTGGCGGAAGGCTCGCGCGGCCGCATCGGTTTGGCGCTGGCGGTGGGGTTCGGCACCTTCCAGCTCTCCGCCAGCATCCTGCCGGCCAACGTGCCTAACCTGGTGATGAGCGGCGCGGCGGAAAGCGCCTATGGCAGCCACTTCGCTTATCTTTCTTACCTGCTGCTGCACGCCCCGGTACTCGGGGTAGCCAAAGGCGCGCTGCTGACGCTGTGCATCTGCGGCCTGTTCCGTGCGCGGCCGCAGCCGGTGGCGGCCGAGGCGGCGCAAACCCCGCTCAGCGCCGCCGAATGGCGACTGATCGCGCTGTTGGGCGCCACGGTGCTGTTGTGGATGACCGACAGCTGGCACGGCATCGCTCCCGCTTGGGTGGGGTTGGCGGCAGCGTGTTTCTGCCTGTTGCCGCGTATCGGGTTTCTCAACGGCGAGCAGTTCGCCGCCGGGGTTAACGTGCGCACCTGTATCTACGTGGCGGGGATCTTGGGGCTGACCGCATTGGTCAGCCACTCGGGGCTCGGCGATCGGTTGGGCGGCGCGCTGCTGGCGATGATGCCGGATCTGCACGGCAAGCCGTTTACCGCATTCGGTTCGCTGGTGGGGATCACCGCGCTGTTGAATTTCGTGGTGACCGCCAACGGCGTGCCGGCGCTGTTTACCCCGCTGGCGCAGGCGTTGTCCGCAGGCAGCGGCTTGCCGCTGCTGACGGTGCTGATGACCCAGGTGATCGGTTACGCCACGCCGCTGTTGCCGTATCAGGCCTCGCCGATCGTGGTGGCGATGGGGATGGGTAAAGTGCCGGCGCGCGAAGGGCTAAAGCTGTGTCTGCTGTTGGCCGCGCTCAGCTTCGCACTGCTGGTGCCGTTGGACTATCTGTGGTTCAGGCTGCTGGGGTGGATCCCGTAAACAGCCCCGCGCCGCCGGCAAAACAATCTTCGTCCAGCGTCAGAGTGGCGATTTTATGCACCGGTCCGCGCATGCTGACCTGAAAATCGCCGCTGAAGGCGATCTGCAGCTCGCCGCCCGGCATCCGCACGCTAACCCGATCGCCGACTCGTCCCAACTTGCGCATCACGCTGGCGGCGGCGCAACTGCTGCTGCCGGAGGCGAGGGTAAAACCGGCGCCGCGCTCCCAGATGCCGATGCGCAGCGTCTGGCGATCGACCACTTCCACCAGTTGTACATTGGTGCGTTTCGGGAACAGCGGATGGCGTTCAATCTGCGGTCCGAGCCGATGCACCTGCGCCAGATCCAGTTTTTCCACCGGCACCACGCAGTGCGGGTTGCCCATCGACACCAGCGAAACGCTTAACGTCTCCTCCCTCAGGGGCAGCGGATAGTTCAGCGCCTCCGGCAGATCGATCAACGCCGGCAGCGCCGCCGGGCTGAAATTGGCGCGCCCCATTTCCACCGTTATCTGATGCGCGTCTTGCGCCACCTGGCAGCGCACGTCGCCGCCGGCGGTGTGCACCAAAAACGGTTGATGGCCCACGCGGCCGCTGTCAAACAGATAGCGCGCGTAGATGCGCAGGCCGTTGCCGCTCTTCTCCGCTTCGGAACCGTCCGGGTTGATGATGCGCAGGGTGGGATTGACGGCGTCGCCGCTGTCGATCAGCAGGCCGTCGGAACCGATGCCGTAATGCGGGTGGCACAGCAGACGGATCTGTTCCTGGCTCAGCCGATCGGCGACCGAACGGTGGCATACCAGGTAGTCGTTGCCCAGACCGTGATATTTGTGGAACAGCAGGGGAGTCATGGCGTTGCTCGGCTCAGCGGAAAAAAGGTCGCTACAGCTTACAACAGAACGTTGGCGTTAAAGCAAACAAAAGGCGGCCTGAGCCGCCCTTTTGCACGATTGCCGATCCGGCCATTAATTGTAGATGATCGCGGTGCCGTGCAGTTTATTGTCACCGGTGGTGGCGATGATCTGGAAGGATTTTGCGCCCGCAGCATCGGCTTTGGCCGCTAGTCTGTTTTCCAGGCTGCTCAGGTCGGACGCGCCGCTGACGGTGACGACGCCGGCTTTTTGCAGGTCGGCGGGTTGTGCGTTAACCAGTTCGGCGGCGAAGCTGCCGAAGGAGACGGAAGCCAGTGCGATGGCGGCGATGGTCATTTTCAGGTTTTTCATGGTCTTATTTCCTATCTTTGTTCTTTACGATGTTTGTTTTGTAAGGTCGTTAAATTAATTAACGATCGATAATTTAATGTTAGATGCCGGTTTGACGGATTGCAAGTATTTTTTTAATGCTCGTTAATTAATTTTTTTGACGCCCTGGCGTCGAGAGCAGAACTTATCGCGATCCGCTGGTTTAATTACTTGTTATTGATAGATTTCTGCGGTGCCGTGCAGCTGGTTGTTACCGCCGGCGCCGATGATACGGAAGGATTTTGCACCGGCCTGATCGGCTTTGGCGGCCAGGCTGCTTTCCAGCGAGGTCAGATCGGATGCGCCGCTGACGGTAATGACGCCCACTTTCTGCTGGTCAGCCGGTTGGTTCTGAACCAAATCAGCGGCGAAGCTGCCGAAGGAAATGCTGGCCAGAGTGAGGGCTGCTAAGGTTAATTTTAAATTTTTCATAATGTTAATTCCTTTCCGATAACGGTGAATAGAGGGGGTTAATCCGCTTCGCTAAATTATCTTAACGATCGATAACTAAATGCTAATCGGTTCTCGACGAGGGCGCAATATTTTTTTATAATGATCGTTAAGTTATTTGTGCTAACCCTGCTGTGGAGCGGGACAGGAGAGAATGATGAGCATCAATGAAGAGGTCTGCGGCAAAAAGAGCCGTGGCAGGCCGAAACAATTTGATCGCGACCGGGCGCTGGAAAGCGCGCTCGATCTGTTCTGGCGGCACGGCTATGAAGCCACCTCGCTGGCCGATCTGGTGGAAGTGACCGGCGCCAAAGCGCCAACGCTGTATGCGGAATTCGGCAACAAGGAAGGGATGTTCCGCGCGGCGGTGGAACGCTATCTGCAAAAATACACCACCTGCACCAACCAACTGTTGGAACAGGCGTTGCCGGTGGCCGAGATCGTCGAGGCCTACGTGCGTTCTTCCGTCGAAGTGTTTACCGATCCCGATACGCCGTCAGGTTGTTTTATGGTGTGCGCCTCCGCCGCGCTGTCGTCCGCGTCCGACGACGTCGCCCAGATGCTGCGCAAAAAACATCATGCCCAGGAAGCGGCGCTGAAAGCCTGTTTCGATCGCAAGGTGCAGCAGGGTGAACTGCTGGCGAAGACCGACACCGCGCTGCTGGCGAAATACGTCATTTGCACCATTGAAGGCATGTCGGTGCAGGCGCGCGAAGGGGCAAGCCGCAGCGATCTGCTGCGGTTGCTGGAGGCGTTGATGCTGGTGTGGCCGCGGCTCAGCCAGATTGGCAATAAGGTGTGACAACCGGCCCGGCTTTTACCGGGCCGCGTAACCCATTACTGATTGACCGGGATCACCGCGCCCTGGTACTTCTCGCGGATAAAGTCCTGAATCGGTTTGGAGTGCAGCACTTTGACCAGCGCCACGATCTCCGGCTTGTTCACGTCGGCTTTGTGCACGGTGATGATGTTGGCGTACGGGTTGTTTTCGCCGCTTTCGACCGCGATCGGATCCTTGGTCGGATTCAGCCCGGCGTCGATGGCGTAGTTGGCGTTAATCACCACCGCGTCGCCTTCGTTGTTGTTATACATCTGTGGCAGCAGCGCGCCCTCCACGTTGGCCTGGAACTTCAGGTGTTTCGGGTTTTCCACCACGTCGGTGATGCGCGCGTCCACTTTGCTCACCCCCGGCTTCAGCTTGATCACGCCTTCCCGTTCAAAAATAGACAGGATGCGGCCTTCTTCCGCCACCGCGTCGCGCATGATGATTTTGCCGTTTTCCGGCAGATCTTTCAGGCTCTTGTACTTCTTCGAGTAGATACCGATAGGCTCAATATGGATCGCGCCGGCGCTGACGAAGTCGTAGCTCTTGTCGTCGGCGTGGTCTTTCAGCACCGAGTTCAGGTAAGGCACGTGCTGGAAATAGTTGGCGTCAATGTCATGGCTGGCCAGCGCAGTGTTCGGCAGGATGTAGTCCTGGAAGCGTTTGATCTGCAGATCGATGCCTTCCTTTGCCAGTATCGGTTTAGCCTGTTCGAGGATCTCGGCGTGCGGCACGTTGGAGGCGCCGACCACCAGCTTGGTCGCCGCGGCGGCGCCAAAAGAAGCCAGAGTGGCGACGGAGGCGAAAGCCAACATCAGTAGGTGCTTTTTCATCATCGTTTTCCTTGGTTAATTAACGTTTATCGAGCGTTCTTGTCAGGGTGTCGCCAATGAACTGAATGACGAAAACGATCAGCAGGATCGTCAGCGTCGCCACCAGCGTCACGTCACTGTGGTTGCGTTGGAAACCTTCCAGATAGGCCAGATTGCCCAGGCCGCCGGCGCCGATCACCCCGGCCATCGCGGTGTAGCTCACCAGCGCGATCAGGGTGACGGTGATGCCGGAAACCAGCGCCGGCGAGCTTTCCGGCAGCAATACGCGGAAAATCAGGGTGCGGTTTTTGGCGCCCATCGAGCGCGCCGCTTCGATCACTCCTTTGTCGACCTCGCGCAGCGCGATCTCCACCAGCCGGGCATAGAACGGCGCCGCGCCGACGATCAGCGCCGGCAGGGCCGCATCTGCGCCGAGAATGGTGCCGATAAGCGACTTGGTGAACGGGATCAGCAGCACGATCAGAATGATGAACGGAATGGAGCGGAAGACGTTGACCAACACGGAGATCAGCGAGTAGACCGCCCGGTTCTGCAACAGCTGGCCCTTCGAGGTTAAAAACAGCAGCACGCCGAGCACGATGCCCAGCACCAGCGTGGCCAAACCGGCGATGCCGGTCATATACAGCGTTTCCCAGGTGGCGTCCCACAGTTGGTCCAGACGCAGGTGGGGGAACAGGGATTCAATCATGTTGGATAACCTCGACGGCGATGTTTCTTTCGTTCAGCAACTTGAGCATGTCGGCGACTTGTTGTTCGTTGCCTTCGGCGTGGATGTACAGTTCGCCGAACGAACCGTTGAGGGTGTGGCTGATCTTGCCGTGCAGAATGTTGATGGTCAGGGCGTAGCGCCGGATCACTTCAGAGATCACCGCCTGATGGGTTTGCACGCCGACGAAGGTCAACTTGAAAATCGCCCCCGGCAGGTGGGCGGTGAGCTGCGGGTTGAAGCTCTCTTCGGTGTCCGCATACTGCGACACCTGTTTGACGAACTGCCGGGTGATCGGCTGCTGCGGCCGGGTGAACACGTCGAGCACCGGGCCTTCTTCGACGATGCGGCCGTTTTCCATCACCGCCACGCGGTGGCAGATTTTGCGCACCACGTGCATCTCGTGGGTGATCAGCACGATGGTCAATTTCAGCTGACGGTTGATGTCCAACAGCAGGTCGAGAATGGCGTCGGTGGTCTGCGGATCGAGCGCCGAGGTGGCCTCGTCGCACAGCAGCACGCTCGGGTTATTGGCCAGCGCGCGGGCGATGCCGACGCGCTGCTTTTGGCCGCCGCTGAGCTGCGACGGGTAGGCGTTTTCGCGCCCCTGCAGGCCGACCAGCGCGATCAGTTCCGCCACGCGCGGCGCAATCTGCGCCTTGGGCACGCCGGCGATCTGCATGGAAAACGCGATGTTCTGGCTGACGGTGCGCGACCACAGCAGATTGAAGTGCTGAAACACCATGCTGATTTTCAGCCGTGCCTGGCGCAGATGGCTGCCTTTGGCGCGGGCGATATCGAAGCCGCCGACGTCGATGCGGCCGCTGGTGGGCGTTTCCAGGCCGTTGAGCAGGCGGATGAGCGTACTTTTGCCGGCGCCGCTGTAGCCGATGATGCCGTAAATTTGCCCGGCCTCTACCGCCAGGCTGACGTTGTCTACCGCTACGACGCGGCCCTGTGTGCTGTCAAAAGTTTTGCAAACGTTCGAAAGAACGATCATAGCGAAGCGGATCCTTATCGATACATCACAGCATTCCGTCCAGAGCGCGGTGCGCCGGACAGAGATCGTTCGGCTTTTCGGCTGACGGAACCTCTGTTGCGGGTGAATACCGGGCAATCCTACCGAGGGTTGATAGTGACAGGAAGAATGTAAAATCTATTACTTATTCTGATTTGATATATAAGGCGGCGGGGGAGGCGGGGGAAGAAAACCGGCCGCAGGGCGGCCGGCGAGATTGATGACAAACCTTATACCCTTGCCGGGTTGGCAGAGAGCACCGAATAAAAAACAAGGAAAATCAATTTATTGATTTTCGGCTGATCACCACAAAGAGGGGAAAAACCACGCTTTTTCCCCTCTTTGTCAATAGACTGACCGGCCGCAGGGCGGCCGGCGGAGGGCTAACGTTTGTCCAGCTTCATGTGCAGCAGCGGGAACGGGTTGCCCTGGCCGTCGAGCGGCGAGCGGCCGGTGATGACAAACCCGTAGTGGCGGTAGAAGCCGCTGGCCTGCGGATTTTGCTCGTTCACGTCCAGCTGCAGCTCATCGTGCAGCGTTTCCGCGTGGGTCAACAGCGCTTTGCCCACGCCTTGGCCGCGCTGATCGGCGTCGATAAACAGCATCTCCACCTTGTTGCCGTTCAGGCCGATAAAGCCGCAGGGATGCCCCGGTCGGTCTTCGGCCACCCAAACGTTGACCGCCGGCAGGTAGTCGTTCAGCACCAGCGGGAACAGCTGCGCGATGTTGTCTTCGGTTAAAAAATGGTGGGTGGCGCGCACCGAACGCAGCCAGATATCTGCCAATTGCGCGTTGTCTTCCGCCGCGCGTGCTCTGATGGTAATCATCGAACTCTCTGCTATCTAAGTTGAAGGAAAAGAAACTAGATAGAGGTTTTGTGGGGTTAGTGCCGAATTAACGTGGGTTAACGCCCTGCAAAGCGCCTCTGCAGTGGATCGAATAGGCCCGCCTTTTCGCAAGCGGTATAACAACTGTAATTCAGCAAGTTAATGCTTTCAACCGCCGCAGGGCGCAATGAGGCGTTCGTCGCGTGATACACTGGCCGCTGAACCAGCAAGGGGGCGGCAGGATGGAAGCGGTACGCGCAGCGATAGAAAAACAGGTGCTCAGCCTGACCGGGCTGGCGCTCGGCGGCGTCGATTTTGAGAACCCGCCGGGCGATCCGGGCTTGTTCGGCCCGCAGTCTGTCATCTGGCAGGTACACCGCGACTTCACCCCGATGCTGTGCGGCGGCGTCAGCGCCTTGCTGCTGCAAATGCTGCACCCGCTGGCGTTGGCCGGGGTGTGGGATCACTCCAATTTTCGCGAAGATATGATAGGCCGCCTGCGCCGCACCAGCCAGTTCGTTTCGGTCACCACCTTCGGCCCGACCGCCGAGGCGCAGCGGCTGATCGCCAAAGTCAAGGCCATCCATCTGCGGGTGACCGGCGTCTGCAGCAACGGCACGCCTTATGCCGCCAGCGATCCGGCGTTGCTGACCTGGGTGCACGTGGCGGAGAGCAGCCGTTTTCTGGCCAGCCACCTGCGCTACCGCAACCCGCACCTTTCCCGCGATTTGCAGGATCAATACTATCGTGAAGCGGCGCGCGTGGCCGCCGCGCTGGGGGCGACGGCAATTCCTCAGTCCTGCGCGGAGGTCGAAGAATACCTGCAGGCGATGCGGCCGCAGCTGGTGTGCGATGAACGCACGCAAGAGGTGGCGCGCATTCTGCTGAAGGCGCCGGCGCCGAGCGCATTGGCGCGCCCCCTCGGCGGGGTGGTGATGCAGGCGGGCATCGATCTGTTGCCCGATTGGGCGCAGCGGCAGTTCGGTTTTCATCCGGGCGCGCTGCGGCGGCGGCTGGTGCGAACGGGCGCCGCCGGTTTGGGCAAGGTGCTGGGCGCGTCGATGCGCAACGGTTCCTATCAGCGTGCGGTGCGGCGCATCACTCAGCCGTCATGAGCCGCAGCCGCTATAATTAGCCTTTGTTTATCTTCGTTTACGGCCGTTTTTGAGACTTTTACGGGTGATCCGGCCAGTAATGCGTTCTACACTTGGGGCAAAGCCACATTCCATTTTTGGCGCGCAGCCGATTCTGCCGCGCCCTGACCCTATTGAGGTGATATGAACGAGTCATACGTACTTGCTGAAGTCAGCAATGAGAACCAGACGTTGGTCGCGGTGGTTCAGCAAGATCACCGGGCAGCCTATTTTTACATTTATCCCGCCGAAGCCTACAGCGATCGCTATCAGGTGCGCGCCTGCTGGCTGCGCAATCTGGCCGCCGCGCCGCTGCAGGAAGATCGCGCCGCGCTGGAGCAGGGGCAGCCGCCGATGCTGGCGGCGGAGTTTTGCCGCAACCTGGAAGGGGAAGCGCCGCTGAACCCGGAAGGGCTGATGGTGGTGTGGAGCGAAAGCGACGACGGCGCGGCCCTGTGGTATTACGGCCAACTGTTGGCGGTGATCCCCGGCTGGAGCCTGTATATCGATCATTCGGTGTGCTACTCGGCCAGCTGTATCAAGGAGAGCCCACTGGCCTATCCGCTCGGTTCGGCCTCGACCAACACCCAATATGCGCTGGCGGAAAGCACCCGCCAGTTTTGGCGCAGCTGGCAGCGTGAAGAGGGCAATCCGTGGCCGAAGATGCAGCGCGATTTTCAGGCGCGCTATGAGCCGCATTTCGGCCCTTCGGTAAAATACTACGCCATCGATCAGGGCAAGTGGCCGCCGATGGCCATCACCCAGCACGAACGCGACGGCATCTATTACTTCCTCACCATGGGGGTCAGCATCCGGCCGATGCCGTGGGTGGAGATCCTGTTCAACGACGAGGCTTCGCGCTATCGCCGCATGGAGATGGCGATCGCCATCGACAGCCAATACATGACCGAAGACAACGCGGTGCAGATGGCCAGCGCGCTGGCCGGTTTCGCTCATGCGCCGTGGGCGCGGCTGACCTGGATCGGCGAAGGGCATACGCTGGAGTCCGACGTGGCGCCGCTGGGCTATGAGGGCTATATTTTATCGTCGTCCTTCTACCCGCATCACGCGCACCTGGCTCTGCCGCAGCAGTATGGCGATCCGGTTAACCTGTTCTGGGCCAGCCCGGTGTTTACCGCCGAGCGCCAATTGGCGCACGCCACGCCGAATGGCGGGCACGATCTGGTGCACAGGCTGCGCGAGCAGGGCGTCGACCATATTTTCCGCCCGCGTCAGCCGGTGTGCTGACGCGCTTATCTTTTCTTCAGGAGCCGCCATGACCACCGCGCTGTTGATTATCGATGTGCAGGAAGGGTTGTTTACGCCGCCGCCGGCGGATGCCGCGGGCACCGTTGCGCGCATCAATCAGCTGAGCGAGCGCGCCCGCCGGGCCGGTGCGCCGGTTGTCGTCATTCAGCACCATACGCCGGACGATGAGTTGCCGCACGGCAGCGCCGCCTGGCAAGTGCTCGCGGCGCTGACGGTGGCGCCGGGCGACCATCGGGTGGAGAAAACCACGCCGGACTCGTTCCTGCGCACCTCGCTCGGCGCGTTACTGATCGCCAACGGCGTATCGCAGCTGGTGGTTTGCGGCTACTCCACGCCGTTTTGCATCGATACCACGGTGCGCAGCGCGGCGGCGCGCGGCTATCCGGTGACGCTGGCGGCGGATGCGCATACCTGCCACGACAAATCCTATGCCGACGGCCTGCTGATCCGCACCCACCATAACGAGACGCTGTCGAACATCGACAGCTTCGGCGTGCCGATCCGCGCGGTGCCCGCGGCGGACATCGTGTTCTGAGAACGGAAAACGGGGGCCAATGCCCCCGTTCGTTATTTCAGGCCCGCCCGCCGCGCCGCCACCTTGGCCAGCGCCGCCCAGTCCAGATCCGCATCCCCCTGCGCCATCGCGTCGAGGAAGTTGTCTTTCAGCACCCCGGCGAACGGCATCGGCGTATGGCTGTCGGCGCCGGCGGCCAGCGCCAGCCCGACGTCCTTCAGCCCCAGCGCCAGCCGGAATCCGGCGGGTGAATACTTCTCGGCGGCGATCAGCGCGCCATAGCCCTGATAGGCCGGGGCGGCGAAGACGGTGCTGCTCAGCATCTGCAGGTAGTCGGCGCCGGACACGCCGTAGTTGCGCACCAGCGCGCTGCCTTCCGCCATCGCTTCAATGGCGCTGGCCAAGGTAAAGTTGGTGGCGATTTTGACCACGTTAGCCTGCGCCGGATCGGCACCGAAGTGCCAGGTTTTCTGGCCAAGGGCATCGAACAGCGGCTGCGCTTGCTTCAGCCGCTCGCTATCGCCGGCCGCCAGAATATTCAGCTTGCCGGCGGCCGCCACGTCGACCCGGCCCAGCACCGGCGCGGCGAGATAGCCGATGCCGTGTTCCGCATGCAGCGTCGTCAGGCGTTTGGCGAGTTCGACCGAGATGGTCGCCATATTGATATGCAGCGCGCCCGGTTTCATCTGTTGCAGCAATCCGCTGTCCACCACCACCTGTTGCGTGGCGGCATCGTCAGCCAGCATGGTGATCAGCACGTCGGCATCGGCCAACTGTTCCGGCCGTTCGGCCTGCCGCGCGCCGGCGCTCACCAGCGGCTGCGCCGCCTGCGGCGAACGGTTCCATACCGTTAAGGCGAAGCCCGCCTGCAACAGGTTGGCCGCCATGGCGCTGCCCATTCCACCCAGTCCGGCAAATCCGATCTTCATCATGCGCTCCTTTTTCAGGTTGAAGGTTTTACCCTAGCGCGCCGGGCCAGGAACACAAATGCCGGAGTGTAACGTCGTCTTACGCACCGGCGGCGGGTTATTGACGCGCCGCCGCAGCGGGTATACCTTGATGCCATGAATATATCGATGCACTCCACCCACAATCAGTCATGGTGGCGCCTCTTCTGAGGCGGCACGAGTATTCACATCTCTTTTTAATGCCGCCGGTTTGGCGGCATTATTTTTTGTGGCGTTGATCCGGCGGTCTACAGACCTTCAGGAGCACTGTCATGAGCTACACCATTCTTACCGGCGATCGCGCCACCGGCCCACTGCATTTAGGCCACTTCGTCGGCTCGCTGCGCCAGCGCGTGGAACTGCAGCACCAGCATAACCAAACGGTGATGGTGGCGGATCTGCAGGGCCTGACCGACAACGGCAACAACCCGCAAAAAATCAGCGCCAACGTGCTCAACGTAGTAGCCGACTATCTGGCGGTGGGCATCGATCCGCACAAGACTACCATTTGCCTGCAGTCGGCGCTGCCGGCGTTGGCCGAGCTGACGATGTACTACCTCAATCTGGTCAGCGTGGCGCGGCTGGAACGCAACCCGACGGTGAAAAGCGAAATCGCCGAGAAGGATTTCGCCCGCAGCCTGCCGGCCGGCTTTTTGATCTATCCGGTCAGCCAGGCGGCGGACATCACCGCCTTCGGCGCCACCCACGTGCCGGTCGGCGAGGATCAGCTGCCGATGCTGGAGCAAACCAACGAGATCGTGCGGCGCTTCAACCACATCGTCGGCCAACCGGTGCTGACGGAGTGCCAGCCGCTGTTGAGCAACGTCGGGCGTCTGCCGGGGCTGGACGGGCAGGGCAAGATGTCGAAATCGCGCGGCAACGCCATCCCGCTTGGCGCCGGCGCCGACGAGGTGCACAAGGCGGTGATGAGCATGTTCACCGATCCCGGTCATCTCAACGTCAGCGATCCCGGCCGGGTGGAGGGCAACATGGTGTTCACCTATCTGGACGCCTTCTGCGAAGACGCCGCGCTGGTGGCGGAGCTGAAGGCGCATTACCGGCGCGGCGGATTGGGGGACGTGAAAATCAAACGGCTGCTGGAGGATTGCCTGCAGAGCCTGCTCGAACCGATCCGCACCCGCCGCGCCGAATTCATCGCCGATAAAGGCGAGCTGACGCGCATCCTGCAGCATGGCACCCGCCGCGCGCATCAGGTCAGCCGGCAGACGCTGCAGCAGGTCAAGGCGGCGCTGGGGCTGGACTTCTTTAGCCTAGAATGATGCGCACGCCTGGGCGGTACGCGTCACGCCCCGGCCATAAAACCATCATCCCACTGTCATAAACTTATCCGTTAATAGGTGCCCATAATGATTAGCCACTGAAACCAGAGAAATCATATGGCTCAGGCACTGTTAAAATTGGCGCAGCACGACTTTCCAGGGCAGCACGCCGCCGCATCCCGCAAAGTGTTATCGGTAAAGGGGCTCGGCAAGGCCTACAAAGCGCAGCAGCGCGTGCTGGATGACATCAATTTCGATTTGCACGCCGGCGAATTCGTGGCGGTGATCGGCCGTTCCGGCGCGGGCAAGTCCACGCTGCTGCACACCCTCAACGGCACTATTCCTTCCAGCTGCGGCGAGATGCTGCACTTCGAAGACGATGGCGTGGCGCAGGATATCGCCCAGCTTGCCGGCCGCCAGATGCGCCAATGGCGCGCGCGCTGCGGCATGATCTTCCAGGACTTCTGCCTGGTGCCGCGGCTGGACGTGATGACCAACGTGCTGCTGGGGCGCCTGAGCCACACCTCCACCCTGAAATCCTTCTTCAAACTGTTCGATGACGCCGATCGCGCTCGCGCCATCGAGCTGTTGCAGTGGCTCAACATGCTGCCGCACGCGCTGCAGCGCGCCGAGCACCTCTCCGGCGGCCAGATGCAGCGCGTCGCCATCTGCCGCGCGCTGATGCAAAACCCGCAAATCCTGCTGGCCGATGAGCCGGTGGCGTCGCTCGATCCGAAGAACACCCGCCGCATCATGGACGCGCTGCAGAAAATCAGCGAAGACGGCATCGCGGTGATGGTGAACCTGCACTCGGTCGAACTGGTGAAAGAGTATTGCTCGCGGGTGATCGGCATCGCCCACGGGAAGATCGTGTTTGACGGGCATCCTTCGCAACTGAACGAACGGATCCTGCACCAGCTGTATGGCGAAGAAGCCAATCAGATCCATTGAAGCACTTTTGACCTTTACCCTTTACACACAAGGCACACCTAATGAAAAAAGTATTGAGTCTGACCACCCTGATGGCCGGCGCGATGATGGTCTTTAATGCTGCCGCAGCGGATGCGCCGAAAGAGCTGAACCTGGGCATTCTCGGCGGCCAGAACGCCACCCAGCAGATCGGCGATAACCAGTGCGTGAAGCAGTTCCTGGATAAAGAGCTGAACGTCGATACCAAGCTGCGCAACTCGTCCGACTATTCCGGCGTGATCCAGGGCCTGCTGGGCGGCAAGATTGACCTGGTGCTGAGCATGTCGCCGTCGTCGTTCGCCTCGGTCTACATCAAGGATCCGAAAGCGGTGGACATCGTCGGCATCGCGGTCGATGACGTCGACCAGTCGCGCGGCTACCACTCGGTGGTGGTGGTGAAGGCCGGCAGCCCGTACCAGAAACTGGAAGACCTGAAGGGCAAGGCCATCGGCTTCGCCGATCCGGACTCCACCTCCGGCTTCCTGATCCCGAACCAGGCGTTTAAAAAGCTGTTCGGCGGCACGGTCGACAACAAATACAACAACACCTTCTCCAGCGTCACCTTCTCCGGCGGCCACGAGCAGGACATCCTCGGCGTGCTGAACGGCCAGTTTGAAGGCGCGGTGACCTGGGCGTCGATGATCGGCGACTACAACACCGGCTACACCAGCGGTGCGTTCACCCGCATGATCCGCATGGATCACCCGGACCTGATGAAGCAGATCCGCATCATCTGGCAGTCGCCGCTGATCCCGAACGGCCCGATCCTGGTGAGCAACTCGCTGCCGGCCGACTTCAAGGCCAAAGTGGTCACCGCCATCAAGAAGCTGGATAAAGACGATCACGCGTGCTTTATCAAAGCGATGGGCGGCAAACAGCACATCGGCGACACCACCCTGGCGGAATACCAGACCATCATCGATATGAAGCGCGAGCTGACCAAAGGCGACCGTTGATTCCCGGCTGCCTCGGCCGCCCGAATGAAGGGGTTCAGCATGCTGAACCCCTTGTTCCATAACGATGGAAGACCTGTTTTGAATACCGATTTCGCACACTATTACCAACGGATCCGCAGCAAGCAAAAGCGCGAAGCGCTGCTGTGGTCGCTCGGGCTGGTGGTGCTGTACCTGGGCGCCGGCAACCTCGCCGAGTTCAACCTGCACACCGTCTGGGTGTCTATTCCGCACTTCTTCGACTATTTGGCCGAAACCGTGCCGACGCTGCACTGGCACCTGCTGTTCGCCGACGGGCGCACCGAAGGCTCGCTGGCCTATTGGGGCTATCGCCTGAACATCCAGTTGCCGTTGATCTGGGAGACCCTGCAGCTGGCGCTGGCGGCGACCATTTTTTCGGTGCTGGTGGCGACCGTGCTGGCGTTTCTGGCGGCCGGCAACACCTATACCCCGGCCTCGGTGCGGCTGGCGATCCGCACGCTGGTGGCGTTTCTGCGCACCATGCCGGAGCTGGCGTGGGCGGTGATGTTCGTGATGGCGTTCGGCATCGGCGCCATTCCCGGCTTCCTGGCGCTGGCGCTGCACACCATCGGCAGCCTGACCAAGTTGTTCTACGAATCGATCGAAACCGCCTCCAACAAACCGGTGCGCGGGCTGGCGGCCTGCGGCGCCACGCCGCTGCAGCGCATGCGCTTTGGCCTGTGGCCGCAGGTGAAGCCGGTGTTTCTCTCCTACAGCTTCATGCGGCTGGAGATCAACTTTCGCCAGTCGACCATTTTGGGGCTGGTGGGGGCGGGCGGCATCGGCCAGGAGCTGATGACCAACATTAAACTCGACCGCTACGATCAGGTCAGCATGACGCTGCTGCTGATCATCGTGGTGGTTTCCGTGCTCGACTATGTGTCGGGCGAGCTGCGCAAGCGCGTGGTGGAGGGGGTAAAATGACAGCGGGCACTCCGGCGTCGGCGGAAACGCTGCGCCAGCTAAAACAGCAGCATCCGGCGATCTTCGCGCAGCAGGGGCGTTACCTGCGCACCGTCGGCCTGATCGCCTTGGCGATCGTGCTGTACTACGTGTTCTTCTTCCTGGTCTTCGGCATTAGCTGGCCGCAGTTTATCAACGGCTGCCAGCAGCTGGGGCGCTATTTCCTGCGCATGTTCGTCTGGCATGACTTCGCCAACTGGCCGTTCATGTACTACTTCCAGCAGATCGGCATCACCATCGCCATCGTGTTCGCCGGCACCATCACCGCGTCGCTGATCGCGCTGCCGCTGTCGTTCTTCGCCGCGCGCAACGTGATGTCGACGCCGCTGCTGCGGCCGATCTCCGTGCTGGTGCGCCGCTTGCTGGACGTGCTGCGCGGTATCGACATGGCGATCTGGGGGCTGATCTTCGTGCGCGCCGTCGGCATGGGGCCGCTGGCCGGGGTGTTGGCTATCGTGATGCAGGACGTCGGGCTGCTGGGCAAACTGTACGCCGAAGGGCACGAGGCGGTGGACAAGTCCCCGAGCCGCGGCCTGACGGCGGTGGGCGCCAACGGGTTGCAGAAGCACCGCTACGGCATCTTCACTCAGTCGTTCCCCACCTTCCTGGCGCTCAGCCTGTACCAGATCGAATCCAACACCCGCTCTGCGGCGGTGCTGGGCTTCGTCGGCGCCGGCGGCATCGGCCTGGTGTACGCGGAGAACATGCGGCTATGGAACTGGGACGTGGTGATGTTCATCACCCTGATCCTGGTGGTGGTGGTGATGATCATGGACAAGGTCTCGTCGCTGCTGCGCAACAAGTACATCATCGGCGAAGACATCCCGCTGTATCGGCAAAAAAGCCAAATCGATTGAGAAACCCCTTGCCGATCCCTATACTGCCGCACATTCAAGGTGTGCGGCCATACCCGTCATACTTGGAGCTGCCTCTTTGTTGGCTGCATTTGCGCGCCCCGGTCACATAGTTAACTATGCTCCGGGGGCTTACAAATTTGCCGCCGCGATGCAACTCCAATTATTTTGGGTATGGGGCATTTTTTTTACAATGCGCACGTCCCCGTTAGACAAATAAGGCAATGCAATCCCATGATGAACAACGACGTGCTGCGCAGCGTGCGCTATATGCTGAGCATTAACAACGCCAAAATGGTCGAGATTATCAAACTGGACGATTTCGAGGTGGCGGTGTCGGCGATGGACGCTTACGTGATCAAAGAAGGCGAGCCGGGCTACGAGAAGTGCCCGGACGAAGTGATGGCGCACTTCCTCAATGGCCTGGTGTTCTTCAAACGCGGCAAGGACGACAAGTTCCCGGCGCCGGCGGTTGAGCTGCCAATCACCAACAACCTGGTGCTGAAAAAGCTGCGCGTGGCGTTCGAGCTGAAAGACACCGACATGCACCAGATTTTCACCGCGGTGGATTTCCGCATCTCCAAGCCGGAGCTGAGCGCGCTGTTCCGCAAAGAGGGCACCAAGAACTACCGCCCGTGCGGCGATCAGATGCTGCGCTACTTCCTCAAAGGGCTGGCGCATCGCGTTCGCGGCGAGTAACGCGCAGCGTTCATCGAACATCAGGCGCAATCGCAAGGTTGCGCCTTTTTTATTATCTCTCTCCCGCCCGCCGTTGTTGTACAGGCCCTCAGCCATCCGTCATCGATGGAGGGCGTGCCGCCCATCCGGTTACTTTTTCATGGTCAATTCAATCCCCCCAACCATGAGGAAAGCAGGATGCCAACCATCACGAAAACCCAATCACTCTACACATTGACCCGGCCGGTCTGGCTGGATGCGGCAGGCATGAGCAAGGGCATCGATCACGATCGCCAGCACCTGGGCATCATTCTCGCCGCCGGGCAGGTGCTGCGCGTGCGGCAGACCAACGCGGCGTTTACCGGCAAGCTCACGCTGCGCTTGCTCAATGACGACAGCAAAACGGAGGCGGAATTCAGCGTCGGTGCGAGCTGGGTCGAGGCCCAGGTCAATGCCGCCTCGGTGCCGTTCATCGATACGCCGTACGGGCAGGGCGAGCCGGCGCTGGAGTTCGAGTACCCGGACACGGCGAAAGCGCTGCCGGTCTATCGCCGTGGCGAAAACGAAGCCGCATTCTTTGCCCGCTGGGACGCTCGGGACGCCGAGTTTGCCCTGGTCGATGCGGAGTACGCAGTGTTGCTGGTGCCGAAAATCAGTAAACCGGCGCTGAAGTCGCTGGGCGAAGCGAAAAACATCGACGGGCTGATCGCCTATTACGACCGCATTTTCACTTTCTACAATGCGCTGACCGGCGTCTCGTTCGAGGCTGAACACGAATCCGATCGCAATATTCGCAACCGCTATTTTATGAAGGCCGATAAGCACGGCGCCGGCGCCGCGTATTACGGCGGCCGCTGGACGGCGGAAACCAGCGACTCGGTCAGCAGCTTCTGGCTGACGCCGAAAGACAGCAACTGGGGCAGCCTGCATGAGATCGCGCACGGCTATCAGGGGCACTTTATGGGCGACAAATATTTCTCCACCGGTGAGATGTGGAACAATATTTATGCCGCTTGCTATCAGGACGTGATGCTGGGAGAGCGTAAATACCAGGAAGGGTGGCTGTATAACTACGGCAACGCGGCCGGCGTCGAGAAGAAAATCGTCGATCTGATCGCTCAGGGCACGCCGCTCAACCAGTGGGATCTGCGCTCCAAGCTGTTCTTCGCGATGCTGATGGTCGACAAGGCTGGCAAGAACGCCTTCACGCACTTTAATCAGCAGTATCGCCAAAGCTGCAATACGCCGGGCTTCGTGCCGTCGGAACATGCCTTGCTGGATCTGCTGTCGGCAAGCTTCGCCGCGGCCGGTGAGCAGATCGACGTGACACCGTTCGTCGAGTTGACCGGCGGCGTGATCACGCAAACGCAGCGTGAACTCAACGCATTCAGCCACGCCAAGGCGGTATATCCGTTGTATCAACTGGTGGATGCGCAGAGTTTGCCGGCGGTGCAGGCGCAGCTGAAGCTGGATTCCTCCCTGCGCCTGGTCGATTCTTATCAGCTCAAGGCCAGCGGGCTGAAAGGCGACGTTACCCTGAGTCTGGATATCGATGACTTTGCGCAGATCTACGGTGAAGACCTGATCCTGATGGAAGGGGCGCGCTATGCCCACAAAGTCCGTATCGATACGCCGACCCTGGCGCTGACTGCGCTGCCTATCGGCGTGTATACCTTGCGGTTGCCGACCGGCAAAGATCGCAAATATCGGCCGACGGCGGAATACCTGACGGTGAAACAGGGGAAAAACGCGGTGACGCTTCGCTTTGAGCGCAAAGCCGCTTCGCCGATCGTTTCGCAGGAGATCAATCTGTTGGGCCTGAGCGATGCGGTCTTTGCCACCGTGGTCGTCGATCGCGCCAAAGGAGCGGTGGTGGTTGACGTGACCAGCACCACGCCGCACGCCTATTTCCCGGGTGAAACCTATGCCCGGGTGACGCTGCGCGATCGGCAGGGCGCGGTGCGCTTCAGCAAGGAGATTCAGGGCACTCAGGCTACCTTAAGTCATGACGAGCTGCCGTTTGCCGAGGGCGATGACATCGAGATTTACCATGTGGAGCCGAGCCGGGTGCGCCTGAATCCGGCGGCGACCGGGGTTATCGATAATAAAAACAAAACCAACGTGCTGCGTATCGAAAAAAGCGGGCTGAAAAACCCGGCGCTGTCCGGCGATCCTGAACAAGCGCTGCTGACGCGTCTGGAACAGGCTGCGCAGCGTTTGCGCCATCTGCTGCCAGCTTACTATGCGCCATCATCGTCGTTCAAAGATGATATTTATCTGGCGATCGGCGCCTTTGCCGAGCCGCAGCGCGAGTCACTGTTGGCGACCTATCGGGATTGTCTGCCGGCCGACAATATGCCGCCGGGTGCCAACGTCGGCAATGCGTTTACCGTGGCTGCCAAAGGGATCGGCGATCGCCAGTTCCTGACCGGCGCCATCGATCTGGTGAAGAAAACCGTTACCGTCACGCTGGCGGCGGGGATTGCTCACCACTACTTTGCCGACAGCTACGCCTTCCTCAGCGTGACGGATGCGGACGGCAACGTCTTGCTCAGTTACGACGTCATCGGCAGCCAGAATCAACCGGCCAAAACCTGGGTGTTGCCGCTGTCGGGTTACGGCGGTGAAGTGATTCATCTGCGGCATGAAGAGCCGGACAACCGCCTGGCGATCGTCAACGAAATGCAGCATCTGCGGCTGACGGAGAAGGGCAAGCAACAGACCTACTGCATTACGCCGGTCGGTTTGAAACGCATCAACGACTGATCCCCATCGGCCTGCGGGGCGGCGAGTGTCGCCGCCCCGTTTTTTCCTCTGCGTCATCCCGCCATTGCACTCTTTTTGTTCCCCCGCTGCGCACCGCTGGTGCAGTCCGTTTGCCGCCGCTGTCATAAGTTTTAATTATAATTTATTGAAATCATGAGATTAAAAATTGGCACGCCGGTTGCTCTGTTGGATCCCATCTTGTGTACCAGATGGAATTCAGCCGATGAGCGAACCTGTTGAAGCGTGCGGTTTTACCCTCAGTGAATGGCAGCACCATTATCAAACCCGTCCGGCGGGCGAGCGCCTTGCCTGCGTCAGTGCGACGATCGAAACGCTGGTCGCCGGCCTGAACCCGGACGATAACGCCTGGCTGTATCTCGCCACGCCGGCGCAGCGCGAGCAGCAGTATCGGCAGCTGGCACAGAGGCTCGAGACGGTCGCCGGCGATCTCAGCCGCCTGCCGCTGTTCGGCGTGCCCTTTGCCATCAAAGACAATATCGACGTCGGCGGCTGGCCGACCAGCGCCGCCTGCCCGGCGTTCACCTATCAGGCCGCGGCGGACGCCACCGTGGTCGCCCACCTGCGCGCCGCCGGGGCGATCGCCCTCGGTAAAACCAACCTCGACCAGTTCGCTACCGGGTTGGTGGGCACCCGCTCACCTTATGGCGCGGTGGTCAACAGCTTCGACAGCCGCTACGTCAGCGGCGGTTCCAGTTCCGGCTCCGCTTCGGTGGTGGCGCGCGGCCTGGTGCCGTTCGCGCTCGGCACCGATACCGCCGGTTCGGGGCGCGTGCCTGCCGGGTTCAACAACATCGTCGGGCTGAAGCCGACCAAAGGGCGGTTGTCCAACCGCGGCGTGGTGCCGGCCTGCCGGTTGAACGATACGGTGTCGGTCTTCGCGTTGACGGTGGCCGATGCCGCGCAGGTGGCGGAGCTGGCGAGCGGCTTTGACGCGGCAGACCCGTATTCTCGTGCCGATCCGCATACCGCGCCGGCGGATATCCCCGCCGCGCCGCGTTTTGCCGTTCCCGCCCAGCTGGAGTTTTTCGGCGACGTGCAGGCCGAGCGGGCGTTTCACCGAGCGCTGGCGCAGCTGCAGGCGGGCGGCGCCACGCTGGAACCCCTCGATTTCGCGCCGTTTCGCACCCTGGCGGAACAGCTGTATTACGGGCCCTGGGTAGCGGAGCGCACGGTGGCGATTGAGCAGGTGCTGGAAGCGAGCCCGCAGGCCATCGATCCGGTGGTGCGCGGCATCGTTGGTAACGGCCTGGGCTACAGCGCCTGCGACGCTTACAAGGCGGAATACCTGCGCGCCGAGCTGGCGCGGCAGATCGCCCAGCGGCTGGCGCCGTTCGACGCGCTGGTGGTGCCGACCGCGCCCACTATCCGCACCCTGGCGGAGATGGCGCAGGAACCGGTGCTGTTCAATTCGCAGTTCGGCACTTACACCAATTTCACCAACCTGGCCGATCTGAGCGCGCTGGCGCTGCCGGGGCCGCTGCGCGAAGACGGTCTGCCGGCGGGTATCACCCTGATTGCGCCCGCCTGGCATGACCGGGCGCTGGCGGCGTTTGGCCTGCGCTGGCAACGGCAAAGCGCCTTGCCGCTCGGCGCTATCGGCCGGGCATTGCCGCCGCAGCCTGTGCCTGCGCCGTCCACAGGGCACGTGCGTCTGGCGGTAGTGGGCGCTCACCTCAGCGGCATGCCGCTCAACGTCCAGCTGACGCAGCGCGACGCGGTGCGGGTGGAACAAACCGTCACCGCCCCCTGTTACCGCCTGTACGCGCTGGCCGAGACCGAGCCGCCGAAGCCGGGGCTGGCGCGCGCGGCGCAGGGGGCGGCGATCCGCGTAGAGCTGTGGGACATCCCACTGGCCCGTTTCGGCGAGTTTGTGGCGGAAATCCCGGCGCCATTGGGCATCGGCACGCTGCTGCTGGCGGACGGCCGGCGGGTGAAGGGGTTTATCTGCGAAGCCTGGGCGCTGGAAGGCGCCACGGATATCACTGAGTTTGGCGGCTGGCGCGACTATCTCGCCAGCGTTAAGGGGGCATGAACATGTTTACTACCGTACTGATCGCTAACCGCGGCGAAATTGCCTGCCGCGCCATTCGCACCCTGAAACGCCTGGGCGTCACCAGCGTGGCGGTTTATTCCGACGCCGACCGCAATGCGCCGCACGTCACCGAAGCCGACAGGGCGGTGGCGCTCGGCGGCGACAAGGCCGCCGACAGTTACCTGCGCATCGACAAGATCCTCGCGGCCGCAGCGGCCACCGGCGCGCAGGCGATCTACCCCGGCTACGGCTTTTTGTCCGAGAGCGCCGAGTTTGCCGAAGCCTGCGAGGCGGCGGGCATCGCCTTTATCGGCCCGACGGCGGCGCAGATGCGCGAGTTCGGCCTCAAGCACCGGGCGCGCGAGCTGGCGGCGTTGGCCGGGGTGCCGATGACGCCGGGCACCGGCTTGCTGGAGAGCGTTGAGCAGGCGGTCGCCGCCGCCGCGCGCATCGGCTACCCGGTGATGCTGAAAAGCACCGCCGGCGGTGGCGGCATCGGCCTGACGCGCTGTGACGACGAGGCGGCGCTGCGCGACGCGTACGACAGCGTCAAACGGCTGGGGGAGCAGTTCTTCCGCGACGCCGGCGCCTTTATCGAACGCTTCGTCGATCGGGCGCGCCACGTCGAGGTGCAGATTTTCGGTGACGGCCAGGGGCGCGTGGCGGCGCTCGGCGAGCGCGACTGTTCGCTGCAGCGGCGCAACCAAAAGGTGGTGGAGGAAACCCCGGCGCCGCATCTGCCGGCGGCGACCCGCCAGGCGCTGCATCGGGCGGCGGTGGCGCTGGGCGAGTCGGTGAATTACCGCAGCGCCGGCACGGTGGAGTTCATATACGACGCCGCGCGCGACGAGTTTTATTTCCTGGAAGTGAACACCCGCTTACAGGTCGAGCACCCGGTTACCGAAATGGTCACTGGCCTGGATCTGATCGAATGCATGCTGCAGGTGGCGGCGGGCGACGCGCTGGATTGGGCGGCGCTGCAACGCGCGCCGCAGGGCGCGGCGATCGAGGTGCGCCTCTACGCCGAAGATCCGCTGAAGAACTTCCAGCCCAGCCCCGGCGTGCTGACCGAGGTGCATTTCCCTGACGACGTGCGCCTCGACGGCTGGGTGGCGACCGGCAGCGAAGTTTCGGCGTTTTACGACCCGATGATCGCCAAGCTGATCGTGCACGGCGCTGACCGGGCGCAGGCGCTGGAAAAACTGCGCGTGGCGCTGGCGGCGACCCGTTTGCACGGCATCGCCACCAACCTCGACTATCTGCGGCAGGTGATCGCCACGCCGCAATTTCAGCGCGGCGACGTCTGGACGCGCCTGCTGGACGATTTGCGTTTCCAGCCGCACTGCCTCGAAGTGTTGCAACCCGGCACCTACAGCAGCGTGCAGGATTATCCCGGCCGCCTCGGCTATTGGGACATCGGCGTGCCGCCGTCCGGCCCGATGGACGACTTCGCGTTTCGGCTGGCCAACCGCATCGTCGGCAACCACCCGGCGGCGGCCGGGCTGGAGTTTACCCTGCAGGGGCCGACGCTGCGCTTTCACTGCGACGCCACCATCGCGCTGACGGGCGCGAGCTGCCCGGCCGATCTGGACGGCGAAGCGGTTGCGTATTGGCGGCCGATTACGGTGCGGGCCGGGCAGGTGCTGATGCTGGGGCGCGCTACGCACGGCTGCCGTACCTATCTGGCGGTGCGTAACGGCTTCGACGTGCCGGTATATCTCGGCAGCCGCTCTACCTTCGCGCTCGGGCAGTTCGGCGGCCACGCCGGGCGCACCTTGCGCGTGGCGGACATGCTGGCGATCGCTCAACCGGCGCTGGCGGCCAGCACCACCCCGGCGCCGATCGCCGCGCCGCAGGCGATGGACGACAGCCTGATCCCGCACTACGGCGATCAATGGCACATCGGCGTGCTGTACGGGCCGCACGGCGCGCCGGACTTTTTCACCGCCGAATCGATAGAGGCCTTCTTCGCCACCGACTGGCAGGTGCATTACAACTCCAACCGCCTCGGCGTGCGTCTGGCGGGGCCGAAGCCCGAGTGGGCGCGGGAGGACGGCGGCGAAGCCGGTTTGCATCCTTCCAACGTGCACGACTGCGAGTACGCCATCGGCGCCATCAACTTCACCGGCGACTTCCCGGTGATCCTGACCCGCGACGGGCCGAGCCTCGGTGGCTTCGTCTGCCCGGTGACCATTGCCAAGGCCGAACTGTGGAAAGTGGGGCAGGTGAAGCCGGGCGACCGCATCCGTTTCCATCCGATCGGCTTCCGGCAGGCGCAGTCGCTGGAGCAGGCGCAGCTTGGCAGCATCGAAGCGCTGGCGGCGGTGAAGGCCATCACCCTGCCGCCGCCGGATCTGGCCCCGGCGGACAGCGTTTCTGCCGCGGTACTGGCAGCGCTGCCGGCGGCGGAGGGGCGCCCGGCGGTGGCGTATCGTCAGGCGGGGGACGGCTACATCCTGATGGAGTACGGCGACAACGTGCTCGATCTGGCGCTGCGCCTGCGCATTCATCTGCTGATGCAGTCGCTGCGGCAGGAGGCGATCCCGGGCGTGGCGGAGCTGGCGCCGGGCGTGCGTTCGCTGCAGATCCGCTACGACAGCCGGCAGATAAGCCAGGCCGACCTGTTGCAGCGCCTGCTGGCGCGCGAACGGGCGCTGGGGGACGTCAGCCGCCTGAAGGTGCCGACGCGCACCGTCTGGCTGCCGATGGCGTTCGAGGATTCGGCCACGCTGGGGGCGGTGGATCGCTATCAGCAGACGGTGCGCGCCTCGGCGCCCTGGCTGCCGAACAACGTCGATTTCATTCAGCGCATCAACGGCCTGAGTCGACGCGAGCAGGTGCGCGACATTCTGTTCGACGCCAGCTACCTGATCCTCGGGCTGGGAGACGTGTACCTCGGCGCGCCCTGCGCGGTGCCGCTCGATCCACGCCATCGCCTGCTGAGTTCCAAATACAACCCGGCGCGCACCCACACCGCCGAAGGGACGGTCGGTATCGGCGGCATGTACATGTGCATCTACGGCATGGATTCGCCAGGCGGTTATCAACTGGTGGGGCGCACGCTGCCGATCTGGAACAAATTCCTCAAAAACCCGCAGTTCACCGCCGGTGAACCCTGGCTGCTGCGCTTTTTCGATCAGGTGCGCTTCTACCCGGTCAGCGAGCAAGAGCTGGACGAGCAGCGCGAAGCGTTCCGCGAAGGGCGCATGCAGGTGCGCATCGAAGAGAGCGAGTTCGACTTCGCCGCCTACACCCGTTTCCTGGCCGACAACGCCGGGGCGATCGCCGATTTCCAGCATCGTCAGCAGCAGGCGTTCAGCGCCGAAGTGGCGCGCTGGCGCAGCGATGACGACGAGGCTGAGGCGCAGCTGTTGCCGCCGGAGGAAGAAGACGCCATCGACGGCGATCTGGTCAGCGCCGATCTGAACGGCAGCGTGTGGAAGATCCTGGTGGAACCGGGGCAGGCGGTGGCGGCCGGGCAGCCGCTGATCGTGGTCGAGGCGATGAAAATGGAGCTGGCGGTCACCGCGCCGCGCGCCGGGATCGTTAAACGCATCAGCTGCCGGCAGGGGCGGCCGGTCGGGCCGGGTGACGCCCTGCTGTGGCTGGAAAAGGCGGTCTGAACGGAGGAGCGATGATGCAAATCACCAACGGAGAGCACAAGGCGCGCCCGGAGGGGCTGGCGGAGCGCATTTATCTGCAGCTCAAGGCCGACATCTTCGAGTTTCGCCTGCTGCCGGGCGATCGCTTCAGCGAAAGCGACGTGGCGCAGCGCATGGCGGCCAGCCGCACGCCGGTGCGCCAGGCGCTGTTTCGGCTGGAGCGCGAAGGCTATGTCGAGGTGCTGTTTCGCAGCGGCTGGCAGGTGCGGCCGTTCGATTTCGCCTACTTCGAAGAGCTGTACGACCTGCGCATCGTGCTGGAGCAAGAGGCGGTGAAACGGCTGTGCGAACGCCCGGCCGGGGAAACGCCGGACGCGCTGGCGGCGCTGAGCCGTTTTTGGGCCGAAGCGCCGCACCTGGCGGACGGCAAGGCGGTGTCGCAGCACGATGAGCAGTTTCATCAGGCGTTGGTGGCCGCGGCGGGCAACGGCGAAATGGCGCGCATTCACCGCGAACTGACCGAAAAAATCCGCATCATTCGCCGGCTGGATTTCACCCAGCAGGCGCGGGTGGACGCCACCTACCGCGAACACGCCGCCATTTTGCAGGCGATCCTGCAGCGGCAAAGCGGGGCGGCGCAAACGCTGCTCGGCGAGCATATCGCCGTCAGCAAGGCAGAGGTACGAAAAATAACGCTGCACATGTTGCACCAGGCGCGGGCTCAGCAGCCTGCGCGCTCGGCGTAACGATTTTGATTTCACACACATCAGGAGTTTGAACTATGCAACGTCGTCGTTTTATCAAAGCTTTTGCGCTGTCCGCCGCCGCGATCGGCCTGGGTCTGGCCTGGAGCGCGCAGGCCGCCGACACCATCAAGGTCGGCATTCTGAGTTCGCTCTCCGGCACCATGGCGATTTCCGAGACGCCGCTGAAGGATGTGGCGCTGATGACCATCGACGAGATCAACGCCAAAGGCGGGGTGCTCGGCAAAAAGCTGGAGCCGGTGGTGGTGGATCCGGCCTCCAACTGGCCGCTGTTCGCCGAAAAGGCGCGCCAGCTGCTGAGCCAGGACAAGGTGGCGGCGGTGTTCGGCTGCTGGACTTCGGTGTCGCGCAAGTCGGTGCTGCCGGTGTTTGAGGAGCTGAACGGACTGTTGTTCTATCCGGTGCAATACGAAGGCGAAGAGATGTCGCCGAACGTGTTCTACACCGGTGCGGCGCCGAACCAGCAGGCGATCCCGGCGGTGGAATACCTGCTGAGTGAGGACGGCGGCGGCGCCAAGCGCTTCTTCCTGTTGGGCACCGATTACGTCTATCCGCGCACCACCAACAAGATCCTGCGCGCTTTCCTGCACAGCAAGGGGGTGCAGGACAAGGATATCGAAGAGGTCTACACGCCGTTCGGCTACAGCGATTACCAGACCATCGTCGCCAACATCAAAAAATTCGCCGCCGGCGGCAACACCGCAGTGATCTCCACCATCAACGGCGATTCCAACGTGCCGTTCTACAAAGAGCTGGCCAACCAGGGCGTCAAGGCCACCGACGTGCCGGTGATCGCCTTCTCGGTCGGCGAGGAAGAGCTGCGCGGCATCGACACCAAACCGCTGGTGGGCAACCTGGCGGCCTGGAACTACTTCGAATCGCTGGATAACCCGACCAACAAACAGTTTGTCAGCCAGTGGAAAGCCTACGCCAAGGCGCACAATCTGCCGAATTACGCCACCGCGGTGACCAACGACCCGATGGAGGCCACCTACGTCGGCCTCCACATGTGGGCGCAGGCGGTGGAAAAGGCCGGCACCACCGACGTCGATAAGGTGCGCGCGGCGATGGCCGGGCAAACCTTCGCCGCGCCGTCGGGCTTCACGCTGACCATGGACAAAACCAACCACCACCTGCACAAACCGGTGATGATTGGCGAAATCGAGAGCAACGGCCAGTTCAACGTGGTGTGGCAGACCGAAGCGCCGGTGCGCGCGCAGCCGTGGAGCCCCTATATCGCTGGCAACGACAAAAAACCGGATTACCCGGTGAAAGGCGGTAAGTAACGTCACTCAGCGCCGGCGCGGCTCGACGCCCGCCGGCCTAACAGAAGAGGCAGCTGATGCAATCTCCGTTTTTATCCTTTTTGCGCGTCGGGCTGTGGCTGCTGTGCGCCTGGCCCCTGCTGGCGCAGGCCGGGCCGGCCGATGAGTTCGCGGCGGCCACTCGCGCGCAGCAGGCCAAACTGCTGCAGGCGTGGGCGGCCGAGCCGGATCCCGCGCGCCTGCCGTTGCTGCAGGGGCTGCAGCAGGAAACCGTGGCGATCGACGGGGCGAAACGCGCCTTTATCCGCCAGGGCGATCGCTATCTGCCGCTTGAAGGTGAGGCGGCCCCGGTTGGCGAACCGAAGAAGGTGTGGCTGAACAACCGGCTGCGCATTCTGATCGCCAACGCGTTGTCGGCGCAGCGGCTGGTCAGCGCGGATGCGGCGGTGCGGCTGCAGGCGGCGACCGCGCTGCAGCGCGAGGCGCAGGGCGAGCAGTTGCCGCTGTTGACCCGGCGGCTGGCGCAGGAGAAAGACCCGCAGGTACGCGATGCGCTGAGCATTGCGCTGGCGAACCTGCAATTGACCGACGCCAGCCCGCAGGTGCGCTTCAATGCGGTGCGGCTGCTGGGGGGATCGGGCGAGCCGGAAACCCGCGCGCGGCTGCAAGCGTTGACCGACGCGGCCAATGAGCCGGACGCGGCGGTGCGCGCCGAGGCGCAACGCAGCCTGCAGCGCGTGCAGCACCGCCTGATGATCGGCGATCTGCTCGGCCAGGCGTTCAGCGGCCTGTCGCTCGGTTCGATCCTGCTGCTGGCGGCGCTTGGCCTGGCGATCACCTACGGCCTGCTCGGCGTCATCAATATGGCGCATGGCGAAATGCTGATGCTCGGCGCCTATTCGGCCTATCTGGTGCAGGGGCTGTTTCAACAGTTTGCGCCGCAGTGGCTGGCGCTCTATCCGTTGGCGGCGCTGCCGGTGGCGTTCGCCATCACCGCCGGGATCGGTATGGCGCTGGAGCGCACGGTGATCCGCCACCTGTACGGCCGGCCGCTGGAAACCCTGCTGGCCACCTGGGGCATCAGTCTGGTGCTGATCCAGCTGGTGCGGGTGCTGTTCGGCGCGCAGAACGTCGAGGTCGCCAACCCGGCGTGGCTGTCGGGTGGCGTGCAGCTGTTGCCGAACCTGGTGTTGCCGTGGAACCGCATCGCGGTGATCGCGTTCGTGCTGCTGGTGCTGGCGTTGACCTGGCTGCTGCTGAACAAGACCCGGCTCGGCATGAACGTGCGCGCGGTGACGCAAAACCGCGCGATGGCGGCCTGCTGCGGCGTGCCCACCGGCCGGGTGGACATGCTGGCCTTCGGGCTGGGTTCCGGCATCGCCGGGCTCGGCGGGGTGGCGCTGTCGCAGTTGGGCAACGTCGGGCCGGAGCTGGGGCAAGGTTACATCATCGATTCGTTCCTGGTGGTGGTGCTCGGCGGCGTCGGCCAGTTGGCGGGGACGGTGGCGGCGGCCTTTGGCCTCGGCATCGTCAATAAGATCCTCGAACCGCAGATCGGCGCCGTGCTGGGCAAGATCCTGATCCTGGTGCTGATCGTTCTGTTTATTCAAAAGCGTCCGCAGGGGCTGTTCGCCCTTAAGGGCAGGGTGATTGACTGATGAGCCAACCATTGACCGTAACCGGCGTGCAGAAAGCGCCCCGGCTGGCGTTGAGCATCGGCGGGTTGGCGTTGCTGGCGCTGCTGGTGATGCCGTTCATGACGCTGTTGCCGGCGGATCATCCGCTGGCGGTGTCCACCTATACCCTGACGCTGGCGGGCAAGATCCTGTGCTACGCGGTGGTGGCGGTGGCGCTCGATCTGGTGTGGGGCTATGCCGGGCTGTTGTCGCTCGGCCACGGGCTGTTCTTCGCGCTCGGCGGCTACGCCATGGGCATGTACCTGATGCGGCAGGCGGCGGGCGACGGGCTGCCGGCGTTTATGGCATTCCTCTCCTGGAATGAGCTGCCGTGGTTCTGGAGCGGCACCCAGCATTTCGCCTGGGCGCTGTGCCTGATCGTGCTGGTGCCGGGCCTGCTGGCCTTTCTGTTCGGCTATTTCGCCTTTCGCTCGAAAATCAAAGGGGTGTATTTCTCGATCATGACCCAGGCGCTGACCTATGCCGGCATGCTGCTGTTCTTTCGCAACGAGACCGGCTTCGGCGGCAATAACGGCTTTACCGGTTTCACCACGTTGCTCGGCTTTCCCATCACCGCCGCCGGCACGCGGGTGGCGCTGTTCCTGGCGACGGTGCTGCTGCTGGCCGCCAGCCTGGCCATCGGCTTTGCCCTGGCGCGCAGCAAGTTCGGCCGGGTGCTGACCGCGGTGCGCGATGCGGAAAACCGCCTGACCTTCTGCGGCTACGATCCGAAGGGCTTCAAGCTGTTCGTCTGGACCCTGTCGGCGGTGCTGTGCGGGCTGGCCGGTGCGCTCTATGTGCCGCAGGTCGGCATCATCAACCCCGGCGAAATGTCGCCGACCAACTCGATCGAGGCCGCCATCTGGGTGGCGCTCGGCGGGCGCGGCACGCTGGTGGGGCCGCTGCTCGGCGCCGGCATCGTCAACGGCGCCAAGAGCTGGTTCACCATGGCCATTCCCGAATACTGGCAGTTCTTCCTCGGCCTGATGTTTATCGTCGTTACGCTGTTTCTCCCGAAAGGGGTGATCGGCCTGCTGCGGCGGAGGAAAAGCTTATGAAGGCGATGCAAGTAACCGACGAACTGTTTACCCATCCGCTGCCGGCGGACAAATACCGGCAGCAAACCGATCCGGTGCTGCAGCTCGACAACATTAACGTCAGCTTCGACGGTTTTCGCGCGCTGACCGATCTGTCGCTGCGCATTGGCGTCGGCGAACTGCGCTGCGTGATCGGCCCCAACGGCGCCGGCAAGACCACGCTGATGGATGTGATCACCGGCAAAACCCGGCCGGACAGCGGCAGGGTGTTTTACGATCAGACCGTCGATCTGACCCGGCTGGCGCCGATGCAGATCGCCCACGCCGGCATTGGCCGCAAGTTTCAAAAGCCGACGGTGTTCGAGGCGCTGACGGTGTTCGAAAATCTGGAGATCGCCCAGAAAACCCGCAAGTCGGTGTGGGCCTGCCTGCGCGCCCGCCTGAGCAGCGAACAGCGCGATCGCATCGATGAGATGCTGAAGACCCTGCGGCTGGGGCATGAGCGCCACCGGCCCGCCGGGTTGCTGTCCCACGGGCAGAAACAGTTTCTTGAGATCGGCATGCTGCTGGTGCAGGAGCCGCACCTGCTGCTGCTCGACGAACCGGCGGCCGGCATGACCGACGCCGAAACCGACTACACCGCCGAACTGTTCCGCGAGCTGGCGGGCAAGCATTCGCTGATGGTGGTGGAGCACGACATGGGGTTTGTGGAGACCATTGCCGATCGCGTGACGGTGCTGCATCAGGGGCAGGTGCTGGCGGAAGGATCGCTGGCGCAGGTGCAGGCCGATGAACGGGTGATTGAGGTATATCTGGGGCGCTGAGGAGGCGTAATCATGCTGCAGGTAGAAGAATTGAATCAGTATTACGGCGGCAGTCACATTCTGCGCGGCCTGTCGTTCGAGGCGCGCATCGGCGAGGTGACCTGCCTGCTGGGGCGCAACGGCGTGGGCAAGACCACGCTGCTGAAATGCCTGATGGGGCTGATCCCGGCGCGCAGCGGCAGCGTCCGTTGGCAGGGCGAAGCCATCACCGGTAAAAAGCCGCATCAGCGGGTGCAGGCGGGCATCGCCTATGTGCCGCAGGGGCGGGAAATCTTCCCGCGCTTGACGGTGGAGGAAAATCTGCTGATGGGGCTGGCGCGCTTTTCCGGCGCCGACGCGCGCGCGGTGCCGGATCCGATCTATGATTTGTTTCCGGTGCTGCGGCAGATGAAGGATCGGCGCGGCGGCGATCTCTCCGGCGGGCAGCAACAGCAGCTGGCGATCGGCCGGGCGCTGGCCTGCCGGCCGCAGCTGTTGATCCTCGACGAACCGACGGAAGGGATCCAGCCTTCGGTGATCAAGGAGATCGGCGCGGTGATCAAACAGCTGGCGGCGCGGGGCGATATGGCGATCCTGCTGGTGGAGCAGTTCTATGACTTCGCCGCCGATCTGGCGGACAGCTATCTGGTGATGTCGCGCGGCAGCATCGTGCAGCGCGGCGCCGGCAGCAATATGGAACAGGACGGCGTACGCGGGCTGGTGGCGATTTGAACGAAAAAATGGGAGCCGCATGTCTGAAAGTCGTGCCGTTGTTTTTCCTTGCTGATGTTATGGATTAATCTAAAAGACGTTCTTTATTAATCCCTTGCCATGGATAGCTAACATCATCATGAACGAAATCACTGTGTCACGCCTCGGTTGCATCGTCCTGTCTCTGTTTCCGGCCCTGTGGGGGCTGTTCAGCCTGTTGAACAATACGGCGGATTTCGCCGGCACCGCGCGCAATGCGGTCGGGCCGCTGCTTGCCATGCAGGATACCTATCAAACGCCGGGGCTGATGTGGCGCGCGATCCGCGCCGACTGGGCCTGCATGTTGGGGTTGGCGGTCATCACCACGCTGGAAACGCTGGCCGGCCTATTCGCGGCCGCGGGCGTGGTGCTGATGATCGGGCGATTGAAAGGCCCTTACGCCGCCTTCGCCAAGGGCAAAGCCTGGGCGATGCTGGGAGCGCTTTGCGCGATCGCGGTGTGGGGCGTCGGCTTTATGGTGGTCGCCGGCGACTGGTTCATGGCCTGGCAGGCCAAGAAGGATCCGTTGGCGGTGCAACTGGGGGCGCTGATCTACCTGGCGCCCAATGCGTTTGCCTTGCTGTTCCTGATGTTGCAGCGGGAGCCGCGCTAACGAAGGCGGAGCGGGGCGCGGTTACAGCGCCTTGCTCATATACCAGATGCCTATCGAGCCCTGGGCGCTGGTGTAGCAGGTCTCGCCACACATGCTCAATCCCTGGCGCTGATAAAAACGTTGAGCGCGGGTGTTGCGTTGCAGCACCTCCAGCCACAGCATTTTTTGCCGGCGCTCGATAGCCCGCTGCTGCACCTGTTCGTACAGGCGCTGGCCATAGCCGTTGCCGGCATGGCCCGGCAGGAAATAGATTTTCTGCAGCTCTGCGCCGCGGGTTTGCGTTGGCGCCAGCAGGCTGTCGAAGTTCACCCGCGCATAGCCGACCAGGGCGTCATTCTCATAGGCCAACAGCCAGCACACGTCGGGCTGGCGCAGCGTCCGTTCCAGCGCGGAGACGGAAAAATCCTCCGCCAGAAAGGCCTCCAGCTCGTGCGGGTAGCGCCACAGCTCACCGAAGTGGGCGCGATAGGTGCGGATGCCGATATCGCGCACCAGGGTTAAATCTTCCAGCAATGCCTGACGAACGGTGAACATGAATGAACCTCATCGAAGCGGAAACCGATGAGTATAGCGAGTTAATTTTCAAGATGCCGCGGCGTTTCACGGCGAAAACCGAGGCCGATGATGCGGCCGAACAGGCGAGGCAGCCAGCGGCTGTTGCCGACGCGGGCGATCAGGCGTGAGCCGCCCGCCGCGCGGCGTTCACCCGGCCTGCGCTGGCTCATTTTGATCTGCAAAAACTGGATGGCCCGGGTGGGAAATTCGCGCCGGCGCTGCACGCTCAGCAGATGCTTCAGCTGCAGCCGATGCTGGCGCAGCGGCGGGATCAGGGCGTTGGCGGCGGCCACCGCGTCCTGAATCGCCAGGTTGACGCCCACGCCGCCGATCGGCGACATGGCGTGCGCGGCGTCGCCGATGCACAGCACGCCAGGTTTGGCCCAGCGATCCAGACGATCGATGCGAATGCTCAGCAGTTTTACCTGATCCCACTCGACGATCTCCTGCAGGCGATCGTCCTGGAATGGCGCCACCTCGGCGAGGTGCAGCAAAAATTTCTCCAGCCCGCTGCGGCGGATCGCGTCGAAGCTGCCTTTGTCGATCGAATAGCCGCACTGCCAGTAGTCGCCGCGATCGATCATGATGAAGTTTTGCTTCGGCCCGGTGTGGCCCATCGACCAGGCCGGATCGCCCGGCTGCTTGCTGAGCTTCATCCACAAGACGTCGCGCGGGGCGCCGAAGGAGCGGCTGCTGAGCGCCGCCTGCTCGCGCACCACCGAGTTGCGGCCGTCGGTGCCGATCACCAACCGGCTACGCACGCGGATCGGGCCCTCCGGCGCGTCGGCCAGCACGCCGCATACCTGGCCGCGGTCATACAGCAGCTCATGAACCTGCGTCGAGGTGAGCAGCCTGAAATGGGGGAAGGCGGCGGCCTGCTGCGCCAAAAAGTTGAGAAACTCCCACTGCGGCATAAAGGCGATAAATTTGCAGCGCGTCGGCAGGCGGCTGAAATCCGCCAGTTTGATGTCGCGGCCGGCGACTTCGGCATGCAGGGATTCCGCGCGTTGGTGCGGCAACGTCAGCAGTTCGTCGAGCAGGCCCAGCTGATGCATGACTTCCAGCGTCGACGGGTGAATGGTGTCACCGCGAAAATCACGCAGAAAGTCGGCGTGCTTCTCCAGCACCGTCACGTCGATCCCCGCCCGCGCCAGCAGATAGCCGAGCATCAGCCCGGCGGGGCCGCCCCCCACGATGCAGCAGGTGGTGGCGTAAGGTGTGATCGGTGATGACGGCATGGTGGTTGACCCCGGAGAGCGGCCCGCATCCCGCGAGCCGCAAGTGAATGTTTAATGTTGATAATGATTATCAATATCAAGTTTGACTGTCAACCCGCGGCGCAGTGTGGTCAAAGGGGATGGACAGATGGCCGACGCGGAACAGCTGGCCGTTTTGCGGCCGTGCCTGCGGTGGTTCACGCCATAAATCCAGCCGCACTAGCCGCCACTCGGCGGGGTCGAACGCCACGATGGAGGCCAGCGCGCCGGAGGCCGCCTGCTGTTGCCGACGCAATGCAGGCAGATCGCTGTAGGGGGCGATAGCCTGTTCCTGACAGGTTGCCCAGGCGGCCTCGGCCAGATGAGGGCGATCGAAATGCGTCAGCCACGGCAGCCAATGATTGACGCGCGGCCAGCCGAACGCCTGGCTGAGGCCTCTGAAACTTTCGCCGGCCAGGAAATCGTTCATGCCGGCGCTGCTGTTCCACAGGTAGAAGGGAGCGTAGAGATTTTCGGCGCTGCCTTCGCTGCGCTGTGCGTACAGATAGGCTTTGACGATCAGCTGCGGGCAGGCGTCGAGCCGATGGCCGAAATCGGCGATGCGGCGGCGGACGATCGCCATGTCGTAATCGGCGGGCAGGGTGAAACGGTATTGCATCGCGAGCATAAGGATTCTCCGCAAAGACATTGACCGGGAGAGCGTGACACGCCATCTTTATCAGTAAAATCGGTATTATTTTGATTGATGGTTCAGAAAATCAGGATGGTCAGCATGGGGCGAATCACGTTCGATCTCGAGGATTTGCGCAGCTTCGTCACCGGCGTCGAGCTGGGCAGCTTCGCCAAGGCGGCGGAACGGCTGGGGCGTTCGACGTCGGCGGTCAGCGCTCACCTGAAAAAACTGGAGCAGCAGGTCGGCGCGCCGATCCTGCGCAAGGCCGGACGCGGCATGGTGATGACCGAGGCGGGGGAAACCCTGCTCGGTTACGCGCGTCGCCTGCTGGAGCTTAATGACGAAGCCGCCGCCGCGGTGCGCGGGTTGGATCTGCAGGGCACGGTGCGGCTGGGGCTGCAGGAGGATTTCGGCGAGACGTTTCTGCCGCAGGTGTTGGGCAGCTTCGCGCGTGCCAATCCGAAGGTGCGCATCGAGGCGCGCATCGCCCGCAATGCCGAGCTGATCGACTGGGTGCTGAAAGGCCAGCTGGATCTGTCGCTGGCGTGGGACGGCGGTCTGAGCACGCCGTTTCATCAGGCGCTGGGGCAGCGGCAGTTGCACTGGATCGCGTCGCCCGGCTTCGCGCTGGTGCCTTGGCGAGAAGGGGATGAGCCGTTGCCGTTGGTGATGTTCGACGCGCCCTGCCTGATGCGCAGCGCGGCGACGCAGGCGCTGGATCGCGCCGGCATTCCCTGGCGCATCGCCTTTACCAGCCGCAGCCTGAACGGCGTTTGGGCGGCGGTGAGCGCCGGGTTGGGCGTCACGGTGCGCACGGCGGCGGGTTTGCCGCCCGGCCTGTCACCGTTGGCGCCCGAACTGCTGCCCGTTCTAGGCCAGCTCGGCGTGGTGCTGCACCGCGCCGAGGATCAGCCCTCGGCGGCCGTGCAGCGGCTGGCGCAGATTGTGGTCGAGCGGATCGAAACCTAATCTTTGGCGATGGGCTGTTTGCCGCTCAGTTGGCCCCATTCGCTCCAGGCGCCGTCATACAGCTTGACCTGCGGGGCGCCGAGCGACAGCAGGCCGAACGCCAGCACCGCCGCCGTCACGCCGGAGCCGCAGCTGGTGATGATCGGGCCGTTGATATCCACGCCCTTGTCGCTGAAGGTTTGGCGCAGCGCCTCCAGCGATTTGAAGCGGCCGTTTTCCAGCAGCTCGCCGTACGGAATGTTGATGCTGCCGGGAATGTGGCCGCGGTGCAGGCCGGGGCGCGGCTCTGGCGCTTCGGCATAAAAGCGCGGCGCGGCGCGTGCGTCGAGAATTTGCACCGGCGTGCCTAACGCCTGTTCCACTTGCCGCATATCCACCACCGCGTCGGCGTTGAACCGGGCGTTGAACACCTGCGGTTCAGGCTGCGCCGGGCCGGTGGCCAGCGCCTGGCCCTGCGCTGTCCAGCCGTTCAGCCCTTCGTCCAGTACGTAAACATGCTGGGCGCCGAAATTGCGGAAGGTCCACCAGCCGCGCGGCGCGGAGAACTGGTTACCCTCATCGTAAATCACCAGGGTATCGCGCTCGCTGATGCCCAGCTTGCCCACCGCCGCGCCAAACTCCGCCGCCGTCGGCAGCATGTGCGGCAGCGCGGTGTTTTTGTCCGCCACTTCGTCGATGTCGAAATAGACCGCGCCGGGGATATGGCCGCGTTCGAACTCGGCAAGCATGTCCTTTTTCGGCGTCAGCCCCACCGGCGACATCCGGACGTCGATCACCACCAGATTTTCATCGTTGATATGTTGCGCAAGCCATTGAGGGGTCACCAGAAACGGAGAGTTCATCGTTATTGTTCGCCTGTTGTGAAAACGGATTTTCACTATACACCAGGCCGCGCGGGGATGAAGTATGATGTTCAGTCAAAGGCAATGGGCAGGGAGCGGAAAAATCATGAAGGACGAGGCGTTTGGCGGGGCCAAGATCGCGCTGCTGTGCGATGGTTTCCTGCTGGTTTACCAACGGGACGATAAACCGGGCATTCCGTGGCCCGGCCTGTGGGATCTGCCCGGCGGCGGGCGGGAAAACGGCGAAACGCCGCTGCAGTGCGTGCAGCGGGAGACGCAGGAAGAGTTCGGCGTGGCGATCGCCGAACGTCAGGTTGTCTGGCGGCGGCGCTACGACGGCATTTTGCCCGGCTATCCGCCGACCTGGTTCATGGCCGGGATGATCACTCCGGTGCAGATCGCCGCCATACGTTTCGGCGACGAGGGGCAGCGTTGGCGGATGATGCCGGTGGAGCAGTTTATTCACCATCCGCAGGGTATCGAACACCTGCGCCGCCGGGTGGCGGAGTATTGGCGGCAGGGCGGTTAACCCCGTTGTTCAGGATGCCGCCAGCCGGTTGATCTGCGCCGGTTCGATGATGCGCAGCGCGCTTTCCCGTCGCGCCACCGCCAGCATCGCCCGCCCGATTCGTTCGGTGCTGCTTACCCGGGCGGGAAACAGCCGCAATGCGCCGAGCCACAGCGGCTTGAACAGCCGATAGGCCAGATCGTAGAGGCGGGTTTTGGAGCGAATGCCGTGCAGCGGCACAATGGCGCCGGGGCGGAACATCACTGCGTGGAACGGCAGCGCCAGCAGCGCGTTTTCGGTGGCGCCTTTGACCCTGGCCCACATGCTGCGGCCGCGTTCGCTGCTGTCGGTGCCGAGGCCGGAGACGTAAATAAAGACCATCGTCGGGTTCAGCATCGCCAACGGGCGGGCGGCGGCCAGCGTCAGATCGTAAGTCACCGCGCGATATTCAGCTTCACTCAGGCCGGAGGACGAAATCCCCAGGCAGAAGAAGCAGGCGTCGTAGCCGGCGAGCTGCGGCTCCAGCGCCGACAGATCACGCAGATCGGGCACAGAAAGCTGGCGCAGTTTGGCGTGGCTCTGGGCCAACGGGCTTCGGCCGATGCTGAGCACTTCGCTGACGCGTGGATCGCGCAGGCATTCTCGCAGCGTGCCCTGACCCACCATGCCGCTGGCGCCGAAAATAATCACTTTCATGCTCTGTTCTCCCACTGGCCGGCGGCGCGCTGCGTGCGCCAGCGGCTGGGTGTCAGCGTTTCCCACTGAATAAAGGCGCGGCTGAACGAATTCAGCTCTTCGAATCCCAGCACAAAGGCGATTTCGCCCGGTTCAAGGTCGGTTTCCGCCAACAGCCGGCAGGCGGTGCGGTGGCGGGTTTTGTCCAACAATTGCTGGTAGCTGTAGCCGTGCTGTTGCAAGCGGCGCTGCAGCGTGCGCGGGCTGAGATAGAGTTCAGCGGCCACGCTGTTGACGCTGGGGCGCTGGCCGCGCATGCTGCGGCTGAGGATCGCCATCACCTGCGTGGGCAGATCGTGCGCCGACTGAGATTTGGCCAGCTCCGTCTCCAGCCCCGGCAGCAGCACCGCCAGCATGGCCTGGTTGTAGGTGATGAAGGGTTGACGCATCAACGCGCGATCGAACACCAGCACGTCCAGCGGGGCGTTGAATGTCACCGGGCAGCCGAAATAGCGCGCCAGCGGCGAGGCGGCGTCCGCTCGCCGGGTCAATTCGATCGCCTGCGGCTGCAGGGGCAAGCCGGTGCCGCGCCGACACAGGGCCGTGATGGCGGCGAACATGGCGTCGATCAGCAGCGCCGGCGCGTGGCCTTCGCTCATGGTCCAGCGGGTGTGCAGGCGCATGCTGTCGCCGTCTTCCACCAGCATCAGCTCTTCCGGGCAAACCAGCCGTTTATAGCGCGCCACCTTTTGCAATGCTTCGCCCAGCGTGGCGGAATGCAGCGCAGCGACCAAGGCAATGTCATAGTTTTCCGGCGCCGCCTCGCCGCCCAGACGCAGACCGAAGGCGGGATCGTCGTTCAACTGCGGCAGACTGCGCCAAAGAGAGAAGAACTGTTGCGTAGTGAGTTTAATCTTGTCGCGCCGTTCGCCGAACAGCCCGGCGGGCAACCCGGCCAATCGGCCGAGCTGCTCAATATCGACGCCCTGCGCCGCCAGGTGTACCGCCAGCGCGCCGGAAACCGGAATTTGATCGCTGCTCAATGCGGGCTCCTTAGGATTTTCCCGTCACCATCGCCGCCATCGCGGCGTGATCCGGCGAGCTGTCGTCGTGGTCGGTGCTGAGACTGAGGGCGTGAAACGCGGCGTCCTCCGCCTGGCGTTCTGCCAACACCTGCGCCGCCATATGCACCGCGTCGCTGCCGAGCAGCAGGCGCAGCGGAGGGGCTTCCAACGCCGCCAACTGCAGGATCGCCTGCGCCGCCTTGGCCGGATCGCCGGTTTGGCTGCCGTTATGCTGCTGCAGGAAGGCCAGCATCGGCCCCAGCGTCGGCTGATAGGCTTCGCCGATCGGCGCAATGGTCATTGAAGAACCGGCCCAGTCGGTGCGGAAGCCGCCGGGTTCGACCATCGTCACCTTGACGCCGAAGGGGGCCATTTCTTTGGCCAATGATTCGGAGAACCCTTCGACCGCCCACTTGGCGGTATGGTAGGCGCTGAGGCCGGCAATGCCGAGGCGAGCGCCGATGGTGGCGATCTGGATGATATGGCCGCTGCCCTGCCGGCGTAATATCGGCAGCGCCGCGCGGGTGACGTTGAACACGCCGAAGAAGTTGGTTTCGAGCTGCGCGCGAAAATCGGCTTCATCGGCTTCCTCCACCGGCGCGATATTGCCGTAGCCGGCGTTGTTGACCAGCACGTCCAGCCGACCGAAGCGTTCAATCGCCGTGCGCACCGCGCGTTCGGCGGCGGCGGCGTCGGTGACGTCGAGCGCGACCGTGGCGACCCGATCGCCGTAGCGTTCCACCAGCGGCTGCAGCTGTTGCGGCTGACGGGCGGTGGCGACCAGACGGTGCCCGGCGGCCAACACCGCCTGCGCCAGCTGTTGGCCCAGGCCGCGGGAACTGCCGGTGATTAACCATACCTGTGACTGAGACATCATGACCTTCCTGATTGCGAGTGGGTGTGATGCCACTTTAGAGCGCCGGGCAGCGCAGCGATAATCCGATCGCGTCAATATTTAATCCGATTGCGCCAAACTGTCGGCCGGCATCAGCCGCTGGATGGTGGCGCCGACCTTCTGTACTGCCAGCTCGATCTGCGGCGTCAGCGTCGGCGCATAGTTGATGCGCAGGCAGTTGCGGTACTTGCCGGCGGCGGAAAAGATGCTGCCGACGGCGATTTGTACGCCTTGCTGTTCAAGATGGCGGTTCAGCCGCAGGGTGTCGAACGCTTCGTCCAGTTCGATCCACAGCATAAAACCGCCGCGCGGCCGGCTGACGCGGGTGCCGGCCGGGAAGTGTTTCAGGATAAGATCGGTCATGCGGTCGCGGTTCTGCTGGTAGCGTGCGCGCATGCGCCGCAGGTGCTGCAGGTAATGCCCGCCGCGGATAAATTCGGCGATCGCCAGCTGCGGCTGGGTGGCGGTGGCGCCGGAGCCGATGAACTTCATGTGCAGCACCCGTTCCAGGTAGCGGCCGGGCGCGATCCAGCCCACGCGCAGCCCCGGCGCCAGCGTTTTGGAAAACGAGCTGCACAGCAGCACGCGGCCGTCGTCGTCGAATGACTTGATGGTGCGCGGCCGCGGGTAGTGATAGGCGATGTCGCCGTAGACATCGTCTTCGATGATCGCCGCGTCGTGGCGCTGCGCCAGCGTCAGCAGCCGCTGTTTGTGGGCGTCGGGCATGATGTAGCCCAGCGGATTATTGCAGTTGGGCGTCAGCAGGATGGCCTTGACCGGCCACTGTTCCAGCGCCATCTCCAGCGCCGCCAGGCTGACGCCGGTGAGCGGATCGGTGGGGATTTCCAGCGCCTTGATGCCCAGACCCTTCAGCGTCTGCATGGTGCCGTGGAAGCAGGGCGAATCGACCGCCACGATGTCGCCGGGTTGGCAAACGGCGCGCAGCCCGGCGGAGATTGCTTCCTGACAACCGGTGGTGATCAGCAGCTGATCGGGGCCGATTTGGCAGCCGGAGTCCAGCAGCAGACGGGCGACCTGTTCGCGCAGCGCGGCCACGCCCTGAATGCTGTCGTAATACAGGCTGCGCAGGTCGCCGTGGCGGGCGGCGTTGCGCAGGGCGACGATCAGTGGTTTCATCGTCGGTTCGGCGATATCCGGCATGCCGCGCCCCAGCTGGATCAGGCCTTCGCGCGGCCGGCTGCGCACCAATTCCAGCACCTGCTCCCATTGCGAAATGTCCACCGGCCGCTGCACCGGCGCCGTCATGGCGGGCAGCTCGGCCTGCGCGCGCTGCGTATGCACGAAGTAGCCCGATTTCGGCCGCGCTTCCACCAGGCGCTGTTCCTCGAGCAACCGGTAGGCTTGCTGCACCGTGCTGATGCTGACGCCGTGCTCCTGGCTCAACGTGCGCACCGAAGGCAGGCGATGGCCGGCCGGATATAACCCTTGCTGAATGCGTTGGCTGAGAATGGCGGCCAGCGTGGCGTAGCGTGTCATACAGAGGCCTCTCATCGGGGGGCAGGATTAAAAAACCGGTACAGATACGTTCAAAATAAACCATTCAGCGGGTTTTTGGGCGCAGCTGTATGAAAAAAAAAGCGCCAGCGTGAATCTGTATTGTTTTTTGCCTGGCGCGCATCATCACTACCAGGCGAAAACATCAGGGGGATATAAGATGGCTCTGTTTGATGGCATGACGATGTGGCGACGGGTAGGCTGGTCACGCTGGCGTTGGTATTTGTTGCGTCGCAGAACGCGCAGAGAGTTACTGCTGCTGAACGACAGGCAGCTGGCGGATATCGGCCTGACGCGGGCGGATGCCTGGAGGGAAGGGTATAAACCGTTCTGGAGATAATAAGGAAAATCAATGCTGAAATTATTGGGTAAAGCCTCATCGATCAACGTGCGCAAGGTGTTATGGACCTGTCAGGAGTTGGGGCTGACGCTGGAACGGGAGGACTGGGGCAGCGGTTATCGCTCCACGCAGGAGCCGGCGTTTTTGGCGCTGAATCCCAACGGCCTGGTGCCGGTGCTGATCGACGGCGAGCGGGTGCTGTGGGAGTCGAATACCATTTGCCGCTATCTGGCGGGGCGGGAAGGGCGGCAAGATCTGCTGCCGCAGGCACCCGGCGCGCGCGCGGCGGTGGAGATGTGGATGGACTGGCAGGCCACCGATCTGAACGGCGCCTGGCGCTACGTGTTTATGTCGCGGGTGCGTGGGCATGCGGATTATCAGGATGCCGCCAGCCTGGCAGCCGCCGAGCGCGAATGGAACCGGCTGATGGGCTTGTTGGACGCACATCTGGCGCAGCACGGCCCTTATGCCGCCGGCGCCGCCTTCACGCTGGCGGACGTGGTGCTGGGGCTGTCGCTGAACCGTTGGCTGATGACGCCGTTCGAGCGGCCGCATTATGCGGCGCTGGCTGCTTATCAGCAGCGCCTGTTGCAACGCCCTGGCTACGTGCAGCACGGTGCTAACGGTTTACCGTGATATGAAATAAACAGTTCATTTAATCTTGTCCGGACACGGCGGGGCGTATCCGGACTTTCCTCATTACATCATCCCGTCAACGTTTCATGAACGGCATCACGAATATGAACTTTATTTTCCTGTGTGCTTGTTATTGAAATTTATATTCCATATAAACCCGTTATCAACCGGCGCGTTTCATTGAGCGACGCCTGGTTCTACGCAGAATTTTGGTCACGGGAGAAAATGATGAAACAGGTACGCGTTGGGTTAATCGGCACCGGTTATATCGGGCGTTGTCACGCTATCGCCTATGCGCAGGCCGCCACGGTCTTTCCTCTGAAAGGGGAACTGGTGCTGGAGATGCTGGCGGAAGTGACGCCCGAGCTGGCGGCGCAGCGCGCGGCAGAATTCGGCTTTGCGCGCTCGACCGGCGACTGGCGGCAGCTGGTCGCCGATCCGGCGATCGATGTGGTGGACATCTGCGCCCCCAACTTTTTGCATAAAGAGATGGCGCTGGCGGCGATCCGCCACGGCAAGCACGTGTATTCGGAAAAGCCGCTGGCGCTGGACGCCGCCGATGCGGCGGAGATGGTGCAGGCCGCGCGCGCCAAGGGAGTGAAAACGCTGGTCGGTTTTAACTACATGAAAAACCCCACCAGCCAACTGGCGCGCGAAATTATCGCCAACGGCGAAATCGGCGAGGTGGTACATTTTTACGGCACCCACAATGAGGATTATCTGGCCGATCCGCGCACGCCGATCGACTGGCACTGCCGCCGCGCCAGCGCCGGATTAGGCGCGCTCGGGGATCTGGCGGCGCACATCGTCAATATGGCGCACTACCTGGTGGGCGATATCGTGGCGGTTTCCGGCGATATGCAGACCGTGATCAAACAGCGCCCGGATCCGCAGGACCCGACGCGCCTGCACCCGGTGGAAAACGAAGATCAGGCCAGTGCGTTGCTGCGTTTCGCCGGCGGCGCGATGGGCACTATTGAAACGTCGCGCATTGCCTGCGGGCGCAAGATGGGGTTGACCTATGTGGTCACCGGCACCAAAGGCACGCTGAGCTATACCCAGGAGCGGATGGCGGAGCTGAAGCTGTATCGGCACGATGAACCGGCGGAGCGGCAGGGCTTTAAGACGCTGCTGGTGGGGCCAAAGCACCCGGACTACGCGGCGTTTTGCATCAGCGCCGGGCACGGCATTGGTTTTAACGATCAGAAGACGGTGGAGATCCGCGATCTGGTCAACGGCATCGCCGCGGGCGATCGCATGTGGCCGGACTTTGAAGAGGGCTGGAAGGTGTCGTGCGTGCTGGACGCGATAGCCGCCTCCGCCGAACAGCGGCGCTGGCTGGAGATCAACCGCGATTGAAAAGAAAATGGCGCTCTCTTGTGGACAGCGCCATTAATTTATTATGTTGCCAGCTTAATACCTTATTAAGTTAACTTTATAATAAGTCATTGGCTTGATGACTTAGAACGAGAAACACGAGCAGCCGAACGCGCCCCAGAAGGCATTCTCGTCCGACACCGGGATGCTGGAGCGGCGCGCGATGTCATGCTGGTGTGCGTGCACGCCGCACGGGCCGCAGCATTGATGCGCCTGGCTCACTACCCCGACGCGGGCCGCCGCCGACGGCGGCGCGGAGCGGTAATGGCCCGGCACCTGGGTGACCGGCGACCACTCCGGCAGCACCGGCAGCGGCGGCGGCGCCAGCGGTGAGAAGCTGCCGGCGGCGTAGACTACCTTGCCGTCCACCACCGTCATTACCGACTCGATGCCTTTGATCTGCTCTTCCGGCACGCTGAAGTAGTCCTGCGACAGCACCGCCAAATCCGCCAGCTGGCCGACCTTGATCTGGCCTTTCTTGCCCTGCTCGGTGGAGAACCAGGCGCTGCCCTGCGTCCACAGCATCAGCGCCGTTTCGCGATCCAGCCGCGCGCTGTCGTCGTACATCGCCATGCCGCCGACGGTGCGGCCGGAAACCAGCCAGTACAGCGCCGTCCACGGGTTGTAGCTGGCGACGCGGGTGGCGTCGGTGCCCAGCCCGACCGGCAGCTCGGCCGCCAGCATTTTCGCCACCGGCGGCGTATGTTTGGTGGCTTCGATGCCGTAGCGGTCGGCGAAATACTCCCCCTGGAACGCCATGCGGTGCTGGACTGCAATGCCGCCGCCCAGCGCCTTGACGCGCTCGATATTGCGCTCGGTAATGGTTTCGGCGTGGTCGAACAGCCAGTGCAGGCCGTTGAACGGAATATCGCGGTTCACCTTCTCGAACACGTCCAGCATGCGGCTGATGGATTCGTCATAGGTGGCGTGCAGGCGGAACGGCCAGCGGTGCTCGACCAGATGGCGCACCACCCGCTCCAGCTCGTCTTCGGTGCCCGGCGGCAGATCCGGGCGCGGCTGCAGGAAGTCTTCGAAGTCGGCGGCGGAAAACACCAGCATCTCGCCGGCGCCGTTGTGGCGATAGAAGTCGGTGCCCTGGCCCGGTTTGAGCATGTCGGTCCACAGCTCGAAGTCTTCCAGCTCCTGTTTAGGCCGCTGGGTGAACAGGTTATAGGCGATGCGGATGGTCAGCTGCTTCTTCTCGTGCAGCTCGGCGATCACCTGATAATCTTCCGGGTAGTTCTGGAAGCCGCCGCCGGCGTCGATGGCGCTGGTGAGACCGAGGCGGTTCAGCTCACGCATGAACTGGCGGGTGGAGTTGACCTGCTGCTCCAGCGGCAGCTTCGGCCCTTTCGCCAGCGTGGCGTACAGGATCATGGCGTTGGGTTTGGCGATCAGCATGCCGGTCGGGTTGCCGTTGGCGTCGCGCTGGATCTCGCCGCCCGGCGGGTTCGGCGTGTCTTTGGTGTAGCCGACCACCTTCAGCGCCGCGCGGTTGAGCAGCGCGCGATCGTAGAGATGCAGAATAAATACCGGCGTGTCCGGCGCCGCCTGGTTGATTTCGTCCAGCGTCGGCATGCGGCGCTCGGCGAACTGGAATTCGGTCCAGCCGCCGACCACCCGCACCCATTGCGGGCTCGGGGTGCGCAGCGCCTGTTCTTTCAACATGCGCAGCGCGTCGGCCAGCGAGGGCACGCCTTCCCAGCGCAGCTCCAGGTTATAGTTCAGGCCGCCGCGGATCAGGTGCAGGTGCGAGTCGTTCAGGCCCGGAATGGCGGTGTGGCCGTGCAGATCGATCACCTGGGTTTCCGGCCCGGCGTGCTGCATGACTTCGCTTTCGCTGCCGACCGCCAGAAACTTGCCGTCGCGGATGGCGACCGCTTGCGCGGTGGGGTGTTGGCGATCGACGGTGTGAAACTTGCCGTTGGTGATGATCAATGAAGCGTGGTGGTTCATAACATTCTCCCGGCGAACCGCCTAGCGGCGGGTCAGCCATTGATGAAAAACGCGAGTCACGATAGGCATCCACAGGTACACCACCAGGGCGACCACGGTGGCGTCATTGAGAAAATGGCCGAGCAGCGAGCCGTCCAGCTGCGGCAGCACCCGTCCCCAAAACCAGGGCACCAGATTGGTGGATGGAAAGATCACCAGCAGGGTGATGATGAATTGCTTCCATTGTGGCGGCTGGCGCACGCCGGGGTTGGGCGGGGTAAACCAGAACTCTGCGCCGGGGCGGATCTCGATATGGTCGCTCTCCAGCAACAGCGGAGTGACCTCTTCGATGTATTGCTTGCGCTGCGGCGAGTTGAGCCAGCGGTAGAGATTGTCGAGATTGTCGAAGCGGACCAGCACCGTATAGGCCTGTTCGTCGCCGGAAGGGCGAATCACGTTGACGCCTAAATGGCCGGTGAAGCCCGCGGCGTCGGGCATGATGCGGTTCAGCCAGGCCTCATAGGCCTGTTCGTTCCCCGGCGCCAAACGGTGGGTGATCACCAGCGTGACATGCTGCGGATGGGCCATAAAACCGACTCCTGAAAATACCCCGGCGCGAGGCCGGGGCAAGGGGAATTATTTCACCGTGCGGGCCGGTGCGTGGTGCACCATGGTGTAAGCGTAGTCGACGCCCATGCCGTACGCGCCGCTGTGTTCGCGCACCAGCGCCATCACCGCGTCGTAGGTATCTTTGCGCGCCCAGTCGCGTTGGTACTCCAGCAACACCTGCTGCCAGGTCACCGGTACGGCGCCGGCCTGCACCATGCGGTCGATCGAACGTTCGTGCGCATCGACGGAGGTGCCGCCGGAGGTGTCGGTCACCACATACACTTCATAGCCGGCTTCCAGCGCCATCAGCGCCGGGAAAGTCAGGCACACTTCGGTCCACAGCGCGGAGATCACCAGCTTTTTACGGCCGGTGGCTTCCACGGCTTTAACGAAGGCCGCGTCTTCCCAGGAGTTCATCGAGGTGCGTTCAATCGGGGTGATTTCAGGGTGTACCGCCAGCAGTTCCGGCCAGATATAGCCGCTGAAGCTTTCGGTTTCGACCGAGGTGAAAAGGGTGGGAACGTTGAAAATCTTGCCTGCCTTCGCCAAACCAACAACGTTGTTTTTCAGTTGCTGACGATCAATATTAGCCACGCCGAAGGCCATTTGTGGTTGATGATCGATAAAAATCAGTGCGGAATTGTCTTTATCAAGCAGTTGAAACTTGGACATAATTTACCTTCCCAGTGATATTTCGGTTGAACATCTGATGAGTGTAACGCCGATAAAACCCATGGTAGGCAGAGGGCGATTTCAAAGATACCGCAGAATTTTTGCCGACTTGTTGAGTTTTTTTATACACGGGAGAAAGCATGAGATTAAACCTGGAAGCGCTGCTGATTTTGGACGCGCTGGACCGGCACGGATCTTTCGCCGCCGCGGCCGCCGCACTGTTTAAAACCCCTTCGGCACTGAGCTATATGGTGCAAAAGCTGGAGAACGATCTCGACATCACCCTGCTCGATCGCTCCGGGCATCGGGCGAAGTTTACCGATACCGGCAAGCTGATGCTGGAAAAGGGGCGGGTGCTGCTGCGGGCGGCGCAGGATCTGGAGCAGCAGGCGCGCTATGTCGAAAACGGCTGGGAAAGCGAAATCACGCTCGGGATTGACGCCTCTTTCCCGTTTGCCCGCCTGTTGCCGCTGATCGACGAGTTCTATCGGCAGCATCACCATACCCGGCTGCGTTTCAGCCACGAAGTGCTGGCCGGCTCCTGGGAGTCGCTGGTCTACGGTTGCGCCGACATTATCATCGGCGCCATCTGCGAGCCGCCGTCACGGGTGGGCTATGCGTTCAGCAGGCTGGGGCAGCTGGATTACGTGTTCGCCGTCGCGCCGCAGCATCCGCTGGCGGCATTGCCGGAACCGTTGCCGAAGGACGAAATCCGTCAGCACCGGGCGGTGGTGGTGCGCGACACTTCGCGCGTCAACGCGCCGCAGAGCCTGAATCTGCTGGAAGAGCAGGATACGCTGACGGTCTTCGGTTTCGACGCCAAGCTGCAGGCGCAGCTGGCCGGGCTGGGCTGCGGCTATCTGCCGCGTTCTTTGGCGGAACCTTACCTGAACAGCGGCGAACTGGTGGCGAAACGCGTTGAATCGGAACGCTGCAGCGACATCGCCTATTTCGGTTGGCGGGAAAGCGCCAGCGGCCTGGCGGCCAAATGGTGGCGCGAACGGCTGCAGCGCTACGCGGACGACGGCGAGGCCTACCCGGCGGCGCAGTGAGGGCCGCTCGATAAGGATAAATCCCCCAATAAGGACATAGGGAATGAAAAAGACACTAAGCCTGTTGGCGTTGTTGTTGCTGAGCGGCTGCGGCGCCGGGCGTGAGGCCGGCATACCGTTGCCGCAGGCCCCGGCATTGGCCGCAACGCAGCTCAGTTACCCGGAGCGGATACATAACGCGGTGAGCCGCGAGCTGCGCTTGCCGGCACATGCGCACGGTCAGCGTTGCACCCTCGCTATCCGTTTGCAGCCGGACGGCAAGCTGGCGAGCAGCAAGATCGTAAGAGGCGATGCGCCCCTGTGCGCAGCGGCGAGCGCTGCGGTGCAGCGCGCGCAGTTTCCGCCGATGGCCAGCGCTACCGAATACGCGCTGTTCAACGCCGTGGTGCTCGATTTCGTTCCCTGAAGGGATATGACCGACGGGCCGTCTGCGCGGCCAATGCTTGTCAGTTAGCGTTTTTTTGAAGTACTCGTGACGTTTTCGGTCGATAAATGAGAGGTGCATCATGAGGCTCCTGCACCTCGACCGAGCCAGGGGCCGAAAGGCGCGGCCCCTGGCAACCCGCGCCTTTGCCCTATCAGACGGTTGGCTTTGCCAACTCCCCTCGCTCCGCCATACCGCATTGAGGCCGGTTGCGACAGGCGTCCCTGCCTGTCTCACCTGAAACCGCCGTCCATGGCGGTTTCGCCTAATGCGCTATGCCTGCGTTCGGCGTCTTCAAGGGCGTCCAATACCGTGCTCATCTCCGATTCGTCTTCTTTGCGATATATGGGTTGCCCGGTAGCTGCCAGCTCGGGTGTTGACCTTTGGCGCGCATCACCGGCTGCCGAGCAAGACAGCGTTGTCAGGGGCAACCGGCCAGGGAAGGCCGGTTGAGGCGAGACTAACAGGGACGTTTGTCGTAGCCGACCCGCCCGACAATGCAGACGCGGCGAGGGCATCCGCACAGCGGACAGACGGTGTTAAGCGAAGGCGCGGGTGGAGGGGCCGCGCCTTCGGCCCCTCCAATTGCCGTTCATTGTAGTAACAGAGAAATGCGGAACATTTACGGCAATTCAGGCTACACAAAACACACAAAGATGGGATAAAAAATGCCAGTCAGGTTTAACTGACTGATATTACCGCCTGCGCGGCCCGTTTTTTCGCTTTGCCGAGTACGCAACCCGCTGAATTTTCACTTAGCTTTGCCATTTTCGTTATTTTGAACGTCACTGCGGCTCACCGATACTGGTGGAAAATCCCCAACCGCGAGCCGCAGCATGTCCCACGCCCACTATTTGTACCCTGAACAACGCGACCGCATTCGGCGGCTTCATCGGCGCTGGCACTGGCGGCTGGAGTTGCCTACCTGGGGGATCATGGCGGCAGTGTACGGCGGCTGGTTCGGCGTGGCGCATTATTGGCAGGCGCTGGGCCCGTGGCTTGGCGCGCCGCTGCTGATCCTGCTGACCACCGGGTATATGTCGCTGCAACACGAGCTGATCCACGGCCATCCGACGCGCTGGCCGCGCGTCAATCAGCTGTTCGGCCTGTTGCCGCTGGCGGTGTGGTATCCCTACGGGCTGTATCGGGATTCGCATCTGCGCCACCACCGCAACGACCACCTGACCGATCCGCATGAAGATCCCGAAAGTTACTACTTCAGCGCCGCGCAGTGGCGGCGTTATCCCCGCCTGCTGCCGCTGTTGGCCGCGGTGCGCAATACGCTGATCGGCCGGGTGCTCCTCGGCCCGGCGCTGGATATCGTCACCACGCTGTTCGGCGCAGTGAAGACGCTTGCAGCGGGCGATCTGCGCGCCTGGGCGATGTGGCTGGCGCATCTGTCACTGTTGGCGGTGCTGCTGCACTGGCTGCAGATGCATGGCATCGGCGCGGCGTTTTACCTGTTGGCCATCAGTTACCCGGCGCTGGCGCTGACCAAGGTAAGATCGTTTTTTGAGCATCGCGCCGTGGACGCACCGCAGGCACGTTCTATTATTAATGAGGCGGGCTGGCCGTGGCGGCTGCTGTTTCTCAATCTGAACTACCATTTAGTGCATCACGATTTGCCCGGCTTGCCCTGGTATGGCCTGCGCGAAGTCTATCTGGCGGAGCGCGAGGCGTATCAGCGCCGCAGCCAGGGATTCGTCGCGCAGGGTTATGGCGAGTGGCTGCGCGATTACGCGCTGACGCCGATCGACGTCGGCGTGCATCCGCTGAGCGCCGGCGAACGGCGGGTGGAACGCGATGCCCTGCCGAAGAAAAAACTTATTGCGCGCTGGAAGCGCGTTTCTCAGGATTTTCCAACCGAACTGGCCCATGAGCCGGAAAACATATAACCAGAGGAAAAGTATGGCAATCACCTTATCACGCGGACGTTCCTTTGCCGTCGCGCTGGCTCTGCTGGCCGTCGGCGGTCTGGCACAGGCGGCCGACTCGGTGCGCGTCGGCTCCAAGATCGATACCGAAGGTTCGCTGCTCGGCAACATCATCGTGCAGGTGCTGGAAGCCAACGGCATCAAAACCACCAACAAGCTGCAGCTCGGCACCACCAAGGTGCTGCGCGGCGCCATCACTTCCGGCGAGATCGACATCTACCCGGAATACACCGGCAACGGCGCGTTTTTCTTCTCCGATGAGAAAGACCCGGCGTGGAAGAACGCCCAGGCCGGCTTCGAGAAGGTGAAGCAGCTCGACTACGACAAAAACAAAATTGTCTGGCTCGATGCGGCGCCGGCCAACAACACCTGGACCATCGCCATTCGTCAGGACGTGGCGGACGCCAACCATCTCAAAACGCTGGCGGATCTCGGCAAGTGGATCAACGGCGGGGGCAAGTTCAAGCTGGCGGCCTCGGCGGAATTTATCGAGCGGCCGGATGCGTTGCCGGCGTTCCAGAACGCCTACGGCTTCAAACTGAATCAGGATCAGCTGCTGTCCCTGGCCGGCGGTGATACGGCGGTGACCATCAAGGCGGCGGCGGAGCAGACCTCCGGCGTCAACGCGGCGATGGCCTACGGCACCGATGGCCCGGTGGCGGCGCTGGGGCTGCAGACGCTGGCGGACCCGAAAGGCGTACAGCCGATCTACGCGCCGGCGCCGATCGTGCGCGAAGCGGCGCTGAAGGCGCACGCCAATCTGCCTGAACTGCTGAAGCCGGTGTTCGCCTCGCTGGACGGGCCGACGCTGCAAAAACTCAACGCGCAGATCGCTGTGGAAGGCCAGGACGCCAAACAGGTGGCGGCTGCTTACCTGAAAGAGAAAGGGTTTGTTAAGGGATAATGCCGAGGTGCCCCCTTTGCCGTCGGGAGAGGGGGTAAACCGAGGGAGCCGGAGCGTTTCTTTGACTATCGCCGTAAAACATCGCGTCTTGTTGACGCTGTTCATGCTGTTGCTGCTGGCCGCGTTCGGCCTGCCGTTCCTCAGTTATGCCCCCAATCGCCTGTTGTCGGGCAAAAGCCTCTCCTTGTTCTCCCTGCTGCACGGCCCGGCGCTGTGGCTGCTGTTGCCGCTGGCGGCATTGGCGATCCTCAGCCTGCTGCCGCCGACGCGGGGACGGGCGCTGCTGGCGGCGCTGGCCGCCTGCGGGGTGCTGACGCTGGCGTTCTGGATCAGCGGGCAGGCCGCCGGGCGTCTGGCGCAGGAGGGATCGCGCCTGGCACGTACCTCCTGGGGCAGCGGCTGCTGGTTGACCATGGCGCTGAGCCAGCTGATCGCCGCCGACGCCATGGCGCGTCTCACCGCGTCGCACCTGCGGCGGATGCTCGGCAACGCGCTGGTGCTGGTGCCGCCGGCGCTGCTGCTGTTCGGCCATCAGCTCGATCAGCTGTCGCTGCTGAAGGAGTACCATAATCGGCAGGAGGTGTTTGACGCCGCGCTGCTGCAGCACCTGACCATTCTGCTGGCGACGATGGCGCCGGCGCTGGCGATCGGTGTGCCGCTCGGGGTGCTGTGCTTTCGTTCCGAGCGCTGGCAGCGGCCGATCTTCTCCGTGTTGAACATTATCCAGACCGTGCCGTCGATCGCGCTGTTCGGCCTGCTGATCGCGCCGCTGGCGGGGTTGGCGGTGGCGGTGCCCTGGCTGGCGGAACACGGCGTCAGCGGTATCGGCATGGCGCCGGCGATCGTGGCGCTGGTGCTGTACGCGCTGTTGCCGCTGGTGCGCAGCGTGGTGGCGGGGCTGCAAAGCGTGCCGGCCGGCGTGATTGAGTCCGCCACCGGCATGGGGTTGACGCGCGGGCAGATCTTCCTGCGCGTGCAGCTGCCGTTGGCGCTGCCGCTGTTCCTGACCGGCGTGCGCATTCTGGCGGTGCAGACCGTCGGCATGGCGGTGGTGGCGGCGCTGATCGGCGCCGGCGGTTTTGGCGCCATCGTATTTCAGGGGCTGCTCAGCAGCGCGCTGGATCTGGTTCTGCTGGGGGTGATCCCGGTGGTCATGATGGCGGTCATCGTCGATTCGCTGTTTAAATTTTGGGTTTCAATCCTGGACGTATCGCGCCGATGATTCACTTTGAGCAAGTCAGCAAAATTTTTCAGGGCAAGCCGGCGGTCGACGATCTCACGCTGCACATCGCCGAGGGCGAATTCACCGTGTTGATCGGCACCTCGGGTTCCGGTAAGTCCACGACGTTAAAAATGATCAATCGCCTGATCGAACACGATCGGGGCAAGATTCTCTTTGCCGGCGAAGAGATCCAGTCGTTCAAACCGCAGGATCTGCGGCGGCGCATGGGCTACGCGATCCAATCGATCGGCCTGTTTCCGCACTGGACGGTGGAGGAGAACATCGCCACCGTGCCGCAGCTGCTGAAATGGCCGCGCGCGCGCATTCGCGATCGGGTGACCGAACTGTTGGAGCTGCTGCATTTGGAGCCGGATCTGTTTCGCCGCCGCTATCCGCACCAGCTGTCCGGCGGGCAGCAGCAGCGGGTGGGGGTGGCGCGCGCACTGGCTGCCGATCCCGAGGTGTTGCTGATGGACGAACCGTTCGGCGCGCTGGATCCGGTCACCCGCGCGGCGCTGCAGGCGGAGATCGCGCGCATCCATCAGCTCTCCGGCCGCACTATCGTGCTGGTGACGCACGACATCGACGAAGCGCTGGGCCTGGCGGATCGTCTGGTGCTGCTCGATCAGGGGCGGGTGGTGCAACAGGGCACGCCGCTGACGCTGTTGACCGCCCCGGCCAACGATTTCGTGCGTGATTTCTTCGGGCGCAGCGATCGCGGCATCAAGCTGCTGTCGCTGGGGACGGTGGCGGAGCGGGTGCGGCCCGGTGTCGCCGGGGGCGAGCCGATCGCCGCCGCCATGAGCCTGCGCGAGGCGCTGTCGGTGTTTGTGGCGCGCGGCAGCGACTGTCTGCCGGTGGTGGATGAACGGGGCGAAGCGTTGGGGGTGTTGCACTTCAACGATCTGATCGCCGGGCAGGCGCTGTCATGAGCGGGCGCATCGGGCGCCTGCTGCGCGATCCATTGCCCTGGACGCTGGCGCTGCTGTTGGCGCTGGTGTTCGGCATGGATCATCTGCGCGGCCTGTTCGCCGCCTGGTTCCCCGATCTGGAGCGGCCCATTTATCAGCAGGACAGCTTTATCGCGCTGGTGGGGGCGCACCTGTCGCTGGTGGCGATCTCCAGCCTGATCGCGGTGGCTCTCGGCGTGGCGGCAGGCGTGGCCGTGACCCGACGCAGCGGCCGGGAGTTTCGTTCGCTGGTGGAAACGGTGGTGGCGGTGGGGCAGACCTTCCCGCCGGTGGCGGTGCTGGCGGTAGCGGTGCCGGTGATGGGCTTCAGCGAACAGCCGGCGATCATCGCGCTGGTATTGTACGGCCTGCTGCCGATCCTGCAGGGCACGCTGGCGGGCATTGAATCGGTGCCGCCCGCCACGCGCGAGATCGCCCGCGGCGTGGGGATGAGCGCCTGGCAAATTCTGTGGCGGGTTGAACTGCCGCTGGCGGCGCCGGTGATCGTCGCCGGGATCCGCACCTCGGTGATCATCAACATCGGCACGGCGGCCATCGCTTCCACCGTCGGCACCAAGACGCTCGGCTCGCCGATCATCATCGGCCTGAGCGGGTTTAACACCGCCTATGTGATCCAGGGCGCGGCGGTCGTGTCGTTGTTGGCTATTATCACCGATATGCTGTTCGAACGTTGGGTGCGTTATCTCACCGCCTGGCGTCAGCAGACGCTGGCGACCACTCCGGCGGGGTAAGGGGGAAATGATGCAGGTGTCTCTACCGATGTACGGCGTTGGCCGGGAGCAGGCCGAATCCTTCTGGCAGGTGTTGCGCGACAAGCTGCTGCGGCTGGGGTTGCCGGCGGCGCCGGAACGGCTCAGCTGGCCGAACGATCTGGCGCAGCACTGGCGACGCGAGGATCTCTTGCTCAGCCAAACCTGCGGTTATCCGTTGGTCAGCAGTCTGCCGCAGGTACAGTTGATCGGCACCTATCATTATCGGGTGGAAGGGTGCGACGGACCGAATTACCGCAGCTGGCTGGTGGTGCGCGCGGACGACCCCGGCGAGCGGCTGGCGGATTTTCGCGGCCGAACGGCGGCGTATAACAGCACCGATTCCCAGTCCGGCTACAACGGCCTGCGCGCGCTGATCGCGCCGCTGGCGCAGGACGGGAAATTCTTCGGTGCGGCTATCGCCTCCGGCGCGCATTATCAGTCGCTGCAGCTGATCCGCAGCGGGCAGGCGGATATCGCCGCCATCGATTCGATCAGCATGGAACTGCTGCGCCGTGCGCAGCCGCAGGCGCTGGAGGGGCTAAAAATCATCGGCCGCACGGCTGCGGTGCCCGGCCTGCCGCTGATCACCGCAGCCGGCACGCCGCCGGAACAGGTGGAAATCCTGCGCGCCGGCGCCCGGGCAATGCTGGATGAGGCGGTCAGCGACCGACTGCTGATCGGCGATTTCAGCCTGGTGCCGCGTTCGGCCTACCAGATTATCACCGTGCTGGAACAGCAGGCCGCCGCGCAGGGCGTGACGGCGCTCTAGCCGCCGTTATAAGAGGCCGCCGCCGTCGATGTCGATCACGCTGCCGGTCACGAAGCCGTTCTCCATCGCCAGCAGGTAACCCGCCGCGACGTCGGCCGCCTGCCCGACCCTGCCGACCGGCAGGCTGACGCCAACCCGTTCGAACAGCGCCTGACGCTGTACGGCGCTCATGCCGTCGTAGGCTTCGGTGGCGGTGATGCCGGGGCTGACCACGTTCACCCGCCGCGGCGCCAGCTCCTTCGCCAGCTGTTTGCCGACCGCTTCCAGCGCGGCGTTGATGGCGGTTTTGACCAACTGACCGTTGAGGTATTTACGCGACAGCTGGCCGGAGGTCAGGGTGATCGAGCCCTGCGGCGCCAGCGTCGGCAGCGCCGCCTGCACCGCGCGCACACTGCCCCAGAATTTGACGTTGAAGTCGGCCTGCGCCTGTTCAAGGGCAGTCTCCGCCAGCGGCTTCGCGTCTACCAACGGCCCGGCGGTGATCACCAAATGGTCGAAAGCGCCGACGGCGGCGAACAGCGCGCGCAGCGACGCGTCATCGGTCAGATCGGCCTGCATCAGGCGCAGCGCGTCGTTCTTCTCCCCCGCGTGAGGGAGACGACGCGAAGCCAGCACCACTTCAGCGCCGCGCGCCGCCGCCGCGTAGGCCACCGCGGCGCCAATGCCGCTGGTGCCGCCCAGGATCACCAGCTTTTGTCGTTTCAGGGGGGAGTCGGGAATCGTCATGTTAAGGCCTCTTTTTAGGTAAGTTTCAACGGGATCTATCTTTCCTGATTGAAAATGATGAAAAAACCCCGCCTAATAGCAAACACTTGTAAATTAATATTAATAATTGATGGCACTAAAGGAGGGGAGCTGATGACCTCATTTGCCGATCTCGAGGTGTTTGTCCGCACGGTGGACGGCGGCAGTTTTTCCGCCGCGGCGCGCGCGCTGGATATGACGCCGGCGGCGGCCAGCATCGCGGTGAAAAGGCTGGAACAGCAGCTGGGCGCGCGGCTGCTGGTGCGTTCAACGCGCAGTCTGAGGCTGACGGAGGAGGGGGCGCGCTATCTCGACAGCGCGCGCCTGGCGCTGGGCGCGTTGGCCGAAGGAGAGCAGGCGATCCGCGAGAAGCATCAGGGGCTGTCCGGGGTGCTGCAGATTTCCGCGCCGTCGGATTTCGGCCGCAATCTGCTGCTCGGCTGGCTGGATGAGTTCCGTCTGCAGCATCCCCACATTCAGCTGCAGCTTCTGATCAACGATCGGCAGGCCGACCTGTTCCGCGAACCGGTGGATGTGGCGTTGCGCTTTGGGCCGCTGGCCGACTCTTCGCTGGTGGCGCTGCCGATCCTGCCGCAGCATCGGCGGCTGATCTGCGCCAGCCCGGATTATCTGCGGCGGCACGGCGAGCCGAAAACGCCGGCCGATCTGGTTCGGCACAGCATTCTGGTGTATCAGCCCAGCGGCAAACGGCAGGTGGAATGGCGGCTGTGGCGCGGTGAGGAGCTGGTCGAGCTGCCGCTGAACGGCAGCTATTTTACCGATGACGGTGAGGTCGCGCGGCGCTGGGCGCTGGCCGGGCACGGCGTGGTGCGCAAGTCGGCGATCGACGTGGCGGCGGATATTCGCGCCGGGCGGTTGGTGCAACTGTTGCCGGAATGGCGCAGCGACGCGGTGCCGATCAATCTGGTCTGCCCGCATCGTTCGCAGGTGTCGGAGCGCGTCAGGCAACTGCAGCGCTTTTTACAGCAGCGCTGCCAGCGCTGGATGGACGATCACTTGGCCTGAAGAGTTTCGGTTTGCGCCGGCGTAGCGGCGGTATCCCCGGCAGGCGCGCTTTCTTCGTGCGGGGTGGTGGAACGGGTGTAGATGTTCAGCCCGGCGAGGAATACGCCGCCCAGAGAACCGAAGGCGCACAGGGCGATGACGATGACGAACGCTTTTTTCAGCATAGGAATAATTTCGCAGGTTGCTTGGAACAGCGGGAATTATAGCCCCTTCGCCGGGTGAAACAAGAATCGTTTTTAACGGCGGCCCGCAGACCGCCCTTTGTGATCATCGCCGTTCGCAGTCGATGGCCTGCACGTTGGCCGGGCGGGCGAACAGGTATTTTCCCAGCGTCACCAGCACCACCGCCGCCACGATGATCACCAGCGCCAGCCACTCGCGCGGCGCCAGCGATTCGCCGGCAAAGCCGATGCCGAGCAGCACCGCCACCACCGGATTGACGTAGGCGTAACTGGTGGCGACCGCCGGGCGCACATTCTTCAACAAGAACATATAGGCGCTGATCGCCAGCATCGAACCGAAGACGATCAGATAGCCCAGCGCCAGAAAGCCGCCGGTGCTCGGCATCTGAGTGAGGCGCTCGCCGCTCAGCTGGCTGGCTGCCAATAACACCACGCCGGCGACCAGCATCTCCGCCGCGCCAGCCATCGGCCCGGCCGGCAGCGAGATGCGCGATCCCAAGACCGACCCAAAGGCCCAGCTGGCCGAAGCCAGCAAAATCAGCAGCGCGCCGGTCGGGTTGCCCACCAGGTTGTTGCCGGTGTTGAGCAGCACGATGCCCACCAACCCGAGCGCGATGCCGGCCCATTCCAGTTTGGTGTTGCGCATGCCCCACAGAAGGCTGAAGCAGAGGGTGAACAGCGGCACCGTTGCCACCATCACCGCGGCGATGCCGGATGGCACATGTTGGTGTTCCGCCACCGTCACCAGGCCGTTGCCCACCGCCAGCAGCAGAATGCCGATGGCGCCGGCGGCCAGCCACTGCTTCAGCGTCGGCAGCGCGTGGCCGCGCCAGGCCAGGAAACTGAACAGCACGATACCGGCTGTCAGAAAGCGAATGCCGGCCATCATCAGCGGCGGCCACTGCGCGACGCCGAGGCGAATGACGAAATAGGTGGAACCCCAAACGATATATAACGTGAACAACGCCCCGATCAACGGCAGGACGCTACGGCTTTGTTGGCTAAGCATAGGATTGTATTTTGCGGGAATGATTATTATTAGAACGCTCAGTAAACCCGATCGGGCAACCGATAAGCAATGGCCTTCGGCATTATTTTTCCGGCTGCTGAAAGCCGTTCAATGGCCTTGCTGTTTCCACTGCAGCCAGCTGACGGCCGGCAGGTAAATCGACCAGCCGACGGCCAGCAGCAGCAGCATGAACTCGGGCGGCACGCCGGGCAACAAGGCGTCCAGCTTCCAGGACACGGCGTAGGCGAAGGGGCCGACGGCGGCGCCCAACACCGCCAGCGGCCAGGGGGCCGCTCTGACCACGTCCAGCAACCAATACCACCAGCAGCCGAAGCCGATCCACAGCGCGATGGTCCAGAGCGGCAGGCCGTGTTGCCCGCTGTAGTGCAGCACGCCGCTGTAGCTCCACAGCCCATCCATGCCGATACCGCCCAGGGCGGCCAGGGCCGCGCCTTTGCGGCGGGCGGCAGGGGTAAAGATCAGCGCCAGCGCCGCGCCGGCCAGCAGTATGCCGTTGAGCCGATCGCGAGTCAGCAGCGCCAGCAGCCAGCAAACGCCCAGTCCCAGCGTCGCCAGCCAGAATCCGGCATGCGGCTTCTTCATCGTTCAACTCCCGTGGGGTTACTCTGCCGCTGCGCTAAGCGCCGACGGATTTGCCAGAGCGGGCGCGAGGCCCGCTGTTTGCCTGAATGTTCGTTAGTTCAACCTTAGAAGGGAAGGTGCGGGGTGCACAAGCAGAATAATCTGTACCGGTTGAAAACGTGGGCAAAAACCTGTGTTACAGGCGGGAAATCCGGTAGGCGCAGCGGCGCGAGCCGGCCAGAATGTGTTCGGCGCGCTCCACCTGCGCCTGCAGCACTTCGGTGAAGATGCTTAATTCCGCCCGGCAGAAGCCCTGGCAGACGGTGGCGGCGGCGCAGATCGGGCAGTGGTTTTCCACCAGCAGATAGGAACCGTCCTCCTCCTGGCGCCATTCGGCCATATACCCTTCGCGGCAGCGGATCTCGGTCAGGCGCGCCACGCGTTCGCGCAGCTCGGTGGCGCCGATCATCGCCTGCTTGTAGTTGATGCGGTTTTCCTGTTCGCGGGTCTCGATCAGCACGTCGATCGCTTGTTCGCCCAACTTGTCGCGCACAGTGCGCAGCAGCTGCACCGTCAGATCCGCATGGGTATCGGGAAAGCGCGCGTTCCCGGCAGAGGTCAAATGCCACAGCTGCACCGGGCGGCCCACGCCGCGCGTTTCCGCCACCGCTTCGACCAACCCCTCTTTCGCCAGCTTGACGAACTGCTGGCGGGCCGCCTCACCGGTGGTGCCGAGCACCTTTCCTGCGTCAGAAGCTAGCTGCGGGCCGCGGGTTTTCAATAACGTCAGCAAGCGGTCACTGACCGATTGTGCGGTGCTGCCGCTATTTTCCAAGTTTATTCTTGACATATTTCTCCGCCTCGCCCTAACTTATTCCAAGATAACTCTTGTTAAATTTAACGCAATCTCATGACCAACTCAATGCCATTCCTCTGAAAACAGGACAACAACCGTGATAACCCATGACGATAGCCGCTGGAGCGACCTTTTCTCCGGCAAAAATGCGGCCAGTGCGATCGCGCTCTCGCTTGGCGTGGCGCTGCATGCCATCAATATTCTGGTCGCCACCACCATTCTGCCCTCGGTGGTGCAGGATATCGGCGGGCTGGATCTCTATGCCTGGAACACCACGCTGTTCGTGGTGGCGTCGATCCTCGGCTCCGCGCTGTCGGCCCGGTTGCTCAGCGGCTACGGCGCACGCAGCGCCTATCTGGTGGCTTCGCTGTTCTTTATCGTCGGGGCGGCGCTGTGCGCGCTGGCGCCGAGCATGCCGGTGATGCTGATCGGCCGCACGGTGCAGGGCTTCGGCGGCGGGCTGATCTTTGCGCTCTCCTACGCGATGATCAACCTGGTGTTCGAGCAGCGATTGTGGCCGCGCGCCATGGCGCTTATCTCGGCAATGTGGGGCATCGCCACCCTGGTGGGGCCGGCGGTGGGCGGCATTTTTGCCGAGCTGCACGCCTGGCGTTGGGCCTTCGGCATTCTGCTGCCGATCATGGCGCTGTACGCGGCGTTTACCTTCTTGATCCTGCCCAAGGGCAAGGCGCAGCAGGCGGCCGCACCGTTGCCGACGGCGCAACTGCTGTTGCTGACCGTGGCGGTGCTGGTGGTGTCCGCCGGCAGCCTGGCGCACAGCGTCTGGATCAATCTGGCGGGCATCGCGCTTTCGCTGGTGCTGATGGCCTGGCTGATGAAGCGCGAGGCGCACGCACGCGCGCGCCTGTTGCCGCATGGCTCGCTGCGGCGCGGCTCATCGCTGGCGGCGCTCTATATTACGGTCTCGTTGCTGGTGATCGGCATGACCAGCGAAATCTTCGTGCCCTATTTCCTGCAGCTGTTGCACGGCCAGTCGCCGCTGATCTCCGGCTATATCGCCGCCACCATGGCCGCCGGTTGGACGTTGTCCGAAATCCTCAGCTCCGGCTGGCGCGGGGCGGGCATTCGCCGGGCGATCGTCAGCGGGCCGCTGTTCGTGCTGGTGGGCCTGCTGGCGCTGGCGATCCTGATGCCGACGCCATCCGGCGGTGACTGGCAGGCGCTGACGCCGATCGTCATCGCGTTGTCGTTGGTGGGGTTCGGCATCGGCTTCGGTTGGCCGCATCTGCTGACGCGCATTTTGCAGGTGGCGCCTGAAGCGGACAAAGATATCGCCGGTGCTTCAATTACCACGGTGCAGCTGTTCGCCACCGCATTCGGCGCGGCGCTGGCGGGGATGACCGCCAACCTGGCGGGGCTGAACGATCCGGGCGGCGCGGCATCGGCGGCGCGTTGGCTGTTCCTGGCGTTTGCGCTGGCGCCGCTGCTGGCGGTATTCAGCGCCTGGCGCTGCGCGGCGATCGCGCCGCCGGGCGCCGAGACGGGCAATTTTGTACAAACTCCGCCCTCGCGCGAGTGCTAGAACGCTTCTCCTCATTCGGCGATGTTTGCGGTGATCCTGGCGTTCTTCCTGCGCGATATTTTTTAAAATCCGCTTGCTATATCTCTTATTTGAGATTATTTCTCTTATATGGGATTTTCAAGCGGAGTGTGAGCGGTGGATAACGGTTTGGAGACTGCCGACCTGAGGTTGGCGCAGCGGCTGGCGGATTTGCGCCAGCAACGGGCGTGGTCGCTGGAGGAATTGGCGCAGCGCACCGGTCTTAGCCGGGCGACGCTCTCGCGGGTGGAGCGCGCCGAGACCAGCCCGACGGCGTCGTTGCTGAACCGGCTGTGCGCCGCCTACGGGTTGACTATGTCGCGCCTGTTGAGCGAAATCGAAGACGAGCCGCCGGAGCTGCTGCGGCCGCAGCAGCAACCGATGTGGGTCGATCGCGCCAGCGGTTTTCACCGTCGCTCCGTTTCTCCCCCCGCCGCGCTGTATAAGGCCGAGTTTATCGAAGCCCGGCTTGATGCCGGCGCGCAGATCGATTACGACCTGCCGTCGATTCCGGCGCTGGAGCATCACCTCTGGCTGCTGTCCGGGCAGCTGGAGCTGACGCTGGAAGGGCGCGTTTTCCGGCTGTCGGCCGGCGACTGCCTGCGCTACCGCCTGTTCGGTGCCTCCCGTTTCCATGTCCCCGGCGATGAGCCGGCTCATTACACGCTCGTTATCTGTAGGCCATAGCCATGATTGAATTGCAACAGTGGGATGCCGCTGCGGCGCAAAGCGCCGTTGCCGACCTGGCCGAGATGCTGCACGCCAGCGTGGCGCACGGCGCCAGCATCGGTTTTGTCATGCCCTTTACGCAGGAACAGGCGCAGGCATTTTGGCAGGGGGTGCTGCCGGCTCTGGCGCGGGGAGAGCGTGCGATGCTGGTAGCGCTCGCGAACGGCCGACCGGTCGGCACCGTGCAGCTGCTGCTGGCGATGCCGGACAACGGCCGCCACCGGGCGGAAGTGGTCAAGCTGATGGTGCACCCGCAGGCGCGGCGGCAGGGCGTTGCCCGGCTGTTGATGCAGGAAGTGCAGGCGCTGGCGGCGCGTCATCGCCGCAGCCTGTTGGTGCTGGACACCCTGAGCGGCAGCGCGGCGCAGGGGCTGTACCGCCAATTGGGGTTCGAGGCGGCGGGCGACATCCCGCAATACGCCCGCGCCAGCGACGGCGGGGCGTTGGAAGCCACCTGCTATATGTACAAACTGCTGTGAGGCTTAGCGCCCGCGCCAGGCTTTGAGCGCCTGTTGGCGCACCTGCAGCTTCTGTTGCGGCGTCAGTTTGTTGTAGTCGCGAGCCAGGCCGCTCTCCCAATCGCCGTACAGCGGGTTGGGCAGCACGATGAATTCGGTGCCGAATTTGTTCTGGTTCTCGCTGACAAACGCCCGGCGCTGCGCATTATCCTGGTGGTAGGTCGCGGCGCCGAAGTCGTTCAGGTTGTCGCCCGCGTACACCACGATGTCATAGCCGGCTTGTTTGATGGCGTCGAAGCGCGCCTGCTTATTGGACGTGTCGGTACTGAGCAAGACGGTTTTTTCCGACATGCCGGTGAAACCGAGCTTCTGCATGTTGGCCACCGTGGCGGCATATTCGCTCTGCTTGCGGTTCGAGACGTAGAACATCGTCCCCTGGTGGGCGTTAACGTAGCGGGCGAACGACACTGCCCCCGGCACCGCGCCGGCCTGTTCGGCCTGTGTCCATTGGGCCCAGGTGGCGCCGTCATACGGCTGGCCCTGTTGCGCCTGCCAGGCGGAGTAGGCGCTGTTGTCCAGCATGGTTTCATCCAGATCGACCACCACCGCCTTTTTGCGGCCCGGCGCGGCCCTGGCCCGATCGAAGGCGCGTTGCGCGCTGTTGAACGCTTGGTGGGCCAGCGCCTGGTATTCGCCGGACTGTTGGAACCAGTTCACCGCCAGCACCGACTGATCCGCCAGCCGCTGCTGGGCCTGGGCGTCGGTGTGCGGCGGCTGCGCGCAACCGGCCAACGCCAGCAGCGCGACGCCTATCGCCGCGCCGAGGGTGAGTTTCCTTGCCTGTTTTCCTGCCATCGTTATCTCTCTCGGTTTTATTTTTGTGGGCTGTCCAGCAGCATATCCATCTCGAACTGGCGCAGAGGATCCTGCCGCCAGCCAAGATGCGTAAAGAAGGGGGCGGCCACCTCGGGCACAAAAACGTTGGCGGTCAGCGGCAAAGGGGCGAACTGCGCTTGCAGGGCGGCCAGCAAGGCGCGGGCATGCCCCTGACCGCGGTGCTGCGGCGGCACGTAGATCAGGCGCAGCCAGCAGTGCTCGGCGCCGGGCATCACCACGGCGTAGGCCTGACGATTGAGCGTATAGGCTTGCGGTGTGCCCGGCAGCTTGAACAGCGATTCGGGAGCGATCAACCAGGGCAGATCGGTGGCGCCTTCCGCCGTCAGGCGATGGCTGACGGTCAGCGGATCGACCGCCTGCAGTGCCGCCGTGCCTGGCGGCACTTCCGCCGGCGCCTGATGGCCGGTCAGGGTGCGCACGATGCGCAGCCCGGCGCGGTGGTACAGCGCCAGCGCGGCTTCGTTGCCTTCGATCACCTCCAACGACAGCCGACGGTCGCCGCGCTGGCGGGCATCCGCCACCAGCCGCTGCATCAGCGCCTTGCCCAGCCCCTGACCGCGCATCTCCGGGCGCACGGAAAAGGCCGCAACCCGGCTGTGACGCCCGCGGCGGGCGATCAGCGCCACCGCCACCGGTTCATGGCGGTGGGTGACGATCAGGCTGTCGTTCAGGCTGAGATCTTCGGCGCCGAAGCGGGCGGCGAAGGTTGAACCGTCGAGCACGAAACGCACGATGTAGTTTTCAAAACAGTGGTTGAGGATGTTGGCCAGTTCGTCGCTGCTGTAGCGCAAGGCGTTGTGGTAGTCGAAGCGTCCGTCGTTATGCATGGCTGATTCCGCTCGGGGGAAAGCTATACATGTAGACCCGTTTGTTTTGCAAGGCAAGCGGGGGGATTCGCCGGCGGGGAAAATAAAAACAAAAAAGCCGGACGCAGCCGCCCGGCGAAATAAAACTCTGGGTATCAAGTGACGCTAAAGTTTGCAGTGGTGGTTATTCATTCATCACATCAGAACTGGTAGGTCAGGGCGACAACAACGACGTCGTCGTTTTTCAGACCCAGCTTGTTGTCGTCATCAAGCTGGTTGATTTTATATTCGACATAAGTGGACATGTTTTTGTTGAAGTAATAGGTCGCCGCTACGTCGAAATATTTCACCAGATCGACGTCGCCGATGCCTTCAATATCTTTGCCTTTCTGCTGAACGTAACCCAGCGATGGGCGCAGACCGAAGTCGAATTGATATTGCGCGACCAATTCAATCCCTTCCGCTTTATTGGCGAAGCCGCTAACGGAGGTCGAGTTATTATTGATGGTAGCGGTGCCGGAAATAGGCGCGATATTGCGGCTCTGCGAATAAGTCGCGGCCAGGTAGACATTGTTGTTGTCGTATTTCAGACCGCCGGCCCAGATATCGGCCTTGTCGCCTTTACCGAAGGTGCCCGCCTTTTGCGTGGCGGTGCGGTTGGAAGAGGCATAGGCGGCGCCCACGCTCAGGCCGTCAATGATTTCATAGCTGGAGGAGAGACCCCAGCCGTCGCCGTTCGCCTTGCTGGCGGAGCGGCCGTCGTTTTCGTTCTTGCCCTGGTACTGCACGGCAAATTTCAGGCCGTCAACCAGACCGAAGAAGTTGTTATTACGGTAGGTGGCGACGCCATTGGTACGGCCGTTCATAAAGTTGTCGGTCTTGATATAAGCATCGTCGCCGAATTCAGGGATCATATCCGTCCAGGCGCCAACGTCGTAAATGATACCGTAGTTGCGACCGTAGTCGAAGGAGCCGAGGTCCTTATATTTCAGACCGGCGAAGCCCAGACGCGTTTTGGTGTCTTTGGTGCCGTCGGATTCAGAATGGTTGGCGGCGATCTGATATTCCCACTGGCCATAGCCGGTCAGCATATCGTTAATCTGAGTCGCGCCTTTAAAGCCGATACGGACGTAGGTTTTATCACCGTCATTGCCGGCATCATCAGAGAAATAATGCAGGGCTTTCACACGGCCGTAAAAATCGAGTTTGTTGCCGTCTTTATTGTAGATTTCTGCTGCCTGTGCCGCTTGCGCAAGTAAAAGTGCCGGAATAATAACGGCCAGAAGATTACGTTTCATGGGTTACCCTGCTTTATTCGATTGAAAGACGCTTATCATCAGTTGCATTGCTGTTTTACTGTGCCGCCTGATTGTTGGCGGCGGAGAATTTTTACCGTAGTAATGTGATCTATTTATGACAAAAAATTCATTTTCATGTCGAACGATTAAAAAAGTCGCGTAAAGGGTGAATTTTTTCTTCAGCCGATGGTCGGCGGCTGGTCTACAGTTACCGATACCTTGTTCCGCTGCGGGAGGAATCATGCACGATACTTATACTTTGTTCGGTACGCAGGGCTGCGGTTCGACCATCGTGGCCGCCGCGTTGGCGTTGACCGCTTTCCCCTGGGGCTATGAGGAGGTGGATTACACGCAGGACGGCCCGGAGCGCGATCGTCTGTTGGCGCTGAACCCGCTGGGTCAGGTGCCCACCTTAGTGCTGCCCAATGACGAAGTGATGACGGAGAGTGCGGCGATTATCCTGCTGCTGCACGATCGCGCACCGCATGCCGAGCTGGCGCCGCCCGGCGGTTCGCCGCTGTTGCCGCGTTTTCTGCGCTGGCTGCTGTTCATCAACGCGGAGATTTACCCCACTTTCACCTATGCCGACCATCCGCAGCGCTGGCAGCCGCAGGCGGCAGGGGCGGAACAGCTGAAAAACGCGGTAATGGATTATCGCGAACGTTTATTGCGGCAGTTGAACGCCGCCACAGGGGCGTCTGGCCCGTGGTTTCTCGGCAAGAGCTTCAGCGCGTTGGATCTGTACGTGGCGGTAATGTGCAACTGGCGGCCGGGCCGCGCGTGGTTCCGGCAACACTGCCCGCGACTGTACGCCATTGCCGAACGGGTGGAGCAGCGGCCGGAGCTGAATGCGCTGCTGAGCGCCCATTTCGACGGCGTTGCCTCGCTGGAACCGTGAAATCGCCCCGCCGCCTGGCGGGGAACTATCCCGTTTTTCTGAACTGAGAGTGCCGAAAATCCCGATTTTCACTCACCTCGGCGGCGGGTAGCGTAAGGCTATCCGCAACTGACAGGAGAGTGTGATGCCATCAAAATCCCAGGCCGGGCAACAGGCGTTCGGCGATATCGCCCCCAAGCTGGCGCAGCTCAGCGACAGCGTCTTGTTTGACGATGTCTGGCAGCGGCCGGCGCTGAGCCAGCGCGAGCGCAGCCTGATCACCGTCGCCGCGCTGGTGGCGCTCAACCGCGTGGAACAGCTGCCGTTTCATCTGCAGCTGGCGCAGCGCAACGGCGTGGCGCATCAGCAGCTGGCCGAGCTCATCACCCATCTGGCGTTCTACGCCGGCTGGCCCGCGGCGGCGTCGGCCGTGGCGCGCCTGCGCGAGCTGGAACCGGAGGCGCCCCATGCCGTTTAGCCGCATCGCCCTGCATCAGGGCAAGTCCGCCGACTATCTGCAAACCTTGTCCGACAGCCTCCATCAGGCGCTGGTGGAGGCCTTCGAGGTGCCGCCGGCGGACAAATTTCAGGCGATCGATCAATACCGCCCCGGCGAGCTTATCTACGATCGCGACTATCTCGGCGGGCCGCGCAGCGCGGATTTCGTGCTGTTTTACATCACCGCCGGGCGGCCGCGCGACGGCGACACCAAGCGGCGCTTCTACGGGCGGCTGGTGGCGCTGCTGGCGGAAAACCTGCGGCTGAACCCCGAGGATGTGATGGTGGTGATCGCCACCACCCAGTTGGACGAGTGGTCATTCGGCGGCGGGCGCGCCTCAATGATCGATCCGCAGACGTAACTCGGGCTGACGTCGTCGGCGGTCTGTGGGACAATAGCGCCATCATTTCGTTTAGATAAGAGTTGAATGGCGCTCTCCTCCGCAGTTAAAGATCAGATTGGCCAGTGGTACAAAGCCCTGCAGCAGCAAATACCGGATTTTATTTCCCGCGCGCCCCAGCGCCAGATGATCGCCGAGGTGGCCAAGACGCTGGCCGGCGACTACCCGCGCCATCTGGCGATCGAGGCGCCGACCGGCGTCGGCAAAACGCTGTCTTACCTGATCCCGGGCATCGCCGTCGGGCGGGCGGAGAGCAAGCCGCTGGTGGTGAGCACCGCCAACGTGGCGCTGCAGGATCAGATTTACAGCAAGGATTTGCCGCTGCTGAAGAAGATTATCCCCGATCTGAAATTTACCGGCGCCTTTGGCCGCGGGCGTTACGTCTGCCCGCGCAACCTGGCGGCGATGAGCACCGACGTCAGTCAACAGGGCGATCTGACGCTGTTCCTCGACGACGAGCTGGCGCCGTCCAGCGGCGAAGAGCAGGCGCTGTGTCAGAAACTGACCAAGGCGCTGGCCCGCTTTGAGTGGGACGGGCTGCGCGATCACTATCAGCAGAGCATCGACGATCCGCTGTGGGCCAAGCTGAGCACCGACAAGGCCAACTGCCTGGGGCGCAACTGTCACTACATTCGCGAATGCCCGTTCTATATCGCCCGCAAAGAGATCGAGAGCGCCGACGTGGTGGTGGCCAACCACGCGCTGGTGATGGCGGCGCTGGAGACGGAATCGGTGCTGCCGAACCCGAAAGAGTTGCTGCTGGTGCTGGACGAAGGCCACCATTTGCCGGAGGTGGCGCGCGACGCGCTGGAGATCGACGGGGAAATCACCGCGCTGTCGACCAACCTGCAACTGGACATGATCGTGCGCCAGGTCGACCAGTGCATGACGCAGTACCGGCCGAAGAATCCGCCGGGGCTGGCCAACAGCGAACGGCTGAAAAACCATTGCGAGGAGCTGCGCGAACTGGTGCAGATCTTCGAGCATCAGGTCAGCGCCTACCTGCCCGGCGACAGCGTGGCGGCCGAGCATCGTTTTGAAATGGGCGAGCTGCCGGCGGAGATGGTGGAGAGCTGCGCGCGGCTGTTTAAACTGACCGATGCACTGCGCGGGCTGGCGGAGTTCGTGCTTAACGATCTTACTGAGCAGACCGGCAAGCACGACATCATGCGCCTGCACCGCGCCATCCTGCAGATGAGCCGCACGCTGGGCTATCTGGAAGCGATGAGCAAGCTGTGGCGGCTGGCGGCGCTCGACAAGTCGTCCAACGCGCCGATCTCCAAATGGGTCACGCGCGAACTGCGCGATAACGTCACCCATCTGTATTTGCACTGCGTCGGCATCCGCGTCAGCGATCAGCTGGAGAAGCTGCTGTGGCGCAAGGTGCCGCACGTGGTGGTCACCTCGGCCACGCTGCGTTCACTGAACAGCTTCGCGCGTTTGCAGGAGATGAGCGGGCTGAGCGAGAAGGCCGGCGATCGCTTCGAAACGCTCTCTTCGCCGTTCAATCACGTCGAACAGGGCAAGATTGTTATTCCGCAGATGCGCTACGAACCGGCGCTCGCCAACGAGGCGGAGCACCTCGAGGAGATGGCGCGGTTTTTCCGCGCCGAGCAGGCGAGCGGCAAGCACAAAGGCATGCTGATCCTGTTCAGCAGCCACCGGGCGATGCAGACTTTCCTCAGCTACGTGACCGATCTGCGGCTGATGCTGCTGGTGCAGGGCGACCAGCCGCGCTACCGGCTGGTGGAAGAGCACCGCAAGCGGGTGGAGAAGGGCGTCGCCAGCGTGCTGGTGGGGCTGCAATCGTTCGCCGAAGGGCTGGATTTGAAAGGCGAACTGCTGACCCAGGTGCACATTCACAAAATCGCGTTCCCGCCGATCGACAGCCCGGTGATCATCACCGAAGGCGAGTGGCTGAAATCGCTGAAGCGCTATCCGTTCGAAGTGCAGAGCCTGCCGAGCGCCTCGTTCAACCTGATCCAGCAGGTCGGCCGTCTGATCCGCAGCAACCAATGCTACGGCGAGATCGTGATCTACGATCGCCGGTTGCTGACCAAAAATTACGGTTCGCGGCTGTTGGCGTCGCTGCCGGTGTTCCCGATCGAGCAGCGCGCGGTGCCGGAGGCCGACAAGGCGCATCTGGCGGCGCTGAAATCCGCCGCCGACGCGGCCAAAAAAGAGAAGAAGCGCGGCAACCCGTTCGCCCGCAAGCGGCGGCGTTAATCAGAGCAGCGGCGGCAGGCGGCGCTTGACCGGCGTGGTTTTCACGATCGAGGTGTTGCTCTGCGCATGCTCGGCCAGCCGATCGAGGGTGTGGTCGAGCTGTTCCATCGAGTGTGCCACCAGCCGCACGATAAAGCAGTCTTCGCCGGTCACCTTATCGCATTCGACCACTTCCGGGATCGCCTGAATCAGCTGCTCGACCTTCTTCAGCATGCCCGGCAGCGGCTTGATGCGCACCAGCGATTCGAAGGCGTAGCCCACCGCCTGCAGATTGACGTTCAGGGTATAGCCCTGGATCACGCCGTTTTCCTCCAGCCGCCGCAGTCTTTCCGACGTGCTCGGCGACGACAGGCCCACCTGCGCGCTCAGCGTCTTCAACGATGCGCGCGCATCGTCCGCCAGAATGGTCAGGATTTGGCGATCGATATCATCCATAACGCCTCCGTTAGGTATTTTATTTATTATAGCTGCGAGAAAAAGGCAGTTAAGCATATCTGCCTTTTTTATGCTATGGAAAGCCGCCCGGCGAAGCCGCAAGCTATGTCTCTGGGCAAGCTTCGAGGAACGCAGAATGAATGCAGAGATAAAACGCGGATCGCTGGAGATGGCGGCGGCGATGTTGATTTCCGGCTCCATCGGCTGGTTTGTGTTGATGTCCGGCCAGCCGGTTATCAACGTGGTGTTTTGGCGCTGCGCGGTAGGCGCGCTGGTGCTGCTGGCGGTGTGCGGCGTATTGGGGCAGCTGCGACGCGATGCGCTGACGCGCGCCACGCTGCTGCTGGCGATCGCCGGCGGCGTCGCGCTGGTGATCAACTGGCTGCTGCTGTTCGCCGCCTATTCCTATGCGTCTATCTCCATCGCCACCGCGGTGTACAACACCCAGCCGTTTATGCTGGTGGGGCTGGGGGCGCTGTTTCTGGGGGAACGGCTGACCGCCCGCAAGCTGCTGTGGCTGGGGCTGGCGTTCGGCGGCATGATGCTGGTGGTGCTGGCGCAGCCGCGGCAGGCGGGGGAGCAGAGCCATTATCTGGCGGGCATCGCGCTGGCGCTCGGCGCGGCGTTTTTCTACGCCCTGATGGCGCTGGCGGCCAAGCGGCTGAAGGGCACGCCGCCGCATCTTATTGCGCTGATCCAGGTGACGGTGGGGGCGGTGATGCTGCTGCCGCTGGTGGATTTCCACGTTTCGGCCAGCGTGGGGCAGTGGGGGATGCTGGCGACGCTCGGCGTGCTGCACACCGGCCTGATGTACGTGTTGATGTACGGCGCCCTGCAGAAGCTGCCCACCAATCTGATCGGCTCGCTGTCGTTCATCTACCCGATCGCCGCCATGCTGGTGGATCGCCTGGCGTTTGGCCACCGGCTGTCTGTGTGGCAACTGTTGGGCGCGGCGATCATCCTGCTGGCGGCGGCGGGCATGAACCTGCTGGGCGAGCGGCGAGCGCGGCTGCTGCCGGCCTCGGACGGCCGGCGCGCCGGCTGATGCTCAGCGCGGTTTTTTCAGCCGGCGCCATAAGGTGGTGCGGCTGATCCCGAGCAACCGGGCGGCGGCGGCGTGGTCGCCTCCGCACCGCGCCAGGGCTTCGTGGGCGGAGATGGGGGCGGCCTGTGTCTCGGGCGGCGGCGCCACCGCCAGCTCCGGCAGCAGCCACTGCAGGGTCTCGCCGCTCGGCGCAGCGCCGGTGCTCAGCATCAGCGCCACCCGCTCCATCATGTTGCGCAGCTCGCGCAGGTTGCCGGGCCAGGCGTAATGACTCAGCGCGGCGTAACAGCCAGCCAGGGCGGTGCGCAGCGGCTCCGTCAGCGGCACGTCGAGCGCCGCCAGCGACTGTTTCAGAAAGTGTTCCGCCAGCATCGCGATATCGCCGCCGCGCGCCCGCAATGGCGGCAGCTGCAGCCGCAGGGCGCTCAGGCGGTAAAACAGATCGGCGCGAAAATCGCCCTGTTGAATCGCCTGCTCCAGGCGGGTGTGGGTGGCGCTGATAACGCGAAAATCGACCGCCACCGGCTGTTGCCCGCCCACCCGGGTGACGGTTTTTTCTTCCAGCGCCCGCAGCAGCCGGGTTTGCAGGTGCAGCGGCATTTCGCCGATCTCATCCAGAAACAGGGTGCCGCCGTTGGCGGTTTCCAGCAGCCCACGTCGGCCGCCGCGCCGTGAACCGGTGAAGGCGCCTTCTTCATAGCCGAACAGCTCCGCCTCCAGCAGCGATTCGGCGATGGCGCCGCAGTTGATGGCGACGAACGGCGGTGTCGCGCCCCTGGACGGCGCGCCGCGCCGGGAAAAGTATTCGCGGTGGATCGCCTGCGCCGCCAGCTCTTTGCCGGTGCCGGTTTCGCCTTCGATCAACACCGCCGCCGGCGATCGGGCGTACAGCATGATGGTGCGCCGCGTCTGCTCCATCTGCGGGGAATCGCCCTGTAAATCGCCGAGCCCATAGCGCGGCTGCAGGGTATTGCGCGCGGCGTAGTCGCCGCCGCGTTTGGCGCCGCCCAGCATCAGGCGCGTCACGTCCAGCGCGTCGCTGAAGGCGGCGCGCAGGGTGGCGGCGGAATAGAGAAAAATGGCGGTGAGCCCGGCCTCTTCCGCCAGATCGCTGATGAGGCCGGCGCCGACCACCGCCTGAATGCCGGCGGCTTTCAGCTCGGCGATCTGGCCGCGCGCATCCTCTTCGGTGACGTAGCTGCGCTGCTCCAGCGGCAGATCGAAGGTTTGCTGGAACTCCAGCAGCGCGGGCAGGGGCGTTTTGTAGGTGATGACGCCGATTCGATCGGCGGTTCTGCGCGCCTTGCTCAGCGCCTGCAGCAGGTCGAAGCCGCCGGGTTTGACCAAAATGACCGGCACCGACAGGCGGCTTTTCAGGTAGGCGCCGTTGGAGCCGGCGGCGATGATGGCGTCGCAAGGCTCGGTCGCCAGGCGAGCGCGGATATGCTGCACCGCCTCCTCAAAGCCGAGGCGGATCGGGGTGATGACCGCCAGATGGTCGAACTCGAGGCTGATATCCCGGAACAGATCGAACAGGCGGGTGATGGAGACGGTCCAGATCACCGGTTTGTCCGGCGTGCGGGACGGCGTGATGTGATCGCTCATGGTGGGTTACCGAATGAAAGTGGCTGCATTAGGTGTAGCCTTGTTTCAGTCATGTTTCAAATATGCCGAGTGAAACCGCGATTGAAACGTTAACTGAAACGTTTTTTATCGCTTGGTCCGCCCAATGGCGACGCGAATTTTATAACTCACTTATTTTTATCGCTTTTAATTTTTTCCCCGCCAAAGTGCAACCTGGCCCTCCCCTTGCTTTGTCTGTTCCATCTAGCTAATCGGAGAGAACGTCATGACGCTGCGCTCACCCGGGCTCGCCTTTCGTCAGGCCCTGAGTAAAGAGAAACCCCTGCAAATCGCCGGCGCGATCAACGCCAACCATGCCCTGCTGGCCCAGCGGGCGGGGTTCCAGGCCATCTATCTTTCCGGCGGCGGCGTGGCGGCCGGTTCGCTGGGGCTGCCGGACCTGGGCATTTCGACGCTGGACGATGTGTTGACCGATATTCGCCGCATCACCGACGTCTGCCCGCTGCCGCTGCTGGTGGATGTCGACAGCGGTTTCGGCGCATCGGCGTTCAACGTCGCCCGCACGGTGCGCTCGGTGAGCAAGGCCGGGGCGGCGGCGCTGCATATCGAAGATCAGGTTGGCGCCAAGCGCTGCGGCCATCGGCCCAATAAGGCCATCGTTTCCACCGAAGAGATGGTGGATCGCATCAAGGCGGCGGTGGATGCGCGCAGCGATCCGGACTTCGTGATCATGGCGCGCACCGACGCGCTGGCGGTGGAGGGGCTGGAGGCGGCCATCGAGCGTGCTCAGGCTTACGTGGCGGCCGGGGCCGACATGCTGTTCCCGGAGGCGATCACCGAGCTGGGCATGTACCGCCGCTTCGCCGAAGCGACGCAGGTGCCGATCCTCGCCAACATCACCGAATTCGGTGCGACGCCGCTGTTCACTACCGAGGAGCTGCGCAGCGCCCGGGTGGATATGGCGCTGTATCCGCTGTCGGCCTTCCGGGCGATGAATCGGGCGGCGGAGCGGGTGTACCGCGCCCTGCGCGAGGAGGGCACGCAGAAAAACGTCATCGACACCATGCAGACCCGCAACGAGCTGTACGAAAGCATCAACTACTATTTGTTCGAAGAGAAACTCGACGCTCTGTTCGCTCGCCAGCGCGACGAATAAGCGCCATTCACGCAGAAGCCAAATGAGGACAGTATGAGCCAAGCGATCCCCCCGCAAAGCCCGACTGGCGTTAAGCCGAAAAAATCCGTGGCGTTATCCGGCGTGCCCGCCGGGAATACCGCGCTGTGTTCCGTAGGACGCAGCGGCAACGATCTGCACTATCGCGGTTACGACATTCTCGATCTCGCGCGCCACTGCGAGTTTGAAGAGGTCGCCCATCTGCTGATCCACGGCAAGCTGCCCAACCGCGACGAACTTCATGCCTACAAGCAGCGGCTCAAAGCGCTGCGCGGCCTGCCCGCCAGCGTGCGCACGGTGCTGGAGGCGCTGCCGGCGGCGTCTCACCCGATGGACGTGATGCGCACCGGCGTTTCGGCCCTCGGCTGCACCCTGCCGGAAAAAGAACAGCACGGCGCAGCCGGCGCGCGCGACATCGCCGATCGGCTGCTGGCGTCGTTGGGATCGATGCTGCTCTATTGGTATCACTACAGCCACAACGGCGAGCGCATTCAGCCGGAGACCGACGACGATTCCATCGGCGGCCACTTTCTGCACCTGCTGCACGGCGCAGCGCCTTCCGCCAGCTGGGAACAGGCCATGCATGCGTCACTGATCCTGTACGCCGAGCATGAGTTCAACGCCTCGACCTTCGCCGGCCGGGTGATCGCCGGCACCGGATCCGACGTCTATTCGGCGATCGTCGGCGCCATTGGCGCACTGCGCGGGCCGAAGCACGGCGGCGCCAACGAGGTATCGCTGGAGATCCAACAGCGTTATGAAACGCCGGACGAAGCGGAAGCCGACATTCGCCGCCGCATCGACAACAAAGAGGTGGTGATCGGCTTCGGGCACCCGGTGTACACCGTCTCCGATCCGCGTCATCAGGTGATCAAAGAGATCGCGCTGCGCCTGTCGCAGGAAGCGGGTGCGATGAAGCTGTATGACATCGCCGACCGGCTGGAAAGCGTGATGCGCGACACCAAAAACATGTTCCCCAACCTCGACTGGTTCTCGGCGGTGTCTTACCACCAGCTGGGGGTGCCTACCGAAATGTTCACGCCGCTGTTTGTCATGGCGCGGGTGAGCGGCTGGTCGGCGCACATCATCGAGCAACGGCAGGACAACAAAATCATTCGCCCGTCCGCCAACTATACCGGGCCGGAAGCGCGGGCGTTCGTACCGCTGGATCAGCGCTGAGCGCCGATCGTTATCGTGTCGTTTTCACTATGGAGCCTTTGGGGATCATGATGCTTGAGTCTGCCAACACCGGCCGTCCGCCGTTCGATCGCGAGATGGTCGATATCGTCGATTATGTGATGAAAGAGGCCGTCGATACCCCGGCGGCGTATCGCACCGCCCATTATTGCCTGCTCGATACCCTCGGCTGCGGGCTGGAGGCGCTGAGCTATCCGGCCTGCAAGAAGCTGATGGGGCCGGTGGTGCCGGGCGCCGAGGTGCTGAACGGCAGCCGGGTGCCCGGCACCCGTTTCCAGCTGGATCCGGTGCAGGCGGCGTTCAATATCGGCGCCATGATCCGCTGGCTCGACTTTAACGACACCTGGCTGGCGGCGGAGTGGGGCCACCCGTCGGACAACCTGGGCGGGATCCTGGCGGTGGCCGACTGGCTCTCGCGCCAGGCGGTGGCGGCGGGTAAAGCGCCGCTGACCATGCGGCAGGTGCTGATCGCCATGATCAAGGCGCATGAGATCCAGGGCTGCCTGGCGTTGGAAAACGCCTTCAACCGGGTGGGGTTGGATCACGTGCTGCTGGTGAAGGTGGCGTCCACCGCGGTGGTGGCGCAGCTGCTCGGCCTGAGCCGCGCAGAGATCCTGAACGCGGTGTCGCTGGCGTGGGTGGACGGGCAGTCGCTGCGCACCTACCGCCACGCGCCGAACGCCGGCACCCGCAAATCCTGGGCGGCGGGGGATGCGACCGCCCGCGCAGTGCGGCTGGCGCTGATGGCCGCCACCGGCGAGATGGGCTATCCCTCGGCGCTCACGGCGCCGACCTGGGGATTCTACGGCGTCTCGTTCAACGGTAAACCTTTCCGCTTCCAGCGGCCGTACGGCGCGTATGTGATGGAGAACGTGCTGTTTAAAATTTCGTTCCCGGCGGAGTTCCATGCCCAGACCGCCGTGGAGGCGGCCATGACGCTGCACCGCCAGATGCAGGCCGCCGGCAAAACCGCCGCCGATATCGCCAGGGTGAGCATCCGCACCCACGAGGCCTGCCTGCGCATTATCGACAAGCAGGGGCCGCTGGATAACCCGGCGGATCGCGATCACTGCATTCAGTATATGGTGGCGATCCCGCTGCTGTTCGGCCGGCTGACGGCGGCCGATTACGAGGATCGGGTGGCCGAGGATCCGCGCATCGACGCATTGCGTAGCAAGATACATTGCCATGAAGATCCCGCCTTCACGCGCGATTATCACGATCCGGAAAAACGCTCGATCGCCAATGCGCTGACGGTGGAGTTCGCCGACGGCAGCCGTCTGGATGAGGTGGCGGTGGAGTATCCTATCGGCCATGCGCGGCGGCGCGAAGAGGGCATCCCGCTGCTGATCGAGAAGTTCAAAACCAACCTGGCGCGCCAGTTCCCGGCCCTGCAGCAGCAGCGCATTCTCGAGGTGTCGCTGGACCGGCAGCGGCTGGCGCAGATGCCGGTCAACGAGTACCTCGATTTGTGGGTGATCTGACGCGAGCGGCGCTGACAAGCCACGTCGGCGTCGCTATGATGGACGCTCCATCCCCGTCCGTCTTCTTATCAGGTGATTCATGATTGATGCCGCAACGCTGTTGTTGTTTTCCGGTGCCTGCGTGGCGCTGGCGCTGACTCCCGGCCCGGATATGCTGCTGATCGCTTCGCGCAGCGTCAGCCAGGGGCGGCGGGCCGGTTTCGCTTCGCTGGCGGGTATTCAGCTCGGCACTTACTGCCATGCGCTGGCGGCGGCGCTGGGGTTGTCGCAACTGTTCGTCGCGGTGCCGCTGGCTTACGACGCGGTGAGAATGTTGGGCGCAGCTTATCTGCTCTATCTGGCGTGGAAAACGTTGCGATCCGGCAGCAGTCTGCAGGCTTCCGCCGGGTTGCAGGCGGTGCCGACGGCGCGTATTTTCCGACAGGGGCTGCTGACCAACATCCTCAACCCGAAGATGGCGCTGTTCGTGCTGGCGCTGTTTCCGCAGTTTATCGATCCGCGCGCCGGCTCGGTAGTGGTGCAGATGCTGGCGCTGGCGACGGTGCTGAATCTGGTCGGCTTGCTGATTAACGGCGGGGTGATCCTGGCGGTCAGCGGCATGAAAAGCCGTTTCGCCGGCCGCCGTTTCAGCGCCCGCTGGCCGAACTACCTGCTGAGCGGCGTGTTCGCCGGGCTGGCCTGCAAACTCATTCTCGACAGCCGTCGTTAATCCTCGCGCAGCAGCGCTTCAAACGCCGCGCTGGCCGGTTCGTCCGGCAGCGCGCTGTACATCACCAGCCGCAGATGGTTCTCTTCGTCGACGATGAAAGAGGCGTGGTCAAAGGTGACCGGGCCGATCTCCGGGACGACGAAGCTGCGCCGCCCCTGACAGCGTCCGTGAATATCATGCTGCCGCCAGAGCCGGCGGAACGGCGGCGATACCTGCTCCAGCGCCTGTACCCGTTGGCGCATCACCTCATCCTCCGGCGCACGGGCGTAGTCGCGGCGGAAGCTGGCCAGGATTTGCGGCGCCTGCGCCCGCCACTCCAGCAGGCGCGCATTGAGCTGCGGATCGGCAAACAGCATCCACAACATGTTGCGCTCTTGCGCCGGGCGCTCGCCGATGGCGAACAGCCGCTGCGCCGCCGGATTCCAGGCGATGATGTCCCAACTGAGGTTCATGACGTAGGCCGGCCGCAGCGTCAGGTCGTCCAGCAGGCGCCGCACCAACGGCGAAACCTGGCACCACTGATGGCCGACCGGCACCGGCGGGCGCTGATGCGCCAATAAAAACAGGTGGTAGCGGCCGGCGGCGTCGAGCTGCAGCACCCGTGCCAGATTTTCCAAAAACGTCACCGACGCATTGATTTCCCTGCCTTGCTCCAGCCAGGTGTACCAGGTGAGGCCGACGCCGGCCAGCGCCGCCACCTCCTCGCGCCGCAAGCCCGGCGTGCGGCGGCGGCTGCCGCTCGGCAAGCCGACTGCCTCCGGCGACAGTTGTTCTCGCTTTTGCCGCAGAAAATCCCCCAGTTCGTGGCGGGTGCGTTCGAGGGTGCGTGGGGGCATGTCGGCCGTCCTGTTGCTGTCAGTAATAGTATAAATGGCTATATAGTAACAGTTTAAACTCTATTCCATACTGCGACCATCATAATCTCTGGAGGTGGTATGGAACATTCATTATCTGTTGAACGGCGGGGATTGCCCGGCCTGCCGGTGCTGCTGTTGGGCGGCTTCGTCACGGTGTTCGATCTGTTTGTGGTCAACGTGGCGGCGCCGGTGATCCAGCATCAGTTCGCCGCCGATTTCGCCGGTATCGGTTTGATCGTCGCCGGTTATGAACTGGCGTTTGGGGTGCTGTTGATCGCCGGTGGGCGTCTGGGCGATCGCTTCGGGCGTCGGCGCTTGTTCAGCCTCGGCATGCTGGGATTCACGCTGAGTTCCCTGTTGTGCGGACTGGCGGGATCGCTCAGCCTGCTGATCGCCGCGCGTATCCTGCAGGGGGCGGCGGCGGCGCTGTTGTTCCCGCAAATTTACGCCTTGATGCGGGTGCTGTACGCGCCGCAACAGCGGCGGCGTGCTTTCGCCTGGCTGGGCATGACACTGGGGTTGGCGGCAATCTTCGGCCAGATCCTCGGCGGATTTATCATCGAGGCCAACCTGTTCGGCAGTGGCTGGCGCATGATCTTTTTGATCAATTTGCCTATCGGCGCGCTGGCGCTGTGGGCGGCGCGGCGCATTCCCGAATCGCGGGTGGCGCAGGCGCAGCGGCTGGACGGCGTCGGCCTGTGGCTGGCGGCGGCCGGCCTGTCGCTGTTGCTGCTGCCGTTGCTGGAAGGGCCGGCGCACGGTTGGCCGTGGTGGATCGCGCCGATGTTGGCATTGGCGCTGCTGACGCTGTGGGGCTTCCTGCGTTGGGAGCGCCGCCTGGCGCAGCGCGGTGATGATGCGGTGCTCGATCCGGCGCTGTTCCGCCAGGCGGGCTTCGCGCCGGGTATGGCGGTGGTGCTGGCGATTTATGCCACCGCTTCCTCGTTTTTCTTGTGCTTCGCGCTGCTGCTGCAGGCGGGGGCGGGGCTGACGCCTTTTCAGGCGGGCAGCCTGTTCGCCCCGGCCAGCGTGGCCTTTATGCTGGCCTCGATGCTGGCGCCCCGGCTGACGCTGCGTTGGGGCAACGGCGTGCTGAGCGCGGGCGTGGCGATTTACGCCGCCGGGTTGGCGCTATTGATGGCGCAGGCGCTGTGGGGGGCGGCGCTGGCGCATCCGCTGCGGCTGCTGCCGGGGTTGGTGGTGTTGGGATTCGGCCAGGCGCTGAGCATGACGCCGCTGCTGAATCTGGTGCTGGGTTTGGCGCAGGAGCGGCAGGCGGGCATGGCGGCGGGTCTGGTGGCTACCGTGCAGCAGGTGGGGGGCGCGCTGGGTATCGTGGTCAGCGGCGTCGGTTTTGTGCCGCTGTTGGCGAGCGGCGGCGCGGCGGAACGCTATGCCCAGGCCTTTGCCGGTGCGATGCTCTGTAATTTGGTGGCGATGGGCGTCGCACTGATCTTGTTAAACCGGATCACTCGAAATACTCAGAAAGCGGATCTTAAGTAGGCCGCCGGCGGGTGCTTTACTGTCGTCATCATGAGAGAGCGATAAGGAGCCCCACTGATGTTTCAACCCGTCGCATTTCGCGAAGACGATCTGGATGCCCAACTGGCGTTGGTGCGCGCCCACCCGCTGGGGCTGTTGGTCAGCCACGGCGAGCAGGGATTGACGGCCGATCCGCTGCCGTTTCTGGCCGATGTCGAACAGGGGCAGATCCGGCTGCGGGCGCACCTGTCGCGCGCCAACGAGCACTGGCGACGGTTGCAACAGGCGGCGGAATGTCTGGTGATTTTTCAGGGCCAGGAGGGCTATGTGTCGCCCGGCTGGTACCCGAGCAAGCGCCAGACCGGCAAGGTGGTGCCGACCTGGAATTACAGCGTGGTGCAGCTGCATGGCGTGCCGACGGTGACGGACGAACCGGCCTGGCTGCGCCGCCAACTGATCGATCTCACCGCGCAGCAGGAAGGGCGGCGCCCGGAACCCTGGCGGCTCGAGGATGCGCCGGCCAACTACATCGCCGCACAGCTTAAAGGCATCGTCGGTATCGAGATCGCCGTCACCCGGCGCGAAGGCAAATGGAAAATGAGCCAAAACCGCAGCGCCGAGGATGCCGGCGGGGTGATCGCCGGGCTGCGCGAGGGCGATGAAGCGCAGCGGCGACTGGCGGCGGAGGTTGAGCGGCGGCGCGGATAGGGTATGCTAACCGAAGAGTGGGCTGAGGGAACCTTCGGATGGATTACACCAAAATTATCAAAGAAATAGGCCGCGGCAAAAACCATGCGCGCGATCTGGATCGACAGACCGCCTTTGAACTGTATCAGGCGATGCTGGCCGGGGAGGTCCCCGAGCTGGAGTTGGGCGGCATTCTGATCGCGCTGCGTATCAAGGGTGAAGCCGAAGAAGAGATGCTGGGTTTCTACCAGGCGATGCAACAGCAGGTCTTGCCGTTGCAGGCGCCGCAGGGGAGGCCATTGCCGGTGGTGCTGCCGAGCTACAACGGCGCGCGCAAGCAGGCCAACCTGACGCCGCTGCTGGCGCTGCTGCTGGCGAAAGTAGGCCTGCCGGTGGTGGTGCACGGCGTGCTGGACGACAGCACCCGCGTGACCAGCGCCGAGATTTTCCGCGCGCTTGGGCTACCGTGGTCGGAACAGGCCGCTCACGCCCAACAGCGTCTCGATAACGGCGAGGCGGTATTCATGCCGGTTTCCGCGCTGTCGGCGCCGCTGGCGCGGCAGCTCGGGCTGCGTTGGCGCATGGGGGTGCGCAACAGCGCCCATACGCTGGCCAAGCTGGCGACGCCGTTTGGCGAACAGGATGCGCTGCGCCTCGCCAGCGTCTCACATCCGGAGTATGTTGGCCGGGTAGCGTCGTTTTTCCGCCAGATCGGCGCCCGCGGGCTGCTGATGCACGGCACGGAAGGCGAAGCCTACGCCAACCCGCTGCGCTGCCCGCAGATTCACCATATCGTCGGCGGCGAACAGCGCGTATTGCTGGAGCGCACCTTGCAGGATGAAACGCCTCTCTTGCCGGCGGCGAAAGACGCGGAAACCACCGCGCGCTGGACCGAGCGCTGCCTGGCGGGCGAGGTGGCGATCCCGCAGGCCATCCAGCGGCAGGTCGCCTGTTGCCTGGTGGCCGCCGGCGAGAGCGAGACGCTGGAGCAGGGGCTGAAACGCCTGCATCAGGCCTGAGCGCGACTATACTGGGATATTTCCTCATCGGCTGAGAAGGACGGTTATGCAACAGGCTCTCGATTACTTCAATCAATTGAACCAGGATTACCTCGACGTACACCGCGCCAAAGAAGAGCTGTTCTGGCAAAACTACATGGGCACCGGCGGTGAAGACGTCTCGGCGCGCTTTTCCGCCGCGGAAAGCGCCTATAAGCGCTTTATCGCCGAACCGCGCCGACTGGCGGAGATCCGCACTCTGCTGGCCGGATTGGAAGCGTTGCCGCAGGAGGCGCAGCGCGATGCGCTGATCCACGGTCTGCAAGGTTGGCTGCGTTTCTTCGACTGCAACGCCATTGAAGATCCGCAGGCGCTGTTGGATCAGATCATCCACGCCGAATCCGATCTCTACTCGCGCCGCAAGGGCTATCAGGTCACCCATCTGAACGCCGACGGCCGGCGCGTGGCGGCTTCGCTCGGCGAGCTGCTGACCAATCAGGCGACCAACCCGAACGAAGAGTATCGCCGCAGCTCGCAGCAGGCGCTGCGCGATCTGGAGCAATGGCTGCTGCATAACGGCTTGCCGGAGCTGATTGGCCTGCGCAACCGCTTTGCGCGCCAGATGGGCTATCGCAACTATTTCGACTACAAGGTGAACAAGACCGAGCGCATGACGCCGGAGCAGTTGTTCGCCATTCTGGATCGTTTCGAGCGGGAAACCCGCGAGGCCAACGCGCGCAGTCTGCAACAGCTGGCGGCCGAGAAGGGCAGCCAGGCGCTGGAGCCGTGGAACGTGCGCTTCGCCAGCGCCGGCGACGTCACCCGCCAACTGGATCCTTATTTCCCGTTTTCCCGTTCGCTGGAACGCTGGGTCGACAGCTTCAAACGCCTGCACATCGGTTTTGGCGGCGCGGAGATGAACCTCGATCTGCTGGTGCGCAAAGGCAAGTATGAGAACGGCTTCATGCACGGCCCGGTGCCGCCGTTTGTACGCCAGGGGGAATGGGTGCCCGCGCGCATCAACTTCACCAGCCTGGCGCAGCCGGGGCAGGTGGGCAGCGGGGCTTATGGGCTCAACACCCTGTTCCACGAGGGCGGCCACGCGGCGCACTTCGCCAACATTCGCCAGAATGCGCCATGCTTCTCGCAGGAGTTCCCGCCGACCTCGATGGCCTATGCCGAAACCCAGTCGATGTTCTGCGACAGCCTGCTGGACGACGCCGATTGGCTGAAACGCTATGCGAAAAACGCCGCCGGTGAGGCGGTGCCCGATGCGCTGATCGAAGCCGGCATCGCGGCGCGCCAGCCGATGCGCGCGTTCAACGAACGCCATATCCTGCTGGTGCCGTACTTCGAGTGGGCGTTGTATCAGTGGGATGACGAGCAGCGCACGCCGGAGGCCATCACCGCGCTGGCGCGTGAGGTCGAGCAAAAGATCCTCGGCATCAGCGGCAGCCCGCGCCCGACGCTGGCGATCCCGCACCTGCTGTCGCTGGAGTCCGCCTGTTCCTATCAGGGTTATTTGCTGGCGATGATGGCGGTGGAGCAAACCCGTCACTTCTTCCTGCAGCGCGACGGTTATCTGACGGACAACCCGGCCATCGGCCCGGATCTGGCGCAACACTACTGGTTGCCGGGCAACAGCGTCAGCCACGACGACACGTTGCGCAGCCTGACCGGTGAAGGGTTTAATCCGGACTATCTGGCGCAGGCCTGCAACCAGACGGTGGCGCAGGCGTGGCATGAGGCGCAGCAGACGATGGCCGCCGCCGCCGTCCGCCCGCAGCCGCCGGCGGATTTCGATTTGCAGGCGCATATTCGGGTGGTGGATGGCGAGACGGTATTGGCAGACAATGCTGACGGTGACGAACGGATGTGCCGCGACTTCGCCGCGGCGATAGAGGCGCGTTTGGTTTAAGGCTGACAATAAAATCCACGCGGAAGCGTGGATTTTATTTAATGGTTAAAACCAGGCGTGATTTTATTCGAAATAGACGTCGGGATTATCGGCCAGAGACACGAAGCTCTTGGTGTTTCTATCCAGCGTGCGAATTTCGCCGCTTTCGATGTCGTACACCCAGCCGTGCAGGCGCAGCCCGCTGTTGCGCAGACCCACCGCCACAGAAGGATGGGTTTTGATATTATTTAGCTGAGCAATAACGTTCTCTTCCACCATAGCGTTAACTTTGTCTGTTTCGCTATTCCAGGTTTTCTTCTCGACCACTGCTTTGGCCGCATCCGCATAGTGCAGCCAGTGAGCTACCGCAGGCATGGGGTCGAGGCACTGGCAGGACGCGATAGCCTTCATGGCGCCACAGTTCGAGTGGCCACAAATCACGATATCAGTAACACCCAATGCCACCACCGCGTACTCGATGGTCGCAGAAACCCCGCCCGGCTCCGGGCCAAAGGAAGGAACGATGTTGCCGGCGTTGCGGATAACGAACAGTTGCCCAGGTTCTTGCTGTGTGACCAGCTCGGGCACCAGACGGCTGTCAGAACAGGAGATGAAAAGCGCTTTAGGATTTTGGCTGGAGGCAAGGCTGCGAAACAGTTCCTTACGCTGTGGGAAAATCTCTTTCTGGAAACTGAGGAAACCTTCAATGATATGTTGCATACAACGCTCTCTGCATCTGTAGTCTGCGTAACATGATAATCATCCTCTCCCGTTAGTCCAGTCATGGGCAGGTAAAAAAATGTGTGTGCAAGCCCCCCGCAAACCCCATTGAATACAGGGTTTATGCCTGTTGGCGACAGAATTTTCCGGCTTGTTGGCGCGTGGGTTGCTGATAAAGCGGACGGCAAGAAATTCGCTGTTGTGCCCATTCAGCGCTGACGTACACGAACATAAAAAAGCCCGCCGGGGTGATATCCGGCGGGCTTTTTGACGTCTGGGGCGGCGATTATTTGTAGATAACCGCGGTGGCGTGCATCAGGTTATTGCCGCTGGTGGAGGTGATGGTGAAAGCCTTGGCGCCTGCGGCATCGGCTTTGGCGGCCAGCTGAGACTTCAGGCTGCTCAGATCGGTTGCGCCGCTGGCGACGATCACGCCGGCTTTTTCGAATTGGGCGGCATCCTGGGCGCTAACGTGTTCAGCGGCGAAAGTGGTGAAAGAAGCGGTGGCCAGGGCGATAGCGGCAGCAAAAGTTTTGATGGTTTTCATGTTGGTCATTCCTGTCAAAGTGAATTAGGGAGAAAGGGGTTTGCCTTTCGATGGGAGGATTATTGCGCAGTGGCAGGCGGGATGAAATCGGAGAGTGTTGATGGTTTTATTCAGATTTTTTGATTGTTAATTCCCCCGTTCATCTTCTGCATAAACAGGGGGAGACGATCAGCGCGTCGGGCGCGCCAGATCGAAACGGTGCTGTTCGGAAATGCCATAGTAGGCGGTTGGGCCGCCGGCGCGCAGGATAGGTTCGGCAGCGGCGGTCTGGTAGACGCCGTGTTCGTCCAGCAGCGCCGGATCGAGGTGCACCGCCACCACTTCGCCTAATATCAGCCAGGTCTCCACCTGTTCGCCGGCGGCGGTTTGCAGCTGAATGCACTGGGTCAGCCGGCATTCGAAATTCACCGGGCTTTCGGCCACGCGCTCGGCTTTGACCCGGCGTCCGGGCAGTGGCGTGACGCCGGCGAAGGCGAATTCGTCCTCACCGCGCGGCAGGTTGATGGAACTGTGGTTCATCGCTTCCGCCAGCGGGCGTGTCGCCAGGTTCCAAACGAACTCACCGGTTTCCACGATATTCGCAACGCTGTCTTTCCAGCCGGTGCTGGCGAAACCGATGATCGGCGGGCGATAGTTGAAGCAGTTAAAAAAGCTGTAGGGCGCCAGATTACGCAAGCCGGTGGCGCTGCGGGAAGAGATCCAGCCGATGGGGCGCGGGCCGACGATGGCGTTCAGCGGATCGTGCGACAGGCCGTGGCCGGCGGCGGGTTCATAATAATAACGAGATTCACGGTTCATGGGAGACCCTGCGGCAATCGATGAAGCTTTCATTGTGCCGGGTTTCCCGCCGCTGCGCCATTGCGGGCCGGATGTGTTATCTTACGCGCCGGAAATCCCTTCAAGAGAGCCCGTCACGGTGGAAAAAAAGAAAACCTTCCCGCAGCAGAAAAGCGGCCTGCATCCGCGCAACCGTCATCGTTCGCGCTACGACTTCCCGGCGCTGATCGCCAGTTGCCCGGCGCTGGCGCCGTTCGTAAAACCGAACGCCTGGGGCGATGTCTCGGTGGACTTCGCCGATCCGGCGGCGGTGAAAATGCTCAACCGTGCGTTGTTGCAACACTTTTACGGCATCGAACACTGGGATATTCCGGCTGATTATCTGTGCCCGCCGATCCCCGGCCGCGCCGACTATCTGCATCACCTGGCGGATCTGCTGGCGACCAGCAACGGCGGCGAGATCCCGCGCGGCAAGGGCGTGGCGATCCTCGACGTCGGCGTCGGCGCCAACTGCATTTACCCGATCGTTGGCCTGCGCGAATACGGTTGGCGTTTCACCGGCTCCGAAATCGATCCGGTGTCGCTCAACTCGGCCAAGATGATCGTCGAGATGAACCCGACGCTGCGCAACAGCGTGCGCCTGCGGCTGCAAAAACAGCCTGAGCTGATTTTCAGCGGCATCATCGGCGCGGCCGAGAAATACGACGCCACCTTGTGCAACCCGCCGTTCCACGCGTCCGAGCAGGAAGCGCGCGCCAGCACCCGCCGCAAGCTGCATAAACTGGGCAAAGGGGAAGTGGCCGACAAGCCGGTGCAAAACTTCGGCGGCAAGAACAACGAGCTGTGGTGCGAAGGCGGCGAAGAAGCCTTTGTGCGCAAGATGGTGGCAGAGAGCGTCAGCAAGGCCAACAACTGCCTGTGGTTCACCTCGCTCATCTCGAAAAACACCACGTTGCCGGCCATCTACCATGCGTTGAAAGTGGCGGGGGCGGCCGAGGTGCGCACCATCGAGATGGCGCAAGGGCAGAAGATCAGCCGCTTCGTCGCCTGGACCTTCCATGACGCCGAGCAACAGGCCGCCTGGGCAGCCGAACGCTGGCGCTAAGTCTTCAGGTGCCTCGGTATGGGAGCAAAGTCCCATACCGAGAATCGGTTCTCCCCGTTTTATTGACTTATCGCATCAGCATTTCTTAACTGTAGTCATACCTATAAAAACCCCTCCAGGCAGTGTGCAATGTCTCTCTTCGCGATGTAGGAGACAGGCCGCGGCGCAGCCATGCCGCGAACTTGGTCCATTACACTGACGGGATTTATTATGATTCCTTTAGCTACGCAACAAGAGGTCGGCGCCTTAATCATCGGCATTTTCGGGCGTTTGCCGACGGCGGCGGAAATCGATTACTACGACAGCGCATTTGATATCGGCAGCCAGCCGCCCGCCTATATGGCCAGCATTTTAATGAGCCAACCCGATGCCGGTTGGATGAGCGGCCAAAGCGAATACGACATTCTTAGCCAGGTTTATTTCTCCGTTTACAATACCGCTCCCGATCCGGATTACATCAATGCCTTACTGCAACAGGGGCATTTCAACAGCGCTGTCGCCAGCGTTGTTATCGACCTCTTCAACTATCTGGGGGACGACCCGGTGATGCTGGCGCAGCGTGATGCGCTCGATCAGCGCATTGCTGAAGGTTTGTACCCCGGCACGGCCGCTGATGCCGCCGGCGGGAGCGGCGACGCGCAGGCGATGTTTTATCTGCTGCGAGCGCCCTGGCAGACCGATGAAATTGCGCATGACGGCAAGCTGCTCAATCAGGGGGGCGATCTGGCTGCGTTGGCGCAGAGCAAGATTGCCACCTTGCCACTCAACGATCTTTCCGATCATGACTTCATTTTGCATCTGTTCGCTCAGGGATTCGAACGGCCGCCGACGGCGCCTGAACTGGCTGCTTACCAGCAACGGTTGGCGGAAGGCGCGACGCGTGGCGATCTGCTGGTGGATATGATCGCGCAGTTGCGCGGGGTGGTGGCGCCGGAAGATGCGGCGGCTCAACAGCATTTCAATGCGGCGGGCCAGGAATATTCGCCGGGCGAACTGCCGGCGACCGAGTATCTGGAGCAGATAGCGGCGCTGTTCCGTGCATTGCCCGAACGGGCGGTGGACAGCGTCTCGCTGGACAATTGGAGCAAGACGCTGGCCTCCGGTACGTTGAGCTATACCGAATTGGTCTCGGCCCTTCTGGCGACGCCGGAATTTCAGGCGCAGATCGGTGGTTTGCAGGGGGACGACTTTATTCAGCACGTCTATCAGGCGGTGCATGGCCGGGCGGCGGATGAACAGCAGTTGGAACATTATCGGGCGTTGGGCGGCGACAAGGCACTGGTCACGCAGGCGGTGATCGCCGATCTGATCAATGCGCCGCCGGCAGGTGACGTTCAGTATGAACAGTGGATGTTCGCGCGTGATGTCGGCGCCAGCCTGGCATATAAAACGACTGCTTCTCTCGCCACCAGCGAGGGCGGCGGCAACGCGTCGGGTACGGTGAATACGCATGCTCACCATACGCTGAGCAATGCGGAAACCGCCGTGCTGTTCAGGGTGTTCCTGGATGCTGATGCGGACGTTACGGTTGACCTGAGCTATGCCTCGCAGCTTTCTTACCTGATCGTCAATGGCGACGCTGCGGCGGATATCCGGCTGCATAATAACCCTGCGGCTCGGTATGGGGTGGAGATGACGGTAAACAATGCCAATGTGACATTGCATGGCACCTATGGCGACGATCGGGTGCAGCTCACTTCGCAGGCCGATCTCGCCGCCGCCCAAGGGCACTTTTATCTGAACAACGGCAATGACAGCCTGCTGTGGGGAGGCAATGCCGATGGCGGCGCCAATCATGTGGGGTGGATATTCAGCGCCGATGGCGGTGACGGGCACGATATTTTGTCCGCCAACCTGATCGTCAAAATGACCTCGACGCTCGATCTTTTTGGCGTGCGTATCAGTACGGTGAGCAGCAATGCCGCCAATTTCAGTCATTTCGAACAGATAGATATGGCGGGTTACATCGGCCAGGCGGAAGCTACGCTGACGCAAATCGGTTGGAACGGTTACAGTACGAAAGCGCTGGCGACGAGTGCTCATGTGTTTGACTACGGGGTGCTGAGCGGCAACGCCAGCGTAGAGGGAACGGACGGAGGGACGGTCGTGCAGAGCCGGGCGGCGCAGGCGCTTGGCCGTGAGGGATTGTTGCTGTCCGGCCGGGCGGATAACGTCAAGGTGATCAACGCCAATGCCGATGCGGCGCGCCTTGAAATCAGCGGCATCGGTGATCATGCGGACAGCCGGCTGGAGATAGCCTTCCTTGAGAATGCCACCGATCGTTTCGACCTGTTGTTCTCCGGGCGCGGTAATGCCGGCTCGTTGGCGCTTGACTCGCATGGCGATGAAAATCCATTGACATTGGTTGCCATTAACACCGGCGGCTGGGGAAATGGCGCCTTGACGCTGACGGGGCAAAATGATCAGGTGCAAGACATTACGTTGTCCGGCGGTGCGAATTTCAACCTGACGCTAACGGAGGGGTACACTCAGGTCCGCCAGGTTGACGCTTCGGCCTTTGCCGGTAATGGGTTCACCCTGACGTCCTCTCATGGCGGCAGCGGTGACGGCACGATCATTCAAATGTTGGACTTGCTGCCGTTAAGTGGTGGCGCGCAGGCCAAATTGGCGCCGCTGCTGGAAGATCTTGGGCTACAGGGCGAACAGCTGTTGGTCAAAGGCGGAGGAGGCAGCGATCAATTTAACGTGCAGGGAGACACGACGATCGTCGCCGGCGCAGGGAAAAGCCACGTTACGCTGCAGAGCAGCACGGCGGCGTCAGGCGTGACGTTAAAAGACTTTTCGTTGACGCAGGGCAGCATCGACGATGTGCTTTCAGGTCTGCGGATCGTTCAGGGGGCCGGCGGCGGGAAGCTGGCGGATTATGGCGTCAGCGATGCGCAAGGCGTGGAGGCGAGAATCGGCGCCCTGACGGCCGAACAGGGCAGCAGCGCCAGCCAGCTGTTGGCCGCGTTGCTCGATCTCGGTCAGCCTGGAGCATTGAGCGCCAAGGTCGGGGTCAGCAGCGTTCTCGGCGAGCAAAACAGCAGCTACCTCATTGTCGATAACAATGATGACCACCGTCTGGATGCCGCGGACAGCGTCATCCTGCTCTTGGGGCAGGACCATCAAAGTTTGCTCAATGAACTGCGCTATGTGCCGGAAATCATGCTCAACGGCACGGTGGTTGAGCCGGAGCCGCTGGTCGCGTAAGAGGCGATGTGTTAGCTCAACGGCGCCGGTTATCCTGCCGGCGCCGACAAAAATCCGCATTTTACCTTTCAATTTTCATCACTTACGTTATTCTCATTACGCATTTAATAATAAAAATCTTAGGTTATTGGTTTATTTAAATTCGAATAATTACTTTACTGAATAAATAAATTTAATCCGGTTAATAGCAATAACCAGAAGGTTCGGCGCTGCCCGTTCCTTCCGCGATGGCACGTCTGCGTGTGGGCGCGGCATGTGGCCAGACAAAATAAGAAAAGCGCCATCATCTGCCACAAGGACTACACCTTATGCTGTTACGATTCAGTCAGTTAACTACCCACAAAGGCGCCGAGCTGGGCGCGATAGAACACGCCGTTCCCATGATCGTATTCTCGCCCGACGGCACGGTCTTGCGCGCCAACGATCTCTTCCTCAACACGCTGGGATTTCAACGCGATGACGTGATTGGCCGGCATCACCGTATTTTCTGCGATCCGAACTATGTCGCCAGCCCGTTGTACCGCAAGCATTGGGAGACGCTGAATAAGGGGCAACCCATCACGGACACCCTAAAGCGCATCGCGAAAAACGGCGAGACGGTATGGCTGCAGGGCACCTACGCGCCGGTGCTGAATAAACAGGGTAAGGTGGTGGAAATCGTCAAGATCGCCAGCGAAGTGACCGAGCGAGTGACCCAGGCGCAGGAACACCGCAGCCTGCTGGCGGCGCTGAATCGATCGATGGCGATGATTGCTTTCACGCCGCAGGGCACCATTGTCAGCGCCAACGACAATATGCTGGCGCTGATGGGCTATCGGCTGGATGAGGCGTGCGGGCAGTCGCATGCGGTGCTGTGCCCGCCGGCGTTCGCCGCTTCCGACGACTATCGGCGGCACTGGCAGCGCCTGGCGCGCGGCGAGTTCATCACCGGCCGTTTTGAGCGCGTCAACCGGCGCGGCGAACGGGTATGGCTGGAGGCCAGTTACAACCCGATCCTCGACAATGAAGGCCAGGTGGTGAAAGTGGTGAAAATTGCCCAGGACATCACCCGATTGATGCAACAGCAGCAGCACGAAGAAGAGATGGTGCGCAATGCGCATCATCTGTCGCTGGATACCGACCGGCAGGCGGCGCAGGGCGCGGCGATCGTGCAGCAGGCGGTGCAGGGCATGCAGCAGGTTGAAGCGGCGGCGCGCGAAACCTCGGACGTGGTCACCGAGCTCGGCAAGTGCTCTCAGCAGATCGGCACCATTGTCGAAGCCATTCGTAAAATCGCCTCCCAAACCAACCTGCTGGCGATTAACGCCTCCATCGAAGCTGCCCACGCCGGTGAGCACGGGCGCGGTTTTGCGGTGGTGGCCAACGAGGTGCGCACGCTGGCGGAACAGTCGCGCAAGGCGGCGACCGAGATCGAACGCATGACCAAGTCTATCCAGCAAGGCGTGGCGGCTGCGATCGCCGGCATGGCGACCTGCGTGGAACAGGCCGGCGGCGGTGTGGCATTGACCCATGACGCCGGAGAAGTGATTAACCAGGTCAATATCGGCATGCATGACGTCGTGAAGCTGATGCAGGCCTTTACCTCGGTGAAGCAGGGCGATGCGTTGCACTGAGTCTGCCGGACGCCGCCTCTGAAAACGGGGCGGCGTTTGCCTTCCCCCACCGATTCCTGTGCCGTTGAGCCGCGGTTCAATTTTACCGGTCTATGCTAGACTTGATGTGAACGAACGTTCGTTCATTAATTCATTCATTAATATCAATTTATGGCGCCAGGCGCCCCTTCACCGTTTCGGGAACTGACGATGGGAAACCGAGAAAAGATTGTCGAGGCCGCGCTGCACAGCTTTACCCATCAGGGATTTCACCAGACCAGCATGCGGGATATCGCGCAGGCGGCGGGCGTCAGCGTGGGCAACCTCTATAACCATTTTTCCGGCAAGGAGGCGCTGATCGGCGAGATCGCGCTGCTGGAAAACGGCGTATTCGCCGAGTTCGCCGCCGGATTATTGGCCGACAGAAAGCGGCCGAAACAGGCGCTGTCGATTTTTTTCACCGCCTATCATGCCTTTGTCGCCGAACCGGCCAATGTTCAGCTGTCGGCGGAGATCGTGGCGGAGGTGGCGCGCAACCCGGCGTTGGCCGAGCCGTTCAGTGCCAACCAGCGGCAGTTGATTGAGGCGCTGGCGACGGTGATCGCCGAGGCTCAGCAAATCGGTGAAATCGCGGCGGCGATAGCGCCGTTACCGCTCGCGCAGCTGGTGCTGGACGTGATCGAAAGCCAGGCCTGGCGGCAGGCGATCTTTGCGTCGCCTGCGCCGGAGGAGAGCACGCCGGTGCGGCTGTTGGAACAACTGCTCTACCGGCATCCCTAGTCGAGGTGGATATGCTGCACATTGAGCCTTATCGCGACGCTGACCGCCTGCAAACGGCGGCGCTGATCTACGCCGCGTTCTGCGACAAGTTCCAGCGCGCGCGCCGTTTGAGCGCCCGCCGGCAGTGGCGTCTGTTTTATCGGCTGTGGTGTTGGCAGCAAAGCGGCAGCCGGGAGCGTAGTTTCGTGGTGAAACAGGATGAACAGGTGGTGGCGGCTTTTGCCCTCAATGCGGCCGAGGCAGAGGGCGACGGCGGGCTGCGCCCGCGCGCCTTGCCGATTTGGCGGCTGTGTCGCCGCTATGGCTGGCTGAACGTTTGGCACATGTATCTGCAAATGGCGGTGTTGCAGCATGCCCCGGCGGCCGATGAGCTGTATCTCTCTTACCTGGCGGTGGCGGAGAGTCAGCGCGGTAAAGGGGTAGGCAGGCGGCTGCTGCAGTGGATGAACGACTACGCCGCCGGACCGGGCGCAGGCCGGCACCTGAGTCTGCACGTCAGCCGGCGCAATGTCGATGCGCTGCGCCTGTACCGGCGCTGCGGTTTTCTGGTACGGCGCGAAGAGCACTACGCCTTGCTGGGGAGGCTGTTCGGCCAGGCCGATTGGGTATTGATGGAGAAACGCAACGGGGAGGCGATGTGCGCAAAATAGGGCTGTGCCTCGTGGCACTGGTTTTGGCGGCGCTTGGCTGGGTGATTTACGTCAACGACTTTCGCTTTGTCACCGAACCGGTCACGGTAACCGCCGGCGGCAACCGGCTGAGCGGCACGCTGGTGCTGCCGGAGCATGCGCCGGTCAAGCCCGGCGTGGTGGTGTTCATACACGGCGATGGGCCGGCCAACGCCAGCCGCGACGAAGGCTATTACGGCATTTGGGAGGCGATAGCGCAGCAGGGCTATGCGGTTTTATCCTTCGACAAGCCGGGTGTAGGCGGCTCCAGCGGCAACTGGCTGCATCAGACCATGGCGGATCGCGCCCGGGAAACCGCTGATATCATCGACTGGGCCAGACGGGACGGGCGCTTCGATGCGCGCTGCGTGGGGCTGTGGGGCGCCAGCCAGGCGGGATGGGTGATGCCGGAGGTGGCGCGTTTACGGCCTGACATTGCTTTCACTCTGGCACTCTCGCCGGCGATCAACTGGCTGCGGCAAGGGCGCTATAACACACGGGCGGCGATGGCGGCGGTAGGGGACGATGAAGCGCAGATCCTGGCGCGCGAGGCGCATTGGCGCCATATCCAGACCTTGCTCGAGCAACCGGACGGCTACGCGCAGTACCGTCGCGAGTCTGGCGCCGCCGCATTGAGCGCCGACCGCTGGCGTTTTATCCGCGCCAACATGGCCAGCGACGCGACGGCGGGATTGCGGCATTTCGCCACGCCGGTGCACCTGATCCTGGGCGGGCGCGACGTCAACGTGGACGCGGACGAAACCGAGCGCGTGTATCGGCAAACGATCCCGGCCTCGCTGCTGACGGTGACGCGTATCGCCGAAGCAGACCACGTGATGATCAAACCGCTGTTCGCCCGCCATCCGTGGCTGATCAACGTGGTTGGCCTGTTTGCCCCGCGCTCGGTGCAATACGACGCCTACCGACGGGACGTGGCGGCCTTCCTGGCCGCCCATCCTTGCGGCCAGGGGCGTTAGCCTCAGCTCGCGGCAGGCGGCGGCTCTTCATGCGGCTGCGGCGCGCGGGAGATTTGCATCGCCTGCTGCGGCATGCCGATGCCGGCCCGATCGAAATGGATTTTCACCAGCCGATCGAGGGCGTATTGCACCACCCACTGTTTCAGTGCCTGTGTGCGCACCGTCACGCGGGTGGTGAACGAGCGGTCTCCCAGCGCCACCACGCCGTTGAAGACCGGCTCGCCAATCAGGAAATGCTTCACCTGTTCATCTTGCTTCAGTGCCGCGACGGCCTGATGCAGCACCTCATTGACCCGATCGATGTCCTCGTCGCGGCTGACGGTGTAGTTGGCGCGATATACCCCGAACTCACGCGCATAGTTGGCCAGCGTGGTGATCGAGGAGTACGGCACGATGTGATAGACGCCGTAGTCGTCGCGCAGGCCGATCGAGCGGATGGTCATGCGCTCCACGGTGCCGGTGATGCCGCTGACGGTGACGTACTCGCCGGTGTTCATGCCGTTTTCGAACTGGATGAACACGCCGGTGATCACGTCTTTCACCAGCGTCTGGGCGCCGAAGCTGATGGCCAGCCCCAGCGCGCCGGCGCCCGCCAGCAGCGGCGCGATGTTCAATCCCACCTGCGACAGCACGATCATCACGGTAATGGTGCTGATAACGATAGCCAGCACGTTGCGAAACAGCGTCAGCAGCGTGCGTTCGCGCGCGCTCGGCCGCACGCCGTTGCTCAGCTCCAGCGCCAGACGGTGCTCGATGATGCTGGCCATCAGCGTCCAGCTGAACACGGCGATCAACAGGATCAGCAGGATATGCACCAGCCCGCCGAGCGTCCGCTGGCCATTTTCGCTGCCCGCCCACTGGTACAGGTTGATCAGGTGCCAGGCATCGAGCAGGAACAGCGTCACCGCCAGCACCACCATCACCCGCAGTATCTTCAGCCCGTTGGGGATGTAGGAGTTGATGCGCCGCTCGAGCATCGGGTAGCGCAGATTGACGTCGGTCGGCAGTGAAATGCGGCGGAAAATCCAGCGGGTCAGCATGCCGGACAGCAGTGCGCCGACGCCGACCACCAACAGACTTTTCACCGTGGCGCTCATCATAAAGCGCAGGCTGTTGCCGATGTCGAACTGGGACAGCACGAACAACACCAGAAAATAGGCGATCGCCAACAGATGCCAGATATGCCCCAGGCCGCGCAGGATCACGCTGAAAAACGCCATCGACCGTTCGGCCAGCAGGTTGATCTGTTGCTGTATCGGCTTGCGGTTGTGCAGGATCAGCCAAATGGCGTACAGCGTCAGCGCCAGCATCACCACCAGGTTGACGGTGGCGGCGGCCGGGTAGCTTATCTGGACCGCCACCACCGGCACCACCACCATCAGGCCGTAGCCGATCAGGCCGCTGAGCCAGGCGAGGCGCGTGTTCCAGTAGTGCGCGCTCCGGTCGCTGAAGGGGAAGGGGCGCAGATAGTCGAAGCGGGGAGCGAAAATCAGCCGCAGCACCGCCTTGAAAAATTCAATCACCGCGAAGGCGCTGAGAAACAGGGTTTGCAGCCGCAGAATGGTGGCGCTGTCGGCGTGGACGTGGCGGGCGAACAGATTGCCCGCCGCCAGCGCCAGCAGCAGTACCAGCAGATCGATGGCGAAAGCGCCGAGAATGGCGGCGGGGCGTTTATACCACGGGCCGCGCTGTAGCCGCGCATTGTGTCCCCAACTGCCCATGCGTTTGTACAGCGGCGCGATCAGCCGCCGGATCAGGTGGAACAGCGCAAAGGTGACCGCCACCGTCAGCAGAAAGTAGCCCAGTGCGCGGAAAAAGCCGGCGGGATTGAAAACGCGCTTCGGGCCGGAGTCGATCAGCTTTTGCAGCGCGCCGAGCTTTTGGTTAAAGGTGCCGATGCCTTCCTGCGCCAGCGAGTTCAGGCTGTCGCTCAGCGTAGCGGGCGTCGATTCCTCCGGCGTTGCCGGCGCGGCGGCGGGGGCGTCGCCGGCGGTCTGTTTCAGGTGGTTGATGAGTTCCGCGCGCGCTTTGTCGTCTTGCAGCAGATCGGCCAGCGCGGCGTAGGCGGCTTTCTGCTGCTCGCTCTTGTCGGCGGGCGCGGGCGGCGCATTTTGCGCCAGCGCCGGTGGTGCGAAGACGTTCAGGGTCAGCAACAGCAGCAGGAAAAGCAGGTGTTCTCGCAGATGAGAACCTCGTCGGGAGTCTGCGTTTGGCGGCATGGTTCCTCTCTTTGGCGTTCTTTGATCGGCGGATGTAAAAGCAATACGATGAAAAACAATGAATATAGTAGGAAAGGTGGCGCGACGGGGCGTGGGAGAGCGTGCGGAATGAAAGCGGCGGGCGCGTGGTGCGCCCGCCGTTAAACCGCCAGGATCAGGACACGTGCTGCAGGAACTCCTGCAGACGCGGGCTTGGCGGATGATTGATCAGATCGTGCGGGTTGCCGTCTTCGGCAATCCGGCCCTTGTCGATAAAGATCAGGCGCGACGCCACTTTTTCGGCAAAGCCGACTTCATGGGTAACGATGACCATCGTCATGCCTTCCTCGGCCAGATCCTGCATCACCTTCAGCACTTCATGGCGCAGCTCCGGATCGAGCGCGGAGGTCGGCTCGTCGAACAGCATCATTTTCGGCTTCACCGCCAGCGCGCGCGCGATCGCCACGCGCTGCTGCTGGCCGCCCGACAGTTCGGACGGGTAATGGTGGGCGCGCTCCGCCAGGCCGACCTTGGCCAGCAGTTCGCGCGCCAGCTTTTCCGCATCGGACTTCTTCGAGCCGCGCACGCGGATCGGGCCGAAGGCGACGTTTTCCAGCGCCGTCAGGTGCGGGAACAGATAGAACTGCTGGAACACCATGCCGGCTTCCTGGCGGATCAGCCGATCGTCCACTTTCGGATCGTTGGCTTTCAGGCCGTCGACGATCAGATCGCCGCTGGTGACTTCTTCCAGCTTGTTGATGCAGCGCAGCAGGGTGGATTTGCCGGAGCCGGACGGCCCGATGATCACCACCACTTCGCCTTTGTCGATCTTCAAATCGATGTTGTGCAGCACCTGGGTTTGGCCAAAATGCTTGGAGACGTTTTTAAATTCAATCACAGGATTTTCATCCTTCTTTCCAGACGACGCAGCACGAAGCTCAGCACCAGGGTAATAATCAGATAGATAACCGCCACGGCGCTCCAGATTTCCAGCGCGCGGAAGTTACCGGCAATAATTTCCTGACCCTGACGGGTCAGCTCCGCCACGCCGATCACGATGAACAGCGAGGTGTCTTTGATGCTGATGATCCACTGGTTGCCCAGCGGCGGCAGCATGCGGCGCAGCGCCAGCGGCATAATGACGTAGCGGATGGTTTCGCGGCGCGACAGGCCGAGCGCCAGGCCGGCCTCGCGGAAACCGTTATGGATAGACAGCACCGCGCCGCGGGTGATTTCCGCGATGTAGGCGCCGGAGTTGATCATGATGGTCACCACCGCCGCGGTGAAAGGATCGATGCGCAAATCGGTGAACGCCATCGGCAAGGCGAAGTAGATGAACATCACCTGCACCACGATCGGCGTGCCGCGGATCACTTCGATAAACACCAACGCGATGTGGTTGGCGATCCAACCGCCGTAGGTGCGGGCAAAGCCGGCGACGAGGCCGATGATCAGGCCGCCAATCAGACCGAGGACCGAAATCCACAGGGTCATTTTGGCGCCCTCTAACAAGATAGGAATGGCGGGCCAGATGGCGCTCCAGTCGAACTGCATGATATTTCTCCCGGTGATCCCAAACGTGGGTATCAGATACAACAAAGCGCAGGGGGTAAGCGCCCCCTGTGCTTAAGTTAATAGCTTGCCAAATTCACAGCTTACTTAGGTTCGGTGCCGAACCACTTCTTGTAAATCTCGTTATAGGTGCCGTTCTCGCGCAGCGTTTTCAGCGCGCCGTTCACCTTCTCGCGCAGCTCGTCGCTGCCTTTAGGGAAGGCGATGCCATACTGCTGCGCTTCCAGCGAATCGCCGACGGTTTTGAACTTGCCGGCGCCGGCCGTCTTAATGAAGTATAGGATGTTTGGCGTGTCGTGCAGCACCGCGTCGGCGCGCTTGGTGCCCAGTTCCATGTAGGCGTTGTCGATGTTAGGGAACTGACGCAGATCCTTGGTTTTGATGTGCTGCTTGGCGTAATCCACCGAGCCGGTGCCGCTCTTCACCGCCACCACTTTGCCGTTCAGATCGTCGATGCTTTTCACGCTGTTGTTGTCGGCGTTGACCATCACCAGCAGGCCGCTCTTGTAGTAGCCGTCGGAGAAATCGATGGCTTTCTTGCGCTCATCGGTGATGGTGATGCCGGCCAGCGCCAGATCGACGTTTTTGGTCTGCAGCGCCGGAATGATGCCGCCGAAGTCCATCGGTTTCAGGGTGTAGTCCAACTTCAGCTCTTTGGCGACCGCGGCCCACAGGTCGATGTCGAAGCCGACGTATTTGTCGCCTTGTTTGAACTCAAAAGGAACGAAAGCGGTGTCGGTGGCAACCACCAGTTTGTCTGCTGCGTGGGAACTTACGGCAAAGGCCAGAGAGAGTGCGGCCAGGGAGACTTTAAAAATCGACTTCATGAGAGGAATTCCTGTACAGGTTGCGGATTACCCATTTTTTATATTGCAGTTGGTGCCATGAAAAAATCGTGCCATGTTTTCAACTAATATAAAAACAAAGAGTTACTGCGTGATGTTGTGCCGTGACGGCGAATAGTTATGATTGCGCACCACAATGAGGCACCGAAATGGTGCGTAAGAATTATCTTGGTGCACGAGGCTATCATTAACCAAATTTTGGCTGTGAAACAACCGTTCTTTAACGTTTTTGCTTCAATATTGATAACTAACTCTAACTTTCATGATCCATTGACGGTGCAAGCGTGACTGCGAGAGGGGAAAAAGGGGAGCAGATAATGCTAGCGCAACTGGCTGTCTTTGCTGCCGCGCCGGTTGTACAGGCTGGTGGCCGCGTGTTTTTTGTCTTGTTCGGCCTGGCAGGCGACGCAAAAACGCACCCCTTTCAGCGCCTGGCGGCGCGCCTCGGGGATCGGTTCTCCGCATTCCTGGCAATAGCGTTCGCTCTCGCCGTGCCCGAGCGCTTCACGCGCGCGCTGCACCGCATCGTCGATGGTGGAATCAATCTGATCTTGTACGGCGCCGTCCGCCGCCCAGCCGCTGGCCATCATCACCTCCTGGCAAGGAAACCCTACCGTTTAATATGGGCCGTTTTTTGTACAATGCAACGGTCGCGCAAAAGAAAACAGGCCGGGCAAAGCCCAGCCTGCGCTGCCCGGAACGACGGGCGATCTGCAACGCTTTCGCGTTATTCGATATTGGATTCGATGAACCACAGGAACTTGTCCAGATCGCGCGAGGCAGCGGTGAACATATCGGCGGTGTCTTCGTCTTCCACTTCGGTAATGGCTTTGCGGATGTCATTCGCGACTGCGCCGTAGCGATCGGCCAGCGCTTTCAGGTGCTCTTGCACGCTGTGGATATTGGTCGGGTAGCTTTTCAGCGGCGTGCGATCGTTGACCACCTGTACGGTGCCCAGCGCCACGCCACCCAGCTGCACCACGCGCTCGGCGAAGGTGTCCTGATGCTCGATAATGGCGGTGCGGAAGCCGTCCAGCATTTCATGGACCGCGATGAAGTTCGCGCCGCGCATGTTCCAGTGCGCCTGTTTGGTGATCAACGAAAGATCGATGAATTGCACGACCTGATGGTTCAGCGCCTTGATGGCGGCCAGTTTAACTTTTTCGTCCAGATCGTTACGGGTATACAGCAGATCAGAAGATTTCGTTTTCACCAGTTTAGCGGTACTCATATTAGATATCCTCTTGATTAGTCGTTGTCCTATTTCGTTACGGGATTAATTATAGCAGGGATGTTTATTTTTGCCGCACGAAAATGGCTATTGCACAAATAGGGGGGGCCTAATGGCAATATTTTTATTTGTTTTTTTCTATTGTGTAATTTTATGAATTTTATTGTTATTTTGTTTTTATTATTATTTTTGTCAGTGACAATTTATCCCCGTTATCTTATTTTCTGCGGGCGCGCAGGAGGTTTGGTTAAATATCCACTTTGTTATCGGGGTGTTAATACCAAGCCTATTCAGATTGATAGGCGTAATTGATACGGCTAAAGTATGGAAATTATCCCCAGTCTTTATTGGCGAGTGATGAAAATTAACGTCGTCGGCACCAGCGGCAGCGGTAAAAGCACCCTGGCGCGTCAACTGGCGGAACGTCTTGACGTTCCCTATATCGAGATGGACAGACTCTATTGGCGGCCCGAGTGGCAGGGGACGCCCGATGGCGCGTTTCTGGCGCGGCTTGAGCAGACGCTGGCCGAAGCGGGAGGAGGCTGGGTGCTGGACGGCAACTACAGCCGCACGCAACCGATCAAGTGGCGCGAGGTCGATTATATCCTGTGGCTGGACTACGGTTTCTGCCGCACGCTGTGGCAGGCCGTGCGCCGCGCGTACCGCCGCGCGGCCAGCAAAAGCGAGCTGTGGCCGGGCACCGGCAATCGGGAAAGTTTCCGCCGTTCTTTCTTTAGCCGCGAGTCGATCGTGCTGTGGACGATCCGCACTTACTCGAAGAACCGGCGAAAATACCTGGCGGAGATGGCCCGTACCGATATAGGGGGCCGTTTCAAGCGCTTGCGCTCTCCCCGCCAGGCCGCCGATTTTCTACGGACGCTGCCGCAGGCTCACAGCAGCAGGCGGTGATGGATCCTCACCACCGCTTTTTTGATGTGCTGCGGCCGCTGCCACAGGCAGCCGGTCTTATGCGGTTCCATCTGGAAAAAGATCGCGAACATGCCGTGCGTCATGTGCAGCGTTTGCGGGTGGCGTTTGATGTCCAGCAGCAGCAGATCGCTATTTTCTGCATGCGGATGTTCGCGATGCCAGTCGCCCGCCAGGCCGTATTCGATGCGTTCTTCGCCGCTGATCAGCAGATGCAGCGCAATGTACTCCTGATGCATTTCGGCGCGCTTTTCCGCCGTAGGCACGGTGGTCAGCGTCATCACGTCCATAAAGACGTTGTCGCCGTCGATCGGGTGATGGCCCAGCGCCAGTTCGGGCAGGTCGCATCGGCGCAACTCGGTCAGGGTTGAAACCAGCGCCGGCGCGAGTCCGCGGCCGAAGCGTGGGTTGAACAGGCTGTTGTGAATCACTGTTATTCTCCATGTGAGCGAAAGTCCAAAGAACCTGCGATACAGGCTAAGGGGAAGTATGCCGATTTGTCACGAGGAAAACAGTTAACCCGCCTGCATTCCGGCGTTGCGGACGGCAGGCGAGTCAGGCGATCAGGAAAGGCTTTCGAGGCGCGGTTTGGGGCGAATGGTCAGGGCGGAACCCATGGAGGCGGCGATAATCGCTGCCAGCGCCAACCATTGTACGCCGCTCAGGTGTTCGCCGAGGAACAGCATGCCGGACAGCGCCGCCATCGCCGGCTCCAGGCTCATTAAGGTGCCGAAAGTGCGCGCCGGAATTTTGGGCAGCGCGATGATCTCCAGCGAATAAGGCAGCGCGGTGGAGAGGATCGCCACCGCCAGCGCCACCGGCAGAATATCGAGGTTGAACAGCACGCTGCCGGTTTGCCAGGCGCCGATCGGGCAGAACACCAGCGCGGCGATCAACGAACCGAGCGCCACCGTGCCGGGGCCGTGATCGCCGCCGGCCTTTTGGCCGAAAATGATATAGACCGCCCAGCAGGCGCCGGCGCCGAGCGCACAGGCGGCGCCGAACGGATCGATCCCGCCTACGCCGTGGCCGAGCGGCAACAGGAACCACAACCCGGCGATCGCCAGCGCCACCCAGAGAAAGTCGATCGGCCGCCGCGACGAGAACATGGCCACCGCCAACGGGCCGGTAAACTCCAGCGCCACGGCGATGCCGAGCGGCACGGTACGCAGCGAAAGGTAGAACAGGTAGTTCATCGCGCCGAGCGACAGGCCGTAAATCAGCAGCGGCAAGCGGCTGCCGGCGACGATGCGCATACGCCACGGGCGGAAGATAATGAACAGAATCAGGGTGCCGATGAAAAGACGCAGCGTCGTAATGCCTTCCGCGCCCACGATCGGGAACAGGCTTTTGGCCAACGAGGCACCGCTTTGGATAGACACCATGGCGATGATTAACAGACAGATGGGCAGCAGCGCGGAGGGCGCTTTGCCGGAAGTAGATAACGACATCCTTAACGGACCTTTTTTGCGCCGTTCCTCAGCCTTGAGAAAACGGTCGAAACGGGGATGTGAGCAGTGTAAATGAAATGGCGAAAATCTGTCTGAGAAAAGCGCGCATCGCGGTGAAATCCGCCGATCCTCGGATGAGATGTGGCGAATTTGGTCAAAAAGTGTGCTTTTTCTTAAGAATTATCTGGATATTAAATTGGTGATTTTTGTCACAGAAAGCCGTAGAATACGGCCGAAAATAGAGCGAAAAGAAGCAGATACACTGTTCTTGAAATCTTCTGTTACACGATATAAAGCATTAGACACTCATTTCAAGGCAGAGTTTCACGCTAATTTTTGTTATATTTTCAAAGCATGAACAAATGGATGTACTTAATAATAAAACGCGTTTGAGGTGGTTATGAAAAAAATTGCATGTCTTTCCGCAGTAGCAGCTTGCGTATTAGCAGTTAGCGCAGGTACCGCATTCGCTGGTCAGAGCACCGTATCCGCTGGCTATGCGCAGGGTGATCTCCAAGGCGTTGCTAACAAGGCCAACGGTTTCAACCTGAAATACCGTTACGAGTTCGACAACAACCCACTGGGTGTGATCGGCTCCTTCACCCACCTGGAAAAAAATCGTTCTGAAAGCGGTTTCTACAAGAAATCTCAGTACGATTCCATCACCGCAGGTCCAGCTTACCGCTTCAACGACTGGGCGAGCATCTACGGTGTGATCGGTGTTGGCTACGGCAAAAACATCGACAACGCCCAGGCTGGCGGTAACAAAGGTGGCAACAGCGACTACGGCTTCACCTACGGTGCAGGTCTGCAGTTCAACCCAATCGAAAACGTTGCCCTGGACGTTGGCTACGAGCAGAGCCGCATCCGCAGCGTGGACGTTGGCAGCTGGAACGTTGGCGTAGGCTACCGCTTCTAAGATTTCTTCATGCCTGCGGGCGTGAATGCGCGGCACAGGTTGCCGCGCGGATAAAAAATCCGCCTTCGGGCGGATTTTTTTTTATCTGTCATTAGCCGCTGCGTCCCGTCGGCTGCGTCGAAAAGCGCGCGCTGCGGGCATCGCGCTCATAGCCTTGCGGTTCGGTCAGTAAACCGTACAGCTCGGGGCGGCGTCCGTAAATCCAGCGGCGTCCGGTACTGAGCGGGATCAGCGTCAGATCGAGATCGGCACTGACCAGCCGGTCTTCCGCCGCCCAGGTCTCCGCTACGATGCGGCCGTAGGGATCGAGGATCATCGCATTGCCGGTGCGTACCTCATCGTCATCGCGGCCCACGCCGTTGCTGAATAACAAAAACAGCCCGTTGTCATGAGCGCGCGAGGGCAGCCAGCGCATCAGCCAGCCGCGGCCGTGTTCGCCGCGAAAGGCGGCTTCTATCGCCTGCGGATCTTCCGCTCGCCGCTGCCACAGCGCCTGTGGGATCGGCTTCATGCCGTGCGGGCTGCGCGAATGGGTGCCGCCGGTCTGGTGTGGGGCCATCAACACCTCCGCGCCCAGCAGCGCCGTCGCGCGCACATTCTCCACCAGATTGTTGTCCCAACAGATCAATACGCCCACGCGCACGCCCCAGGGAGTGTCGAACACCGTATAGCGATCGCCGCTGGCGATAGCCGAGTGTTCGAAGGCGTGCAGTTTACGGTGCACATGCAGCGCGCCGTCCGGCAGGCATACGGCGTAGGCGTTGTAGCAACGGCCGTCGTCGCCCAGCTCGATCAGCCCGACGCCGATCGCCATATTGTAACGCTCAGCCAGCGGGCGAATGCGCGCCAGCGAAGGGCTGGACGCGATCGGTTCCGCCAGCGCCCGCACTTCGGCGTCGGACAGATGGCGCACGTGCCAATAGCCGGTGATACACATTTCCGGGAAGGCCAGCAGCTGTACCTGCTGCTCGGCCGCCTGAGCGATAAAGCGCTCGATGGTCGACAGGTTGTAATTCTTATCGTTGGCGCGATGCTGGAATTGCACCGTGGCGGCGCGTAATGTGATGGTCATGGTGTTTCTCCGATGAGGGTCTGCGTTGATTACAGCAGGTGGTTTGATTACTGTATAATCAATTAAATTCCCTATTCGATAACCTAATGGAATGGATATAAAACAACTGCGCGCCCTGGTGGCGCTGGCTGAACAGGGCAACTATCGGCAGGCGGCGAGCCGGCTATGCATCAGCCAACCGGCGCTGAGCAAGCAAATTCAGGCGCTGGAAACCCAGCTCGGCGTTCGAGTGTTCGAGCGTGGCCGACAGGGGGCGGTGCTCACCGCCGGCGGGCAGCGGCTCTACCCGGAAGCGCAGGCGCTGGTGGAGCAGTACCAGCAGTTTCAGCGGCGCGCGCGGCGGGTGGCGCTCGGGGAAGCGGGGCGGCTGGCGCTGGGATTTGGCCTTTCCAGCTTTCATCTGGCGCCGCAGCTGGTGGCGGCCTTTCGCCAACGGTTTCCCGAGGTGGCGATCGGCCTGGAGGACTTGCCGTCGGAACGCCAGTATCAGCTGTTGCTGCAGGGAGAGTTGCAGGCGGGGTTCGTGCGCTTGCCGGTCAACACGCCGCTGTGCGGCGTGGCATTGCTGAGCGATCGGTTGGTGCTGGCCGCGCCGGGCGCGCTGGCGCTGCGCGCCGACGATCTGATGGCGCGTTTCAATCAGCTGCCGCTGTTGCAGCTGACTCCCAAACGCGGGCGCGGGCTGAGCGATCAGTCGCTGCGGTTTATCGCCGCCCACCGGTTGACGCCGAACGTGGTGCAGCAGGCCGGCGATATCCAGACGTTGCTGGCGCTGGTTGCCGCCGGCGTCGGTGTCGCGCTGCTGCCGCACAGCATCACGCATATCGCGCCGGCCGGCATCGACATTTTACCGCTGAGCGGCGAGGAGACGGAGTGGCAGGTCGGTATCGCCTGGGATCCGCAGCGCGCCGATGCGCTGCGGGACAACTTCATTCAGACGGCGTTGGCGGCGCAACGCGCTTAGGCATTCAAAGCGGGCAATGCATCACGACGATCGGGCTCTGGTGATACTCGCTGCGGTGGCTTTCGCTAAAGCCGACTTTTTTCGCCAGCGCCAGCGAAGCCTGGTTTTCCGGTGAGATGATGCAGACGGTTTGCTTGCCGGGCAGGTGCGTTTTACCCCAGGCCAGCGCCGCCCGCAGCGCCTCGGTGGCGTAGCCTTTGCCGTGCGCCGAGCTCACCAGCGTCCAGCCCATTTCCGGCGCGTCGAGCGCCGGGGTGATGTCACGCAGGAAGTTGGAGAAGCCGATGCTGCCGAGATACTCGCCGCTCTGTTTGTCACGCATCGCCCAATACCCGTATCCCAACAGCGCCCAGTGGCCGACGTAGCGCATCAGGCGCCCCCAGGAGTCTTCCCGGTCGCGCGGCGTGCCGCCGATATAGCGCACCACCAGCGGATCGGCCCACAGCGCGGCCAGCGAGTCGAAGTCGTCCAGCGTGTGCGCGTCCAGCCGCAGGCGTTCGGTGATAAGCGTTGGCGCGGTGTTGATTACGGTCATGTTGCTGCTCCTGCACAGGGTGAAAGGCGATGAAAAACAACGGCGTTCAGTATGCCAGAGAAATCACACCGCCAGCCACAACAGCCAGGTGAACAGAAAGCCGCTCAGGCCGAGCAGGGTGGTCAGCACCGTCCAGGTCTTCAGGCCATCGGCCACCGACAGCCCCAGATAGCGCGTGACGATCCAAAAACCGGAGTCGTTGACGTGGGAAAGCCCCAGCCCGCCAAAACAGGTTGCCAGCGTCACCAGCACCAGCTGCAGCTGATTCAACCCGCTGACCGCTTCCGACAACAGGCCGCCGGTGGTCAGGATCGCCACGGTGGCGGAACCCTGCGAAGCGCGCAGCGCCAGCGAAATGATAAATGCGGCGGGCACCAGCGGCAGGCCAATGGCCGTCAGTACTTCGGCCAGCGCCTTGCCGACGCCGGATTCCACCAGCACCTTGCCGAACACGCCGCCCGCGCCGGTCACCAGGATCACCACCGCGGCGGTCGGCAGCGCGGCGCCCATCACGTCACCGGCGTGTTGCAGGCTCCAGCCGCGGCGCAGCGCCAGGAAGTAGAAGGCCAGCAGCAGGGCTATCATCAGCGCCACCGCCGGCGACCCCAGCAGAGACAGCGCATCGCGCAGCGCCGAGCCTGCCGGCAACAGCGTGGCGGAGACGGTGCCGAGCATGATGATAGCGATTGGGATGACGATCAGCGCCGCCACCAGGCCAGCGCCGGGCGGGTTGATGCGATCGCTGAGCGGCGCTCGCCCTTCCGGCCGCGGCTCCGGCGCCGCCAGCTGCAGCTGTTCCAGCACCTCTATCGACAACGGATAGGTTTTGCGGTTGAGGTAGTTGGCGGCGAAATAGCCGATCGCGCCGACCGGAATACAGATCGCGAGGCCGATGATGGTCAGCCAACCGATGTCGGCGTTGAGCAGGCCGGCGGCGGCGACCGGGCCGGGGTGCGGCGGCAGCGCGACGTGTACCGTTAACATCACGCCGGCCATCGGCAGGCCGAACTTCAGCGGCGACACTTTGGCGACCTTGGCGAAGCCGTAAATAATCGGCGCCAGAATGATAAAGCCGACGTCGAAGAAGACCGGAATGCCGAGGATAAATGCGGCGAGGGTCAGCGCGGCGACGGTATGTTTCGGCCCCAGCCCCTGGCTGAAGCGTTGCGCCAGCGACTCGGCGCCGCCCGAGTGTTCGATCATGCGCCCGAGCATCGCCCCCAGACCGATGATGATGGTCACCGAGCCGAGCACGCCGCCCATCCCGGCGGTCATCACTTTCATCACTTCACCGGTCGGAATGCCGCTGGCCAACGCCACCAGCAGACTGACCACCAACAGCGCGACAAAGGGTTGCACCTTCGCCTTAATCACCATCAATAACAGCAGCACCACGCCGAGTACGGCAATCAGCAACAGCAGAGAGGTAGACATGAAAAAAGCCTTTCGTTGGGTAAGCGTTGGGCACCGCGATCGCCGCGTGGCGATACGGGTGCGTTTCATTGTTATAAAATCGTTTTCCTGGTGTCGGCGTGCGACGTTAGCGGTAAGGCTTCAGCCAGCCGAGCCCGGCGGCGGTGTCGCCGCGCGGCCGGTATTCGCAACCGATCCAGCCCTGATAGCCGAGCGCATCCAGCCTGTCGAACAGCCACGGGTAATTCAGTTCGCCCTCGTCCGGTTCGTGACGATCCGGCACTGAGGCTATCTGGATATGCGCGTAGCGCCCGGCCAGCGTCTCCAGCAGCCCGCTGATATTGCCGTCCACTAACTGCGCGTGGAAAAAGTCGAACTGAATGAACACGTTCGGTCTCGCTATCGCCTTCACCACCGCCGCCGCCTGATGTTGACTGGCGAACAGGTAGTCGGGCTTGACCGGTGGGCTGAGCGCTTCGATCAGCACCTTGACGCCGTGCGGGGCGAAGGCGTCGGCGGCATAGCGCGCATTGGCGATAAAGGTGTCGAGATAACGTTGCCGATCCGCACCCGCGGGCACCACGCCGGCCATCAGATGCACGCAGGGACAGGCGAGGGCGATGGCGTAGGCCAGCGCGCGATCGATATCAGCGCGCGCATCTTGCTCGCGGCCCGGCAGCGCCGCCAGCCCCCATTCGCCGGCGGTGACATCGCCGGGCGCGGTATTGAACAGCACCTGTTGCAGGCCGTGTTCGCGCAGCTTTTCGGCCAACAGCTCGGCGGGATGCTCGTAAGGGAACAGGAATTCCACCGCGCTGAAGCCTTGTTCGGCAGCGGCAGCGAAGCGCTCGAGGAACGGCACTTCGTTAAACATCATCGATAAATTGGCGGCAAATTTAGGCATGGGTCAGCTCCGTAATTCGGCAATTTCATCATCGGTCAAATAGCGGATAGGACGATCGCCGAGGGTGAAGATCAGCCGCGCCGCATCTTCCATCTCTTCGGTATTGTCCGCCGCCGCTCGCAGGTCTTTACCGGTCACCACCGGCCCGTGGTTGGCCAGTAAAAAGGCGCGGTGGGCCGGCGCCAGGCGCGCCAGATCCTGCGCCAGCCTTTCGTCGCCAGGGCGATAGTAGGGTACCACCGGCACCTTGCCGACGCGCATCACCACATAGGGGGTGAACGGTTTGATGGCGTTGTCGACGTCCAGCCCTTGCAGGCAAGAGAGCGCCGTGAGGTAGGTGCAATGCAGGTGCACCACCGCTTTGCATTCCGGATTGTTCAGATACAGCGCTCGGTGAAAGCTGATCTCTTTTGACGGCTTGTCGCCGGACAGCCAATCGCCGTTCAGGCTCACTTTAGACAGGCGATCGGCCTGCAGCTCGCCCAGGCAAGAGCCGGTCGGCGTTGCCAGCAGCGCGCCGTCCGGCAGCAACAGTGAGAGGTTGCCGGCGGAACCGGTGGCGTAGCCGCGTTGGAAAAACGAGGCGCCGAGACGCACCATCTCTTCGCGCGCTTGCTGTTCGGTCGTCATGGTCATACTGGAAACTCCGTTTGCGCGCGCGAGAAGAAGGCTTCATCGCCAAAATTGCCTGATTTCAGCGCCAGGGAAATCGCCCGATCGCTGGCGCGCACCCAGGGAACGCCGGGAGAAATGCTGGGGCCAATATGGAAGCCGCGAATGCCCAGCGCCTGCGTGACCACGCCGGAGGTTTCGCCGCCGGCGACGATAAAGCGGTTGAATCCCAACTGGCGCAGTTGCACCACCAATTCGGCGAACAGCGCTTCCACCGCTTCGCTGGCGGCGGCGCCGTGCTGCCGTTGCGTTTGCTGCAGCGCTTCCGGCGGCGCAGTGGCGTAGATCAGCGGGGCAAGCGCCTCCCCGGCGTGATGCTGCGCCCAGTGCGCCAACTCGGCGGCGTAGGCGGCGCGTGCCTGTGGTTCGAGGCAGCGGCCGATATCGATGGCCTGTGCCGAAGCGCGCTCGCGGTAGTGCGCCACCTGCCGGTTAGTCATCACAGAACACGAGCCCGACAGCACTGCTGCCTTTTCCCCCTGCGGCGCGCCGGCCGCCTCTGCCGAACGAGCGCCGCTTTGCGCCCATTGCCGCGCCAGACCGATCGCCAGGCCCGAACCGCCGGTCACCAGCTTCATCGTTTTCAACGCTTCACCCTGAATGAGCAGATGCCGCTCGTTGAGCGTATCCAGCACCGCGTAGCGCACGCCTTCCTGCGCCAGTTGGCGCAGCTTCTCGCTGACCGCCTCGGCGCCGCGATCCATTTCCGCCGCCGTCACCAGCCCGCAGCGCCCGGCGGCCTGGGATTCCATCAGGCGCAGCAGGTTGCTGTCGGTCATCGGCGTGACCGGGTGATGACGCATGCCGGATTCAGACAACAGCTGTTCCCCGACGAACAGGTGGCCCTGATAGACAGTGCGGCCGTTTACCGGCAACGCCGGTGAGACAACCGTGAAATTTTCCCCCAGCGCGGTGAGCAGGGCGTCGGTCACCGGGCCGATATTGCCCTGTGCGGTGCTGTCGAAAGTGGAGCAGTATTTGAAGTAGAACTGACGGCAGCCCTGTTTTTGCAACCAGGCCAGTGCCTGCAACGACTGTTCGACCGCCTGTTCTGCCGGGCAGGAACGCGATTTCAGGCTGATGACCGCCGCCTGTGCGTTTACCTGCGTTTCGTCCTGCGGCACGCCGTTCAGCTGCACCGTCGGCAGGCCGTTTTGCACCAGAAAACTGGCGATGTCGGTCGCGCCGGTAAAGTCATCCGCGATTACGCCAAGCAGCATCAGAGCGCCTCCTTTTTTTGCGGCAGATCGATGCCGGCAAAGATTTTGATTACCGCACTGTCGTCTTCTTTACCGTAACCGGCGTTGCTGGCGGCGGTAAACATGGTGAAAGCGGTGGAGGCCAGCGGCAGCGGGAAGTGCAGCGCCCTGGCGGTATCCGCCACCAGCCCCAGATCCTTGACGAAGATATCCACCGCCGATTTGGGCGTATAGTCGCCGTCGACCACGTGGCGCATGCGATTTTCGAACATCCAGGAGTTGCCGGCGGCGTGGGTGACCACGTCGTACATCACGTCCAGCGGGATGCCGGCGCGGGCGGCCAGCGCCATGGCTTCGGCGCCGGCGGCGATGTGCACGCCGGCCAACAGCTGGTGGATGATTTTTACCGTCGCGCCCAGACCGATGGTCTCGCCGATGCGATAAACTTTGCCGGCGATGGCGTCCAGCACGGGTTGCAGACGCTCGAAGGTGGCGTCGGCGCCGGCGGCCATCACCGTCATCTGGCCTTCCTCCGCCTTGGCCGCTCCGCCGGAAACCGGCGCGTCCAGCATTGGTAGCCCGTAGTCCAGCAGCCGTTGCTCGATCTGTTTGGCGTCATCGGCGGAAATGGTCGAAGAGACCATCACCGCAGTGCCTGGCTTGAGCTTTGGCGCCAGGCCTTGTTCGCCGAACAGGATCTGTTTCACTTGGACGGCGTTCACCACCAGCAGCAGCACGGCGTCCAACTCGGCCGCGAAGTCGCACGCGCTGGTAGACGCTTGTTGCGCGCCGGCCTGCTGCAGCGTCGCCAGCGCCTGTGGATTCAGGTCCGCCCCGTAGGTGGTCAATCCGGCGCGAAGGCACGAACGCGCCGCGCCCATGCCCATCGCGCCCAGTCCGATGATGCAGACGGCATAATTCCCTGGGTGTGTCATACTGCACTCCTGTTAATTTTAGTGATAATTTGTTTTGTTGTGTTAAATGTAAGCGCTTGACGACGGTTTATCCGCGATCGCTATCACAATAATTAACAATGTGTGAAACGGATTTTTCGTCTGATTTCTGGCCTGAATTAACATTACTATTCTGTTTTTAAATAAGTTTATGTTTACCTGGTCTAACTGCGTGCGCCGTCACGCCGCGAAAAATTAGGGCTATCGGCGAACGAAAATTGACGTAAAATCACAATTATTATCACCGCAGCAACGAGAGGGAACCGTGATACCTGTAGAACGCCATCAACAAATTCTTGCGCTGGTATCCGAACGCGGCGTCGTCAGCATTGCCGAGCTGACCGAACGGCTGGGGGTGTCGCACATGACGATCCGCCGTGATTTGCAAAAACTGGAGGAACAGGGCGCGGTGCAGTCGGTCTCGGGCGGCGTGCAGGCGCCCGAGCGGGTGGCGAGCGAACCTTCGCACCAGGCCAAAGAGGGGATGTTCGGCCGGCAGAAAATCGCCATTGGCCGGCTGGCGGCGCGGCAAATTCCCGCCAACAGCTGTATCTATCTGGATGCCGGCACCACCACGCTGGCGCTGGCGAAACAGATCGGTGAACGTGACGATTTGACGGTGGTGACCAACGACTTTGTCATCGCCGGCTTCCTGATCGAACACAGCCAGTGCCGAATCATCCACACCGGCGGCACCGTGTGCCGGGAAAACCGCTCCTGCGTCGGCGAAGCGGCGGCGCAGGCACTGCGCGGTCTGTTTATCGATCTGGCGTTCATCTCCGCCTCTTCGTGGAGCATGCGCGGCCTGTCGACGCCGAACGAAGACAAGGTGATGGTGAAGAAGGCCATCGTCGAGGCCAGCCGCCGCCGCATTCTGCTCAGCGATACGTCCAAATACGGCAAGGTCGCGACCTACCTGGCGCTGCCGATCGCCGCCTTTGACGCCGTCATTACCGACGAGGGGTTGCCCGCCGCCGCGCGGGAGGCCATTGAGCAAGCGGGGATTGCATTGCTGACGGCGGGAGAAGAGGAATAAGAACGAAGCGGAATCAGGATGAAAGTTCGGTATCGATGCCACGTGCGGGCGCTTCACTTGCTTCAACGCCGCCGCGTTCACGCCATTCGCGGCGCCTTTGTTCAGCCCATTCTTCGTGGAAGGCTTGCATCTCTTTTTGATGCCGTTCCTTTATGCTCATAGGGTTTGGGTGGGATTCTGCCGTTAACAGGCGGGATTTCGATGACATATAATCCGTCCTCAATAAGCGCTTGGTTGTACAAATAATGTACGTGATGCGCGTGTTTTTTCAAGAGCGAGTCATAAATTCTGGCTAGCGCTGGCCTGAGCGGTACACTGAAAACCAATCTCGCTTGGTATTGCGCCACAAAAGTGACGATCGCCAGGCCGATGCCATTAATGAAGAGTTGTTCTCGTTCATATCGGGTGTATGCCATCCTGGTATAGGTATCAAATAAGGATCTGGTTACTTCGGCGCGGTTTTCCAATGCTCTTACATCGTACAATTCCATGACGTAAGCATTGTCCAATACTTCCGAGGCAGGATAAGCCCCAATAAGCCATTGACGCATCCTTAACGTCGCTTTTTTAAAATCAAGGTAATACGCAGCTACGCTGCTGGCTTTTTTATAAACCGTTATTCGGTACCTATACTCCGTGACAGGTCGTGCATTGATCTCCTTAACATCAATCTCCATGATAAAATCCTTTTTACTATTATTTTTCCTATAGTTATCCCCTTTGTGACGAACAGATTATTAACCGCGGCGGAGAGGCTCCTCCAGCCGTCGATGAGGCTTATGCGCAGTGCCGCGCAAAACTAAATGCCGCTGAACCAGTTGTAGCCCTGATCTTCCCAGTAGCCGCCCGGATTGACGTCGCTGACGAAGATCGCGGCGATATGTTTGGCGTTTTTGAACCCCAACTTGGTTGGCACGCGCAGCCGCAGCGGGTAGCCATAGTCCGCCGGCAGCGCCTTGCCGCCGAAATCCAGCGCCAGGATGGTCTGCGGGTGCAGCGCGGTGGCCATGTCGAGGCTGGAGTAGTAACGATCGGCGCATTTGAAGCCGACATAACCGGCATTCAGATCCGCGCCGACATGCTGCAGAAAGGTGCGCAGCGGCACGCCGCCCCATTGGCCAATGGCGCTCCACCCCTCAATGCAGATCAGGCGCGTGATTTGGTTTTGCTGCGGCAGCCGCTGCAACTGTTCCAGCGTCCAGGGCGCTTTTTTCTCCACTTTCCCCGCGACCTCAAGCCGATAGCCGGCGAGATCGACCTCGGGGACGTTATATTCCGGGTAAAACGCGTTGAAGGGGAAAGGGTGGGTAATTTGATCGGGCCGATAAGTTTGCGCCAGCCGCTGGCGGCTGAACAGCCAGGCTTGCACCCGGTCGTTCCAGCGCGACATGGCCCACAGCACCTTATCCACCCGATCGCCGTCTTGCAGGTTGCAACCGGTAAGCATGGCGATGCCGCCCAGCGTCAGGCCGGAACGCAGCATCAGGCGGCGCTGCAGATTGACCAACTGCTTTTTTTGGTCCGGTTCCAGTTTTGGCGCGGTTGCCCGCGGTTTTTTCTCATTCATGTTTGCCACCCGTTATCATCGCCCACAGCGTTTTGGGTACGACGATCACCATGAAGACGTGGATCGCCACGAACAGACCGATGCCGGCCATGGCGAAGAAATGCACGTAGCGCGCGAAATCGAAGCCGCCAAACAGGGCGACCAATCCCTGCAGCTGAACCGGCTTCCAAATCGCCAGGCCGGACAGCACCAGCAATAGGCCCAGCGCCAGTACGCCGAGGTACATCAGTTTCTGAATGGCGTTATAGTGGCCATGCCGGTGGCGCAGGCGCAGCGTCAACGCCAGCCAGATATCCTGCCGCAGCGCGCCGATGCGAAGCGGCAACAGATCGCGGCGAAAATGACCGCTGAGCAGGCTCCACAGCAGATAGCAGACGGCGTTGAGCACCAATAGCCACATCACCGCCAAATGCCAACCAATCGCGCCGCCCAGCCAACCGCCCAGCGTCATCTGCGGCGGAAAGCGGAAATCGAACAGCGGCGAGGCGTTGTAGATTTCCCAACCGCTCATGAACATGCACGCCATGGCGAACAGGTTGATCCAATGAGTGATGCGAACCGGCCAGCGATGCACCGGCGGCGACGCGTTGGTCTTCATGGCATTCCTCCGGTTACATCGGCGGCACGGTGCCGTCTTTGCCGGCGGAAATGCGGGTGGCGACGCGCTCGCCCTTTTCGTTGGCGGCGGAGAATAGCACGATGTGCACGCCCGGTTTCAGCAGGCTCAGATCGCCCGGATCCAGCGTCACGATCGGCACGTCTTCCGGCACGACAACGGTTTTCTGCTGGTTGCCGTAGGTGACGGTCAGGGTACGGCCGTTGGATTTCACCAGTTTGCCGACGGTGCCGTTAGTCATGGTGTCCACTTTGCCGTCGGCGGATTCCCAGGCAGAGTGCCCTTCGCCGGTGCCGCGCAGGCTGGCGGCGAACACGTGCACCTCCAGCGCTTTGAGCGTGCCGTCCGGCTGCGGCACGGCGGCGGTGCCGATAAAACTGTCCGGTTTGATGTCGTCCAGCGTGGCTTTGGAAACGCTGAGCACTTTGGTCTGATCGTTCAGCTTGACGCTGAGGTTCTCGCCCTTGCGATCGGTCAGCTGCAGATTACCGTCGGCAACTTGGCTGATGGTGCCGCGCAGCGGCGCAATCACCTTGCCCGGCGGCTGGGCGGCGGCGGCCAAGCCGCTGGACAGCAGCAAGGTGGATAACAGTAAACCGGCTATACGATGACGGGTAATCATAACGTTCTCCTGAAATGAGTTTGCCGGTTAAGCATGGTTGACCTACTGGGTCAGCGCCATGGCCGTTTGATGACATTAATGTCATCAAGTTTGTCCGCCGAAGCTGCTAGTATTTTTGCAGACGTAACGAGGTGGCGAGCATGCGAATACTGGTAGTTGAAGACGATATCGGCACAGGGGATTACCTGAAGAAAGGGCTCGGGGAAGCGGGCTACGGTGTCGATTTGGCGCGCACCGGCACCGACGGGCTGTTTCGCGCGTTGGAGCAGGATTACGATGCGATCGTGCTCGACGTGATGCTGCCGGGGCTGGACGGCTGGCAGATCATCGAGGTGTTGCGCAAGAAAAGCGACGTGCCGATCCTGTTTCTCACCGCCCGCGACGGCGTACAGGATCGCATCCACGGTCTGGAGCTGGGCGCGGACGACTATCTTATCAAACCGTTTTCCTTTACCGAGCTGGTGCTGCGTTTGCGCACCTTGCTGCGCCGCGGGCCGGCGCGCGAAGCCGATCATTACGCCATCGCCGATCTGCAGTTGGACGTGCTGCGCCGCCGGGCAGTGCGCCAGGATCAGGTGATCCCGCTGACCAATAAAGAATTCATGTTGCTGCATCTGCTGGTGCGGCGCGAAGGCGAAGTGCTGTCGCGCACGCAGATCGCCTCCCAGGTGTGGGACATGAATTTCGACAGCGACACTAATGTGGTTGATGTGGCGATCAAACGCCTGCGCGCCAAAATCGACCGGCCGTTCGACGTCAAGCTGATCCACAGCGTGCGCGGCATCGGCTATGTTTGCGAGCCGCGCTCGTGAACGCCCGCGCTTCACGCCGGCCGGTGTCGCTGACGCTGCGCACCGCCATGCTGTTCGCGCTGGTGGCCGCCTGCGTGGTGAGCGGGGCGGGCTGGTATCTGTTCGGCGCCATGCGTCAGGAAATGACGCTCCGCAGCGATCTGCAGGTGACCGGGCGCGTAGAGTATTTCCGCCATTTACTGGGGCAGCGCTTTCCTTTGGCGCGTCTGACGGCTAATAACGGCCTGTTCGAAAATATGCTGGGCAATGAACAGGATGTGTTGATTTTCCAAATTCCGGGGCAAAAACCGCTCATCAATGTGAATCCGGCCAGGGTGGCCCTGCCGCCGATCGCGCCGACGCCGCCCGAACAGGCGCAGACGCTGGCCGCCGTGCGCGGCGGGGAAACGGCGCAGGGGGTGCCGCTGCGAGCGGCGTCGGCAATGGTGCGCCTGGAAGACGGCAGTTTGCTGCAGATTTCCGCCGCGCACGTGATGGTCAACGAACAGAAAATGCTGGCGCGCTACCTGTGGCGCATTGTCGCGGCGGTCGTTGTGGCTTTCCTGCTGATTGCGCTGCTGGGCTATGGGGTCATGCGCCGCGGATTGCGGCCGCTATGGCGCATGGCGGCGCAGGCGTCGGAGATCGCGCCCAATACATTGTCGACGCGCCTCAGTGAACAGGGGGCGCCGAAGGAGTTACAGCAATTGACCCGGGCGTTTAATGCGATGCTCGATCGGTTGAATGAAGGCTATCAGCGGCTGACGCAGTTTTCCGCCGATCTGGCCCATGAGATCCGCACCCCGGTGGGCGCGTTGATGGGCCAGTGTCAGGTGGCGCTGTATCAACCCCGCAGCGTGGAGGAGTACGAAACCCTATTGTCGAACAATATGGATGAGCTGGAGCGTATTTCGCGCATGGTGGAAAACATCCTGTTTCTGGCGCGCGCCGGTGAGGCGCAGTCCGCGCTGAACTACAGTCGTCTGGATGTGGCGGTCGAGCTGCGGCGGGTGGCGGATTACTTCGAAGGGCTGGCGGAAGAACGCGGCATCGCGCTGAACTGCGAAGGGGAAGGCGAGCTGAAGGCGGACGCGATGTTGTTCCAGCGGGCGCTGAGCAATCTGGTGGCCAACGCGGTGCGCTATGCCGATGAAAACAGCCTGATCGTATTGCGGGCTGAACGGCGCGCCGATGCCTGGTGGGTGCAGGTCATCAATCAGGGGCCGCCGATCGCGGCGGCACAGCTGGAAAAACTGTTCGATCGTTTCTACCGCGCCGATCCCGCGCGCAGCGCCGGCAGCCATGCCAGCGGCCTCGGGCTGTCTATCGTACGCGCCATCATGACGCTGCACGGCGGTGAGGTGCGCGCGCAGTGTTCCGATGGCCGAGGTTCTGCTTGCTTGACCTTTAGCCTGATATTCCCCTCATCAGTTCAATGAGCTACCGCGAATGTTTTCGCCTGTTGTGGAAAACGCGACAGGCGTCATTCGTAAGTTTTTCCTTTCATTATTGTTTCCCATCGCCTTGGCTGAACCTAAAATTTAACATTTGCGTCGCGGCAAACGCGTTAATTCATCGGGCTAATGCGGATGGACTGCGGTCTGTGATTACGCTCAACATTCACGTGTTATTATTTTTTTATTAAAATTTAGTTCTGCGGTCTTTTTTTGAGATGATTTTCCTTAAAATTGATAATTTGCGACACAAAAAACTAACTTTGTGGTTTTTGTCGCGTCAATATATCAATGAATGTGGTGATTGGTTAACCTTTGGTTATGGTTTGCAAGAAAAATCCTATATAAACGGTGGTGAGGTGACAAAGCGTATTTCGTGGCGTTAATTGAGTGGTTTTTCTTGCCTGTGCTTGGGTATTTTCGCGAATTACCTGATTAAATATTTATTTAATATTTCATTAACATTTGACGCCAAACTATAAATTATCGCTATAGTGAAAACATGTGAATAAAATGAAATATAGATTTAATGACCATATTCTCTTTGACGCAGACACCAGAACCCTTAGCCCAACAGATTTTTCTGACGATCCCATATCCATATCCAGTCCTTCCAAACGGTTGTTGCTGCTGTTGATTGCCCACCATGGCGAGGCCGTAGGGCGTGAACTGATATTCAAGAAGGTCTGGGACGATTACGGCATGGTGTCCAGCAATAATAATCTTAATCAGTGCGTCAGCAAATTGCGTCGGGTGATTAAAAACCTTGGCGTCGAGGATGAGGTCATTGTTACGGTTCCTAAAGTGGGCTTTATGTTGCGTGATGAGATTACCATCGAGTCTTATGAGGACGCGGAAGATATTCACGACGCGGAGTCTGCCGCGGCTGTGCCGGGATCTGCGCCCGCAGCGGCGGTCAATCCGGCGTCCGACACCGTCATCGACGGGGTCTCTTCTCATCTTGGTTATTCCCGCCGTGGGTGGCTGATGTTCAGCGCGATGGTTCTGGGGGGGATCCTCATGGCTATTGCTGTCACGGTCTATTTCAGCGGCTCGGGGGCCCGGCAGGAGAGCTACCTGGGAAAGTCAGGTAACTGTAAGGTTTTCATGTCGTTGCCTGATGCCTCGGCGACGGTCAACGCCAGCCTGAATCGGGATATTCTGGCTTACGCCGCGCACCAAACGGGAGAATGCAACGGCGATGAGTTTTTGCTGGTGGTGCGCAGCAATCAGGTCAGGGCTTACATTTCCGGTATTTCCCGCTTATTCCTGCTGCGCTGCAAGATCTTGCGTGAACATAAAATGGAGATCTGTTCAGGATTGGAAAGCGACAATGCCGAGTTTATTAATTGACCATTGATAGCCGCCGCCCAACGCGATTGAAGGATGGTGGATATGACAAAAATATTACAGTGTTGAAATAGAACGTTCGACTTTCATTTGGCGGGTTGCCGTGTGGCGCTTACGAGAGGTATTTCCCTTTCTCTACCGCTTTCTACCTCATTATGGTGATTATGTATGGTTAAAGCCGATTTCGGTGATGCGCTGCTATTTTTCGAACCCAGCTATTTAGTGAGAAGAGGAATGGAAGCATTTCTCGTTACCCAATCAAGTGACAGCTATTTTATCGACACCTTGAGGGAGCTGGAAGGAGTATTGAAAGAGGGAAAGCCTCGCGCGCTTATAATGGAGTTATATCATCAGAGAGAATATTTGTATGATGTATTACGGTTCGTTCTGACGGCAAAAAATGTTTGGCCGGAAATTCCCTTGGTGATTTTCACCGCGGTAGAACACCCCGGTATATTAGCGTTGTTGGCGGCAGATGCCCGCATAGCGATAGTGGCAAAGGGGGAGCCATTGCACTGCCTGAGTGACGCCATTGCGGCTGCGGGCATGTTCTCCGGCTATCGTTCCCCGCATATTCGCGCCGGCTTGGTGTATTCGGCAGCCGCATTATCTGACAGTGAATGGCGAGTTTTGGCCATGATGGTTGCTGGCGCATCCCCACGAAGCATCGCCAACGTGACCCGGAGAAGTTACAAAACCATAAGCTCCCATAAACTGAATATTATGCGAAAACTGGGTCTCAATCAGGCCGGCTTTATGCGGCTTATTCTTTCCCTGAGAACCCGGTACCCTTCCTGACACAGGGCGAGAAGCCCCCCTTTTTCTCTACAGCGGCCGATCTGGATTGGCTGCTGCCCCCTGCGTAAATCCAATCAATCTTTTCCCTCACCGAACAACGCCGGCGCTGAAATTTCACACGGCCATGGGAAGGGCGAACAGAGCGTATTTGTGGTTAAACAATAACCGCCCTGCAGGGGTTAAACCACAATTTGATTGTGCTTTCATCAAAGGCTTAACCCGTTTTTTAATGTGATTGATGGGGGTTAAAACATTAATGTTGGAATTTAAATCTAAATATTTGAACTTTAACAGTTAATGATTCTTTTTTGATCGGTCGGGGATATTCTTGTGGCGTCAAGCAGACTGGCTAAACGCAGTGATGCAAACGGCTGGCTGAGAATGGACGAAAGAAAGAAAACATATTCAACATTGAAGGGAGTTATACCATGAAGAAAATGACACTGGCTCTGGCGATCGTTTCCGCCTTTGCAGCGGTCAGCACTGCTCAAGCCGCCGACGTTACCGCTCAGGCGCTGGCAACCTGGTCTGCAACTGCCAAGAAAGACACCACCAGCAAACTGGTTGTGACGCCGATTGGCAGCCTGGCCTTCAACTATGCAGAAGGCATTAAGGGTTTCAACAGCCAGAAAGGCCTGTTTGACGTCACCGTGGAAGGCGATACCACGGCCACCGCTTTCAAACTGACCTCAAAATTGGTCTCCAATACGCTGACTCAGCTGGACACTTCCGGTTCTACGCTGGAAGTCGGGGTGAACTATAACGGAGCGGTGGTCGGGAAAACGGCTGAAACCACCATGATCGACACCACCGCCGGCATTTTGGGCGGCAATCTGAGCGCCCTGTCCAATGCCTACAACCAGGCCGGCCGCACCAGCGCGCAGGATCAGTTCACCTTCAGCATCATCGGCGCGACGTCAAACGGCACCACCGCCGTCACGGATTTCAGCACGCTGCCGGAAGGTATCTGGAGCGGCGACGTCAGCGTCGAGTTCAACGCGACCTGGACTTCCTAATCCCCCGAACGATTCTGCATCTGGCAGGGGGGAGACCTCCTGCTATTTATCGCTCATCAACGCCAGTGGAATACCGCAATGACACGCTTTTCTCTCGCCGTCACCCTGATGTTAATGCTGCTGCGGCCGGCTTTGGCGCTCGATGTGGGTGAGATCAGCACCTTCATGCCTGGCGACAGCGCGCGCCTGAGCAAGGAAATCAAAAACACCACCGACAGCGGCCGGCTGGTGACCATCAAGATCGAACGCATTTCCAGTCCCCTGGCCTCCGGTACGGTGATCCCGATGAGCAGCCGGGATGAAATGCTGCTGTCGCCCGCCAGCCTGATCTTGCCGGCCAACGCCAGCGATGTGATCCGCTTTTACTACAAGGGGCCGAATGATGCCCAGGAGCGTTACTACCGCATCGTTTGGTTCGATCAGGCGTTGAGCGAGGCGGGGCAAAACTCCGCTCGGCGTAATGCCGTGGCCACCACGTCGGCGCGCATCGGCACCATTTTGGTGGTGGCGCCTCGGCAGGATCGCTTCGCCTATCAGTTCGCTAACGGACGGATCAAAAACACCGGCAACGCCACGTTCAAAGTGGTGGCCTACGGCAATTGCAGGAACAAGCAAGACGGCAGCGACTGCAAGGAAAACTATTTCGTGATGCCGGGGAAGGATCGCGCCTTCAGCAAGGTTGACGTCAACGATAAAAAAGGACGCGTCGCGCTGTGGCACGGCGAACAGTTTATCCCGGTGAAGTAATGCGCGCGTTATCCACGATGGATGCAAAACAATCACGCAAGGAGTGGCATGTGAACGCTGTGCTGTTGAGAACGCTTTTGGCCGCCGGTGCGCTGGCGCTCCCGACGCTGTTGCCTGGCCGTATGGCGATGGCGGCCGGTTTGACGCAGATTAACGGCGTGCTGATCCCGCACACTTTCAGCCTGGCGTTGCGCGAGGGAATGAGTATTCCGCTGTTGTTGCATTATGAAAAGAGCGATGGCGTCAAAGACGACAGCCGCATCGGCCATGCCTTTCTCTACCTGGATCAGGACCGGCTAAAGATTCGTCGGGTGACGCTGGAGGATAACGACGACGGCGCCCGGCTGACGGCGGCGATTGCCGGCCAGCTGCAGGCTTTGCAGGATGCGCCATTCGATCGGCAGCAGCATATCCGGATCGCGGACGACGCCTGGCTGGCGCTGGATTTCCGGCAGCTCAACCTGCAGCTGGTGGTGAAAGAATCCGCGTTGGGGACGGTGCTGCGCGCTCGTTCCAGCGACATCGGCGCGTCCAGCGTGGATGCCGTAAGCAGCACGCTGGATTATAACCTCGGGGTCTACGATAACCGGGCCCGCGCCAGCGAAGGCAACACCTCCAGTTATTTATCGCTCAACAGCGTCACGGCGTTGCGTGAACACCACGTGGAGTTGAACGGTTCCATCTACGGTATCGGCAGCGGCGATGAAAACGCCACGCTGTACAAAGCGATGTTCGAGCGTGATTTCGCCGGCCGCCGTTTCGCCGCCGGCATGCTGGACAGCTGGAATTTGCAGTCGCTGGGGCCGGTCACGACCATCAACTCGAGCAAGATTTATGGCCTGTCCTACGGCAACCGCGCCAACTCGACGGTATTCGATAATTCCCAATCGCTGACGCCGATCGTGGTTTTTTTTCCCTCGGCCGGCGAGGTGCATCTGTCGCGCGACGGGCGGCTGCTCAGCGTACAAAACTTCACGATGGGCAATCATGAAGTTGACACCGGCAGTTTGCCCTACGGTATCTATGACGTGGAGGTGGAGGTCGTGGTCAACGGCAAAGTGGTCGATAAACGCATGCAGCGAGTGAATAAACTGTTCAGCCCCAATCGCGGTGCGAATGCGCCGCTGGCCTGGCAATTCTGGGGTGGGATGCTGCGCATGGACGACTGGCGCGGCGAACGGGAGCGCCACCGCCCGGCAAAGGACTCTTATTTGCTTGGCGCTTCGGCTACCGGCAATCTGCAAACGCTTAATTGGGCGCTGTCGGGGTATTCGTTTGACGGCAACGCCGTCGGCGAGAGCCGCGTCAGCCTGCCGGTGACCGAGTCGATTCAGATCAACCTGCAAAATATGGCGGCATCCGATCGCTCCTGGAGTTTGGTCAACAGCGTCAGCGCCGCGTTGCCCGGCGGCTTCAGCAGCGTATGGATCAATCAGGAGAAAACGCAGATTGGCGATCGTCTGTTGCAAAATGACGCCTATAACCGCGCAGTTGGCGGCAGCCTTAATCTGGGGGCGCTGTGGTCTCCGTTGGGCACCCTGAGCGCCAGCTACAACGACGATAAGAAGAACGACAGTCACTATTACAACGCCGACTATTACCAGAACATCTTTACCGGCCGCTTCGGCACGCTGGGCGTCCGGGCGGGCGTACAGCGTTACAACAACGGTAGCAGCAACGCCAATACCGGCAAGTACATCGCGCTCGATTTTTCACTGCCGATGGGTAACTGGCTCAGCGCCGGCGTTTCCAATCAAAACGGTTACACCACCGCCAACCTGGCGGCGCGCAAGGACATCAAGGACGGGCCGATCCGCACCCTGGGCGCCAACCTGTCGCGGGCGATTTCCGGTGATACTCGCGGCGACAACCGCTTCAACGGTGGTGGCTATGCGCGCTTTGACACCAAGTATTCGGCTGGCACGCTCAACGTCAGCAGTTCCGCCGACGGCTACGTTAACAGCAGCCTGACCGCGAGCGGCAGCATGGGCTGGCAAGGGCGTAATATTGCCATCAGCGGCCGCAACGAAGGCAACGCCGGGATTATCTTCAATACCGGCATTGAAAACGACGGCCTGCTGACCGCACGGGTTGACGGCCGGATGGTGAAGCTGAGCGGCAATAAGAATTACCTGCCTTTGTCGCCTTACGGTCAGTACGACGTAGAGCTGATGAACAACAAAAACTCGGCGGAGAGCTTTGACATCGTCACCAGGCGCAAGAGCAAGCTCACCCTGTATCCGGGCAACGTGGCGGTGATCTCGCCGGAGATAAAACAGATGGTGACGGTGTTTGGCCGCATCAAAGCGGAGGACGGCACGCTGCTGGCCAACGCCTATATCAAGAACCATATCGGCCGCACCCGCACCGATGAGAAAGGCGAATTTATCATGGACGTCGACAAGAAATTCCCGGTTATCGATTTTACCCACGGCGGCAATCAGACATGCGAAGTGGATTTGGATCTCAGCAAGGCGCAAGGCGCCGTGTGGGTCGGCGACGTGATCTGCACCGGGCTGAAAACCTATGCAGGCAATATGTCATCCGGGGAGTCTGACCATGAGAGCTAACGTTGCGCTGTTGTTGTTGGCGCTGGTCGCCCCCGCGCTGCAGGCGGCGGTCAGCCAGACCAACTGGCCGGATGCGGCGGTCATGAAATTTGTCTTCGTGGAGAACAACGCCGACGACAACTTTTTCGTCACGCCGGCCGGCGGGCTGGATCCGCGCATGACCGGCGCCAATAAGTGGACCGGGCTGAAATACGGCGGTTCCGGCACTGTTTATCAGCAGAGCCTGGGATACGTGGATAATGGTTACAACACGGGGCTGAATGCCAACTGGCGCTATGACATGTGGCTGGAAAATGCGCCGATAAAGAATCCGTTCCTCGGCCTGCGCTGCATCAACTGGTATGCCGGTTGCAATATGGATACCAGCTTGATTCTGCCGCAGACCACCGACGAAAAGGGATTTTACGGCGCCGTGGTCACGCCCGGCGGCGCAAAATGGATGCACGGCATGATGTCGCCGAGCTTCTATCAGTATCTGAAGCAGATGGCGGCGGGTGAAGCTTTCAGCATGCAGATCAACGGCTGCCAAACGTCGGTGGCTTACGACGCCGCGGCCGGCGGCCGCTGCCGGGATCAGGCCAGCGGCCGCTGGTACAAGCGCACCGTCACGCACAGCAAGGCGGCCCACCTGCGCTTTATCAATACCAATGCCGTATCGGAGGTGTTCGTCAACAGCGATGGGGTGCCGATCATCGGCGAGGGCAATGCCGATTGCAAGAACCAGACCATCGGCGCCCGCTCAGGCATCATGTGCAAGATGGTCAGCTACGATTTGCAGACCGACGGCAGCGTGAGCAATACCTCGATTCATATTTTCCCGGCGATTAACCATGCGGCGCTGTCCTCAGCGGTGAACGCCGCCGATCTGCAGTTCAGTCTGAACGGCAACACCTGGAAAAACACGTCGGGCACCGGCAGCTACTATACGTTTAACGAGCTGAAGAGCAGCAACGCCGTCTATGTGTTCTTCTCCAGTAACTTCTTCAAACAGATGGTCGCGCTGGGGATTTCCGACAGCGGCACTCGTGATCTGATCAATTTCCGTTTTCAGAACACCACCTCGCCGGAGTCGGGATGGTATGAGTTTTCCACTTCAAACCAGCTGATTATCAAGCCGCGCGATTTCAGCATCAGCATTATTTCCGATGATTACGACAACAGCCCACACCGTGAAGGTTATGTCGGCCCGGCGGAGCCGGCGCTGGAGTTCGGCTACTTCGTGACCACCAGCGGCAAAACCGCCGCCGATCAGGTGAGGGTGATGGCGACCGGGCCGACTCAGGCGATCAACGGGGTGAACTATTGCCTCTTTTCTTCGGCGGATAACAGTACCCAGGTGCCGTTCCCCGCCACCCTCGGCATCACCACCAGCACCAACGGCCAGCAGAGCTTCGCCGCCGGCTGCGATGGCCAGTGGCACGACATGACCAATGCGCTCTGGAGCAGCACGCCGTGGAATGATATCTCCGGTGAAGTGGGTGTGCTGAACAAGACCCGCGTGACCTTTAGCATTCCGATGAACAATCCGATCTCGCTGAGAACCGTCGACGGCAACGGTTGGTATGGCGACGTCAGCGCCGCCGGTGAAATTCATGTCGAAGCCACCTGGCGCAACATCAATTGAGGGCAGGGCGTGAAACTTGTGCTGATAGGGTTGCTGTGTTTGTCCTTTCCCTTTACCGCCGCCGCGATCAATGTCGGTACCCTGACGTTTGCCATGGATCAGGATCGCTCATTCACCGCCAAGCGGGTGTTGAATAACAACCGCAGCGCGCGCCTGTATCAGGTGAGCATTCGCGCCATCGATCGGCCGGGAGAGCGCGAGGTGCGCAGCCGGCCGGCGGACGGCGAGCTGCTGTTCGCGCCGCGCCAGCTGACGCTGCAGGCCGGGCAGGCGGAGTACTACAAGTTTTTCTACCGCGGGCCGCAGGATAATCGCGAGCGTTATTACCGGGTATCATTTCGCGAAGTACCGACCCGATTGTTCGAGCCGGGGCCGCGTCGGGGCGCCGGCGTCAACCTGGAGCCGATCGTGGTGATGGACACCATTCTGGTGGTGCGCCCGCGTCAGGTAAACTTTGCCTATCGGCTCGATGCGCAGCGCGGTACGCTCACCAACACCGGCAACACCTACTTCAAGTTCCTGCTCAAGCCGGGCTGCAACAGCACGGATGAAGAGGGCGTCACCGAATACCTGCGCCCCGGCGATACGCTGACCCATGCCGGTATTCGGCAGAAGGGGCAGAAATTCATTATTTATAACAACAAATTTATCAGCGTCGATCGCAGCTGCCTCGATTAACGCGGCGGAATGGCAAAGCGGAAGCAGGCACCGCTTTGCGGTTGTTCGATCAGCTGAATATCGCTGTCGTGCAGCTGCAGAATGCGCCGCACGATCATTAACCCCAGCCCGCCCGCAGGGCGCCGGGCGCCGCTCAGGACAGACGGCCGCACGAACAGATCGGCGCGCAGCGTCTGCGGAATGCCGGGGCCGCTGTCGCTGACCTGCACCATCACCTGGTCTTCCTGCCGCCACAGCCGCACGCCGATGTCGCCGCCGGGCGGCGTATGGCGTATGGCGTTGTCCAACAGGTTGGTCAGCACCCGCTCAATCATGCTGAGATCGGCGAACACCGGCGGCACGCCGCGGGCGATGTCGGCGTGCAGCCGCTGGTTGCGCGCCTCCGCCGCCAGCTCGAACTTCTGGAACACGTCCTGCAGCAGTTCGCTGAGGGAGAAGGGCTCTTTCTGCGGTTTCACCACGCCATATTCCAGCCGCGCCAGCTCGAACAGTTCCTGCGCCAGCTTGCCTACCTTGCGGCTCTGCGCCAGGGCAATCTCCAGATAGCGGCGCCGATCGGCGTCGCTCAGGGTGGCGGCCTTGACCGACAGCGTTTCCAGATAGCCGTGCAGCGAGGTGAGCGGGGTGCGCAGATCGTGCGAGACGTTGGCGATGAATTCGCGCCGCAGCCGATCCTGCTGCGCCAGCGTTTGCCACTGTTCGGCGAGGCGCTGCGCCATGCGGTGAAAGGCCTGTTGCAGCTGGCTGACCTCGTCGCGCCCGGCCGGCGCCGCCGGCAGCGCCGCGTAGGCCTGCACCGCCTCAATGCCGCCGCTGTCCAGCGCATTGACCTGGCGGGTCAGGCGCCGGATGGGGCGAGTGACCCAGTAGAACGCGAAACCACCGGCCAGCAAGCTGAACAGCACCATCACCCCGGAGGTCCACAGCGCCATCCTGGCCGCCGAGTTGAACTGGGCGTTGCTGGCCAGCGCCGTGTACTCTTCACCGAGCAAGACCACATACAGATAGCCCTCGACCCGGCCGTCGACCTTCAGAGGCGCAACGCTGAACACCTTGCGCCCGTCCGCGCTGCGCGGATCGTCGCCGTACACCGGCATCTGCGCGCCATCGAGCAGCGCCTGCAGCGGCGCCAGCGCGACCCGCTGCCGCTTCAGATGCCCGGCCGGCGCGGCGTTGCCGATGATTGCGCCCTGTTTGTCGAGCAGGTAAACCTCAACGCTGGGGTTCACCGCCATCAGCTGATCGAACAGGGTATGCACCGCCTGCGGATCAGGCCCGTTCACCCCCAGCAGCGGATTGCTGTCGGCGATATGCTGCGCCAGGTTGCCGGACAGGCGCTGGATCACCGCCTGGCTGTACTGGGTATTGCTGCGCACCTGCATCCAGCCGGAAAAGGCGCAGCCGATGACGATCAGCAGCGCGAAGATAATCGTGAGGCGTTGCGCTAACGTAAGGTTTTTCATGGCTCACTCTTGCGGCGTGGCCGCGAATTTATAGCCCATGCCCCACACCGTGAGGATGCGCTCGGGTTCCGCCGGATTGCGCTCAATCTTGATGCGCAGCCGGTTGATATGGGTGTTGACGGTGTGCTCATACCCTTCGTGCTGATAGCCCCAGACCTGATTCAACAGGCTGAGGCGCGAGAACACCTGGCCCGGGTGGCGGGCAAAAAAGTACAGCAGGTCGAATTCGCGCGGCGTCAGCTCGATCGGCTGTTGGTGCAGGTGCACCTCGCGGGCGATAGGATCGATGGTCAGATCGTTGAAGCTGAGCGCGCCGGCGTCCAGGCGCAGGTTGCGGCTCATCGCCTCCTGGCGGCGAAACAGCGCCTTGACGCGCGCCACCAGCTCCAGCATGGAAAAGGGTTTGGCCAGATAGTCGTCGGCGCCCAGCTCCAGCCCCAGCACGCGGTGCACCTCGCTGGAGCGCGCGCTGGTGATGATGATCGGCGTGTAGCGCGTCATGGTGCGCGCCCGGCGGCAAATCTCCAATCCGTCTACGCCCGGCAACATCAGATCGAGGATCAAGGCGTCCCAGCCGCCCTGTTCCAGCATCGCCATGCCCTGATTGCCGTCGGCGGCGTGGCTGATGGCGTAACCCTCATCACGCAGATGCAGCTGCAGCAGCTCGGCGATGTCGCCGTCGTCCTCGACGATCAAAATTCGTTTTGGCTTGTCCATTCTCATTACCGCTGATTAGCCCGATTCTCTCTGAAGTCTACACAACCGCCACCGGCGGAGTTATCACATTTTATTTAACTTTGCGTGAGGTCTTGGGGAACAAATCCGGGGAATACTGGGCTCATCGCATCGTTAGCTGGCAGGAATCGTTATGAGCCTCACTCTCCCCCCGGAACAACGACAGACCGTACATCCGCTGTGGCTGCGGTTAACGCATTGGCTGAATGCGCTGGCGATGCTGATCATGGTCACCAGCGGCTGGCGCATCTATAACGCTTCGCCGCTGTTCAACTTCAGTTTTCTCAACGAGCTGACGCTCGACGGCTGGCTGGGCGGTGCGCTGCAGTGGCACTTCGCCGGCATGTGGCTGTTTGGCGTCAACGGGCTGTGCTACCTGCTGCTTAACCTCGCCAGCGGGCGCTTCAAGCGCAAATATTGGCCGCTCAGCCCGAGGCGGTTTCTCGCCGATGTCGGCGCGGCGCTGCGCGGCCGGCTGCAGCACGCCGACCTGCGCCACTACAACATGGTGCAGCGCGTGGCCTATCTGTCGGTGATGCTCCTGGGCGTGATAAGCGTGCTGTCCGGACTGGTGCTGTGGAAATCGGTGCAGTTTCCGCTGCTGCGCACGCTGCTCGGCGGCTACGAAGCGGCGCGCTATATCCACTTTTTCGCCATGTCGGCGCTGGTGGCCTTCGTCGCGATCCATCTGGTGATGGTGGCGCTGGTACCCCGTACGCTGCTGGCCATGCTGCGCGGACGTTAAGGAGTTCACGATGAAAAAGGATAAACAGACCATGACGATCGTTGAAGGGCAGGCGATCGTCAAAGAAGCGCAGCGCTTGTTGACCGCGTCGTCCCGCCGCCGCTTTCTGCGCAACGGTCTGACGCTGGGCGGCATCGCCATGCTCACCGGCTGCGATCTCAGCGGCAACGCCAACGTCGAGCAGGCGCTGAGCCGCATTTCGCGCCTCAACGATCGAGTGCAGGGCTGGCTGTTCAACGGCGATCGCCTGGCGCCGGTCTACCCGGAATCGATGATCACCCGGCCATTCCCGTTCAACGCCTTTTACGCTGAGGAGGACGCGCCCGACATCAACGGCGACGACTATCGGCTGGAGGTGGCGGGGCTGGTGCAGGACAAGCGCGCCTGGAGCCTGCCGCAGCTGCATCGGATGGCGCAGGTCAGCCAGGTGACGCGTCATATTTGCGTCGAGGGTTGGAGCGCCATCGGCAAGTGGGGCGGCGTGCCGTTCGCCACCTTTCTTAAGGTAATCGGCGCGGATCTGAGCGCCCGCTACGTCAGCTTCAAATGCGCCGACGACTATTACACCAGCATCGACATGGCCACCGCGCTGCATCCGCAGACGATTATCGCGCTGACCTACGACGGCCAGATCTTGCCGCGCAAGTACGGCTATCCGATGAAGCTGCGCATGCCGACCAAGCTGGGCTACAAGAATCCGAAGCACATTCAGGTGATCGAGGTCACCAACCGCTTCCCGGGCGGTTACTGGGAAGACCAGGGCTACAACTGGTTTGGCGGCAGCTGAGGCGGCCGCCGGCCATTCTCCGGCACTCCGGTGCCTTTGACATGACGGAAGGAAATACCATGAAAAAGTTATTCGCAATGATGATGTGCAGCGCGCTGATGCTGGGTGTGGCCGGCGCCAACGCCGCCGACGGCATGAGCAAAGACGCGATGAAAAAGGACGGCATGAGCCAGATGTCGCACGATGGCATGAAGAAAGAGTGCATGGGCAAGGACTGCATGAAGAAAGACAAGATGGGCCAAGACGCCATGAAAAAGGATGGCATGGCGAAAGACGGTATGGCCAAAGACGGCATGAAGAAAGATGAGATGAAGAAGGATGCGATGGGGCACTAAGCCGCCGCACCCCGTGGCCGCAAGCGGCAGATCCGCTGCGGCTGCGGGCAACATAAGGAGAGAGGATGATGCTGGCGAGTTGGCTACGGCGCTTTCAGCGCTCGGACGGGGACGTTATCTTTATGCGCGCGGCGTTGGTGGTGATTTTCGCCGCCTTCGGTTACGCCAAGTGGTTTGATTACGAGGCGCAGGGGCTGGTGCCTCTGATCGGCAACAGCCCACTGCTGAGCTGGATGCACCAGGCGTTCGGCATTCGCGGCGCCAGTTATGCGCTGGGCGTCGCCGAGTGGAGCTTCGGTTTGCTGCTGCTGGCGGGATTCTGGTCGCGGCGGTTGGGGTTGCTGGGGGCGATCGGATCGACGGTGACCTACCTGACCACGTTGACGCTGATCTTTTCTACGCCAGGCGCCTGGGAGCCTTCCGCCGGCGGTTTTCCCGCCATGGCCGGCGCCACCAGCTTTTTAATCAAGGATCTGGTGTTGCTGGCCGGCTCCCTGGTGCTGCTGAAAGCCGACTTGCCGGCCGAGCAGGCATAAAAAAGGGCGTAGCCTGGCTACGCCCTCTGGTTATTGATTGACCGTCACATATCCGGGAAGGTCAGGGTGCCCCCCGGCGCTTCGCGATGAATGTGCAGGAAGTTCAGGTGCTTCTCGTACTGGTCGAGGATATCGCCAATCACCTGTTCCTTGCTGTAGTCCATCAGGTCGTTGCCCTGGGTGCCTTCCATCAGGAAGGTTTCCAGCCGGTAGTAGTGCGACTTGCCGGAGCGGGCGCGGTAGGTGAAGCCCGGCACCGAGTAGCGCATCGGCCAGATCTGATAGATGAAGTTCTGTTCCTCGCCCAGGTGCACCAGCAGCTCCAGGTGATTCAGGCGTTCGTCCTCGGTCGGCGGCACTTCGCTGAACTCCACCTTCGCGCCGCGCAACTCCAGCTCGCGCGCCACGTCCTGCATCGCCGGGCGGCAAACCTTATCCAACATTTTCTGCGTGTACTGCGTGCCCGGGTAGTTCATCACCCGCGACAGGCGCTGTTTCCAGTTGAGCACGTCGTGGCTGGAGACCGGCACCGGCGCCAGGGTGCTGAGCGCGCTGGCCTTGCGGTAGTCTTCCACCCGCAGCGATTTATACAGCCCGGCCATCACGAAGAAGATCACGAAGCTGAACGGCAGACCCATGATCACCGTGGTTTTCTGCAGCGCCGGCACGCCGTCGGTCATCAGCATGCCGATGGTCAGCAGGCCGATGGCCACCGACCAGAAAATCCGCAGCCAGTTCGGCGCATCATTATTGATGTCGGCCAGGCGCGAGGTGAAGTTACCCAGCACCAGCGAGCCGGAGTCCGCCGAGGTGACGTAGAACAGCAGGCCGGTGATGGTGGCGACCGAGGCGCTGAAGGTGAAGCCGGGGTATTGCGCCAGCAGGCTGTAGAAGCCGCGCTCAGGGAACTGCATCACTTCCTGAGCAAACTCGGCGTTGCCGTGGATGATCTGGTACAGCGCGCTGTTGCCGAAGATAGACAGCCACAGCAGGGTGAACACGAACGGTATGATCAGCGTGCCGACCACGAACTGACGAATGGTGCGCCCGCGCGAGATGCGCGCCAGGAACAGGCCGACGAACGGCGACCACGCCACCCACCAGGCCCAGAAGAACAGCGTCCAGTTGTTCATCCACTCCACCGGCCGATCGAAGGCGAAGCTGTTGAGCGTCATGCCCATAAAGCGGTTGACGTAATCGCCGACGTTAAGCACCAGCGCGTTGAGCAGGAACTCGGTGTCGCCGAAGAACAGCACGAACAGGATCAGGCCCAGCGCCAGCAGCACGTTCAGCTCGGACAGGATGCGGATGCCCTTGTTGACGCCCGAAGTCACCGAGATGGTGGCCATGATTACCGACAGCAGGATCAGCGAGCCCTGCACCGTCAGGTTTTCCGGGATCTCGAACAACACCTTGAGGCCGTAGTTGAGCTGCACCACGCCGATGCCCAGCGTGGTGGCGATGCCGAAGATGGTGCCGAGCACCGCGGCGATGTCCACGCTGTGGCCGATCGGGCCGTTGATGCGCTTACCGAAGATCGGGTACAGCGCCGAGCGGATGGTCAGCGGCAGATTGTAGCGATAGCTGAAGTAGCCGAGGGCGATGCCCATCAGCGCATACATCGACCAGCCGGTCAGGCCGTAGTGGAACAGCGTCCAGACCATTGCCTGGCGCGCGGCCTCCAGCGTTTGCGCGTCGCCTTCCGGCGGCATCATGTACTGGGTCACCGGCTCGGCGACCGAAAAGAACATCAGGTCGATGCCGATGCCGGCGGCGAACAGCATCGCCGCCCAGCTCATCAGGCTGAACTCCGGCTTGGACTGCTCCGGCCCGAGCTTGATGGAACCGAAGCGCGAGGCGGCGATAAACACCACGAACACGATGTACAGCGTCGCCGCCAGCAGGTAGTACCAACCGAAGGTGGTCGACACCCAATTCAGCGTGCGGGTGATCCACTGCCCGGAGAAGTCGGTGAAAAAGATGGTCATCAGCGAGAAGGCCAGGATCAGCCCCGCCGAGGTGAAGAAAACCACAGGGTTGAGGCGGTCCTGCTGCGGTTTGGAGGAGGTTTCGCGTGTTGTCATCGTCATCCTCTGAACTGAGTAAAATCGTGCCGCTCCGCATTTCGGGGCGCGTTGGCGCCGCCGGAAAACGGGCGAATGAAGGCGGCGACCATTCCCATGGGAATGGCCTGAGTAACGCCGCTTTCGCCTGTTGCCGAAGCACCTGAGCGCTTCGCGGTGGGAACCGCTTACAGCCACTGATTTTGGTCAGATTCGTTAATTACCTCACAAAAATCAGCCAGTTCCACAACCAGATAGTACAAATTTTTAACCAGGCGGCAATAAAATATATGCAATTTTTATTGAACGTTCAATCAAAAAAAAGTTTAATAGTCCGCATGATGACCTGAATCACGGGCGAAACGGCAGTGAAATTTGCCCGCTGAGATAAGGCCGAAGTCGGTTTTGTGAGAGTCGAAATATGCCAAAGGTAGGAATGCAGCCAATCAGAAGGCAGCAGTTGATTGATGCCACGCTCGCCGCGGTAAACGAAGTGGGAATGCATGACGCCACCATCGCGCAGATCGCGCGGCGGGCCGGCGTTTCCAACGGCATCATCAGCCATTATTTCAAGGACAAGAACGGCCTGCTGGAAGCCACGATGCGCTATCTGATCAGCCACCTGGGCGAGGCGGTGAAGCTGCGGTTGCAGGCGCTGACCGATAACAGCCCGGCGGCGCGGCTGCAGGCGATCGTCGCCGGCAACTTCGACGACAGCCAGATCAACAGCGCGGCGATGAAGACCTGGCTGGCCTTTTGGGCCAGCAGCCTGCACCAGCCGCAGCTCAACCGGCTGCAACAGGTGAACGGCCGCCGGCTTTATTCCAACCTGTGCGCCGAGTTTCGCCGCGTTATGCCGCAGCCGCAGGCGCGGTTGGCGGCCAAGGGGCTGGCGGCGCTGATCGATGGGCTGTGGCTGCGCAGCGCGCTGCGCGGCTCCGCGTTCAATCAGGCGCAGGCGCTGGCGCTCACGACCGAATACATCACGTTCCAACTCCGGGGGCAGACGCCGCCCGGAGGATAACTCAAGGAGATCCTATGTCCCGTTTTGGCTTGCAGAAGCTCTATATTCATGGCGCCTATGTAGACAGCAGCGCTGGAAAAACCTTCAACGCCATTAACCCGGCGAACGGCGAAGTTCTGGCTGAAGTCCAGTCCGCCGGCGCTGAAGACGTCGATCGTGCGGTGGCCAGCGCGGCCAGCGGGCAGAAGGTGTGGGCGGCGATGACGGCGATGGCGCGTTCGCGCATCCTGCGTCGCGCGGTGGATATTCTGCGCGAGCGCAACGATGAGCTGGCGGCGCTGGAAACGCTGGATACCGGCAAAGCGATGTCGGAAACCACCGCGGTGGACATCGTCACCGGCGCCGACGTGCTGGAGTATTACGCCGGCCTGATCCCGGCCATTGAAGGCGAACAGATCCCGCTGCGCGATACCTCGTTCGTCTACACCCGCCGCGAACCGCTGGGCGTGGTGGCCGGCATCGGCGCCTGGAACTACCCGATTCAGATCGCGCTGTGGAAGTCCGCGCCGGCGCTGGCGGCGGGCAATGCGATGATTTTCAAACCGAGTGAAGTCACGTCGCTGACGGCGCTGAAGCTGGCGGAAATCTACACCGAAGCCGGTCTGCCCGACGGCGTGTTCAACGTGGTGACCGGCAGCGGGGCGGAAGTGGGGCAATACCTGACCGACCATCCGGGCATTGCCAAAGTCTCTTTCACCGGCGGGGTGAAAACCGGCAAGAAGGTGATGGCCAACGCGTCGGGTTCGACGCTGAAAGAAGTCACCATGGAACTGGGCGGCAAGTCGCCGCTGATTATCTTCGACGACGCCGATCTGGATCGCGCCGCCGATATCGCCATGATGGCCAACTTCTACAGTTCCGGCCAGGTGTGTACCAACGGCACCCGCGTCTTTGTGCCGGCGGCGCTGCAGGTGCAGTTTGAGGCGAAAATTCTCGAGCGCGTGAAGCGCATTCGCCTCGGCGATCCGACCGATCCGCAAACCAACTTCGGGCCGCTGGTCAGCTTCGCGCACATGGAATCGGTGCTGCGCTTTATCGAGAGCGGCAAAAACAGCGGCGCGCGCCTGCTGTGCGGCGGCGAACGCGTCACCCACGGCGAATTCGGCAAGGGCGCTTACGTGGCGCCGACGGTATTCAGCGACTGCCGCGACGACATGGAAATCGTGCGCGAAGAGATCTTCGGGCCGGTGATGAGCATTCTCAGCTACCAGAGCGAAGAGGAAGTGGTGCGCCGTGCCAACGACACCACCTTCGGCCTTGCCGCGGGCGTGGTGACCCACGATCTGGCCCGCGCGCACCGCGTGATCCACCAGCTGGAAGCCGGCATTTGCTGGATCAACACCTGGGGCGAGTCGGCGGCGGAAATGCCGGTCGGCGGTTACAAGCAGTCCGGCGTCGGCCGCGAAAACGGCCTGACCACGCTGGAGCACTACACCCAGATCAAATCGGTGCAGGTTGAGCTGGGCGATTACGCCTCGGTATTTTAACTATCCCCGTCGTCTTTCGAGCCGCAGCCGGGTTGGCTGCGGCCAACACTCCCCGAGAGCCAAATACACCGCCTGTTGCGGATCCGCGTTTCGCGTTTTCGTCTCATGCAGGCCAATAAAGTAAGGAGATAATGAATGGAATTTGACTACATCATTATCGGTGCCGGTTCCGCCGGCAACGTGTTAGCCACCCGATTGACCGAAGACGCCGACGTCAGCGTCCTGCTGCTGGAAGCCGGCGGCCCGGATTACCGGATGGATTTCCGTACCCAGATGCCGGCCGCGCTGGCGTTTCCGCTGCAGGGCCGCCGCTATAACTGGGCGTATGAAACCGATCCTGAGCCGCACATGAACAACCGCCGGATGGAATGCGGCCGCGGCAAAGGGCTGGGCGGTTCATCCTTGATCAACGGCATGTGTTACATTCGCGGCAACGCGATGGATTTCGACAACTGGGCCAAGGCGCCGGGTCTGGAAGACTGGACCTATCTGGACTGTCTGCCGTATTTCCGCAAGGCGGAAACGCGCGATATCGGCCCGAACGATTACCACGGCGGTGAGGGCCCGGTGAGCGTCACCACGCCGAAGGCCGGTAACAACGAACTGTTCCACGCCATGGTGGAAGCCGGCGTGCAGGCGGGCTATCCGCGCACCGACGATCTGAACGGCTATCAGCAGGAAGGCTTCGGCCCGATGGATCGCACCGTGACGCCTAAGGGGCGCCGCGCCAGCACCGCCCGCGGTTATCTGGATCAGGCGCGTTCCCGGCCGAACCTGAAGATCGTCACCCATGCGCTGACCGACCATATCGTGTTCGACGGCAAGCGCGCAGTGGGCGTCAACTATCTGCAGGGCGACAGCAATCAGTTGACCCATGCCAAAGCGCGCCGCGAAGTGCTGCTGTGCGCCGGCGCCATCGCCTCGCCGCAAATTCTGCAGCGTTCGGGCGTCGGCCCGGCGGCGCTGCTGAAAAGTCTGGACATCAACGTGGTGCACGATCTGCCGGGGGTAGGGGAAAACCTGCAGGACCACCTGGAGATGTACCTGCAGTACGCCTGCAAGAAACCGGTGTCGCTGTACCCGGCGTTGCAATGGTTCAATCAGCCGAAGATCGGCGCGGAATGGCTGTTCAACGGCACCGGCGTCGGCGCCAGCAACCAGTTCGAGGCCGGCGGTTTCATCCGCAGCCGCGCAGAGTTTGCCTGGCCGAACATTCAGTATCACTTCCTGCCGGTGGCGATTAACTATAACGGCAGCAACGCGGTGAAAGAGCATGGCTTCCAGGCCCACGTCGGTTCGATGCGTTCGCCGAGCCGCGGCCGGGTGCAGGTGAAGTCGAAGGATCCGCGCCAGCACCCGAGCATTCTGTTCAACTACATGTCGACCGAACAGGATTGGCAGGAGTTCCGCGACGCTATCCGCATCACGCGCGAAATCATGGCGCAGCCTGCCCTGGACGAATACCGCGGCCGCGAGATCAGCCCAGGGCCGGAGGTGCAGACCGACGAGCAGCTGGACGCGTTCGTGCGCGAGCACGCCGAAACCGCCTTCCACCCGTCCTGCTCGTGCAAGATGGGCGAAGACGAGATGGCGGTGGTCGACGGCCAGGGCCGGGTGCACGGCATGGAAGGATTGCGGGTGGTGGATGCATCAATCATGCCGCTGATCATCACCGGCAACCTGAACGCCACCACCATCATGATCGCCGAGAAGTTAGCCGATCGCATTCGCCAGCGCGCGCCGCTGCCGCGCAGCACCGCCGACTATTACGTCGCCGCTGCCGCGCAGCACCGCCGACTATTACGTCGCCGGCGATGCGCCGGTGCGCAAGCAGTAACCGACACGCCCTCTCGCCGTTGAGGGGGAGGGCCGCCGTAGCAAGCAACCCCTCTCCATATGCTCTTCCCCAAGGCGAGGGGGCAACTCTCTTTTATCCCTTATCCCATCATGCCGCCGGCAGCGAGATCGCCTGATCGAAACTGGTGGGCGTCGCCATGCGCCACATGCGGGCGTAGAACTCGCTTTTGATCTCCGGCTGCAGCAGCGCGCCCGGCTCCAGGTAATAATAGATATCGGCGTATACCTTGATCTCGGTCGGCGTGATGCGGCGCAGCATATGGTGCGAGGTCAGCTGCTCCGGGCGGCTGACGCCGGCCGCCGCCAGCATGTCCGCCAGCGCTTTCACCGTATTCTGATGGAAGTGGTAGACGCGTTCCGCCTTGTTCGGTACCACCAGCGCCTTTTGCCGCAGCGGATCTTGCGTCGCTACGCCGGTCGGGCAGTGGTTGGTGTGGCAGCTTTGCGACTGGATGCAGCCGACGGCGAACATAAAGCCGCGCGCCGAATTCACCCAGTCGGCGCCGAGCACCAGCACGCTGGCGATGTCAAAGGCGCTGATGATCTTGCCGCTGGCGCCAATCTTGATTTGGTCGCGCAGGCCGCAGCCCACCAGCGTGTTATGCACGAACAGCAGCCCTTCGCGCAGCGGCATGCCCATATAGTTGGAGAGTTCGAGCGGCGCGGCACCGGTGCCGCCCTCCTTGCCGTCCACCACGATGAAATCCGGTAGGATGCGGGTGTGCAGCATCGCCTTGACGATGGCGACGAACTCCCACGGGTGGCCGATGCACAGCTTGAAACCGACCGGTTTGCCGCCTGACAGCTCGCGCAGCTGTTGGATGAACTGCATCATTTCCAGCGGGGTGGTGAAGGCGCTGTGCGAGGCCGGCGAGATGCAATCCACGCCTTCCGGCACGCCGCGGGTAGCGGCGATTTCCGCATCTACCTTTTTCGCCGGCAGAATGCCGCCGTGGCCCGGCTTGGCGCCCTGGCTGAGTTTGATTTCAATCATTTTCACCTGCGGGCTTTGCGCCTGTTCGGCAAAGCGGCGCGGATCGAAATGGCCGTCGGCGGTGCGGCAGCCGAAATAGCCGCTGCCCAGCTCCCACACCAGGTCGCCGTTGTTTTCGCGGTGATAGCGGCTGATGCTGCCCTCACCGGTGTCGTGGTAGAAGTTACCCTTGGCCGCGCCGAGGTTGAGCGCGCGGATGGCGTTGGCGGAGAGCGCGCCGAAGCTCATGGCCGAAATGTTGAAGATCGACGCGGAGTAGGGCTGGCGGCAGTCGGCGCCGCCGATGGTGATGCGGAAACTGGTTGGGTCGGCGGCTTCCACCGGCCGCATGGAGTGGCCGATGCACTCATAGCCGGTTTGGTAGACGTCCAGCAGGGTGCCGAACGGTTTGTCACCCATCTCGTTTTTCGCCCGGCGATACACCAGCGTGCGCTGGGTGCGCGAAAACGGGATCTCTTCATTATCCTGCTCGAGGAAATACTGGCGCAGTTCCGGACGGATGAACTCGAAGAAGAAGCGCAGGCGGCCGATGATCGGGTAGTTGCGGCAAATGGCGTGGCGCTGCTGCGTGAGATCGTAGATACCCAGCACCATCAGGCAACCGCAGGCCAGGGCCGGCAGCCAGAACCACGGATGGTTGTGCATCATGATCAAGAAAACCAGGGTGAGCAAGATGCTCAGCACAAAGCAGGTATAGCGGCTGAATAAGGACGACTTCATAACATCTCCTGATGTTTATTTTAATCCACACGACATGACTCACGGATAATCCGTGTGCAAATCGTAACCAACAGGAGAGGATGTTGTGTGTCTGTTGCTGCTTTGTCGCCGGTTGTTACATTAATTTAACCTGGCGGAAGGGAGGGGTTGCCGCGCGGCGTGCCGCGCAACAAGCCAAGATGTTTATTTGCCGGCGACGAAGATGGTGCTCATGCTGCGCAGCCGCAGCTTTTTCATCGCGCTGTATTTTTGCGAGAAGATGGTTTTCGGGTGCGTGCCGCGCTTTTCCGCAATGTGCAGCAGGCTGTCGCCGCGCAGCAGGTTGAAGATCACATCGCTTTCCGCCGGGCTAAGCTCGCGGGTTTTCTGCACTCTGATGCCGCCCGGTTCTTTGCTTTCCAGCAGCCGCTGGATTTTTTCCTGCAGCGAATAAAGCGGAATGCGGGTAGAGACCAATTCAACGGAAATCCCCAGGATCGACAGCAGTTTCACGACGCGCTCGTCGTCATAGAACACCAGCAGGCGCGTCTTGCTGTTGTATTGCTGGTGCAGGGACACCAGGCTTTCGATCACGTTGACGCTCTGTTCAAGGTTTTGCGAGGTGAAAATCAGCGCGATATCGTGCTTGGTGATCTTCTCTGCTTTAGCGCCGCCGTGCATGAAATCGGAAAACAGGCGGATATCGTAGGCGCCGTAATGTTTCTTCAGCAGCACCGACAGGCCAACATAGCTGTACTTACACTCACTAATCACAAGAACGTTGTTTTTAGACATAGGGCAAACACCAATACCGAGTTAAAAGTATTCAGCTGTAAGAAGCGAGTTCAAATCCTTGATGCTGGATTCCTTCCACAGCTTTCCCTGCAGTGCGTAATATGGCATTTCATCCAGCCATTTCTTGTGTTCGGGAGTTTCAACTCCTTCGATAATTACCTTGTAATGATTAAGGTAAAAGAAGCGCAGTAATGCGCGCATCAAGCCCTCGCCGCCGGACTTTTTCATAAAGTCCCAGAGCAGAAAACGATCGAGCTTAACGAAGCGGAACTGGCTGTTGTACAACGCGGAAAAACCCGCATAGCCAGAACCAAAATCATCGAGCCAAAATGAATAACTATTCAATGACGGATCGCCGTGCACGCGATCTTTCACCAGCCGTGTTGAATTCTCGCTGATCTCAAAATGAATACAGCGCAGGGCATTAATTCTTTCGGCAAAGTGACTATTCGCCAGCGATTGCAGGGAATAATCGTCAACATTCAAAGTGGCTATCACTTGGTTTTCATGAAACCAGTGTTTGTATTTATCGATCAGATTGATCTGATCCATCAAAATCTCAATCCGGGTGGCGCTGTCGGCGTGACGAAAGAACTGTTCAGGAGAAAAATGGGCATATTCGCTATTAAACGTAAAGCGAGACAGACATTCAACGGCCAGCAATTGTCCCGATTTCGCGAACATTGGCTGAAAAACATAATTAATGCCGTTATTTTTCTCTCTGAAAGAACCGCTCATTTCCCAATCCTTGGATTGATATTTAACTTGTTGATTTTAAATGATTAAAAAGAAAGTTACTCCAGGTTTATTGGTAAATTTCTTATTTAAAGCGTCAGGATGGCCGAAACGTGTCGACAGACCATTAAACGCGTAATTCGTGCCAAAGTCCAAACGTCGCAATCTGTTACTAAATGTAAATATTCGGGATAATATTCTGATTTTCAGGCCTTAACGCAAAATCTTGAACTCTGCAGCTTTCCCAAACACAGATTATTCCTATTCATATGAATCGTCAACATCGATCGATAGGTATCCGCCGATAGTTTATTCCTATCAAGAGGGGGCTTATGAATGTTTTAAACGATTTAACATTAAGAATATGCTTAGTCTATATTTCGTCCGGCAATGAGTTCATCGAGGCAACGCTCCTTTTCAGCAAGGGAGTGCTATCGCTGAGTGTATGCTCAGTGGCGGCAATATATATATAAGCCCGCCACTGAATCGATTATTTTATTGTTCTATGGAGCTGGAAATGAAAAAAGTATTATTGCCTTTGGCTGCCCTGGTATTGTCTGCAACTGCTTCCAACGCAATGGCAGCAAACGGCAACGTTAAATTCACCGGTGAAATTGTACAGTCCACCTGTAAAGTTGTTGATAAAGACCAGAATAAAGAAGTTTACCTGGGTAAATATCCTACCACCGCTTTCCCAACTGCCGGTTCTACCAGCGGTGCTAAAGCTTTCGATATCAGCCTGGAGAAATGTGAAGCGGGTAACTACACCCTGCGTTTCGACGGTAACACCCCAGCTGGCCACCCAGAGCTGTTGGCTGTAACTGGCGGCGCGACTGGCGTTGGCGTTGAAATTCTGGATAACAACGGTTCTACTCTGCCAATCTCTCAGGAAGTGGCTACCCCAGCTACCGTAACTGTTGCTGCTGATGGCGATAACCCAGGTGCTGCGACTTTCAACCTGCGCGCTCGTTACAAATCCTTCCAGGATCTGGTAACTGCCGGTCAGGCAAACTCTAACGCTACCTTCACCATCGAATACAAATAATTCGCTGGCAGGATAGATAGAGTTATTGGCCAAGGATGGCTAAATTTTGAGAGTTGAGACATTCCGATGAAAAAAATTCTGACTGGTATTTTATTCGCATTCTCTGTTAATGCCTTTGCCGGCATTCAGGTTGATGCGACGCGTGTCATCTATAACAGCGCAAGTAAATCCGCATCGCTCTCAATCAGCAATGACAGCGACGATACCTACATGGTGCAAACCTGGCTGGATACTGGCGATGCAAGCCAGATGCCTAAGAATTTGCCGATCGTGGTGACGCCACCCATTTTGAAGCTGGCTGCCAAGAAAGACGCCATTTTGCGTTTTATCTATTCCGGCAGCGGTTTGCCGCAGGACAGAGAATCTCTGCTCTGGGTCAACGTACAGGAAATTCCGCCAACGCCTAAGCAAGATAACGTGCTGCAGGTGGCGATCCGTACTCGTATCAAACTGTTCTATCGCCCGGATTCGTTGAAAACCAACCTGCAACAGCAGGCGGAAGCGCTGAAGTGGAAGCGCCAGGGCGGCAATTTAGTCGTGACTAACGATGGCCCGCTGTTCGTCACGCTGGGCGTGTTGAACCTGAAGAGCGGCGGCAAGAACTGGAAAGTGAACGCCGACATGGTCAAGCCACACGACAGCCTGCGTATTTCCCTGCCTCAGGGGGCGCAATCAGCCAACAATATGTCGTTTACCTATATCAACGACTATGGCGGTCACACCGAGATTAAAAACGTCGCACTGAATTGATTTGAAGCACTTCAAGGAATGAAAGAAATGGCACACAAAAGAATAACAACCCTCGCGCCAAAACGTTTGGTGAAGCTGATTAATGGTGTAATTTATTTTTCTGCTGTGCCTTTTTCATTCTCACATATGGCCATGGCGGAGGAGCAGTTCAACACCTCCTTCATCCATGGCGATGACAATATCGCCCAGGTGGCGTCGTTGGCCAGCGGGGATGACATTCTGCCGGGTAAATATCCGTTTGATATTTATCTCAACGGGCAGCGTATCGATCACCGCGAAATCGAGTTCAAGAAAGAATCCAAAGACTCTCCGGTAGCGCCGTGCCTGACGGCCGCGGACTATCAGGATTACGGCGTAAAGCTGCCCGGCGATCTGACCACCGCCGGTGCCGCGCAATGCTACGCATTGCCACAACAGATCTCCGGCGCCAAGCTGAGCTATGACGCCGCCGTACAGCGTATGGATCTGGAAGTGCCGCAGGTGTTTCTGATCCCGCGCCCGCAAGGTGCCATTTCGCCGAAAGTTTACGATCGCGGCATCAATGCCGGCTTTGTTAACTATAACTTTAGCGGCACTCATAACCGCTACGGCAACAACCAGAACGACAAGACTTCCGACTATTACTTCCTGAGCCTTAACAATGGCCTCAATATTGGCGATTGGCGCCTGCGCAACAACTCGACGTTGAACCAACAGTCGGGCGCCGGTACGCATTGGAAGAACATTTCCAGCTGGGCGGAAACGGACATCGTTTCTCTGCGCAGCCGTCTGGTGATCGGCCAGACCAACACCAATAACAATGTGTTCGACAGCATTCAGTTCCGCGGTGTGCAGATGTCCAGCGCCGACGACATGCTGCCGGAAAGCCAGCGCGGCTATGCGCCGGTGGTGCGCGGTGTGGCGACGACCAATGCGCGCGTTGAAGTGCGTCAGAACGGCTATACCATTTACAGCACCAACGTGCCGCCAGGGCCGTTTGCACTGACGGACATTTTCCCAAGCACCCTGAGCGGTAACCTGGACGTGACGGTGATCGAAGCCAACGGTTCGAGAACCTCTTTCGTCGTGCCGTTCTCCTCGGTGCCGAACATGCTGCGCGAAGGGATTTGGAACTATCAGCTGACCGCCGGTAAATACCACGACGGCACCAGCCGCTATCAGCCCAAGTTTGTCCAAGGCACCTTGTCGCACGGTATGGCGTATGACATCACGCCTTACGGTGGCGTGCTGGTGGCGGAAAACTACCGTTCAGCGGTCGTGGGCCTCGGTAAAAACCTGGGGAACTGGGGGGCTGTCTCTTTTGATATGTCCTATTCCGACACCAACCTGGTGAACGGCGATGACAAGCAGGGGGAGAGTTTCCGTTTCCTGTATTCCAAGTCGCTCAACGATTGGGGGACGGAATTCCGCATTGCCGGTTACCGTTACTCGACCTCCGGTTATTATGATTTCTCCGATGCGGTTGCCGAGCGCGAACGCTATGAGAACGGTTATTACCGTAACGATTACTACGATCAAAACGATCGTAACCTGGGCGTGCCGGACTGGGCGGAATCTCGCCGCCGCAGCTATTACACCAGCCGTTTCAACAACAAACGCCAGCGCGTTGAGCTGTCTGTCAACCAGCGCATCGCCGGTAATTCGACGCTGTACGCCAACCTCAGCAACCAGTCTTACTGGGGCGGATCCGGCGAAGACCGCACCGTACAAACCGGTTTTAACAGCAGCTATAAAAATATCAGCTATGGCGTCTTTTATCAGGACAGCCGCAGCAACTACGGCTATAAAGACCGCAGCGTCAATCTGACCGTATCGATTCCGTTCAGCTTCTTCAGCAAGGATTCGTCGGACATGACCGCCAGCTTCAACGCCGGCCACAGCAAGCAGAGCGGCAACACCTACAGCGCCGGCCTGAGCGGCACCGCGCTGGATGACAACCGCTTGAACTATGCGGTGCAAAGCGGCCATGATCGTTATTCGGGCCAAACCAGCTCGGCCAACGTCGGTTATCAGGGCAGCATGGGGACCATCAATGCCGGTTATAGCTACAGCAAAGATTATCAGCAGTCTTCGTTGGGCGTGGCGGGCGGTATCGTTGCACACTCCGGCGGCGTGACGTTGACCCAGCCGCTGCAGAATACGTTTGTGCTGGTGGAAGCCAAAGACGCCAAGGGCGTTCGTATCGAAAACCAACCGGGCGTCGCCATCGACCGCTTCGGTTACGCGGTGATGACCTCTGCGTCGCCATACCGCCATAACCGTGTGGCGCTGCGCACCGAAGATATCGGCAACGGCCTGGATATCCCGATGGCGGCAAGAGACGTGGTGCCGACTTACGGCGCAATCACCCGCGTGAAGTTTGAAACGCACACGGGCCAAAGCCTGTTGGTACACAGCAAGATGGCCGACGGCAGCGTACCGCCGATTGGCGCCAACGTCTTCAGTGCGGACGGCAAGAACAACGGTACTGTCGGTACCAACGGCGATATTTATATCTCAGGTGCCTCCGCAGGGGATCGTCTGCTGGTGAAATGGGGCAACGACGCGGGCGAAAGCTGCTCACTGGTGGTGCCGGAATTGAAAGCGGCGACCGAACAGTTGATGGGTTATCAGGAACTTTCGCTGACCTGCGGAAAACCGTAAAAGGAAAGGATATGTCTTCTTTGTTAAAGCATAAGAATCTCGGGTTGGCGGCTGGGCTGCTGGTCACGCTGGGCGCGTTTTCGCAGAGCAGCTATGCGCTGTCGTGTAAGCAGAACGGCAGCATTCGCCAGGATATCGTGCTGGATAAAGCCATCAAGGTGTCGACCGCCAATACCGCGCCGGGCGCGTTGCTGTGGCGTTCGCAGACCTTTACTTCCGTTTTTCAGTGCTCGGATACGGATGGTATGCCGCAAGGTGAAAACGCCTACTTATATTGGGATCCTCAGGCTCGCATGAGTCAGATCCATAACTCGATCGAAGTGGGTGTCACTTATCAGGGGATCGATGTTAAACCGACTAAGGGCGCACGCCAGGACGTGGGGCCCGGCACGGAATGCCGTCGTTCGGGCAGCCGCTGCCTGTCTCCGGCCAGACCGCTGACGGTTACCGTGTCGTATGCTGTCTATATCAAAGCGACCGGCAAGGCGCCGCCGGCCGGCGGCAAGATCAACGATAACAACTCGTACTCGGTGTTCCAGGTTGATGGCGTCGGCGGCTTGAACAGCCGTCCGAACAGCAACTTTAACGCCTACATTTCCGGGCTGGGCAATATTCAGTTTATTTCCTGCAACCCGAAAATCACCGTGGTGGCCAACAACGGTTCGACGGTGAATTTCGGCACTATCCCGCGTCAGAATGCGGTGGTGGGCAAAATCGAGAAACAGGTGCCATTCTCGGTTGCCGCCAATATGTCCGATCCGACGACCGGACAGGACTGCCAGGGGGAGACGCTGCAGGCCAGCTTCAGCAGCACTTATCCGCTGCAGGATAACAGCGTGATCCTGCCGACCAGCGACAGCGGCTTCGGTATTTTGATCTCGCAGGCGGCGACGCCAAATACGCCGATCATGATGAACAGCCCGGTCGATCTGGGCCTGGTCAACGGCACCATCGTTGAAAAGAACTTTATGGCCAGCCTGAAATGGTTGAGCACCAACCCGAAAGTGGGGCCGTTCAGCGCATCGGCGAATATTGACGTCACCTTTAAATAATTCGGTGTCTCGTCAATAGAGAAAGGGTTCAGTTCTCGCGAACTGAACCCTTTTTTGTGCCTTATACCGCGCTGATTAACGCAGCCCCATCCAGCTGGTGCAAACGCCTTCCGGCGGCTTGCCGGCGTACCAGCGGGGCAGCGTGGGGGCATCATGGCGCGGTTCGGTCTCCAGCTCTACCGGCTGCGCCGGCCATTCTGCGACGTCCCAGCGGGTGGTGCGGCGATACACCGCCGGGGTTTTGCCGAACTGTTTCTTGAAGGCGCGCGAGAACGAAGGCTGAGAGTCGAAATGGTATTGCAGGGCGATATCCAGGATCGGTCGTGGAGTGGAGCGCAGCGCCTGCGCCGCCTGCGACAGGCGCCGCTCGCGGATATAGCTGCCGAGCGCGTGGCCGGTGGTGCTGCGGAACATGCGCTGCAGGTGCCATTTGGAGTAGCCCGACTTGGCGGCGACGTTATCCAGCAGCAGCGGCTGATCCAGATGAGTTTCAATCCAGTCTAGTAAATCGTGAATGATATTGACGCGATCCATGGTTTTAGTTCTCCCGCAAAAACGACATTCAGGTCACAGTGACTTAGCTTAATTATCCAAGAATATGCTTTGATAATAGGCGTGACTACGCCGTTACGCAAGGGTAAGCCGGGGATAAAAAGGTGGCCAAAAATGCTCTTTGAACGGCAGGGGAATAGAAGAAAGGCCGCATAAAGCGGCCTTTTCAGTAGGAAGTGACGGAAAATCAGTTAGTTTCCGGTTTCACTTCAATGTAGTTCAGACCCAGCACGCTGCTGGTGTAACCGCGGATCTTGTTGGTCATCTCGATATCGCCGTTCAGCTTGTGGCCGTAGGACGGGATGATCTCTTTCAGCTTGCTCTGCCATTCCGGCGTCGCCACTTTGTCTTTGAACACGGTTTCCATCAGGTGCAGCATGATTGGCGCAGCGGTGGAAGCGCCCGGCGAAGCGCCCAGCAGAGCGGCGATGCTGCCGTCTTCAGAGCTGACGACTTCGGTGCCGAACTGCAGCACGCCGCCTTTATCCGCGTCTTTCTTGATGATCTGTACGCGCTGGCCTGCGGTCCACAGCTTCCAGTCTTCCTGCTTGGCGTCCGGGAAGTACTCTTTCAATGCGGCGAAGCGATCGTCGTCGTTCATCATCAGCTGGCCGACCAGGTATTTCACCAGATCGAAGTTATCCAGACCGACGTGGGTCATCGGCATCAGGTTCGAGGTGCTCAGCGAGTGCAGCAGATCAAACAGCGAACCGTTCTTCAGGAACTTGCTGGAGAAGGTGGCGAACGGCCCGAACAGCAGCACGCGCTTGCCGTCCAGCATGCGGGTATCCAGGTGCGGCACGGACATCGGCGGCGAACCTACGCTGGCCAGGCCATACACTTTGGCCAGGTGCTGGTTGGCGATCTCCGGGTTGGTCGTGACCAGGAACTGGCCGCCGACCGGGAAGCCGCCGTAACCGTCGGCCTCAGGGATGCCGGATTTCTGCAGCAGGGTCAGGGACGCGCCGCCTGCACCGATGAACACGAACTTGGCGTTAACGGTGGTTTCTTTACCGTCGCGGTTCAGATCGGCAACGGTTACGCTCCAGGTCTGGTCGGCGTTGCGCTTGATGTCGCGCACTTCGTGGCTCAGGTTCAGCTTGAACTTGTCGCTGGCGCTCAGTGCGTCAACCAGCTGGTGGGTGATCACGCCGAAGTTAACGTCGGTACCCAGCGGCATGCGGGTGGCGGCGATTTTCTGCGCCGGATCGCGGCCGTTCATCACCAGCGGCGCCCACTGTTTGATTTGCGCAGGGTCTTCGGAGTATTCCATGCCGCGGAACAGGGTGCTGTGCTGCAGCGCCGCGTAGCGTTTACGCAGGAAGTTGACGTTGTCGTCGCCCCACACGAAGCTCATGTGCGGCACGCTGTTAATGAAGGATTTCGGATCTTTCAGGACATTGTTTTTCACCTGATAAGACCAGAACTGACGGGAGATTTCGAAAGACTCGTTGACCTTCACCGCCTTGCTGATGTCGATGGTGCCATCGGCTTTTTCCGGCGTGTAGTTCATTTCGCTGAAGGCGGAGTGGCCGGTACCGGCGTTGTTCCAGCCGTTGGAGCTCTCTTCCGCCACGCCGTTCATGCGCTCGTACATGTCGATGGTCCAGGTCGGCTCCAGCTCATGCAGATAGGTACCCAAGGTGGCGCTCATGATGCCGCCGCCGATCAACACCACGTCGACGGTTTTATTCTTCTCTTCAGCCGCCGCCTGTTGCGTAACGCCAAACAGGCTGAGACTGAAAATCAGGACGAGTAATTTTCTCATTGAATTAAATCTCTTGTGTGTAAATTCTACTCATTGCAGGTGAAAGAATTTAGCGGGAGTTACCCTGGAAATAATGAAGCCGACCGCCCGGCGTGAGCCGATAGGCAGCAATAATGCCTTTTTGTTAATAGGGTTTTTAACGAAAAGTGAACTATTGCAGGCCATCCGGGTGCAAATTGATCGGTTCACGTTACTGGCGGGGTATTATTGTTTGCGAGAATGTTAAAAACTACTTTTGTAACTAAAAAAAATGAATATAAGCAAAAATAGGCCGGTTGCTGTCGCAGTAATAAACAAAGAGGGAAGAAAGGTCGTATAACCGCGTTATTTCCGGGGGTTAATTGTCGCGTAATTAAACGTTATTTCGTTATCACACAATAATTGCGGTTAAATTGCAAATACCTATCGGTAACCAATAATAAATGGCCGCCGTTGCGGGCGGCCATCGCGCAGAAGGCGGTTACTTGATGCCCATCGCATCGCGCATGGTGAAGAACAGATCGGTCTGATCGGTCAATCCCACCACGTTGGCGGCGTGCGGGCCGTAGGCCGCGACGCGCAATTGGGTGCCGGTGTGCCCCTGCGACTCTTCTTCCGAGTTGCCGTAGCTGAGGGTCATCGGCGCGCCGTCTTTGGTGGTCAGCATCTGTGTCAGGCCCGGCGCTTTGGCGTCGGCGGCGACGATCTGGCTGGAGTGCGCATGGTCGGCGGTGACGATCACCAGCGTGTTGCCGTCGGCGCGGGCGAAAGCCAGCGCTTTTTGCACCGCTTCGTCCAGATCGACGGTTTCACCAATCTGCCCGCACGGGTTAGCGGCGTGATCCTGCTTATCGATCGACGCGCCCTCTACCTGCAGGAAGAAGCCGTTCGGGTTATCTTTCAACAGCGCGATCGCTTTTTCGGTCATCGCCGCCAGCGTTGGCGTGGCCGCGGTGCGCGCCGGGTTGTTTTCGCAGGTTACCGCCGGCTTGTCGAGGTTGCCGTGATAGCTGGCTTTCGGCCCCAGCCAGCGCACTGGCATGTTGCCGTCGGCGAACAGACCCAGCAGCGGTTTTTGCTGGTTGGCCAGCGTAACGGCCTGCAGCTCATCCGCGTTGCTCACCCACTGGTAACCCTGCGCTGCCGCCTGATCTTTCAGCGATTTTCCTTGCCATTCGCCGCTTTTCGCCAGCTGGTTGAAGGACTTCGCGCCGCCGCCCAGCGTGACGTCGGCGCGGGTTTTCAGCAACTGCTCGGTGATGGAGCCGCGGCCGCCGTTTTCCAGCGCGTTAGCGGCGCATTTCTCGCTGGTTTCCTCCGGGCCGTAGCATTTGCGCGAGGTGACGTGCGACACCAGCGCCGCCGGCGTAGCGTCTTGCAACTCGGCGGTGGAGACGTTGCCGGTGGCCTTGCCGGCCGCCTTGGCGATCTCCAGCAGCGTCGGCTGATCTTTGCCGTTCACGTCCACGCCGAGCGCGCCGTTATAGGTTTTCACCCCGGTGGTCCAGGCGGTGGCGGAGGCGGCGGAATCGGTCACGTAATCCGGCTTGTGGGTTTTCTTGTCCAGCGAGTAGTGGGTGTATTGCCCGGTCAGCGGCAGAGCGTCGATGCCCTTGAAGTAACCGCCTGCGCCTTCAGCGTAGTTGCGCGCGGCGGTGATCTCGGAATCCCCCATGCCGTCGCCGATCAGCAGAATCACGTTTTTCGCCGTTTTGTCCGACAGCGACGCCTTCAGCGCGGCGGTCTGATCGCCGGCCAGACGACGGGCGCCGCCCGGTTCGGCGAGGTTGCCGCGCGCGGCGCGTTCGGTCAGGCCATCGGCATTGGCCGAGGTTTCCGCCGCGATGGCGGAGGAACAGAGCAGGGCGGACAGCACGGCGCCGGCGATCAGGGATACAGCAGGTTGCATGGGGTAAGCTCCTTGTCGTAATACAACAATGTAAATAACATCAAATTGTTACGAAAGGAGAGTAGAGCAGAGGGATGACAATTTTATGACAATGAAAGACGGGACGGCCCGGCGGCCACCCCGTTTGACAATCAGGCCGCGCGCGCCGGAATAGCCAGCCCGCGCTGCACCGCCGGCCGCGCCAAACCGCGCTCCAGCCACTGCGCGACGCGGGGGAAACTGTCGAACGCCACCAGCTCGCGCGCCTCATAGAAGCCGATCAGGTTACGCACCCAGCCCAGCAGCGAGATATCGGCGATGGTGTAGTCCGCGCCCATGATCCAGTCGCGGCCTTCAAGGCGCGTTTCCAATACGCCGAGCAGGCGTTTCGATTCATTCTTGTAACGCTCCAGCGGCCGCTTGTCTTCATATTCGCGCCCGGCGAATTTGTGGAAGAAACCGAGCTGGCCGAACATTGGGCCGACGGCGGCCATCTGGAAGAACACCCACTGAATGGTCTCATAACGCTGCGCCGGATCCTGCGGCAAGAAACGGCCGCTCTTTTCCGCCAGGTAGAGCAGAATGGCGCCGGATTCGAACAGCGGCAGCGGCCGGCCGCCGGGGCCGTCGGGATCGATGATTGCCGGGATCTTGCCGTTCGGGTTCAGCGCCAGGAATTCCGGCGTCCAGGTCTCGTTGTTGCCGATGTCGATCAGGTGCGCTTCATAAGGCAGGCCGATCTCTTCCAGCATGATGGAGACTTTGACGCCGTTCGGCGTCGGCAGAGAGTAGAGCTGCAGCCGTTCCGGGTGCTGAGCCGGCCAGCGTTTGACGATCGGGAATTGGGTGGAATCGAGCATGGAAACTCCTCGGGTTGGCGGGGTCGTTTAAGCGTACCCCTTGAGTATTGCAGTAAAACTACCCCGCCGCCGGGTTACACCGTGAGGTCAAAATGTGCGGCCAGCGCTTTTTTACCGGCGGGGGGCAGCTGCAGTTCGCGGCTGTCGAGCCGGCGGACGATCCAGCCGCGTTGGATAAAGGCGGCTAACAGCGCGGCGCCCAGCGCGCCACCGAGGTGAGAGCGGCGTTCGCTCCAGTCCAGGCAGCCGCAGGCGAAGCGGCGGCGGGTGGGAGCGGGGGAGCAATCGACCCCCAGCCGCGCCAGCGCGGCCTGACCGACGTCGCTTAACCGGTAGTCTTCTTCGCCGGTCAGCCAGTTCAGCGCATGCAGCCGATCGTGCAGCTTCACCGCCACCTCGCCCGCCATATGGTCGTAACAGGTGCGAGCATATTGCAGCGAGGTGGGCGTGCTGCTTTTCACCGACGGGCGCGGCACGCCCGCCAGCGCCATCAGACCCTCCAGCGCTGCGGCCACCGGTTGCCCGGCCAGCCGAAAATAGCGATAGCGCCCCTGTTTGAGGCAGGCAATCAGCCGCTGCTCCAGCAGCTTCGCCAGATGTGCGCTGGCGGTAGACGGGGCGACCTCGACCGCCGCGCTGAGCTCGGTGGCGGTGTAGGCGCGCCCGTCCATCAACAGACACAGCATGCGCGCCCGGGTGCGGTCGGCGATGGCGGCGCTCAGCGCCGCTAAACGATCTTCTATCTCGATGTTATGCATACTTCGAGGTTAGACGAAGTATGACGGCGCGTCCATCGCTAGCCTGTGGCTATCGCATTCTGGTGCTGTGCGCCCGTGTCCGCTGGATATAGATGAGCGGGCGCTGAAATCGGTGCAGTGGCGCCGTTCGCTCAATGCGCGCGTGCCGGAATTTTACCGTTGAGAGGAGACGAGGATGATTGCCGTGATGTTTGAACTGCAGGCTGCCGACGGGCAGCGCGATACCTACCTGACGTTGGCGGCGGAGCTGAAGCCGCTGCTGGCGCAGATCGACGGATTCATTTCCATCGAGCGCTTTCAAAGCCTGGCCGATCCTGCACGCCTGCTGTCGCTCTCCTTCTGGCGCGACGAGGCGGCGGTGCAGCAGTGGCGCAATCTCGAGCAGCACCGGGCGGCGCAGGCGCGCGGCCGTGGCGAGGTGCTGGCGCAGTATCGGCTGCGGGTGGCGGAGGTGGTGCGGGACTACGGGCTGGAAAGTCGCGACCAGGCGCCGCAGGATAGCCGTTGTTATCACCGTACCTAAGAATAAGCCCGCCGCCGGCGGGCTTTCACCCGCTATTTCGCCTCGCTGCCCACCTTCATCGCCCCGGCGTAGCTGGCGCCCATCCCCCAGGCGGCGCCGTGGTCGCGAGCGATCTGCAATACACCCCCCGCCGTGGCTTTACGGCTCCAGTCCTGCTGCCATTCCAGCATCAACGCTACCCAGTTGATGGGCGTGGCGCCCGCCTGAACCAGACGCTGTATGGCGTTGTTTTGGCTGTCTGGCGTAATGTCGCCGGTGACGTCCGACAGGATATAAACCTCATACCCCTCGCCCAGGGCGGACAGCGCCGGCAACATCACGCAACTGGCGGTCCACAGCCCGCCGATGATGATTTTCTTGCGGCCGGATTGTTTGATCAGATCCACCACGCGCCGATCCTGCCAGACGTTGATGGCGGTGCGGTCGTACACCTGCAGGTCCGGGCGTGCCTGCGTCACCTGCTGGAATACCGGCCCGGCGAAGCTTTTGGCGTTGGCCGAGGCCAGAATGGTCGGCACGTTGAACACTTTGGCGGCCTTGGCGATGCCGGCGGCGTTATTCACCAGATTGGTTTGATCGATAGAGGAAATGGTCATGCCGAACATGTCCTGCAGATCGACCAACAGCAACAGGCTGTTGTCGGCGGTCAGCGGCTGCACATAACCCGCCTGGCGGCTATCGGCGGCGGGGGATTGCGCCAGCGCGGCGACGGGGGCGGTGGCGGCGCTCAGGCCGAGCATCAGGGCGAATAGGGTCTTTTTCATTATTAACTCCATCATTATCAGTAGATTAAATTCACTTACCACTCAGGGAAGCGGTTGGATAAAGTCTACTTAGGTTGTTGTGGTTAATAATCTGTGTTTTATTGAATTTATAATTAACTAACGGGACATAATGTGGACGTGCTACTGACGATGCGCGCCTTTCGCCGCGTGGTGGAGCGCAACAGTTTCTATAAGGCGGCGGAGGATCTGGCGATCACGCCGGCGGCGTTGAGCAAGCAGATTAAGCAGTTGGAAAGCCGGTTGGGGACGCTGTTGCTCGTGCGCACCACCCGCAGCATGAGCCTGACCGAAGCCGGGCAGATCTATTACCAGGAAGCCTGTCGGTTGCTCGGCGAGTTCGACGCGCTGGAACAGACGGTTGCCGCCAGCGCGCAGCAGGTCTCCGGCATGCTGCGGGTCAATGCGCCGCTCTCATTCGGCCTGACGGTGCTGTCGCCGCTGTTGCCGCTGTTTATGCAACGTTACCCGCAGTTGCAGGTGGAACTGACGCTGGACGACAGGGTATTGGACGTAGTGGCGGCTGGTTTCGATATTTCCTTGCGCATTCGCCAACGGCTGCCGGACTCTTCCCTCAGCGCCCGGGCGTTGGGTGAAGTGCACCAGCGAATTTGCGCCGCGCCCGGCTATTTGGCGCAACACGGCATGCCGCAAACGCCGAATGAATTACAGCGACACAGCTGTCTGGCCTATTCCCTGGCGGAAAGGCCGGGGCAGTGGCAGTTCACCGCCGGCGAGGAGAGCCTGAGCGTGGCGTTCACTCCCCGGTTGATCGCCAACAACAGCCTGATGCTGCGGGATATGTTGGTGGCGGGATTGGGCATCGGTTCGCTGCCGTCGTTCGTGGCGGATCCCGAGATCGCCGCCGGCAGGCTGGTGCGGCTGTTCCCTGAACAGATTGCCGACGTGCATCAGGTCTTTGCGGTTTATCCGACACGCCGGCATGTGCAGCAGAAAGTGAGTTTATTCACCGAGTTTGTGCGAGAACAGGGATTGATGACGGCGAATTGACAACGGCGTACGGTTGTCATATTCATTAGCTATGAAAAAATCCTACCGCTCATTCGCGCTAATTATTATCACCCTTCTCCAAAGGGTGGGATAGCGCGTATGTCGCCAATATAACCCGCCGGCAGGCGGGTTTTTTTATCCCCCTCCCGCAACGACCGGAGAACGTTATGCAAACCTACCCTGTAACCCGTTTGCACTGAGCGAAACGGAGTTTGAGCGCCTGGCACAGTACTTTTTTCCCGGCGGAAGAAGAAGGGATGGCCGTCTTGCGTTATGGCAAACGGGACTGAAAACCGGCGCCATGACGGCGCCGGCAACAGGGTTACGCTTTGGCGTTAAACGCAGCGTGGAATGCGACTTCCGCGCACGGCAGAACGCCCTGGAAGGCGATGGCGCGGAAGTAGTCTTGCGGCACGCCCGGCAGGGTCAGCGCGTCCTGCGCCTGGAAGCCGAAACGGCCGTAATAGTTCGGCTCGCCCAGCACTACGCAGCCTGCGGCGCCGTGTTCCTGCAGCTCGGCCAGCAGTTGGCGGATCAGGCGGCTGCCGATCCCCCGGTTCTGACAGGCCGGCAGCACCGATACCGGCGCCAGCCCGTACCAACCGGCGGCGCCGTTGCTGAGCACGACCGGTGAGACGGACGCGTGCCCGAGCGGTGTGCCATTGTGCTCGGCGACCAGCGACAGGGTGAGGGCTCCCGCTGCGCGCAGCGCATTGACGATAAACTGCTCGGTGTGGCTGCTGTGTTCGGCGTGCAGGAATGCGGCGGCGGTCAGGGTGGCGATGGCGCCGACGTCGGCCGGCGTTTCGTGGCGTAACGTGATGTTCATGGTTGTATCCTGATTCAATAAGGCTGAGCCGACCGGGCTGCCTGCCCGGCCGGTATCGATGATTAACGGTTATCCAGCTGCGCACGCACGGCCTTGAGCCCGGCGAAGGTGACGCGATAAGGGCGCCCCTGGCGAGAGAGGATCAGGCGTTTGGTTTTGAGCTTGGTGAAAACGGCCAGCGAGCAGTCGGCCAGGCCGAGCCCTTCGCGGGTGTAGCATTCGACGTGGGTGACGCGACCGGCGTCGTTGCGGGTGAAGGCGATATAGCCGCCTTTGGCCAACACGTGCAGCACGCGTTGTTCCGCTTTGGAAATGTTCATGTTGGGAGATCCTGTAATAACCCCAGATACGCGCATCCCCGCGCAAACGCGCGTCGGATACGTCAAAGTCCCTCGCCATGCGGCAAGGAAACGACTATCGGGTGGTTACAATCTCCAACATACAGGCCTCGGGCAGTGAAAAACGCCAGGACGGCGTTTAAGCGCAGTTAATGTAGCCAATGGCCGGTTGGCTGTCAATTTGCCGGCGACGCGGGCCGCCGGCGAAAGGCCAGTCAGAAAGGCTTGGTCGGCAGGTATTTGCCGTCCAGGGTGATCACCGCGCGTTCGCCGCCGTCCGGATCGGCGACCTTCTTGATATCCAGCTTGAAGTTGATGGCGCTGATGATGCCGTCGCCAAACTGCTCGTGCACCAGCGCTTTCAGCGTGGAGCCGTAGACCTGCAGCATTTCATAGAAACGATAAATGGTCGGGTCGGTCGGCACGCCGCCGGGAATGCTGCCGCGCAGCGGGATGGTTTGCAGCAGCTGCACCGCTTCTTCATCCAGCCCCAGCTTGGCCGCCACGGTGCGCGCTGCCGGTTCCGGCAGCGCATGCTGCCCCAGCAGGGCGGCGGTGACAAACGCCAGGCTGAGGCCGGTGCCCTCGGCCAGCGCTTCGAACGTCAGGTTATGGCGGATCTTGGCGGCCATGATGGTGTTGGTGAGCGCTTCGCGCGGGGCGGCGTTATGCAGAGAGTGTGTCATATTGGCTCCTTTTGTTGGCTTAAAAACGGGCGATCGCCGGCGTGGCGGTCACCTCGGGATGGGTGGCGAGCGGCACGAAGCGGCGGGTTTCGCCGTCCAGCGCCTCGATAGCGCCGCTGGCGATGTCATAGACCCAGCCGTGCAGCGTCAGGCGGCCCTGATCCAGCGCCAGGGCGACGGAAGGGTGCGTTTTGATGTTGTTGAGTTGGGCGATGACGTTCTCGCGCACCATCGACGCGACCCGGGCCTCGTCGGAGACATGCGGATAAGCCTGATTGACCGCCTTGGCGGAATCGGCGTAACGCAGCCAGCCGGCGACCGTCGGCAGGTGATCCAGGCACTGGCAGGTGGCGATAGCGGTCATCGCGCCGCAGTCGGAATGGCCGCAGATCACGATATCTTCCACGCCCAGCGCGGCGACCGCGTACTCGACCGAGGCGGTCACCCCGCCGGGTTCGGGGCCGAAAGAAGGCACGATGTTACCGGCATTGCGGATCACGAACAGATCGCCCGGCTCGCGCTGGGTGACCAGCTCCGGCACCAGGCGGCTGTCGGAACACGAGATAAACAGGGTGCGCGGATTTTGGCGGGTCGCCAGCCGCTGAAACAGCGCCGTGCGTTCAACAAAGGCTTCGCGCTGGAACTTCAGGAAGCCCTCAATCACCTCTTTCATTGTTTTTCTCCCTGGGGGGGTAAGCGATGACGGCATGATGAACGCTTCTGGCTATAGGGTCTAAGACCCATTTATAATGATGGCTATAGGTATTACTAATAGTTGGGGCGCTATGCTGCTGCGACATATCCGTTATTTTCTGGCCGTGGCCGAACAGGGCAATTTCACCCGTGCCGCCGAAGCGCTGCACGTCTCGCAACCGACCTTGTCGCAGCAGATCAAACAGCTGGAGGATGCGCTGGGAGCGCCGCTGTTCGATCGCAGCGGCAGAAGGGTGCAGCTGACCGACGCCGGTGAGGCCTGGATGCGCTATGCGCGCCTGGCGCTGCAGGATCTGGACGCCGGCGCGCGGGCGATCCATGACGTGGCGACGCTGGCGCGCGGCCATCTGCGGCTGGCGATGACGCCAACGTTCACCGCCTATCTGGTGGGGCCGACGATCGATGCGTTCTACCGCCGCTATCCGGGGATTACGCTGAGCATTGAGGAGATGGCGCAAGAGCGGATCGAGGCGCTGTTGGCGCAGGATCGGTTGGATCTGGGGATTGCCTTCGAGATGGCGCAGTCGGTGGAGGTGGAAGCGACGCCGTTGTTCAGCGAGACGCTGGAGCTGATGGTCGGCGCCGATCATCCCCTGGCGGCGCGGCGCCGGCCGCTGACGCTGGCGGAATGGCGGCATCTGCCGCTGGCCTTGCTGAGCGGCGATTTCGCCACGCGCCAGTTTATCGATCGCTACTGCACGCAGCTCGGTTTCCGGCCGCTGGTGGCGGTGGAGGCCAATGCGCTGGGCGCTATCGTCGAGATCGTGCGGCGGGGGCAGCTCGCCACGCTGTTGCCGGCCGCCATTGCACGCGAGAACCGGCAGTTGAAAAAAGTGGTGCTGGCCAACGCCATGCCGGCTCGGCAGGCGGTGTTGCTGCAGCGCCAAGGCGCTTACCGCAGCGCCGCCGCGCAGGCGTTTATCGCCGTTTTGCAGCAACAGGGCGTTACGCCAACGCCCCCCAGCGCTGCGTCATCCCCAGCAGATGCACCAGCCCGAAGCCGAGGCAAATCAGCGAGCTGACGATGATAAAGCGTTGGCTGCGGCCGGTGTCGCGCAGGGCGAAAGGGCCGGCGACGCCGCGCAGCAGGTAGATAAAGGTGATGATAAACAGCGCGGGCCGCAGCAGCGGCAGCGGCGCGATCAGCCCGGCGCCGGACAGCGCGTAAAGCGCCCAAATAAACAGCACCAGCGCGATACCGGTGGTGACGACGGCCGGGAACTTTTTACCCGCTTCCGCCGCCTTAATGAAGCGATCGCCGGCGCCGCACAGCCGATAGCCGCGCGGCCCGGCGGCGATCACCCAAATATGCAGCAGTGCGGCGATGGCGCTCACCGCGGCGCCGATCAGCAGCGCGGTGTTATAGAGGTGTGGCATGGTTCAGCATCCTTGTCCTAAATCAGTCTGGTATCAAGCGTAGACCAGAATGCGTAAGTCAGGCCCGGGGGAGCTCAACGGCCGACATTTGCAGCGCGTCTTCAGGTACCACGCGGGCCTGCGCATCGATAAATGCCAGCTGCACCGGCAGCCCGCTGTGTTTATCCACCAGTTGAACGTGGGGGGGGCATGCAGAATATGCCGGTGGCCCCATGCCATCAGCGCAACCAGGATGGGCCCCAGGCTGCGTCCCTTGTCCGTCAAGACATATTCATGTCGCTCACGCTCGCCCGGCTCCCGGTAAGCGCGTTTGGCCAACAGTTCTTGTTCTACCATGGCATTCAGACGGTTGCTCAACGCCTGGCGCGAAGCGCCGATATTCTCGCATGCCTTCTCACTTCTGAGTAAGTTATCCCCTGCGGCAGTATCGGTACTGAACGGTACGTTACTCGGTGTGGCGCTCCCGGAACAGCAGAGTAGCTATCAGGCTGACGGTCAACATGCCGGTTACGTACCACGCCGGCGCCAGCGGGTTGCCGCTGGTCTCCAGCAGCCAGGTAACGATCAACTGCGCCGATCCACCGAACAGCGTCACGCCAAAGGCGTAGATCATCGAGGTGCCTGTGGCGCGCACGTGGCGCGGCAGCGCCGAGACGATCAGCATGGTGCTGGCCAGCATGTTGATCCCCAGTGCGCCGATCAGCAGGATGCGGAAAACGATCGCCAGCCACAGGGTTTGCGTGGCGCTGAGGAACCAGAAGGTTGGGTAAATCAGGATCAGTGCCGCAAAGATCGAGAACAGCAGCGGCCTTTTGTAATTCTGGATCCGATCGACATAGCGCCCGGCGTAATAGACCGCCACGATTTGCACCACGGAGGCAATGCAGCTGAACAGATAGGCGGTCGGGCCGGCGATGTGGTAGGTCTGCATCATGTAGGTCGGCATGTAAAGCAGCACCACATAAACCATCACGGTGCCGGACATGATGACCAGCCCCCCCAGCAACAGGTCTTTGGCATGGTTGCTCACCAGATCCCACACCGGGTTCAGCGGTACCCGCGCACGATCCGGCTGTTCGCCGCTGTAGGTCTCTTCCAGATGCTTACGGATATAGACGCCGACCGGAATGATCAGCAGGCCGATGATGAACGGCACGCGCCAGCCCCAGGCATACAGCGCCTCTTCCGACAGAAAATAGGTGAGCGCCAGGCCGCACGAGGCGCCGAGCAGGGCGCTGACGCCCTGGCTGATTGCCTGCCAACTGACGAAAAAGCCGCGCTGATTGGCTCCGGCGGACTCCAGCAGCAGCGTAGTCGCTGAGCCCACTTCACCGCCGGCGGCGAAACCCTGAATCAGGCGACCGACTACGATCAGCACCGGCGCCATAACGCCGATTTGCGCATGGGTTGGCGCGAAGGCAATCAGGGCGGTGCCGACGCCCATTAGCACGATGGTCATCAGCATGGCGGCCTTGCGGCCGACCCGGTCGGCATAGGCGCCCAGCACCATGCTGCCCAGCGGGCGCATGATAAAGCCGACGCCAAATACCGCCACCGACATCAACAAGGAGCCGTAGGCGCTGTCGCTGGGAAAATAGAGTTTGCCGATGATGGCGGCAAAGAAGCTGTATACGGTGAAATCGAAAATCTCCAGGCCGTTGCCCAGGCTGGCGCCGACAATGACTTTGTAATCTACTGTGCCTTTCTCTGCCGTTTGGCTTTTGGGCAATGCATCTTCAGCAGCGTTCATCGTTATCTCTCACAAGTAGGTGGACGGTGTTGTTATTATTTTCCGGCCAGGGCGGCGTTAGGTGGCGCAGCGATGGCGCCGATGCGTGAAACGCCAACAAGCTGGCAACGTCATGTTTACATATACTTGTATGTACAATCATATGCAATGCTATGGTGGCCAATGCATAAACGACGAATTTATTTGCATAAAACAATTTATTTTATTGATTTTATTATATTAATTTAATTTTTGATGAAGAGGAGACACACAGGTTTAGTGAGCTGTAGCACATTAATTATCTAAATATTCCTGGCTTTTAAGAAGTCAGTCACAAAATATCGCTTATAGTGGAATATGCGGTAATAATCGGCAAAAAATAGAATGAAATAGAGGGGAGAGGAGAGCGGGCAGTGGTCACGATACGATAAATCGATTTCCTTTACAGCTCTGTTCTCACGAGCATGCCGCGCACTTCGTAACGCTAGACTCACAAGCACCCTCTGTTAATTCCTTCCAGGGTGCTATTTATTTTTTAAATTAAGCGTACTACTCTAGTTTTTACAAATAAATTTATTTGATTTATTTTATACATGTTCAATGACGATGAGTGAGTATGAGCGTAATTCATGATACTGACTTAAGTGGTTTTGATATGGGAAACGTATTCTCAAGTAACATGATGGTTAGTTATTTTTAGGAGATGCACTTTGCCATTTAACTGGTATTTCCTGCATGAATTTTGGCATGCTCTCCTCAAGTCCCCTGGCGAGTATTACAACCAAAGTGAGTGGAACAAGAAGTAACCCATTCGAACTATCTCCCTTCTATAATAATGGTACAGATAGGTTTCAATGGGTTTCCGCGACTTTCGTAGCTTTGGCTCATCTGATTATCTGGGGTAAATACGTCGAAAAAATAGTAGCCTGCGTGCGGAATGTAGCTGAGTTAATTACAGCTCATCGGCTAGAGAGTCAGTAATCAGCATTGAAAGCGATATGATAACTGTCTCTATTTAATTTAAATTATACCGTTCACTCAGGACTTTCATCGTACACTTTTTTAACTGCAAATCTAAAAATGACATACCCTAAGGAAACTCCCGCTATTGATATCGCAACCCACAGATACTTCAAATTGTCGTCGGAATAAAACATGAACCAGGCAATGGCTAACAGCGAGAGGGCCACAACGCCACACCCAATACCCTGAATAATTCTGGATAAAGCCGCCAGCATAAAGTTCTTCATACGTTAACCTTGGCAAAAAATTACTGACAAATTTGGTTGAATTTCTTTCGATCTCTTTCCCAAACCGAGACGGCATCCTCGAATGGTCGGACTTTTTTTTCTAACAGAAAGTACAACAGACCGAGGTTTCCCAGGCGTCTGAGTTGATCATACATCCGCGAGTTTCTTGCCCTCAAGTCGCGTGATGTATAGACAGAGCGCGATATGCTTGCCCCAGCGGCGAGAATTGAGCCAACGGCAACACCCGAGACAAGTCGTGGAATGATTTGTTTAGAGAATATATATCCCATGTTTGCGGTGGCTAACTGATTAAAGGCGAATTTGCCGATGAGTTTGCCTGATGTTCTTATGGTCATGCCCTTAACATCTTCAAACTTGAGCTTACTGGCGAAGTTTTCGATGAAGATATGAGCCACTTTTTCGATGCTCGCTTTATTGGCCTGGCCTGGCCTGACTTGATGAGTCTGATAAGTCGCTCTTTATCTTGCGAGTTTAACCATCTGTTTTCAGTATCAATATAGTCGTAGCCCAGGTAGTAGAAATCGACCGGTATGCTGATAAAACCTTGTGCAAACCCGCGCACTAAATTGCTGTCAATGTTTACGGCATCCGCCATTTCGTTGGCTATCTGCTTTGCGCTTTTCATAGTTCAATATGAAGCGCGAATCTAGCAGAATGAAGCGCGAATCTAGCAGAATGAAGCGCGAATCTAGCAGACTTTTTGTACGCAAGCCAATGCCCACCGGCAAACGATGTGAACTCGCCGCTCAAAATGTCACCGAAACTTCCCGCGATCTCTGCACCCCGTTGTGGCATAATGCGCGCCAAATCACATTCCCTATGTATAAAGAGCGAGCGCTGTGTTAAGCACTAACAACATCACCATGCAGTTCGGCAGCAAGCCGTTGTTTGAAAACATCTCTGTCAAATTCGGCGGCGGCAACCGTTACGGCCTGATCGGCGCCAACGGCTGCGGCAAGTCCACCTTTATGAAAATCCTCGGCGGCGATCTGGCGCCGAGCGGCGGCAACGTGTTCCTCGATCCGAACGAGCGCCTGGGTAAACTGCGTCAGGATCAGTTCGCCTTCGAGCAGTACAGCGTGCTGGATACCGTGATCATGGGCCACACCGAACTGTGGGCGGTGAAGGAAGAGCGCGACCGCATCTACGCCATGGCGGAGATGAGCGAAGAAGACGGCTATAAAGTGGCCGATTTGGAAGTGGCCTACGGTGAAATGGACGGCTACAGCGCCGAAGCGCGCGCCGGCGAACTGTTGCTCGGCGTCGGTATTCCGGTGGAGCAGCACTACGGCCCGATGAGCGAAATCGCGCCGGGCTGGAAGCTGCGCGTGTTGCTGGCGCAGGCGCTGTTCTCCGATCCGGAAATCCTGCTGCTCGACGAACCGACCAACAACCTGGACATCGACACCATTCGCTGGCTGGAAAACGTGCTCAACGAGCGCAACAGCACCATGATCATCATTTCGCACGACCGTCACTTCCTGAACATGGTCTGCACCCACATGGCGGATCTGGACTACGGCGAACTGCGCGTTTATCCGGGCAACTACGACGAATACATGACCGCCGCCACCCAGGCGCGCGAGCGTCTGCTGGCGGATAACGCCAAGAAGAAGGCGCAGATCAATGAGCTGCAATCGTTCGTCAGCCGCTTCAGCGCCAACGCCTCCAAATCCAAGCAGGCTACCTCCCGCGCCCGCCAGATCGACAAGATCCAGCTGGAAGAGGTGAAAGCCTCCAGCCGCCAGAACCCGTTCATCCGCTTCGAGCAGGACAAGAAGCTGTTCCGTAACGCGCTGGAAGTGGAAGCGCTCACCAAGGGCTTCGACGAAGGTCCGTTGTTCAGCAAGCTGAACCTGATGGTGGAAGTGGGCGAGAAGGTCGCGGTGCTGGGTGCCAACGGTATCGGTAAAACCACCCTGCTGAAAACGCTGGTGGGCGACGCGCAGCCGGACAGCGGCACCGTCAAGTGGTCAGAAAACGCCCGTATCGGTTACTACGCGCAGGATCACGAATACGAGTTCGACGACACCCTGAGCGTGTTCGACTGGATGAGCCAGTGGAAGCAGGAAAAAGACGACGAGCAGGCGGTGCGCAGCGTGCTGGGCCGTTTGCTGTTCAGCCAGGACGACATCAAGAAGAAAGTGAAGGTGCTGTCCGGTGGTGAAAAAGGCCGCATGCTGTTCGGCAAGCTGATGATGCAGCGCCCGAATATTCTGGTGATGGACGAACCGACCAACCACCTGGATATGGAATCCATCGAATCGCTGAACATGGCGCTGGAGATGTACGAAGGCACGCTGATCTTCGTCTCCCACGACCGTGAGTTCGTCAGCTCGCTGGCGACGCGCATTCTGGAAATCACCCCGAACAAGGTGATCGACTTTACCGGCAACTACGAAGACTATCTGCGCAGCCAGGGCATCGTGTAACCCTCGCGGCAACGCATCAGGGCGGGAATTATCCCGCCCTTTTTTTATCCGTCATTCCCCGCCGCACACCTCACAGTGTGGGTCTTTCGGCAGCTTCATCTCGCGGAACTGCATGCTCATCGCATCGAACATCAACAGCTTGCCGCGCAGCGGCTGACCGTAGTCGGCCAGCAGCTTGATGGCCTCCATCGCCTGCAGAGTGCCGATGGTGCCGACCAGCGGTGCCATCACGCCCGCTTCGACGCAGGTGAGGGAGCTGTCGCCGAACAGCCGGCTCAGGCAGCGGTAGCAGGGCTCGCCCGGCTGATAGGTGAACACGCTGAGCTGGCCTTCCATGCGGATCGCCGCGCCGGAAACCAGCGGCTTGCGCTGTGCGTGGCACAGGCGGTTCAGCGCGTCGCGCGCCGCCACGTTGTCGGTGCAGTCCAGCACCAGATCGCAGGCGGCGATCTCTGCCGCGATCGCGTCATCTTCCAGCCGACCGTCGATGGCATCGATGCGGATATGCGGATTGATGGCGCTCAGCTCCTGCCTGGCGGAGCTGACTTTGCTCTGGCCGATGCGATCGTCGCGGTGCAGGATCTGGCGCTGCAGGTTGGAGAGCGAGACGGTGTCGAAATCCACCAGCACCAGATGGCCGACGCCGGCCGCCGCCAGATATGGCGCGGCGGCGCAGCCCAGCCCGCCCAGTCCGGCGATCAGCACGCGGGCGGCCTTCAGCTTCTCCTGGCCGTCGAAGTCAAAGCCGCGCAGTACGATCTGGCGGTTGTAGCGCAGCGCTTCGGCGTCGGTCAATTCCGGCAACATGTTCAGCTCCTCAGCAGGGCGTTGAACGGCTCGATCTCCACCGTTTCACCCGCCGCCACCGAACCGCGTTCGCGCTCCAGCACGATGAAACAGTTGCCCTGGCTGTAGGAGCTGAAGACGTGCGAGCCCTGGTGGCCTGTGGTGCTCACCTCCAGTTCGCCCGCGGCGTTGCTGCTGAATACGCCGCGCTGAAAATCGAGGCGGCCCGGCGATTTCTTCAGCGGCGTCAGCGCGCGGGCGCGCAGGCGCGGCGGCAGGCGCCAGTCGCTGTGGCCGGCCAGCTTCGCCAGCAGCGGTTGCACCAGCTGGTAGAAGGTCAGGGCGGCGGAAACCGGGTTGCCCGGCAGGCCGCAGAACCAGGTGTGTCCCAGTTTGCCGAAGGCGAACGGTTTGCCGGGTTTGATCGCCAGCTTCCAGAAGCTGACCTGGCCCAGTTCGTCGAGCATCTGTTTGGTGTAGTCGGCCTCGCCGACCGAGACGCCGCCGCTGCTGATCACTACGTCGGCCTGGCTGTCCGCTTGTTCGAAGGCGGCGCGCAGCGCATCGCGATCGTCGCGGATAATGCCGAGATCGAGCACTTCACAGCCCATCTGCTCCAGCATCAGGCGCACCGCGAAGCGGTTGGTGTCGTAGATCTGGCCTGCCTGCAGCGGCTGGCCGACCGGCTGCAGTTCGTCGCCGGTGGAGAACACCGCGACCTTCAGCTTACGCATCACCTGCACTTCGGCGACGCCGAGCGAAGCCAGCAGCGGCAGCTGCGCGGCGCCCAGCTTCACGCCGGCCGGCAACACGCTGGCGCCTTGGCGAATGTCTTCACCCGCTAAACGGATATTCTGGCCGGCTTCTACCGGGGCGGTAAAACGCACGCCCTGGTCGCTCACTTCGGCCTGCTCTTGCATGAAAACCGCTTCCGCCCCGGCCGGGATCGGCGCGCCGGTCATGATGCGCACGCAGCTGTTGGCCGGCCATTGGCCGTCGAACGGCGCGCCGGCGAAGGCTTTCCCGGCGACCGGCAACGGCGCATTGGCCGCCAGATCGGCGAGGCGTACCGCATAGCCGTCCATCGCCGAGTTGGCGAACGGCGGCACGTCGAGCGGTGAGACCACCGGCGCGGCGGTGATGCGGCCGGCGGCGGCGGTCAGCGCGACGGATTCGGTCTGTTGCAGCGGGGCGATCTGCCCGAGCATTTTTTCCAGCGCTTGCTCCAGGGAGATGAGATCGGAAGTATGGCAATGATCCATAAGGGGAACTCCGTAATCAGGGTGCGCAATGATAGCGACAAAGTGCGGCTATTATGGCAGAGAACGCCGGGGGGGAGAACGGGGTATGCCCGCCATCTTTCGCACTGCGCCGGAAGCGTGAACGGGTATAAACTGCGTAAAACAGAGGAGGAGCATGATGCATAAACAGGTTATCGAGTTCTGGTTCGACGAGATCGAACCGGTGATGTGGTTCAAAAAGGACGATGATTTCGATCGTCTGCTGCATAGCCGCTTCGGCGAAATCTGGCGGGCGGCGGCGGCGGGGGAACTGGCGCACTGGCGCGACACCATCGAAGGGCGCCTGGCGGAGGTGATCGTGCTCGATCAGTTCAGCCGCAACCTGTTTCGCGGCACGCCGCAGTCGTTCGCCTGCGACGGCATGGCGCTGGTCCTGGCGCAGGAGGCGATCCGCAGCGGCGAGTGCGAACGGCTGAGCCGTGAGCAGCGCGGCTTCCTTTATCTGCCGTTCATGCATTCGGAATCACCGCTGATCCACCAGCAGGCGCTGGTGTTATATACCGAGCTTAATAACGGCGACCAGCTGGAGTTCGAGCTACGGCATAAGGCGATCATCGATCGTTTCGGCCGCTACCCGCATCGCAACGCAATATTGGGGCGCATCAGCACGCCGGAAGAAGAGGTCTTTTTACGGCAGCCCGGCTCGGGTTTTTAATCGTCGGATCATCTGCGCCCGGCCGGGGAAAAAACAGCAGGCCGGGCGCCACAATAAGCGTGACTCAGCGCGAACGTTTATTTCATTACGCCATGCCGCTATTTCCTCTCGCGAAATTACCAATAATCCCAGCCGCACTGTCAGCGGTTTGCCGCTTTTTATAACCTGCTGTTTTTATTCCAATAAGCTATTTCAAGGTGCGAAATGGTCTAAGCGCGCTACGCTAAAAGCGGGACGTGGACGTTATGCTGTACTTCCACTGTAGGACTAAATAGAGTCGAAAAAGACTGAATAATAATGATACCGCGCTCAGCTTATTCGCTGCGCAACGGCGGGATTAACACAGGGTGTCAGGCAAATGAGCAAACCAGTGATTGCCATTCATGGCGGCGCGGGCGCAATTACCCGGGCGGCGCTGAGTGCGGAAAAAGAACGGCAGTATATCCAGGCGCTGTCCGAGATCGTGGCCGCCGGGCAGGCGGTACTGGCGCAGGGCGGCAGCGCGCTGGACGCGGTGACCGAAGCGGTGCGGCTGCTGGAGGAATGCCCGCTGTTCAACGCCGGCAAAGGCTCGGTGTTTACCCATCAGGGCACCCACGAACTGGACGCCTGCGTGATGGACGGCCGCACCTGCGACGCCGGCGCTGTCGCCGGCGTCAGCCGCGTCCGCAACCCGGTGCTGGCGGCGCGCGCGGTGCTGGAAAACAGCGAACACGTGCTGTTTGCCGCCGAAGGCGCCGAGAAGTTTGCCGCCGCCCACGGCCTGGAAATGGTTACTCCCGACTTCTTCTTTACCCAGGAACGCTTTGATCAGTTGCACCGCGCCCAGGCGGAGCAGGGGCGGGTGCTGCTCGATCACGACGGCGCGGCGCAGGCCGGCGATCCGCTCGATCCCGATCGCAAATTCGGCACCGTCGGCGCGGTGGCACTGGATGCGCTGGGCAACCTCGCCGCCGCCACTTCCACCGGCGGCATGACCAACAAGCAGGCCGGGCGGGTAGGCGACACGCCGATCATCGGTGCTGGTTGCTATGCCAACAACGCCACGGTGGCGGTCTCCAGCACCGGCACCGGCGAAATCTTCATGCGCGGCGTGGCGGCCTATGACGTCTCCGCCCTGATCGAATACGGCGGCCTCAGCCTGCAAGAGGCCAGCGATCGGGTGGTGATGGAGAAGCTGCCGGCGCTGGGCGGCAGCGGCGGCATGATCGCCGTCGATCGCCACGGCAATATCGCGCTGCCGTTCAACAGCGAGGGGATGTACCGCGGTTTTGGCTATGTCGGCGATGCGCCGTCCGTCGGGATTTATCGCTAAGCGTTCACCGGGAGGGTGTATGACCGACGTTTCATTCCGGCCCGCCGGTGACGGGCTGTCATTGCCGCCGCAGCGTGTGCTGTCGGTGCGCGATCTGAGCATCAGTTTTCCTCAATCGGAAGGTGCTGTGGAAGCGGTGCGCAACCTGTCGTTCGAGCTCGATCGCGGCGAGACGCTGGCGATCGTCGGCGAGTCCGGCTCCGGCAAATCGGTGACTTCACTGGGGCTGATGCGGCTGGTGGAGCAGGGCGGCGGGCGTATCGTCGGCGGCGCCATGACGCTGCGCCGGCGCGACGGCGCGCTGCTCGATCTGGCGCGCGCCTCGCAGAGCACGCTGCGCACGGTGCGCGGCGCCGACATGGCGATGATCTTCCAGGAACCGATGACCTCGCTCAACCCGGTATTTCCGGTCGGCGAGCAGATCGCCGAATCGCTGCGTTTGCATCAGGGCATGGATCACCGCAGCGCGCGCCAGGAGGCGCTGCGCATGCTCGATCTGGTGCGTATTCCGGAGGCTAAAGAGGTGTTGGGGCGCTACCCGCACCAGCTTTCCGGCGGCATGCGCCAGCGGGTGATGATCGCCATGGCGCTCTCCTGCAAGCCGGCGCTGTTGATCGCCGATGAGCCCACCACCGCCCTCGACGTCACCATTCAGGCGCAGATCCTGCAGCTGATCCGCGTGCTGCAACAGGAGATGCAGATGGGGGTGATCTTCATCACTCACGACATGGGCGTGGTGGCGGAGATCGCTGACCGGGTGCTGGTGATGCGCCGCGGTGAGCAGGTGGAGCAAAATCGGGTGCGCGAGCTGTTTGCCACGCCGCAGCAGGCCTATACCCGGGCGCTGCTGGCGGCGGTGCCGAAGCTGGGGGCGATGGCCGATCGGCCGCTGCCGGCGAAGTTTCCGCTGCCGGATGGCGAGGGCGATGCCGCGCCGCAGGATACCGTGCCGCCAGACGCCGCGCCGATCCTGCGGGTGGAGCATCTGGTCACGCGTTTTGATCTGCGCGGTGGGCTGTTCAATCGGGTCACTCGCCGGGTGCACGCGGTGGAAAACGTCAGTTTCGATCTTTACCCCGGCGAGACGCTGGGGCTGGTGGGCGAGTCCGGCTGCGGCAAGTCCACCACCGGGCGTTCTTTGCTGAAGCTGGTGGACAGCCAGAGCGGCACTATCACCTTCGCCGGGCGGCGAATCGATCGGTTGAAGGGATCGGCGTTGCAGCACCTGCGGCGCGATATTCAGTTCATTTTTCAAGATCCTTACGCCTCGCTCGATCCGCGCCTGACGGTCGGTTTCTCCATCATGGAGCCGCTGCTGGTGCACAACGTGATGCGTGGCCGCGAGGCGGAACGGCGGGTGGCCTGGCTATTGGAACGCGTCGGCCTGTTGCCGGAACATGCGCGCCGCTACCCGCACGAATTTTCCGGCGGCCAGCGCCAGCGCATCTGCATCGCGCGCGCGCTGGCGCTGAACCCGAAAGTGGTGATCGCCGACGAGGCGGTCTCGGCGCTGGACGTGTCGATTCAGGCGCAGATCGTCAATCTGTTGCTCGATCTGCAGCGCGAATTCGGCATCGCTTTCTTGTTCATTTCGCACGACATGGCGGTGGTGGAGCGCATCAGCCACCGGGTGGCGGTGATGTATCTCGGGCAGATCGTCGAGATCGGCCCGCGGCAGGCGGTGTTCGACAATCCGCAGCATCCCTACACCCGCAAGCTGATGGCGGCGGTGCCGGTGGCCGATCCCGCTCATGCCCACAAACGGCAGCCGCTGCCGGCCGATGAGATCCCCAGCCCGGTGCGCGCGCTGGGCGATGAACCCGTTACCGCACCGCTGGTGCAGGTTGGCGCCGGGCACTTTGTCGCCCGCCACCCGATCGCCGGTGCTTTTTAAAGACCTCAGGAGAGACAAGCGACATGAAGCACACATTCAAACGCAATGCGCTGTTGGCCGCCGTACTGCTGGCGGCGGGAACCGGCCCGGTTTGGGCGGCGAAGGACGCGGTGATCGCCGTGGCCTCCAACTTCACCACCCTCGATCCTTACGACGCCAACGACACGCTGTCGCAGGCGGTGGCCAAGTCTTTCTATCAGGGGCTGTTCGGCTTCGACAAGGACATGAAGCTGGTGAACGTACTGGCGGACAGCTATGAGGTCAGCAAAGACGGCCTGACCTACACCGTCAAACTGCGCCAGGGCATTAAATTCCACGACGGCACCGCGTTCAACGCCGAAGCGGTGAAGGTCAACCTCGACCGCGCCAGCAACCCGGACAGCCACCTCAAGCGCTACAACCTGTTCAAGATGATCGACAAAACCGAAGCGGTGGACGCCAATACGGTGAAGATCGTGCTGAAGGCGCCGTTCTCGGCGTTCGTCAACAATCTGGCGCACCCGGCGGCGGCGATTATCTCGCCGGCGGCGCTGAAGCAATACGGCAAGGAGATCGGTTTCCACCCGGTCGGCACCGGGCCGTATCAGTTCGTGACCTGGAACCAGACCGATTTCGTCAAGGTGAAGAAGTTCGACGGCTACTGGCAGCCGGGGCTGCCGAAGCTCGACAGCATCACCTGGCGCCCGGTGGTGGATAACAACACCCGCGCGGCGATGCTGCAGACCGGAGAGGCGACCTTCGCCTTCCCGATCCCTTACGAGCAGGCCAAGGTGCTGGAGGGCAACGCCAAGCTGGACGTGGTGGCCGCGCCGTCGATCCTGCAGCGTTACATCAGCATGAACGTCACCCAAAAGCCGTTCGACAACCCGAAGGTGCGTCAGGCGCTGAACTACGCCATCAATAAGGACGCGCTGATCAAGGTGGCATTCGCCGGTTACGCGGTGCCGGCGGAAGGGCCGGTGCCGCCGGCCATCGATTTCGCCGCCCGCTACAAGCCGTGGCCGTACGATCCGGCCAAGGCGCGCGAGCTGCTCAAAGAGGCCGGCTACCCGAACGGCTTCACCACCACGCTGTGGTCTTCCCACAACCACAGCACCGCGCAGAAAGTGCTGCAGTTCACCCAACAGCAGCTGGCGCAGGTGGGGGTGAAAGTGACGGTGACGGCGATGGATGCCGGGCAGCGCGCGGCGCAGGTGGAGAGCGTCGGGGTGAAAGACACCGGCGTGCGGCTGTTCTACACCGGCTGGTCGGCCTCGACCGGGGAAGCGGACTGGGCGCTGTCGCCGCTGTTCTCCACCCAGGCGGCGCCGCCGAAGCAGTTCAACACCGCGTTCTACAGCAACCCGCAGGTGGACAAGGATCTGACCGACGCGCTGGCGACCACCGATCGCGCCGAGAAGCAGAAACTGTATCAGGACGCGCAGGATCGCATCTGGGCCGACGCGCCCTGGATCTTCCTGGCGACCGAACGTCTGTTGTCGGCCAACAGCAAACAGCTGAGCGGTTTCTACGTGATGCCGGATACCTCGTTCAACTTTGATAACGCCGATCTGAAATAAGGCGACCATCCCCGCCTGCGGCCAGACGGCGGCGGGCGGGGGAAGGAATGAGATGCTCAATTATTTTCTGAAACGACTGCTGGGCCTGATCCCGACGCTGCTGATCGTGGCGGTGCTGGTGTTCCTGTTCGTCCACCTGCTGCCGGGCGATCCGGCGCGGCTGGCGGCGGGGCCGGAGGCCGACGAGGCGGTGGTGCAGCTGGTGCGCAAGGATTTGGGGCTGGATAAGCCGCTGCCGCAGCAGTTCGCGCACTTTTTCGTTAACGCGCTGCGGGGTGACTTCGGCATCTCGATGGTGTCCAAGCGCCCGGTGAGCGAAGAGATCGCCTCGCGCTTTCTGCCGACCTTCTGGCTGACCGTCACCAGCATGCTGTGGGCGGTGGCGTTCGGTTTGGCGATCGGCGTGGTGTCTGCGGTGTGGCGCAATCGCTGGCCGGATCGCCTCGGCATGACGCTGGCGGTGTCGGGGATCTCGTTTCCGGCCTTTGCGCTCGGCATGCTGCTGATGCAGGTGTTCTCGGTCGAGCTGGGGTGGCTGCCGACGGTGGGCGCCGACAGCTGGCGGCACTACATTCTGCCTTCGGTAACCCTGGGGGCGGCGGTGGCGGCGGTGATGGCGCGCTTCACCCGCGCTTCGTTCGTCGAGGTGCTGCAGGAGGACTACATGCGCACCGCCCGCGCCAAGGGCGTGCGGGAAAGCGTGGTGGTGATGAAACACGGCCTGCGCAACGCGATGATCCCGGTGGTGACCATGATGGGGCTGCAGTTCGGCTTCCTGCTCGGCGGTTCGATCGTGGTGGAGAAGGTGTTCAACTGGCCGGGGCTGGGGCGCTTGCTGGTGGACTCGGTGGAGATGCGCGATTACCCGGTGATCCAGGCCGAGGTGCTGTTGTTCTCGCTGGAGTTCATCCTGATCAACCTGCTGGTGGATATGCTGTACGCGGCGATCAACCCGGCGATTCGTTACCAATGAGGACGCGGCATGATTAAGCATTGGCGGCGCAACGCCGCACTGAAGGCGATGCCGCTTATTGACCCCAACGCGGTACGCACGCCGTGGGGTGAGTTTTGGCGGCGTTTTCGCCGCCAGCGGGCGGCGCTGGTCGCCGGTCTGTTGGTGCTGCTGCTGATCGCGGCGGCGCTGCTGGCGCCTTATCTGGCGCCGTTCGATGCGGAAAATTACTTCGATTACGACCGGCTGAACGAGGGGCCTTCGCTGATGCACTGGCTGGGGGTGGATTCCCTCGGGCGCGATATCTTCAGCCGCATCCTGATGGGCGCGCGCATTTCGCTGGCGGCCGGGGTGTTCTCGGTGCTGGCGGGCGGGGCGATCGGCACCTTGCTGGGGCTGCTGGCCGGCTACTATGAGGGCTGGTGGGATCGCCTCACCATGCGCGTCTGCGACGTGCTGTTCGCGTTTCCCGGCATTCTGCTGGCGATCGGCGTGGTGGCGATCATGGGCAGCGGCATGGCCAACGTGATCGTCGCGGTGGCGATCTTCAGCATTCCGGCCTTTGCTCGCCTGGTGCGCGGCAACACGCTGGTGCTGAAGCACCTGACCTATATCGAGTCGGCGCGCAGCATCGGCGCCTCGGACTGGACCATCATTCTGCGGCACATTCTGCCGGGCACGCTGTCGTCGATCGTGGTCTATTTCACCCTGCGCATCGGCACCTCGATCATCACCGCCGCCAGCCTGTCGTTTTTGGGCCTGGGCGCCCAGCCACCGACGCCGGAGTGGGGGGCGATGCTCAATGAGGCACGCGCCGATATGGTGATCGCGCCGCACGTGGCGATTTTCCCCAGCCTGGCGATATTCATCACCGTGCTGGCGTTCAACCTGTTGGGCGACGGATTGCGCGACGCGCTGGATCCGAAGCTGAAGGGGTGAGGGCATCGCTGAATTGGCATACCCCTGTTTCACGAGTACAATTGATGAAAATTTGAGCCGTGTATATTACAGGGATGAGGAATGGATATGGCAAATAACAATGTGACGAAAAAGACAGTCAACGTAACCATCGATCGCGATCTTTTCCAGCGCGCAAAATCCCTGGGCGTCAATGTGTCATCCGTATTGACAGACGCATTGAGCGTTCGTGTCAGGGACATTGAGATTCAACAGTGGCGCGAGCAAAATCGCGCGGCGTTAGAAGAACTTAATCGTATCACTGAAGAAAATGGTTTGTTGTCTGATGAATATCGGACATTTTGAATATGCAGTTTACCGTATATGACAATACGTATCCGGCATCAGCCTATCCCTACTTACTGGACGTTCAAAGCGATCTTATTGATGCCCTCTCGACCCGGTTAATGATCCCTCTTTATGCTTTATGCTTTGGATAACGTCAGGGTTAAAATTTCTGCACGTTTATGCCCGGAGATTGAGGTAAACGGCGAAAAGTTTCTCGTTATGACCCATGAGATGGCTGCGGTACGTATTTCACAGCTCGGGAAGGCCGTTGGTAATGCCAATGAGCACAGGAATCAAATTAAAGCTGCCATCGATTTTCTGATTGATGGCTTTTGAAGAAATCCGGGCGGTTTAACCGCCCGGATTTTTTATCAGCGGAACAGGTGCTCGGCGTGGAAGCGCAGGTGATCTTCCACGAAGGTGGCGATGGTGAAGTAGCTGTGATCGTACCCCGGCTGAATGCGCAGCGTCAGCGGCCAGTCGCGCTGGCGCGCCAGTTCGGCCAGCCGCGCCGGCTGCAGCTGATCGGCCAGGAACTGGTCGTCGTCGCCCTGATCGATAAGGACCGGCATTTTCTCCGCGCCGCTGGCCAGCAGATGGCAGCTGTCGTACTGCAGCCACTGGCTTTCGTCGCTGCCCAGATAGGCAGTGAAGGCTTTGCGGCCCCACGGCACCTGGCACGGGTTGACGATCGGCGCGAAGGCCGATACCGAACGGAAGCGCTGCGGATTGCGAAACGCCATCATCAGCGCGCCGTGGCCGCCCATCGAGTGGCCGAAGATCGACTGACGATCGCTGACGCTGAAGTGCTGTGCGATCAGCGCTGGCAGTTCGGCGCTGATGTAGTCGTACATGCGGAAGTGACGATCCCACGGCGCCTGGGTGGCGTTCAGGTAGAACCCGGCGCCCTGGCCCAGATCGTAGCCTTCGTCGTTCGGCACTTCGTCGCCGCGCGGGCTGGTGTCCGGCATCACCAGCACCAGGCCCAGCTCGGCGGCGATGCGCTGCGCGCCGGCTTTCAACGTGAAGTTCTCGTCGTTACAGGTCAGCCCCGACAGCCAGTACAGCACCGGCGGCGGGTTGTCATCGCGCGGCGGCGGCAGGTAGATGCTGAATGTCATGTTGCAATTCAGGCTCTGCGCCGCGTGGCGATAACGCTGTTGCCAGCCGCCGAACATGCGGTGCTCTTCGAGAAGTTCCAATGACAACGTCATCTCTGCCTCCTGGCTTATTGGTCGAAGTGGATAACGGAACGGATCGATTTGCCTTCGTGCATCAAATCGAACGCTTCGTTGATCTGCTCCAGCCCCATGGTGTGGGTGATAAAGTCGTTCAGCGCGAACTCGCCGTTCAGATAGCGCTCGACGATGCCCGGCAGCTGCGAACGGCCCTTGACGCCGCCGAATGCCGAGCCGCGCCAGACGCGGCCGGTGACCAGCTGGAACGGCCGGGTCGAGATCTCTTCACCGGCGCCCGCGACGCCGATGATCACCGACTCACCCCAGCCCTTGTGGCAGCATTCCAGCGCGGAGCGCATCACGTTAACGTTGCCGATGCACTCGAAGGAGAAATCGACGCCGCCGTCGGTCAGCTCGACGATCACCTCCTGAATCGGTTTGTCATAGTCTTTCGGGTTGATCAGATCGGTAGCGCCCAGCTTGCGCGCCAGATCGAACTTGCTGGTGTTGATGTCGATGCCGATGATGCGGCCCGCGCCGGCCATCTGCGCGCCGATGATCGCCGACAGGCCGATGCCGCCCAGGCCGAAGATCGCCACGGTGTCGCCCGGTTGCACTTTGGCGGTGTTGATCACCGCGCCCATGCCGGTGGTCACGCCGCAGCCCAGCAGGCACACTTCCTCCAACGGCGCTTCCTTGTTGATTTTCGCCAGTGAAATCTCCGGCACCACGGTGTATTCGGAGAAGGTGGAGGTGCCCATGTAGTGGAAGATCGGCTTGCCGTCCTTGAAGAAGCGGGTGGTGCCGTCCGGCATCAGCCCTTTACCCTGAGTGGCGCGGATCGCCTGGCACAGGTTGGTCTTGCCGGATTTACAGAATTTGCACTCGCCGCATTCCGGGGTGTAGAGCGGGATCACGTGGTCGCCGACCGCCACGCTGGTGACGCCTTCACCGACCGCTTCCACCACGCCGCCGCCCTCATGGCCGAGGATCGCCGGGAACACGCCTTCCGGATCTTTGCCGGACAGGGTGTAGGCGTCGGTATGGCAGACGCCGGTAGCGACGATCCGCACCAGCACTTCGCCTTTTTGCGGTGGCATCAGATCGACTTCTTCGATCTTCAGCGGCTGGTTCGGGCCCCAGGCAACGGCGGCGCGGGTTTTGATCATCTCCATCATAGTCTCCTCAGTGGTTTTCTTTTAAATCAGGCGATATCGCTAACGTCTGATAAATCGTTGGGGGTGCTTTCATCAACAGCGGCGGTTTCCGTCTGTTCAATAATCAATTCTTTCAGCGCGCGCACGTTCGGCCCGAACGCGTCGCGGCGCCACAGCAGCCAGGTGGCGGTGTCGGCCACGTCCGGCGGCAGGGAGTGAACCCGAACCCGCTCATGGCCCGGCAGCAGGCTGAGCACCGAATGCGGGATCATCGCCAGCCCGGCGCCGCTGGCGACGCAGGCCAGCATGGCGTGATAGGACTGGATCTCCATGATCTGCCCCGGCCGCGCGCCTTCGCGCTTGAACCAGGCCTCCAGCCGCAGGCGGTAGGAACAGCTGGCGCGAAAGGCGAACAGCGTTTCGCCGTTGGCGTCTTTGGCGCTGTGGATCGGCGCGTGATCGAGACAGGAGATCACCACCATATGTTCAGGATAGGCGATGCAGCCGTTCAACTCGTCATAAGGCACCGGGCCGTCGACCAGCGCCGCCGCCAGCGTGCCGGCGCGCACCCGATCGGCGATTTCGCCGGAGGTGCCGGTAGTCAGCGACAGAGACACCTGCGAGAAGCGCTGGTGATAAGCCGCCAGCAGCGAGGGCAGGCGGGTGGCGGCGGTGCTCTCCATCGAGCCGAGAGCAAAGTTGCCCGCCGGTTCGCCGGCGTGGGTGATGCTCATCGCCTCGTCGCTCAGCGCCAGGATGCGGTTGGCGTAGCACAGAAAGTTATGGCCCATCGGTGACAGGCGCAGGCGCTGTTTTTCGCGGATAAACAGATCGGCGCCTAGCTCCTGCTCGAGCTGGCGCAGCCGGGTGGTCAGATTCGACGGCACGCGGTGCAGCTGCTCGGCGGCGCGGGCGACCGAGCCGGTTTCCGCTACGCAGCAGAACATGCGAAGCTGGGTCAGATCCATAATGTTCTCGTTTCGTGATGAACTTGATTAGTATTATTCAGTTTTTGTGAGTTTAATACTGCGGCATGATACTGGCAACTTTCTTTTAACCTTTTGGATGCCGATATGGCTTTACGTATTGCCTTGAGCGGGTTTGCCGCGCTGATCGTGGCGATGGGCATTGGCCGCTTCGCTTTCACCCCTCAGGTGCCGCTGATGATCGCGGAACATCAGTTCAGCCTGACCGGTGCCGGGCTGGTGGCGGCGATCAACTATTTGGGCTACCTGTGCGGCGCCTACGACGCGATGCGCGCTACGCGCCACGTCGAGCGGCGCCTGTGGCTGGGCGTATGGGGCGCGATGGCGCTGACGCTACTGTCGGCGCTGGCGCAGGATGAATGGACGCACGGCGCGCTGCGCTTCGTCATCGGCTGGGCCAGCGGCTGGGCGATGGTGCTGGTGGCGGCCTGGACCAACGATCGGTTGGCGCACTACGGCCGGCCGGCGCTGAGCGCGGCGGTGTTCGCCGGACCGGGCGCCGGCATCTTTCTCAGCGGCATGCTGGCGGTGGGCATCAACGCGCTGGGGCTGACGGCGGCGCAGGCCTGGTTGGTGTATGGCGGGCTGGCGCTGGTGCTGGTCGGGGGGATTAGCGCCTTTCTGCCGCGCAGCGGCGAGCTGCATCGCCCGGACGTGACCCCTGAGCCGCTGCTGCTGACGCCGGCGCTCAAACGCCTGGTGTGGAGCTACAGTCTGGCCGGCTTCGGCTACATCCTGCCGGCGACCTTTTTGTCGCAGATGGCGGCGGCGCGCTTTCCCGCCAGCCTGTTCGCGCAGTTCGTCTGGCCGGTGTTCGGCGGTGCGGCGGTGCTGGGGATTGTCATCGGCATTCTGACCCGCCATCGGCTGACCACCCAGACCCGGCTGGCGATCACGCTGTGGATACAGGCGCTCGGCGTACTGAGCGCCGAAGTGGTGCCGGGCGTGGCCGGCCTGGCGCTCGGGGCGTTGCTGACCGGCGGCGGTTTCCTTTGCGTGGTGCAGCTTGCTCTTCAACACGGCCGTGAGCTGGCGCCGCGTCATGCGCGTTACATGGCCGGATTGCTGACCACCGGTTATGCGATCGGCCAACTGGTCGGGCCGATGCTGTCGGCGCTGTCGACCGCCTTGACCCATCGGCTGGAGCCGGCGCTGTATGTGGCGGTGGCGGCGCTGTTGGCGGCCGGAGGGCTGGTAGTGAATACCCCGGCGCGGCGGTTGGCGCAAAAAACGGCGACTCGGTGATTAAAATCCATACAAAACGCATGGAAACCCGCAGCCGGCCTGATTGTGCTAAATGCGAATATTTCACCTGCGGATGAAGCACTATCGCTGGATAATCGCCGCGCTCTCATCTACAGTGGGGGCAAAATCTTGACCGGGTTCACGTTATCCACCACGAAAACTCTGCCGTCACGAGAGCAAGCAATTCGCCGGCCGCACGCCCTATCGGGCCGCCGGCGGATTCCGTCCGCAGGAGAACAAATACATGACATCATTAAGTAAAGAAGCCGCGCTGGTGCATGCGGCACTGGAAGAGCGTGGTCTGGAGACGCCGCTGCGCGGGGAAGTGCTGGATCGCGAAACGCGCAAGCGTCGCATCAAAGAGCACATGACCGAAATCATGCAGCTGCTGAATCTCGATCTGTCCGATGACAGCCTGGCGGAAACGCCGCATCGCATCGCCAAAATGTATGTCGACGAGATCTTCTCCGGACTGGACTACGCCAACTTCCCGAAAATCACCGTCATCGAGAACAAAATGAAGGTGGATGAGATGGTGACGGTGCGCGATATCACGTTGACCAGCACCTGCGAGCACCACTTCGTGACCATCGACGGCAAGGCCACCGTGGCCTATATCCCGAAAGATTCGGTGATCGGCCTGTCGAAGATCAACCGCATCGTGCAGTTCTTCTCCCAGCGTCCGCAGGTGCAAGAGCGCCTGACCCAGCAGATCCTGGTGGCGCTGCAAACTCTGCTCGGCACCAATAACGTGGCGGTATCGATCGATGCGGTCCATTATTGTGTCAAGGCGCGCGGCATTCGCGACGCGACCAGCGCCACGACCACCACCTCGCTGGGGGGGCTGTTCAAGTCCAGCCAGAACACCCGCCAGGAGTTCCTGCGTGCGGTGCGTCATCACCAGGGGTGATGGCCGTTGCGGGGCGACCCGCAAGACGACAACAGGCGCCTGCGGGCGCCTTTTTCATGAGCGGAAGACAGCGATAAAAAATGAACAGTCACCCTCTGCCGCGCATCGCCACGCTGGACTGCGTGCGCGGCATCGCCATCCTCGGCATTTTATTGCTGAACATCAGCGCCTTCGGCTTGCCGAAGGCCGCCTACCTCAACCCGGCCTATCTGGGCATGCCGTCGTCGCGCGATGCCTGGACGTGGGCGCTGCTCGATCTCTTCGCCCAGGCCAAGTTCCTGGCGATGTTCGCGCTGCTGTTCGGCGCCGGGCTGCAAATGCTGCTGCGGCGCGGCAAAAGCTGGATCCGCGCGCGGCTGTCGTGGCTGGTGCTGTTCGGCCTTGCGCACGCCATCTTCCTGTGGGACGGCGACATTCTGCTGGCCTACGGGCTGATCGGCCTGGTGTGCTGGCGCATGATCCGCGAGGCCAAAGAAACTTTCCAACTGCTGAAAACCGGCGTCGTGCTGTACCTGATCGGCGTGGCGGTGCTGCTGCTGCTCGGTTTTGTCTCGCACGGTGAGCCGGGCAGCTTCTGGCAGCCGGGCGTGGCGGAGTTGCAGTACGAGAAGTTTTGGAAGCTGCAGGGCGGTTTCGAAGCCTGGCGCAGCCGCGCCGATCTGCTCTCGTCCAGCCTGCTGGCCATCGGTGCGCAGTATGGCTGGGAGCTGGCGGGGCTGATGCTGTTCGGCGCCGGGCTGATGCGCAGCGGCTGGCTGCGCGGCAGTTATTCCTCCGGCTATTACCTGCGGCAGGCGGCGTGGCTGCTGCCGCTTTCGGTGCTGATCCAGCTGCCGGCGGTGGCGCTGCAATGGCAGGTGCACTGGGACTATCGCTGGAGCGGTTTCCTGCTGCAGGTGCCGCGTGAGCTGGGCGCGCCGCTGCAGGCGATGGGCTATCTGGCGCTGTGTTACGGTTTCTGGCCCGCGCTGTCGCGCCTGCGCATCGCCCGCTGGCTGAGCCAGGTGGGGCGTATGGCGTTAAGCAACTACCTGCTGCAAACGCTGATCTGCACCACGCTGTTTTATCGCTTTGGCCTCTATGAGCAGTTTGACCGGCTGCAGCTGTTGGCGTTTGTGCCGCTGGTCTGGTTGGCCAACCTGGTCTTTTCCGCACTGTGGCTACGTTACTTCGAACAGGGGCCGATGGAATGGCTGTGGCGCAAATTGACGCAGATGGCCGCCGGCGAAGCGGAATCCAAAGCGCTGAAGTGAGCGCCCGTCGGCAGGTTAAAAAAATGTATGTAAACGTTTTCTTTCCTGTGACGTAATTCACGCAGAGCAGCGGGTCAATCGGGGTAGGATAGCGCCACCGGCCACTACCCCGATTTCAGGATCCCGCATGTCTCCAGTTCATCCGATCACCATTCGCGACGTGGCGAAACGCGCCGGGGTCTCCGTGGCGACCGTCTCCCGCGTGCTGAACCACAGCGCGCTGACCAGCAAAGAGACGCGCGAGCAGGTGCTGCAGGCGGTGGCGGATCTGGGCTATCGCCCCAATGCCAACGCCCAGGCGTTGGCGACCCAAAGCAGCGATACGTTGGGCGTGGTGGTGATGGACGTCTCCGATCCGTTCTTCGGCGCGCTGGTGAAAGCGGTAGACACGGTGGCGCAGAAACACCACAAGTATCTGCTGATCGGCAACAGCTATCATCAGGCGGACAAAGAGCGCCACGCGATCGAGGTGCTGATCCGCCAGCGCTGTAACGCCCTGATTGTTCACGCCAAAGCCCTGAGCGACGCCGAGCTGATCGGTTTTCTGGAGCAGGTGCCGGGCATGGTGCTGATCAACCGGATTATCCCCGGCTATGAGCCGCGCTGCGTCGGGCTGGATAACGTCTGCGGCGCAGAAATGGCGATACGTCTTTTGCTGTCGCAGGGCCACCGGCGCATCGGCTATCTGGGCTCCAATCACCCGATCGAAGACGGGCCGCTGCGCCAGCAGGGCTATGCGCAGGCGATGGCTGCCGCCGGGCTGGCCACGCCCGACAACTGGCGTGCCTACGGTTCGCCGGATCTGCAGGGCGGCGAGGCGGCGATGGTCGAGCTGCTGGGGCGCAACTTACAGCTGAGCGCGGTGTTCGCCTACAACGATGCCATGGCCGCCGGCGCTATGGCGGTGTTGAAAGAAAACGGTATCACGGTGCCGCAGCATTTCTCGCTGATCGGCTTCGACGACATCCCCATCGCGCGTTACACCAGCCCCAAACTCACCACGGTGCGCTACCCGATCGTCTCGATGGCCACGCTGGCGACCGAGCTGGCATTGCAGGGCGCAGCAGGCCTGGCGGAGCCGCAGGCCGCTCATCTGTTCATGCCGACGCTGGTGCGGCGCCATTCTGTCGCCCCCTGGCAAAGTGAGGCGACGGTCACTCTCTGACGATTTAATCTTGTGTAACCGTTTTCAATCTGTGAGAAAATTCACAGAATATTAACATCGCGCCGTCTATGCTCTAGGCGTTTTCCGGCGCAAAGGCCCTTGCCGCTGTAACCTTATCTCGCGCTGACACAGCATTTCTCGGAAATAACAAGATCCACGGACGACAGGTGTTGAGTGGAAATCGCCAGGCCTGGGGTGTACGCACTGCCGGTGACCATTGGCTCAAAGACGAGTAATACCCTACACAGAACCGGAGACTGACAATGAATAAGAAGGTTTTCACCCTGGCCGCCATGGCCGCTGCCATGATGTTTGGCGCCGCAGCCCATGCTGATACCCGTATTGGCGTCACGATTTACAAATACGACGACAACTTCATGTCGGTGGTGCGTAAGGCGATCGAGAAAGACGCCAAGGCTTCACCGGACGTTACCCTGCTGATGAATGACTCGCAGAACGACCAGTCCAAGCAGAACGATCAGATCGACGTGCTGCTGGCCAAGGGCGTGAAAGCGCTGGCGATCAACCTGGTCGACCCGGCCGCTGCGCCGGTGGTTATCGATAAGGCGCGCGCAAACGATATCCCGGTGGTGTTCTACAACAAAGAACCTTCCCGCAAGGCGCTGGACAGCTATGACAAGGCATATTACGTCGGCACCGATTCCAAAGAATCCGGCGTGATCCAGGGCGAACTGATCGCCAAACACTGGCAAGCCAACCCGGCCTGGGATCTGAACAAAGACGGCCAGATCCAGTTCGTGCTGCTGAAGGGCGAGCCGGGCCACCCGGATGCCGAAGCGCGCACCACCTACGTGGTGAAAACGCTGAACGAGAAAGGCATCAAGACCCAACAGCTGCAGATGGATACCGCGATGTGGGATACCGCGCAGGCGAAAGACAAGATGGATGCCTGGCTCTCCGGCCCGAACGCCAACAAGATCGAAGTGGTGATCGCCAACAACGACGCCATGGCGATGGGGGCGGTGGAAGCGCTGAAAGCGCACAACAAGACCAGTATTCCGGTGTTCGGCGTCGATGCGCTGCCTGAAGCGCTGGCGCTGGTGAAATCCGGCGCGATGGCGGGCACGGTGCTGAACGACGCCGACAACCAGGCGAAGGCCACCTTCGAGCTGGCGAAAAACCTGGCGGCGGGCAAGCCGGCCACCGAAGGCACCCAATATAAAATCGAAAATAAAGTCGTGCGTATTCCTTACGTCGGCGTAGATAAAGACAACCTGTCTCAGTTTGTTAAATAAGAATTGAGATCCCGCTAAGACCCCGCCTGCGGCGCCAACACCAGGGATACCGCCGGCGGGGATGTTTACGACTGCAAGATCGTTACGCCAGGTGTATTTATGGCCGATAGCTCACGCGAATTTTTGCTGGAAATGACGGATATCTGTAAGTCATTTCCCGGCGTCAAAGCCTTGGACAATGTCAATTTACGCGTCCGTCCGCACTCGATTCACGCCCTGATGGGGGAGAACGGCGCGGGGAAATCGACGTTGTTGAAATGCCTGTTCGGCATTTACAAAAAAGACAGCGGCAGCATTGTATTTCAGGGCCGGGAAATCGATTTCAAGAGCTCGAAGGAAGCGCTGGAACACGGCGTTTCGATGGTGCATCAGGAGCTGAACCTGGTGCTGCAACGCACCGTGATGGACAACATGTGGCTGGGGCGCTACCCGACCAAAGGCCTGTTCGTCGATCAGGACAAGATGTTCAAAGACACTCAGGCGATCTTCGACGAGCTGGATATCGACATCAACCCGCGCGAAAAGGTGGGCAACCTGTCGGTGTCGCAGATGCAGATGATCGAGATTGCCAAGGCGTTCTCCTACGACGCCAAAATCGTCATCATGGATGAACCGACCTCTTCGCTGACGGAGAAAGAGGTCAATCACCTGTTCACCATCATCCGCAAGCTGAAAGAGCGCGGCTGCGGCATCGTCTATATCTCGCACAAGATGGAAGAGATCTTCCAGCTGTGCGACGAGATAACGGTGCTGCGCGACGGCCAGTGGATCGCCACCCAGCCGCTGGAAGGGCTGGATATGGACAAGATCATCGCCATGATGGTCGGCCGCTCGCTGAGCCAGCGTTTCCCCGACAGGCAGAACACGCCGGGTGAGGTGATCCTCGAGGTGAAGAATCTGACGTCGCTGCGCCAGCCTTCGATCCGCGATGTGTCCTTCGATCTGCACCAGGGCGAGATCCTCGGCATCGCCGGGCTGGTGGGTGCCAAGCGCACCGATATCGTCGAGACGCTGTTCGGCATTCGCGAGAAGGTGGCGGGCACTATCAAGCTGCACGGCAAGGCGATCGACAACCACAGCGCCAACGAAGCGATCAACCACGGTTTCGCGCTGGTGACCGAAGAGCGCCGATCCACCGGGATTTACGCCTACCTCGACGTGGGTTTCAACTCGCTTATCTCCAATATCCGCAATTATAAAAACAAGCTCGGCCTGCTGGATAACGCACGGATGAAGAGCGACACCCAATGGGTGATCGACGCCATGCGGGTGAAAACGCCGGGGCATCACACCCATATCGGCTCGCTGTCCGGCGGCAATCAGCAGAAGGTGATCATCGGCCGTTGGCTGCTGACGCAGCCGGAGATCCTGATGCTGGATGAACCGACGCGCGGCATTGACGTGGGCGCCAAGTTCGAGATTTATCAGCTGATGACCGAGCTGGCGAAAAAGGGCAAGGGGATCATTATCGTCTCGTCTGAAATGCCGGAGCTGTTGGGGATCACCGACCGTATTTTGGTGATGAGCAATGGTCAGGTTGCGGGCATCGTTAACACCAAGCAGACCTCGCAAAATGAAATCTTACGTCTCGCCTCCCTGCACCTTTAAGGATCGGAATTATGAACGCGCTAAATAAAAAAACCTTATTTACCTATTTCAAGGAAGGCGGCATTTACGTGGTGTTGCTGGTGCTGTTGGCCATCATCATCATTCAGGACCCGACTTTCCTCAGCCTGATGAACCTGAGCAACATCCTGACGCAGTCTTCGGTGCGCATCATCATCGCGCTGGGCGTGGCGGGGCTGATCGTCACCCAGGGCACCGACCTGTCCGCCGGGCGGCAGGTGGGGTTGGCGGCGGTGGTGGCGGCCACGCTGCTGCAATCGATGGATAACGTCAACAAGGTGTTCCCGCACATGGAAACCTGGTCGATTCCCCTGGTCATCTTGCTGGTATGTGCGGTCGGCGCGGTGATCGGCCTGGTTAACGGCCTGATTATCGCCTATCTCAACGTGACGCCGTTCATCACCACCTTGGGCACCATGATCATCGTCTACGGCATCAACTCGCTGTATTACGATTCGGTCGGCGCGTCGCCGGTCGCGGGCTTTGATCCGAAGTTTTCCACCTTTGCCCAAGGCTTTTTGCGCTTCGGCGACTTTAAGCTGTCGTACATTACTTTTTACGCGCTGATTGCCATCATTTTCGTCTGGATCCTGTGGACCAAGACCCGCTTCGGCAAGAACATCTTCGCCATCGGCGGCAACCCGGAAGCGGCCAAGGTCTCCGGCGTTAACGTACCGCTGAACCTGATCATGATCTATGCGCTGTCCGGCGTGTTTTATGCCTTCGGCGGCTTGCTGGAAGCGGGGCGCATCGGCAGCGCCACCAACAACCTCGGTTTTATGTATGAGCTGGACGCCATCGCCGCCTGCGTGGTGGGGGGCGTCTCCTTCGCCGGCGGCGTGGGTACGGTGTGGGGCGTGGTGACCGGGGTGATCATCTTTACCGTCATCAACTACGGCCTGACCTATATCGGTATTAACCCGTACTGGCAGTACATCATCAAGGGCAGCATCATCATCTTCGCCGTGGCGCTGGACTCGTTGAAATACGCCAAGAAGAAGTAGGTTTACCGCAGTACAGACAACAAGGCCGGCCTATTGCCGGCCTTGTTACGTTGGGGCGCTGTACGGTGCCAGGCAAAATAATAAGGCATTATTTGGCAATGGTTGGCGAGGTATCTCGGGATATCGCCTGATCTTAGGCTGGATTGGTTACAGCGTGACACAGTTTTCGGGCTACCAACGCGGTATGAAGTCAGTAAACTTGTTTTACCTACCGTTTCCGGGGAGCAAACTATGCCTGTATTTACCATTACGCTGAAAAGTCGTAATACGCTTGATAAGAAAAGAATTTCATCAGCTATTCACGCGGCGGTAGTAAAAACCGGCTATCCTGCGAACGATCAATTCCAGCGCTTTATCCGTCTTGAGGAAGACGATTTATATGTGGATCCCACTTATCCTGACCTGGATTCCCCCCGCAGCGCCAACTTCGTGTTGATTGAAGCCATGCTTTCCTCTGGTTCCCCTGATGCCCGCAAACATTTGCTCTTGCAATCACTGGTACAGGAACTCGCCCTGATTGGACTGGACAGCAATGATCTGATGGTCCTCTTCATTGAATTGGACCGTTTGAATAGTTCATTCGGCGGTGGCAGAAGGGCATCCCCGCTTTCAATGCCGCAATAAGCTGTCAGCGTACGTAGAGAGCGCTTTACGCAAATCATCCGGTATTCGTTAACACTGTGTTTTCTCTCGGATAATACGCCCTTTTAGCGTATTGCCGAGGCGCGTGTAAAACCCTCTGCCGGATGACTAAGGCTGTTTGGTTTTCTGCTTCTCTTCTTTCAGCTTGTGCTCCAGTTCCACCAACTGCTCCGGCGAGACGGCGGGATAGCCCTGGGCGTCTTCCGGCACGGTGTGCATGGCGGAGATCGGGATCAGCGGGCCGAGGAAGCGCGGCTCGCGCTTGAGGATATACAGATCGGTCAGCGCGCCCAGGCGGGCGAAGATCTCGCGGGCGCGCACCGTCATCATGTCCTTCGGCGACGGCACCGCGTAACACTGCGCCTGAATGCCCATGTGCAGGGCGATGAACAGCGCGCGCTCGCAGTGGAAGCGCTGGGTGATGATGATGAAATCGTTGGTGTCGAACACCTTGCGGGTGCGCACGATGGAATCCAGGGTGCGGAAGCCGGCGTAGTCCAGCACGATATCGCTCGGCGCCACGCCGGCGGCGATCAGATCGCGCCGCATGGTCATCGGTTCGTTATAGCTTTGCTGGGCGTTGTCGCCGCTCAGCAGCAGGTATTTCACCTTGCCGCTGTTATAGGCGTTGATCGCTCCCTGAATGCGGTAACGGTAATACTGGTTGATCACCCCGGTGCGGTAATACTTAGCGGTGCCGAGCACCACGCCGACCTGGCGATGCGGCAATTCCTGCAGTTCGTCGTAGACGTAAGGCGCGGTTTTCCAACTGATCCAGCGATCGAGCGCAATAGCCGAACCCATCAACACCGCAATGATGATGAACAGGCTGATGATCAGGCGTTTCCACATGTTGTTGCCTTACGCGCGCCGGGCTGAAAAAGATGGATCAAGGCTACTTTACCTGACCGACCGACGCAAGACGCGAACCGCCTGAAGCACGCGCGCCGCCGCATTTTTCGGCGGTTTTGCCGCACAAAAAAGCCCGGCGGAGCCGGGCTGGGTCATTTCAGCTCACCATTCAGAACGAGGTGCGCTTGTAGCTGCGGTACTGCGGCCGCCAGAAGTTGTGCTCGATGGCTTTCGACAGCGCATCTTCGGAGGTGACGATCGCCACGCCCTGCAGCTGGGCGGCTTTACCCACTTCCATGGCGATGCACTTCGACACGCCCTGAATATCGTCGATATTCGGCAGCAGCGCGCCGTGGCCGTCGGTAGCCAGCGGCGAACAGTCCGCCAGTGCGCGGCTGGCGGCCATCAGCATGGCATCGGTGACGCGAGTGGCGCCGGAGGCCAGCACGCCCAGACCGATCCCCGGGAAGATGTAGGAGTTATTGCACTGGGCGATCGGGTACAGCTGCTCTTTGTAGCTTACCGGCGCGAACGGGCTGCCGGTCGCCACCAGGGCGGCGCCGTCGGTCCAGTTGATGATGTCTTCCGGACGGGCTTCCACGCGCGAGGTCGGGTTGGACAGCGGCATCACGATAGGGCGTTCGCAGTGCTTGTGCATCTCGCGGATCAGCTCTTCGGTAAACAGCCCCGGCTGGCCGGACACGCCGATCAGAATGGTCGGCTTGGCGTTGCGCACCACGTCCAGCAGCGAGATGGCGTCGCTGGCGGTTTCCCAGCCGGCCAGGTTGTCGCTCTTCTGCACCAGCTTGCTCTGGAAGTCGAGCAGGTTCGGCAGTTTGTCGGTCAGCAGGCCGAAGCGGTCAACCATGAATACGCGGGCGCGCGCTTCGTCTTCGCTCAACCCCTCGGACTTCATCTGCGCGATGATCTGCTCGGCGATGCCGCAGCCGGCGGAACCGGCGCCGAGGAAGGTGACGGTCTGATCGCGCAGCTGGCTGCCGGCGGCGCGGCTGGCGGCGATCAGGCTGCCGAGGGTGACCGCGGCGGTGCCCTGGATGTCGTCGTTAAAGCAGCAGATCTCGTCGCGGTAGCGGTTCAGCAGCGGGGTGGCGTTGTTCTGCGCGAAGTCTTCGAACTGCAGCAGGACGTTCGGCCAGCGGCGTTTGACCGCCTGAATAAACTCTTCGACGAAGGCGTGATACTCCTCGCCGGAGATGCGTGGATGGCGCCAGCCCATGTACAGCGGATCGTTGAGGCGCTGCGGGTTGTTGGTGCCGACGTCCAGCACTACCGGCAGGGTATAGGCCGGGCTGATGCCGCCGCAGGCGGTGTACAGTGACAGCTTGCCAATTGGAATCCCCATGCCGCCGATGCCCTGATCGCCCAGGCCGAGAATGCGCTCGCCGTCGGTGACCACGATCACCTTGACGTTCTGCTTGGTGGCGTTTTGCAGCATGTCATCGATGCGATCGCGGTTCGGGTAGGAGATGAACAGCCCGCGCGCGCGGCGGTAGATATCGGAGAAGTGTTCACAGGCCTCGCCGACGGTCGGGGTGTAGATGATCGGCATCATCTCGCTCAGGTGCGAGTCCAGCAGACGGTAGAACAGGGTTTCGTTGGTGTCCTGGATGTTGCGCAGATAGATGTGCTTATCGTTATCGTTCTTGAAATCCTGATACTGACGGTAGGCGCGTTCCACCTGTTCTTCGATGGTCTCCACCGCTTCCGGCAGCAGGCCGTGCAGGTTGAAGTGGCTACGTTCTTCCTCGGTGAAAGCGCTGCCTTTGTTCAGCAGCGGAAATTCCAGCAGAATCGGGCCGGCGTAAGGGATATAGAGCGGGCGTTTGCTTTCGTATTCTAGTTCCATCAGTTTTACTCTTCACGTATCAGATAACTTTATTGCCGACGATCCTAAGAGATAAAGAGAAGATGTACAGCATTTGTTGCCAGATGATGAACCAGGTTGGCGTAATTATCGACAATCAAATGATTTTTTAACTAAAGAAAGTGTCTCTGGCGGCGTTGGGGCATTGTATTTGGCGGGCGGGGCTGTTAACGGCGGAACCGGATGGCCCCGCCGTGGCGCGCTTAGAAGGCGGCGCGGCTGACGTTCTGGCAGCCCAGCGCCGCCAGGGTGGCGCGGGTGGCGTCCCACTGGCTGAGGATCGCCTTCTGCGGCTCGGCCAACACGGCGCGGCGGATGTTCAGGCAATCGCCGCCGGAGAGGTTCAGCAGGATCAGCGCAGCCTGCAGCGGCGGCAGGCTAGGGTTGAAGGCGGCGTTTTCCGCATAGCGGCCGGCGTAGAGGCTGCCGTCCTGCGTTTCCAGCGCTACGCCGCTGTGGGCGTTGCTGTACGGAGCATGGCTCTTATTGGCCGCCGCCAGCGCCGCCTGCGCCAGCGCATCGTCCAGCGCCAGCCGGTGGCCGTGATCGACCTTGTCCATCAGCAGCGAAGCGATATCCAGATCTTTCGGGCCGAAGGCGTCCGGCAGATAGTCCGCCAGCGTGGCCGGTGCGCGGCCCGGCAGACGGATCTGCAGCTCGCCGCCGCTGTTCAGTTCATTCATAAACTGGCGGCAATGGCCGCACGGCGTGTAGTTGACGGTGACCGAGGCCAGCGCCGGCTCGCCGCGCAGCCAGGCATGGGTAACCGCGCACTGCTCTGCATGCACGGTTTGCTGCAGCGGCGCGCCGCTGAACTCCATATTGGCGCCGAAATAGAGGTTGCCGCTTTGCCCGCGCGCGATGGCGCCGACGTGAAAGTGCGATATCGGGGTTAACGAGCAGGCCGCCGCCAGCGGCAGCAGCGCGAATGCCAGCGCATCATCGTCCAGCCCGCAGCCTGTGCGGATCGCCGCCGCTTGCTCGGCCGTGAACATCGCCGGAAAGTCTGGCGCGTCCAGATAGGGCCGCAGGGCGGATTGCAGTGTCGCGGGCAGTGCGCTGAAAGCGGTGTGAAAACGCGGGTGCATAGAAAGTCTCTCTACGGGTTAACGGGATAACATTCTAGGCAGGCCAGAGACATTAAAGTGTGATTAATGTCTCTTAATTGATGAAATTAATGCAATGAAATACATAAATGCGAGATGTATCGCAAGTTTCACCCTGTTCAGCCGAACAGGCGCAGCAGCACCGGGAACAGGAACGGTGCCAGCAGCGAGGTGATGATGCCGCAGATCACCAACGCCAGCGAGCCGAAAGCACCTTCCTGGTAGTCCATCTCGGCGCAGCGTGCGGTGCCCAGCGCGTGGGATGCCGTGCCCATCGCCAGGCCGCGCGCCGAGTGGGTGGTGATTTTCAACAGATTGAACAGCGTATGGCCGAACACGGCGCCGAGGATACCGACGAAAATGACGCAGACTGCGCTGATCGCCGGAATGCCGCCGAGCGAGTCCGCGACGGCCATGGCGATCGGCGTAGTGACCGATTTCGGCAGGATAGAGGCGGCGATTTCCGGCGTGGCGCCCAGCCACAGGGCGATGGCGCCGCCGCTGATCATGGCGGTCAGGCTGCCGATGAAGCACACCGCGATAATCGACTTCCAGCGCGCGCGGATCTGGTGCAGCTGCTCATAGAGCGGGAAGGCCAGCGCGACGACCGCCGGCTGCAGCAGATCGTTGAGGATTTTGCTGCCCTGAAAGTAGCGTTCATAGGGAATACCGGTGAGCAGCAGCAGCGGGATGATCACCGCCATGGACACCAACAGCGGGTTGAGCAGCGGCATATTCAGCTTGCGCGCCAGCCAGCGCGCGGCGAAATAGACCGCCAGCGTCAGCGGCAACGACCACCAGATTTCATGGTTCATGAATTGCCCTCCGTGTCGTCGGGCTTGCCGGCGATGCGGCGCTCGCGATGAAAATAGTGTGAGGTATAGCCGACCACCACCAACACCATCAGCGTGCTGATGAGGCAAGAGATAACCAGCGGGCCCAGATGCGCGACGATCTGGTCGTAGTATTTCATCACCCCGACGCCGATCGGTACGAACAGCAGCACCATATAGCGGATCAGCAAATGGCAGCCGGGTTTGACCCATTTGGCCGGCATAATCTGGGTAGAGAGCAGGGCGAACAGCAGCAGCATGCCGATGATGCTGCCGGGAATGGCGAACGGCAGCAGCGCCGCCACCGTGTTGCCGACGAACAGACACAGGTAAATAAGGAGCAGGGCCCTCAGGTATTTCCAGCACAGTGTGAACACGTTGGCCATTGTCTTTTCCCGTTTAACTGATGTATTCATCATACAATTAAACTGTGAGCCATGCCACAGATCGCACCATGAATTCTCGCTATGGGTGCTATGCCCGAGCGGCGGGTTGACAGCCCGTATAGGCCGTTGCCTGCGGGATCAGCGTACGTCTTCGGCGGCTGCCGCCGTGTGTTCTGCCAGCCGGTGGCCGAGGAAGAAAAACAGCAGGCTGAGCAGGGCGGCGACGATCAGCATCACGAACATCAACGGCGGCGCGGCATAGCTGAGCAGCACCCCGCACAGCACCGGGTTGATGGCGCCGCCCAGCGCGCTGAGGTTTTGTACTCCATAGTAGCTGCCTTTCAGGTGCGGAGGCGCAATAAAGTCGATGAACATGTATTCCACCGGGATAACGATGATTTCACCGAGGGTAAACACCGCCATCGCCGCCAGCCACAGCCAGACCGCCTGGCCGGCCGCCATGAAACCGAGCAGCCCGACGATGAAAAACAGCGTGCCCAGCACCAGCCAGCGCAGCATGTTTTCCTGGCGCATGCCGCGGCTGATCAGGTATTGCAGGGCGATGACGATGCCGGCGTTGACGATCATCACCAACCCAATGATTTTGTAGGCGAACTCGGCGCTGGAGACGGTGATCAGATACTGCGACAGATAGCCGGTGAACTGACCGAACACCACGGCGCCCAGGGTGCTGCCGAGGGTGAAGTAGATAAGCCGCCGATCGTTTCGCAAGATGGTCAGCGTCTGACGGAAGTTGGGGAGTGCCGCCGGTGCGGCGGCGGTTGTTGTCGGGCGCTGTTCCCGGCCGCGCAAGCGCAGGCTTAGTGCCGTCACCGTCGCCAGCGCCAACCCGCCCGACAGGTAAAACGGCAGCAGCGGGCTAAGCCCGGCCACCAGAACGCCGAGCGCAGAGCCGATCGCCCAGCCGACGTTGACCAGCGTGTAGTTGATTGAGAAAGCCTTGATGCGCTGCTCGACCGGCAGCCAGTCGGCGAAGCAGGCCTTTATGGTGATGCTTAACACCGAATAACAGGTATGCAGGATCGCCAGCACCACGATCACACCGCCTGGGCGCGGGATCCAGGGAATGGCGAAGAAACTCAGCGCGAACAATAAAATCGACAGCAGGATCAGGCGGTTTTTGCTGAATTTGTCCACCAGATAGCCGCCGTACAGGCTGGCGATGATGCCGAGGGTCAGGCTGACGCCCAGGATCACGCCCACGCTCTTCGGCAGCAGATGGAAATGTTCGGTGAGGTAGATGGTGATGAACGGCAGCGTAACGCCGCGGCCGATGGTCAACACCAGCGAACTGGCCAGCAGTACGTTGATCAGCGGGGGGAATCCCTTCATTCGAGGCCTGTCTATGCATACAGTTATTGGGCGATGCAGATAACATAGCGCATTTTGGCGAGGACGGAAGGGGAAAGCCGATAATTAGTTTAAAAACAGAGGCTGCGTCGGCAGCCTCGTCAAAAACAGCATTATTTACCGTGTTCGGCCTGCAGCGTGGCGAACCACGGCTGAACGAAATCGCTGCTGGTGCCCCAGCCGGGGATGATCTTCGCCAGCCCGGCGACGTTAACCGGCCCCGGCTGCGCCAGCAGCAGCGCCTGCGGAATGACCGCTGCTTTGAACTGATAGCTGTCCGGCGTGCTTTCCCCGGCGATCTTGTTGGCCACCAGGCGCAGGTTGACCGCGCCGATCAGCTTCGGATCCACCGCCACGCTGACCTGCCATGGGCTGCCGGCCTCGCGCATCAGCTGCAAATCCTGGTTGGAGATATCGATGCTGTACAGTTTGATTTCGGTGCGGCCGTTCTCTTTCAACGCCTTGTAAGCGCCCTGGGTGAAAGCGTCCCAGGTGCCCCAGATGGCGTCAATCTTGCCTTTCGGGTATTTCGCCAGCACCGCACCCACTTTATTAGCGGTATCTCCCTGCACGTCGGATGAAACCGCGCCAATCGATTCCAGCTCGTGAATGCCCGGATGCTGTTTCAGCAACTGCTGGTAAGCGGCCTGGCGGCGCTCCATCGGCGGGAAGCCTGCCACCCAGAGTTTGATGATGTTGGCCTGGCCGTTGAAATCCTTCACCAACTGGCCGAACGAGGCGTTAGCCAGCGAAGCGTCGTCCTGCTGCGAGACGGTGACGCCGGGAACGTGGCCGCTGACGTCGGTATCGAAAGCCGCGACGGCGATGCCGGCCGCCGCGATGCGCTTGACCAGGTCGGTGGAATAGGGGGCCCGCCCCTGCGAGAGAATGATGCCGTCATATTTCTGGCTGATAGCCTGGTTGACGAAGTCCTGAAAACGCGCGTCGTCGCCGTTGCTGAGGAAGGTGTCCACCTTGAAGCCCAGCTTGCGCCCTTCCTGAATGGCGCCCGCCAAAAATTGCGTGGTGTTGTCGTCGGATCCGAGGTTGCGGATCACCGCGATGCGCACCGGCCCCTGATGTTGAGCGATGGCGGCCGGCACGGCGGCGTTTTCCGCCGCCTGCAGCGGCAGGGCGGCCAGCAGACTGAGGGCGAGCAGCGAAGTCTTGAGGTTTTTCATTATTATAGGCTCCAAAAAAGCAGGGAAACGATCCCGGTGAAGGTCTGTTATAGCAGTCTTTCTGTCTGGACGTCTATTTTGGGTTTCGGAGCATCATAACCGGATGCGGCGGGCAGGGGAATCAGGGCGGTTATGACTTTTTCTTCATGCTTATAACGTGGGGATTGGGGCATAAAAAAAGGGCCGAGCAAGCTCGACCCTCCCTATGCCACGCATCTGCGCGATTACTTGACCTGCATGCCAGGCTGCGCGCCGCTGTCCGGGCTCAGCAGGAAGATCTCTTTCCCGCCTGGGCCCGCCGCCATCACCATGCCTTCTGACACGCCGAAGCGCATTTTGCGCGGCGCCAGGTTGGCGACCATGATGGTCAGACGGCCTTCCAGCGCTTTCGGGTCCGGGTAAGCGGAGCGAATGCCGGAGAAGATTTGGCGCGATTCGCCGCCCAGATCCAGCTGCAGCTTCAGCAGCTTGTCGGAGCCCTCGACAAAGTCGGCGCTCTTGATCAGGGCGATACGCATGTCGACCTTGGCGAAGTCGTCGAAGGTGATGGTTTCCTGGATCGGATCGTCAGCCAGCGGGCCGGTCACCGGCTTGGCGGCGGCCATGTCTTCCTTCGAGGCGTTGACCATCTCGTTGACCTTGTCCAGATCGATGCGGCTGAACAGCGCTTTGAACGCGTTCACCTGATGGCCCAGCAGCGGCTGCGGGATCGCGTCCCAGCTCAGCTCGGCGTTGAGGAACGCTTCGGCGCGCTCGGTCAGCGAAGGCAGCACCGGCTTCAGGTAAGTCATCAGCACGCGGAACAGGTTGATGCCCATCGAGCAGATGGCCTGCAGATCGGCGTCGCGGCCTTCTTCCTTCGCCACTACCCACGGTGCCTGCTCATCCACGTAACGGTTGGCCAGATCGGCCAGCGCCATGATTTCGCGGATCGCGCGGCTGAACTCGCGGCCGGCGTAGGCTTCGGCGATGCTCTGCGCCGCGTCGACGAAGGTCTGGTACAGCGCCGGATCGGCCAGGCTGTCGGCCAGCTTGCCGCCGAAGCGCTTGTTGATAAAGCCGGCGTTGCGTGACGCCAGGTTCACCACCTTGTTGACGATGTCGGCGTTCACGCGCTGCACGAAGTCTTCCAGATTGAGATCGATGTCATCAATGCGTGAAGAGAGCTTGGCGGCGTAGTAATAACGCAGGCAGTCGGCGTCCAGATGCTGCAGGTAGGTGCCGGCCTTGATGAAGGTGCCGCGCGATTTTGACATCTTGGCACCGTTCACAGTCACGTAGCCGTGCACGAACAGGTTGGTCGGTTTGCGGAAGTTGCTGCCTTCCAGCATCGCCGGCCAGAACAGGCTGTGGAAGTAGACGATGTCCTTGCCGATAAAGTGATACAGCTCGGTGGTGGGGTCTTTGCGCCAGAACTCGTCGAAGTCCAGATCGCCGCGCTTGTCGCACAGGTTCTTGAAGGAACCCATGTAGCCGATCGGCGCGTCCAGCCAGACGTAGAAGTATTTGCCCGGCGCATCCGGGATTTCGAAGCCGAAGTAAGGCGCATCGCGGGAGATGTCCCACTGCTGCAGACCGGATTCGAACCACTCCTGCATCTTGTTTGCCACCTGCTCTTGCAGCGCGCCGGAGCGCGTCCACGCCTGCAGCATTTCGCTGAAGGCCGGCAGATCGAAGAAGAAGTGCTCCGAGTCGCGCATCACCGGCGTCGCGCCGGAAACGACGGACTTTGGATCGATCAGTTCCGTCGGGCTGTAGGTGGCGCCGCACACTTCGCAGTTGTCGCCGTACTGATCCGGCGATTTGCATTTAGGGCAGGTGCCTTTCACGAAACGGTCCGGCAGGAACATGCCTTTCTCCGGATCGTACAGCTGAGAAATGGTGCGGTTCTTGATAAAACCATTTTCTTTCAGGCGGCTGTAAATCAGGGTGGACAGCTCACGGTTTTCATCGCTATGGGTCGAATGATAGTTGTCATAGCTGATGCCAAAGCCGGCGAAATCCTGTTGGTGCTCCTGGCTCATCTCCGCGATCATTTCTTCCGGTTTCACACCCAGTTGCTGCGCTTTCAGCATGATCGGTGTGCCGTGCGCGTCGTCCGCGCAGATGAAATGCACTTCGTGGCCGCGCATTCGTTGGTAACGCACCCAGATATCCGCCTGGATGTGCTCGAGCATGTGGCCGAGATGGATGGAACCATTTGCGTACGGTAGCGCGCACGTCACCAATAATTTTTTCGCGACTTGAGCCATAGTGAGAACTTGCTTTCTGTAATGAATAAAAGGGCCTTCGATGTTAACCGATCGCGCCCTTCGCTGCTAGGGCGGTTTCTTACAGGTTATACGCGCCAGCTACCGGGCAGTTCTGATATGCTTAGCCGGAAGCGACTCATTCAAAATCAAGGAGCCGGGATGAACGCAAAATCCCCTGAGCAGACCAACCCCGAAGTTCTGCGCGCCCTGGTGACCGGTGTACTGGCCGCCTTTGAACACCCGACGTTGAAAAACAACCTGACTGCGCTGAAGGCTATTCATCACTGCGCATTATTGGACGATGTACTGCATATCGAACTGACGATGCCGTTTGCCTGGCAGAGCGGTTTTGAAGCGCTGCAGGCGAGCGTCGGCCCTGAGCTGTTGCGCGTGACCGGCGCCGCCGCCATCGACTGGAAGCTGAAACACGATATCACGACGCTGAAACGCGCCAACGGCCAAGCCGGGATCAAAGGCGTGCGCAACATCATCGCCGTCAGCTCCGGCAAAGGCGGGGTGGGGAAATCCAGCACCGCCGTCAACCTGGCGCTGGCGCTGGCCGCCGAAGGCGCCAAGGTCGGTATTCTGGATGCCGACATTTACGGCCCGTCGATCCCCAATATGCTGGGCACCGAACATGAGCGGCCGACTTCGCCGGACGGGCAGCACATGGCGCCGATCATGGCGCACGGCCTGGCAACCAACTCCATCGGTTATCTGGTGACCGACGACAACGCCATGGTGTGGCGCGGCCCGATGGCCAGCAAGGCGCTGATGCAGCTGCTGCAGGATACGCTGTGGCCGGATCTGGATTACCTGGTGCTGGACATGCCGCCGGGCACCGGCGACATCCAGCTGACGCTGTCGCAGAACATTCCGGTGACCGGCGCGCTGGTGGTCACCACGCCGCAGGATATCGCCCTGCTGGATGCCGCCAAGGGCATCGTGATGTTCGAGAAAGTGCATGTGCCGGTGCTGGGCATCGTGGAAAACATGAGCGTGCACATCTGCAGTAACTGCGGCCACCATGAGCCGATCTTTGGCACCGGCGGCGCCGAGAAGTTGGTGCAGAAATATAACAGCCGTCTGCTGGGGCAGATGCCGCTGCATATCTCGCTGCGCGAAGATCTGGATCGCGGTACGCCGACGGTGATCAGCCGTCCGGAGAGCGAATTCGCCGACATGTATCGTCAACTGGCCGGCCGTGTGGCGGCGCAGATGTATTGGCAGGGCGAAGCGATCCCGACGGAGATTGCCTTCCGCGCGCTGTAATCTGTTTGCGGCAGTGAAAGAACCCGGCTTAAGCGCCGGGTTTTTTTATCGGATAGGGTTAGGCTTGTGCAGGTCGGCACGGGTATAAGGGCGTTCGATCTGCGCCAGCGTTTTTGCGATATGCTCCAGCAATCCCTGGGTGGGGGCCGGCTGTCGCTGCCCCATCAGCGCCAACGGCAAGGCCAGCGCGATGGCGAAGTGTGACCAGGAGAGATGCGGGCGCGTTTTGCTCCGCTGCAACCGCAGGAACAGGGCGCTGGCCAGGTAGCCTAAAATCAGCCCGCTGATCACCTCGGATACCGAATGCACGCGAATTTCCAGCCGCGAAACGCCGATGGCGAAAGGCAATATCCACCCGGTCAGCAAAGCGATGCTACGTATCGGGTGGGAAAATCGGCCGGTCAACGTCCACAGCAGTGGCGGCCAGATGCTGGCCGCGAGGGCGGAATGACCGCTGAATCCGGTGAAATCATAGCGCTCGCTGCCGATGCCCCAGCCCATAAAGGCCAGTTTGGACAGGCAGACCACCCCGCCGGTGAACCCGAAGATCAGCGCCCACTGCCAACCCGCCGCGCGGGTGGCGGGAGACATGAGCAGCAATAAAAACAGAATCAGCGCGCAGGGCAGCAGCAACATGCTGTCGCCGAAAAAAGTCAGAAAATACCAATCCAGCACATCAATCTCCGATGAAAGGGGGGCGGGGAGCAAAAGTCAGCGCCGGGGAGTGTAACCCGTTACGGTGCGTTGCCCTAGCTGCGAAATTCTTAAAATGCCGCGTGCCCGTGGCGTGGCAGCCCGAATTCGCCCGCCGCCGCGCAATATACAGTGGCGCAATCCCCGGCGACTCCCTATAATTGTCGCGTTTTAGTTCCCCCCTTCACACTATGAAATCAGGTCTTTAATTTTATGACTGACAATCCGCATCAGTGCGTCATTATTGGTATAGCTGGCGCATCTGCCTCCGGAAAAAGCCTTATCGCCAGCACGTTGTACCGCGAACTCCGCGAGCAAGTCGGCGATGAGCACATCGGCGTTATTCCAGAAGACAGTTACTATAAAGACCAGACTCACCTGACCATGGAAGAACGGGTCAAAACCAACTATGACCACCCGAGCGCCATGGATCACAACCTGCTGTTCCAGCACCTGCAGATGCTGAAGGCCGGTAAGGCGATCGAGCTGCCGCTGTACAGTTACACCGAACACACGCGCAAGAAAGAAACCGTCCACCTGGAACCTAAAAAAGTGATCATTCTGGAAGGGATCTTGCTGCTGACGGATATCCGTTTGCGCCAGGAGATGAACTTCTCGATCTTCGTCGACACGCCGCTGGATATCTGCCTGATGCGCCGCATGAAGCGCGACGTCAACGAGCGCGGCCGCTCGATGGATTCGGTGATGGCGCAATACCAGAAAACCGTGCGCCCGATGTTCCTGCAGTTTATCGAACCTTCCAAACAATACGCCGATATCATCGTTCCGCGCGGCGGCAAAAACCGCATCGCGATCGATATTCTGAAAGCCAAAATCAGCCAATTCTTTGAATAATGCCGCTTAATGGCCGGAAATGCGCATTTCCGGCCGACGGCCAACTATTTGCACCCCGGCGTAGACCTTTCGCCCGTTGTGTGGCAATTTTTGTTTAGTTACGCGTTTTGATGGAGAAGAAAGACATGAGACTGTGCGACCGCGATATAGAAGCCTGGCTGGATAGCGAGAAACTGGTGATTTCGCCGCGCCCGCCGCTCGAACGCATCAACGGGGCCACAGTAGATGTCCGTTTGGGCAATCAGTTCCGCGTGTTCCGCGGCCATACCGCGCCGTTTATCGATCTCAGCGGGCCGAAAGATGAAGTCAGCGCCGCGCTGGATCGCGTGATGAGCGACGAGATTGTCCTGCCGGAAGGCGAGGCGTTCTTCCTTCATCCCGGCGAATTGGCCCTGGCGGTGACGTTCGAATCCGTGACGCTGCCGAACGATCTCGTGGGTTGGCTCGACGGCCGTTCTTCTCTGGCGCGTCTGGGGCTGATGGTGCACGTGACCGCGCACCGGATCGATCCGGGCTGGCACGGGCGCATCGTGCTGGAGTTTTACAACTCCGGCAAGCTGCCGCTGGCGCTGCGGCCGGGGATGCTGATTGGCGCCTTGAGCTTTGAGCCGTTGTCCGGCCCGGCGGCCCGGCCATATAACAGCCGGCAGGACGCAAAATATCGCGATCAGCAGGGCGCAGTAGCCAGTCGAATCGACAAGGACTAACGGCGCGAGATGCACCGTCGGTGTGGCGCTGACAAGAGGGTGGCATGAGAAGATTACTGACGACATTGGCGATTTTACTGGTGGTCGTGGTGGCGGGAATGTCCGCGCTGGTACTGCTGGTCAATCCGAATGATTTTCGCGGTTACATGGTCAAAAAGGTCGAGCAGAAGAGCGGCTACCAGCTAACGCTTGAAGGCGACCTGCGTTGGCATATCTGGCCGCAGCTCAGTATTTTGGCCGGGCGCATGACGCTGACCGCGCCGGGCGCCAAGGCGCCGGTGGTGAGCGCGGAAAACATGCGCCTTGACGTCAAACTGTTGCCGCTGCTGTCGCATCAACTGTTTGTGAAACAGGTGATGTTGAAAAATGCCGTCATTCGCCTCACGCCCGACAGTGAAGAGCACTCGCAAGTGGACGCCCCGATTGCGCCGGCCGGCAGCGGCGCTGATGCGGCAGACACGGCCTGGAAGTTCGACATCGATAACTTGCGCGTCGTGGACAGCCTGCTGATTTGGCAGCGCGCCGACAACGCGCAAATCAATGTCCGGGACATCAATCTTACCCTGCAGCAAACGGAGAAACGGCAGGCGCAGCTGGACATTTCCAGCCGGGTCAACCGCGATCAGCGCGACCTGGCCTTCAGCATGGCGGCCGATATCGATCTGCAGCAGTTCCCGCACCAGATCGGCGCCAAGGTGACTCAGTTCAATTACCAATTGGTGGGAGCGGATATTCCGAACGGCGGTATTCAAGGCGAGGGGAATGCTCAGGTGGTCTATCAACAGACGCCGGCGCACATTGCCGTCACCCAGCTGAACGTCAGCGCCAATAACAGCCAGTTGACCGGCGATATCAGCGCCAGCCTGGGAGCGGTGCCCGGCTATGTGGTGAACCTGAATTCGGCTAATCTCGATCTCGACGCGCTTTCCGGTTGGCAATCCAGCACCAATACCGCCGAACAGCCCGCCGTGACCGCCGCGCCGGTGATCGCCAGCCAGGTCGACGATCGGCAGCAGAACCTGGAAGCGCTGCGCGATTTCAATGCACAGTTGAATCTGCAGGCGGCGCAGTTGACCTACCGCGGTATGAACGTTACCCAGTTATCCGTCGCGGCAGATAATCAACGCGGCCTGCTGACGCTGCATAAACTTGCCGGGCAATTGGCCGGCGGTGATTTCTCCTTGCCGGGATCGCTCGACGCACGCGGCAATAAACCGGTGATAAACGTGCAACCGACCCTGAACCAGGTTGAGCTCGGCGCGGTGCTCAAAGCCTTCGAGATGCCGCAGATGCTGACCGGAAAATTCAGCATGAAAGGGGATTTGACCGGCGATCGTCTTTCTTCAGAGTCATTTGGGCACCGTTGGAGCGGTACGGCGCAGCTGGCGATGCAGGATGCGCAGCTGCACGGCCTGAACATTCAGCAATTGATCCAACAGGCGGTGGCGCGCAACGATAACAGCGTGCGCGGGCAAGATAGCTATCAGCGCTATACCGAAGTCAAAAGCGTCTCGGCGCGGGCCAGCCTGAGCCAAGGCACTGTCAAGCTCAACAGCCTGACGGCGGATTCGCCGTTGCTGGCGCTGACCGGCGCCGGCAGTATCGATATGCCGGGAAAACAGTGCGATATGGCGCTTAATGTGCGCGTCACTGGCGGTTGGCAAGGGCGCGGCGAACTGATCGAGCAACTGCAAAAAACGCCGATCCCGCTGCGGGTCTATGGGCCTTGGCAACAGCTGAATTACCAACTGCAGGTCGATCAGGTGTTGCGTAAAACGCTGCACGATCGGGCCAAAGATGCGCTGAACAAATGGGCTGAAAAGAACAAGGATTCTCGCGAGGGTCAGGATCTGAAAAAGCTGCTCGACAAGCTGTAATCCCTCCTGACGCGGGCCGTCTTGCGGCCCGCGTCAGTATCGACGTTTCCCGCGATAATTTCCCTCCGTTACCTTGATGAAGGTCATGAAGACCCGCGCTCAATTTGTGCAGAGTAAGGGCGCATTCTGCTATGACTATGCGCCTGAGCGCGAAAAAATGACGAGTTGAGGAAACATGATAGAGCTTCTTATTGGCGCGACGGTGGCGGCGGGCGTGGGCCGTTACATCATCAAAGGGTATTCCGCCACGGGCGTTTTGATGGTGGGAGGGCTGCTGCTGCTTGGCATCAGCGCCCTGATGGGGAAAACGCTGTTGCCGTCCGGCGCCGCATCTACCGGCTGGCGCGCGACCGATATGATCGAGTACGTCAAGATTTTGCTGATGAGCCGCGGCGGCGATCTGGGCATGATGATCATGATGCTGTGCGGTTTCGCCGCCTATATGACGCATATCGGCGCTAACGACGTGGTCGTCAAGCTGGCCTCGCGCCCATTGCAGATGATCAATTCGCCTTATCTGCTGATGGTGGCGGCCTATTTTGTCGCTTGCCTGATGTCATTGGCGGTCTCTTCCGCTACCGGGCTCGGCGTATTGCTGATGGCGACGCTGTTCCCATTGATGGTGAACGTTGGCATTAGCCGCGGTGCCGCGGCGGCCATTTGCGCTTCGCCGGCGGCGATTATCCTGGCGCCGACTTCCGGCGACGTGGTACTGGCAGCCAAGGCGGCGGAAATGCCGCTGGTGGATTTCGCGTTCAAAACCACGCTGCCTATCTCGATTGCCGCCATCGTCTGCATGGCCGTGGCGCACTTTTTCTGGCAGCGTTATCTCGATAAGAAGAGTGATGAACAGCACCACATTATGGACGTCAGCGAGATCAAAACCCATGCACCGGGGTTCTACGCGATATTGCCGTTTACGCCGATCCTCGGCGTGCTGATCTTCGACGGCAAATGGGGGCCGGAGCTGCACATTATTACCGTGCTGGTAGGGTGCATACTGTTGGCGGCAGCGATCGAGTTTGTGCGCAGCTTCAGCGCCAAACAGGTATTCAGCGGTCTGGAAGTGGCGTATCGCGGTATGGCGGACGCTTTCGCCAGCGTGGTGATGCTGTTGGTGGCCGCGGGTGTCTTCGCGCAAGGGTTGAGCACCGTCGGCTTTATCAGCGGCTTGATCGGGTTGGCGCAGTCGTTCGGTACCGGCGGTTTGATCATGATGCTGGTGTTGGTGGTGATCACCATGCTGGCGGCCATGACAACCGGCTCCGGCAATGCGCCGTTCTATGCGTTTGTCGAACTGATCCCGAAACTGGCGGCACAGATGGGCGTGAATCCTGCCTATCTGGTGATCCCGATGCTGCAGGCCTCGAATCTCGGCCGCACGCTGTCGCCGGTCTCCGGCGTGGTGGTGGCGGTTTCCGGCATGGCGAAAATCTCGCCGTTTGATGTGGTGAAGCGTACTTCAGTGCCGGTAATTGTCGGGTTGGTGGTGGTGATCGTGGCGACGGAGCTGCTGGTTCCCCAGTAAAAGGAAAGCCGGGCGATGCCCGGCCTCGATGTTAAACCTCGTACTCCTCCGGTGGAGGAGGCGGGGTGATTTTCACTTTCAGGATGCGGTGGCTGTTGACCTCCAATGGTTCGAACAGGTAGTCACCGATCTTGATCTGTTCTCCTTCTTGCGGCACGCGCTGACTGTGTTCCATCAACAGCCCCGCCAGCGTGTGGTATTCGCGCTTGTCTTCCAGCGGCATCGGCAGGTACAACACCAGGTCTTCCAGCGGCATGTAGCCGTTGGCGATCCAGCTGCCGTCTTCGTTTTGCTGAATGTCATGGCGTGCGTCCACCTCTTCGCCGGCCTCCGGCAGGTTGCCGGCGATGGTTTCCATCACGTCCGTCAGGGTGACGACGCCTTCGACGGAGCCGAACTCATCGACCACGAAGGCGAAGTGCGTCTGCGCCTGGCGAAATTGCTCCAGGGCGCTTAACAGCGTGAGCTGCTCCGGGAAGATCAACGGTTGGCGTATCAGCGCACGCAGATCCAGCGGCGCCTGCGCCAGTTGCTGTTTGAGGACGTCGATGGTGTGGATCACGCCCAGCGGTTCGTCGCTGGCGCTGCTTTCCACCACCACGATGCGCGTGTGCTGATTACGTTCCAGCAACTGCGTCAGCTTTTCCTGCGGATCGTTCAGCTCAAGGTATTCGACGTCGTGACGCGAGGTCATGATGCTACTGACCGTGCGCTGCGCCATGCCGAGTACGCGTTCGATCATGCGCCGCTCTTGCTGATTGAAGATCTCGCCGTTTTCGCTGTCGCTGTCCGCCAGCAGGTTGGCGGAATGGCTGTCGACTTCCGCTTCTTCATGTTTGCCGCTCAGCATGCGCAGCACCGCTTCGGCGGTGCGTTCACGTAGTGGCCGCACCTTCGACAGGAAGCGACGACGGTTGAACTGCGCCAGCTGGTTCAGCGCCTCGATCATGACCGAGAAGCCGATCGCCGCGTAGAGGTAGCCTTTAGGAATGTGATAGCCGAAGCCCTCCGCCACCAGGCTAAAGCCAATCATCAGCAGGAAGCTCAGGCACAGGATAACGATAGTCGGGTGCGCGTTGACGAAGCGCGTCAGCGGTTTGCTGGCCAGCAGCATCAGACCGATGGCGATACAGACCGCGATCATCATCACCGCCAGGTGATCGACCATCCCCACCGCGGTGATCACCGAGTCGAGCGAGAAAACGGCGTCCAGCACCACGATCTGCGCCACGACCGGCCAGAAACGTGCGCCTTTGCGCGCGCCGTGCTGCTCTTCGTCCTTGCCTTCCAGCCGCTCATTGAGCTCCATGGTGGCTTTGAACAGCAGGAATATCCCGCCGACCAGCATGATAAGATCGCGGCCGCTGAAGGGGTGCTCTGCGACGGTGAACATCGGTTTGGTCAGCGTCGCCAGCCACGAGATGGAGGCGAGCAGCGCCAGACGCATGACCAGCGCCAGCAACAAACCGACGACACGGGCCTTATCCCTTTGTTGTTTTGGTAATTTGTCCGCCAGAATGGCGATGAAGACAAGGTTGTCTATACCCAGCACGATTTCCAGCACGACCAAAGTGGCCAGGCCGGCCCAAATTGTTGGATCAGCGATCCATTCCATACGCCCAATTTCACCTGTAAGTTCTACGGCTTATGCCGCACGGGAATGATGGGCGTTGAGGCGGCAAAATTCAACTTTAATCGGGAGGATGTGGTTCAGAACAGGAGGATTGCCGTAAACATCGATCGGCGCCGAGCGGCCAAAGGAATCAAGGGGCTGGGGAGCAAATATCTACCGGGATGCCATACGCTCAGAAAAGAAACGCCTTATTAAATTTATTTAAATCAAAACATTAAAACAATTTTCTTTGGCTATGATTCTTATCGGTATGTGGCACGAGTAGTCTTATTCTGAAAACGGCTGACTGGGGGGATCTAAGGCTTGTATCACTTAGACATTAGTATAAGAATCTTAGTCATATAACGGCAGTAACTAACATTGTTTGGTTATAAAGGCACCGTTTTTTTTATTTTTTTGTGAACAGCATGACAGTTCAAACGAAGAATGAGTGCCGCTTTGCATAAAAATTGCCTGGCTCATGCAATGAAGTGGGGGAATGCGTCATTAACAGTACTTTGGTAGCTGCAAGCCAAGGGCGGTAGCGTGCCCGATTGAATCCCCTTGTTCACGCTGCACAGATGAATGCAGCGCTACGATGAATTGGAATGAAAATGCAAACAAGACTTAAGGCAGTGATCCCCGTTGCGGGCCTGGGAACCCGTATGTTGCCGGCGACCAAGGCTATCCCTAAAGAAATGTTGCCCGTGGTCGATAAGCCCTTAATCCAGTACATTGTTGCTGAATGCGTGGCGGCGGGGATTAAAGATATCGTATTGGTCACGCATTCATCAAAGAATGCGATTGAAAACCATTTTGACACTTCGTTTGAGCTGGAGGCGATGCTTGAAGCGCGCGTGAAGCGCCAGCTCCTGGCTGAAGTGCAAAGCATTTGTCCCCCGGATGTCACCGTGATGCAGGTGCGTCAAGGACAGGCGAAAGGGTTGGGGCATGCGGTGCTGTGCGCCAAACCAATGGTGGGTGATTCTCCTTTCGTTGTGCTGTTGCCTGATGTTTTATTGGATGATTCTACGGCGGATTTGCGCAAAGAAAATCTGGCTAAAATGATCCAACGTTTTGGTGATACGGGTTACAGCCAAATCATGGTTGAACCTGTGCCGGAACAAGATGTGTCCAAATACGGTGTGGTAGATTGCGCAGGTGCGACGATCGCCGCGGGAGAAAGCGCACCGATGACGGCAGTGGTTGAGAAGCCGGCCCGCGAGGATGCCCCTTCCAATCTGGCCGTCGTCGGCCGGTATGTGCTTGCCGCCGATATTTGGCCGCTACTTGAGAAAACCCCTCCCGGCGCGGGTGATGAGATTCAACTGACCGATGCGATTGCGATGCTGATGGATGAACAAACGGTTGAAGCATTCCATATGAGCGGTAAGTCCCATGATTGTGGCGACAAGTTTGGCTATATGAAGGCGTTTGTGCAGTACGGTCTGCGTCACGGTTCGGAAGGTGAAAATTTCAGCCGCTGGTTGAAGCAGACGTTGGGAAAGTAACAGGCTGTCGCCACTGCGGCTGAAAGCGATCACGAGATTGAATGAGGTCTACCATGACGAAGTTGAAAGCGGTTATTCCCGTTGCCGGATTGGGCATGCGTATGCTGCCGGCGACCAAAGCGATTCCGAAAGAGATGTTGCCAATCGTTGATAAACCGTTGATTCAATACATTGTCAACGAATGCGTCGCGGCGGGGATTAAAGAGATCATCCTGGTGACGCATTCTTCCAAGAACGCCATTGAAAACCATTTCGATACCTCATTCGAGCTGGAGGCGATGCTGGAGGCACGCGTGAAACGGCAACTGCTGGATGAGGTGCAGTCGATAACGCCAAAAGGCGTGACGCTGATGCACATTCGCCAGGGGCAGCCAAAAGGACTGGGACATGCTGTTCTCTGCGCTAAACCGTTGGTCGGTGATTCTCCATTTGTCGTTCTGTTGCCGGACATCTTGCTGGATGACGCAAAAGCCGATTTGAAGAAAGACAACCTGTCACACATGATTGCGCGCTTTGAGCAGACCGGTCTGAGCCAGGTTTTGGTGCAAAAGGCAGACGAACACGTGCTGCATGATTATTCCGTGGTTGAGTGTGAGGCCAGCAACCTGAAACCTGGCGAAAGTGCCCGTATCACATCGATTATTGAAAAGCCGGCGCCGGAAACCAAGTTGGAATCCAACTACTCTGCGGTAGGGCGCTATGTCTTGTCCGCCGATATTTGGCCGCTGCTGGAGACCACGGAACCGGGAGCCTGGGGGCGTATTCAACTGACCGATGCGATTGCAGAATTGTTGAAACACAAACCGGTAGAGGCGACGGAGCTGGTGGGGGAATCGTTCAACTGCGGTGAAAAACTGGGTTACCTTCGCGCTTTTGTCACTTATGGGTTGCGTCACCCAACCCAAGGCAAAGCTTTCCGTGAATGGGCTGAACAGCTGTCGCTTTGAGTAAAACTTCTCGCTTCTCTCGATGAGGGCCGTTGCCATCATGGCGGGAGAAGCTAGAATAGTTGTTGAATTTTGGGGAATTTCACTGTCCCATTTTTTATATTAGTATACATTTTACTGCGATTATCCGAGTTGCTATGGCGAGAGAGTTTTATGCGGTATGGCCATGTGCTTATGACAAGTCGCTGTTATTAATAAAAAATTAAAGTTTAAACTCGCCTCCGTACTGATTTTTACCGGTGCTGGGCATCACAGTTTATTTATCCTGCTCATAATAGCTTTGCTCTTATCAACGGCAGATAAACGTTCTCGATAATTGCAAACAGAGCCCATGTTTTGAGACGGCGCAGCAAGCGACAGACAGTTTGATAAGGTTACAGAGACGCTGCCACGGTTGGCGCGCATAGTAGCTTTGCAGATACATTTACTTGAAAGTGATGATAATTTGATGGCAAAACGACAATTGAAAGCGATATCACTATTGATATCGATTAGCGTAATCAGTGGATGCACTGTTTTTCCTGGAACCCATTTATCGACCAGCGGAAAAGACGTCGTAAAACAAGAAGATGCTGACTTCGATATCGATAAACTGGTCAACATTTACCCTATGACACCGAAGCTGTTGGACTCAATGCGTCCGACACAGGTGGTTGCTCAGTCGAATGCGCAACTGGATGCCTCGTTGCGTACGTATGAGTACCGGATCGGGATCGGCGACGTCCTTAACGTTACCGTCTGGGATCACCCTGAGCTGACCACGCCTGCGGGGCAATACCGCAGTGCCAGCGACACAGGCAACTGGGTACATTCCGACGGCACGATCTTCTATCCTTATATCGGTAAGGTAAACGTGGTGGGTAAAACCGTTACCCAAATCCGCGATCAAATCGCCTCCCGTTTGGCTCAGTACATCGAAAGCCCGCAGGTTGACGTCAATATTGCCGCTTTCCGCTCGCAAAAAGCTTACGTGACGGGTGAAGTTACCAAATCCGGACAGCAGCCGATCACCAACGTACCTTTAACTGTGATGGATGCGATTAACGCCGCGGGCGGTCTGACTGAAAATGCCGACTGGCGCAACATCGTTCTCACGCACAATGGAAAAGAGCAGAGTCTGTCGCTGCAAAAACTGATGCAGAATGGCGATCTGACCCAAAACCGTCTGCTTTATCCTGGGGATATTCTGTATATTCCGCGCAACGACGATCTTAAAGTGTTTGTTATGGGTGAAGTTAAGACCCCTGCGACGCTTAAAATGGATCGCAGCGGCATGACGTTGACGGAAGCGTTGGGGAATTCTCAGGGGATAAGCCAAGCTGCGGCCGATGCGACCGGCGTGTTCGTTATCCGGCCATTGCACGGAACGCAGGGCGACAAGCTGGCTAATATTTATCAGCTCAATATGTCCGATGCGACAGCATTGGTTATGGGGGCTGAATTCCATCTGCAACCGTATGACATTGTTTACGTGACGGCAGCGCCAATCGCGCGTTGGAACCGTCTGATCGTTCAGTTGGCACCAACCATCGATAGCTTCAACAATCTCACGGAAGGCTCACTGCGTATCCGCAACTGGCCGTAGTAGGGGGGGAGCCATGTTTGATTCTATCTTGGTTGTCTGCGTAGGTAATATTTGCCGCTCCCCCACGGGGGAGCGTCTCTTGAAGCGGCATCTGCCGGAAAAAGAGATCGCTTCCGCAGGCATCGGCGCCTTGGTTGGCAAAACTGCGGACAAGAGCGCTATTTCCATTGCGGAAAAACATCAGCTGTCGTTAGAGGGCCATGAAGCCAGACAGTTGACGAAAGAAATGTGCCGGGAATATTCATTGATTCTGGTTATGGAGAAAGGGCATATCGATGCCGTTTGCCGTTTGGCTCCGGAGGTCAGAGGCAAAACCATGCTTTTCGCCCATTGGTTGGGACAGAAAGAAATTCCCGATCCCTACAGAAAGAGCGCTGAAGCGTTTGAGTTTGTTTACCGCCTTCTTGATGATGCAGCCCAAAAATGGGCCCAGGCATTAAATCGTTAACCAGAGATTACAATGACTGATAATACGAAACCAGGCTTATCAACAGCCAATAATCATGATGAGATTGATCTAAGTCGCTTGTTGGGAACTTTAATTGATCACCGCTGGCTCATCATCGGGATTACTGCGTTATTCTCTGTTGCCGGGATCATTTATTCACTGTTCGCGACTCCGATATATCAAGCTGACGCGATGGTTCAGGTTGAACAAAATGTCGGTAACTCGTTGGTCAACGACCTATCCCAAATGCTGCCGAACAGTCAACCGGGCTCTTCCACGGAGATCGAGCTGATAAAGTCACGCATGGTGACGGGCAAGACTGTCGATGATCTGAACCTTGAAACGGTGGTGCAGCAAAAATACTTCCCGGTATTTGGTCGCGGCTGGGCCCGCTTGACGGGAGCCGAACCTGCCAAAATTGCGTTGTCCCGCCTCAATGTGCCAGCCAACGCAGACGATCTTGAGCTGGAATTGACGGTGATCGACGCAAAGAACTATGTGTTGAGCAATAACGGCACCGAGATTATCAAAGGGAAAGTCGGTGCGCTGGAAAGCGGCCATGGGGTTTCCTTGCTGGTAAGCGATATTTCAGCGGAGCCAGGCACCGTATTTGAAGTCGCCAAGTTGGCGCGACTGGTTGCGACCAATAATCTGTTGGATGCATTGACCGTTGAAGACAAAGGCAAAGATACCGGCGTTTTGGCGTTGAGCTTGACCGGTGACGATCCGATATTAGTGCGAAACATTCTTGACAGTATCAGCAAAAATTATCTGTTGCAGAACGTCGAGCGTAAATCGGAAGAGGCCGCTAAAAGCCTGGATTTCTTGAAAGAACAACTGCCGGAAGTTCGCAGCTCGCTGGATAGCGCCGAAGATAAGCTCAACCGTTTCCGTCAGGCGAATGATTCTGTCGATCTGTCACTTGAAGCTAAGTCTGTTCTTGATACGATCGTGGGGGTTGAGGCTCAACTGAATGAGCTAACGTTTAAAGAAGCGGAAATCTCCAAACTTTATACCAAAGAACACCCCGCTTATCGTGCACTGATGGAAAAACGCGCTACGCTACAGCAAGAAAAAGACAAGCTGAACAAGCGTGTCAGCGTCATGCCGAAAACCCAGCAGGAAATTTTGCGCTTGACCCGTGATGTGCAGGCCGGGCAAGAGATTTACATGCAGTTGCTGAATAAACAGCAAGAGCTGGGGATTACTAAAGCGAGCACGGTTGGTAACGTGCGAATCGTGGATCCTGCCGTTACGCAGCCTCGTCCGGTTAAACCGCAAAAAACCATTATCGTACTGATAGTCACGTTGCTTGGTGGCTTGTTCTCGACGGGTTTTGTGTTGCTTAAAACCATGCTGCATCGCGGCATCGAAAGCCCGGAACAGCTGGAACAGCAAGGGATCAACGTTTACGCCAGTATTCCGCTGTCTGAATGGCAGCAAAAAAGTGACCGCGAAACCATGCTGTCCGGCAAGCGCAATAGCAACAGGAGTTACACCCTGCTTGCCGTGGGCAATCCGGCCGATCTGGCGATCGAAGCCGTCAGAAGCCTGCGTACCAGCCTGCATTTTGCCTCCTTGGAGGCCAAAAATAACGTTCTAATGATTTCGGGCGCCAGCCCAAGCATCGGTAAAACGTTTGTCAGTATCAACTTGGCAGCCGTTATCGCTCAGGCGGGGCAACGTATTCTGGTCGTGGACGCCGATATGCGTAAAGGCTACGCCCACTCATTGTTAAACTGTGAATTGGGCGTAGGGCTGTCCGATGTATTGTCAGGACAAGCGACAGCGCAGCAAGCGGTCAAAAAGACCTCGATTGAGAATCTTAGCTTTATCTCGCGTGGCAAGATCCCACCGAACCCGTCAGAGCTGTTGATGCACAACCGCCTGACGGAATTCCTGGAATGGGCGGGCAAAGAGTATGACATCGTTCTGGTCGATACCCCGCCGATCCTGGCGGTGACGGATGCCGCGATTGTCGCACGCAATGTAGGCACTACCTTGTTGGTCGCGCGTTATGGCGTGAACTCGCTGAAAGAGATCGAAGTGAGTATTCGTCGCTTCGAGCAAAACGGCATGGAAATTAAAGGTATTATCCTTAACGCCGTAGAAAATAAATCGGGTAGCGCCTACGGCTACTACGCTTACGAGTATAAATAAATCCCCTTCTAAGTAAAAGCTCCTCGTAATGAGGAGCTTTCTGATTCATTCAAAGTAATTAGTAAAATCCAATTTCGGAGAGAATAAATGAGTAATCTTGCAATTATTCCGGCAAGGGGTGGGTCTAAGGGTATTCCCAAGAAAAATATTAAAGAAATTGCAGGTAAACCATTAATTGCCTGGAGTATAGAGCAGGCACTAAATTCTTCGAGTATTGAGCGCGTTATTGTTTCAACAGATTGTGAGGATATTGCTGCTGTAGCTAGGGAATATGGCGCAGAAGTGCCGTTCATGCGCCCAGCTCATCTCGCGAACGATACCGCCGCGACGGAACCTGCACTTTTGCATACCCTGGAATGGTTGGCTGAACACGAGAATTATCATCCAGACTATACCGTCTTGCTGCAGGCAACCTCTCCTGTACGTAAAGATGATGCGATTGATTCTGCAATCAAAAAGATTATCGAAAAAAAAGCCGATTCATTACTGAGTGTATGTGAGTTTTGGCATTTCCTGTGGGAAAACGAAGACAATCCGAAAGCTTATTACGATTATTTAAACCGTCCGCGTCGGCAAGATATTAAGCCTGAAAATATCAAACTCAAAGAAAACGGTTCTATTTACGTTACGAGAAGTGACATTCTCCTCAGCACCGGTAATCGTCTTGGCGGTAAAGTCATTGCGCATAAGATGTCTGAAGAGGAAAGCTTTGAAATTGACACCCTGCTGGACTGGGCGGTTGTTGAAGTAATTTTGAAAAATTGGAGTGGGAGATAATTCATGTTAATCCAGAAAAAGATATCTGATTTTTTAGTGTTTGAAACAGAATCAATCATTAAAGCATTAGAAAAAATCAACTCGAACAAAAAGCGAATCATTTTTGTTGTCACTGAAGACGGCAAGCTGTGCGGCTCTTTTTCTGACGGTGATTTCCGCCGCTGGATCACTAATGGTGATTTCGATCTGAGTCGCGAAATGTCAGAAGTGATGAACCAGAACGTTCGCTATAAAAAAGTGGACGCGCCACGTAACGAGATTGACTCACTGTTTACGAATGGCGTTGACGTATTGCCGCTGGTTGATGACTATCGGCGTCTGGTCGCTGTGGCGCTGCAAAGCGAAAAAGGCCTGACGATCGGCAAGCACACCATCACTGAAACTTCGCCGACTTACATTATTGCTGAAATTGGCAACAACCATAATGGCGACATCAAGTTGGCTAAGCATCTGGTTGACCTGGCGGTTGACGCGGGGGCCGATTGCGTTAAATTCCAAATGCGTGACCTGAGCTCGCTATATAAGGGCGGCAACGATAAAGACAAATCAGCCGATCTTGGCGCGCAGTACACGCTGGATTTGCTAAGAAAATTCCAGTTGAGCAATGAAGAACTGATCGAAGTGTTCGATTACTGCAAGGAGAAGGGGTTGACCCCGCTATGTACCCCTTGGGATCTGAAGAGCCTTGAAATACTGGAAAACTACGGTATGGAAGGTTATAAGGTCGCCTCCGCCGACTTCACCAACCACGAAATGTTGGCCGCGCTGGCTGCTACAGGCAAACCGCTGATTTGTTCTACCGGCATGTGCAGCGAAGCGGAAATCAAAAGCTCGGTTGATTTTTTGAAATCCAAAGGCGCCGAGTTTGTGATTCTGCATTGCAACTCAACGTATCCGACGCCGTTTAAAGACGTCAATCTGGCCTATATCAAGCGTCTGCAGCAGGTAACGGGTTGCCTGGTGGGCTATTCCGGCCATGAGCGCGGTATTTCCGTGCCGATCGCCGTTACTGCCTTGGGCGCACGCGTGATCGAGAAACACTTCACCATCGACAAATCTATGGAAGGCAATGACCATAAAGTGTCTCTTTTACCACCTGAGTTCAAAGAGATGGTTGTGCGCATCCGCGAAGTTGAAGAGTCCATGGGCAATGCCGGCGAGCGTACTATCACCCAAGGGGAAATGATCAATCGCGAAACTCTGGCGAAGAGTTTGATTATCAATCGCGATCTGAAAAAAGGTGAAATCATTACCCGCGAGATGGTAGAGGTGAAGAGCCCGGGCCAGGGTCTGCAGCCTCTGTATCTGGAGCAATTGGTCGGCAAGAAAGCCAATCGTGACCACGAAAAAGGCGGTTACTTCTACGAGTCAGATCTGAATGATGTAGCGATAGAGGCTAAGGACTATGACTTCAATCGTCCGTTCGGCATTCCTGTGCGCTATCACGATTACGGCAAGCTGAAGAATAAATCCAACCTGGATTTCGTCGAATTCCACCTGAGCTATCAGGACATGGAGCTGGATTTGACCGAATTCTTCTCCGGCGCTGAAGATATCGGTTTTGCGGTACATAGCCCAGAGTTGTTCGCCAACGATCATATTTTGGACCTGGCAACGGATGATCCTGCTTATCTTGCCCATTCGATCAAACAGTTGCAGCGTGTCTGCGATGTGACTCGCGCATTAAAGCAGTATTTCCCGAAAACTGAGCGTCCGGTCATCGTGGTGAATGCGGGTGGTTTCAATACCACCGGTTTCTTGCCGAAAGAGTCGCGTCAGGCGATGTACGAACGCATTGGTGCCGCTTTGGGGGAGATCAATCAAGAAGGCGTTGAAATTATCATCCAAACGATGCCTCCATTCCCATGGCACTTTGGTGGCCAGAGCTACCACAACCTCTTTGTCGATCCGGACGAGATTAAAGCGTTCTGTGAAAAATACGGCTATCGTATTTGCTATGATACGTCGCACTCCATGATGGCTTGCAATTATTACCAATGGGACCTTCATGACTTCACCCAGAAAGTCGGCCCTTATACCGCGCACATGCATATTGTTGATGCACTGGGTGTGGATGGTGAAGGGGTTCAGATCGGTAAAGGTGATGTGAACTTTGACGAGCTGGCAGATGATCTGCGCCGCTATGCGCCGGGCGCGCAATTTATTCCGGAAGTGTGGCAGGGGCACAAAAACCAAGGGGAAGGGTTCTGGCATGCGCTTAACTTCCTGGAAAAGTATCTGTAAATGAGTAAAGCCATTATGGGGGCTGCGGCTTTGTCGATAGGGGATATTCTCGGCAAAGTCATTGGCTTCATCATATTGCCTTATTTGACAGCACACCTTGGCGCGTCGGGGTACGGCGCGCTGACTCTGTATTTGTCCGTTATTCAGATCTTGATCATTTTCATTTCGTTCAGTGGTCAAGGTTTGTTGCCGGTCAAATATATGCAGGAGGGGGAAGGGAGCTCCCTGGTGTTCCGCAGAGATAACATCACCTTGGCTGTCGCGTCGAGCGTGCTATTGGTGGCTATATTCTACATAGTCACACTGGTCACCAAGATCTCAGTTTCTTTCAGTGATGGTTTTCTGGTTGTTTTAGCTTCTCTGGCACAAGCGCTGAATTTTATCAATTTATCGCATTTGCGCATTAGTCAGACCTATAAAGTTGCGGCTATCGGTCAATTTTTGCTTTCCGCATTCAATGTTTTGTTCACGATCGCCCTTTTTGAAATGATAGCGGCGACGCCAGGACAACGTTTGATAGCGATCGCGGCATCATTTTTCAGCATTCAGTTAGCCTATGAGTTCTTTGTCTACCGGAAGAGAGCGGTTAAACGCAGCGAGCTCGAGCCTTCGCGTAAACGTTATAAGGAAATCATTAGCTATGGAGTATCCTTATTACCGCATCACGGTAGTTATTGGATTAAGTCATCGGTAGATCGTTTCTTTATCGCTCATTACATGAGCACTGCTGTTGTGGGGGTTTATGGCTTGGCATTCCAGCTAACCTCCATCGTTATGCTTTTTTTTGGTGTAATCAATCAGGCGTTCCAGCCATTTATTTACCGCAAACTTAAAGCGAACGATTTTCGAGGCGTGGAGCTTATTCAATATGGATACGCGGCTCTGGTTATTGTCTCATGTGTTATTTATTTCTTTATTCTGCCGTTTGCTTTTCCATATTTATTTAATGCTGAATTCAACAGCGCAATTTATTACTTCAACATACTTTTGCCTGGGACTGCATTTTTATCGATTTATTATATTTTTACGCACTCACTGTTTTACTATCGTAAAAATAAATTAATATCGATTATTACTATGGGCTCAATGATTACGCATTTGATTGGTATCTTTGTCATCACCATGACGGAAATAAAAGTTGAGTATTTCTGCCTGGTTTATGCAATTTCCAGTTTTTATGCATGTGCAGTGACTTTTTATTGTGGCAAGCGACAGATCAGCATTGAGAGGAAAAGATGCTAGCAAGTCTTAAACGATGGTTGCGAAACTTACGTAAGCAGCGTTATCGCTCAAAAGTTATCAGAGTGGCTGAAAGCTGCGGCCGCGATCCGAAAGTCAATTTTTTAACTGTGGTTAATAACAAAACCCGGCTTGGCAACAACTTCAACTCTAATGGCTTGACGGTGGTCGGCAAGGGCAGGGTTGTTATTGGTGATAATTTTCATTGTGGTTTTGGCTGTGTGCTAATTACAGAAAATCATAATCATCATGGAAACGCTATTCCCTACGATAATACTTATGTGCTGAAGGACACGCACATAGGAGATAATGTGTGGTTAGGAATCAATGTCATTGTTCTTCCTGGCGTCAGCATTGGTGAGGGGGCGATTATCCAAGCCGGCAGCGTGGTGGTTAAAAATATAGAGCCTTACGCTATAGCCGGTGGCCATCCTGCAAAACCCTTTTCGCAACGTGATGTTGCTCATTATCTGCAGCTTAAAGCTGAAGGCAAATTCCATTGAACGGCAACTAAACATTCATGCCCGTAGCTTAATCGGATATTAGAAATATGAGTAAGTACATTGCGTATATCGAGTCACCGCTTCAGGCTTTTAATCTCATTGAATATCTTGATGCGAATGACATCATGCTCGATCTGCTGATTGTCAATAAGCGCTCGGCCAATTCCGCGTTGAATCATGGTCAGATCGTGTATCTGCTGAAGATGATTAAGCATCGCTCCTTGAAAACCATTGATGCTGAGGGGAATTTGGGCAATGCTTTTGATATTAAGCGGCAATTGAAGAGCGCGACTTCAGTAGTGAGTGCGAAGGAAACTGTCACTTTGATCGCCGGTGAGTACCGCGCCAGAGTTTTTTGGATTTTGGCGCATAAGTACCCAAAAAGGGATGTAGTTCTACTGGATGACGGTACGGCAACGCTCAGAATTAAACGTTACAATAATGTCACTACTCGGAGCATCGTAAAGTCGGTTTTCCTTAAGTCACTTGGCATGACCAATAATGAGCGCGAAAAAATAACCTTTTTCTCTGTGTATGACATTGAAGGCAATGTTTCAAAACGCGATGTGGTCATTAAACACAGTTACCAAAACTTTAAGGCTAAACTGGCCAGCCTTCCTGATGGCAAGAACAGAGTCTTCATTATAGGCACGCCGCTTTTTGAGGCGGGAGTAACGTCTGTTGATGATATTGATTTGACGCTTAAAATGATAAGCGATTTAAAGTCAAACCAGACTGATGCCGAACTGGTCTATATTCCTCATCGCCGCGAACGTGAAGAGAAAATAGAGGAAATCAGAAAGCATGTAGAGGTTCGTCGCTTGGACTTTCCCTTTGAGGTTTATCCGATTGTGGCTGGGGAGAACGTCAGGTCTATAGCCGGTTTTTATTCATCGTTGTATGATAATCTTGTGAAGATATACGATGAAAAAATAAAAATAACCGCTTATGTTCTCGATGAGAAAGTTTTGTCGCCAGAGTGGGTCGGATTCGTCGGCGCAATTTATAAAAACTATGAGAGTTATGAAAACGCGGACATTACGCTGATTAAAAATAAACTTTAATCTTATAAATTATATTTTGGTGATGGGAATGAAGATTGCTTTAATTAACACGCTTTATGCTCCTTATAAAATAGGTGGTGCTGAGGTATCAGTCCAACTATTGGCTGAAAGTTTGCAACGGGCCGGGCATGAGGTTGGTGTATTTTGTCTTCATGAACTTGATGAGGTAAAGTATGACACACTTAATGGCGTGCATGTTGCCTATTTACCTCTCAAGAATGTGTACTGGCCGTTCAAGGCATCAGCTGCAAGCAAATTAAAAAAAGCGGTGTGGCACCTACTCGACTCTTATAATCCATTTATGGCCCGAGCCATGCGCAATGAGCTACGCAAATTTTCTCCGGATGTGGTGCATACCAACAACCTCAGCGGGTTTTCCGTTGCTGCGTGGCGAGTGGCCAAGAAGCTGGGGGCGCGCGTGGTGCATACGACTCGCGATTATTATCTATTCCACCCCAATGGCACGTTGTTTAAACATGGCCAAAATATGGATGTACAGTCGCCTGCAGTGCGCATCACCTCTTATCTAAAGAAAAAAGCCAGTCAGCGCGTGGATGCTTTTGTTGGTATAAGTAAATATATTTCCGACTTGCATCAGAGAAATGGATTTGCTCGCAACGCGGTGCATACGCATATCTACAATCCTGTCGCGGCGATAGACTACGTACCGACCGTCAGCGAAAAGGTCCGGATCGGTTTTGTCGGTCGTCTCACCGAAGACAAAGGGTTTGATGAGTTTTGTGCTCTGGCAAAACAGGCCAGCTGCGATCCTCAGGTTGCATTCTACGCCGCCGGCAGATTCAACGGTGACGCTTCTGGCGAGAAGTTGAAGGGGTTGGCGTTGGAAGCAGGCATTCATTTGCTTGGCTTTATCAAGATTGAAGAGTTTATGACGCAGATTGACGCCGTTGTTCTACCGACGCGGTGGAATGAACCCTTTGGGCGGACAGTTGCGGAATCAGCCATCTCTGGTAAGGTTGTGTATACGTCTTTCAATGGTGGAGTGGCTGAAATCGCTGCTTTTTACGACAACATTTTCGAGCTAAAAGATTTTTCTGTCGCTGGTGTGGTAAGCGTCGTTAGAGAAAATAACAATAAATCGCGTCGTTCATTTTTTGAACTGGAAAAAATAACCGATGCCTATGAGAGTGTGTATAGAGGGTCATAATGAGAGTATCGACAAAGTCGCTGGTTGTTTTTCTTTTGCTGACGTACATGGCATTGCTCTCATTGAATGGCGTCGTGACCGTCGCTGCGTATATGTCGACCAGGGCACTTTTGTTATATAAAGACTTTTTTGCCATGGCAGTTCCAGTTTTCGTACTAATACTACTTTTTGCGCGTAATCCTACCGTGTCAAAACAGTGTAGAAGCGTATTGGTCTTTTTCTTGTCAATGGTAGTCTTCTCGTTAGTTTATATTCTTTTTAGTATGATTGCCGGAAGATTTGATTTCTTCCGTTCTATAGTTCAGTTTCGCTTAGAATTGCTTACATTCGGTTCTTTTTTCTTCGCGGCCGTTTTACTTCTTTTCGAATATAATGAACGTGTCGAAATTGTTAATAAAATCATCAAGTACTATATTTTCTTTGCCGTATTGAATGCGCTTTTTGCAGTCGCCGAATCCAGCTTGGCAGGCCTGCTTTATGCGCTAATCGGTTTTGACCCAGGCCCACAGTTGACACAGTTTGGTAAAGAATATGGTCTTCTGCTGCGCACTATCCAAGGTCAATTACGTGCTTTTGGTTTGCTCACCGGGCCATTCAGCCTCAGTGAATATCTGTTCTTTGCACTGGTGTTATCTCCTTATGTAAGCGTGAAACATCGCAAAAAGTATATTCTTCTCACTATGGTAGGGATCGCATTTTCAACATCGAAAACGGCGATCATTATGGCGCTGCTTTATATCATGTTCCTGATGTTGAGACGCTTTTTCTCTCAACGTTTTAGCCTGAACTCAGTTACCATGGTAACGATGGTCTTGTCACTGTTCTTTTATATTACGACAACCAATTACAGTATTTATGAGATGATATTTCCGAAGGAGAATGCTTACGCGGAGAACAGCATTTTACTTCGTACAGTCAATATAGAGGCCGTGCGAGCTGACAGTGAATATTCGCCATTTATCGGTGCTGGGTATGCTGTGAATGGCAACGCAGTGATTGGTGATGACAATACGAACTCAATCCCGCTTGACAGTATGTATATCTACATGTTGTCGAATTACGGGAATGTCGGAATTATTATTCTTGTTATCGTTGCGTCGGTTATTCTTGGCATTCTTTATCAACGTACTCGTCTTGGCCTTAACCCCAGTATTTACCTATACTGGATGATCTCGCTATCGATGAACTTTGTTTATAATAATCCGTTGACAAACTATCCAGGCTACATATTCCCAATCATTATCTCAATCTTGTTATTGTCGATTAGAACGCCCGAGACGGGGGCCGTGAGTCGGTCAAAGAAGAATGTAGGCTATATTCAATCGCTACATTGACGCGATATTATTTAAAGTTACGAGGTAATTAATGATCTATGTCAATGCGCGATTTTTAACGCAGGATTTGACAGGTGTTCAACGGTTTGCTCAGGAAATATGTCTTGCGCTGAGTAAAATTAGGCATGATGTCATTTTCTTATCGCCACCTAATATTATTCATCACGATATCGCGTCGCAATTGAATGTTCAGGTAGTGGGTAAGAAAAGTGGCCACTTTTGGGAGCAGTTGGAGCTTCCTGCTTTTTTAAGGAAACAGAAAAGTCCGCTTCTCATTAACCTTTGTAATACGGCACCGATCTTTTATCGTAATAAAGTTGTTACTCATCACGACATTATATATAAACGCTATCCGCAAAGTTACTCTGCAAAATTTCGTTTTGTTTATAATAATCTAGTCCCTCTGATGCTACGTCACAGTAAGGCGTTGATCACGGTTAGTGAGTTTTCTAAAAAAGAAATTAGCCAGGCGTTTGACTACCCATTAAACAATATTTACGTAATCTATAATGCGGTCTCTGAGCAGTTTAAACCCGCTGCGCCAGTATCCGATACAGAGCGCCCCTATTTATTGGCTGTTTCGTCTCCAAATTATCACAAAAACTTTCATGGTCTGATTGCCGCTTTCTCTAAAATGGCAAACAGCCAGGATGTAACACTGAAAATCATTGGAGCCGCCAATAAGAACTTCGCGGATGTGGGGTTTTCGACAAAAGAAGCTACGGCGAACGATAACATACAGTTTTTGGGGCGAGTGAGCGATCAACAGCTTGTCGAACTCTATTCTCATGCTCGTGCCTTTGTGTTTCCTTCTTTATATGAAGGGTTTGGCATTCCTCCGTTAGAAGCACAGGCCTGTGGCTGCGCGGTAGTATCGTCCAATCGCGCTTCTTTGCCCGAGGTGTTGTTGCATAGTGCATTGTACTTTGAGCCGGAGAATATCCCGGAAATGCAACAGGCACTGGAGCGAATTATACAGGATGAAGCGTTGCGCCAAACTTTAATCGCTGAGGGTTTTGAGAATGTCAAACGTTTCGATTGGATGCGTTCGGCTGCAGCGTTGAACGAGATAATGACGAGAGCTATGCAATGAAAAAAAAAGTGCTGCATGTTGCCGAAACAGTGAAAGGTGGCGTCGCTACGGTAATTAGACAACTTGTACAGCAAAATGATGAATTTGATTTTTACTGTGTGTTGCCCGATAGCCAATACCGCGAGATCGGGGCTTTCCCTGAAGAAAAAATGAAGGTGTTTTCGCGCACCGGGAGAAATATCCCTTCATTTATCTCTTTGGCTATTAACTATATCCAGTTAGTGCGTAAAGAAAAACCGGATGTCATTCACGTCCACAGTACTTTTGCAGGGGTTGTTTGTCGGTTGTTAACGCCATTGGTAAGAATGACGTGCAAACCCAAAATTATTTATTGCCCACATGCTTTTTCTTTCCTGATGGACACATCGGAAAAGAAAAAAAAGGTCTATGCCAAGATAGAGAAAGTACTGCAAAATAATACCGATGTGATCATCTGTACCAGCGAATATGAGAAAAGAACGGCACTGATGACCGGAATGAATCCGGGCAATTTGACCGTGGTTTATAACGGCGTAGAGCCTCCTGTCGCGTTGCCCGATGAGATTAACCCTTATCATCAAGATAAAATCAATATATTGTTTGTTGGCCGCTTTGATTACCAAAAAGGATTTGATTTGGTTCAGCAGATTGCCGATAAACTGGATGACAGATTTTTAATCACGATCGTCGGCGGCAATGTGCATGCGAAAGAACAACCCGCGCCTCATGTCCGAATGGACTTTAAAGGCTGGTTGACGCCTTCAGCGATGGCTCCTTATTTCACTTATGCGGATGTGTTGTTGATGCCAAGCCGCTGGGAATCGTTCGGCCTTGTCGCCGTTGAGGCAGAGAGCTATGGGGTGCCTGTGGTCGCCAGCCGCTGCAGTTCATTGCCGGAGGTGGTGAATGAAGGTGTTACGGGCTATCTGTTTACGACCAATGCAGCTGATGAGGCCGCTGAAATACTGAGTACTCGCGACAAGCGCGATTGGGGTGCAATGAAAGCAGACTGTGTCGATTTCTACAATGCTAATTTCACCTCAGAGAAAATGGTATCCAATACCTACCGTCTTTACAGATAATCGATACATCCACGTTTTTTGGAATGAAAATAACTTTTTTTCCTATTATATTTAATCGGTGAGAGTAAAAATGAGTAACCTTTATCCTGTTATTATGGCTGGGGGAACAGGAAGTCGCCTGTGGCCGCTTTCTCGTGAGTTATTTCCCAAACAGTTTTTAGCACTGTGCAACGAGTTTTCCATGTTGCAAACAACGGTCATGCGGCTTAAAGGGTTAGACATTATTGATCCTCTTGTTATATGTAACGAAGAGCATCGTTTTATCGTGGCTGAACAGCTACGACAAATAACGCGTTTGTCACATAATATTATTCTGGAGCCGGTAGGGCGTAATACCGCGCCGGCGATTGCGCTCGCCGCTTTGCAGGCCGTTTCCAGCGGTGACGATCCGCTGATGTTGGTATTGGCCGCGGATCACGTCATTCAGGACGAAGAGATTTTCCGCGACGCGGTGAATCAGGCTATTCCTTATGCTGAAGCGGGTAAACTGGCTACTTTCGGCATAGTACCGACGGGCCCGGAAACAGGCTATGGGTATATTCAAAAAGGTACCAGCATCGACGGTTCCAGTATTTGCGGCGTTTCGCGGTTCGTTGAAAAACCTGATCTTGATACTGCGCAGCAGTATCTGGCCAGCGGTGAATATCTCTGGAATAGCGGTATGTTCTTGTTCAAAGCCAGCCGTTATCTGGAAGAATTGGGTCGCTTCCGCCCAGATATTTTGGACGCGTGTAAGCTGTCGCTCGCGCATCTGACCCCCGATATGGACTTTATCCGCGTTGATCGAAACGCTTTCATCGCCTGCCCGGATGAGTCTGTCGATTATGCCGTGATGGAACAGACTGCAGATGCTGTCGTCGTGCCTCTGGACGCGGGGTGGAATGACGTCGGATCATGGTCTGCGTTGTGGGAAATCAGCGAAAAAGACACAAAAGGGAACTCTACTTTCGGTGATGTTCTTGAGCATAACTGTTCAAATAACTACATTCGCGCGGAGCATAAATTGGTGGCCGCTGTTGGGGTGAACAATCTGGTTGTGGTTGAAACCAAAGACGCCGTGTTGATTGCCGATAAAGATAAAGTGCAAGATGTGAAGGAAATCGTCAATCAGCTGAAACGGCAAAAGCGCTCCGAAAGCAAACAGCACCGTGAGGTTTATCGTCCATGGGGCAAACATGATGCGATTGCGCAAGGCGATCGCTTCCAGGTTCGCCGCATTACCGTGAAGCCTGGTGAGAAATTGTCCTTGCAGATGCATCATCATCGCTCGGAACACTGGGTAGTGGTGTCAGGCACCGCCAAAGTGCATACCAATGGAAAAATGCAACTCATCAGTGAAAACGAATCCATTTATATCCCTCTTGGGGTTGAACATTCTCTCGAAAACCCGGGAAAAATCCCGTTGGATTTGATTGAGATTCAATCGGGTGCCTATTTGGGCGAGGACGATATCGTGCGAATCGGCGACTCCGCTCAGCATAATTAAGAATTTTGGTGTGGCGGATATTTGAGCCGCATCGCTGTATTTACATTTGGTAAGGATCTCAATATGTCTCAATCATTGACTTGTTTCAAAGCATACGACATTCGCGGGCAACTAGGTGAAGAATTGAACAGCGATATCGCCTATCGTGTCGGCCGTGCCTATGGAGAGTTTTTGCAACCTCAAAGCGTTGTCGTCGGGGGAGACATTCGTTTGACCAGCGAGGAACTAAAACTCGCGTTGGCTGAGGGGCTACGCGATGCTGGGGTTAATGTTCTGGATATTGGCGTCAGTGGGACTGAAGAAATCTATTTTGCCACTTTCCACTTAGGTCTCGATGGTGGCATCGAAGTGACGGCCAGCCATAATCCTATGAATTACAATGGAATGAAGCTGGTGCGCAGCCAAGCCAAGCCGATCAGCGGTGATACCGGTTTGCGCGATATTCAGCGCCTGGCGGAAAATAACAGCTTCGCTGCGGTTGATCCGGCCAAGCGCGGTAGCTACGAAAAAATATCGATTGAAAAAGAGTATGTGGATCATCTGCTGGGCTATGTGAATACGGCTAACTTCAAACCGTTGAAGCTGGTGGTCAACTCCGGTAACGGCGCGGCCGGTCACGTCATCGATGCTATCGAATCGCGTTTCAAGCAGCTTCAGGTGCCGGTTGAGTTTATCAAGGTTCATCACCAGCCTGACGGCAATTTCCCCAACGGGATCCCTAACCCGTTGCTGCCGGAATGTCGGGAAGATACGGCGCAAGCCGTGCGCCAGTATAAGGCGGATATGGGGATCGCGTTTGACGGTGATTTCGATCGCTGCTTCTTGTTCGATGAGAACGGTGGATTCATTGAAGGTTACTATATCGTTGGCCTGCTGGCCGAGGCGTTTCTGGAGAAAGACGGCGGGGCGAAAATCATCCATGACCCGCGCTTGAGCTGGAACACCATTGATGTGGTCAAGCAGGCGGGCGGAGTGCCGGTGATGTCGAAAACTGGCCATGCATTCATTAAAGAACGTATGCGCCTGGAAGACGCCGTATACGGCGGCGAGATGAGTGCCCACCATTACTTCCGCGACTTTTCATATTGCGATAGCGGCATGATCCCATGGCTGTTGGTTGCTGAGTTGCTGTGCATTAAAAACAAGACGCTCGGGGAGTTGGTCGGGGATCGTATGATCGCGTATCCAGCATCGGGTGAAATTAATAGCAAACTGCAAAATCCAAAAGCCGCGATCGAAAGAGTATTAAATCGCTATCGGCCTTCGGCGCTGGAATTTGACACGACCGATGGCATTAGTCTGGAATTTGCAGATTGGCGATTTAATTTACGCAGCTCGAATACTGAGCCGGTGGTGCGTTTGAACGTCGAGTCGCGAGCCAATCCTGCACTGATGCAGAAGAAAACAGAGGAAATACTGGCCTTGCTTCGAAGCTGATCTCTGGTTTTAAAGCTATATTCTAATGCTGGGTGGGCGGTATACTGCCCAGCATTGCGAAGTGATATAGGTACCAGAGAAAACTAACAAAAGGCATCTATACTATGATAGTTAATAGGCAGTTATCTATGAACGGTTTCCGTCGGGGTGTGTTGCATACTAATGCGTCTCTTACTTCAATGCTTCAGCGCTTCTCTGATATTTTCGTTATCTTTAGCGGATTGTACTTATCCTGCTTAATCTCCGGTGCCGCATTCAGCATGCAGCACTGGATTATGGTATTAATTTCGATCGTCATCTTCCAAATGATTGGTGGTATTACTGATTTTTATCGATCATGGCGTGGTGTGCGTGCGGGGCTGGAAATCCAGCTCATTTTGCAAAACTGGTCGTTGAGCCTGCTGTTGACGTCGGGCACGGTGGCGTTGATTAATGTGTTCAACAACGAATATTCCATTTATATCCAATGGTATCTGTTGGTGTGCTGCGGTTTGATCATTACGCGCAGCGTGATCCGGCTGCTCTTGGGATACATGCGCAATATTGGTTTCAATACCCGTAATGTGGCCATCATGGGGGCGATGCCCGTCGGCATTCGCCTGGCAGAGTCTTTGCGTGATGCTCACTGGATGGGATTTAAAGTGTTGGGCATTTACGACAATGATAATTCTCCATTGAACAGCAAGATTGAGCGCTGTGGCGACTTGTCTCAACTCGTCAGCGATGCAAAATGTGGGCGTATTGATCGGGTATATATCGCAATGTCGATGGAGCAGGAAAAATTGATCAAAGATACGATTGCGGATCTTTCTGATACGACCTGCTCAGTGATGCTGATTCCTGATATCTTTACGTTCAATATATTACAGTCGCGTTCTGAAGAAATTAATGGCGTCCCTGTCGTTTCATTGTTTGATACCCCGATGAGCGGGATTAATCAGGTGATTAAGCGTATTGAAGACATCATTCTGTCAATATTTATTCTGCTGTTTATATCTCCGGTTCTGCTGCTGATCGCCGGTATGGTTAAGTTTACCTCTACCGGTCCGATCATCTTCAAACAAAGGCGTTATGGCATGGATGGTAAGGCTATCGAGGTATGGAAATTCCGTTCGATGACCGTGATGGAAGATGGCGATAAAGTCGTTCAAGCGAAAAAAGGGGACTCGCGTTTAACACCGGTCGGCGCCTTCTTGCGACGCACCTCGCTGGATGAACTGCCGCAGTTTGTCAATGTATTGAAAGGCGACATGTCGATCGTAGGTCCAAGGCCGCATGCCGTGGCACATAATGAGCAGTATAGAAAGTTGATCAACGGCTATATGCTGCGCCATAAAATGAAGCCAGGCATTACGGGATGGGCCCAAATCAATGGTTGGCGTGGCGAGACGGATACGTTGGAAAAAATGCAAAAGCGCGTTGAGTTCGATTTGGACTATATCCGTAACTGGAGCGTTTGGTTGGACATTAAAATCGTCTTCCTGACCATTTTCAAAGGATTCATTAATAAAGCGGCGTACTGAGGTTTTCTCCGAGCGCCGCACCCGGGAAATGCGGATTTCCTGATCTCTGGGGTATTGAGACGATTCATTTTTCTTTTAAAACTGGAGGTCAGATGTTGACTAAATCAAACCGTAAACGGATGCGTCGCCAGGGCACCGCCGCATCGCTGGCTCTCGCATTGCCGCTGATGTTCATCAGTGCGAATGCGTTGGCTTTCGAAGTCGGGGTGCATGCGCATTTTCGCTGGTATCCCAACGATCCAGATAAATATTTGGAGCTGATCAAGCGATACGGTTTCACGTCGTATCGTGCGGATTTTCCCTGGAGCGGGTTGGAACAGCAAAAAGGGCAGTATGTCATAACCGGCAATATGCAAAAGGCTGACCAAGCGTTTAACGATGCTCAGGCGAAATTCGGTCTGAATGGGTTATTAGTATTGGCGTACGGTAACAAGCTTTACGATCCATCGGGTTATCCAACCACCCCTGAGGCCATTCAGGCTTTCGCCAATTATGCGTATTGGACAGCGTCTAAATACAAGGGCAAGATCAAGTATTACGAGATCTGGAACGAATGGACGAATGCCACTGCAATTAAGCCAAAGCCGCGGACGGCTCCGCCGCCGGAAGTTTTCGTCGCGCTGGTGAAAGCAACGGCGGCTGCGGTGAGAAAAGCCGATCCCAACGCAATTGTCATTACGGGAACGGCTAACCCAACAGGCACTCGCGATCCTTCCTGGGTTGATAACATCGTTAAACTCGGCGTGTTGAATTACGTTGATGGCTTCTCTATCCACCCTTACTCGTATGGCAACGATAATTACGCTATACGGGCCCCTGAGGGGAACCTCGGCGTCGTGGATAAATTTGAGGCCCGGCTTGCAAAGGCAGCAGGTAAGACGGTGCCGATTTATATCACGGAAATTGGCGTGCCAACCTATGATGGTAAAGGCGGGTTATCAAAAGATGTGGCCGCGCAATATGTGGTGAAATATACCTTCCTGGCCAAATCGCGTCCCTTTATTAAGGGGGTATGGTGGTACGATTTGCTCGATGATGGCGACAACCCGAAAATCAACGAACATCGATTTGGGTTGCTGACGCGGAACGGCCAACCGAAGCCGTCGATGCTGGCTTTAAGTCAGGTGGCAGATGTTGCGCGATCCTATTCCGTCGAAAAATATCAAGTGCTGCCGGGCGGGAAAATCTCCATAGCCCTGAAAGGCAATAATCAGCATGCGATGCTTTTCTGGCAGGAAAAACCGGTGAGCCAACCTGCAAGCGGCATTTCTTCAAGCCTGCGCAGTTTTATGTCTGCTGAAGCTCCGCAAAACCAAAGTGCCACACCGCTCAAAGAGGTTCAGGGGAATACGGCCGCACCCGATGGTGATGTACCGGTAATGATGCGCTCCAGTGCCCCTATAGCATCGCCTTGGTAGGCTATTGAGAGCGCCGTACGCGCCGTGAATAAAAAACCGCAAGCTTATAAGCTTGCGGTTTTTTTTTATCCAGGATTAAGCGACGAGCTTCTTCATCACTCGCCGAAATTGACGCCAATAAAAAGCCAGCCGGCATAGCCGGCTGGCATCAGGACACGTATTGCATTTCCCCTCGCGGCGCTGAATAAAAATCAGATCGCTCGGTGATAGCGCTACGCTTATGCGTAGTGCAGAGTATCCACCAATTGCTGGTGGTTCTGCCCGGTCAGGTATACCACGGTATCGTTGAGATCCAGCGCATGGTTATCGTTGTTGTCGATAATCACATAAGAGCTGGCAGTATTACCGCCACCGCTGAATACTACGGATGCCACACCCACTTTCGACGTCAGCGAGTTGCTGCTGTCCAGACCGAGAATGCCGCCCAGCAGGCCGATAACGCCGTTGGTCAAACCGCCCACCAGAGTCCCCAACAGCGCATCCAATGTGTCTGCGGAACGAGTGCCGTAGTCCGCAACCGCCGTGCCGCTGGCATCATTGGAGATAGTCAGGCCGCCATGGTTAACATCGACAATCTTGTCTTTGAGGCTGCTAAAGTCCTTGATGGTCACACCCGCCTGCGTGTTACTCGCCTTGATGTCATAGGTGTTGGCACCTGCGCCACCGGTCAGCGTGGTGTTGCCAATCACGCCCAGGGTATCGGCAGCACTGGAACCTTCTACGGTCAATTGGTAGCCGTTCAGGCCCAACGCCGACAGCACCGGCGCCAACAGGTTAGTGGTTACGACGCTCAGCGGCAGAATGTTCAGCAACTGAATGATGATACCGTCACCGGTACCGCCATGGCTGGAGTCGAGATTCAGCCCCGCGGTATTGGTGGACGCATTGATATCACGCACGTTGCTGAAACCGCTGCCCACCGTCAGATCCAGCGCGTGATCACCGGTCACGTTGATGGTCTGAACCTGCGCATTGGTGCCGGCCAAGGACAGAATGTTATCGAAGCTGCCGGTACCGCCCGAGGCTACGTTCACCGTACTCAATGCAGTACCGCCAATCAGGCTGCTGCTGCTGTTGAGGGTGATGGCACCGGCGTTCACATTGGCGGAACTCACCGCATCGAAGTTGATGTCGAAGTGATTGGTGGCATTCTGGACGAAGGTAAAGTTCAGCGTGCTGGCAGCGGTCGCGTCCCCTTTCACTGCCAACTGCGCGGCGTTGCCGCCGGCGGCGTTGATGACGTTGACGTTAGCCAGACCGGAGACCACAAACCCCTGAGTGCCCAGATTGGTGGCCGCTGCGTTCTGCGTAACCGTGCCGCCCGTAGTGCCTTCGACCGTGGACGTGCCGTTGGTCAGGCCAAAGTCAAAGGTATTGTTTGGCGTTGTCACGCTGGTGGTGGTCTGTGAACCACCGAGCGACGTCGTAATCAGCGTACCGACGGACTTGCCGATATAGCCGGTCAGGTCGATCTGCTCGAAGTTCGAGAAGTTGTTGGCGTTGCTGGTCACGGTGCTGGTACGAATGCCCAGGGCGTTTTGGTTGGTCACCACGGTTTTGGTGATGAAGTTGGCGGAGATGGAGTCCGTACCCGCGCCGCCATTAGCGGAAATGCCGGCGCCGACGGTGTTGGCTGCGCCGGTTGCCGCATTCCCCGCCCATTTCAGCGAGTCGTTGCCGTTGCCAAGGTTAAAGTCGCCGGTGCCCGTGGCGATATTGGCCGTCGACGTCACGATGACATCATCATTCCCGGAACTGGCGTTCAGAATCACGTTGCCATTGTTAACGGTAATATCGACACCAGGGTTAACCCCGTTGTCAGACAGGTTGACCGTTGCTGCACTGGTGCCGTTGATGGTCAGATTCGCCAGGTGGTCGGCGAACTTCAGGTTCACGATGCTGGCGGCATTGGCGTTCAGTTGCACATCCGTCAACACTGCCGTTTCGGCATTGCTAATTTGGTGAGATGCGCCGGTGTTGACGGTGCCCGTCGCGTTGCCGCCGGCGGCCGTTGCCGTCAGAGACGCAGCGGTTTTGTACAGCAGGCTGGTACCGATGTCGTATTCGAAGCCATGCTGCTGAGTGACGGTGGCACTGTCAGTGGCGACGGAGCTGCGCAGGTCGTTGATAATGGCCTGCGTGATGGCCGTTTTGCTCCCCAGCGCACCATAGCTGGCTAATTGCGCAGCGGTGGCGGCGGTGCCATGCACCAGGGTAAAGATATGCTGAACAAAATCATCGCCAGTCAATTGAGCGCCTTTCTTTTGCGACTCTGCTGAATTGATCAGGGTAGTGATGACCTGTGCATAAGTTTTACCGGCAAACAGTTCTTTGCTCCAGGTGTCCAGCCCGCTGGCATCGACGCCACGGCCAGGAATTGCCAGGAAGGCCGCTGCGACTTGTTCTTGATAGTTCAGAGCCGGCAGTTCACCCGGTTGCCACACGTGTGTCGCCGCCTGGAAGTGCTGTTGGGCCGTGGTATCGCCGGCGGCAACGGTGCCCTTCAGTGCTGCGATCACTTGAGCGACGACATCGCCGCGAGTCGAACCGCCACTCAGCAAGGCAAGATAGCTGCTGCTTTCGGCCGAGGTCGGTGCGCGTTCATAGCTATTTTGGAAGATGGCATTGATGAAATCGCTATCGCTTAACGTTTTCAGCGGGCTGTTGTTCACGAAGGTTTGTGCGACTGCCGCCAGCGTTTTGCCGCCCTGCGCCAATACGGTTCCCCAGTAGGTAATGCCGTCCTGAGTTTGCGTTAAGCCCACGACATGGAAAACACCCTGGACGTCAGCTGCGCCGGCCGACGATGCGGCGGTTGCGACTGGGAACAGGGTTTTTTCGACTTGGGCTTCGAAATTGCTCTGTGCTGTCAGCAGCGTTGAATCAAAACCGCTGTAGCTGAGTACGTCGTTAATCACCTTGGCGACGACGGACGCCGTGGTGGGGTTGCCCGCTAAAAGATCGGCGAGCACGCTGCTGCTAGGGGCGCTGCCGTTCACTGCGGTGTATATTTTGGTTACGATCTGAGAAGCCGTCAGACCGTTCAGGCTTGCGGTGCCTGCAATGAATTTTTGCGCAACTTGTTCCAGCGAAAGTGCAGAAGTTTCAATTTTCTGCGAGTAGTAATCTAACGCCGCGGTGTCAATATTCTTTCCAGAGATTGCAAGGAAAAAAGCAGCCGCTTTTTGCTGTGCTACTAATGTGGCCATACGTTACCCCTTTGGATGTACCCATTTTCTACGGACATAAGAAAGATGTGACCGGCCCCCCATAGCCGTGCCAGGAAGAGGTTTGGTCAGGTTTTTTAGTATTAAATCTTGTAAAAACAACGGCATATAAAAATGACATACTAATGCCAATTGTTGCTTTCACGATTTAATCAAAGGAGCTGATGAGATTTTTGTCAAGGTTATAGGATTTTTTTTATTTTTTTGATTTTTTCTTTTCTATAACCAATTGTGATCTCAATTAATCCTGCAGGTTTTCTGTGTGAAATTAATGTTTTTATGTCTAAGATAATCACCTTTGTATTTTTAACTCTGGGGATTATTAGATTTCTAATGATTTGACTGGCGTGGAATCGGGAATGGCTTCATTGATGCACGGCGAATGCGATGTGATGCCATATTCGTTTAGCCTTTGCTAACTTTTTGCTTTGTATTGTTTTTTTTTGTTCTTTTTGGTACATGTTTTTTTCATCTGCCAGCCTTGCTGGAATTACATATATGTATCTATAGTTAATGAAAAGCATCTGCAGTCTTGAGCATGTTTGGGGCTTTTTTTGTGAGGTTAATCTCATAAATATCAATGCGGATTGGACTGACAGTGCACATGATGTAAGGGCAGAAAGTGAATCAATTTATACCGCGCAATGAAATTGCGGATGTTATACGGACTCGCAGTAAGGTTTTTTGGACCGTTGGCATATTTACCGCATTTATTAATTTATTAATGCTAGTTCCTTCTATCTATATGCTCCAGGTTTACGACCGGGTGCTTCCTTCGCGTAATGAAATCACGCTGTTGATGCTGACGCTGATCATGCTGGGCATGTTCGGCATGATGTCGCTGTTGGAATACGTGCGCAGCATGGTGGTGATCCGTATCGGCAGTCAGCTGGATATGCGTCTCAACACGCGAGTCTACACTGCGGCCTACGAGGCGAATCTGAAAAACGGTTCGTCTGACGCCGGCCAGATGCTGAGCGACTTGACCAATCTGCGCCAATTCCTTACCGGCAGCGCGCTGTTCGCTTTCTTTGATGCGCCGTGGTTTCCGATCTATCTGTTGGTGATATTCCTCTTTAACCCTTGGTTGGGGCTTTTCGCCCTGGTCGGTGCGCTGTTGCTGATCGCATTGGCGGTGATCAACGAAATGGTGTCGAAAAAGCCGCTGGCGGAGGCCAGCAAGCTGTCGATTATGTCCGGTACGCTGGCCAGCACCAATCTGCGAAATGCCGAAGTGATCGAGGCTTTGGGGATGTTGCCTAACCTGAAACGCCGGTGGTTCGGTCTGCACCAGCGGTTTTTGAACAGTCAGCGTATCGCCAGCGAACGCGCATCGCGGGTCACATCGATCACCAAGTTTGTGCGCATGTCGCTGCAATCGCTGGTGCTGGGGCTGGGGGGCTGGCTGGCGATCGATGGGCACATTACGCCCGGTATGATGATCGCCGGCTCCATTCTGATGGGGCGAACGCTGGCGCCGATTGAGCAGGTTATTAACGTCTGGAAGAGCTACAGCGCGGCGAAGCTTTCTTATGGCCGGTTGGTCAAGCTGCTGGAAACGCACCCGCAACGAGGTACCGGTATGTCCTTGCCGCGTCCGGAAGGGGTACTCGCAGTAGAAGGCGTCACCGCCACGCCGCCGGGCTCCAAAGGCGATGCGGTATTGCATAACGTGAGTTTTGCCATCCAGCCCGGTGACGTGCTGGGGATCATTGGCCCGAGTGCGTCAGGGAAGTCGACGCTGGCGCGTTTGCTGGTCGGCATTTGGCCGGTCAGTGAAGGGATTGTTCGGTTGGATAATGCCGACATCTATCAGTGGAACAAGGATGAATTGGGGCCGTATATCGGCTATCTGCCGCAGGACATTGAGCTGTTTGCCGGGACTATCGCCGAGAATATCGCTCGCTTTAACGATATCGACTCAGAGAAAGTCATTGAAGCCGCTAAGCTGGCCGGTGTGCACGAACTGATCCTGCGTTTCCCTAACGGCTACGATTCGGTGCTCGGCAACGGTGGCGCTGGGTTGTCCGGTGGACAGAAACAGCGTATCGGCCTGGCGCGCGCCTTGTACGGCGACCCTTCGCTGGTGGTATTGGATGAGCCTAACTCCAATCTGGATGATGCAGGCGAGAAAGCGTTGAACCAGGCCATTATGTTCCTCAAGCAACGTAATAAAACGGTGGTTCTGATTACCCATCGCACCAATTTGCTGTCGATGACCAGCAAGTTGTTGCTGTTGGTGAATGGCAACGTCAACGCGTTCGGCCCGACTCAACAAGTGCTTCAGGCGTTGGCCAATGCGCAAAAAGCGCAGACGCAACAGCCCCAGCAAGCGGTGAGGGCGGTAAATTCTGAGCCGGATGAAGGCAATATCCCAAAAACGCAAATTAATTAAGCCGTGAATTGCCTGATGGCTTTATTGCCGTCTGCAGTTTAAAGGAGTTGGTATGTCGACGCATATTGGCGAGCCGCAAGACTCGTATATTGAAGAGATCCCGCAGGATGAACGGCGGTTTACCCGGATGGGCTGGCTGGTAGTGGGAATTGGTCTGTTCGGATTTTTGGTCTGGGCAGCGTTCGCGCCTCTGGATAAAGGGGTGGCATCACCGGGATCGGTAACCGTTTCCGGCAACCGCAAAACGGTGCAGGCCCCGGCCAGCGGCATCATCAAGAATATCGCGGTGAAAGACGGCGACAAGGTGAAAGCCGGTGAGGTTCTGGTGCAATTGAGCCAGGTGCAGGCACAGGCTCAGGTTGATTCGCTGCGCGATCAGTACTACACCACGCTGGCTACCGAAGGGCGTTTACTGGCTGAACGCGATGGTCTGAGCAAGGTCACTTTTTCCCCTGTTTTCACCCAGGTTAAGGATCAGCCGCGCGTGGCCGAAATCATCGCGTTGCAAACGCAGCTGTTCGCCTCTCGCCGCCAGGGGCTGCAAAGTGAAATTGACGGTTATAAGCAGTCGATGGATGGGATCCGCTTCCAGTTGAAAGGCCTGCAGGATTCGCGCGCCAACAAGCAGATCCAACTTTCCAGCCTGCGTGAGCAGATGAACAGCATGAAGCAACTGGCGGCGGACGGTTATTTGCCGCGCAACCGTTATCTGGAAGTCCAGCGCCAGTTCGCTGAGGTGAACAGCAGCATCGATGAAACCATCGGGCGGATTGGTCAATTGCAAAAGCAGCTGCAGGAATCTCAGCAGCGTATCGATCAGCGCTTCGCCGACTATCAGCGCGAGGTCAGGACGCAACTGGCGCAAACCCAAATGGACGCCAGCGAGTTCCGCAACAAGCTGCAAATGGCCGACTTCGATCTGGGCAACACCGCCATCACCTCTCCGGTGGATGGCACTGTGGTCGGATTGAATATTTTCACTCAGGGGGGCGTCGTGGGAGCGGGTGACCACCTGATGGACGTTGTACCCAGCCAGGCGACGCTGGTGGTGGATTCTCGCCTGAAAGTCGATTTGATCGACAAGGTGTACAACGGGTTGCCGGTGGATCTGATGTTTACCGCCTTCAACCAAAACAAAACCCCGAAAATTCCGGGGACGGTCACGTTGGTTTCCGCCGACCGCCTGGTCGACAAAGCCAATGGAGAACCTTACTACCAGATGCAGGTCACGGTCTCGCCGGAGGGCATGAAGATGCTCAGTGGCGAGGACATCAAGCCGGGGATGCCGGTCGAGGTGTTCGTGAAAACGGGCTCACGCTCGCTGCTGAGTTATCTGTTTAAACCTATTTTGGATCGCGCTCATACTTCATTAACCGAGGAATAATTTTGATTCAATCAAAACGACAGGCTGCCGGTCTGGTTATCGGCACCCTTTTGTTTGCGATATCTGCGCCGGTTTATTCGATAGGGATTTTAGACGCATATTCGCTGGCATTAGAGAAGGACCCGACCTACCGGGCGGCTATAAAAGAGAAAGAAGCGGGAGATGAAAACGAAAACATCGGCAGGGCGGGGCTGCTGCCGAAGGTATCGCTGAACTACCAGAATTCACCGCGCAACTGGCAGACGCAAAAGTATCCGCAGGGCGACTTTTTCGGTAATGTTTCGGAGGTCACCCGGCGGCAGCAATATCGCAGTTATTCCAGTTCGATCACGCTGACGCAGCCGCTATTCGACTATGAAGCGTACGCCCGCTACAAAGCCGGCGTGGCACAGACGATGATGTCGGACGAGCGCTATCGCGGCAAGTTGCTGGATCTCGCTGTTAGGGTGATTAACGCCTATGTCGAAGTCGCCTATTCCAAGGATCAAATCGCGTTGGCCGAAGCGCAAAAGGCGGCTTACAAGGAACAGCTGACCTTGAACGATCGCCTGATGAGCGCTGGTGAAGGCACCATTACCGACGTATCGGAAACCCAGGCGCGCTACAGCCTGGCCGAAGCGCAGGTAATTGAAGCGCGCGACGCGCTGGACGCCGCACAGCGCGAGCTGGAAGTGATTATCGGCATGCCGCTGAACCAACTGGATGAATTGCAGGTCTTGCGGCCGGGTAAGTTCAAGGTGGCACCGCTGATCCCATCCAAGTTCGAAGAGTGGCAGAAGATCGCGCTGGAGAACAACCCGGTGCTGGCCGCGTCGCGTCATGGCGTGGATGCAGCCAAGTATGATGTCGAAAGGAATCGTGCAGGCTTTATGCCTCAGGTGCAGCTGTATGCTTCGCATTCGGAAAACGACTCCAGCAGCGATAATACGGTTAACCAGAAATACCGTACCGACAGCATCGGCGTGCAGGTCAGCATGCCTATTTATTCCGGCGGCGGCGTTTCGGCGTCGACCCGGCAGGCGGCGGCGCGCTATGGCCAGGCGATGTATGAAATGGATGCACAGACGGGCACCACGCTCAACGATCTGCGCAAGCAATACAATTTGTGCATCAGCAGCCGCGCCAAGGTGGCGGCCTATGAGTTGGCGGTGCAATCGGCTACTACACAGGTGACGGCGACTCGGCAGAGCGTGCTGGCCGGGCAACGTGTCAACGTCGATGTGCTCAACGCCGAACAGCAGCTCTATAGCGCCCAACGCGATCTGGCCTCCGCCAAGTACGCCTACATCAAATCATGGATCACCTTGCTGAGCGACTCCGGTACGTTGGATGAAAAAGATGTTATGCGGGTCGCGCAGTATTTTTCCCGCAGTCGCTAATCCGGTTTTGCGACGAGGCAAGTATTTATCTGAAAGGGAGCAGCGCTAAGCTGCTCTTTTTGTTTTGTTGCGTTATGTTATCGGTCGGTGGCCGCGTGTCTGATTTTCGTTCGTTTGCCAGAGGGGCCATGGCGCTGTATCAACCGGTTGTATTAAATCGCTGCCTCCGGCGCAGTTAAGCTGCGTGATAACGCAGAGAGCGTGGCGAGAGAGAACGAACCGTTGCCGTTTATGGTGCTTTACGGTCGATGAGCCGTAAGCTCTTGATGACCGAAAAGGATGCGTGATTCTACGTTTTATTTAAAATAGGCCTGTGGCTTTAGGCGGCTGTTTTTCTTGAGCGCGTTGGGCGCGAGTGAGGGGTTTGTATGGCGGTTTTAGTTACTGGCGGAGCCGGTTACATCGGTTCACATACCGTTTTGATGCTGTTGGAGCGCGGTGAAGAGGTGGTGGTGTTGGACAATCTGTCGAACTCGTCAGCGGAGTCTTTACACCGCGTAGAGAAACTGACGGGAAAAGCCGCCGTGTTTTACCAAGGCGATGTTCAGGATGCGGAATGCCTGCATCGTATCTTTGAAGCGCACTCGATTACCGGTGTGATCCACTTCGCCGGTCTTAAGGCAGTAGGGGAATCTACGCGTAAACCGCTGGAATACTATCAGAATAATGTCACCGGAACGTTGGTGTTACTGGACGCTATGCGCCGCGCCGGCGTGTATGCGTTTATCTTTAGTTCGTCCGCTACCGTTTATGGTGCCCATTCACCGGTGCCTTATGTCGAGACGACACCGATCGGCGGCACGACAAGCCCTTATGGCACGTCTAAGCTGATGGTGGAGCAGATCCTGCAAGATGTCGCCAAGGCTGAGCCGCAATTTTCGATTATTGCCTTGCGCTACTTTAATCCGGTAGGCGCCCATGAGTCGGGGTTGATCGGTGAAGATCCTAACGGTATTCCCAATAACCTGTTGCCCTACATCTCGCAGGTAGCCATCGGCAAACTCGAAAAGCTGGGTATTTTCGGCGGGGATTATCCGACGACCGATGGGACGGGAGAGCGTGACTACATCCATGTCATGGACCTGGCCGAAGGCCACCTGAAAGCGATGGATCATCTGCCGACGCTCAGCGGATTTAAGGCCTATAACCTTGGGGCGGGTGTAGGGCACTCGGTACTGGCGATGGTTCAGGCATTCGAAAAAGCGTCGGGGGTTACGATCCCTTACCAAATATTACCGCGTCGCGAAGGCGATCTGCCTGCCTTCTGGGCGAACGCCGATCTGGCTTATCAGGAGCTGGGGTGGAAAGTTCGTCGGGGCCTTGATGATATGATGCGTGATACCTGGAACTGGCAGAAGAAAAATCCTAAGGGTTTTCAGCGCTGAGCATGCAATTCAACCCCCCGTTTATCGGAAAGGATAAACGGGGGGCACAAACGCCTATTGGCAATCAGTAAGTAATACTTGATAAATTGTAAGCAGTCTCTTAGAAAGCACATCAGAATTTCCTACTAAAGTTCCTATATTTTATTTTAAAACCATTGAGTTAAATCTCATCTTTGAACGAGAACCGCACAAATTAAGCGTATTTTTTTACGTTACGGTGTCGGATGTTTTTGCAAATTGTGCTAGTCTCTCAGACCTTCGCGGACCCTATATTATTTCTGTCATATGCACGCGAGTTTGTTTAAGGTTCGTTCAAAAAGACCTCAAACGTGAAGTGTAAACTCGGTGGCGGCGCGTGTTTATAAGCATAATTCTAGGTCTCTGGGTAACGTTTTTCGTGAGTAAATTTCTAATGAAAGTGATAGAGACGCAGGTTGAAGGTGTAAAGCTGATTGAACCCAAAGTGTTTGGCGACCAGCGTGGTTTTTTCTTGGAAACATTCCAAAAAAGTCGATATCAGGAGCTGCTCGGCATTGATGCGGAGTTCGTACAAGATAACCACTCCCGTTCAGCGCGTGGCGTCTTGCGGGGATTGCATTTTCAAACGGCAAAACCGCAAGGCAAGTTGGTGAGGGTAGTACGCGGCGAGGTCTACGATGTGGTCGTCGATATTCGTCCTGAGTCGCCGACGTTCAAAAAGTGGGTTGGCGTCTATCTGTCCGAAGAGAACAAAAACCAGCTTTGGGTTCCGCCTGGTCTCGCCCATGGTTTTGTCGTAGTTTCGGACTCGGCTGATTTTGAATATAAATGCACTGATTACTATGATCCAAGTAATGAAGGGTGCCTGCTGTGGAACGATCCGGAAGTAGGTGTCGAATGGCCAGTCAGCGAGCCGCTGTTGTCGCCAAAGGATCTGCAGGGAAAACTGTTTAGAGAGCTTTTTTAATGCGTGTACTTTTGACCGGTGCTGCAGGGCAGTTGGGGCGCTGTATTATCGATCGTTTCCCTGCCAATTGGACCCTGGTGGCGATGGACAGCCAGCAATTGGATATCGCGGACTCCGCCGCCGTCTCGGCGACGGTTGAGCAGCTAGTACCGGATGCCATTATCAATGCTGCGGCTTATACTGCGGTGGATAAAGCGGAATCGGAACCTGAAAAGGCTCGGGCAATCAATGCGTTCGGCCCCGGCTTCCTCGCTGCTGCGGCGGCGAAGTTAGATATTCCTTTCATACATATCTCGACCGATTACGTCTTTGACGGCACTTCATCGGAACCGTATTGTGAAGAGACACCTTGTTCACCCAAGAGTGTTTACGGGCAGACGAAACTCGAGGGTGAGCGGGCAGCATTACAAGCTAATCCGAAAACCGTCGTGATCAGAACGGCCTGGGTTTTCAGCGAGTACGGTAACAACTTCGTGAAAACCATGCTGCGAGTCGGCGCGCAGAGAGGGGAGTTGGGCGTGGTGAGCGACCAGTTCGGCTGCCCAACCTATGCGGGAGACATTGCAGCGACGGTCATCGCTATGCTGTCCCATCCTCAATTGCCTTATGGCATCTATCATTACTGTGGCGATAACGCTGTTTCATGGTTCGATTTTGCTTGCGCCATCTTCCGGGAGGCGGAAGCATCAGCGCGCTATCCGCATAAGGTGAGTGTCAAACCTATCGCAACCCATGAATATCCAACGCCTGCATCCAGGCCAGCGTATTCGATTCTGAGCACCAGCAAGATCTGTGCGCTGGCTCTGAAGCCTAGCCCATGGGAACAGCAACTTAAAACTGTACTCCAGAAGATATTATCTCAGTGATGATCCTTCAAATGGATGAGATTAAAGGGGATAATGTTATCCCCTTTGGCGTTTTTGCATGTTGATGAAATGTTAACATCGCTTATGGGCCTGACGTTCAGTCTTTTAACCACCCTAATGGCATGACTTTGTGACTGCGGTAAATTACGGGTTTAGGAACTAGATACAGCATGGCTGTAGACCAAGAAAAATCTCAATTTCAGATCGTTGCATCTATCGTTTTATTCAACCACAGCTATGAGCAGGTGGCGGGCACCTTGACGTCTCTTTTGGCGGAGCGCTGCGTTGATAAGATTGTTCTGGTCAATAATGGCGGTGCCGATTGGGCCGATGCCTTGAATAATGCCCGTATCAGCTGCATCTCTGCTAAGGGAAATGGCGGATTTGGTCATGGGCACAACCTGGCGATGGAGCGCTACCTTGACTCCTGCGAGTATTTTCTGATCTGCAACCCGGATATCAGTTTTGAAGTCGGCGCGTTGGCAAGTTTGCATCAGTTCGCCAGCGAAGGGAAACATCAGTTTGTCTCTCCGCGGATACATTACAGCGATGGCCGCTTTCAGTACAGTTGCCGATTGCTGCCGACGCCGGCGAATCTGCTGTTGCGCCGCTTTATCCCCCGTTTAGGGGCTAAGATGGATGCAGCCTATGAGCTCCAGGCTGCTGATTATGATTCAACGTTTGCCGTACCGACCGTGTCAGGGTGTTTCATGCTGATAGCGTCACCGTTGCTGAAAAAGTTGGGTGGATTTGACGAGCGCTTTTTCATGTATATGGAAGATGTCGATCTCTGTCGCCGGGCTTTGCCGCATAGCGACATCATCTACTTTTCGGGAGCGCAAATCACACATGTCTTCGGCAAAGGGTCTTATAAAAATCTGGTGCTGCTGGGCCATCATTTACGCTCTGCCGTTGCCTACTTTTGCAAGTGGGGGTGGTTTTTTGATCGTCAGCGGCGCCAATATAACCAGCAATGCTTAAAGAGCATTCCTATGAAAGAAAACGGTCGCAAGCGGTAGCATACATCGCGAGAAAAAGTGCAAAGACGGCGAGTTAAAAGTATTAAGGTATTGATTATGATTATTTTTAATGAGTTTATGGCGGTGATACATACTGCCGTGATCATACAGGGGGCAGGGGAATGAGTAATCCGCATAAAAATCAACCAATATCACCGCTCTCCTTGGTGCGTAACATATGGGGTTACAAGCAGCTGATTCTGCAGATGACCAAACGCGAAGTGATCGGCCGCTACAAAGGTTCCGCGATGGGACTGGCCTGGTCGTTTTTAAACCCTTTGTTTATGCTCGTTGTCTATACTTTTGTCTTTTCTGTCGTTTTTAAAGCTCGCTGGTCTGTCGGCGGAGATGAAAGCCGCACCCAGTTTGCCGTGATTCTGTTTGTCGGCATGATTGTTCACGGTTTTTTTGCTGAGGTCGTGAACCGTGCCCCGCAGATCATTCTGGGAAATACTAACTACGTGAAGAAAGTGGTGTTTCCTTTGGAAACCTTGCCGGTGATCAGCTTATGTGCTGCCCTGTTCCACACTTTGATTAGCCTGCTGGTTCTGCTTAGCGCTTTTTTCCTGTTCAACGGCTATTTGCATTGGACGCTGGTGTTCGTGCCGTTGGTCTTCTTGCCGCTGGTCATTTTTTGCCTTGGTTTGGGGTGGATCCTGGCTTCACTTGGGGTATTTATCCGTGATGTCGGCCAGACTACGGTAATCATTACCACCGTAATGATGTTTTTATCCCCGGTCTTCTTCCCTATCACCGCGCTGCCTGAGAAGTATCGGATCTGGATTATGCTCAATCCTCTGACATTTATCATCGAACAAGCGCGTAATATTTTGATCTGGGGTCAGATGCCCAACTGGAGTGGGCTGGCGGTCTATACGTTGGCCGCGATGTTAGTGGCTTGGCTGGGTTATGCTTTCTTCCAGAAAACCAGAAAGGGGTTTGCAGATGTCCTCTAACGATGTTGCGATTCAGGTTAGCAATTTAAGCAAATGCTACCAGATCTACTCTCGTCCGCGTGACCGTCTGAAGCAGTTCTTTGCCCCTAAGCTGCAGCGCGTCGCGAGAAAAGAAAGCCGTACTTATTTCCGTGAGTTTTGGGCACTCAGGGATGTGTCTTTCACGATCAACCGTGGAGAGACCGTTGGCATTATCGGCAGAAATGGGGCGGGCAAGTCCACGCTGCTTCAGATGATTTGCGGTACGCTGACACCGACGACCGGTGACATCAGCGTTAACGGCCGAATCGCCGCCTTGCTGGAGTTAGGAGCGGGGTTTAATCCTGAATTTACCGGCCGAGATAACGTCTACCTTAATGGCAGCGTACTGGGGTTAAGCAAGGCTGAGATCGATCGCAAGTTTCAAAGTATTCTCGATTTCGCAGATATTGGCGCGTTTATCGATCAGCCGGTAAAAACCTATTCCAGCGGGATGTATGTGCGCTTGGCGTTTGCGGTGCAAGCCTGTATTGATCCCGAGATTTTGATCGTCGATGAAGCGTTGGCGGTAGGGGATATCGGATTCCAGTATAAATGCTTTAAAAGGATGGAAGCGCTGAAGAAGCAGGGGACAACCATCATTATGGTGACCCATTCAACCGGCAGCATTCTGGAATACGCCGATCGCTGTCTGGTTATGAGCGACGGCCAACTGATCGGTGATACGACGGATGTCCTGGCCGCGGTGTTGGCTTATGAAAAGGGCATGCTGCTTTCTGAAAAGAAACAGGAGCCGGTAGTATCTTCCTCCGTCGATGCTTCAGCCAGGTATGGTATTGAGGAGCTCCGCGCCCTGCAACAGGCGTCGATCAATGCGGACGTGGATGAGAAACGTTTTGGTAGCGCGCGGGCGATTATTGAGTCGTTCTCCGTCATCAAAAGTGACGGCACCCCCCTGGCTGACAAGCCTTTAGTCAAATCGGGTGAAGAACTGTACTTTAACTTTACCCTGGCGGCTTCCGAGACAATCAGCGACGTTGTTTTGGGTATCTCGATTTCTCGCGCTCAGGGAGGCGATATTTGGGGGGATAACAACATAGGCGCCGGTCACCCTCTGACGCTGCAACCGGGTTTGCAAACGCTGAAATACAAAGTCAAGTTGCCGATTAACGCCGGCGATTATCTCATCCACTGCGGTCTGGCGTGCTTTAATAATGGCGAGCGAGAAGAGCTCGATCAGCGTAGGCCTATTGGAAAAATTAAGTACTGGTCCTCACGAGAGCTCGGTGGCGTGATCCATGCTCCAATCCAAATCGTTGCCGATGGAGTGTCATAATGATCAGTATTTTCTTACCGGCTTATCCCTTTAGAGGCATTAAAGCACCCTATTTGTGGTTTTTCTATCGCGTCTTGAGCTCGATGAAAGAACCCGTTTATTTCATGATGGGCAACGATTACCTGTCTTCTCTTGAACAATGGGAAAGTGAGAAACGTTGGGAGCTTGAGGAAGATTCGCAAAAGCGTTTGGGTTTCCAATTGCCCGACCTGAGCCAGCTGAGCGATAAACATAAAGTCAGTGTGATTGACGAGTCGTATTTCAATCACTACATGGCAAAATGTTTTAACAACCCCGATGCGCTCTTTAAGAAGTTCATCACCGAGGTGATTCCTGAGCTTGAGGAGGTTCTGTTTGCTGCATTAAGCCAGGAAAGCCACATTGAGTGCGTATTGACATGGTGTAATTGCCCTTCCTTAAATGCGGCAGCGAAAAGAAGGAATATTAAAGTCGTCAACCTTGAGTTGGGGCCATTACGCTCGCCAGAGTATTTGTCGACCGCTTATTTTGACTTTAGCGGGGTAAACGGCAATACGGAGGCGGAAAGACGCTATCTGAGTAGCGATTACTGTTTCAATATGAACGCTCAAGTGGAGCAACTCCGCGAGTTCTTTACCAACCAGCCTTTGGTGATGCCTCAAGGTGATGAAGACCGAACGGAAGACAAGTTTGATGTCGGTATTGCGCTTCAGGTTGAAAATGATTCCAATATCATCGCGTTCAGCAATTCGTTCAATAATCAGTCATTGCTGGACTATGCCGAGTTCACTTTCCCTGGGAAGCGATTGATTCGTAGCCATCCTGGCAGTCGCTTTACGTTGCAGGAAGGGCATGATGTCATCGACCATTCGGCAAACAGCATCGACTTTATTCAGCGTTGTAAACATATCCTGACGATTAACTCCAGTGTTGGCCTGGAAGCGATGTTGCTGGACATTCCCGTGACCGTATTGGGTGATTGCTCATACGCTTTCTGTAATGTCGCCAATCAGACAGAGAAGGTAAAGCGCCTTGCCTTCTACCTGTTCTCCTATTTGGTGCCTTTTGAGTTATTGTTTGATATCAACTATATTCGTTTCCGGCTTTCCTCCCCGGATGAAGCGGAAATAATAGCGAAACACGTCAATTATTATATTACCCGTGGTGATGGCATGCGTGATGCGGAAATGGAAAAAAAGGCCTCTTCCATTGTTGAAGATGGAAGTGTTGAAAGGACTGTTTGTACTTTAATGAATACAATTGAAGATTTGAACTCGGCATTGGCAGCCAAGCAGGCTGAGATCAGCGTTCTGGAAGAAAAAGTCGGCGCATTGGAGGCTACGGTCAGCGAGCAATCCGAAGAGATCATTGTCGACGTCGTCGTCCCTGTATACGGTGGATTGGAAGAGACTCAGGAGTGTATTGAGTCCGCTCTGGCGACGTTGCCGCACTGGGCGCAACTGGTGGTTATCAACGATGCCTCGCCGGAGCCTGAGCTGACCCTGTGGCTACGTGAGCGGGCCGAAACGGCGCGTTTCAAGCTGCTTGAAAACGAGCAAAATCTGGGCTTTGTGGCGACGGTGAACCGTGGCATGAAGCTCAATCCGAAGCGGGACGTCTTGCTGCTCAATAGCGATGTTGAAGTCGCTAATGATTGGCTGGAGCGCATCCGTGAAGCGGCTTATTCACGTAGTCGGGTCGGCAGCATCACACCGTTTTCAAACAATGCAACCATCTGCAGCTTCCCTAATTTCTGTGAAGATAATGAACTCTTTATGGGAATGAACGTGCAGCAGCTGGACGATCAGTTCTCGACTTACGGTAGAGAAAACAACCTGGTGGAAGTGCCGACTGGTGTCGGCTTCTGCATGTATATCCGTCGGGATTGTTTGAACGAGGTGGGGTATTTTGACGTCGAAACCTTTGGCCGAGGTTATGGTGAGGAAAACGACTGGTGCCAGCGTGCGGCAAAAGCAGGTTGGCCCAACTTTCATCAGCTCAACGTCTTTGTTTATCACAAAGGCGGCGTGAGCTTCGCCGGCGAACAGAACCCGCGCAAAACGCGAGCGCTGGAGCTGTTGAACGAACTCCATCCCAACTACACGAAAGATGTGATGGATTTCATCGCTCAGGATCCGGCAAAAAAAGCTCGCCAACAGATGTTACTGCGTATTTTGGCCAAGAAAGACGTCAGCAAAGTCTTGTTGGTCTCTCATAAGATGGGCGGTGGTGTTACCCAGCATTTGCATGAGTTGGTCAAATTTTATAAAGATAAGGCGCATTTCCTGCTGTTAACGCCGGAAGAAGAAGGTCGCAGCGTTGCATTATCGTTAAATACGAACGAGGCAGTATACCGCGAGAAGTTCATTATTGATGTCGCCCATGGTTATGACACGCTGGTCAACTTGTTGCGCTTTATTGGCGTTGGACACATTCACTTCCATCATATGATCGGGGTTGCCGATAAAATTGGTGAGTTGAAAAATAGCTTGTCATGCACCTATGACATTACGATTCACGATTATTATTTCGTGAACGCGAATCCGACCTTAACCGATAAAAATGGGATTTTTGCCGGTGATGCCGTCGCTACCCGCGATAAGCTGTGTAGTGAACACTATCAGATTCCGGGCGGGTTGTCGGCGGAACAATGGCGCGCAAAACTGCTGCCATGGATCGAAAATGCCGAGCGGGTTATTTTCCCTTCTGCCGATACGCAAGTCCGCTTTATGCGCGATTTTCCGAGTTGCGCACAAAAAAGTGTCATTGCCTGGCATCCGGATTACGAAGTTGCCGCTCCGTATCCTGAAGTCAAGTCCACCTATCAGCCGGGGCAGAAGCTGAAGGTACTTGTTTTGGGCGCGATCAGCCGTGAAAAAGGCGCATTGATGTTGGATGAAGTCGCCAATGACTTGAAACACGAAGATATCGAGTTTCATCTGTTAGGCTACGCTTTCCGTCCTCTGTGCGATGCCGTCAAAGGTCATGGTGCCTATTCAAGCCGCGATCTGCAGCAGAAGCTGGATGAGATCAAGCCGGATGTCATTTGGTACCCGGCTCAATGGCCTGAAACTTATAGTTATACGCTCAGCATCGCGCTTGAGTACGGTATTCCCGTTGTCGTTCCGAACATTGGCGCTTTCGGCGAGCGTGTTGTCGGCCGCCGCGATAGTCGGGTGATTGCCTGGGACACTTCCGCCAAGAAAATGTGCGAGCTCTGGCGTTCTTTACGTGCCGATCCGCAAGCTTTCTTTGCGGGTGCTAATGCGCCGGCATTGCTGGATCTTTCTCACGCAGAACGCGTAGGGGACTTCTATCGGGACGGTTATCTGCAGGCTGATTGGCTGCGGGAAAGTGAGTTGGGGCGTATCGATTATAAAGCCCTGCTGGCATCCGTTTATGCCTCTGCCTATGTGGAAGTTGTTGCCGTAACGCCAGCTGCACCGCAAGGCCGTAAGGAAAAACTGCTGGCCATTCTGTGGCGGTTGAGCAAACATCCGACATTGGCCTGGGGCGTCAAATTGGTGCCTTATCGTTTTCAGCGCTACGTGAAGCGAATTCTGTCGCGCAGAGCGATCCATGAGATCATCGGTTAACGAGACAGAGAACGAGTGTCTTGCATTAAAAACCGGCGCTATAGCGTCGGTTTTTTTATAGAAAAGAGAGCGGAGGGCCTCTAGACGGCGCTATTGGCGCTACTTCACGGCCAGTTCGTCCACATGGATAGAAGATGTGGTGGACGGTATCGCTTTCTTGCGCAGGAAGCGTCTTTCCACAAGATGCCAGGATAACGCACCGAGGAATAAGGTCATTAATGCGCTAAGCAGCATACTGCTGTAAAAACCCAACGACGTATGGTTTATGACAATTTGTTGCACTGGGAACGCATAAATATAGACGCCATAAGAGTAATCAAATCGGCCATAGATAAATTTGTCCGTTATTGACACACCCATGATAATGACCAGTGTGGGAATGATGAGGTAGCCTAACACCCGCAATTCATAACTCCCTTTCAGTACATAAAGCAAAACGATACCTGACAGGAAGATAAATTTCTTGGCATTTCTATTATTCCAACTGCTTTCCGTTAATGCCATTAAGGCTCCCAGAAAGAAGGCGACGGCGCGTGGCGTAAACAGTTGCAGCGAAATTGAATAGAATCCGAGAGTTGTTGGATTTGACAGAAAATAAATAGTGAGCGCCACCATGGCGAGCAGAACGATGAGTATTGGCTTGATATTTTTTGCGAAGCAAAAAGCGACGGCAAGAATAAGATAGCAAGCGAACTCTAACGGCAACGTCCAGAGGCTGCCATTTATCGCGTTAGGATAAATGTAGTGCTGTGCCATAGTGATAGGGTCAGCACCGCGTAAGGCGACCAGATTGATCGCAGCAATCAACGATCTTTTAGTGAAGACACTTTCTGGCTGTAGAATTAGGCCTAAGGCGACGTAGAGAACGATGCTGCATACGACAAGCGCCGGGAATATTCGCTTTATTCTTTTTTCCATAAAAGAGACAAAGCTCCCGCTTCTCATCCCTGACTGAGCGATCAGATACCCGGAAACGCCAAAGAATATGACAACGGCTAAGCCACCAAAACTTTCAAATCCCAGGAAGGACGGTTCGGCTTTGCCGCTCAAAGCGAAATGGTGCGAATAAAGGACAAGGAATGCTGCAAAAATACGAATAACATCAAAACAGTTTTTTTGATGAGAATAGAGAGGCTTCATTTTCTTTTTTTACACAAAAAATGGGTTGCTGGATTTTAGTTCATCTCACTTCAAGTTTAAAGTTTTTCCCCTCATTGCTCTCCCTTTCTGTCAACTCATGTAACAAAATGTGAATTTTCCCTGCTATGAATTTGTGCCTTGATGCGACCTATCGCACCAATCACTACCCACCCGGCTCAATCCTGAGTTAACATGTGTGCCACATCACAAAACCTGCTGGCCGACGTTGCCGGCAGGGTCATCCTCAGACAGGAGTTCCTAAATGTCCAAGCAACAAATCGGCGTTGTCGGCATGGCGGTAATGGGCCGCAACCTCGCGCTGAACATCGAGAGCCGTGGTTACACCGTTTCCATTTTCAACCGTTCTGGCGACAAAACTGACGAAGTGATCGCTGAGAACCCGGGCAAGAATCTGGCGCCGTATTACACCGTTGAAGAGTTTGTTGAATCGCTGGAAAAACCGCGCCGCATCCTGCTGATGGTGAAAGCGGGCGAAGCAACGGATAAAACCATTGCCTCGCTGACTCCGCACCTGGACAAGGGCGACATCTTGATCGACGGCGGCAACACCTACTATCAGGACACCATCCGTCGTAACCGCGAACTGTCCGACCAGGGCTTCAACTTCATCGGCACCGGCGTTTCCGGCGGTGAAGAGGGCGCGTTGAAAGGGCCTTCCATCATGCCTGGTGGCCAGAAAGAAGCTTACGAGCTGGTGGCGCCAATCCTGGAGAAAATCGCTGCGGTTGCGGAAGGCGAGCCTTGCGTGACCTACATCGGCGCAGACGGTGCCGGCCACTATGTGAAGATGGTGCACAACGGCATCGAATACGGCGACATGCAGCTGATTGCCGAAGCCTATTCTCTGCTGAAACAGGCGCTGAATCTGAGCAACGAGCAGCTGGCCGAAACCTTCGCCGAGTGGAACAAGGGCGAGCTGAACAGCTACCTGATCGACATCACCAAAGACATCTTCACCAAGAAAGACGAAGAGGGTAAATACCTGGTCGATGTGATCCTGGACGAAGCCGCCAACAAAGGCACCGGCAAATGGACCAGCCAGAGCTCGCTGGATCTGGGCGAACCGCTGTCGCTGATCACCGAATCGGTATTCGCACGCTACCTGTCCTCGCTGAAAGATCAGCGCGTTGCTGCCTCTAAAGTGCTGACCGGCCCGAAAGTGGCGCCGTTCACCGGCGACAAAGCTGAATTCATCGAGAAAGTGCGTCGCGCGCTGTATCTGGGCAAAATCGTGTCCTACGCGCAGGGCTTCTCTCAGCTGAAAGCCGCGTCTAAAGAAAACAACTGGGATCTGCACTACGGCGAAATCGCCAAGATCTTCCGCGCCGGTTGCATCATCCGCGCTCAGTTCCTGCAGAAGATCACCGACGCTTACGCGGCGGATGCCGATATCGCCAACCTGCTGCTGGCGCCATACTTCAAGCAAATCGCCGACGAATACCAGCAGGCGCTGCGTGACGTGGTGGCCTACGCCGTGCAGAACGGTATCCCTACGCCAACCTTCTCCGCTGCGATCGCTTACTACGACAGCTACCGTTCCGCGGTGCTGCCGGCGAACCTGATCCAGGCGCAGCGCGACTACTTCGGTGCGCACACCTATAAACGTATCGACAAGGAAGGCGTGTTCCATACCGAATGGATGGAATAAGCCCGCTCGTTGAGCGATAAAAAAAGCCGCCGAGGTTAACGCCCGGCGGCTTTTTTATTGCGTGCGAGTTAACGTCATGCTTTTTTCTGATGCCGCTCGCGCAGCCGGCCAATCACCGCGCTCAGATCCAGATCCTGGTCCTGCAGCAGCACCAGCAGGTGATAGATCAGGTCCGAAGCTTCGTTGGTCAGCTCTTCGCGATCGTTGACCGTGGCGGCCAGCGCGGTTTCCACGCCTTCCTCCCCGACCTTCTGCGCGATGCGCTTGGTGCCGCTGGCATACAGGCTGGCGGTGTACGAGCTGTCCGGGCTGGCGTGCTTGCGCTCCGCCAACAGCTGCTCCAGCTGATAGAGGAACGCCCAGTCGCTGGCGGCCGGGTGGAAGCAGCTGCTGTTGCCGAGGTGGCAGGTCGGGCCGATCGGGTTGGCCAATATCAGCAGCGTATCGTTATCGCAGTCCGGCGTGATGCTGACCACCTTAAGGAAGTGGCCGGAGCTTTCACCCTTGGTCCACAGGCGCTGCTTGGTGCGCGAGAAGAAGGTGACGTTGCCGCTTTGCTCGGTGGTGGCCAGCGCTTCCGGCGTCATGTAACCCAGCATCAGCACTTCGCCGGAAACGGCGTGCTGCACGATGGCCGGCATCAGGCCATCGGTTTTTTCCCAGTCCAGCTGGTTTCTCTGTTGTTCTGTCAGCACACGCGAATCTCCACGCCTTGTTCAACCAGGAACCTTTTCAGTTCGCCGATATTGATGAGTTGTTTGTGGAACACCGACGCCGCCAGCGCGCCGTCGACGTCCGCATCGCGGAACGCTTCCAGGAAGTGTTCCATCGTGCCCGCGCCGCCGGAGGCGATCAGCGGCACTTTGCAGACCTCGCGCACCCGGCGCAGCTGCTGCAGATCGTAACCGTTACGCACGCCGTCCTGGTTCATCATGTTCAGCACGATCTCACCGGCGCCGCGGCGCTGCACTTCCTGCACCCAGTCGAGGGTTTCCCACTGGGTGACGCGGGTGCGGCTCTCGTCGCCGGTATATTGGTTGACGTGATACTTGCCGGTTTCACTGTCGAACCAGGTGTCGATGCCTACCACGATGCACTGCACGCCAAAGCGATCCGCCAGGCGGCTAATCAGCTCAGGATCGGCCAGCGCCGGCGAGTTGATGGAAATCTTGTCGGCGCCGAAAGACAGGATCTGGCTGGCGTCCTCGGCGCTTTTAATGCCGCCGGCGACGCAGAACGGAATATCAATCACCTCCGCCACGCGCGACACCCAGCTTTTGTCCACCACCCGGCCATCGCTCGAGGCGGTGATATCGTAAAACACCAGCTCGTCCGCGCCTTCCTGCGCATAGCGCTGCGCCAGCGGCACGATGTCGCCGATGATTTCGTGGTTGCGGAACTGCACGCCTTTCACCACTTGCCCGTCTTTAACATCCAGGCACGGGATTATCCGTTTTGCCAGCATGCGATCGCCTCCTCAACGCTAAATTTACCTTCCAGCAGGGCGCGCCCCACGATCACGCCGGCAACGCCGCTGCCGCGCAGCTGGGCGATGTCGTCCAGATTGCCGATGCCGCCCGAGGCCTGGAAGGCCACCTGCGGATAACGGCGGCTGATCTCCTGATACAGCGCCACGTTGGAACCGGCCAGCGTGCCGTCGCGCGAAATATCGGTGCACAGCACGTGCTTGAGCCCGTAGGGCAGGAACTGTTCCACCACCTGCTCCAGCGTGGCGTCGGAGTCTTCTTGCCAGCCGCTGATGGCCACGCGCTTCACGCCCTGCGCGTCGATGCGCACGTCCAGCGCCAGCACCAGCGCGTCGGCGCCGTAGCGCTCGAACCAGTTTTGCACCAACTGCGGCTGTTTCACCGCGGTGGAGCCGATCACCACGCGCGTGGCGCCGGCCTCCAGCAGGGCGCTGACGTCTTGTTCGTTGCGGATGCCGCCGCCGACCTGCACCGGCACGTCAACCCCCGCCAGCAGCTTGCGCAGCAGCGGGATCTGGCGCGCCGCCGGATCCTTGGCGCCGGTCAGATCGACCAGGTGCAGCACCTGGGCGCCCTGTTGTTGATAGTCCTGCAGGCGCAGCAGCGGATCGTTGCCGTAGTCGCGCTGCTGGCCGTAATCGCCCTGATGCAAACGCACCACGTTGCCGTCGATCAAATCCAAAGCCGGAATAATCATGCTGCCTACATCTCCAGAAAGTTTTTCAACAGTTGTGCGCCGGCCGCTCCAGAACGTTCTGGATGAAACTGCACGCCGAAGAAGTTGTCTTTTTGCACGGCGGCGGTGAAGGGCTCGCCGTAGTTCGCCTGAGCGATGGTGCTGGGGCATATCGGCATCGCATAGCTGTGTACGAAATAGAAGTAGGCGCCGTCATCGATGCCGCGGAACAGATGGTGACCCGCCTGTGCGGATACCTGGTTCCAGCCCATGTGCGGCAGCGGCAGGCCGAAGTCGGTCATCTGCTTTACCGGCGTATCGATGAGGCCGAGCGTCGTTATGCCGCCGTTCTCTTCGCTGCTGGCCGCCAGCAGCTGCATGCCGAGGCAGATGCCCAGCACCGGCTGCGTGCAGGCCCTGATCAGTTCGATCAGATCGCGTTCGCGCAGCTGATCCATCGCCGCCTGCGCGGTGCCGACGCCCGGCAGGAACAGCTTGTCGGCGCGCAGCACGATCTCCGGATCGCGGCTCACTTCCGGCTGATAACCCAGGCGCCGCACCGCGTAGGTGACGGAGGCCAGGTTGGCGCAGCCGGTATCCAAAATCACCACGTTCATCACAGCACTCCTTTCGAACTCGGCAGGGTATTGCCCTCGACGCGGATCGCCTGGCGCAGCGTGCGGCCAAACACTTTGAACAGGCTCTCGACCCGGTGGTGGTCGTTTTTGCCCTTGGTCTTCAGGTGCAGCGTGCAGCCCATGGTGTAAGAGAGCGAACGGAAGAAGTGCTCGACCATTTCGGTGCTGAGATCGCCGACGCGCTGATAGTTGAACTCGGCCTTGTACTCCAGGTGCGGGCGGCCGGAGATATCCAGCGCGCAGCGCGCCAGGCATTCGTCCATCGGCAGCACGAAGCCGAAGCGGGCGATGCCGCGCTTGTCGCCGAGCGCCTTGTTCAGCGCTTCACCCAACGCCAGGCCGGTGTCCTCTACCGTGTGGTGATCGTCGATATACAGGTCGCCTTTGACGTCGATCTCCATGCGGAAGCCGCCGTGGGTGGCGATCTGATCCAGCATGTGATCGAAGAAGCCGACGCCGGTTTTGATCTTGCTGCCGCCTTCGCGATCCAGCCAGACGTTGACGTCGATCTGCGTCTCTTTGGTCACGCGATTAACCCGCGCGTGACGGTCACGCAGGGTCAGCTGGCGCACGATCTCTTTCCAGCCCAGCACGCCGCGCTGGTAACGCAGCCCCTGGATGCCCATGTTTTCCGCCAGCTGCACATCGGTCGGCCGATCGCCGATCACGTAACTGTGCGCGGTATCGAGCACGCCGGGTTCAAGGTAGCCTTTCACCAGCGCGGTTTTCGGCTTGCGGCAGTCGCAGTTGTCCGCCGGCAGGTGCGGGCAGATCAGCACATCGGCGAACTGAATGCCCTGGGAGCTGAGGATCTGCATCATCAGGTTGTGCGGCGGATCGAAGGTCTCCTGCGGGAAACTGGCGGTGCCGAGCCCATCCTGATTGGTGATCATCACCAGCTGATATCCCGCCTGTTGCAGCGCCAGCAGGGAAGGGATCACGTCTGGCTCGAGCGCCAGCTTGTCCAGGCGGTCAACCTGGAAATCTTCCGGTGGCTCGGCGATCAGCGTGCCGTCACGATCGATAAAGAGGATTTTTTGGCTCACATTGGCTCCTGGCGAGTCTGGTTGGCGCCGGGCAGGGCGGACAACGCGTCCACCACGCGTTGACATTCGTCGCGGGTGCCTATGGTGATGCGCAGGCAGCCGGACAACCCGGGCTGTTTGTTTTGGTCTCGTAAGATAATGCCCTGATCCCACAAGCTTTTAAACACATTACTTGAGGCGGTGAAGCGGGCCAGCAGGTAATTGCTGTCGCTGGCGAAAACCTGCTCGACGCAGGCGCATTTCTCCAGCTGTTGCTGCAGCCAGCTGCGGGTGGCTGCGATGTCGGTGACGCGCTGGCGCATGGTGCGGATACCTTCTTCGCTCAGCGCCTGCGCGGCGATATCCGCCACCGGCGTCGAGAGCGGGTAAGGGGCGATCACCTTCAGCAGCAGGGCAATCAGATCTTCATTGGCGAGCGTAAAGCCGCAGCGCAGGCCGGCCAGCGCAAAGGCCTTTGACAGCGTACGCAGAATAGCCAGGTGCGGGTAGTCGCTCAGCCAACCGGCCACCGAGGCCTGCGGGCAAAACTCGATATAGGCTTCGTCCACCGCGACGATCGCTTTGCCTTTGGCCAGCTCCAGCAGATTGCGCAGAGAGTCCGGGTCGATCAGGTTGCCGGTCGGGTTGTTCGGGCTGCAGACGTAGATCAACTTCACGTTGTCCAGGCTGTCTGCGATGGCCGGCAGATCCAGCTGCCAGTCCTCTTTGGCGGCCACGGTGCGGCGCTCCACGCCAAAGGTTTCGGCGCTGACGGCGTACATGCCGTAGGTCGGCGGGCAGAACAGAATGGCGTCTTTGCCCGGCTCGCAGAAGGCGCGGATCAGCAGCTCGATGCCTTCATCGGCACCGCGGCTGACCAGCACCTGTTCTTTCTTCACCCCGGCGTAGGCGGCGTAGCGTTCGATCACCTGCGCCGGCTGGCACTCCGGATAGCGGTTGAAGGTTTGCGCGGTCAGCTGGAATTCCGGGGCGATCGGGTATTCGTTGGCGTTCAGCCATACGTCACCCTTGCCGCCGAGGCGGCGCGCCGATTGATAAGGGGTCAGCTCGCGAACGTTGGCGCGCGCCAGTTTTTCGATGCTCATGCTTGCTCCTTCAGGGCGGCGACGCGCAGGGTCACGGCGTTCTTGTGGGCGATCAGCTGCTCGGCGGCAGCCAGCGTCTCGATGGTGGCGGCCAGGTTGCTGAAGCCCTGCGGCGTCAGCTCCTGCACCGTCATGCGTTTTTGAAAGTCGGCCAGGCCCAGGCTGGAGCAGGTGGCGGTGTAGCCGTAGGTCGGCAGCACGTGGTTGGTGCCGGAGGCGTAATCGCCGGCGGACTCCGGCGACCAGTCGCCGAGGAACACCGAACCGGCGCTGGTGATGCCGTCCACCAGTTCGCGCGCATTGCGGGTCTGAATAATCAGGTGCTCCGGGCCGTAGCGGTTGCTGATCGCTACGCACTCAGCCAGATCGCGCGCTACGATCAGGCGGCTGCTCGCCAGCGCCTGGCGGGCGGTCTCGGCGCGTGGCAGCTCGGCCAGTTGGCTTTCCACTGCTTCGGCCACCGCCTGCGCCATTGCCGCGTCCGGCGTCAGCAGGATCACCTGCGAATCCGGGCCGTGTTCGGCCTGCGACAGCAGATCGGAAGCGACGAACGCCGGAGTGGCGCCGGCGTCGGCGATCACCAGCACCTCCGAAGGGCCGGCCGGCATGTCGATGGCCGCGCCATCAAGGCGCTGACTGACCTGCCGCTTGGCTTCGGTCACGAAGGCGTTGCCCGGCCCGAAGATCTTCGCCACGCGCGGCACGCTCTCGGTGCCGAACGCCAGGGCGGCGATCGCCTGCGCGCCCCCGACCTGAAACACTTCCTGCACGCCGCACAGCTGCGCCGCATACAGGATCTCATCGGTGATCGGCGGCGGTGAGCACAGCACCACCCGGCGGCAGCCGGCGATGCGCGCCGGCGTCGCCAGCATCAGCACGGTGGAGAACAGCGGCGCCGATCCGCCGGGAATATACAGGCCGACCGAGTCGATGGGGCGGGTCACCTGTTGGCAGCGCACGCCCGGTTGCGTTTCGACGTCCACCGGCGGCAGCTGCTGCGCGTTGTGGAAGGTTTCCACGTTGGCGACGGCTACTGCCATCGCCTGTTTGATGTCGTCGCCCAACCGCGCGGTGGCGGCGGCGATCTGCTCGGCGCTGACGCGCAGCGCCGAGACTTCCGCCTTGTCGAAACGGGCGCTGTAGTCGCGCAGCGCCCGATCGCCGTTGGCCTTCACGTTGTCGAGGATCTCGCTCACCGTGCGGGTGATGCTGTCGGAGGCGGCGATGGCCGGGCGCATCAGCAGCTCGGCCTGGCGTTCGGCGCTGCTGGTCGCCCAATCGATCGGCGTGTTGAAGGTCGACATGGCGTTACTCCATCATCTTTTCAATCGGCAGCACCAGAATCGAGCTGGCGCCGAGCGCTTTCAGTTTTTCCATGGTTTCCCAGAACAGGGTTTCGCTGCTCACCATGTGCATCGCCACGCGGTTCTGCGCGCCGGCCAGCGGCAGAATGGTCGGGCGCTCGGCGCCCGGCAACAGCGCGACGATCTCGTCCAGTTTCTCGCTCGGCGCGTGCAGCATGATGTATTTGGATTCACGCGCCTGGATCACGCCCTGAATGCGGGTCATCAGGCGATCGATCAGCTGCTGTTTGGCTTCCGGCATTTCGCCGTCGCGCTGGATCAGGCAAGCCTTGGAGCGGTAGATCACTTCTACTTCACGCAGGCCGTTGGCCTCCAGCGTGGCGCCGGTAGAGACCAGATCGCAGATGGCGTCGGCCAGACCGGCGCGCGGCGCCACTTCCACCGAGCCGTTCAGCAGGCAAGATTTGAAGCGCACGCCCTGCTTGTCGAGGTATTGCTTCAGCAGGTGCGGGTAAGAGGTGGCGATGCGGGCGTCCTGCAGGCTTTGCGGGCCGGTGTATTCGGCGTCGAGCGGGGTGGCCAGCGACAGGCGGCAGCCGCCGAAATCGAGGCGGCGCAGCGTGAAGTAACGCGGGTCTTCGCCCTGGGCGCGGCGGCTGAGCAGCTCTTCTTCCAGCACGTTTTCGCCGATGATGCCGAGATCGACCACGCCGTCCATCACCAGGCCCGGAATATCGTCGTCGCGCACGCGCAGGATATCGATCGGCATGTTCTCGGCGAAGGCGATCAGACGCTGCTGCTGCAGGTTGATCTTGATGCCGCAGCGCGCCAGCAGTTCCTGGGATTCATCGCTCAGGCGGCCCGACTTCTGCATTGCGATCCGTAAACGTGTCTTGTCCAGCATGGTAACCTCTGTTTAATCTGTAATTTTATGAATTTATTGTAAAAACTATTCTTTCTGTCTGTCCGGAGCCAAAAAAAAACCCTCGGAAGAAATCTTCCGAGGGCTCTCTCTTGCGTTCTGCGCGCCACTGGAAGATTAACAAACCGTCTTCCAGCACTCATCGCCTGAAAGACTAGTCAGGGTGATGGTGATGATGGTGGTTGAACTGAACGCGTGTCATGGTGTTTTTCTCTAATCAAAAGCCGGTAAAAACCGTATGCCAATTAAGCTAAACTATCCGCTGTCCACCGCGCAACCCTTTTTTAACGTCATAAATTTAATTTATTGAAACAGGTTAGGTTATTAGCCACAGACAGCTTTACCTGACCTTAAGCCGGGCAGATTGTATCGCCGTGCGCAGTGGCGTAGCCTTAGGGGTAGGGCGCTGCGATCTTCAGGAGAGGAAGAGGATGAAAAAGGTAGCCATTATTGGTTTGGGTTGGCTGGGCATGCCGTTGGCGCTGTCGCTGATGGGGCGCGGGTATGACGTGGTCGGTAGCAAAACCACGCCGGACGGCGTCGAGGCCGCGCGCATGAGCGGCATCGAATGCTACCAACTGGAACTGACGCCGGAGCTGTTGTGCGATCCGGACGATCTGGAATCGCTGCTGCGCGTGGATGCGTTGGTGGTGACACTGCCCGCTCGCCGCACCGTCGAAGGCAGCGAAAACTATTTCAATGCGGTGCGCATGCTGGTGGACAGCGCGATGGCCTTTGGCGTGCCGCGGGTGATCTTCACCAGTTCCACCTCGGTGTACGGCGAAACCGCCGGCACGCTGCGCGAAGAGTCGCCGCTGCGGCCGGTCTCGCCGTCGGGCCGGGTTCTGGCCGAGCTGGAACGCTGGCTGCATGAATTGCCGAACACCTCGGTGGACATTCTGCGGCTGGCGGGGCTGGTGGGCGCCGATCGTCACCCCGGCCGCTTCCTGGCAGGCAAGCTCGATGTGAAGGGCGGTTCGCAGGGGGTGAATCTGGTGCACCAGGACGACGTCATCGCCGCCATCCAGCTGTTGCTGAAGCTGCCGAAGGGCGGTCACGTGTACAACCTGTGCGCGCCGCGTCATCCGGCCAAGCGCGAATTTTATCCGGCGCTGGCCGAGCAGCTGCACCTGGAGCCGCCGCAGTTCGCCGACGAAGCGGAGCAGGATGAGCGGCTGGTGGACGGCAACCGCATCTGCAACGAGCTGGGTTTTGAGTACCAGCATCCCGATCCGGCGCGTATGCCGGTCAGTTAAGACGGTATATGTCGTTTAAAGCGGGAACAGATGGCTCGTCACAAAGTCGACGAACAGCCTGATTTTGACTGACAGGTGGCGGCCCGACGGCCAGAGGACATGAAAAACCATGTTCTCGCGGTGGTACTCATCCAAAACCGTCACCAGGCTGCCCTGTTCCAGCTGTCTGCGTACGGCTATCTCCGGCAAATAAGCGATGCCGAGCCCTTGTTCCGCGAAGCACACCTGCGGATCGAGGGTATTTGTCACCATGCTGGCCGGCCGTTCGGGGAGCATCTCCGTCTTGTCCCCCAGCGGCCAGATATCCAGTTTGCCGGTGCTGGGAAAGCGATAATGCAAACGGGCATGGCTTGTCAGATCCTCGGGCTTGCGCGGCATACCCGCTTGGCTGAAATAACCCGGCGCGCCAACGAAAACCTTGCGGCAGGTCCCCAACCGGCGGGCAACCAGCCGTGAATCGCTTGGGGTTCCGCTGCGGATAACGGCATCGAAACCTTCCTCAATCACGTCAACCAGCCGATCCGAATAATCAATATCCAGCTCGATCTCAGGATAGCGGCGCTTGAAGTCCCCCAGTTTTGGCATGAAAAGCGTGCCCAGCGACGGGAGACTGATGCGCAGCTTACCCTGGGGCGTTCCTCGCGTTTGCAACAGTTCGGCTTCCGCGTCTTTCACCTCGCTCAAAATGCGACGGCACCTTTCCAGGAACAAGGCGCCTTCCGGCGTCAGGTTGACCGTGCGGGTGGAGCGGTGAAACAACCGCACGCTGAGCCGTTCCTCCAGCCGGGCGATGGTTTTGCTGACCGCCGACGCGGAGATCCCCAGCTGCTGCCCGGCCGCCGTGAAACTGCGGCTTTCACTGACCCGCACGAAAACGTCGAGAGAACCCAAGCTTTCCATAGGCTTCCATTCTATTGGTGACATTTATGTCATGAGTGTTGTTCACTTTAGCCTATTTTTCTTTTATCAGCGAGTGGGCAGCATGATGCAAGCGTCATCCGCAATGAGCGGAAACATCTTTGAATGGGGAGTGATTGATGAATCAAACGACGATATCTGCGCCTGCCGGGAGCATCGAGCGGTTGCCGCTGGGGGGCCTGCTGGCATTGGCAATGGCCGCTTTCATCACGTTGCTGACCGAGATCATGCCGGCGGGCGTGCTTTCTTCGATCGCGGGCGATTTGAACGTGTCTGAAAGCCTGGCGGGGCAATTCATCACCGCCTATGCGGTGGGCGCGTTGGTCGCCGCCATTCCGCTGACCGCATTGACGCAAGGCATGCGGCGCCGCCCCTTGCTGTTGAGCGCGATCTGCGGTTTTGCCATCGTCAACCTCGTCACGGCGCTGTCGCATGACTACCATGTCTCATTGGCAACGCGCTTCTTCGCCGGCGTTTTCGGCGGCATCGTTTGGTCTTTGCTGGCCGGTTACGCCGTGCGCATGTCACCGGCTCATCTTGGCGGCCGCGCTATTGCGATCTCCGGCGCCGGCGCCACCCTGGCGTTGGTGCTCGGCGTGCCGCTCGGCACGTTGCTTGGTCGAGCCATCGGTTGGCAGGGCGCCTTTGGCCTGATGACGTTGATGGCGCTGGCGCTCGTGGCGTGGATCATCGCTATCGTGCCGGATTTCCCCGGCCAGGCTAAGGCGCATCGCCCGTCTCTGAGCGGCGTCTTCTTGCAGTGCGGGATCCGCGCCGTGCTGTTCGTGGTGTTCACCTTCATCGTTGCCCACAACATTCTGTATATCTACCTGGAGCCTTTCCTCAAGCCGTCGGGGTTATCCGAGCGGGTCGATATCGTGCTGTTTATCTTCGGGCTGGGCGCGATTGCCGGATTAGGCATCGCCGGGATGCTGGTCGATCGGCGAGTCCAATCTCTTACGGTGATGAGTATCGTTATCTTTTCCCTCGCCGCCGTGCTGCTGGGGAGCGGGGGACGGGCGGCCCCGATTGTCTATCTCTCCGTCGCATTGTGGGGCGTGGCTTTCGGCGGTTTCGCCACCCTCACGCAGACGGCATTGTCACGGCTTTCCGGCCGTGCGGCCGACGTTGCGCAGTCCATGTATACGACGGGCTGGAATACCGCCGTGGCCGCCGGTGGCGCGGTCGGCGGCATGTTGCTCGACGAGGGCGGAGCGGCCTCTTTTGCCTGGGCCATCATCGGGTTCCTCGTCCTGTCTTTAACCGGCACGCTGTTTGCCATGAATCGGGCGCTGGCCTCTCAGCGATGAGGTGATTGGCGTGCGGTGCGCGCCAAATCCTCCAGCAGCGCGTTCAACGCCTCGTCGGGCTGGACGGGGCGGCTGACCAGGCTAAGCGTGGCGCGATAAGAGAGCGCCGTGCCGCCCAACTGCCGCAGCAGCCCCTGTTCCACCCAGCGCGCCGCGTAGTGGGTGGGCAGATAGCCAAGACAGGTACCGCTCAGCACCAGATGGGCGACGCTTTCCATATGGTGAGCCACCGCCGCCAAGTGAGGCGGCGCGATCGGGCACAGCTGCTGCGCAAGCAGGTAGCCGCGCTTGACCCAGCGCGCGTTTTCAATCTGCTCGCGCTCGGGTTCTTCCACCGCGAACAGCGGGTGATCCGTGCTGCAGTAGATCGCCTGTATTTCCTCCAGCCATGGCTGATAACGTAACTCCTCCAGCTGTTGGCCGAAGTAGCCGATGCCCAGATCGAGCTGCTGGTGCAGCAGCCCTTGCTCAATCTCGTTCGGCGAACAGATGCGGCACTGCAATTGCACGTCCTGATGGCGCCGCTGAAAGTGCTTGATGGCCTGGCTGAACGGATTGCCCGGCAGCGAAACCAGATTGTCCACCAGACCGATTTGCAGATCGCCGGTCAGCAGGCCGTTCAGCGACTGGCTGACCCGGGTGAAGTCGCGGGCGGCGTTGAACAGCGAACGGCAGGCGATCAGCATGCGTTCGCCCTTGGGCGTCAGCCGGAAGCCGGAGCGCCCGCGTTGGCACAGGCGAAAACCCAGTCGGGTTTCCAACGAGGCCAGATGGGTGCTGATGGTGGATTGGTTCATCAGCAGCGCTTCCTGCGCGGCGCTGACGCCCTGGGCTTCCGCTACTGCGACGAACACCCGCAGCAGTTTCAGATCGATATCGCTTAGGTTGGTGAGCATTCCCCCTCCGCAGTACGTCGGCCGGTTAACCCATTTTTAACATCGAAGAAATAGGTGCGGCGCTGAAGATATGGCCTTCCTTATGGCATGAAGTTGAAATAAAAATCAATACTTCAATAAGTTAGTTGCATCGCGTTTTCCGATGTTTACATGCAAAAGCGGGAATGGTAGCCGAGGTGGCCGACGGGGTAGCCTGCAAATGTTGCTCAAATGTTTCAATCAATCGCAGATAACGACAAGGAAACGCCATGCTGAACCAACCCCAAAGCGGTAACGATATGCCGCGCTTTGCCGGCCTCCCCACCATGATGCGCCTGCCCGCGGCAGAACAGGCGCGCGGTCTGGACGCCGCCTTTGTCGGCATTCCGCTCGATATCGGCACCTCCAACCGCAGCGGCACTCGCTATGGCCCGCGCCAGATCCGCCAGGAATCGGTGATGATCCGTCCTTACAACATGGGCACCGGCTCTGCGCCGTTTGAACGGCTGCAGGTGGCCGATCTGGGGGATGTCGCGATCAACCCCTACAGCCTGGCGGACAGCGTGCAGCGCATCGAGGCGGCTTACCACGAGATCCTGGCGCACGGCTGCACGCCGTTGACGCTCGGCGGCGATCACACCCTGACGCTGCCGGTGCTGCGCGCCGTCGCCCGTCGTCATGGCCCGGTCGGGCTGATCCACGTCGATGCGCATTCCGATACCAACGAGGAGATGTTCGGCGAACAGCTGGCGCACGGCACCACCTTCCGCCGCGCGTTTGAGGAAGGGCTGCTGGCGCCGGAAAAGGTGGTGCAGATTGGCCTGCGCGGCAGTGGCTATGCGGCGGACGACTTCGACTGGTCACGCCGCCAGGGCTTTCGTGTGGTGCCGGCTGAGGCCTGCTGGCACCGGTCACTGACACCGCTGATGGCGGAGATCCGCGAACAGATGGGCGACGCGCCGGTTTATCTCAGTTTCGATATCGACGGGCTGGATCCGGCCTTCGCACCGGGCACCGGCACGCCGGAGGTCGGCGGGCTGTCGGTCTGGCAAGGGCTGGAGATCGTGCGCGGCTGTCATGGGCTAAACCTGGTCGGCGGCGACGTGGTGGAGGTGTCGCCGCCTTACGATCGCTCCGGTAACACCGCGCTGTTGGCCGCCAACCTGCTGTTTGAAATGTTGTGCGTGCTGCCGGCCCGCTGAGGCCGGTGCACTGACTCTACCGGCGGAGCGGTTGCGTCGGGGCCCCTGATAACAATAACTACGGAGTGGAGGTACCCATGAATCTCGATTTGCTGGTCGTGGTGTTTTACTTTCTGGTGATAGGCGCGGTGGGATGGATGGGCATTCGCCGCGCCAATTCCAAAGAGGCGTATCTGGTGGCCGGGCGCAACCTGGGGCCGGGGCTGTATCTGGGCACGCTGTCGGCGGTGGTACTCGGCGGTGCGTCGACCATCGGCAGCGTCAAACTCGGTTATACCTACGGTATCTCCGGCGTCTGGCTGTGCGGCGCGCTGGGGCTGGGCATTGTGGTGCTGAGCCTGGTGCTGGCCAAGCCGCTGCTCAAGCTGAAACTGTATACCGTCAGCCAGGTGCTGTCGCGGCGCTATCACCCGGCGGCGCGGGTCACCAGCGGCGCGATCATGCTGGCGTATGACCTGATGGTGGCGGTGACCTCGATCATCGCCATCGGCAGCGTAATGCAGGTGATGTTCGGCCTGTCGTTCAGCGCATCCATTCTGCTCGGCGGCGGGCTGGTGGTGCTGTATTCGACGCTGGGCGGCATGTGGTCGCTGACGCTGACCGACATCATTCAGTTCATCATCATGACCGTCGGCATGATGCTGGTGCTGATGCCGATGAGCATCGTCAAGGCCGGCGGCTGGGAGGCGTTCACCAGCCTGCTGCCCACCGGTTACTACCAGCTGTCGTCGATTGGGCTGGACACCATTCTGGTGTTCTTCCTGATCTACTTCTTCGGCATTCTGATCGGCCAGGACATTTGGCAGCGGGTGTTCACCGCCCGCAGCGCCAATGTGGCGCGCTTCGCCGGGCTGGGGGCGGGCGTCTATTGCGTGCTGTACGGCGTGACCGGCGCGCTGATCGGCATGGCCGGCAAGATCGTGCTGCCGTCGCTCAGCAATACCGATAGCGCCTTTGCCGCCATCGCGCAGGCGGTGTTGCCGGTCGGCGTCAGCGGGCTGGTGGCCGCCGCGGCCCTGGCGGCGCTGATGTCCACCGCCAGCGCCTGCCTGTTGGCGTCTTCGACCATCGCGCTGGAGGACGTGCTGCCGGCCATCCGCCGTAAACCTTCCGGCGGGCTGGCCGCCGGGCGCTTCACCACGCTTTTCATGGGCGCGGTCATGCTGGGGCTGGCGTTTGTGGTGCGCGACGTGCTGGCGGCGCTGACGCTGGCTTACAACCTGCTGGTGGGCGGCATGCTGATCCCGCTGGTGGGGGCGATCTTCTGGCCGCGCGCCACCAGCGCCGGTGCCATCGCCAGCATGCTGACCGGCAGCCTGTGCGTGGTGGGGCTGATGATCTGGCACGGCATCGACGCTAACAGCCCGATCTACGGCGGTCTGCTGGGCGGCGGCGTCGCCTTCGTGCTGGGCAGCCTGCTGAGCCGCCCGGCGCCGCAGCTGCAGGCTCAAACTGAACGCTGAGGCGCGATCCGGGCTTTTATCACGGTGCCTTTACTGATTTACTGAGGAGCAGGGTGCATCGCCGCCCTGTCGGTTTAACGGTAAGGGTAAGGAGAAGGTGAGTCATGGGTAAGATCAGCGTCGCATGCTGCCAGTTAGCGCTGCGGGTAGGGGAGGCAGAGCATAATCGGGCGCAGTCCGCTCAGGCGATCCGTCATGCGGCGCAGCGCGGCGCCAACGTCATTGTGTTGCCGGAGTTGGTGAACAGCGGCTATGTGTTGCGCGATAAGGCGGAGGCGTGGGCGTTGGCCGAGACCGAAGACGGGCCTAGCCTAAGCCTGTGGGTGGCCCTGGCGCGTGAGTTGGATGTGGCGATCGTCGCCGGTTTCTGCGAGCGGCTGCCCGATGGCGGAGTGGCCAACAGCGCGGCATTGATCGATGCGCAGGGCGTGAGGGCGATTTATCGCAAGGCCCACCTGTGGCATGAGGAGAGCACGATCTTTACCCCCGGCGATCGGCCGCCGCCGGTCGTCGAGACCCGCTTTGGCCGGTTGGCGGTGATGATCTGCTACGATCTTGAATTCCCCGAATGGGTGCGGCTGCCGGCGCTGGCCGGCGCTCAGCTGCTGTGCGCGCCGGTCAACTGGCCGCAGGCACCGCGCCCGCAGGGCGAACGGCCGGCGGAGATGGTGAAGGCGCAGGCCAACGCCGCCGTCAATCGGCTGTTCATCGCGGTGTGCGATCGCTGTGAAACGGAGCGCGGCGTTGCGTGGATCGGCGGTTCGGTGATCGTCGATGCCGATGGCTATCCGTTGACGCAGAGCCTGACAGGCGAAGGCATGGTGCTGGCGGAAATGGATATCAGTACGGCTGATGACAAGCGCATCGGCCGCTACAATCACGTGCATCGCGATCGGCGGCCGATGCTGTATTGAAGCGGCGGGGCAGTCGGCGGATCCGGCTGCCCCGCCGATCGTTTCTCCGGCGGGAAAATCCGCCGTTTTGGCGCTTACAGCCAGCCTGATTTCTTCAGCTTCTGATACAGGAAAATACAGCCGACGGCGGTCGCCCCCAGCGTGGCGTGATAGGCCCACGGGAATTTCAACTCCGGCATGTCGGCGAAGTTCATCCCGTACAGGCTGAAGATCACCGTCGGGATAGCCAAAATCGCCCCCCAACCCGCCAGCCGTTTCACCACTTCGTTCTGTTTGACCGTCACCAGCGCCAGATTGACGTGCATGGCGTTGGTCAGCATTTCGCGCATGTCGTCGATGTTGCTGACCACCTGATGCGCGTGATCCTGCACGTCGCGCACGTAGGCGCGCAGCTCTTTCGGGATCACTTCTTCGTGCAGACGGATCAGCTGGTTGCAGATTTCATCCATCGGCAGCGCGGCGTTGCGCAGCGCCAGCAGGTGGCGGCGCAGAGTATAGACGTTCTCGATCGCCGCCTGATCGAACTCCGACTGAAACATGTTGGCTTCGATGTTCTCGATGGTGCTCTCGAAGCGCGTTACCACGCTGCGGTAGTTATCCACCACGAAGTCCAACACCGAATAGAGGGCGAAGCCCGGCCCGCGGCACATCTGCTTGTGGTTCTCTTCCGCCTTGGCGCGGATCGGCGCGTAGCTGGGTGAGGCGCCGTGGCGCACCGTCACCAGAAAGTTTTTGCCGACGAAGAAGTGGGTTTCGCCGTATTCGATTTCGTCGTGCTCGCCCCACTGCGCGGTTTTCACCACGATGAACAGTGAGTCGCCGTAGGTCTCCAGCTTCGGCCGCTGGTGCGCACACAGCGCGTCTTCGATCGCCAAATCGTGCAGGCCGAACTCCTCCTGCACCTTGCGCATAAACGCCGGTTCCGGCTGCCGCAACCCCAGCCAGACGAAGGTGTCCGGTTGTTTGACCACCTCGCTGATATCGTCGATGGTCACTTCGCCCAGCCGTTGGCCGGCTTTGTACGCCACACAGTTCACCACCATGCTTTTGCTGTCCATCTGTCCATCCATCAATCAGTCAGGGTTTTGGTAAGAAAATAGCACTCATGTTCCACCGGATACTCTTTCAGCGTCATTTGCAGCTGATAGCCGAGCTTTTCGTAGAACGGTCGCGCCTGGAAGCTGAAGGTGTCGAGACGGGCGTAGCGGCAGCCGCGTGCCTGCGCCTCATGCTCGGCGGCGCGCATCAGCCGGCCGCCGAGGCCGCTGCCGCGCTGGGTATCCGCCACCCACAGCCACTCGACGCTCAGCCAGTTGCCCCAGGTTTCGGCGGTCAGCCCGCCGATCACCGTGCCGGCCTCGTCGCGCGCATAGACGCTGAGCGGCTTGCGGTGGCTGGCGTCGATATGCGGCAGGTTGTAAGCGCGCAGGCCTTGCCTGATCGCATCGAGGGTATGTTCGTCAATCGCGTCGGTAACGGTAATGTCCATTTTTCCTCCTGGGTTATGGATTAACTTAAGCACACTGCGGCTAAAAGGCAACCCGTTGAAATGTAATGTAAACACCCATTGCGACGGGCTGGGCTACACTAAACGGGTCATTTCATCTTCAGGAGGACGCCATGCCCCGATTGACTCTGCTGGCCGGTTTGCTGCTGTGCAGCGGCCTGCTTCACGCCGCGCCGACGGTCAGCCAATTGCAGGACGGCCTGGAACACCCATGGTCGCTGGCCTTCTTGCCGGCGGAACAAGGCCTGCTTATCACTGAACGGCCCGGCCGGCTGCGGCTGTGGCTGCAGGGCAAGGGCCTGTCGCCGCCGATCGCCGGCGTGCCGCAGGTCTACGCCGAGGGGCAGGGCGGCCTGCTGGAGGTGTTGCCGGCCCCCGACTTCAGCGCCAGTCGCCGGGTATATCTCAGCTTCGCCGAACCGGGCGAGGGCGGCAAAGCCGGTACGGCGGTCGGCTATGGCCGCCTGAGCGACGATGGCGCGCGGCTGGAAAACTTTAAGGTGATCTTCCGTCAGCAGCCCAAGCTGTCGGTCGGCAATCACTTTGGCGGCAAGCTGGCGTTCGATCGGCAGGGCTACCTGTTTATCGCGCTGGGCGAAAACAACCAGCGGCCGACGGCGCAGGAGACCGACAAGCTGCAGGGCAAGCTGGTGCGGCTGACCGCCGAGGGCGCGGTACCGCCGGACAACCCCTGGGTCGGCCAGGCAGGTAAACGCCCGGAGGTTTGGTCCTACGGCCACCGCAATCCGCAAGGGTTGGCGCTGAACCCGTGGAGCGGCGCGATCTGGGAACATGAGCACGGTCCGCGCGGCGGCGATGAGCTCAATATCCCGTTGCCGGGTAAAAACTACGGCTGGCCGCTGGCCACCTACGGCATCAACTATTCCGGCCAACCGATACCGGAGGCCAAAGGGGAACGGGTGCCCGGCACCGAACAGCCGCTGCACTATTGGCGGGTTTCGCCCGGCCTCAGCGGCATGGCGTTTTATGACGGGCAGCGTTTCCCCGCCTGGCGGCATTCGCTGTTCATCGGCGCACTGGCGCAAAAGGCACTGATTCGCCTGACGCTGGAGGGGGACAAAGTGGTGGCGGAAGAGCGATTGCTGGGCGATCGCGGCGAACGCATTCGCGAGGTGCGCAGCGGGCCGGACGGCTACCTGTATCTGCTGACGGACGAACGGGACGGCAAGCTGCTGAAGGTCGGGGCGTCGTAACGCCCCGCACGCGTCAGGTGAGCGCGCTCATCACGCCGCGCTGGTAGGCCGGGCGAGCGCGCAGTTGCTGATACCAGCGCTCCATGTTCGGCCGCGGGCGGCGGGCGATCGGCATTTCGAACCAGGCGTAGGCGAAGCTGCCGAGCGGGATATCGCCGAAGCCGAACGCGTCGCCGGAGAGGTAAGGCTGGTGCGCCAACGTCTGTTCAATGACGTCGAAGTGTTTTTCCAGCGTGGCGATCGCCGCTTCGATTTTCGCCATGTCGCGCAACTCCGGCGCGGTGCGGATCAGGCCCCAAAAGACGATGGTGAAGGCCGGAACGATGGTCGAGGTGGTCCAGTCCATCCATTTCTCGGCGGCGGCGCGCGCCTGCAGACCTTGCGGATAGAACGTCGCGTCGCCGAATTTCGCCGCCAGGTAGCGCACGATGGTGTTGGACTCCCACAGCACGAAGTCATCGTCCTGCAGTAACGGCACCAGGCCGTTCGGGTTCAGCGCGCGGTAACTCTCTTCGTTGACCTTGCCAAACGCCCCGCCGGCGTTGATGTGGGTATAGCTCAGCCCCAGTTCGGCGGCGCACCACAGCACCTTCCTGACGTTGTTCGAATTCTCACGACCCCAAATGGTCAGCATGGGATAACTCCGTTAGCGGATTAAAGACCCTTAATACCTACGCCACAATGCGCTTTTTGTCACACCGCAGGGCATTTTTTGTCTGCCGTTCAACGTTCCCAGCGGCACACTTCCCAGCCGTGCTCCGCCGCCAGCGCGCTCAGTTCGCTGTCGGGGTTGATCACCGTGGCGCTGTCGACGAATTGCAGCATCGCCTTGTCGTTGAGAGAGTCGCTGTAGCCGTGGCTGTGCTCGAACTTCAGGTGCGGGTGCTGCGCCAGCCAATGCTGCAGGCGGATCACCTTGCCCTGTTGATAGGTCATGGTGCCGTAGGTGTTGCCGGTGAAGCGGCCGTCGCTGATTTCCACGCCGATCGCCAGCGCATCGTCGGCGCCGAGCTGTTCGGCGATCGGCGCCACCAGGTGTTCGCCGGTGGCGGAGATCACCAGAATGCAGTCGCCGCGCTCGCGGTGCCACTGCAGGCGTTCACGGGCGGCGGGGTAGACGCGCGGCAGGATGTCGCGCCGGATATAACGCTGCACCCAGCCGGCCACGGTTTGCACGCTCAGGCCGGTCAGCGGCGCCAGCGTAGCCTGCATATAGTCCTCCATCGACAGCTTGCCCTGATAATAGAGCTGCATCAGCTGCTGCTCCTGCAGTTCCAGCTCCGCCGGCGCGAACCCCTGGCCGACCAGCCAGCGGATCCACAGGCTGGCGCTGTCATCGTCAATCAGGGTTTCATCCAGGTCGAATAAGGCTAAATCCATCAGTATTTCTCCGGCAGGCAGGGTATGAGGTCGTTTACAGGATAGCGGATAGCGCACGTCGCCAGCCAGCGGCGTCGGCGAAATTGCGCAGAGCATAAGAAACATTGATGACGGTTTTGCGACAGTTTGTTGAACGTTTGCATAACTTAGAACGCAACAATATTGGCCGCTCCGGCGAGCGCGGTGGTAACTATGGGGCAAATGCAGCCACCCGCTGGGGAGGGTCAATGTTGATTATTCGCCTGTACGGCAGCCCGATCGTAATCGGGGAAGAAGAGGAACCGCATGATGACGCACCTGACGACGCTGAAGACGTTGCCGTTGCTGGATCTTTCGCAGCTTGACGGTGATGCGCGCCGGCGGCGCGCTTTTCTTGACGATTTGCGCGCGGCGGCGCGCGACGTCGGTTTCTTCTATCTGCGCGGTCACGGCGTGGACGGCGCGCTGAATGCGCGGCTGCAGCACGCCGCGCGGCAATTTTTCGCCCTGCCGGAAGCCGACAAGCTGGCAGTGCAGATGGTGCATTCGCCGCACTTTCGCGGTTACAACCGTGCGGCGGCGGAACTCACGCGCGGGCAGCCTGACTGGCGCGAGCAGTTCGATATCGGCGCCGAACGCCCGGCGCTGACGCTGGCTGACGACACGCCGCGCTGGGCGCGTCTGCAGGGGCCAAACCAGTGGCCGGCGGCGCTGCCGGCGCTGAAACCGCTGCTGCTGGAGTGGCAACAGGCGATGACCGCCATGTCGCTGCGGCTGCTGCGCGCTTTCGCGTTGGCACTTTCGCTGCCGGAGCAGGCTTTCGATCGCTTATACGGCGAGAAGCCCAACGAGCACATCAAACTGATCCGCTACCCGGGGCGGGACGCCACCGCCAGCGCACAGGGCGTCGGTGCGCACAAGGACTCCGGCTTTCTCAGTTTCCTGCTGCAGGACGCGCAAAAAGGGCTGCAGGTGGAGGTCAGCGAGGGGCAATGGATAGACGCGCAGCCGCGTGAAGATACCTTCGTAGTGAACATCGGCGAGCTGCTGGAGCTGGCGACCAACGGCTATCTGCGCGCCACGGTGCACCGGGTGGAAACGCCGCCGGCGGGGAGTGACAGATTATCGATCGCGTTCTTCCTCGGCGCGCGTCTGGACGCGGTGGTGCCGCTGTATCAACTGCCGCCGCAGCTGGCGGCGCAGGCGCGCGGCCCGGCCAGCGATCCGCTCAATCCGCTGCTGCGCGACGTGGGGTATAACTACCTGAAAGGCCGCATCCGCTCTCACCCCGATGTGGCACACCGTTTTTATCAGGACGTCATCGGCCTCTGAACGCCGGGCGTAAAAAAGCCCGGCGCGTCGGCCGGGCTGATCGTGCGCTGATGCGGCGATTATTCCGCCAGCGCCTGCTGCAGATCGGCGATCAGATCTTCCACATCCTCAATCCCCACCGACAGGCGCACCAGCTGCGGCGTGATGCCGGTTGCCAGGCGCTGTTCCAGCGGAATGGAGGCGTGCGTCATGCTGAACGGCTGGCTGATCAGGCTTTCCACGCCGCCCAGGCTTTCCGCCAGGGTGAACAGGCGCGAACGCTGGATGACCCGGCGCGCATAGGCGTCGTCGCCTTTCAGCCGTACCGAGATCATGCCGCCGAAGCGCGTCATCTGGCGCGCCGCCAGCTCGTGCTGCGGGTGGCTCGGCAGGCCGGGATAGTAGACGTTTTCCACCTGCGGCTGGCTCTCCAGCCACTGGGCGATGCGCAGCGCGCTGTCGCTGTGGCGCTGCATGCGCAGCGCCAGGGTGCGGATGCCGCGCAGCGTCAGGAAGCTGCTGAACGGATCGAGAATGCCGCCGACCGCGTTTTGCAGGAAACCGAGCTGTTCCGCCAGCGCTGGGTTATCGCCCACCGCCGCGACGCCGGCCACCACGTCGGAGTGGCCGTTGAGGTATTTGGTGGCGGAGTGCACCACCACGTCAAAGCCCAGATCCAGCGGGCGTTGCAGATACGGCGAGGCGAAGGTGTTGTCCGCCACGCTGATGAGCCGGTGCTTTTTGGCGATCGCGGCGATGGCGCTCAGATCCGCCAGCTTAAGCAGCGGGTTGGTCGGCGTTTCCACCCAGATCATTTTGGTGTCCGGCTCGATCGCCTGTTCCAGCCCGGCGAGATCCGCCGGTGCCACGTAGGTGACGCGCAGGCCGGCGGTGCGGCTGCGCACTTTTTCCAGCAGGCGATAGGTGCCGCCGTACAGGTCGTCCACCGCGATCAGGTGGCTGTCTTTATCGAGCAGCTCCAGCACCGTGGAGCAGGCCGCCAGGCCGGAGGCGAAGGCGTAACCGCGGCTGCCGCCTTCCAGTTCGGCGATGGCGCTTTCCAGCGCGGTGCGCGTCGGGTTGGCGCTGCGGGAGTATTCATAGCCGGTATGTTCGCCCGGCGCCGGTTGGGCGTAGGTGGAGGTGGCGTAAATCGCCGGCATCACTGCGCCGGTCGCGTCCGGGGTGTAACCGGCGTGAACGGTCAACGTATCAAACTTGGCCATAATGGGTCCTTATTAACGTAATTTTTGGCGCCAGGCGTTAAGCACGTCTGTGCGGGTAATCAGGCCGAGGAAGCGCTCGCCGTCGAGCACCACCGCGACGTGGCCATGGTTGAAGGTGGCCTGTAATTCCTCGTAGCCGGCTTCCTTTTGCAGCGTATGAACCTGTTTGGTCATCGCGCTGCCGGCCGTCAGGCTGAAGTGGGCGGCGTCGGCCTGGACGGCGTTCAGCAGATCCCACTCATCGATCAGACCGACCACCCGATCGCCTTCCAGCACCGGTAGCTGCGAGATGTCGTACAGCCGCATGCGGGCGTGCACGATCGCCAACGTGTCGTCCGGCGCGGCGGAAACGGCGGCGCCCTCGTCGTGGCGGTAGGCGATCAGATCGCGCAGATCGCCGTGCTGTGGCTTGCTCAGCAGGCCCTGCTCCAGCATCCAGTGGTCGTTATACATTTTAGACAGGTATTTGTTGCCGCTGTCGCAGACGAAGGTCACTACCCGCTTGGGTTCGGTTTGCGCGCGGCAGTAACGCAGGGCGGCGGCCAGCAGGGTGCCGGTGGAGGAGCCCGCCAGCACGCCTTCCTTGCGCAGCAGCTCGCGCGCGGTGGTGAAGGCTTCTTCATCGCCGATGCGGTAAGCGTGGCGTACCTGGTCAAAGTCGCTGAGCGGCGGGACGAAGTCTTCGCCGATGCCTTCCACCAGCCAACTGCCCGCTTCGCCGATTTGGCCGTGGTCGAGATAGTCCGCCAGGATAGAGCCGGCAGGGTCGGCCAGCACGAATTCCGTCTGCGGCGAAACCTCGGCGAAATAGCGGCTCAGCCCGCCCAGCGTGCCGCCGGAACCGACGCCGACCACGATAGCGTCCACGTCATGCTCCATCTGCCGCCACAGTTCGGGCGCCGTGGTGGTGGTATGAGCCGCCGGGTTGGCCGGATTATTGAACTGGTCGATATAAAAAGCGCCAGGGATCTCTTCCGCCAGGCGTTTGGCGTAATCCTGGTAGTAAGCCGGATGCCCTTTGCCGACGTCCGAACGGGTCAGCAGCACTTCCACCCCCAGCGCGCGCAGGTGGAAGATCTTCTCGCGGCTCATCTTGTCCGGCACCACCAGCAGCAGCTTATAGCCTTTCAGCGCCGCCACCAGCGCTAACCCCAGGCCGGTATTGCCGGCGGTGGCTTCGATGATGGTGCCACCCGGCTGCAGTTTGCCGTCGCGCTCGGCCTGTTCGATCATCGACAGCGCCACGCGGTCTTTGATCGAACCGCCGGGATTTTGGTTCTCCAGCTTGACGAACAGCCGGCATGGGCCGGTATCAAACTGGGTCAGTTCCAGCATCGGGGTATTGCCAATCATCTCGATGACGGAATGGGGGATCGCCATGACTCATCTCCAGGATTATTCGGTATAAAAGTCGTTGTGCGGATGATAGCGCTGAGGATAAGCGCTTTAAAAAGAACAAATAGCGGTTCTATATGCCATTATGGAATATATTAATCTTTTTTGGACGTATGGATGCGCGGATGTTTAGCGGTGCAGATGCTTGGCCGTGTAGCCGTGGGTAGATGCGAAAATGCGCGTCACGATGCTTTTTTGAACGATAAGTGCGTGCCTGCGTACAGTTATGTAAAAATGCTGAAAATTCACGCTAAACCCTGCAAAAATAAGATAAATCACATAAACTCACAGCAAGGGCATTTTCGGTGCGTTGCGTTACCCATTACGGGCGCCGCAGGGGGTTGCGGCCGGCACGCGCGCACCGGGCCACTCTCGCTGGTTGGCTTAAAACGTGAACATGTTTGAAAGTTAACGCTATTTCAATGGTTTTGAATGGACACTCTGGCGACGTCATGATGAAAAAAAACTTATCCACTTCCCTGAAAAAACTGACCTTCAGCGTAGGCATCCTGTTGCTGGCCGCCCCGGCCGTGCACGCGGCCGAGCCGCCGGCGCCGCCGCAGGTAGACGCCAAGGCCTTCATTCTGATGGATTACAACAGCGGTAAGGTGCTGACCGAAGGCAATGCCGATACGCGTCTCGATCCCGCCAGCCTGACCAAGATCATGTCCAGCTACGTGATCGGCCAGGCGATCAAGGCCGGCAAGATCAAGCCGGAAGACATGGTCACCGTCGGCAAAGACGCCTGGGCGCCCGGTAACCCGGCGCTGCGCGGCTCTTCGCTGATGTTCATCAAGCCGGGCGATCAGGTGCCGGTGCTGGAACTGAATAAGGGCATCGTGATCCAGTCCGGCAACGACGCTAGCATCGCGCTGGCGGACTACGTGGCGGGCAGCCAGGATTCGTTCGTCGGCCTGATGAACAACTACGCCAAATCCCTCGGCCTGCAGAATACCCACTTCCTGACGGTGCATGGTCTGGATGCGGAAGGGCAGTACAGCACCGCGCGCGACATGGCGCTGCTGAGCCAGGCGTTGATCCGCGACGTGCCGGACGAATACGCGCTGCATAAAGAGAAAGAGTTCACCTTTAACAAAATCCGCCAGATTAACCGCAACCGTCTGCTGTGGAGCAGCAACCTGAACGTCGACGGCATCAAGACCGGTTACACCAGCGGCGCCGGCCACAATCTGGTGGCGTCCGCCACCGACGGCCCGATGCGTCTGATCTCGGTGGTTTTAGGCGCGCCGAGCGATCGCGTGCGCTTTAGCGAAAGCGAAAAGCTGCTGACCTGGGGCTTCCGCTTCTATGAAACCGCGACGCCGATCAAGGCCGATAAGCCGTTCGTCACCCAGAAAGTATGGTTCGGCGACGTCAGCGAAGTGCCGCTCGGCGTGGCGAAAGACGCCTCGGTCACCATTCCGAAAGGGCAGATGAAAAACCTGAAGGCCAGCTACAAGCTGACCCAACCGACGCTGGAAGCGCCGCTGGCGAAAAACCAGGTGGTCGGCACCATCGATTTCCAGCTGGACGGCAAAACCATCGAGCAGCACCCGCTGGTGGCGATGCAAGAGGTGAAAGAGGGCAACTTCTTCAGCCGCATCTGGGATATGGTGATGATGAAGCTGAGCCAGTGGTTCGGCGGGATCTTCGGCTGAATAGCCTTTGAGCCTCATAAAATGACAAGGGCGCCATTCGGCGCCCTTGATTTATCAGTTACAGGCCACGACCTTGATCGCCAGCCCGCCCTGTGAGGTTTCGCGGTATTTGGCGTTCATGTCTTTGCCGGTTTCGTACATGGTTTCGATCACCTTATCCAGACAAACCCGCGGCTCGCTGGTGCGGCGCATCGCCATGCGCGCGGCATTGACTGCCTTGACGGCGGAAATGGCGTTGCGCTCGATGCAGGGCACCTGTACCTGGCCGGCGAGCGGATCGCAGGTCAGCCCCAAATGGTGCTCCATGGCGATCTCTGCCGCGATGCACACCTGCGCCGGGCTGCCGCCCAGCAGCTCGGTCAACCCGGCCGCCGCCATCGAACAGGCGACGCCCACTTCCCCCTGACAGCCCACTTCGGCGCCGGAGATCGAGGCGTTCATCTTGTACAGCGCGCCAATCACCCCGGACGCCAGGAAATAGCGGGTGTAGGAGTTGGCGTTCACCGGGCGGATGAACTTGTCGTAGTAGGCCAGCACCGCAGGGATGATGCCGCAGGCGCCGTTGGTCGGTGCGGTGACCACGCGGCCACCGGCGGCGTTCTCTTCGTTAACCGCCAGCGCGAACATGTTGATCCAATCGACCACGTTCATCGGGTCGATATTGTTCTTGTCGCCGGTCACCAGAATGCGGCGCAGCGCGGCGGCGCGGCGCGGCACTTTCATCGGGCCGGGCAGCAAGCCTTCGGTGTTGATGCCGCGTTCGATACCGGCGCTCATCACCTGCCAGACGTCGGCGAAGTGCGCGTCGATATCCGCTTTGCTGCGCAGCGCCAGTTCGTTCTGCATCACCAGGCCGGACAACGACAGCCCGGTCTCTTTGCAATGCTGCTGCAGATCGTGCGCCGATTTGAACGGGTAGGGCACCGGCGTTGCGCCCTCGGCGGACTGGCCGAAGTGCTCTTCGTCGACGATGAAACCGCCGCCGATCGAGTAATAGGTTTTGCTGTGCAGCAGGCGCTCACCGGCGAAGGCGCGGATGCGCATGCCGTTTTCGTGCAGCGGCAGGTTGTCGCTGTGGAAGTTCATGCCGCCGTGCAGCGGGAAATCCACCTCGTGATGGCCGTTGGCCAGCGGCAGGCGGCCGCGTTGTTCGACGTCGCGGATAAAGCCTGGAATGCTGTCGATGTCCACATCGTGCGGCAGGTTGCCGGCCAGGCCCATGATGATGGCGATATCGGTGTGGTGGCCTTTACCGGTCAACGACAGCGAACCGTAGACGTCGACCACCACGCGGGTGGTGTCTTGCAACTGCTGGTGGGCGATCAGATCGTCAATGAACTGTTTGCCAGCCTTCATCGGGCCAACGGTGTGGGAGCTGGATGGGCCGATGCCAATTTTGAAAATATCGAAAACGCTGACCATGGTCTCGCCTCCTTCTTCAGGTTTCAGGCGGTGAATACGGGAAATGGGGGCAGTGCGGGAGGGCCGGCGCGCAGCGGCGCCGGCCGGACGTGATTAGCCGAGCAGGCTGAACACGATAGCAGAGATGGCGATCAGACCCATCACAACCACAAACACGTTGCTGATGTGGCCGCTGTACTTGCGCATGGCAGGCACTTTACGGATGGCGTACATCGGCATCAGGAACAGCAGCATGGCGATGATTGGGCCACCCAGGGTTTCGATCATGCCCAGGATGCTCGGGTTCAGGGTGGCGACGATCCAGGTGGTCACCAGCATGAAGATAGCGGTCATGCGGTTCAGCTTGGCGGTGCTGACGGTTTTGCCGCGGCTCTTCATCGACTTGGCGACCAGGCCGTTGAAGCCTTCACGGGCGCCCAGGTAGTGGCCCAGGAACGATTTGGTGATGGCGACGAAGGCGATAACCGGCGCGATGTACTCGATCATCGGGTTGTTAAAGTGGTTAGCCAGGTAAGACAGAATCGAGATATTCTGCGCCTTGGCTTCCGCCAGGTTTTCCGGCGTCAGGCTCAGCACGCAGCTGAACACGAAGAACATCACGGTCAGCACCATCATGATGTGTGCGTAAGCCAGAATGCGGGAGCATTTCTTCTCGGCGTCTGCGCCGTACTCTTCGCGTTTGGCGACGGCGAAGGCGGAGATGATCGGCGAGTGGTTGAAGGAGAACACCATTACCGGGATCGCCAGCCACAGGGTCATGATCAGGCCGTGACCCATGCCGGTAGCGCTGCCGGACAGCGACACGTTTTCGAAGATGGCGCCGGTCCAGTTAGGGATCAGATACACCGCCAGCAGCATCAGCACTGCGACGAACGGGAAGACCAGGATGCTCATGGTTTTCACGATGGCCTGCTCACCGAAGCGCACGATGGTCATCAGGCCGACGATCAGGATCAGCGACAGAATGGCGCGCGGCGGCGACGTCATGCCCAACTGGTGGGTAATGAAGCTGTCGACGGTGTTGGTGATCGCCACGCTGTAAACCAACAGAATCGGGTAGATGGCGAAGAAGTACAGCAGAGTAATCAGTTTACCGGCGGTGATGCCGAAGTGCTCTTCCACCACGGCGGTGATGTCTTCACCGGGATTTTTGCCGGACAGAACGAAACGGCACAGACCGCGGTGGGCAAAGAAGGTCATCGGGAAAGCGATGATGGCCATGATGATCAGAGGAATCAAACCGCCGATGCCGGCGTTGATGGGCAGGAACAGGACGCCTGCGCCGATGGCGGTGCCGTACAGGCCCAACATCCACATGGTATCCGTTTTACGCCAGGTACTGCTGGAGCCCGAGGCCGCAGAGGCAATTGTGCCGGTCTGTGTAGTGTCCATAAATATCTCCGAAGTGAACACGAATTTAAAATTAAAAGGCAAAACTTAAGGTTAAACCGTCAAACGTCCTATTCAGGCAACGCTTGCGGTAAGAATCAGGTGTTGCTTGCGGGGATGTTTTGGCGTCCCCCTGGTTGTTTATTGCGTTCATTACCAAGGCACAGCGCCGGGTAATTCACCAAAGACTTTTCACCGCCACGGGGTGATAAAAGTCGTTACCGCTGCCGACAGGTCTTTGCCTGTCGATTTTTGTTGGCGGCAAGATAACGATTTACAGTAGAAACAACCGTGATCCTGCTCTCAAATGCGTAATATGTGCAGTTATCTGCTTTTTCATCGATTTTTCGCGCATTTGTTGCACATTTGTGTAAGATTTTGTGCTGAGAACGCTCTCATAAAAATTTCTGCGATTATGTGGCTTGTACAATAATTAGCCGGATAAAGCGCTGTGCTCAGCAACAAGCCGAGCAATATATTTTATGCGTGGTTTTGGATCTAGCGAAAAACCCGGATTAAGCAGTTTTAGTGATGTAGATCACATTATGTTTTTAAGGTAAATAACGTTTATGTTTTTGTTTTTATTTTATTTTTGTTGAAAAGTACCGCTAGTAACGAAGGGGAATTACTTACGTGGTTAGCGGATAAAAATGCGTAACCATTCATCATATAAATAACAGATACCTAACAGGTATTGGCGAGATTTGCTGCAATCGCGTAAACCGTCGTTTATTTAAACTTCCTGACCTTTGGCTCGATTTATCATATAAAAGCCATAAATAGCCGTTAATTCACCCAACCGACCGCGTGGTTAGCTTGCGAAAAAATAATCACGCGGGTGAGCTGTTGCATTTTATTAACCTGATGTTGCGTGCGGATAAGCGAAAAACGCGAATTGATTGCGCATTATTTGTTCATTTTTCGGCGGGGAAAGAGGGATATCGAAGCGGTGCGCCGTCGATTATGACGGCGCTGAAGGTGGACTAATAGCGGATAGCGATGGCGTTATCGTTGAAGAACGCCATGAAGTCGGCGTCCGGCTGGCGATCGGTGATCACCCGATCGAACTGCGTCAGCGGGCCGATGCAGGCCGGCTTGGTTTTGCCGAACTTGCTGTGATCTGCCACCAGGATCTTTTGCTGCGCCATCGCCATGGCGCGATGCTTCATCTCCAGCTCGTCGAAGTTGAAGCAGGTGGCGCCGTGCTGCAGGCTGAGGCCGGCGGCGGAGATAAAGGCGATGTTCGGGCAGATGTGATCGAGCTCGTTGCGGCCGCCGACGCTGGAAAAGATGTAGTTGTTCGGCTTGAACTCGCCGCCGCACAGCACCACCTTGCAGTTCGGTTTGTCCTGCAGCGCCAGGAAGGTGTTCAGCGAATGACACACGGCGGTGAAAGCCAGCTCGTCGGCGATGGCGTCGATGATCGCCGGCGTGGTGGTGCCGCAGTCGAAAAACACCGTGTCGTTTTCATTGATCAGCGGCGCCGCCAGCAGGCCGATGCGCCGTTTCTCCGTTACCTGTTTGGCTTTTTGATCGGAAACGAAGTAGTTGGTCACGCCGTTGCTGCGCGGATCGGTCACCACGTAGCCGCCGAGCAACACCACGGCCGCCGGTTCGGCGCTCAGATCGCGGCGAATGGTCATCTCCGAGACCCCCAGCAGCACGGCGGCTTCTTTCAGGTGGATCTTGTCAGCGCGTTTTAACGCCTGAACTAACCGGTTGATACGTTCTTCGCGCCGCGTTTCCATAGATCCGTCTTCCCACAGGTAGTAGAGATAAAAGGCGAGCCGGCATTTCCGGCGCTAAACAGAACGATGCGGGGCAATATCGGGCCGCATCAACCGCCCGTATTGTCCCGCATCGGAGTGTATTGGCTATGCCCCTCAGGGCATACCGACGATCAGTAGCTGCCCGCTGCCGCCTGAGCACCGGAGACGATGGCGACGCCGGAGCTGGTGCCGATACGCGTGGCGCCGGCGTTGATCATCTTCTCGGCGGTTGCGCGATCGCGCACGGCGCCGGAAGCTTTCACGCCCATTTCGCTGCCCACGGTCTCGCGCATCAGTTTGACGTGCTCTTCCCGAGCGCCGCCGGTGCTGAAGCCGGTGGAGGTTTTCACGAAGGCGACATCGAGTTCGCGACACATTTCACAAACCTGGACGATCTGCGCATCGCTGAGCAGGCAGGTTTCCAATATTACCTTCAACGGGATCGCCGCGCAAACCTCGCGCACGGCGGCGATGTCGGCTTTCACTTCGTCCAGCAGGCCGCTCTTCAGCCAGCCGACGTTGATCACCATGTCGATCTCTTGCGCGCCGGCGGCGATCGCCGCTTTGGCTTCAAAGGCTTTGGCGACGGTCAGGCCGGCGCCCAGCGGGAAACCGATCACCGAGCAGACTTTCACCGTGCTTTCCTGCAGCAGCTGGGCCGCCAGCGGCACGTAGCCGGAGTTGACGCATACCGCATAGAAGTTGTGCTGCTGCGCTTCTTCGCACAGTTTGGCGATCTGCATTTCGGTGGCGTCCATGGCCAGCAGGGTGTGGTCAACATAGCTGGCGTAATCGATGTTTTCGGTGGTCATCGCGGTTCCTTAGTGAAGTCGAGAAAAGAGCATGGATAGATAATGTGAAAATAATAACATTGCAATGTCGATAAACCTAGCGGGATTTGAAAAATGCCGACGAGATCATAGTTACTTCACTGTTATATGTATAACTTAGGGAGGGTAATTTGTTATTTAAATAACATTTTCAGCGGCCGCTCGCGGCCTGCGCGGGCGAAACGTCGAGGGAAAAAAGATGAAGATCAACATCGACCTGGCTCCTGAAGCTTTCGGGACGTATCGGCAGGAACTGTTCCGCAACGCGGATTTCGCGGTGAGCGCGCATCGCTGCGCAGAACGCGGGCCGATGCTGACGCTGGCGAACTGCCGTGGCGCGCTGACGGTTTTGCCGTATCAGGGCCTCGCGATCTGGGACGCCGAGTTTGACGGTCATTCGCTGAAGTCGGGCCGCCGCAGCGGGCGGGGCGCCGGAAGAAAGCGCGCTGACGACACCGCGTTCTGTCCCGCCTGGCCGAGTCACGACGGCGCGCTGCTCCAGATGCAACGCGTGTGGCTGCAGCTGGCGGGCGATGAGCTGACGTTGCACGGTGAAGGCGAGCGGTTGGGCGGGCGTTGGCGCATCGGCCCGGCGCTGCGTCTGGCTGCCCAGAGCGCGCAGTTCGCCATAGAGATGAAGGTTACCAACCTGGCCGATCGGCCGCAGCCGCTGCGCTATGTGTGCCGCCTCAACTACGATTGCATTCCCGACGCGGTGTTCCGCCAAAACTTGCCGACGCCGGCGCTGTTGGGAGAGGCGCTCGGGCAGGAACTGCTGTGCTCCGACGATCTGACGCGCTACGTGGATCAGGCCGAGTTCTTTATGCTGGCGCCGCAAGGCCGCCGCTATGTGACGCGTTTTGCCACCGGGCAATTCAACTATGGCCTGCGGCGCATCGCTGTCCAGGGCAACAGGCGGCTGCTTGCTTTTATCCAGCCGGCAAACTGCCGGCCTAACGCGCCGGAAGGGGAGGCGGGAGTGATGCTGGGAACGGGAAAAACGCGGGCATTTTGCGTGACCACCGGCGTGGTGTGAAAGCAGGGGCGGTAACGCCCCTGTCATGTTATGCGGTTATTCTTTCACCCAGCCGCGGCGAATGGCGAAGGCGAACAGAAAGCGATACAGACGCGACAGCCTGTCGGCAAGGACATCGCCGAACAGATTCCATACCAGCTGAGCGAACAGGCAGCCGACCAGGCCGAGCAGGAAACCGCCGACCATATCCAGCGGCCAGTGCACGCCGAGGTAAACGCGTGACCAGGCGATGCCGACGGCGACAATCATCAGCAGCGCGCCGGACCAGACCCGGTGCCAGAACAGGAACGCCAGCGCAAAGGTAAAGATGGCGGTGCCGTGATCGCTGGGGAACGAACTGTCCGGCACGTGCGCCAGGAAGGTATAACCCACGCCGGCGACGAACGGGCGCTCATGCGGCAGCAGCGCGCCGATAGCGGAGGCGGCAAGCATGGCGAACAGCAGCGCGATCGTGGTTTTCGCCACCACTTCGCGCTGCGAAACCAGCTGGCTGCGCGGCCCCCACAGCCACAGGCCGACGATCAGCAGCGGCACGATAATGATAAGATCGCGCGCCAGAAAGGTGGCGAAATCGATCATCCATTCGGGAGATGCCGGGGTCGCATTGATCCAGGCGAAAAGAACATGGTTTAACTGCTCCATAACCGTTACCTCATCTTGCGGCACCAATAGCCGCTAACTATCCAATAAATTGCCAACTGGCTTAACCAAACCCACCAACCTGCCCACAGGTTATGGGTAAGAAAATGTGCGCCGCGCATGATCTGACCAAAGCCCATCAACATGCCGAGCGCAATACCGCCGCACCAGCAGCACCAGGCCAGGCGCGGGCGCTGCGGATAAAACAGGAAAAACAACGCCATGACCGCGAAACCGCTCGAGGCGTGCCCGCCGGGGAAACAGCGACCGGGGCCCGGCAGCGCCGGTATCGCGCCGAACAACGGGAAGGACATCGCCTTGCCACCGTACTCGATCAGATCCCACGGACAGGAGTGCGCGCTGGTGGCCTTGAGAATGCCCACCACCAGCGGGCCGATGCCGAGAAGCAGCATGCTGACAATGAGGCGCGCGCTGCGGCGATAGATGCCCCAAAACAGCGTCAGCACCGCTCCCACGATCACTATCTGCTTCAACAGACGGTGATTGATCAGATCCAGCCAGTAATTGTTTTGCCACGGGAAATGCCCGCTGGCGGCATCGTACCAATAGTTGCTGATCGCCCAGTCCAGTTGTTCGTTGCGGGAGAGCCACAGGAACACCAAACCGCTGATCAGCAGGCCAAAAACTTGCCAACGGTAAAAGGATGCCGGCAGGGAGTAAAGGGCGGTTGTCTTAATTTGCTGTGCCGTTGAGGATTGATTTAATGACGATTCTGGATTCACGCGCAGGCTCGGTGACAGTATTGAATAGCGCCACTGTAATAATTCTGTCTTAAGAAAACCTTAGTCCGCCGGCAAGAAAACCCTATCTGATACACCCGGTTGTGCGCAGGTCATCACTTGTTTATCTCGTCTTAATCGGCGGTTTTTCTGGGGTATTGCTCCGGTTAATGGGGAATACCAGGCGATTGTCACTATTTATAGCCTATTGTAAAGAAGATTAAACCTGTGGCGAGGTTGGCGGTAGTGTATTAGTTTATAGGCGGATTATTTAACAAAAAGTGTAGGGATAAAACATGAACAAGGCATCCGTTGTATTTTCCGGCCTGCTGATGGCCGTTTCCGCCAGCGCCATGGCGGCTACCTCTGGCGATGACGCGGATATCAGCAAACTGCCGCTGGAAAAGGTCGCGCCTTACCCGAAAGCCGAGAAGGGCATGAACCGCCAGGTGATCTACCTGCCGAAGCAAGAGCACGAAGAGAACTATAAGGTAGAGCTGCTGATCGGCAAGACGCTGGAAGTGGACTGCAACCGCCATATGATTGGCGGCACGCTGGAGACCAAAACCCTGTCCGGCTGGGGCTACGACTACCTGGTGCTGGAGAAGCTGTCCGAGCCGGCCTCGACCATGATGGCCTGCCCGGATAACACCAAGAGCAAGAAATTCATCGCCGCCAACCTGGGCGACGCCGCGATGCAGCGCTACAACAGCCGCCTGCCGATCGTGGTGTATGCGCCGAAAGACGCGGAAGTGAAATACCGCATCTGGAAGGCCGAAGACACCGTAAGCCAGGCTGAATCAAAGTAATCCGCGATTAGCGCTGTGAATACATGATCTTGTACAAAACCGTTTGAAGAGCATTTTGCGATGATATGCGGCTCTTCAGGCGGTTTTTTATTTTCAGGCAGGAAAGCCGGGCGCTTAGCCAAATTTTTTCAACCTACAGAGGGAAAATGGAAATTGACTCAAGCTAACAAGGTTAACATCCTTGGTTTAAGAGCGTTTTTTTAATTCTCACTCGCAATATCCTCATTTTTATCTCCCTTCATCTTTGATTATATTATTTTGAATTGCAATTATTTCGGCAATAACAAACCGTTTCGGTTACATAAATAAAAATATTCTTATTAATCATTTTATTGTTGTTTTATTGATTTTATTTAATGGCGAAGGAATGGAAATTAATTATTGTGCTGCTAGATTCATCAATGTAATTAGCTCCACGGCAATTACATTGTTCGCTAATTAATATCTAAAAAAACTTACGAGGATATTCCAATGGCTGATTGTAAATGCAATGAACAAGATCCGCATGCTCAAAATGAACATGTTGCTGATTTTACTGCGGTTGGATTTTCGCAAAAAACACCGGCGCCGGTACCTGTAGACCTTAAGCAGCAGGGCGTGTTGGCGCTTAAACTTTCGGTTTGCGTTGGGGCCAGTTATAACCCTGCAAACAACCAAATTTGTTTTACCATTCCTATCTACGGTGACTTTTGCGTTTCATCGCCGATTCCAATTCCCATTGGTGGGCAGCTTAAAGTGTGTGCAGAGACCTGTGGTTCCTTTATTCCTACGGGATTGAAGGCCACTATTTATTTGAACGGTTCCGTTCTGTTCTCTGTCGTTCTTTTTGGCGCTTGTTAATGTAAAAAGAAAAGCAAGGCACCTTAGGTGTCTTGCTTTTTTGATATTAAGATATTGATAAGGCCGTTGTTGAGTTCAGCCCCACTTGCTAATTAATACAGTCACTCCGCTCTCACTCCTTCTGAAATCAAACCTTGGGAAATGCATTGTTTGATAGCCGACCGCCCGACACTAAACGTTAAGAGAAACGATGTTTCAGGAAGGAGCGGACGTGGCGCTGTATGTCGTCAGTTGAGGTGTTGCTGCCATCTGATGGTGGTCCCGCGGGCGGTGGAGTGCAGGCAACAAAAAACCCGATAATCTTGAACCTAGAAGGCGGGATTATCGGGCTCCACAAAATGGGGACATCAAAGAAAAGCAGTGGCACTAATTCAGACTGCGGCCCCCAACGAAAGTTCTGGCCGGCGACAAAAAAATCAAAATATTTTTATCGCCGATCCATCTCTCCCGCTAATCGATCAGCCGAGTATGCCCGGCCATAGCACCACGATGAGCGAACCCGCCAGCGTTAACAGCACGTTAGCGATGGCGTAGGTGCCGGCGTAGCCCAGCGCCGGGATGTTGCTGCGCGCGGTGTCGCTGATGATCTCCATCGCCGGCGCGCAGGTGCGGGCGCCCATGATGGCGCCGAACAGCAAGGCGCGGTTCATGCGCAGCACGTAAGCGCCGAACAGGAAGCAGATAATCACCGGCACCAGGCTGACGATCAGCCCGGCGATCAACATCTGGCCGCCGACCGCGCCCAGGCTGTGGCCGATGCCGGCGCCGGCGCTCAGGCCCACGCCCGCCATAAACACCATCAGGCCGAACTCTTTCACCATGTTCAGCGCGCCCTGCGGAATGTAGCCGAAGGTCGGGTGGTTGGCGCGCAGGAAGCCGAGCATGATGCCGGACATCAGCAGACCGGCGGCGTTACCGATGCCGAACGAGAAGTTGCTGAACTGAATGGTGATCTGGCCGATCAGCAGGCCGATGATGAAGAAGGCGCAGAACGCCAGCAGATCGGTCACCTGGCTGTGGATCGAGATAAAGCCAATCTTCTCCGCCACGCTCTTCACCCGGCGCGCGTCGCCGCTCACCTGCAGCACGTCGCCCTTGTTGAGCACGATGCTGTCGTCGATCGGCATTTCGATCTGGCTGCGGATCACACGGTTGAGGAAGCAACCGTGGTCGGTCAGCTTCAGCTGGCTCAGGCGTTTGTTCACCGCGTTGCTGTTCTTCACTACGATCTCTTCGGTCACGATGCGCATGTCGAGCAAATCGCGGTCGAACACTTCCTTACCGTTGCGGAAGCTCGGATCCAGCCGCGCGTGGGCGTCCGGATAACCGACCAGCGAGATCTCGTCGCCCACCTGCAGCACCGCGTCACCGTCCGGGTTGGCCAGAATGCCGTTGCGGCGGATGCGTTCGATGTAGCAGCCGGTCTGGCGATAGATGCCCAGTTCGCGCAGGTTCTTGCCGTCGGCCCAGGCCACCAGCTCGGGGCCGACGCGGTAGGCGCGGATCACCGGCAGGTAGACCTTGCGCTGGCTGTCGGTGTCCAGGCCGCGTTCGCGGGCGATTTGCTGGGCGGAGGTGGACAGATCCTGGTGCTGCAGTTTTGGCAGGTAGCGCGCGCCGAAAATCAGGCTGACCAGACCGATCAGATAGGTGAGGGCATAGCCGAGGCTCAGATGATCCTGCGCCGCCAGCAGCGCCGGGCCGTTGACGATGGTGTTGCGCAGCGTATCGCCGGCCCCAACCAGCACCGGCGTCGAGGTCATCGAACCGGCCAGCATGCCGGCGGTCAGGCCGATGTCCCAGTGGAACAGCTTGCCGAGGCCGATGGCGATCACCATCGCCGAACCGACCATCACCAGCGCCAGCATCAGGTAATTCTTGCCGTCGCGGAAGAAAATCGAGAAAAAGTTAGGCCCGGCTTCCACCCCGACGCAGAAAATAAACAGCATGAAGCCGAGATTCAGCGCCTCGGTGTTAATGGCAAAGTGTTGCTGGCCGAGCAGCAGAGAAACCACTAAAACGCCAATGGAATTACCGAGTTGGACGGAGCCCAGACGGAGTTTACCGAGGCACAGCCCCAGTGCGAGTACCACGAACAGTAACAGAATGTAGTTACCGTTTAACAAACTAGCGACGTTTATGTTCACGGAGGATAACTTATTGTTTACCAGTAAGTGCTTGATATAGATAACTATAAGAGATAAATTCAGCCTTAAAACGACATCATAAATCACCACCAGCGTAAGGCGAAGCGAACCATCGTTCGGCGGCGTTCATTCTAGACGCTATGACCGATGACAGCCAGCACAGAAAGCTGATTTCCTGCGCCGCCGTGCGCATTTAACTCTCTTTTGACCAAGGAAAAAATTCGGTTCAGCGTCACCGCACGGGTGACCGGGCCGATTTCTATTGATGCGGTAATTGGGCGGGGGAGAATTCGCATGACGAGTTATAGATATTGGCTGGGCATTCTCAGCTGTTTTCTGTTGTTCAGCCTGGTGTTTCTCGGCCAGCAAACCGGCCTGTTCGGCAGCACGGATCATGAGCACCACGGTGAAACCGGCCTGCTGCTGTTTGTGATCCCCGGCGCGATCGCCAGCTATTTGTCGAGCCGCAAGCGGCTGCTTTGCCCGTTGCTTGGCGCGCTGTATGCATTGCCGCTGTGCCTGCTGATCCGCCACTTCTGGCTGACGCCGTCCTCGTCGTTTTGGCAGGAACTGGCTTACGCTACCAGCGCGGTGTTCTGGTGCGTGTTCGGCGCGATGCTGATGCTGTTCGCCCTCGGTTTGTTGCACACGCTCCAGCAGTTGCACCGGCGGCAGCGGCAATAAAAAAGGCGCATTAAGCGCCTTTTTGTCGTTCAAAAACTTACTGGAACAGGTTCAGGTGTTCTTTAGCGTAAGCTTCGAAATCGGTGCAACCACCGATGTGCTTCTCATCCAGGAAGATCTGCGGCACGGTTTCAACCGGTTTGCCGACGGTTTTTTCCAGATCGGCCTTGGTGATGCCTTCCGCGTGGATGTCAACGTAACGGAAGTTGAAATCGTCGCGTTCTTCAGTCAGTTTTTCCGCCAGTTCTTTAGCGCGGACACAATAAGGACAGCCAGGACGCCCGAAGATTACTGCAAACATGCAACGCTCCTTAATTGGATTTTCGATAAATTATTCGCGATTGCAACGACATCCCGTCACCGAAAAAGTCATTACCTGCGTCAGATGGCGCCTACTATGCCCGTTGAGGCGGTGAAAAAAAAGCAGGAATTACCTGTTAATCTGATTCATGTAACCAATTAGTCTGCCGGGGCTGTCGCCATCGGCGGGAATTCACTACACTGGGGGCAGATCTTCTGGAGAGGAAAAATATGCGTTCATTCGGTGACTTACCGCGCCCGGTGCTGGTGTTGGAAGGGCTGGGCATCGTGATGCTGGTGCTGGCCTACCTCAGCATTCACGGCCACCTGCAACTGCCGGGTTGGCTGGCGTCGCAGCAGGCGGCGGTCGGCATGATTTTCCTCGGCGTGGCGCTGATGGTGCCGGCGGCGGCGTTTCTGGTATGGCGCGTGGTGCAGGGCTTCGGGCCGCTGATGCGCGGCGGCTTGCCGCCGGAAAACGATCGCCGCAAACCGCAAGATGCAGACGCATCGAAAGATAATCAGGATCGCGATCCGCGCGCTTGAGCGCCGCGGCCGCTAACTCGCCTGCCGGGCAGGCGTTGGCTTTTGGGGTAACGAGTGAAAATTGCCATTCTTTCTCGCGACGGATCGCTCTATTCATGTAAGCGGCTGCGTGAAGCGGCGGAAGATCGCGGGCACAGTATCGATATCATCGATCCGCTCTCCTGCTATATGAACATCAATCCGGCGGCGCCGACCATTCATTATCGCGGCCGTCAGCTGGAACGTTACGATGCGGTGATCCCGCGCATCGGTTCTGCCATCACCTTTTACGGCACGGCGGTGCTGCGCCAGTTCGAGTTGCTCGGCAGCTACCCGCTAAACGAGTCCGTGGCCATTACCCGCGCCCGCGACAAGCTGCGTTCGCTGCAGCTGCTGGCGCGGCAGGGCATCGATCTGCCGATCACCGGTTTTGCCCATTCGCCGGACGACACTGGCGATCTGATCGAGCTGGTCGGCGGCGCGCCGCTGGTGGTCAAACTGGTGGAAGGCACGCAGGGCATCGGCGTGGTGCTGGCGGAAACCCGGCAGGCGGCGGAAAGCGTGATCGACGCCTTTCGCGGGCTGAATGCCCACATCCTGGTGCAGGAGTACGTGCGCGAGGCGCAGGGGTGCGACGTGCGCTGTCTGGTGGTGGGTGGCCGGGTGGTGGCCGCCATCGAACGGCAGGCCAAGCCCGGCGAGTTTCGCTCCAACCTGCACCGCGGCGGCACCGCCCGCAAGGTGACCATCACCGCCAGGGAGCGTGCGATCGCGGTGAAAGCGGCGAGCACGCTGGGGCTGGACGTCGCCGGGGTGGATATCCTGCGCGCCCAGCGCGGCCCGCTGGTGATGGAGGTCAACGCGTCGCCGGGGCTGGAAGGGGTGGAAACCACCACCGGGCTGGACATCGCCGGCATGATGATCGAATACATTGAGCAGCGCGGCCGGCCTGGCTTCCGCCTGAAATCCGGCGGTTGACGGGGCGGGCGGTGCGCTTTTCCCGCCGTGCAATATCTGAATTAGTGAATTAAGCCGCATTGATCGTGGCGTATCGGGTGAATATTCCGTAAGCTATGCGCCTTTTCGCGTATTGAATATTGTGAGGCTGGTTATTATGGATTCACTCATTGTCCCCGATTTGGCGCTGTTGCGGCGCTGGCTGGATCAGTCGGGCATTTCTTTCTTTGAGTGCGATTCCTGCCAGGCGCTGCACCTGCCGCACATGCAGAACTTCGACGGCGTGTTCGACGCCAAGATAGATCTGGTGGACAACGTCATTCTGTTCTCCGCGCTGGCCGAGGTGAAGCCGACCGCGCTGATCCCGCTGGTGGCGGACCTGAGCCAGATCAACGCCAGCTCGCTGACCATCAAGGCCTTTGTCGACATTCAGGACGACAACCTGCCGAAGCTGATCGTCTGCCAGTCGCTGAGCGTGGCGGTCGGCATCACCTACGAGCAGTTCACCCACTTCATGCAGCAGGGTGAAGAGCAGGTCTCGATGGTGATCCTCGAGGCGCGGGCGAACGATCTGCTGTTTATGGGTGACGAAGAAGAGATCCCCGCTGGCGCCGTGCGTCAGCCGATGCTGCACTGATCCTCGCCATACCTTAAGCATGCCGTCGCTCCGGCGGCATGCTGCCGTGACTTCCCTCCGCAATTAAATATTCTGCACTTTGGCCTCTGCCGCCCGATCTTTCTCGGCTTTTACGCCGTTAATGCCGTATCACATAGAGAAAAATTGCATAAAAAATCGATAAATGGCGTTTTTTACCCTGGGGGCTGGCGGGTTGCGATGGCAGCGGCTATGCTGCTGATTCTGCAAAGGGCTTGCGATTTCCCTTGTGACCACGCGAGCAGGGCAGTGAAAAAGGCGCATGCAATCATATGCATAGCCATTCAATTCGCGGTTGCAACGATTGCGCTCAATCAGGAAAGGTTTTGTATCGCTGCAGATACAAGTTCAATTCTATGATTCACCCTGTTTTGGAGGAAGTTACGGATGGTCACCCAACGTAAAAAGTGGTTATCGGGTGTGGTTGCCGGCCTGTTGATGGCCGCGTCCGTCAATGCGTCAGCTGAAGAGAAAACGCTGCACGTGTATAACTGGTCCGATTATATCGCGCCGGACACTTTGGCTAATTTCCAGAAAGAAACCGGCATCAAAGTGGTGTACGACGTCTTTGACTCCAACGAAGTGTTGGAAGGCAAACTGATGGCGGGCAGCACCGGTTATGATCTGGTGGTTCCTTCATCCAACTTCCTCGAACGCCAGTCGCAGGCCGGCATCTTCGAACCGCTCGACAAGAGCAAAATGCCCAACTACAAGAATCTCGATCCCGAGATGCTGAAGCTGGTTGCACACAACGACAAAGACAACAAATACGGCATCCCATATCTGATGGTGACCACCGGCATCGGCTATAACGTCGACAAGGTGAAGGCGGCATTGGGCAAAGATGCGCCTGTCGACAGTTGGGATCTGATCCTCAAGCCGGAAAACCTCGAGAAGCTGAAAAGCTGCGGCGTCTCCTTCCTCGATGCGCCGAGCGAGGTTTACGCCACCGTGCTGCACTACCTGGGCAAGGATCCCAACAGCACCAATGCGGCGGACTACACCGGCGCGGCCAACGATCTGCTGCTGAAACTGCGGCCGAACATTCGTTACTTCCACTCTTCTCAGTACATCAACGATCTGGCTAACGGTGATATCTGCGTGGCAATCGGCTGGTCCGGCGACGTGATGCAGGCTGCCAACCGCGCCAAAGAGGCGAAGAACGGCGTGAACGTAGCCTACGCGATCCCGAAAGAGGGGGCGCTGACCTACTTTGACATGTTCGCCATGCCGGCGGACGCCAAGAACAAAGACGCCGCGTACCAGTTCCTGAACTTCCTGATGAAACCTGACGTGATGGCGGGCATCAGCAACTATGTCTATTACGCCAATGCGGTGAAAGACTCCACGCCGCTGGTGAATGCCGAAGTGCGCGAGAACCCGAACGTCTATCCGCCGGCCGATCTGCGCGCCAAGCTGTTCACGCTCAACGTGCAGTCGCCGAAGCTGGACCGTGTCATTACCCGCGCATGGACTAAAGTTAAAAGCGGGAAGTGATGATGGGGGGGCTCCCCCCATCGTCGGTAAACCGGCAGGCGGGCGCTCCCCGCCTGCATTGCCGTTTTGGGCCACGGCGCTCGCCGTGGTTTTGTGCCGCTTTACGCCGGAGAGCACCCCGATTGAACGACGCCATCCCTCGTCCTCAAGCCAAGTCGCAGAAGGTCTTCACCCCTCTGCTGGAAATCCGTAACCTCACCAAAACCTTCGACGGGCAGAATGCGGTCGAAGACGTCAGCCTCACCATCTACAAGGGCGAGATCTTTGCGCTGCTTGGCCCGTCCGGCTGCGGCAAGTCCACCTTGCTGCGCATGCTGGCCGGCTTTGAACAGCCGACGGAAGGGCAGATCGTGCTCGACGGGCAGGATATGTCGCACGTGCCGCCGTACCAGCGGCCGATCAACATGATGTTTCAGTCGTACGCGCTATTTCCGCACATGACCGTGGAGCAAAACATCGCGTTCGGCCTGAAGCAGGACAAAATGCCGCGGGCGGAGATCGCCGAACGGGTGGCGGAAATGCTGGCGCTGGTGCACATGCAGGAGTACGCCAAACGCAAACCGCACCAGCTTTCCGGCGGCCAGCGGCAGCGGGTGGCATTGGCACGCAGCCTGGCCAAGCGGCCGAAGTTGCTGCTGCTGGATGAACCGATGGGCGCGCTGGACAAGAAGCTGCGCGATCGCATGCAGCTGGAAGTGACCGACATTCTCGAGCGCGTCGGCGTGACCTGCGTGATGGTGACGCACGATCAGGAGGAGGCGATGACCATGGCGGGGCGTATCGCCATCATGAACCGCGGCAAGTTCGTGCAGATCGGCGAGCCGGAAGAGATCTACGAGCATCCGAACAGCCGCTTCAGCGCCGAATTTATCGGTTCGGTCAACGTCTTCGACTGCGTGCTGCAAGAGCGCCACGACGATGCGCTGATCCTGCAAAGCCCCGGGTTGCGCCATGCGATCAAGGTGGATCCGGATGCCTCGGTGGTGGATGGCGTGCCGATCCAGGTGGCGCTGCGGCCGGAAAAGATCCTGCTGTGCGAACGGGTGCCGGAAGACGGCTGCAACTTTGCGGTGGGGGAAGTGGCGCACATTTCCTACCTGGGCGATCTGTCTATCTACCACGTGAAGCTGCACAGCGGGCAGATTATCAGCGCCCAGCTGCAAAACGGCCATCGTTTCCGCAAGGGGATGCCCACCTGGGGCGATGAAGTGCGTCTGTGCTGGGAAACCGACAGCTGTGTCGTGTTGACGGTGTAGTGGCGCTGGTGAGGAGTAACCCGTATGACCCTGCTTTCTGAACGCACGCCGGAACCGCCGGCCAAAACGCCCGCCACCCTCAAGGCCCTGTTCCATCGCCTGCTGATGGCTCACGGCCGCAAGCTGGTGATCGCATTGCCGTATTTATGGCTGACGCTGCTGTTTATGCTGCCGTTCCTGATCGTGTTCAAGATCAGCCTGGCGGAGCTGGCGTTGGCGGTGCCGCCCTACACCGAGCTGATGAGCTGGGTGGACGGCAAGCTGAACATTGCGCTCAACTTCGCCAACTATCTGCAGCTGACCGACGATCCGTTATATATCGATGCCTACCTGCAGTCGCTGCGCGTGGCGGCGGTCTCGACGCTGTGTTGCCTGATCATCGGCTATCCGTTGGCCTGGGCGGTGGCGCACAGCAAGGCGTCGACCCGCAACATTCTGCTGTTGCTGGTGATCCTGCCTTCCTGGACTTCGTTCCTGATCCGCGTCTACGCCTGGATGGGGATCCTGAAAAACAACGGCACGCTGAATAACTTTCTGATGTGGCTAGGGGTGATCGATCAACCGCTGGTGATCTTGCACACCAACCTGGCGGTGTATATCGGCATCGTTTATTCCTATCTGCCGTTTATGGTGCTGCCGATTTACACGGCGCTGATCCGGCTGGATTACTCGCTGGTGGAGGCGTCGCTGGATCTGGGCGCCCGGCCGCTGAAAACCTTCTTCAGCGTGATCGTGCCGCTGACGCGCGGCGGCATCATCGCCGGTTCGATGCTGGTGTTCATTCCGGCAGTGGGGGAGTTCGTGATCCCGGAACTGCTCGGCGGGCCGGACAGCATCATGATCGGCCGCGTGCTGTGGCAGGAGTTCTTCAATAACCGCGACTGGCCGGTGGCCTCGGCGGTCGCCACCATCATGCTGCTGTTGCTGATCGTGCCAATTTTGTGGTTCCACAAACACCAGAACAAGGAAATAGGGGGGCAGGAATGAACAACTTGCCGGTAGTGCGTTCACCGTGGCGCATCGCCATCCTGACGATCGGCTTTACCTTCCTGTATGCGCCGATGCTGATGCTGGTGATCTACTCCTTCAACAGCTCCAAGCTGGTGACGGTGTGGGCCGGCTGGTCCACGCGCTGGTATAGCGAACTGTTCCACGATTCGGCGATGATCAGCGCGGTGGGGCTCAGCCTGACCATCGCCGCCGCCTCCGCCACCGCCGCGGTGGTACTGGGGGCCATCGCCGCCGTGGTGATGGTGCGATTCGGCCGCTTTCGCGGTTCGACCGGCTTCGCGTTTATGCTGACCGCGCCGCTGGTGATGCCGGACGTGATCACCGGCCTGTCGCTGCTGCTGCTGTTCGTGGCGATGGGGCATGCCTTCGGCTGGCCGTCGGAACGTGGCATGTTCACTATCTGGCTGGCGCATGTCACCTTCTGTACCGCTTATGTGGCGGTGGTCATCAGCTCGCGTCTGCGCGAGGTGGAGCGCTCGATTGAAGAGGCGGCGATGGATCTGGGGGCGCCGCCGCTGAAGGTGTTCTTCGTCATCACCTTGCCGATGATTGCGCCGGCGCTGATCTCCGGCTGGATGCTGGCGTTTACCCTGTCGCTGGACGATCTGGTGATCGCCAGCTTCGTCTCCGGCCCGGGCGCCACCACGCTGCCGATGCTGGTGTTCTCCAGCGTGCGGATGGGGGTGAACCCGGAAATTAACGCGTTGGCCAGCCTGATCCTGCTGGTGGTGGGCATCCTCGGCCTGATCGCCTGGTGGTTTATGGCGCGCTCGGAAAAACAACGATCGCGTGAATTGCAGCGGGCGGCCCGTAGCTGAATCGTAACAAACCTGCTATTTTTGCAATCAATAAGTATTGCAACTAACTACCTGACTTTACATGCGCCACCTGTATAGGTGGCGCGTCGTAGCGGAACACGGATATGTCAGACATGCTGAAAAGCGGGCAGGGAATGGGATCGACTTCGGATGCGCCGGTGCCGGTGATGGTGGCGGGCACCGCCATGGTGGCGATCAAGTGTATCAGCGTGCTGCTGCTGCTGGGTGAGCTGGGCGTCGACGGCGCGCAGGAGTTCGTCAACACCAGCGCGCAGGCGTGGGATTCCACCTTTATCTTTCTGGCCGGCCTGATGCTGCTGTGCCTGCAAATCAGCTGCGGCTTTGCGGTGATGCGCGGCCGCAATTGGGGGCGCTGGGGCTATGTGGTCTGCCAGTGCATCGTGGTGCTTTACCTGCTGTTGGCCACCATCGGCAGCGTCTTCCCCGAGGTGTTCACCGTGGAGGGGGAAACCAGCGGCCAAATCCTGCACGTTCTGATCCTGCAAAAGATCCCCGACGTGCTGATCCTGGCGTTGCTGTTCGTTCCTGCCGCCAGCCGCCGCTTCTTCACCGCGCGCAAGTGAGATTTTAGGCGCGCGGAGTGGTAAACTCTGCGCCCTTAATTCGTCATCCTGAACTTCACGGTAATCTTCATGCATTGCGCTTTGTATACGGCGGGCACCTGCCGTTCCTGTCAGTGGCTGGAAAAGCCCTATCCGCAGCAACTGGCCGACAAACAGCATCACCTGCAATCGCTGCTGGCCGGGCGCGACGTCGCGCAGTGGCTGCAGCCGGTGGCGGGGGAACTGAGCGCATTTCGCAATAAAGCCAAGATGGTGGTCAGCGGCAGCGTGGAGCGACCGCTGCTCGGCATGTTGCACCGCGACGGCACGCCGGTCGATCTGAGCGATTGCCCGCTGTACCCCGCCGGTTTTGCGCCGATGTTTGCGGTGCTGAAAAGCTTTATCGCCCGCGCCGGTCTGACGCCGTATAACGTGGCGCGCAAACGCGGCGAGCTGAAATACCTGCTGCTGACCGAAAGCACGCTCGACGGCGGCGTGATGCTGCGTTTCGTGCTGCGCTCGGAAACCAAACTGGCACAGCTGCGCGCCGCGCTGCCGTGGCTGCAGCAGCAGCTGCCGCAGCTCAGGGTGATCTCCGCCAATATTCAACCTGTGCATATGGCGATCATGGAAGGGGAGCGCGAGATCGCGCTGACCGAACAGCAGGCGCTGGAGGAACAGTTCAATCAGGTGCCGCTGTTCATCCGCCCGCAAAGCTTCTTTCAGACCAACCCGCAGGTGGCCGCCGATCTGTATGCCACCGCCCGCGACTGGGTGCGCGCGCTGGGTATCGACAGCATGTGGGATCTGTTCTGCGGCGTCGGCGGTTTCGGCTTGCACTGCGCGCAGCCGCAGACGCGGTTGACCGGCATCGAAATCAGCGCGGAGGCGATCGCCTGCGCGCGCCAGTCGGCGCAGCGGTTAGGGTTGTTGCAGGTAGATTTTCAGGCGCTCGATTCCACCCGCTTCGCTACCGCCGAAGGCCAGGTGCCGCAGCTGGTGCTGGTCAATCCGCCGCGGCGCGGCATCGGCCAGGCGCTGTGCGACTATTTGGGCCGGATGGCGCCGGACTATATTCTTTATTCGAGCTGCAACGCCGAGAGCATGGCGAAAGATATCGAGATGTTGCCGGGGTATCGCATCGAACGGGTGCAGCTGTTCGATATGTTCCCGCATACCTCGCACTACGAAGTGCTGACGCTGCTGGTGCGGATTTTATAAAACATAAGGCCCGGATAACCGGGCCTTATTGCTTACTGCGGGAACCACTTGTCGTTGATGGCCTTATAGGTGCCGTCGGCCTTGATGGCGTCCAGCGCGGCGTTCAGCTTGGCCAGCAGCGCCTGGTTGTCCGGGCGCACCGCGATGCCGAGACCGGTGCCGAAGTATTGCGCATCGGTGATGTGCTCGCCCACCGGCGCCAGCTGCGGGTTGGTTTTCAGCCACTCGTTCACCACGGCGGTGTCGCCGAACACGCCGTCGATACGGCCGTTTTTCAGCTCCAGAATGGCGTTCTGGTAGCTGTCGTAAGAAACGGTGTTAATCTCCGGGTGCTTGTCCTGCATGTATTTCTGGTGGGTGGTGCCGTTTTCCATGCCGAGCTTTTTGCCTTTCAGATCCGCCAGCGAGTTGAACTTGCCTTTTTGCGCGATCACGATCGCCGAGTTGGCGTAGTAAGGCTGGGTGAAGGCGACCTGTTTGCTGCGCTCCGGCGTGATGTCCATACCGGAAATCACCGCATCGTATTTCTTGAATTTCAGCGCGGCGATCAGGCTGTCGAACGCCTGGTTGGTGAAGGTGCACTGCGCCTGCATCTGCTTGCACAGCGCGTTGGCCAGATCGATATCGAAGCCGACGATCTGGTTGTTGGCGTCAAGCGATTCGAACGGCGGGTAGGTGGCGGAGGCGGCGAAGCGGATGGTTTCGGCCGCGGTGGCGTTAAAGGTCATCCCGGCTAACATCGTCGCGGCAAGCAGCAGTTTTTTCATGCGTAGAGCTCCTGTCTGGATCCTGAAAGTGATTATTCGCTATCGTTTGTTTTTACTGGTAATCGCCAGAGGTTTTTGCGCGAATGCCTGTTGTTAACCCTGCCATTGAGTGAATTAAAATGCAATATAAATGATTAAGTATTGCCTTGAGGGGTAAAAAAAGCCCCGCACAATGGCGGGGCTCATGGGGGCGGCGGCCTCAGTTGCGGCGTTCAAACGCCAGCGCGCGGCGCTCCACCAAGCGCATCAGCAGCGTCAGCAGGCCGTTGACGCACAGGTACACCAGGCCGGCGGCGCCGAACACCATCACGTCGTAGGTGCGGCCGTACATCAGCTGGCTGTAACCCATCACTTCCATCAGCGTGATGGTATAGGCCAGCGAGGTGCTTTTGAACACCAGCACCACTTCGTTGGAGTAAGACGACAGCGCGCGCTTGAAGGCGAACGGTAGCAGAATGCGCAGCGTCTGCCGGCGCGACATGCCCAGCGCTTCGCACGATTGCCACTGCCCGGCGGGAATGGCGCGCACCGCGCCGTAGAACAACTGCGTGGTGTAGGCCGCGCTGTTCAGCGCCAGCGCTATCATCGCACACAGCCAGGGCTGCGACAGCAGATTCCACAACCAAGGGTAGTCGCGGATCGCCGGGAACTGGCCGGGGCCGTAGTAGATCAGGAAGATCTGCACCAGCAGCGGCGTGCCGGTGAACAGCGTCACATAAACCTTGACCAACGGCGTCAGGATCGGCGTTTTCAGCGTCAGGATCACCGTCAGCAGCAGCGACAGCACCAGTGCGACGATCAGCGCGGCGACGGTCAGCGTCAGGCTGGTGTGCAACCCTTTGAGGATTTCCGGCAAATATTCAATCATCAGGCCGGCCCCCGCTCAAAGCGCGTGGCGCGCAGCTCAATGCGTTTGATGACGTATTGGCTGAACAGCGTCACCAGCAGGTAGATGGCCGCGGCGATCACATACCAGGTAAAAGGCTCCTGGGTGCGGGTAGCGATGCTCTTGGTTTGCAGCATCAGATCGTTCACGCTGATCAGCGACACCAGCGCGGTGTCTTTCAACAGCACCAGCCACTGATTGCCGAGGCCGGGCAGGGCGTGGCGCCACATCTGCGGCATGATCAGGCGAAAGAAGATCGCCGCCTTACTCAGTCCAAGCGCCTGACCGGATTCCCACTGCCCCTGCGGCACCGCTTTGAGCGCGCCGCGCAGCGTCTGCGAGGCGTAGGCGGAATAGAGCAGGGCCAGAGCGATCACCCCGCACAGGAACGGGCTGACTTCGAAATTGTCGATCGCCAACTGAATCGGCAGCTGGAACAGACCGAGGTTGAGGATAAAGCCGTCGGAGAGCATCAGCAGCAGCTGCGACGAGCCGAAATAGATAAACAGCACCACCAGGATTTCCGGCAGGCCGCGCAACACGGTCACCCAGGCGGTGCCGAGCCAGCTGACCGCTTTCCAGCGTGACGATTCCCATACGGCGAACAGCATCGCCAGAATCAGTCCGAGGATCAGGGCGCAAACGGCAAGGCCGACGGTCATGCCGGCGGCGCTTGCTAAAGGTTGTAATTCATTCATTTGGGCGTATTACTGCTGGAACCATTTTTTGTAGATGGTTTCATAGGTCCCATCCTGCTTGATCTTGTCCAGAGCGGCGTTGAACTTGCCCTGCAGATCGGTGTTCTTCTGGCGCACCGCGATGCCAAGGCCGGTGCCGAAGTAGTCTTTGTCGGTCACTTTGGCGCCCACTGCCGCCAGCGCGTCATTCTGCTTCAGCCACTCGTTGACCACCGCGGTATCGCCGAACACCGCATCAACGCGGCCGTTCTTCAGATCCAAAATGGCGTTCTGGTAGCTGTCGTAAGGCACTGTGGTGATTTCCGGGTGCTTGTCGGTCAGGTATTTCTGGTGGGTGGTGCCGTTTTGCACGCCGACTTTCTTGCCTTTCAGCGCCGCCACGTCGGCGATTTTGCCTTTCTGCGCGATGAACAACGCTGAGTTATCGTAGTAAGGCTTGGTGAACAGCACCTGCTTCTCACGCTCCGGCGTAATGTCCATACCGGCCATCACCGCATCGAAACGCTTGAACTTCAGGCTCGGGATCAGGCTGTCGAACGCCTGGTTGGTGAAGGTACACTCGGCCTGCATTTCTTTGCACAGCGCGTTGGCCAGATCGACATCAAAACCCTGAATCTTGTTGCCGGCGTCAATAAATTCAAACGGAGGATAGGAGGCTTCGGTAGCGAAACGGATGGTTTCGGCTGCGGAGGCGGAAACGCTGATGCCGGCCAGAACGGCGGCGATTATTAGTTTTTTCATCGCAAACTCCCCAAATTACAGCAAGTTAATTGTTAATGTGATAAGTAATTAGCAAACTCGGTGGTCCGCGGCTGCGTGAAGTGGCTGCTGTCGCCTTGCTCCACTACGTGGCCGTTTTCCATGTACACCACGCGGCTGGCGGTTTTGCGCGCCACTTCCACTTCGTGGGTGACGATCACCTGCGTGATACCGGTGCCGGCCAGTTCGCGAATGATGCTGACGATCTGGGCGGTGATTTCCGGATCCAGCGCTGCGGTCGGTTCATCGAACAGCAACACCTGCGGCTCCATCATCAGGGCGCGGGCGATCGCCACGCGCTGCTGCTGGCCACCGGAAAGGTGCAGCGGGAAGCGATCGGCGAAGTCGGTCAGGCGCAGACGCTTGAGCAGCTTGTCGGCGCGCTCCATCGCCTGAGCCTTGGTCAGACCCAGCACGCGGCAAGGTGCCTCGATCAGGTTCTGAACCACGGTGAGGTGAGGCCACAGGTTGTATTGCTGGAACACCATGCCGACGTTTTGCCGCAGTTCGCGAATGGCTTTCTCGCCCGGCGCCTGCCTGAAGTCGAATTGGTTGCCGGCGATCTGCAGTTGGCCCGAACGCGGCATTTCCAGCAGGTTCAGCACCCGCAGCAATGAACTTTTCCCGGCGCCGCTTGGGCCAAGCAGCACCAGGGTTTCCCCGGCTGGACATTCCAGCGTGATGTCAAACAGCGCCTGGTGAGCGCCGTAATAGCAATTGATACCGTTAAGTTGAATACTCATGCGCCAGAATTGAATAGACATTGATGCCGCAAATGTTAACTTCCACAGAATACTTATGCAATCTTTGTGCGTTAAAATTTATGAGTGTGCGGCGGGACAGTAAAAGATTAGCACAAGATACCGCGACTCAAGCCGGGGGAGGGGATTTGTGGCGCAGGCTGTGAGATCGGTAGCGAAATTTTTTCTATTGGACGAAATTCGAGCGGTAGACGGGCGGCGGGATGACCGACGCGGCCAGCCCGCGTCGGCCGGGGGAAGCGGGTTACTGGTTTTCCAGCACCTGGCGTACGCTGCCGTTGGTGGCGTGCGCTGGAACATTCAGGTAGCGAATATCATCAACCACCCAGCAGGTGCCTTCGCGCACCATCAGCACTTCGTCCTGCCAGTTCACGGTGCTGTTGGCGTCTTTCTGGTAGCTCAGGTCAACGCGCAGCGGGATGTTCTTCGCATCGGTGTTAGGAATGGTCGAGGCGCTGGCGACGGACGCGCTGCTAGGCCCTTGCGCATTGCCGGAGAACAGATCGCCGGTAATCTGATGCTTGCCCGGGTTTTGAGCGGTGCTGACCAGATCCTGATACAGCACTTTGCTCAGATAAGGCTGCAGCTGCGCCAGGCGGTTGCTGTCCGGCAGGCCGGCGCCCTGCTGGATGCGCAGGTCATAGAACTTTTGCGCGACCGTATCCGGGCCGCCTTCCACACAGCTGCCGCTGCGGGTGCCGATATCCTTGTATGCCGGTTCCACCGTGGTACAGGCACTCAGCAACAGCGCTAAGGGTAAAACAGCCGCAATCGTTTTTGTTTTCATCTTATTACCTTATGTGAAAGTCTCTACCATGAAGACCGATAGCTTACAGTATAAATGCGTTTTTTGGCCTTGCATTCGTACTGCGTGCCATTGATTAAGCGAACATAATGTCAATCTTCTGGTCATAGATACGTTGAATTAATCAAACAAGGAGTTCTGATGCAGCTTTCAACTACCCCGACCCTGGAAGGGTTTACCATCACCGAATACTGCGGCGTCGTCACCGGCGAAGCGATTCTCGGCGCCAACATTTTTCGTGATTTCTTCGCCGGCGTGCGCGATATCGTCGGCGGCCGTTCGGGCGCTTACGAGAAAGAGCTGCGCAAGGCGCGACTGATCGCGTTCGAAGAACTGGAAGATCAGGCGAAAGAGCTGGGCGCCAACGCGGTGGTCGGCATTGATATCGATTATGAAACCGTTGGTAAAGACGGCAGCATGCTGATGGTGACCGTCAGCGGCACCGCGGTGAAAGTCGGCCGCTAATCCCATGCCTTAACGCCCAGGCTCACGCCGGGGCGTTTTTACTTTGTCGGCGGGTGGCTTCCGTGGCGACTATTGCTTAGCGTTAACGCTAGACCAAATCATCAAACCACAGGGAGGATGAGTGAAAATTTGGCCAGGGATCATCGCCGCCGCGCTGTTGGCGGGATGCCAAAATCCGCAGCAGAACACGCTCGTCGATCGTGGCGCTTACCAGCTCGAAACCTTGCATCAGGCGCAGGGCGCCGATCGGCGCATTCGCTTTCTGGTGATGCACTATACGGCGGAAGACTTTCATTCATCACTGAAAACGCTGACCGATGAACACGTCAGCGCACACTACCTGTTGCCGGCGCACCCGCAGCGCGAACACGGCAAACCGACGGTGTACCGGTTGGTGCCGGAAGCGATGCGCGCCTGGCATGCCGGCGCCAGCGCCTGGCGCGGGCGCAGCAATCTCAACGACACCTCGATCGGCATTGAAATCGTCAACAAGGGGTTCACCCGCAGCATGCTGTTCACCCATTGGCAGCCTTATACGGCGGAGCAGATCGCCGTGCTGATCCCGCTGAGCCGCGACATCATCCAACGCTATGGCATCCAGCCGCAGGACGTGGTGGGGCACAGCGACATCGCACCGCAGCGCAAACAGGATCCCGGCCCGCTGTTCCCCTGGCGACAACTGGCGCAGGCCGGCATTGGCGCCTGGCCGGACGAGGCAGACGTGCAGCGACTGCTGGCGGGGCGAGACAGACAGGCGCCGGTGCCGATGGCATCGCTGCTCAATAAACTGGCGCGTTACGGCTACGCGGTTGATTCGTCGTGGGATGCGCGGCAGCAGCGCAATGTGATGGCGGCGTTTCAGATGCATTTCCGGCCCGACGATGTTCGCGGTGAGCCGGATGCAGAGAGCGAGGCGATTATCGATGCGCTGCTGGTGAAGTACGGCGCGTGGCGTTGATTACAGGCCGTGCAGTTTGCCGTGATCTTTCAGCCAGCGGGCAGTGCGCGCGATGCCTTCTTCCAGCGAGACGATCGGCTGATAGCCCAGCTCTTGCTGCGCGCGGGTGGTATCGAGCGTGAGGTCGAAGTTGAGTTTGGCGACGCCGTAGTGGGTCAACACCGGCTCCTTTTCGCTTTTGCTGCCCAGGCGCTCCATGCCGCGCGCCATCATGTCGAGCATCGGGTAGGGGACGGAGCGAATGCGGCATTTCATGCCCAGATCGTCGATCAGCTGCTGCACCACAGTGCGCAGCGGGCGCGGCTGCTGGTTGGTGATGTTGTAGGCGCGGCCGGACGGCGTATCTTCTTTTAACGTCGCCAGCCACATGGCGTGCACCGCATTCTCCAGATAGGTCATGTCCACCATCGCCGCGCCGCCGCGCGGCAGCAGCAGGTTGCCGTAGCGTTTGATCATCTGCAGCAGCCGCGGCAGCATCACCTTGTCGTGCGGCCCAAACAATCCCTGCGGGCGCAGAATGGTGAAATGGGTCTGCGGATTGGACAGCGCCAACTGCTGGATCACCTGCTCGCCGGCGGCTTTGCTGCGCGCGAACTCATTGGCGTAGCGCTGCGGGCGGAAGTCTTCGGTTACGTTGCGGTGATGGTGGTAATCGAAATAGATCGCCGGGGAAGAGATGTGAATGAACTGCGCCACGCCATAGGCCGCCGCCCATTCACCAAGGCGGCGAGTGGCGCGCACGTTGGCCAGCTCGAAGGCTTCTTCGGTGCCCCAGGGAGAGGTAAAGCTGGAGCAGTGCCACAGCACGTCGACATCCGCCAGCATCGCCTTGGCCTGCGAAGAGATCAGGTTGGTGAGATCGGCATGAATGAACTCAGCGCCCATTTTTTCCAGCAGGCCGCCCATCGCCTGGTTGCGGCCGGTGGCGCGCACTTTGATGCCCTGGCGGCGCAGATATTCAACGGCGTTACGGCCTAACCCACTGGTGGCACCGGTGACCAATACCTTCATAACGGACTCTATTCTCACCCAAAATCGGAATACCGGCGGGCGCTTGCGGCGCTCCCAGCAAATAAGATGCCATTCTTCCGTGATTTCGTGCGCTATGCAATCGGAAAGCCCCGAAGCACAGCGGCAAACTGTGCGGTTGATCGACAAATGAGCGCCGTTCAGTGCTGTTGGCGGTCCAGGTTCTCGGCAAGCTCGGCGATGCGCTTCGCCATGCCGCGAAAAATAAACAGATGCGCGGGCATCATGGCGAACCAATACAGCAGCCCGCTGAAGCCGGCCGGGTGCCACCAGGCGCGCACGTCCAGCGTGCGGCGATCGCCGCGATCGGTAATGGTGAAGCTCAGCCGCCCCAGCCCCGGCGCCTTCATGCCGAACAGCAGCGCCAGCTGCCGCAGCGGCTTCAGCGTGATGACTTTCCAGCCGTCGATCTCGTCGCCCAGCGCCAGGGCCGCGCGCGCCGGGCGGCCATAGACCACGCCGTTGCCGATCATGTCGTCCATGCGGGCGCGGATCCGCCACAGGATATTGGCGTAGAAATAGCCTTCTTCGCCTCCCAACTGCTGCACCGTTTGCCACAGGGCCTGGCTGGAGGCGGCGGTGTCCAGCGCGCAACCGGCCTGTTTGGGGTAGTAGCCGTAGCCGGGGCGCCAGCGAGCCCGCGCCGCCGGATCGTAGCCCCAGTCGGCGGAGTCGACCACTTCCAGTTCGCGCTGCAGCGTGGCGGTGACCGCCTGATCAAAAGTGTGCAGACGCTGCGGGATCAAGGCTTGCAGAGGCCGGCCATCGGCGGGCAGATCGTGCTTCAACCCCTGGATCAGCGCGCGGGCGATCGGCGTTGGCACCGAGGTGATCAGGCTGATGAACCACACTGAAATCAGCCGCGTCGGCAAGGGGATCGGGATCAGCCAGCGCCGTTTGCCGCTGATGGCGATAAAGCGTTGGAACATGTCCTGATAGCTGAGGTATTCCGGCCCGGCGACATCGAAGATGCGGTGTTCCTGCGCCGGGTGCGCCAGCAGATCGGCCAGGTAAACCAGCAGGTTCTCCAGCGCCACCGGCGAGGACTTCGAGCGCACCCAGCGCGGCGGCGTCAGCACCGGCAGGTTATAGACCATGTCGCGCATCACTTCGAACGCCGCCGAGCCGGGGCCGACGATGATGCCGGCGCGCAGCTCGGTCACCGGCACGCCGCTCTGGCGCAAGATCTCGCCGGTCAGGCGGCGGGCCGCCAGGTGTGGCGAACTGTCGTCGTTCGGCTGCAGCGCGCCGAGAAAGACCACCTGCCTGACGCCGGCATTGCGCAGCGCGTCACGCAGATTTTCCGCCGCCTGGCGCTCCTTTTCGATAAAGTCGTCGCCGTCGCCCATCGCGTGCACCAGATAGTACAGCGTATCTATCTCCCACAGCGCCGCGCTCAGGGTGTCCGGGCGGTACAGATCGACATACAGGCAGTTGACCTGCGGCCAGTTCTGCTCCTGCAGCCACTCGATGCGCCGCGCGGCGGCGGTAATCTGGTGCCCCTGTTCGATCAGGTGCGGGATCAGGTTCTGGCCTATATAGCCGCTGGCTCCAAGAACCAGTACGCGTTGGGGTGTCATCGGGCCGCCTTGTGCGGTGAAAGAGTCGCAGAACGACAGGATGCCAAATTCAGGGTTTAAATGCACTTTTTGTATGGGTATAAGCCGGTTGCATCCGCCGCGGCGCAGGTTCACACTACGCGCCCCTTATCGAACGAAGACCGGATGTCATGAAGCTCAATGTGATTTGTTACGCCCTGCTGGGCCTGGCGCTGATCGCCAGCCTGTTCTCGCCGCATCCGGTGTGGATGGGGTTGCTGCTGGCGAACCTGCTGACGTTTCTGATCTATGGCGGCGATAAGCTGGCGGCGCGCAAAGGGTGGCGACGGGTGCCGGAGGCGACGCTGTTGCTGTTCGGCGCGCTGGGCGGGTGGTTGGGTGCATTGCTGGCGCAGCAGCTGTTTCGCCACAAGACCCAGAAGCAGCCGTTTAAAACCTGGTTCATCCTCAGCGTCGCGCTCAACCTGGCGGCGGTGCTGGGGCTGTGGTACTGGGTTTACGGCCGCTGGATCTTCTGATTGCGGGGCGCGGCCTGTGCGCCCCAAGCGATCAGGCGTGCTGCTGAAGAAACTCCCGCCACAGTTCGACCACCCGCTGCAGATCCTGACGGCTGACGTCGAGGTGGGTCAGAATGCGCGTTAGCGGGCCGCTGCTGATCAGCACGCCGCGTTCGCGCATCCACGGACCGAATTTGGCCGCCAGCGCCGGCGGTTGGTGCAGGTACAGCACGTTGGTCTGCGCGCCGGGAGCGGCGATCTCCACGCCGATCTGCCGCAGCTGTTGCTCCAGCCAGGCCGCGTTGTCATGGTCTTCGCGCAGCCGCGCAACGTTATGCTCCAGCGCGTAGAGGCCGGCCGCCGCCAGGATGCCGGCCTGACGCAGCCCGCCGCCGGTCATCTTACGCCAGCGCAGCGAACGCTGAATGAAGGCCTCGCTGCCGCACAGCAGCGATCCGACCGGCGCGCCCAACCCTTTCGACAGGCAAATGGTGAAGGTGTCGCAGTATTGCACGATCTCTTTCAGCGGCAGGTTCAGCGCCACGGCGGCGTTGAAGATGCGTGCGCCGTCGATATGCAGCGCCAGCTGGCGCTCGCGGGTAAACTGCCACGCCTGCTGCAGGTAGGCCTGCGGCAAGACTCTGCCGCTGATGGTGTTTTCCAGGCTCAGCAGCCGGGTGCGGGCGAAGTGGATGTCGTCGGGTTTGATGGCGGCGGCGAGCTTGTCCAGCGGCAGCGTGCCGTCGGCGTCGGCCTCGATTGGTTGCGGCTGAATGCTGCCCAGCACCGCTGCGCCGCCGGCTTCGTATTTGTAGTTGTGCGCCTGCTGGCCGACCAGGTATTCATCGCCGCGCTGGCAGTGGCTCAGCAGCGCCACCAGGTTGGCCTGGGTGCCACTGGGCAGAAACAATGCCGCTTCTTTGCCTGACAGGCGCACCGCCTCGGCCTCCAGCGCGTTGACCGTCGGGTCATCGCCGTAGACGTCGTCGCCGACCTCTGCCTCAGCCATCGCCTGGCGCATGGCGGCGCTGGGGCGGGTAACGGTGTCGCTGCGTAGATCGATAAGCATAGGGTTCCTGGAATGTAAGGGAGAGGAAAAGGGTACATGGCATCATATACCCTTTATTTTATCGGGGCAGCTTGCTTAGCGCAGCCAGTTGGTTTTCGCCAGTTCAACCACTTCGTCGCCGCGGCCGTTGATGATGGCGCGCAGCATGTACAGGCTGAAGCCTTTCGCCTGTTCGAACTTGATCTGCGGCGGCATCGCCAGCTCTTGCTTGGCGGTGACCACGTCCAGCAGCGCCGGGCCGGGATGCGCCAACATCTCCTGCAGCGCGCCGTCCAGGTCGGAGGCTTTTTCCACGCGGATGCCCTTGATGCCGGCGGCGTTGGCGATCGCCGCGAAGTCCGGATTATGCAGATCGGTGCCGTCGGTCAGGTAGCCGCCGGCCTTCATCTCCATCGCCACGAACCCCAGCACGCTGTTGTTGAACACCACGATTTTCACCGGCAGCTTGAGCTGCGCCAGCGACAGGAAATCCCCCATCAGCATGGTGAAGCCGCCGTCGCCGCACATGGCGATCACCTGTTTATCCGGCGCGGTGGCCTGAGCGCCGATCGCCTGCGGCATGGCGTTGGCCATCGAACCGTGGTTGAACGAACCGAGCAGGCGGCGCTTGCCGTTCATTTTCACGTAGCGGGCGGCCCACACCGTCGGCGTGCCGACGTCGCAGGTGAAGATGGCGTCGTCGCTGGCGTACTGGCTGAGCTGCTGCGCCAGATACTGCGGGTGGATCGGCTGGTCGTCGTTGGCAGTCGCCAGCCCGTCGAGATCCTTGCGCGCGTTGCGGTAATGCTCCAGCGCCTTGTCGAGGAACGCCCGATCGCGCTTCGGCTCCAGCTGCGGCAGCAGGGCGGTGAGGGTGGTGTGGATATCGCCCACCAGCGCCATATTGACCGGACAGTGCGCGCCGATGCTGCCGGGGTTGATGTCGATCTGAATGATGTTGGCGTTGGTGGGGTAGAACGCGCGATAGGGGAACTGGGTGCCGAGCAGCACCAGCGTGTCGGCGTTCATCATCGCATGGTAGCCGGAGGAGAAACCGATCAGTCCGGTCATGCCGACGCTGTACGGGTTATCCCATTCGATATGTTCTTTGCCGCGCAGCGCGTGGACCACCGGCGCCTGCAGCAGTTCGGCCAGCTTGACCACTTCATCGTGCGCGCCGGCGCAGCCGCTGCCGCACATCAGGGTGATGTTCTTCGCTTTATTCAGCGTTTCCGCCAGCTTGTTCAGCTCGCTCATCGGCGGCTGCACCAGCGGCAGCGCCGGGGTATGCCAGGTCAGGGGCGCGTCTTCCGGCGCCATGCGCAGCGCCACGTCGCCCGGCAAGACGACCACCGAGACGCCACGATTGAGGATCGCCTTGCGCATGGCGATCTCCAGCACGCGTGGCAGCTGTTCCGGGTTGGAAACCAGCTCGCAATAGTGGCTGCATTCGCGGAACAGCTCCTGCGGATGCGTTTCCTGGAAGTAGCCGCTGCCGATTTCGCTGGAAGGGATATGCGCGGCGATCGCCAGCACCGGCACATGGTTGCGGTGGCAATCGAACAGACCGTTGATCAGGTGCAGGTTGCCGGGGCCGCAGGAACCGGCGCACACCGCCAACTGGCCGGTAAGCTGGGCTTCGGCGCCGGCGGCGAAGGCGGCCACTTCTTCATGACGGGTGCCCAACCATTCGATGGTGCCCATGCGGTGCAGGCTGTCGCTAAGGCCGTTGAGCGAATCGCCGGTCACGCCCCAAATGCGTTTTACGCCGGCTTGATCCAGCGTTTTGGCGATCAGTGTGGCTACGGTTTGCTTCATGGTTCCCCCAAACAAGGTTTGAAAAACGATGTGGACTCGATCCGGTGAGTGGCAGCAGAACAACTGCAAGCATAGCTTACCGGCTGTGGACGAGATGCGGTCAGGAAGGGTAAAGAGCGTAGGACGGGGAAAAGTGTAACCGGGCTGGCCGCGGGGAGCTTGCCGATAAATGCCCCATCGCGGCGATGGGGCCAGGGGATCACGCCAGCGTGACGTTACCCTGCAGCTGGCAACTGCAGGCGAGCACGTAGCCTTGCGCTATCTCTTCCGCGCTCAGCGTCATGGTGCTGGTGGTGGTGTAGTCGCCCTCGAGGATGCGGGTTTTGCACGAGCCGCACACCCCGGCGCGGCAGGCGGCGTTGACCGGCAGGGCATGGGCCTCCATCGCCGCCAGCAGCGTGCTGCCAACCGGTACGCGGAATTCGCGCAGCGGGCGCGCGGCGCGCAGCGTCAGCCCTTCGGTGGCGTCGGCCTGCGCCGCCGGCGTGTGGAACTGCTCTTTATGGAAACGCTCGGCCGGCACGCCGAGCCGGCGGCACAGCTGCTCCACCTGATCCATGTAGGACGCAGGGCCGCAGGTCATCACCGTGCGTTCGGCGATATCCGGCGCCGCCTGCCGCAGCGTCTGTTCATCGATGCGGCCGCTGAGGTAGCCGGGTTGCAGATCCTGCTCGGCCATCAGCGTCAGGCGCAGCTGCGGATGGGCGGCGCACAGTGCGCGCCACTGATCGGCGAAAATCGTGTCGGCGGGGGTGCGCACGTTAACGATCGCGACGATATCGCAGGCCGGACGGTTGGCGGTCAGCCAGCGGCACATCGAGACGATCGGCGTCACGCCGCAGCCGGCGGCCAGCATCAGATAACGATCGGCCGGGTGGCGCTCGCAGCTGAACTCGCCCTGCGCGTCGGACAGCCACAGCGTGTTGCCGGGCTTGACCTCTTGCGTCAGCCAGCGCGATCCGACGCCGTCCGGCAGGCAGCGCACGCTGATGCTGAGAAAGCGGCTCTGGCCGGGCGAGGAGGAGAGCGTATAGGCGCGCAGCGTCTCCTCGCTGTTGCGGATGCTGACCAGCGCAAACTGGCCGGCCTGGTAAGGATAGAAAACGTCGCAGATCAGGTTCAGCGTCCAGACGTCGGCGGTTTCACGCCGGATGGAATGCACCTGCATGCGGTTCGGGCAAAGCGGAGTGGGTTGAGTCATCGGGGCACCTCAAAAAGCAAAGGGGCCGGCGCAGGCGGCCCCATAACGTAACGGCATCAGGCGAGCAGCGCGGTGATATCCTGCTCGACGGTGGTGATCGGGCGCAGGCCGAATTTCTCGTTGAGGATCGCCATCAGGTTGTCAGTCAGGAAGCCCGGCGCGGTCGGGCCGGTGACGATGTTTTTCACCCCCAACGACAGCAGCGTCAGCAGAATGACGATCGCCTTCTGTTCAAACCACGACAGCACCAGACTGAGCGGCAGCTCGTTGACGCTGCAGCCGAGCGTGTCCGCCAGCTTGACCGCCAGCATGATGGCGGAGTAAGCGTCGTTGCACTGGCCGACGTCCAGCAGGCGCGGCAACCCCTCCAGCGTGCCGAAGTCCAGCTTGTTGAAACGGTACTTGCCGCAGGCCAGCGTCATGATCAGGCAGTCTTGCGGCACGCTGCGGGCGAAGTCGGTGAAGTAGCTGCGCTCGTCGCGGCTGCCGTCGCAGCCGCCGACCAGGAAGACGTGGCGCAGTTTTTTCTGCGACACCAGGTCGATGACCGTGTCGGCGGCGTTCAGCAGCGTCTGGCGGCCGAAGCCGACGGTGATCAGGTGCTCAATCTCGGTGTAAGGGAAGCCGTTCATGCCCTGAGCCTGGCGGATCACGGCGCCGAAGTCGTCGCCTTCCAGATGGTTGACGCCCGGCCAGCCGACGATGCTGCGGGTCCAGATACGATCGCCGTAGTTGCCGACGTTCGGATCGATGATGCAGTTGGAGGTCATCACGATCGGGCCGGGGAATTTGGCGAATTCCGTCTGCTGGTTCTGCCAGCCGCTGCCGTAGTTGCCCACCAGGTGCTTGAATTTTTTCAGTTCCGGATAGCCGTGCGCCGGCAGCATTTCGCCGTGGGTGTAGACGTTGACGTTTTGCCCTTCGGTTTGTTCGAGCAGCATGCGCAGATCTTTGAGATCGTGGCCGGAAATCAGAATGGCTTTCCCGGCCACCGGGCGCACGTTGACCGCGCTGGGCTGCGGATCGCCGTAGGCCTGGGTTTCACCGCGATCGAGGATCGCCATCACGCTGAAGTTCATCTTGCCGATGCCCATGGCGTTGTTCAGCAGGGTGTCGACGTCGCGCGGCCGGGTGCCGAGCCAGGCCATGAAAGCGTGGTAGTCGGCATAGAGCTGTTCGTCGAACTGGCCGAGCACGTGCGCGTGTTCCATATAGGCCGCCGCGCCTTTCAGGCCGTACAGGCACAGCAGGCGCAAACCGTGTACGTCGTCGCCGACCTCGGCCTTGTCGCTGTCGAGGGCAAATTGCGCCGCCTGTTGCAGCAGCGCAGGCATATCGTCGCCGGCCAGCTGCAGCGCCGCCATCGGGTGATCGACGCGCGCGCCGGCATCCAGCAGCCGGCAACGGGCGGCCAGCGAGTCGCGCAGCAGCAGGGTTTCCCGCGCGTAGCCGATGATGCGCTGGGAATCGAAGTTGACGTTGGTCAGGGTGGCGAAGAAGGCGCGCGGAGCGAAGCTGTCGATCTCGTGGTCGACGATGCCCAACGAACGCGCCTGCAGCGCCCAGGCGGAGAGGCTCTGCAGCGCCGCCACCAGCAGATCCTGCAGATCGGAGGTTTCCGCCGTTTTGCCGCACATGCCCTGAGCATACGCGCAGCCGTTGCCTGCCGGGGTTCGGATGGTTTGTTCACATTGCACACAGAACATAGTCGCTTCCTTTTATTTTAAAGTTGCATTTGTAATGCTTGTTTAAAAGCATAGATCGGCGATCGGGGTTGCAAAAGGCTTTTGTGCGACTACTGCGGGCAAGTTTGATTTAGCGCAATTTTGCCGTGCGGATGGGAATGATTACGCTTTGGGGGCCGGGTGGCCCCCAGGGGGAAAGGATCAGGAGAACAGGGCGATCAGCACCGGCGCCAGCAGGCTCAGCAAGAAGCCGTGCACGATGGCGGGCGGCACCATGTCCAGCCCGCCGCTGCGCTGCAGCACCGGCAGGGTGAAGTCCATCGAGGTGGCGCCGCACAGGCCGAGGGCGGTGGAGCGGCTGCGGCGCACCAGCGTCGGGATCAGCATGATCGCCACCAGCTCGCGTGCCAGATCGTTGAAGAACGCGGCGCTGCCCATCACCGGGCCGTAGGCGTCGGTGATCAGAATGCCGGACAGCGAGTACCAGCCGAAGCCGGAGGCCATCGCCAGCCCGGCCTTGACCGGCAACCCCAGCAGCTGAGCCGCCAGCGCGCCGCCGGCCAGCGACGCGACGGTCACCACCAATGCCACCAGCGTGCCGCGGCGGTTGAGCACGATCTGGCGCAGCGTCATGCCGCTGTTGCGCAGCTGAATGCCGACCAGCAACAGCAGGAAGATCAGCGCATATTCGCTGCCTTTATGGGCGAACTGCAGCCATTGCCACTGCGTCAGGCCGAGCAGGAAGCCGCCGAGTACCACGCCGCACAGCTTGAGCGACTCCAGCGCCATGTGCACGCGCGAAGGCAGCTTTTCCTGTTTATGGCTGCTGCGCCACGGCATGCGCCGCTCCAGTAGCGCCAGCAACAGCAAATTGGCGCAAAGAATGCAGAGGAAGAACACCGCGCTGTACTGGAAGATCAGCACCAGGTTGCTGCTGAGATCTTCCATGAACGCCAGGCTGATACCCATGAAAAACAGGATCACGTACACCATCCAACTGAGCAGCCGGTTGATCAGCACCAGCAGCGGGCGATGACGTAAGGGAATGAGGTAACCGACAATCAGCGGTAACAGAATAATCAACAGTCCTGAGTACATGGTGCAGCTTATGTCCTTGAGTTTTGAAACGCGCCGAACGCCGACGAGGAGCACACGCTAACCAAAAGCCCGGCCGGAGTAAAGCGGCAGATTTGACGTTGGCCGCTTGACCTGCAAGGGGTTTTTTGACCATGCTCTGTGAAGGTCACCTCATTGAAGAGGCGACGGCGCGCACGGGAGGCGGCGGATGTTCTTGGAGCGTATCGAAATTGTAGGTTTTCGCGGCATTAACCGGCTGTCGCTGATGCTGGACGACAACACGCTGTTGCTCGGCGAAAACGCCTGGGGTAAATCCAGCCTGCTGGATGCGCTGACGCTGCTGCTGGCGCCGGAGCAGAAGCTGTATCGGTTTGAAGCGCACGACTTCCATTTCCCTCCCGGTGAGGAGTCGGCCAAAGAGCGCCACCTGCAGGTGGTGTTCACCTTCTGCGAAAAAGACATCGGCCATGCGCACCTGCCGCGCTATCGCCACCTGACGCCGCTGTGGGTCAAGGGCGAAGATGGCCTGAGCCGCATTCATTACCGCTGCGAGGGCGAGCTGGCCGACGACGGCACGGTGTGCACCTGGCGCGGTTTTCTCGACGCCGACGGCAACCCCTTTCAACTGCACCATATCGAACAACTGGCCCACGCCATTATCCGCATCCATCCGGTATTGCGCCTGCGCGACGCGCGCTTTATTCGCCGCCTGCGCCCCAGCAGCCTCGGCGATGAACGCAAACCCGATACCCAGGCGCTGGCGCAGCAGTTGGATCAGCTGACGCGCGAGCTGGTGCGCAATCCGCAGAAGTTGACCAACGGTGAGCTGCGTCAGGGGCTGGCGGCGATGCAGCAGCTGCTGGAGCACTATTTCGCCGAGCAGAGTTCACAGGTGACGCGGCCGCGCCGCCGCGGCGGTGAACCGGAGCAGGACGCCTGGCGCGCGCTGGACGGCATCAATCGCATGGTGGCCGAGCCGAACAGCCGCAGCATGCGCCTGATCCTGCTGGGGATGTTTTCCACCCTGCTGCAGGCCAAGGGCGATGTCAAGCTGGATCCCCATGCCCGGCCGCTGCTACTGGTGGAGGACCCGGAAACTCGCCTGCATCCGATCATGCTGTCGGTGGCCTGGGGGCTGCTCAATCAGCTGCCGCTGCAGCGCATCACCACCACCAACTCCAGCGAACTGGTGTCGCTGGTGCCGGTGGAGCACGTCTGCCGGCTGGTGCGCGAGTCGGGGCGGGTTGCGACCTACCGTCTCGGGCCGCGCGGGCTGAGCGCCGAAGACGGGCGGCGCATCGCGTTTCACATCCGTTTCAACCGGCCGTCGTCGCTGTTTGCCCGCTGCTGGCTGCTGGTGGAAGGCGAGACCGAAGTGTGGCTGCTGAACGAGCTGGCGCGCCAGTGCGGCTACCATTTCGAGGCGGAAGGGGTGAGGGTCATCGAATTCGCCCAGTGCGGCCTGAAGCCGCTGCTGCGCTTCGCCCGCCGTATGGGTATCGAGTGGCATGCGCTGGTGGACGGCGACGAGGCGGGCAAAAAGTACGCCAATACCGTGCGCAGCCTGCTGGACAATCATGAAGACAACGAACGCGATCGGCTGACCGCGCTGCCGGCGCCGGACATGGAGCACTTCATGTTCCGTGAAGGGTTCGGCCCGGTTTATCACCGAATGGCGTCGGTGCCGCTCAACGCGCAGATGCCGGTGCGCAAGGTGATCCTGAAAGCGGTTCACCACTCGTCGAAGCCGGATCTGGCGATTGAGGTCGCGATGCAGGCCGGTGAATGGGGCACGGACTCGGTGCCGCCGCTGCTGAAGAAAATGTTCTCACGGGTAATCTGGCTGGCGCGCGGCCGGGCGGACTGACGGCCCGCCGGGCGTTATCGGGCGCAGAAATGCGCCGCCAATCCCTGTTCCAGTTCGTCCAGCAACTGATAGCGGCGGCGATACTCGGCGCGCTTCTTGCTGGCAATCTCTTCGATCGGCTTGCGGGCGATGCGCTCGGGCAGCAGGAAATAGCCGCTGTCGAGCGGTTTGGCGCCCATCGACAGCCAGAACTGATCGTAATCGGCGTGCAGTTGGTCCTTCTTCTTACTCTGGTAACGCCAGTTTTGATAGATATGGGTAGCATTGCCGACGGCTACGATCCGGCGCATGCCGAGATGCCGAGCCAGCGTGCAAACGCCTTCCAGCACCAGACGTTTAGGGAACAGACCGTGACACTCCTTGGTGGTGTGCTGGATCTCGGCGTGCGGCACCTCATGGTTCGCGCCCTGCAGGCCGCCGATGAACAGCGTCGGCTGCTGCTGATAATGCATCAGCGCAAAGGTGATTTCCGCCAGCATCACGCCGTTGGCGTTGCGCAGCAGCAGCGTGGCTTCCCCTTCCTTATTCAGTTTGTCGATCGCCGCCAGTTCCAGCGAGATCGGCGCTTCGTTTTTGCCCATCGCGCGGGCCAGCACGAAAGGCTGTGGGCCGAGGTGGCCGAGACGCATCTTCAGCGGCATGCGCTGCACGATGAGATCGTAATGATCGCGCAGGGCGAACAAGCATTCGATCTTGCTCATGTTGGCCGCCAGGTAGGGGCGATGCAGCTTGCACGGCAGGTTCGGCTGCGCGTTCAGGATCTCTTCCAGCAGCGGGTTGCTGGCCAGGGTGCTGAGCAGGCCGCTGGTGGTGCGCCAGTTGAGCAGCGAACGGCCGAGAAACTTCAGGCGAAACGAGGTTTTTTTCCAGGCGTTGCTTGGCGCCTTTTCGCCATTGATCAGCGCCGTCATCAGTTGCCAGCCGTTAAGCGGCCGGGGGGAGGCGAGTGGGTAGCTGAGCTGTGACATGATGAAATCCTTGGCTGTGTTGAATGGCGGTATTTCATCAAGGTTTCACTAAACGGGAGTTCAATGCTGAACTGTAACCAGGCGTGTCTCCACATTGTGTTGAGCTAAGGTTTAGTTATTCCCTACGTTGCATGCTAATTTAGCTCCGCCGCCGCAATGGGCGGTGGATATTCACAAGCACAGGCAGGTCCATTTTGACAGGGTTTAAAGGACATAAACGCCGCTGGATACTCGTTCTGGCGGTGATTGCGGCGCTTGCCGCGGCGGCCGTTTGGCACTTTCGCCATCCGGCGCCAACCGATTTCAAAACGGTGAAGGTCACCCAGCGCGATCTGCAGCAGAACGTGTTGGCGACCGGCCAGCTGGACGCGGTGCGCAAGGTTGACGTCGGCGCGCAGGTCAGCGGGCAGTTGGAAAAACTGTATGTCGAGATCGGCGACAAGGTGAAAAAAGGCCAGTTGCTGGGGGTTATCGATCCGCAACAGGCGCAGAACAGCATCCGCGAAGGCGAGGCGACGCTGCGCGAACTGCATGCGCAACTGCTGCAGGCGCAGGCGGAACAGCAACTGGCGGCGGTCACGCTGCAGCGCAACCAGGCGCTGGCTAAACTGCAGGCGGTATCGCGTCAGGATCTGGATCAGGCGGCGACGCAGCTGGCGGTGAAGAAGGCGCAGGTGGGCACCATCAATGCGCAGATCGCGCGGAATCAGGCCAGCCTGGACACCGCCAAGATCAACCTGGCTTACACCCGCATCGAAGCGCCGATGGATGGCGACGTGGTGCAGATCACCACGCTGCAGGGCCAGACGGTGATCGCGGCGCAACAGGCGCCAAACATTCTGACGCTGGCGGATCTCGGCACCATGTTGGTGAAGGCGCAGGTCTCGGAGGCCGACGTCATTAACCTCAAGCCGGGTCAGAAGGCCTGGTTCACGGTGCTGGGCGATCCGACCCGGCGCTTCGACGGCGTGCTGAAAGACATTCAGCCGACGCCGGAAAAGGTCAATAACGCCATCTTCTATTACGCGCGTTTCGAAGTGCCCAACCCGGAAAGGTTGCTGCGCTTGCAAATGACGGCGCAGGTGCATATTCAGCTGGCCGGCGTTCAGCAGGCGCTGGTGATCCCGCTGGCGGCGCTGGGCGATCAGATCGCCGACAATCGCTACCACGTTTCGGTGCTGAAACAGGGCAAGGAAGAGAAGCGTGAGGTGGCCATCGGCCTGCGCAACAATATCGACGTGCAGATCCTCCGCGGGCTTGAGGCGGGTGATGAGGTGATCGTCAGCCGCGGCGGCGTGGAGGCCGGCTGATGGCGGCGCTGTTGCAGCTGAACGGCATTCGCCGCAGCTACCGTTCCGGCGAGCAGACGGTGGAGGTGCTGAAGGGGATCAGTCTGAGCATCGACGCCGGTGAAATGGTGGCGATCATGGGGGCTTCAGGCTCCGGCAAATCGACGCTGATGAACATCCTCGGCTGCCTGGACAAGCCGAGCGCCGGCGTGTATCGGGTAGCCGGGCAAGATGTGGCGACGCTGAGCGACGATGCGCTGGCGCAGCTGCGGCGCGAGCATTTCGGCTTTATCTTTCAACGCTATCATCTGCTGCCGCACCTGAGCGCGGCGCACAACGTCGAGGTGCCGGCGGTGTATGCCGGGCTGGGCAAAGCGGCGCGGCGCGAACGGGCGGAGGCGCTGTTGCGCCGTCTGGGGCTGGGGGAGCGAGTCAACTATCGGCCGAGCCAGCTTTCCGGCGGCCAGCAGCAGCGTGTCAGTATCGCCCGCGCGTTGATGAACGGCGGGCAGGTGATCCTGGCGGATGAGCCGACCGGCGCGCTTGACAGCCATTCCGGCGAAGAGGTGATGGCGATCCTTAAACAGTTGTGCGCCCAGGGGCACACGGTGATCCTGGTGACTCACGATCCGGCGGTGGCGCGTCAGGCTGAACGGATCATCGAAATCCGCGACGGCGAGATCATCGCCGACTCGCGGCCGGCACCGCAGGAGAATGCGCAGGCCAAGCCGCTGGCGCTGGCCGCCGCGGCGCCTTCCTGGCGGCAGATGGGCGGCCGTTTCCGCGAGGCGCTGATCATGGCCTGGCGCGCGATGGCGGCCAACAAGATGCGCACCGCGCTGACCATGCTCGGCATCATTATCGGCATCGCCTCGGTGGTGTCGATCCTGGTGATCGGCGACGCCGCCAAGCAGATGGTGCTGGCGGACATCAAATCCATCGGCACCAATACTGTCGATATCTATCCCGGCAAGGATTTCGGCGACGACGATCCGACCTACCGGCAATCGTTGAAATACGGCGATCTCGATGCGCTGCGCGAACAGCCTTACATCAGTGCGCTGTCGCCGAGCATCAGCAGCAGCATGCGGCTGCGCTTGGGCAACGTTGATGCGGCGGCCAACGTCAACGGCGTCAGCGAGCAGTTCTTCCGCGTGTACGGCATGAGCTTTACCCAGGGCGTCGGCATCGATCCGATGCAGGTACAGTCGCAGGCGCAGACGGTGGTGATTGACGCCAATACCCAGCGGCGGCTGTTCCCGCACCAAAAGAACGTGGTGGGCGAGGTGATCCTGGTGGGCAACATGCCGGCGACGGTGGTCGGCGTGGCCAAGGAGAAGCAGTCGATGTTCGGCAGCAGCAAGACGCTGAACGTGTGGGTGCCGTACAGCACCATGGCCAACCGGCTGATGGGCAACAGCTATTTCGATTCGATCACCGTGCGCATCCGCGACGGTTACGACAGCAAGGAAGCGGAGCAGCAACTGTCGCGCCTGTTGACGCTGCGCCACGGCAAGAAGGACTTTTTCACCTATAACATGGACAGCCTGGTGCAAACCGCGGAGAAAACCACCCGCACGCTGCAGCTGTTCCTGACGCTGGTGGCGGTGATTTCGCTGGTGGTCGGCGGCATCGGCGTGATGAACATCATGCTGGTGTCGGTGACCGAGCGCACGCGCGAGATCGGCATCCGCATGGCGGTGGGCGCCCGTTCCGGCGACGTGTTGCAGCAGTTCTTGATCGAGGCGGTGTTGGTCTGCCTGGTGGGGGGCGCGCTGGGGATTACGCTGTCGTTCGCCATCGGTCTGGCGGTGCAGTTGGTATTGCCAGGCTGGCAGATCAGCTTCCCGCCGGCGGCGTTGCTGAGCGCGTTCCTCTGTTCCACCGGCATCGGCGTGGTGTTCGGCTATCTGCCGGCGCGCAATGCCGCGCGGCTGAATCCGATCGATGCGCTGGCGCGCGAGTAAGTCACAGACATAAAAAATGCCAGTCACACGGCGGCTGGCATTTTTATCGCAGTCAGAGTCAGTGCAGCGTGATGCTGCCGGAAGCGTTTAGGACAGCGCCTCGCTTTCCACTGGCACAATAAGACTGGCATGGTTGCCTTTGGGCCCTTGATGCACGTCGAAGCTGACCTGCTGGCCCGCCTTCAACGTTCTGTAACCATCCATCTTGATTGTGGAATAATGCGCGAAAATATCTTCGCCGCCGCCGGCTGGGCAGATGAAGCCAAAACCTTTGGCGTTGTTAAACCATTTAACAGTACCCGTCTCCATGCTTTTACATCCCTCGCAACGCTATTTTAAGTGAGATGAATAACTGATTTCGCACTCGCCGTGGGCGAGTAGCAGGGTGGACAAGGGGTGGTTAAAAGACCACCAGCCACGAATTTACACTCTAGAGCAAATGATCGGGGCGTCAAGGGATCGGCTTTTGTCGGCGGGGAGCAGTTCACCAAAGTTTGAAGCAGGTAACGCTATTGCCACGATTCAGTCACAATTGGCCCGTTTTTTTGCGCACGTTACTGTGCGGCGGGACGATGGCGAAGATGATAAAATAGTAACTATCCCCACTTTGAATAACCGAAACCTGTCCCCATATCAGAGGGCAGAGCAGAGAAGATGAGCAGCGATGGGCAATAACAACGACTGGCTAAACTTTGAACACTTGGCCGAAGAAAAACAAATCGATGCGGTAAAACCGCCGTCTATGTATAAAGTTATACTTAACAACGACGATTACACACCGATGGAATTTGTGATTGACGTTCTGCAAAAGTTCTTTTCTTATGATATTGAACGCGCAACGCAACTGATGCTCACGGTCCACTATCAAGGCAAGGCGATCTGTGGTGTTTTCACCGCCGAGGTGGCGGAAACCAAAGTCGTCCATGTGAACCGGTACGCAAGGGAGAACGAGCATCCGTTGCTTTGTACGCTGGAAAAAGCCTGAATAAGGCAATCTATTGGGGAGGTGCTTATGCTCAATCAAGAACTGGAACTCAGTCTCAACATGGCTTTCGCCAGGGCGCGTGAGCACAGACACGAGTTTATGACCGTGGAGCACCTGTTGCTGGCGTTGCTGAGCAACCCTGCCGCGCGAGAAGCGCTCGAGGCATGTACGGTGGATCTGGCCGCGTTGCGCCAGGAGCTGGAAGCCTTCATCGAACAAACCACACCGACGCTGCCCGCCGGCGAAGAAGAGCGCGACACTCAGCCGACGCTCAGCTTCCAGCGCGTGTTGCAGCGCGCGGTCTTCCATGTGCAATCTTCCGGCCGCAGCGAAGTGTCCGGCGCCAACGTGTTGGTGGCCATCTTCAGCGAGCAGGAGTCGCAGGCGGCCTATCTGCTGCGCAAGCACGACGTCAGCCGTCTCGACGTGGTGAACTTCATTTCACATGGCACGCGTAAAGACGAGCCGGGCCAAGCGCCGAATGCGGAAAACCCGGTGAACGAAGAGCAGTCCGGAGGGGAAGACCGTATGGAAAACTTCACCACCAACCTCAATCAGTTGGCCCGTGTGGGCGGCATCGATCCGCTGATCGGCCGCGATCGTGAGCTGGAGCGCGCGATTCAGGTGCTGTGCCGTCGTCGTAAAAACAACCCGCTGCTGGTCGGTGAATCCGGCGTGGGCAAGACCGCCATTGCCGAAGGCCTGGCCTGGCGTATCGTGCAGGGCGACGTGCCGGATGTGATGGCGGACTGCACGCTGTATTCGCTGGATATCGGTTCACTGCTGGCCGGCACCAAATACCGCGGCGACTTCGAGAAGCGCTTCAAGGCGCTGCTCAAACAGCTGGAACAGGATCAGAACAGCATCCTGTTCATCGATGAAATTCACACCATCATCGGCGCCGGTGCGGCTTCCGGTGGGCAAGTGGATGCCGCCAACCTGATCAAACCGCTGCTGTCGAGCGGCAAGATCCGGGTGATCGGCTCGACCACCTACCAGGAGTTCAGCAACATCTTCGAAAAGGATCGCGCTTTGGCGCGCCGCTTCCAGAAGATCGATATCACCGAACCGACGGCGGAAGAGACCGTTCAGATCATCAACGGCCTGAAGGCCAAGTATGAAGCGCACCACGACGTGCGTTATACCGCCAAGGCGATCCGCGCCGCGGTGGAGCTGTCGGTGAAATACATCAACGATCGTCATCTGCCGGACAAGGCTATCGACGTGATCGACGAGGCGGGCGCCCGCAGCCGGTTGATGCCGGCCAGCAAGCGCAAGAAAACCGTCAACGTGGCCGATATTGAATCCGTGGTGGCGCGTATCGCTCGCATCCCGGAGAAAACCGTGTCGGCCAGCGACCGCGACGTGCTGAGAAACCTGGGCGATCGCTTGAAGATGCTGGTATTCGGCCAGGATCAGGCGATCGAAGCGTTGACGGAAGCGATCAAGATGAGCCGTGCCGGTCTGGGCCACGAGCGCAAGCCGGTCGGTTCCTTCCTGTTCGCCGGGCCGACCGGGGTCGGGAAAACCGAGGTCACCGTACAGCTGGCCAAGGCGATGGATATCGAGCTGCTGCGTTTCGACATGTCCGAGTACATGGAGCGGCATACCGTCAGCCGCCTGATCGGCGCGCCTCCGGGCTACGTCGGTTACGATCAGGGCGGGCTGCTGACCGATGCGGTGATCAAGCATCCGCATGCGGTGGTGCTGCTCGATGAGATTGAGAAGGCGCATCCGGACGTGTTCAACCTGCTGCTGCAGGTGATGGACAACGGCACGCTGACCGATAACAACGGCCGCAAGGCGGACTTCCGCAACGTGATCCTGGTGATGACCACCAACGCCGGGGTGCGGGAAACCGAACGCAAGTCGATCGGTCTGGTGCAGCAGGACAACAGCACCGACGCGATGGAAGAGATCAAGAAGGTGTTTACGCCGGAGTTCCGCAACCGTCTGGACAACATCATCTGGTTCAACCATCTGTCTACCGAGGTGATCCAGCAGGTGGTCGACAAGTTTATCGTCGAACTGCAGGCGCAGCTGGATGCGAAGGGCGTCTCGCTGGAAGTGAGCGACGAAGCGCGCGACTGGCTGTCGGTGAAGGGTTACGACCGTGCGATGGGCGCTCGTCCGATGGCGCGCGTCATGCAGGAAAACCTGAAGAAACCGTTGGCCAACGAGTTGCTGTTCGGTTCGCTGGTGGACGGCGGTTCCGTGAAGGTCGAGCTGGACAAGGACAAGAAACAGCTGACCTACCACTTCCTCAGCGCCGCCAAGCGCAAAGCGGACGAGGGCGCGGTGCACTAAAAGGCCGCTTTCAGGCAAAGAAAAAGCGATGCTTCGGCATCGCTTTTTTTATGGGTGAGATTCACCGTACAACAGAAACGAGTGAGCCCTCTCAGTTTACCTGCGCACCTGCAACCCGTTGTGTAACGTCGCTGCGGGGGTAAACGGAAAGGGCTCCCGAGGGATATTACATCCTCGATGCCGCCAGCGTGTGGCGCGCGGTGAGCCGATTAACGGCTACGGAAGACAATGCGGCCTTTGCTCAGGTCGTACGGGGTCAGCTCTACAGTGACTTTGTCGCCCGTCAGGATGCGGATATAGTTTTTACGCATTTTACCGGAGATGTGTGCGGTTACCACGTGCCCGTTTTCCAATTCAACGCGGAACATGGTGTTCGGCAGCGTATCAAGAACGGTGCCCTGCATTTCAATATTGTCTTCTTTGGCCATCGAATCCTCTAGGTCTAACTACCTTAGTTTTTAACCGGCAAGATAATGCCGAAAAACCCCCATTATGTAAAGATGTGTCGGTGAACATTGCACCGTTTCCACCAATTAGTTTGCTGGGCAGGGCGGTTCAACCGGCTGTGGGGATATGACTTGCGGCGCCCAGCACGCCGGTGCCAAAGGCCGCCGTTGAAGGGTGCTGAGCTGCTGCAAAAATTGACGGCGCGGAATTTCACGCGCGCCAAGGCGGGCAGTGTGAGCGTTCAGCACCTGGCAGTCAATCAATTCCCCGCCATAAGCGGCAAAATGGCGGCAAAAGGCCATCAATGCGCATTTTGAGGCGTTGGTGACGCGGCTGAACATCGATTCGCCGCAGAACAACGCGCCTTGCGCCACGCCATACATGCCGCCGACCAGTTGATCATCCTGCCATACCTCCACCGAGTGCGCATAGCCGAGGCGATGAAGATGTTGATAGGCGCGCTGTACCTCCGGGCCGATCCAGGTGCCTTCATCCGGCCGGTGGGCGCAGGCGGCGATCACCGCGGCGAAGTCGTGATTAAGCGTGATGCGAAACGGATCGTGGCGCAGAAAGCGTTTCAGGCTGCGGTTGAGATGAAACTCGGCCGGGAACAGCACCGCACGCGGATCGGGTGACCACCACAGAATCGCTTCCCCCGGCGAATACCAGGGGAAGATGCCGCGCTCGTAGGCTGCCAGCAGCCGTGGCGCCGTCAGGTCGCCGCCGATCGCCAGCAGGCCGTTGGGATCGCGCAGGGCGCCCTCAGGCGAGGGAAACGCCAGCGACTGAGGGGAAAGCTTAACGATGCGCATACAGGGTTTCTGCGTCCTCTACGGGCCGATTACGGCGCCAGGTTGCTGATACGGTTGCGAAAGCGGGCATAGCGGCCCTGCTGGCGCATTAGGGCGGCGTGATCGCCCTGTTCGACAATTTGGCCGTCATCCATTACGCAAATGCGATCGAGATGCTCCAGGCCGTACAGGCGGTGCGTCACCAGGATCAGCGTCTTGCCCTGACAATGCCGGCGCAGCAGCGCCAGGATCTGCTGCTCGGTCTCGGCGTCCAGCCCTTCGGTCGGTTCGTCAAGCAACAGCAGCGGGGCAGGGTGCAGCAGCGCGCGGGCGATGCCCAGTCGGCGCTGTTCGCCGCCGGACAGCTGCCGGCCGCCTTCCCCCAGCCAGGCGTTCAGCCCGCCGTCGCTGTCCAGCAATTTGCCGAGCCCCACCTGCAGCAGCACGTCACTCAGGCGAGCGTCGCCGGCATCCGGTGCGGCCAGCCGCAGGTTTTCCCGCAGCGTATCGCTGAAGATATGCACTCGCTGGCTGACGACCGTGGTCATCCGACGCAGCGTGGTTTCATCATAATCCTCCAGCGGTTCGCCGTTGAGCAGAATTTTTCCGCCGTCGGTGCGCCAGGCGCGGGTCAGCAACTGCAGCAGGGTGGACTTGCCGCAGCCGGTGCGGCCGAGCAAGGCGATGTGTTCGCCGGCTGCCACCTCGAGCGTGACGTCGCGCAGTACCGGCTGCGGCTGATCGGGGTAGGTGAAACTCAACTGCCGCAGGCTAAGCTGAGCCCGGTCGGCGGCGGCCGGACCGGTGGCAGGGAAGGTGACCTCCGGCTGGCGATCGATGATCTGTTTGACCCGCGTGGCGGAGGCGATCACCTGGCCGAGGTGCTGGAAGGCGCCGGCCACCGGCATCAGCGCTTCGAACGACGCCAGCGCGGCGAAGACAAACAGCGCGATCAGCGCGCCGGGTTGGGTATCGCCGCCGATGCCGGCGGCGGTCAGCCACAGCAGCAGCGTCACCGTCAGCCCGCTGGCGAGGATCATCAGCGCCTGCGCCTTGCCGCTCAGCGAGGCCTGCTGCCACTGGCGGCGTTGCCACAGCTGTTCGGTGGCGTTCAGCGTCTGGCGGAAGTCGTTGACGGCGCCGAACACCACCAGCTCCGCCTGCCCCTGCAGCCAGGCGGTCAGGTCGGTGCGGTATTGGCCGCGCAGGGCGGTAAGCTGGCCGCCGATCGGTTTGCCGGCGCGATAGAACACCGGCGGCACCAGCAGCAACAGCAGCAACAGTATGCCGCCCAGCGTCAGGGCGAGCGCAGGATCCAGCCAGCTCAGGCCGTAGGTGACCACCAGGATCACCACCGCCGCGCTGATCAGCGGCGAGATCACCCGCAGATAAAGGTGATCCAGCGTGTCCACGTCCGCCACCAGGCGATTGAGCAGGTCGGCCTGGCGGAAACGGGCGATGCCGCCCGGCGTCAGCGGCAGGATCTTGCTGAAGGTGAACACCCGCAGGTGCGACAGCACGCGGAAGGTGGCGTCGTGGCTGACCACACGCTCGGCGTAGCGCCCGGCGGTGCGGAAGATCGCCGTGCCGCGCACGCCGGCGGCCGGCAACATATAGTTGAAGGTCAGCAGGCCCGCCAATCCGGCCAGCGAAGAGGCGGCCAGGAACCAGCCGGAGAGCGCCAGCAGGCCGATGCTGGCCAGCAGGGTGACGATCGCCAAAAGGATGCCCAGGCTAATCAGCAGGCTATGGCGGCGATACAACGCCAAAAACGGCAGCAAAACGCGCATGATTAAAGCTCCCCGCGGCGGTGGGCGATCAGAGTGGCGAACAGGCCCGGCTGGGCGCTGAGGGTGGCGTAATCGCCCTGTTGCACGATGCGCCCGTTATCCATCACCCAAATCTCATCGTAGTCTTCGGTATCTTCCAACTGGTGCGTCACCAGCAGGGTGGTTTGCTGATGCGAAGCGGCATTCAACGCCTGCATCACCCGTTGTTCGCTATGGGCATCGAGGCTGGCGGCCGGTTCATCCAGCAGCAGCAAGCGGCGCTGGCCGATCAGCGCCCGGGCGACCACCACGCGCTGCGCCTGGCCGACCGACAGGCGGGCGGCGTTGTCGCCCACTTCGGTGTCGAGCCCCTGCGGCAGATACGGTAACAGTTCGCTGACGTAGGCGAGCTCCACCGCCTGCTGCAGCTGTGCTTCGTCGGCCTGCGGGCAGCCCAGCAGAATATTGGCGCGCAAGGTTTGCGCCGGCAGATGCGGGTTTTGCCCTACCCAGCTCAACTGTTGCCTCCAGTTTTCTGCGGACAGTTCACGCAGCTCGATGCCGTTGACGGTCAACGACCCACGGTAGGGCAGGAAGCCGAGCAGCAGATTGAGCAGCGAACTTTTGCCGGCGCCGCTCAGCCCGACCAGCGCCACGCGCTGTTGCGGTTGCAGGGTGAAACTCAGCGGCCCGGCCAGCAGCACGCCGTTCGGCGACAGGATTTCCAACGCGTTCGCCTGCAGCGTCAGCGGTTGATCGGCGGGCAGCTGCCGCGTGCCGTTGCCCATCTGCTCGCCTTCGGCGCTGAGGAAGGTTTCCAGCGCTTCCGCCGCGCCGACCGCCTGCGCCTTGGCATGGTAGAAGGTGCCGAGATCGCGCAGCGGTTGGAAAAACTCCGGCGCCAGAATCAGCACCAGAAAACCGGAAAACAGCGTTACGCCGAGGCCGTAGCTGCCGAAATTGAGTTCGCCGAGGTAGGAAAAACCGAAGTACACCGCCACCACGGCGATGGAAATCGAGGCGAAGAACTCCAGCACGCCGGAAGAGAGGAAGGCCATGCGCAGCACTTCCATGGTGCGGCTGCGGAAGTCTTCGGAGGACTTGGCGATCTGCGCGGTTTCGGCCTGCGCGCGGTCGAACAGCCGCAGGGTGTCCAGGCCGCGCAGGCGATCGAGGAAGTTGCCGCTCAATCGCGCCAGTGCCACGAAGTTGCGGCGGTTGGCATCGGCGGCCCCCATACCGACCAGCGCCATGAACAGCGGGATCAGCGGCGCGGTCGCCAACAGAATCAAACCGGCGGCCCAATTGATCGGGAAAACAGCGATCAGGATCAGCAGCGGGATGAAGACCGCCAGATACATCTGCGGCAGATAGCGCGAGTAATAGTCCTGCATATCCTCGATCTGCTCGACGATGATGCTGGCCCAACTGCCCGCCGGTTTGCCCTGGATCCAGGCCGGGCCGAGCTGCTGCAGCTTATCCAGCACCTGCTGGCGCATGCGCTGACGGATCACCTGGCCACACAGGAAACCGACCCGTTCCCGCAGCCAGCTCAACAGCGCCCGCAATGCGAACGCGGCGGCTAGCCAGATAAACGAAGGGAGCAGCTGTTCGCGTGGGGTATGTTCGATGATCAGGGCGTGCAGCAGACTGGCCAGCAGCCACGCCTGCGCCACGATCAGCAGGCCGCTGAACAACCCCAACAGCATGGAAAGGCGCAGCCAACGCTGCGCCAACGAACTCTGGGTTTTAAGCCAACGGGTTAACTGTTGCTGTCTGGTTTTTTTCATCAGATATGCGTCTGCGTCGCCGGTGCCCGTTTGTTACAGGCTGGGTTAACGTACTGTTAAATAATAGTGTTTGGCGCAATCGGCGACAAACAAGCGAGGTCCCATGTTACCTCGTCACCCGGCAGACTGAAAATAATAAAGCGGCCAAATGTGGCTATAACAGACGCGGGAAGGAGAGTGCGGAGGGGGGAAACAAAAAAAGCGGCCCGAGAGCCGCTTTTTGCTGATGGGGGGAAAGTCTTAGCAGACTTCTGCGCCGGCGATGCCGTCCAGGTAACGTTCTGCGTCCAGCGCCGCCATACAGCCGGTGCCGGCGGAAGTGATCGCCTGGCGGTAGACGTGATCCATTACGTCGCCTGCGGCGAAGACGCCGGGGATAGTGGTTTGGGTCGCATTGCCGTGAATGCCGGACTGTACCTTGATGTAGCCGTTTTCCAGCTCCAGCTGGCCGCCGAAGATGCCGGTGTTCGGGCTGTGGCCGATAGCGATGAACACGCCGGCCAGTTCCAGTTCACGGGTTTCGTTTTCCGCTTTGGTGCTGCGGATGCGCACGCCGGTCACGCCCATTTCATCGCCCAGCACTTCGTCCAGCGTATGGTCGGTGTGCAGCACGATGTTGCCGCTTTTCACTTTTTCCATCAGCCGGTCAATCAGGATCTTCTCCGAGCGGAAGCTGTCGCGACGGTGGATCAGGTGAACCTCGGCGGCGATGTTGGACAGGTACAGCGCTTCTTCAACTGCGGTGTTGCCGCCGCCGACCACCGCGACTTTCTGGTTGCGGTAGAAGAAACCGTCGCAGGTCGCGCAGGCGGAAACGCCTTTGCCCTTGAAGGCGTCTTCGGAAGGCAGGCCAAGGTAGCGGGCGGAGGCGCCGGTCGCGATGATCAGCGCGTCGCAGCTGTATTCGCCGCTGTCGCCGAACAGGCGGAACGGACGCTGCTGCAGATCGACGCTGTTGATATGATCGAAGACGATTTCAGTCTGGAACTTCTCCGCGTGCTCGCGCATGCGCTCCATCAGCGCCGGGCCGGTCAGGCCTTCGGCGTCGCCCGGCCAGTTTTCCACTTCGGTGGTGGTGGTCAGCTGGCCGCCTTGCTCCAGACCGGTGATCAGCACCGGATTCAGGTTGGCGCGCGCCGCGTAGACGGCGGCGGTGTAACCGGCCGGGCCGGAGCCCAGAATCAGTAATTTGCTATGTTTAGCCGTGCCCATGAATAACCTCTTTATTCCACAATGGCGGACAATGAAGCCGATTGTAGGGAAAATGGCGCAGTAAAAAAAGCGCCGGGCGACGTTGTTAACGATTTGTATGATAGTTGTCGCCTATTAATGCACCCGCTGTCGGCAAATCGTACGCCGAACGCAGAAATTTACCTTATCAAAGCCGCATTCGGCCGCTGAATCGCCAACCGTACAAAAACGGCGCATTCTGCGACTTCAGCCGCTCCCCGCCGGGGGTTATCTGCCAGCGATTCATAACCAAAAATGGGATGCAGACTTTTCGTGGCGGTACGTTGTTCTGATTTTGCTTCTTTTACTTTGACAATCCGCTGCGCATTTGCGAAAACATCATAGGAAGAAGAAATTATCCCCGTAACACCAGCAAATCGTACGTATTTGCGCCGCGAGGCGGCAATGCGCGATGGGTGTGCGGAGCAGAGCGCGCAAGCGTTTGCTGATTTTTTCTCGACCTAAACGTCGTTACCTGCATCGCGCGGGGTTGGACAGACAGGCTGCGCGGCGTGGAATGATGGTAGTGAAGAAGCATATGACAGGCATCGGGTCTTCGCTTGGAACGAACCCTTACACATTGACGTTGGCTAGGGTGTGGCAAGTGCACGGAAGAAAATAAGAGAGACAATAATAATGGCAGACAACAAGAAACGCCCGGGTAAAGATCTTGACCGTATCGACCGCAACATCCTGAATGAGCTGCAGAAGGATGGGCGTATTTCGAACGTCGAGCTTTCGAAGCGCGTGGGGTTATCCCCGACACCATGTTTGGAACGCGTGCGCCGTCTCGAGCGCCAGGGTTTCATTCATGGCTATACCGCATTGCTTAACCCGCATTATCTGGATGCGTCCCTGCTGGTTTTCGTGGAGATCACGCTGAACCGCGGTGCGCCGGATGTGTTTGAGCAATTCAACTCGGCAGTGCAGAAGCTTGAAGAGATTCAGGAGTGTCATCTGGTTTCCGGCGATTTCGACTACCTGTTGAAAACCCGCGTACCGGACATGTCGGCTTACCGCAAATTGCTGGGCGAAACCTTGCTGCGTTTGCCGGGGGTTAACGACACCCGTACCTACGTAGTGATGGAAGAAGTGAAACAGAGTAACCGTCTGGTTATCAAAACACGGTAAGGTGCAGGTGCAAAACCTGATTAAATTGGTTACACTCCTGTTTATTCATACAGTTTCGGCGCCGGGGCAGTTTCTCGGCGCTGTTGCTATGTCAGCTAACAGGAACCTGGAGAGCCTTTCTTGAGCCAGGAATATACAGAAGATAAAGAAGTTACCCTGAAAAGACTCAGCAGTGGCCGGCGTTTGCTGGAAGCTGTGCTTATCGTGGTAGCGATTTTTGCCGTTTACCTCATGGCTGCGTTGGTCAGTTTCAATCCGTCTGACCCAAGCTGGTCGCAGACCGCGTGGCATGAGCCGATTCACAATCTGGGCGGCGGTGTCGGGGCCTGGTTGGCCGATACGCTGTTCTTCACCTTCGGGGTGCTCGCCTACGCGATACCGCCGATCATGCTGGTCCTGTGCTGGGCGGCTTATCGCCAACGCAGCAACAGAGACTACATCGACTATTTCGCGCTTTCCCTGCGCCTGATCGGCACCCTGGCGTTAGTGCTCACCTCCTGCGGGCTGGCGGCGCTGAACGTCGACGATCTCTATTACTTCGCTTCCGGCGGCGTGATCGGCAGCCTGCTGAGCAACGCCATGTTGCCGTGGTTCAACGGCATCGGCGCTACGCTGGCGCTGCTGTGCGTATGGGCGGCGGGGTTGACGCTGTTTACCGGCTGGTCCTGGCTGGTGATCGCCGAGAAGATCGGCGGGGCGGTGCTGGGCGTCGCGACGGTGATGACCAATCGCTCACGTCGCGAAGAGCGCTATTTTGAGGATGACGAGCGTTACGTCGACGACGAGCCTGAGCAGGCAGGGAAGGGCGCCGCTGCAGCGGTTGCCGCGACCGCCGCCGGAGCCGCGGCCGCCGATGACGACGTGCTGTTCTCCGCGCCTTCGGTCACCGAAAGCGCCAAAGCGGCGGCAGAAGACGCCGCCGATCCGTTGCTCAGCGGCCTGCGCGCCGACGATGGCGAGCTTGAAGCAGAAGCCGCATCCATCGCGCCGGCGGCTTCACCTGCACCGGCGGTGAAGGCAGAGATCCATGAGCCCGTTGCAGCGCCGATCGCCACACAGGCGCAGTCGGTGACGGTGGCGCCGGCCGCGCCGGCCTCTGTCAATCAGCACCCGGTGAGCACCCCGGCGCAAGACGCTACGCCGCCGCTGTATTCCTTCGAGATCCCGGAAGAAACGCCCGCGCCTAAGGCGACGCGTCCTGTCGATCCTTATCAGGATGACGATGAGCCGCGCCTCGGCAACTGGCAAGAGCCGGCCGCGCCGCAGCCGCCGGCGCGTTCTCCCTTTGATTTTACCGCCGCACAGCGTGACAGCGTCGACATCGGCAGTTCGAGCGGTTTCAGCGCCACCGGTGCCAAACCGCAGCCGGATACGGCGGCAGCCGCTGCTGCTGCAGGTGCCGCCGCGGCGACCTTTATGCCGGCCTTCACGGCGACCAGCGACGACAATCCGCAGGTTAAGCAGGGCATCGGCCCTGAACTGCCGCGGCCGAACCCTGTGCGCATCCCGACCCGTCGCGAACTGGCGTCCTACGGCATCAAGCTGCCTTCGCAGCGTGCGGCCGAACAGGAGCAGCGCCAGACAGAGGCGGAGCCTCAGCAGCCGGCGGCGGTGAACCCGCAGGAAGAAGAGGCGCTACAGGAAGCCGCGCTGCGTCAGGCGTTTGCCGAGCAGCAAAGCCAGCGCTATGGCGAAAGCTACGCGCCTGAGCAACAAGATGACGAGAGCGCATTGCAGGAAGCCGAGCTGAGCAAGGCGTTTGCCGAGCAGCAGCACCAACGCTACGGCGAAGGCTATCAACAGGACGACGAAGAGGCGCAGCAAGAGGCCGCGCTGCGCCAGGCGTTCGCCGAGCAGCAGCAGGCGCGCTACGGCCAGCAAGCACCTGCTCCGCAGGCACCGGCCACCAGCCCGATCGATACCCGCAATGCTTTCAGCTTCTCGCCGATGGCGGATCTGGTGGACGATGGCCCGAGTGAGCCGATGTTCACGCTGTCCCCGCAGCTTGAAGAGCGCATTGAACAGCAAAGCGAGCAAGAGGACGATGTGCCGTTCGGTCAGTTTGAGCCTGTGGCGCCTGCGGCTCAACCTCAGCAATCGCATCAGCCGCCTCAACAATACCAACAGCCTCAGCCGCAGCAATACCAGCAGCCGCAACAGCAGTATCAACAGCCGTCGCAGCCGCAATATCAGCAGCCGCAGCAACCGGCGCAGCAGCAGCCTCAGCAAGCTCAGGCCGAGCAACATCCGGCGATGGACAGCCTGATTCACCCGTTCCTGATGCGCAACGATCAGCCGCTGCAGAAACCGACCACGCCGCTGCCGACGCTGGATCTGTTGACCGAAGCGCCGAAAGAGGTGGAGCCGGTCGATTCCTTCGCGCTGGAACAGAAGGCGCGCCTGGTGGAGGCCAGCCTGGCCGATTACCGCGTGAAAGCCGACGTGGTGGACATCCTGCCGGGGCCGGTCATCACCCGCTTCGAGCTGGATCTGGCGCCGGGCGTTAAAGCGGCGCGCATTTCCAACCTGTCGCGCGATCTGGCGCGCTCGCTGTCGACTTCGGCGGTGCGCGTGGTGGAAGTGATCCCCGGCAAGCCTTATGTCGGTCTGGAGCTGCCGAATGCCAAACGGCAAACGGTGTATCTGCGCGAAGTGCTGGATTGCCCGGCTTTCCGTGACAATCCGTCGCCGCTGTCCATCGTATTGGGTAAAGACATCTCCGGCGAACCGGTAGTGGCCGATCTGGGCAAAATGCCGCACTTGCTGGTCGCCGGTACCACCGGTTCCGGTAAGTCGGTCGGGGTCAACGCCATGATCCTGAGCATCTTGTATAAGGCCACGCCGAAAGAAGTGCGTTTTATCATGATCGACCCGAAAATGCTGGAGCTGTCGGTTTACGAAGGCATTCCACACCTGTTGACCGACGTGGTCACCGACATGAAAGACGCCGCCAACGCGCTGCGCTGGTGCGTGGGTGAAATGGAACGCCGCTACAAGCTGATGTCAGCTCTGGGCGTGCGTAACCTGGCCGGCTACAACGAGCGCGTCGATCAGGCCGAAGCGATGGGGCGTCCGATCCCGGATCCATTCTGGAAGCCGACCGACAGCATGGACATCACGCCGCCGGTGCTGGAGAAAGAGCCGTACATCGTGGTGATGGTCGACGAATTCGCCGATCTGATCATGACGGTGGGCAAGAAGGTCGAAGAGTTGATCGCTCGCCTGGCGCAGAAAGCGCGTGCGGCGGGTATCCACCTGGTGCTGGCGACCCAGCGTCCGTCGGTGGATGTGATCACCGGCCTGATCAAAGCCAACATCCCGACGCGTATCGCCTTTACCGTGTCGAGCAAGATCGACTCTCGTACCATCCTCGATCAGGGGGGCGCCGAGTCCTTGCTGGGCATGGGTGATATGCTTTATCTGGCGCCGAACTCCTCGATCCCGGTGCGCGTACATGGCGCATTCGTGCGCGATCAGGAAGTGCATGCGGTGGTCAAGGATTGGAAAGCGCGCGAGCGGCCCCAATATAAAGAGGGCATTCTCAGCGGCGGTGAAGACGGCGAGGGCGGTGCCGGCGGCGGCATGGACGGCGACGAAGAGCTGGATCCGCTGTTTGACCAGGCGGTGGATTTCGTGGTGGATAAACGCCGCGCCTCCATCTCCGGCGTACAGCGCCAGTTCCGTATCGGCTACAACCGCGCGGCTCGCATCATCGAACAGATGGAGGCGCAGGGCATCGTCAGTGAGCAGGGGCATAACGGCAACCGCGAGGTGCTGGCGCCGCCGCGGCACGATTGATGGTCGTTTAGCCATTGCAATTCAATAAGAAAGGGCCGCTTAAGCGGCCCTTGTGCAAAGAAGCGTAAACCCGTTTCTTCTCGGAACATTGGCCTACCGGCCGATCGCCGGCTTCAGGTAAAGTAACGGGAGTAAAGGGTTGATTGACCCGCACGGCGTCGCCCTGCGGTTAACGCATTTCATAAGGTATCTGGAATAATGAAAAAACTGTTAGTTGCCTGCTGTCTGCTTTCGGGATTCGCTTCTACCTCCGTGCTGGCCGATGCCGCACAGGATCTGCAAAGTCGCCTGGCGAAGGTGAACAGTTTCCACGCCAGCTTCTCGCAAACCGTGACCAGCGCCGAAGGCGCCGCGGTGCAACAGGGTGAAGGTGAGCTGTGGGTGAAGCGGCCGAACCTGTTCAACTGGCACATGACCTCACCCGATGAGAGCGTGCTGGTCTCCGATGGCCAAACCCTGTGGTTTTACAACCCGTTCGTCGAGCAGGTGACGGCGACCTGGTTGAAGAACGCCACCGGCAATACGCCGTTTATGCTGATCACCCGCAATAATGCCAGCGACTGGAAACAGTACAACGTGAAGCAAAAGGGCGATGATTTCGAATTAACGCCAAAATCCGCCAGCGGCAACCTGAAGCAATTCGCCATCAGCGTGACCAACAGCGGCACCATCCGCAGCTTCGCCGCGGTGGAGCAGGATGGCCAACGTAGTTCTTATACGCTGAAAAGCCAGCAGAACGTTGCCGCCGATCCGGCCAAATTCAAATTTACCCCGCCGAAGGGGGTGACGCTGGACGACCAGCGCCAGTGAGGTGCAAGTGAGTAATAATCTGTCGCTCGATTTTTCCCAGAACGAGTTCCAGCCGTTGGCCGCGCGCATGCGGCCGACCACGCTGGCGCAGTATATCGGCCAGCAACACCTGCTGGCCGCCGGCAAGCCGCTGCCGCGCGCCATTGAGGCCGGGCAACTGCACTCGATGATTTTATGGGGGCCGCCGGGTACCGGGAAGACGACGTTGGCAGAGCTGATCGGCCGTTATGGCCAGGCGGATGTCGAACGGATCTCCGCCGTGACCTCCGGCATCAAGGAGATCCGCGAAGCGATCGAGCGGGCGCGGCAAAACCGCGACGCCGGCCGCCGCACCATCCTGTTCGTCGACGAAGTGCACCGCTTTAACAAAAGCCAGCAGGACGCTTTCCTGCCGCACATCGAAGACGGCACCATCACCTTTATCGGCGCCACCACCGAAAACCCGTCGTTCGAACTGAACTCGGCGCTGCTGTCCCGCGCCCGCGTTTATCTGCTTAAGGCACTGACCGCCGAAGATATCGGCCAGGTGCTGGATCAGGCGATGAGCGACAAGGCGCGCGGCTTTGGCGATCAGAACGTCGAGCTGCCGGCGGAAACGCGCCGCCTGCTGTCGGAGTTGGTGGGCGGCGATGCGCGCCGGGCGTTGAACAGCCTGGAAATGATGGCGGACATGGCGGAGATGGACGCCAAAGGCGTGCGGGTGCTGACGCCGCAGTTGCTGAAAGAGGTGTCGGGCGAGCGCAGCGCGCGCTTCGACAACAAGGGCGACCGTTATTACGACCTGATTTCCGCGCTGCATAAATCGGTGCGCGGTTCGGCGCCGGACGCCGCGCTGTATTGGTATGCGCGCATCATTACCGCCGGCGGCGATCCGCTCTATGTGGCGCGCCGTCTGTTGGCGATTGCCTCTGAAGACGTGGGCAACGCCGATCCGCGCGGCATGCAGGTGGCGATCGCCGCCTGGGATTGTTTTACCCGCGTGGGGCCGGCGGAGGGCGAGCGCGCCATCGCGCAGGCGATCGTCTATCTGGCCTGCGCGCCGAAGAGCAACGCGGTTTACACCGCGTTCAAGGCCGCCATGCGCGACGCCAGGGAGCAGGCCGATTATGACGTACCTGAGCACTTGCGCAACGCGCCGACCAAGCTGATGAAGGAGATGGGGCTGGGGGCGGAGTACCGTTACGCCCACGACGAACCCAACGCCTACGCCGCCGGCGAGAACTACTTCCCGCCCGAAATGGCCCATACGCGCTACTACCAACCGACCTCGCGCGGGCTGGAAGGGAAAATCGGCGAAAAGTTGGCATGGCTGGCTGAGCAGGATCAAAATAGCCCGACAAAACGCTACCGCTAGCGTGGCCGTTGCGGTAAGGTTAGCGGGTATCACTCTTCTTTTATGCGGCTATAAATCAGCCGCATAGAACAACAACACTTCTTTCAATAACAACAAGCACAGGATTAGCATGCTCGATCCCAATCTGCTGCGTAATGAGCTAGACGCAGTCGCCGTCAAACTGGCTCGCCGAGGCTTTAAACTCGATCTGGATCTGCTGCGTTCGCAGGAAGAACGCCGCAAAGTTCTGCAGGTAGAAACTGAAACGCTGCAAGCGGAACGCAACTCCCGATCGAAATCCATCGGCGCGGCCAAAGCGCGTGGGGAAGACATCGAGCCGCTGCGTCGCGAAGTGAACGAGCTGGGTGACAAGCTGGATGCCGCCAAGGCGGCGCTGGATGCGCTGCAGAGCGAGATCCGCGATTACGCCCTGACGCTGCCTAACCTGCCGGACGACGCGGTGCCGGATGGTAAAGACGACAGCGAAAACCTGGAAGTCACCCGCTGGGGCGAACCGCGCCAGTACGACTTCGCGGTGCGCGATCACGTCGATCTGGGCGAAATGGCCGGCGGGCTGGATTTTGCCGCCGCGGTTAAGCTGACCGGTTCGCGCTTCGTGGTGATGAAAGGGCAAATCGCCCGCATGCACCGCGCGCTGTCCCAGTTCATGCTGGATCTGCACACCGAGCAGCACGGCTACCTGGAGGCCTACGTGCCTTACCTGGTCAACCACGCCACGCTGTACGGTACCGGCCAGCTGCCGAAGTTCGGCGAAGATCTGTTCCACACCCGCCCGCTGGAAGAAGAAGCCGACAGCAGCAACTACGCGCTGATCCCAACGGCGGAAGTGCCGCTGACCAACCTGGTGCGCGACGAGATCGTGGAAGAGGAATCTCTGCCGCTGAAGATGACCGCACACACGCCATGCTTCCGTGCGGAAGCCGGTTCTTACGGCCGCGATACCCGTGGTTTGATCCGCATGCACCAGTTCGACAAGGTTGAAATGGTGCAGATCGTTCGTCCGGAAGATTCGATGGATGCCCTGGAAGAGCTGACCGGCCACGCGGAAAAAGTGCTGCAGCTGCTGAACCTGCCTTACCGCAAGGTGCTGCTGTGCACCGGCGACATGGGCTTCGGCGCGTGCAAGACTTACGATCTGGAAGTGTGGCTGCCGGCGCAGAACACCTACCGCGAGATCTCGTCCTGCTCCAACATGTGGGACTTCCAGGCGCGCCGCATGCAGGCTCGCTGCCGCAGCAAGGCCGACAAGAAACCGCGTCTGGTCCATACGCTGAACGGCTCCGGCCTGGCGGTTGGCCGTACCTTGGTGGCGGTGCTGGAGAACTACCAGCAGGCCGACGGCCGTATTCAGGTGCCTGAAGTGCTGCGCCCTTATATGGGTGGCCTGGAATATATCGGCTGAACAGCCAATCACTAGAAAAAAGCGCCTGCGGGCGCTTTTTTTATGTCGAGAATTCAGCCTTTCGCCAGCGTATAAGCCTGTTTAATGTAGTCTGCCAGATGCTTGCTTTTAACCTCGTCGGGCGAGTGAAGCTTGATGTGCCGCCGATACTGGCCGCTGCCCTCGAGCTGGTGATAACGATCTTCCAGGCGGTAGCCCTGGCCGAACTCTACCGTGACGTGGCTGCGGTAGGCGAAAACGCCGCAGAAAAATTGGCTATGTGAGAACATGATGCCGCCGTATTTAACCGACTCGGTGACGCCGCTGCCGCTCGCCGCGGCGACCCTGCGCACCTGTTGTATGATCTCCAGCAGCTCGCCGTGCGTGCTGCCGATGTCCGCCAGCAAGGTCTCGACCGCCGCATTATTTGCCTGACTCATCTTGCTTCTCCGTCGTCAAATCCGCTCTGCGCTGAGCATAACGCTTTTTCGGTCGTTTGGGCGGAAACAAATCGTGCGCTGGAATGATAAGAGGCGATTGACTTTTTTATCGCCAGTGGCATGATGCGCGCACTCTCATTGCGCGTTCGGTCACAATTTCACTATGTCCGCTTACTCCCGCCCAGTGCTCCTGTTGCTCTGCGGCCTGTTGTTGCTCACGGTATCCATTGCCGTTTTGAATACGTTAGTGCCTCTTTGGTTAACCCATGCTCAGCTGTCGACCTGGCAAGTGGGAATGGTCAGCTCCTCTTATTTCAGCGGCAACCTGTTGGGCACGTTGGTGGCGGGCAAACTGATCCAGCGCGTCGGCTTCACCCGCAGCTACCATCTCTCCTGTTTGTTGTTCGCTGCCGCGACCGCCGGCATGGTGCTGTCGATCGATTTCTGGAGCTGGCTGGGCTGGCGCTTCTTCGCCGGCGTCGGTTGCGCCTGGATCTGGGTGATTGTGGAAAGCGCGCTGCTGCGCAGCGGTAATCTCAGCAACCGCGGCCAACTGCTGGCGGCCTATATGATTGTCTATTACCTCGGTACGGTGACCGGCCAATTGCTGTTGAGCATGACCTCGACCGAATTGCTGCACGTGGTGCCGTGGGTGACCGCCATCGTGATCAGCGCCATGCTGCCGATGCTGTTCGCGCGGGTCAACCGCCATGAAGACGAGCCGCAGCAGGCGGCGGTGTGGTCGATGCTGAGACGCCGCAGCGCGCGCCTCGGCATCAACGGCTGCATCATCTCCGGCATCGTGCTCGGTTCGCTGTACGGCCTGATGCCGCTGTATCTCTCCCATCAGGGCATGAGCGACGCTAACGTCGGCTACTGGATGGCGTTGCTGGTCAGCTCCGGCATCGTCGGCCAATGGCCGGTCGGGCGCCTGGCCGATCGTTACGGGCGCCTGCTGGTGCTGCGCATTCAGGTGTTCGTGGTGATCCTCGCCAGCGTGGCGATGCTCGGCAACTACGCCATGGCGCCTTCACTGTTCATCCTCGGCTGCGCCGGCTTTACCCTGTATCCGGTGGCGATGTCCTGGGCCTGTGAGAAGGCAATGCCGCACGAACTGGTGGCGATGAACCAGGCGCTGTTGATGAGCTACACCATCGGCAGCCTGCTGGGCCCGTCGATGACGGCGCTGCTGATGCAGAACTACTCTGACCGCGTACTGTTCGTGATGATCGCCGCCGTGGCGCTGGTTTACCTGCTGATGCTGCTGAAGAAGCAGAAACCGGATCGCCACCATACGCCGTTCGCCGCCGCCTGAGCATAAAAAAACCGGCCATGAGCCGGTTTTTTCTTGTGGCGCGCGCCAATCAGTAGATCACTTTGTGGCCGTAGCTTTCCAGGATGCCTTTGACGCGATCCATGGTCTCGGCCTTCGGCGGATGTACGCCATCCAACTTGTACTCTTCCCCCATCGCCACCCATTTGTGCTTGCCCAGCTCGTGGTAGGGCAGCAGCTCGATTTTCTCGATGTTGGTCATGTCTTTGGTAAACTCGCCCAGCAAATGCGCCGATTTGTCGTCGTCTGACCAACCCGGTACCACCACGTAGCGGATCCAGGTGCGCTGGTTGCGTTTCGCCAGGTAGCGGGCGAATTCCAGCGTGCGGTGGTTGGAGACGCCGACCAGGTTCTGGTGGATCTCGTCGTTCATCTGTTTCAGGTCCAGCATCACCAGATCGGTGGTGTCCAGCAGCTCGTCGATCACCGGATCGTAGCGGCGCACGAAGCCGTTGGTATCCAGGCAGGTATTGATGCCTTCGGCATGGCAGGCGCGGAACCAGTCACGCACGAATTCAGCCTGCAGGATCGCTTCGCCGCCGGATGCGGTCACGCCGCCGCCAGAGGCATTCATGAAGTGGCGGTAGGCCACCGCGTCTTTCATCAGCTCTTCGACGGTCACTTCTTTGCCGCCGTGGGTATCCCAGGTGTCGCGGTTATGGCAATAGAGGCAGCGCATCAGGCAGCCCTGGAAGAAGACGATAAAGCGGATCCCTGGCCCGTCGACGGTGCCGCAGGATTCGAAGGAGTGGATGCGACCAGTTACTGACATTGCGGGGTTTTCTCCAATATTGACTGTCAAACGCAGTCTAAAAATAGGCGCGTGGCCGCCGGCCAGGTATCTGCGATGCAGTGGCGGGGTGAGCCCGCCACCGGGGGTAATGATGCCTGTCGGCCGGTCAGTTGCCGGATAACTGTTTTGCCGGCTATCCATTCAGTATAGATGTCCGGCAAAACAGACTCGTACAGAGTCAGGGGAGAGCGGTGGGAGAAAAGGGCCGGCAGAACCGGCCCTGACGTTGCTACCGGGCGGTTTCCCGCCCGGCTGGCGCATTACATCGTTTGAGTGAAGGTACGAGTAATGACGTCCTGCTGTTGCTCTTTGGTCAGCGAGTTGAAGCGCACGGCGTAACCGGAGACGCGGATGGTCAGCTGAGGGTATTTCTCAGGGTTTTCCATTGCGTCCAGCAGCATTTCACGGTTCATTACGTTGACGTTCAGGTGCTGGCCGCCTTCGATGGAGGCTTCATGGTGGAAGTAACCATCCATCAGGCCCGCCAGGTTGGCTTTACGCACGTCGTCGTCTTTACCCAGCGCGTTAGGCACGATGGAGAAGGTGTAGGAGATCCCGTCTTTCGCGTAGGCAAACGGCAGTTTGGCTACCGAGGTCAGGGAGGCTACTGCGCCTTTCTGGTCGCGGCCGTGCATCGGGTTGGCACCTGGGCCGAATGGTGCACCGGCGCGGCGGCCATCCGGGGTGTTACCGGTTTTCTTACCGTACACCACGTTGGAGGTGATGGTCAGTACGGACTGGGTCGGTACCGCGTTGCGGTAGGTGCGCAGTTTCTGAATTTTCTTCATGAAACGCTCAACCAGGTCGCAGGCGATGTCATCGACGCGGGCGTCGTTGTTACCGAACTGCGGATACTCGCCTTCCACTTTGAAGTCGATAGCCAGGCCGTCTTCGTCGCGAATGGTGGTGACTTTCGCGTACTTGATGGCGGACAGGGAGTCGGCCGCCACGGACAGACCGGCGATGCCGCAAGCCATGGTGCGATAAACGTCACGGTCATGCAGCGCCATCAGCGCAGCTTCGTAGCTGTACTTGTCGTGCATGTAGTGAATGATGTTCAGCGCGGTCACGTACTGCTTGGCCAGCCAATCCATAAAGTGGTCCATGCGCGCCATGACTTTGTCATAGTCCAGCACTTCGTCCATCATCGGCGCTTCTTTCGGGCCGACCTGCAGTTTCAGTTTTTCGTCAACGCCGCCGTTGATGGCGTACAGCATGGTTTTCGCCAGGTTGGCGCGGGCGCCGAAGAACTGCATTTGTTTGCCGACGATCATCGGGCTGACGCAGCAAGCGATGGCATAGTCATCGTTGTTGAAGTCAGGGCGCATCAGGTCGTCGTTTTCGTACTGTACGGAAGAGGTGTCGATGGACACTTTCGCCGCGAATTTCTTGAAGTTCAGCGGCAGCTTCTCAGACCACAGGATGGTCATGTTCGGTTCCGGAGACGGCCCCATGGTGTACAGGGTATTCAGGAAGCGGAAGCTGTTTTTGGTGACCAGGGTACGGCCGTCGACGCCCATACCGGCCAGGGATTCAGTCGCCCAGATTGGGTCGCCGGAGAACAGCTCATCGTACTCAGGAGTACGCAGGAAGCGCACCATACGCAGTTTCATCACCAGGTGGTCGATCAGCTCCTGCGCTTGTTCTTCGGTCAGTTTGCCCGCCTTGATGTCGCGCTCGATGAACACGTCGAGGAAGGTGGACACGCGGCCGAAGGACATGGCGGCGCCGTTCTGGGATTTCACCGCGGCCAGGTAGCCGAAGTAGGTCCACTGCACCGCTTCTTGCGCGCTGGTGGCTGGGCCGGAGATGTCGTAACCGTATTTGGCGGCCATCTCTTTGATCTGAGCCAGAGCGCGATGCTGTTCAGCGATCTCTTCACGCAGCTGGATGGTCATTTCCAGATCTTCGCCGTTTTCCAGTTTTTCCTGCAGCGATTTGAACTGGTTCAGCTTGTCGGCCATCAGGAAGTCGATACCGTACAGCGCCACGCGGCGGTAGTCGCCGATGATGCGGCCGCGGCCGTAGGCGTCCGGCAGACCGGTCAGCACGCCGGATTTACGGCAGTTCAGGATGTCTTTGGTGTAAACGTCGAATACGCCCTGGTTGTGGGTTTTGCGGTATTCGGTGAACACTTTTTTCAGCTGCGGATCCAGTTCGCGGCCGTACACTTTGCACGAACCTTCGACCATTTTGATGCCGCCGAACGGGATCAGCGCGCGTTTCAGAGGGGCGTCGGTCTGCAGACCCACGATGGTTTCCAGCTCTTTGGCGATGTAACCCGCGTCGTGAGAAACGATGGTTGAAGCAACGTTGGTGTCGAAATCAACCGGCGCATGAGTGCGGTTTTCCAGTTTGATCCCTTCCATAACCTTGTCCCACAAGGTGGTGGTGGCTTGAGTAGCGCCAGCCAGGAAGGATTCGTCACCCTCATAAGGCGTGTAGTTTTTCTGGATGAAGTCACGAACGTTGACTTCATTCTGCCAGTCACCCTTGCTGAAACCTTCCCAAGCGTTGGCTAATTTCTCGTTAAGTTCGGTCATTGTACACCTACCTTTGATTGTGGATTTCTAACTCTGCGCGCGGTTACTCACAGCTTAGTGCTGCTCGCGGCCCCCGCGCAGATAAATTACCCAGTAAGTCAACCCAACCAGCAGACCACCGCCGATGATGTTACCGAGGGTGACCGGAATCAGGTTGTCGATGATGAAGTTGCTTACTGTCAGATGAGCGAATTGCTCAGGTACCGCCCCTACGGCTTGCCAGAATTCCGGCGTGGCGAAGTGTTTGACCACGATGCCCATAGGGATCATAAACATGTTGGCGATGCTGTGCTCGAAACCGCTGGCGACAAACATCCCGACCGGCAGCACCATGGCGAGCATCTTGTCGGTCAGGGTGCGGCCGGAGTAGCTCATCCAGACCGCCAGGCAGACCATCAGGTTGGCCAGAATGCCGAGGCACACGGCTTCGATGAAGGTGTGATGCAGCTTGTGGTCTGCGGTTTGCAGGACATTCAGGCCCCACTGGCCGTTGGCGACCATATACTCGCCGGAGAACCAGATCAGCGCCACGAAGAACAGCGCGCCGACCAGGTTGCCGAGATAAACGTTCAGCCAGTTGGCGCCCAGCTGGCCCCAGCTGATGCGGCCGCTGGCCTTGGCGATGACGATAAGCACGGTAGAGGTGAACAGGTCGGCGCCCGACACCACCACCAGCATTAACCCAAGAGAGAAGCAGATGCCGCCGACCAGTTTCGCCAGCCCGAAAGGCACGCCGGCGGTGCCGGTGGTCGCCGTGATGTAGAAGACGAAGGCGATGGAAATGAAGACACCGGCGGTGATTGCCAAATAAAACGTTTTCAGCGGATGTTTGGTGGCTTTATACACGCCGGCATCCTCAGCGATTTTCGCCGTTGCCGCAGGTAAAATCAGATCGAAGGGGCTGTCAGTTTTCAAACTAACTCTCGCTCTTAAGGGTTAAAACAACGCAATGAGATACTAGCAAAGCAGTATAGGGGAAAATTTGATTTGGATCATAAGGCGGGGAAGTAGAGCGGTGAAATGACGTGTTTTTTGTGTGGTTTTTATGGTTAATTTATTGATTTTTAATAAAAAACAATTTTTTAATGTTTGCAAATTTTTTTGAATACACCGAGTGGTCGGCGCAGAGTAAAGTTAAATTTTTAGGCGTTTTGTCGCCGCGCGGCGCTGAAAGTTTAATTATCGGTTAATTATTATTTCACCGTCCGGCAACAATTGACGGTTTATTTATTTTTATGGTCGTTTAACCACCTATTTCCCGGCGAAAAAATAAAACCGAATGCGTTGAAATAAACCGCAAAATTGAAAACGCCGCAACGGAGTGCGGCGTTTGGCAACAGGGGTACTCCCAAAGTGGCAGTATCCCCTGATGATGCTTAGGCCTTGGCCCAGTGGCGGCGTTTGGCCGCCTGCAGCTTCTCGTAAGCCGCCAGCAGCGCCTGGTGAGCCGGCAGCGCCTTCAGATCGGCATCGACGGCGAACAGCCCGTTGAAGCGCTCTTCACCGCTGATGGCGGCGGAGGCGGCGTCGACCGCTTCCTGGCCGTACATCTTCACGAACGCGGTATAGTACTGCGCCGCTTCGCGTTCAGGCTCCTGCGCCAGCAGAAGCAGCGTTTGCAGGCAGCGGTAGTAGTTGCTGCGCGCCGGGCTCAGCACCGAGGCGTTGAAGTCCTGCGTCCATTCGGTCCAGATCAGCGCCTGATCCAGATCGCCGCCCGCCAGCGCCAGCATCGATTTCAGCTCGCCCACGCGCAGGGTATACCAGGCGTTGTCTTTGCCGCTGGCAATGCCCAGCAGTTCGCGTACGCGGGTGAAATCGTCCAGCCCTTCGTCGTCCAACTGCTCGATCAGCGCCAGGTATTCTTCCGGCTCCCACTCGCTGCCCGGCAGCGCCAGCAGCGTATCGCGCAGGTGCGCACCCATGCTGTTGTTAGCCAGCAGCAGGTCTTCCGCCGGGTAGATATCGGACATGCCCGGCACGATGATGCGGCAAGCGTAGACGCCCAGGTGCTCGTAGTCGGCGATATACACTTCCGCGTCTTCCTTGTCGAAGATGCTCATCAGGGTGGCGAACTCTTCCTGCGTGCTGCCGCTGAAGTTCCAGTCAACGAACGGATAGTCCGCGTCCTGCTTGAACAGATCCCAGGAGATCAGGCCGCTGGAGTCGATGAAGTGCGTTTCCAGGTTGGTGTGTTCCGCTACTTCTTCGTCATCGAAGGTCGGCGCGGTGAACACGTCGAGATCTTTCAGGCTGCGGCCCTGCAGCAGTTCGGTTACCGTGCGCTCCAGCGCCACGCCGAAGTCCGGGTGCGCGCCGAATGAAGCGAAGCAGGTGCCGTTGGTCGGGTTGAACAGCACCACGCAGATCACCGGGTAGTTGCCGCCCAGCGAGGCGTCATAGGAGAGGATCGGGAAACCTTCCTCTTCCAGCTTGGCGATAGCTTCCACCACGCCCGGGTAGCGGTTCAGCACCTCGTCCGGGATCGCCGGCAGGCTGATGGATTCGGCGATGATACGGTTTTTCACATAACGCTCGAACACTTCCGACAGGCCCTGCACGCGCGCTTCGTTGGCGGTGTTGCCGGCGGACATGCCGTTGGAAACATACAGGTTGCCGATGATATTCATCGGGATGTACACGGTTTGCTGGTCGGACTGACGGGTAAACGGCAGTGCACATACGCCGCGATCGGCGTTGCCGGACTGCAGATCGACCAGATCGCTGGCGCTCAGCTCTTGCTGCGGATCGTAGAAGGCGTGCAGACGTTCGTCGAGGATGCCGGCCGGCAGCGCGTCGTCTTCAGGGATCGGGAACCATTTCTCATTCGGATAGTGCACGAAGTCGCCTTCGGCGATCTGCTTGCCCAGATAGAAATCGGCGAAGAAGTAGTTGGTGGACAGGCGCTCGAAATATTCACCCAGCGCGGAGGCCAGCGCGGCTTTTTTGCTGGCGCCTTTGCCGTTGGTGAAGCACAGCGGGCAATCGCGATCGCGGATGTGCACCGACCACACGTGCGGCACCGGGTTCAGCCAGGAGGCTTCTTCGATGTTGAAACCGAGATCGCTCAGTTTCTGCTGGAAACGGGAGATGGAGTCTTCCAGGGCGGCGTCTTTACCGGGGATAAAAGTTTGCGTCATTGTCTTCACTTTTTGCGCGTACTAAAAACGCGCAATGATACGGGGTTTTACGCTGGAGCTCCACGTATTCCTAAAGCGGTGGCAAAGTCACAGTTTTTTTAAGGATAAAGACCATAATTCAGCAAGTTATCTGTCACGGAGAAATCTAATGAAATCAGTGAAACTCAGCGCGTTAACCCTCTTGTTGACCGGCGTCAGCGCCTCGGCACTGGCGCTGCCCAACATCACCCTGCTGGCGACCGGCGGCACTATCGCCGGCGGCGGCGATTCGGCGACGAAATCCAACTATACCGCGGGCAAACTGGGCGTCGAGGCGTTGGTGGATGCGGTGCCGGCGCTGAAAGATATCGCCAACGTGCAGGGGGAACAGGTGGTGAACATCGGCTCGCAGGACATGAACGATCAGGTCTGGCTGACGCTGGCGAAGAAAATTGACGCCGACTGCGGCAAAACCGACGGCTTCGTCATCACCCACGGCACCGATACGCTGGAAGAGACGGCCTATTTCCTCGATCTGACGGTGAAATGCGACAAGCCGGTGGTGTTGGTGGGGGCGATGCGGCCGGCGACGGCGATGAGCGCCGACGGCCCGTTCAACCTGTATAACGCGGTGGTGACGGCGGCGGATCCGCAATCGGCCAACCGCGGGGTGCTGGTGGCGATGAACGACACCGTGCTGGACGCGCGTGACGTCACCAAGACCAATACCACCGCCGTGCAGACCTTCCAGTCGCCAAACTACGGCCCGCTGGGGTATATCCACAACGGCAAGATCGATTACCAGCGCTCGCCGCAGCGTAAGCATACCCGGGAGACGCCGTTCGACGTCACCAAGCTGAACGAGCTGCCGAAGGTTGGCATCGTCTACAACTACGCCAACGCCTCCGATGCGCCGGCCAAGGCGCTGATCGCCGAAGGCTATCAGGGCATCGTCAGCGCCGGGGTCGGCAACGGCAACCTGTATAAAACCGTGTTCGACACCCTGGCGACGGCGGCGCACAACGGCGTGGCGGTGGTGCGTTCTTCGCGCGTGCCGACCGGCGCCACCACCGAGGATGCGGAAGTGGACGACGCCAAGTACGGCTTCGTGGCCGCCGGCACGCTGAATCCGCAAAAGGCGCGCATTCTGCTGCAGCTGGCGCTGACGCAAACCAAAGACGCGAAGCAGATCCAGCAGATGTTTAATCAGTACTGATCGTTTCCTCTCTTGCGGGGGCCATCCGGGCTCCCGCAGCCATCTTGGCTGAATACAGCATAAAACACCGCGTTAACCCGCTGAATTTCCCCATGTCACAGGGTTTTATCGTCCAAACAATCACGACGGCCGCAGAGCCTGTCATCACCCGGCACGGTCGTTTGTCGCCGACGGGCGAATAAGCGTTGCAGCCATGGGGCGTGAGTGATAAAACCGATGGGTTGGTTAACGCGAGCGTTAACTTCGGGCGTCTTTTCGACAGGTCGCTTTTCTGCGGCGAACAGTGAATGTGGTGAGGGGAAATGACTCAGGTTTATAATTTTAGCTCTGGCCCGGCGATGCTGCCGGTGGAAGTGTTGCGTCGTGCGGAACAGGAACTGTGCAACTGGCACGGCCTGGGAACGTCTGTGATGGAGATCAGTCACCGCAGCAAAGAATTCATCGCCGTTGCCGAGCAGGCGGAACAGGATCTGCGCGATCTGCTGAAAGTCCCCTCCAACTATAAAGTGCTGTTTTGCCACGGCGGCGCCCGCGCGCAGTTCGCCGCGCTGCCGCTGAACCTGCTGGGCGACAAGGCCACCGCCGACTATATCGACGGCGGCTATTGGGCGCACAGCGCCATCAAGGAAGCGGAAAAGTATTGCGCCCCGAACGTCATCGACGTGAAAACCCGCATCGACGGCCTGAGCGGCATCACGCCGATGAAAGAGTGGCAACTGAGCAACGACGCGGCTTACGTGCACTATTGCCCGAATGAGACCATCGACGGCGTGGCCATCGATGAAACGCCGGACTTCGGCGACAAAGTGGTGATCGGCGATTACTCCTCGACTATCCTGTCCCGCCCGCTCGACGTCAGCCGCTTCGGCGTGATTTACGCCGGCGCGCAGAAAAATATCGGCCCGGCCGGCTTGACGCTGGTGATCGTGCGCGACGATCTGCTGGGCAAGGCGCGCAAAGAAGTGCCGTCTATCCTTGACTACACCGTGCTGGCCGAGAACGGCTCGATGTTCAACACCCCGCCGACCTTCGCCTGGTACTTGTCCGGGCTGGTGTTCAAATGGCTGAAAGAGCAGGGCGGCCTGGTGGAGATGCAAAAACGCAATCAGGCCAAGGCCGAGCTGCTGTACGCGACCATCGATAAATCCGACTTTTACCGCAGCCAGGTGGCGATCGCCAACCGTTCCTGGATGAACGTGCCGTTCCAGCTGGCCGATGCGGCGCTGGACAAGGTGTTCCTCAGCGAAGCCGAGGCCATCGGCCTGCAGGCGCTGAAAGGCCACCGGGTAGTTGGCGGCATGCGCGCTTCTATTTACAATGCCATGCCGCTGGCCGGCGTCCAGGCGCTGACCGACTTCATGGCCGACTTCGAACGTCGTCACGGTTGATTCCGGCAGCCCGCCAGGCGCGGGCGGCCTCAGGCTGTTGTCCTTTTGCATTAAAGCGGCTCCGGCATTATTCCGGAGCCGTTTCGTTTATCAGAATTGGAGAGTTTTGTTCACATGGTGGATTCCCTGACGTTACAACCGGTCGCCCTGGTCAATGGCACCGTCAACTTACCCGGCTCGAAGAGCGTTTCTAACCGCGCTCTGCTGCTGGCGGCGCTGGCGGAGGGAACGACCCGGCTGACCAACCTGCTGGACAGCGACGACGTGCGTCATATGCTGAATGCGCTGCAGGCGTTGGGTGTGAACTACCGGCTTTCCACCGACCGCACCGTGTGTGAAGTGACCGGAGTGGCCGGGCCGTTGGTGGCCAACCAACCGCTGGAACTGTTCCTCGGCAATGCCGGCACCGCGATGCGCCCACTGGCGGCGGCGCTGTGCCTTGGTGAAGGCGACGTGGTGCTGACCGGGGAACCCCGCATGAAAGAACGCCCGATCGGCCATCTGGTAGACGCGTTGCGCCAGGGCGGGGCGCAGATTGATTACCTCGAACAGACCGATTACCCGCCGATTCGCCTGCGCGGCGGTTTCCAGGGCGGCGACGTCACCGTTGACGGCAGCGTCTCCAGCCAGTTCCTGACCGCGTTGCTGATGACCGCGCCCCTGGCGCCGCAGGATACGCAGATCCACATCAAGGGCGAGCTGGTTTCCAAGCCGTACATCGACATCACGCTGCATCTGATGCGCACCTTCGGCGTATCGGTGAGCCACGACAACTACCGGGTGTTCCATATCCAGGGGCGCCAGACGTATATCGCGCCGGGCGATTACCTGGTTGAGGGCGACGCTTCTTCCGCCTCTTACTTCCTGGCGGCGGCGGCGATCAAGGGCGGCACCGTGCGCGTGACCGGCATCGGCCGCAAAAGCGTGCAGGGCGACACCAAATTCGCCGACGTGCTGGAGAAAATGGGCGCGCGCATCACCTGGGGCGACGATTTCATCGAGTGCAGCCGCGGTGAACTGCGCGGCATCGACATGGACATGAACCACATTCCCGACGCGGCGATGACCATCGCCACCGCAGCGCTGTTCGCCGAGGGGCCGACCACCATCCGCAATATCTACAACTGGCGGGTGAAGGAGACCGACCGTCTGGCGGCGATGGCCACTGAGCTGCGTAAAGTGGGGGCGGAAGTGGACGAAGGCGAAGACTACATTCACGTCGTGCCGCCGGCCAAACTGCAGTTCGCCGAGATCGGCACCTACAACGATCACCGCATGGCAATGTGCTTCTCGCTGGTGGCGCTGTCGGATACGCCGGTCACCATTCTCGATCCGAAATGTACCGCGAAGACCTTCCCGGATTATTTCGAACAGCTGGCGCGCATCAGCCAGCCGGCGTAACCCGTCAAATCGTTTATTTTAAGGCCCCTTTGCGGGCCTTTATCGTTTTTAACCTTTGGCGACCGGCGTTTCTTCTATACTTTTTCGCGGTTATGCGCTTATTTTCAACAACCGGATAGTTCCAGGGTAACAGATCGCCGTAGGGCAGCGTATAATACGCCACCGTATTTGCCCCTAATTGGGCAGGTGACAGAGCTCACGGGCTTCGAGTCGAAGCACGCCGTGTCTCTGTGAGGTTTTCTACCTGAAGGAGAGAGAAATGACGGCTACAGCCCCGGTGATAACCGTTGATGGACCAAGTGGCGCGGGCAAAGGCACGCTGTGTAAAGCGTTGGCCGAGTCCCTTGGTTGGCGTTTGCTGGACTCTGGTGCGATCTATCGCGTGCTGGCGCTGGCGGCGTTGCATCATCAGGTGGATATCACTTCTGAGGAAGCGCTGGTTCCGCTGGCCGCACATCTCGATGTTCGCTTCGTTGCCCAGGACGGCAAGCTGCAGGTGATTTTGGAAGGTGAGGACGTCAGTAATGAGATCCGCACCGAAACCGTCGGCAACACCGCGTCGCAAGCGGCGGCGTTTCCGCGCGTGCGCGAGGCGTTGCTGCGCCGCCAGCGCGCATTCCGCGAGGCGCCCGGCCTGATTGCCGATGGCCGCGACATGGGCACGGTGGTGTTCCCTGACGCGCCGGTCAAGATTTTCCTCGACGCCAGCTCGGAGGAGCGCGCACACCGCCGCATGCTGCAGTTGCAGGAGAAAGGCTTTAATGTTAACTTTGAACGTCTTTTAGCCGAGATAAAGGAACGGGACGACCGTGACCGTAATCGGCCTATCGCGCCTCTGGTGCCTGCTTCTGACGCCCTCGTGCTGGATTCTACCAGCATGTCGATCGAAGAAGTGATCCGGCAGGCGTTGACGTATGCACAGAAAGTGTTGGCGTTGCCGCAGCAATAAGCGCGGCGGCGCTATTGGCTTTTTGTCATATTTGTCATAGCGGTATCGCAATATATCGGGTAAAATTTTACCCCTGTAACCTTAAACCCTGTCGGCATGGAGCCAATGGCGGGGTATGTGAAACAACCCCATTCGGCGGGACGCTAAATGGACGTTAAACTAAAGAACCCTGAAGATTAACAACATGACTGAATCTTTCGCTCAACTCTTTGAAGAATCCTTAAAAGAAATCGAAACCCGCCCGGGTTCCATCGTTCGTGGCGTCGTTGTTGCTATCGACAAAGATATCGTACTGGTTGACGCCGGTCTGAAATCTGAGTCTGCCATCCCGGCTGAGCAATTCAAAAACGCCCAGGGCGAGCTGGAAATCCAGGTTGGTGACGAAGTTGACGTTGCTCTGGATGCTGTTGAAGACGGCTTCGGTGAAACCCTGCTGTCCCGTGAGAAAGCTAAGCGTCACGAAGCTTGGATCACGCTGGAAAAAGCCTACGAAGAAGCTGAGACTGTAACCGGTGTTATCAACGGCAAAGTGAAGGGTGGCTTCACCGTCGAGCTGAACGGCATCCGCGCGTTCCTGCCAGGTTCCCTGGTTGACGTGCGTCCGGTACGTGACACTCTGCACCTGGAAGGCAAAGAGCTTGAGTTCAAAGTCATCAAGCTGGATCAGAAGCGCAACAACGTTGTCGTTTCTCGCCGTGCGGTTATCGAATCCGAGAACAGCGCTGAGCGCGATCAACTGCTGGAAAACCTGCAGGAAGGCATGGAAGTTAAAGGTATCGTTAAGAACCTCACTGACTACGGTGCATTCGTTGATCTGGGCGGCGTAGACGGCCTGCTGCACATCACTGATATGGCTTGGAAACGCGTTAAGCACCCAAGCGAAATCGTCAATGTTGGCGATGAAATCACTGTTAAAGTGCTGAAGTTCGACCGCGAGCGTACTCGTGTATCCCTGGGCCTGAAACAGCTGGGCGAAGATCCATGGGTTGCTATCGCGAAACGTTACCCAGAAGGCACCAAGCTGACTGGCCGTGTAACCAACCTGACTGATTACGGCTGCTTCGTAGAAATCGAAGAAGGCGTTGAAGGTCTGGTACACGTTTCTGAAATGGATTGGACCAACAAAAACATCCATCCGTCCAAAGTTGTTAACGTGGGCGACGTAGTGGAAGTGATGGTTCTGGACATCGATGAAGAACGTCGTCGTATCTCCCTGGGCCTGAAGCAGTGCAAATCCAACCCATGGCAGCAGTTCGCAGAAACCCACAACAAGGGCGACCGCGTTGAAGGTAAAATCAAGTCTATCACTGACTTCGGTATCTTCATCGGCCTGGACGGCGGCATCGACGGCCTGGTTCACCTGTCTGACATCTCCTGGAACGTTGCAGGCGAAGAAGCAGTACGTGAATACAAGAAAGGCGACGAAATCGCTGCGGTTGTTCTGCAAGTTGACGCAGAGCGTGAGCGTATCTCCCTGGGCGTGAAGCAACTGGCTGAAGACCCGTTCAATAACTACCTGTCTATGAACAAGAAAGGTGCTATTGTTACTGGTAAAGTCACTGCAGTTGACGCCAAAGGTGCTACAGTTGAATTGGCAGGCGGCGTAGAAGGTTACCTGCGTGCATCTGAAGCCTCTCGCGACCGCATTGAAGATGCAACTCTGGTTCTGAACGTAGGTGACGAAGTTGAAGCTAAATTCACCGGCGTTGACCGTAAGAACCGCGTTGTAAGCCTGTCCGTACGTGCTAAGGACGAAGCTGACGAGAAAGACGCCATCGCAACTGTTAACAACAAACAGGAAGAAGGCAACTTCTCTAACGCAATGGCTGAAGCTTTCAAAGCGGCTAAAGGCGAGTAATGACGGGGGGCGGTCGCTGACCGCCCCAATACGGTAGTTTAGCTGCAAAGCTTGGAGGTACTATGACCAAGTCTGAACTTATTGAAAGACTTGCTGGCCAGCAATCTCATATTCCGGCGAAGGCCGTTGAGGATGCAGTGAAAGAGATGCTTGAGCACATGGCCGCTACGCTGGCCGAGGGCGAACGCATTGAGATCCGCGGATTCGGCAGTTTTTCTCTTCACTACCGTGCCCCGCGTGTAGGCCGCAACCCGAAAACCGGTGACAAAGTTGAGCTGGACGGCAAGTACGTTCCTCACTTCAAACCAGGCAAAGAGTTGCGTGACCGCGCCAATATCTATGGCTAGTCGCTGACTGATCATAGCGTTGTTGCTTGTAAAGAATATAAAACGGTGCCTGTAAGGCGCCGTTTTTTTTCGCCTGCGATTCTCCACGATACGCTTGTGAATTGCGTACTGCGCCGCATTTGCGGTGTAGTTGCTGCATAAACCTCTCTTACCCTGGCGCGCTCGCCGCATTCTCGCTAAAGCCCGCTGGTCGCGGCATGCCGCTTGACTCATCCTGTTTGCCTGCCGTAACGCGCTTGTGCGCGTGGCGGGTCTGATGGGAGAAGAACGATCAAAATTTCGCTGGATTTGGCGATATTCGCCGTTATCTGCGGCATCCTGCCGCTGCTGATTTTACCGCAGTTGCCAGAACTATGGCTGCTGTGGCCGATGCTGTTTGTCGGCTGCTTGCTGTTGCGCGCGCGTTGGCCGTTCTGCCGCTATTTGGCCTGCCTGGGATTGGGATTCATATGGGCGGTTTTCAACGCCGGAAGCCTGCTCGGGCAAATGGAGCGCTTAACTCGCATGCCGGAAGTGACGGCGGTGGTGCAGGTGAGCAGCGTCGCGCTGGAGCCCGCCGCCAGTAAACAGACGCTGATGCGCATCGAGCGGGTCGACGGTCATTGGTTGGCGCCTGCGCTGGCGTTTACCACGACGTGGGCTCCGGAACGGCAGCGGCTGTGCGCCGGGCAGCGTTGGCAATTGAAACTGCGCCTACGGCCGGTACATGGCAAGCTCAATGAAGGCGGATTTGACAGCCAACGTTGGGCGATCGCCCAGCGCCAGCCGTTGACGGGGCGGGTCAGGCAGGCTCGTTTGCTGGAGGGCGATTGCGGGCTGCGCCAGCGCATCATCAGCCATGCGGAAACCAACATCGGTGAATTGCGTTACAAGGCGGTATTGCTGGCGCTGGCGTTTGGGGAACGAACCGCGCTGGAGCAGGCTTTGCGCACGCTGATGCTGAAAACCGGCATCGCTCACCTGATGGCCATTTCAGGGTTGCATGTGGCGATGGTCGCCATTTTGTTCTGGGCCGCGTTGCGAGCGCTGCAGTTTTTTCTGCCCGCCCATTTGGTTGGCTATCGCTTTCCATTGGTCGCAGGCTGGGTGGCGACGCTGATCTATGTTTGGTTGGTGGGCGCCCAACCGCCGGCGGTGCGTACCGCGTTGGCGATGACGCTGTGGATGCTGCTGCGCTTGCGCGGCGTTCATTGTTCTTCCTGGCAAGTGTGGCTGTGGTGTATCGGGCTGATTTTGCTGTGCGATCCGCTGGCGGTTTTGTCAGACAGTTTTTGGCTGTCGGTGCTGGCGGTGGGGTGTTTGATTTTTTGGTTTGAATGGGCACCGCTCAGCGAGCGATTTCGCTCGGCCTGGTATTGGGCGCCGGTACGCTGGCTGCATATTCAGCTGGGCATGACGTTGTTGCTGATGCCGATGCAGGTCGCGCTGTTTTTGGGTCTGACGCTGACCTCGCTGCCTGCCAATCTTTGGGCTGTGCCCATCGTCTCATTGGTGACGGTGCCGTTGATTTTGCTGGCGGTGATCGGCGGCGTCTTCCCCTCGCTAAGTTACGGGCTTTGGTGGTTGGCCGATTCCACGTTGAGCTGGGTGTTTGTGCCGCTGCATTACCTGCAACGCGGTTGGGTGGATTTGGGGGCCGCCTCGCTGCTGGCCAGCATAGCGGGATGGCTTATCGTTATCTGCTGGCGCTTTCATTGGTGGTGGCGCTATGCGCCGGGGCTGGCGGCGGTGGCGATATGCTGCGTGTTGTGGCGGGGCAAAGCACCGGACTATCGCTGGCGCGTCGATATGCTTGATGTCGGGCACGGGTTGGCGGTGGTTATCGAGCAAAACGGCAAGGGGATACTGTACGATACCGGCGATCGTTGGCCCACGGGCAGCGCCGCCGAACGGCATATCTTACCGATGTTGAACTGGCGGAATATTGAACTGGAGCAGATCATTATCAGCCATATTCACCTCGATCATATCGGCGGGCTGCCGGTGATGCGGCGGGCGTTTCCGCAGGCGACGGTGCGCAGCCCGATACGCGGGGAAGGACACTTGCCCTGCATCGCCGGGGAGCGTTGGCGCTGGCAATCGCTGCAATTCGAGGTGCTGTGGCCACCGAAAACGCGCAAAAGGCCGGTCAATGACGACTCCTGCGTGATCCGCATCGACGATGGGCAATTCAGTTTGCTGCTCACCGGCGATGCGGAAAAGAAGGCGGAGGCGCAGCTGTTACGGTTGCAGCGCGATCGCTTGGCGGCTACGGTGTTGCAGGTGGGGCATCACGGCAGCAAGACGTCCTCGACGCCGCCGTTTCTGCGCGCGGTCAATCCCAAAGTGGCGCTGGCCTCCGCATCGCGTTACAACAAATGGCGATTGCCGGCGCGGAAAGTGGTCGCCAGATACCGGGCAAATGGCATCCAATGGCGCGATACGACGCGCTCCGGTCAGTTATCGGTACTTTTTTTCGACAACGATTGGCAAATTAAAGGCTTTCGCGAACAATTAATGCCCCGTTGGTACCATCAGCGGTTTGGCGTAGAGGGTGATAATGAGTAAAATAGGCCGCTATTTCTTCCGATGCTGGTATTTGCATGATGAATGATAAAGATCTCTCGACCTGGCAGACGTTCCGTCGACTCTGGCCGATGATCACTCCTTTTAAGACCGGGCTGATTGTGGCCGCCATTGCGTTGATTATGAACGCAGCGGGGGACACGCTGATGCTGTCTCTGCTTAAACCGCTATTGGACGATGGGTTTGGAAAAACCGACAGCAGCGTGCTGGTATGGATGCCGTTGGCGGTGATTGCGCTGATGTTGATGCGTGGCGTGACCAGTTTTGTTTCAAGCTACTGCATTTCCTGGGTTTCCGGCATGGTGGTGATGCAAATGCGCCGCCGCCTGTTTGGCCACATGATGAGAATGCCGGTGGCCTTCTTCGATCAGCAGTCCACCGGGACTTTGCTGTCGCGCATTACCTATGATTCCGAACAGGTAGCTTCCTCCTCTTCCAGCGCGCTGGTGACCGTGGTGCGTGAAGGAGCCTCGATCATTGGCCTGTTCATCATGATGTTCTACTACAGCTGGCAGCTGTCGGTGATCCTGATCGTGCTGGCACCGATCGTCTCCATCGCCATTCGCCTGGTGTCCAAGCGTTTCCGCAACATCAGCAAGAACATGCAGAACACCATGGGGCAGGTGACCACCAGCGCCGAACAGATGCTGAAAGGCCATAAAGAAGTGCTGATCTTCGGCGGCCAGCAGGTGGAAACCGAGCGCTTTAACTCGGTGAGCAACCGCATGCGCCAACAGGGCATGAAACTGGTCTCCGCGTCTTCGATCTCCGATCCGATCATTCAGCTGATTGCTTCGCTGGCCCTGGCGTTCGTGCTGTTTGCCGCCAGCTTCCCAAGCGTGATGGAAACCCTGACCGCCGGCACCATTACCGTGGTGTTCTCGTCGATGATCGCGCTGATGCGTCCGCTGAAGTCGCTGACCAACGTCAATGCCCAGTTCCAGCGAGGGATGGCGGCCTGTCAGACGCTGTTCTCCATTTTGGATATGGAACAGGAAAAAGACACCGGCACCCGCGAAGTGAAGCGTGCGAAAGGCGATATCGAATTCCGCAACGTCACCTTCTACTACCCGGCCAAAGAAACGCCGGCGCTGCGTGATATCAACCTGAAAATCGCCGAGGGCAAAACCGTCGCGTTGGTGGGCCGTTCCGGTTCGGGTAAATCAACTATCGCCAACCTGCTGACGCGCTTCTACGATATTCAGGAAGGCGAAATCCTGATGGATGGCCACGATCTGCGTGAATATACCCTGGCCTCGCTGCGCAATCAGGTGGCCCTGGTTTCGCAAAACGTGCACCTGTTCAACGACACCATCGCCAACAACATCGCCTATGCGCGCGAGAGCGAATACAGCCGCGAGCAGATTGAGAAAGCGGCGGAAATGGCGTACGCGATGGACTTCATCAACAAGATGGAAAACGGTCTGGATACGGTGATCGGTGAAAACGGCGTGATGCTGTCCGGCGGCCAACGCCAGCGCATTGCAATCGCGCGTGCGTTACTGCGCGATTGCCCGATCCTGATCCTGGATGAGGCGACTTCTGCGCTGGATACCGAATCCGAGCGTGCCATTCAGGCCGCGCTGGACGAGCTGCAGAAAGACCGCACTTCGCTGGTGATCGCGCACCGTCTGTCGACCATTGAGAAGGCGGACGAGATCCTGGTGGTGGAGGACGGCCGCATCGTCGAACGCGGTGAACACGCCGAGTTGCTTGAGCGCCAAGGCGCCTATGCGCAGCTGCACCGCATGCAGTTTGGTCAATAATGATTGAGCGCATCTGGTCCGGCGGTTCGTTGCTTTATCTGGCGCTATTGCCGCTCTCGTGGCTCTATGGCTTGTTCAGTTGGCTGATCCGTCTCAGTTACCGCTGCGGCCTGCGTAAAAGTTGGCGTTCGCCGGTGCCGGTAGTGGTGGTGGGTAACCTCACCGCCGGCGGCAACGGCAAAACGCCGATGGTGATTTGGCTGGTGGAACACCTGCAACAACGGGGCTATCGCGTTGGCGTGGTGTCACGCGGCTACGGCGGCAAGTCGGCGGTTTATCCGCTGGTGCTCGGTCAGAATACGTCGACCCGCGAGGCGGGCGATGAGCCGGTGCTGATTTATCAACGTACCGGTGCGCCTGTGGCGATCGCACCCAAGCGAGCCGAGGCGGTGCAGGCCCTGCTGCTGCAACAGCCGCTGGATGTGATCATCACCGACGACGGCTTGCAGCACTACGCTTTACAGCGTGACTTCGAGCTGGTGGTCATCGACGGCGTGCGTCGTTTCGGCAACGGCTGGTGGTTGCCGGCCGGGCCGATGCGCGAGCGCGCCGCGCGGCTTGGCAGCGTCGATGCGCGCGTCGCCAATGGCGGCGTGGCGCAGGCCGGGGAAATTGCCATGCGCCTGCAGGCGCGTGACGCGGTGAACCTGCTGAGCGGTGAACGTCGCCCGGCGGCTGAGCTGCCGCGCGTGGTGGCGATGGCGGGCATCGGCCATCCGCCGCGTTTCTTCGCGACGTTGGAAAAGTTGAACGTCGAAGTCGTACAGGAAGTGGCGTTTGCCGATCATCAGGAATATCAGCAGGAACCGCTGGCGGCGCTGGTTGCAGCCGATCAAACGCTGTTGATGACGGAGAAGGACGCGGTGAAGTGTCGCGCCTTTGCCCAGCCTAATTGGTGGTATTTGCCGGTTGATGCGGTGCTACCGTCCGCTCAGGCTGAGCAATTGCTGCAGGATATCGAATCTCTGCTGACTAAGTAATCTCAGGATGCCAGCGTGGCAAGCCCCAGGGCTTGCGCGCAGGCTTCCAGCGAACGCTGCTGGGTTTGCTGATACAGCGCCAGCTCGTCGATCACCTCACTGCCCAACGCTTGTTCAAACGCTGCCCGGCTGGAAGCGGCATTGTACTGCGCGTGGCGGCTGTCACCCAGATTTGACTGGAAAATCCCCGCCGCGCTGACCGGCAGAAAATCTTCATACACCAGAGGCTGGAAGCGAACGTGTTCTTTCTCGATCAATTGTTCCAGGGTGCTGTGCTTGTCCAGCGACTCTTTGGCCGCCAGGCCGCATTCGGTCGGGAAATAGCGGAACCAGGCCAGCTGTTGCTCACGCAGCGTGGCGTAATCATCCGGAAACGCCCGGAAGTTTTCCTCCAGCAGTTGATAGTAGCGCTCGGCATTCTTCTCGCTCGGCGGCGCCTGCAACGCATCGTTGGTCGCCTGCAGCAAACGGTCGTAAAGTTCGCGTCCTTTAGGCGTTAGCGCCACGCCGCGTTGTTCGATCTCGCCGAAGCGCGCGGTATGGTGACCGGCGATGGCGTGGCCGTCGTGCTCAACGAAATCGACGCTTTCTTCCAACGCTTTGAAGCTGGTTTGGCGCAGCAGGATCGCGCGGCGGCGGCGCGGCGGGCCCTCGATGACAGCTTTGGGCGTAATACCGCGGCCGGGCATCGCTTGCTGAACGCGATCGATATCCAGCGTACGTGGTGTCAGGTGGTTGATATGCGGCCCTTTAAACGCCACCACGTCGGCGATCAGGCGATGCTGATCGTGCAACTGCCGGTATTCTTCGGCGCTGACCGTCGCCTGGTTATGCCAGCGAAAGGTTTCCAGCGCTTGTTCGACAAATTCTTGCGCCTGCACTTCATTCAGCCCGCCTTGCGCTTCCTGCAGCGCAATCAGCTCCAGCGCGCGATCGGTAAAGATACGGCGGCGCGCCAGCAAGCGCTCGGCCAGCGCACGCAGCGCGGGATCTTCTATCAGTTCCAGGCGCAGCAGGGAGGTGAACACGCGGAAAGGGCTGATCTGCAGCGCGTCTTCGTGTATGGCGCGAAAAGCGGTGGAGTGCACCGGAACGCCCGCCACCGACAGGTCATAGTAACCGACCGGCGCCATGCCCATCACCCGGAACAGGCGGCGCAGGGTGGCCAGTTCGTCCGCCGTGCCGACCCGGATCGCGCCGTGGCGCTCCATGGCCAGGCGTTCGATCTCGCCGGTGATTTGCAGTTGATGAGCCAGTGCGGCATCTTCGCGTAGAACCTGCCGGTTGGTTTCCGCCACCAGCTCCAGCAGATCGCCGTACAGCGGTACCTCTTTTTGATACATGTCCGACATAGCGTGAGAGAATCTGGCGCGGATTTCATTAGGTGAAACGAACTGCTGGGCGGTCATGCGCATAGCTCCTTGATTCAGCATAATCTGAAAAATCGTGTTTTTAGCGGCAAAAGTGCTGGCGAAAAAGCCGTCTGCCTTGTTTTCCCCTCAAGTTTAGCCATCTGATTTGGGATTTGTTATAGCGGCGTCAAGCATATTAGAGTTTTATGCGTTAGCTCTCATTTGCAGCGCTCAGACGGGCAAAGGATGCCCCGGTGAGAAGAGGAACGCGCTGGATCGGCTGCGGCGAGCGTTAAATTAAGTCATGTATATTCATAGGGATAAAAATAAATTCGGCGTAATGATGAATTTATTGCAATAAACCTCTTGTGCATTCACCATTTTTATGAGTAAATGCAAGTCGGCCTGTAATCCAGACCTATTTATGTTCGAGTTTAGAGTTAAGCAGTTCCTCCAAAAACGTTATCATCCGATTCCGCTTCAAAGACGAACCTTCTAAGTACCTCCCATAAGTAATGTTTCTGAAATGGCCGCAATTGCCTCTTATGGCAGGTTTTGTAAATATATTTAAAGGTAAAAGTAATGTCTAAGAAGACTGGTCAAGTTAAGTGGTTCAACGAAAGCAAAGGTTTTGGTTTCATTGAGCAGCACGACGGCGGCAAAGATGTATTCGTACACTTCTCCGCAATCATGACCGACGGTTTCAAGACCCTGGCTGAAGGCCAGCGCGTCGAGTACACCATCCAGGATAGCCCGCGCGGGCCGGCTGCCGCCAACGTAGTTGCTCTGTAAGAAGACAGGGAACGCGTATAAAGAGATCTTAATACAACCATGGTGACGCTTCAGCGCTGAGTCATGCGGAAGATATTAAGTTCAACAAGCCCGCCTTAGTGCGGGTTTTTTATTTTTTTGCTCACGAGAGGTTTGTTACGAAAAACTTTAGGATGGGCTGGTAGCGTCCAGACAATATAAAAAATGACGTTGTCAAGGATGCTCAAGTAAAAGGATATAAGTTATGTTTAAAAATACTGTGTTAAGAATGGGTCGTGTGAAATGGTTTAATCAGGCCGAAGGCTATGGTTTTATTTCACCGGTAGATGGCAGCGACGAAATCTATGTCAACCGCAACGCTATCGCCAACACCAAAAATAAGTCGTTGAACGAAGGTCAGAACGTTGAGTTCTCGATCTATCGCAGCTCGCATGGGCTGTCCGCGGCAGACGTTATCGCGTTCTGATCGCATCCTCCTTACTCGCCAGTGCCGGTGTCGCCACCCGCAAGCACTGGCGAAGATAAATCCCGCGATATCCACTATTATCAGGCCATTGCCTACTCGCCACGGATATCAGGATGACCACCCCGACCATTTCCCTTACCGCCGCTCGCGCACTGCACCTTGCCGCCCAGGGGCTGCTTTCTCCGCTTAAACGCCAGGCTCGGCCCGATGATGTCGTGAGCGCGATCCAGCGCATGGGGCTGTTACAAATCGATACCATTAGCGTCGTCGCCCGCAGCCCGTATCTGGTGCTGTTCAGCCGTTTGGGGGCCTATCAGCCTGAGTGGCTGGAGCAGGCGCTCGCCGGCCGCAAGTTGTTCGAGTATTGGGCGCACGAGGCCTGTTTCCTGCCGATCGAGGATTTTGGTCTGTTGCGGCATCGCATGCTGGCGCCGCAGGATATGGGCTGGAAATACTCGGCCGACTGGGTGCAGCAGCACCAGGCGGCGATGGACAACCTGCTGCGGCACATCGAACAACAGGGGCCGGTGCGTTCCGCCGACTTCAGCGCCGAGAAGAAAGGCAACAGCGGGTGGTGGGACTGGAAACCGGAGAAACGGCACCTGGAGATCCTGTTTACCGCCGGCAAGCTGATGGTGGCCGAGCGTCGCAACTTCCACCGGGTTTACGATCTGACCGAAAGGCTGCTGCCGGCCTGGGATGATGCGCGTCATGCGCTGCCTGCGGAGCGGGCGCGCCGGCAGATGTTGCATCGCACCTGCCGCTATCTGGGCATTTTCCGCGCCGAGTGGTTGGCGGATTATTATCGGCTGAAACGCGTGGCGCCAAAAGCCTTGCTGGCAGAGCTGCAGGCGCAGGGGGAAATTTCGCCGGTGCAGGTAGAGGGGCTGGAAGGGCAGTTCTATGTGCATGAATCACTGGCGGAACTGCTGCCGCTGGCGGAGCAGGGCAAACTGAAATCGACGGTCACCAGCCTGCTGTCGCCTTTTGATCCGGTGGTGTGGGATCGCCGCCGGGCGCTCGAACTGTTCAACTTTGACTATCGGCTGGAGTGTTACACGCCGAAAGAAAAACGCCGCTATGGTTACTTCACGTTGCCGGTGCTGCATCGGGGCGAGCTGGTGGGGCGGATTGACGCCAAGGCGCACCGTCGCCAGGGCATCTTCGAGATCATCAGTTTCCATGCGGAGCCACAGGTGCGCTTCGGCAAACAGCGAACGCAGGATATCCGGCAGGCCATCGCGCGCACGGCCAAATGGCACGGTGCGCAACGCGTCGCGCTGGGCGACATTCCGACCGCGTTGGCCGCGGAATGGGGTGCCGGCTGGGAAGTGGGATAACGAGCGACGCCGTCGGTGGGGTAAAACGAAGTGAAGCGTCGCTCGTTACAAAGGGGCTCAGTGGCTGAAGTTAGCGAACAGAGCGATGATTTTATGCAGACGTTTGATCATGTATCACGGCTTTCTTTTGTGATTTGTGTCACAAAATTCTACGCCGGGATGCGCCGCAGTTCAAGCTGTCGCGCCGACGCAGTGAGGAAATATCGGCGCCTTGGCGCCGCCGATGATTAACCTGAGGCCGGGCGTTATGCTATCCTCACTGCCTTTCCCAGATGACCTATCCCCTAGCGGAGGATGCATGGACCACCGTTTACTCGAAATCGTTGCCTGCCCGGTATGCAACGGCAAACTCTATTTCAATAAAGAAAACCAGGAACTGGTGTGCAAAGCGGATGGGTTGGCTTACCCGCTGCGTGACGGCATTCCGGTGCTGTTGGAAAATGAAGCGCGTGCGCTGTCGCTGGATGAGAAGCACGCATGAGTTTTATCGCTATTATTCCCGCCCGCTACGCCTCAACCCGTTTGCCGGGCAAACCGCTGGCCGATATTCACGGCAAGCCGATGGTGGTGCATGTGATGGAGCGCGCCCGTGAGTCCGGCGCCAGCCGCGTCATCGTGGCGACCGATCATCCTGAAGTCGCCAAAGCGGTGGAAGCCGCCGGCGGCGAAGTGTGCATGACCAGCCCGGATCACCATTCCGGCACCGAGCGTCTGGCGGAAGTGATCGCGCACTACGGCTTTGCCGACGACCAGATCATCGTTAACGTGCAGGGCGATGAGCCGCTGATCCCACCCGTTATCGTGCGGCAGGTGGCGGAAAACCTGGCGGGCAGCCAGGCTGGCATGGCGACGTTGGCGGTGCCGATCGAGAGCGCCGAAGAGGCTTTCAACCCCAATGCGGTGAAGGTGGTGATGGACGCGCAGGGCTACGCGCTCTATTTCTCACGCGCCACCATTCCGTGGGATCGCGAGCGTTTCGCCGCGTCGAAAGAGAGCATCGGCGACAGCCTGCTGCGTCATATCGGCATCTACGCATACCGTGCGGGCTTCGTGCGCCGCTACGTCAGCTGGGCGCCGAGCCAACTGGAGCAGATCGAGCTGTTGGAACAGCTGCGCGTGCTGTGGTACGGTGAAAAGATCCACGTGGCGGTCGCGAAAGCGATCCCGAGCGTGGGGGTCGATACGCCGGAAGACCTCCAGCGCGTGCGCGACAGCATTCAACCCTGAGCCTGATTTCGTCGGCGCGCCGCGCAACGCGCCGACGATGCAACACCCCCATTATTGATCCCCGTTTTGTTGATCTGCGTTGAAGAATTTTTCCGCTCGCCGTTCGATGATGTTACGCATCCCCCTAATTAGCCTGAGGTGAATGCCTTATGGAGCAGTTACGTGCCGAACTGAGCATTGTTCTGGGTGAGTCCATCAGCCGGCTGGAGCGGGTGAGCGAACAGCCTTATGCACATATGTATTCGCTGTACGATCGGCAGGGCAACGCGATCCCGCTGATGGCGAAAAGCTTTATCTGTCGGGGCATCGCCCAGCAGGAAGCGTACAAGCTGTCGATGCTGGCGCGCGACGGGGATATTCGCCTGCCTACGGTGTATGGCGTGGTGTGTACCCACCAGGCGCCGTATACGGAAATCCTGCTGATCGAGCGCCTGCGCGGCGTGTCGGCTGAGGCGCCGACGCGCTCGCCGGATCGCTGGAATATGCTGATGGAGCAGATCGTTGACGGGATATTGGCCTGGCACCGCATCGACAGCCACGGCAGCGTCGGCAGCGTTGACAGCACGCAGGAGAATGACTGGTTTTGCTGGTATCAACAGCGGGTCGAAGTGCTGTGGGCGACGGTGGTCAATCTCACTACCCCGCAGTTGACCATGGCGGATCGGCGTTTGCTGTACCGCACGCGCGAAGCGCTGACCCATTTCTTCGTCGGCTTCGATGATCCCTGTGTTCTGGTGCACGGTAACTTATCGCTGCACAGCATGCTGAAAGATCCCAAAAGCGATCAACTGCTGGCGATGCTCAATCCCGGCGTAGTGCTGTGGGCGCCGCGCGAATACGATCTTTTCCGCCTCAGCGAGGAGGGCATGCCCAGCCAGCTGTTGTTCAGCTATCTGCAGCGGGCACCGGTCGCCGACGCTTTCCTGGCGCGGCGCTGGCTATATGTGGTGTGGGAAGCGGTAGGGCGTTTGATCCATACCGGCAAGCTGGAGCGGCGGCCGTTCGACTATGCGTCGCAACAGCTGCTGCCCTGGCTGGCCGGTTGAACGAGCTTTACTCTGCGCCGGCGCTATCTGCGCCCTTCAGCCATTGCCACAGACTACCCAGCGTTTCATACCAGGCGCGCTCGGTATGGCCGAGGAACATTGACGACGGTGTGGCGCGATCCCAGATATTCAGCGGCGAGTCGATCGCCAACTGGTTGGCCGGCGCCGGGATCGGGTGCAGCCCCTTAGCCTTGAAGAAACGCATGGCGCGTGGCAGATGGTTGGCGGAGGTCACCAGAATGAACGGTTGCTCGCCGACCAATTTGGCGACCTGAGCGGCCTCTTGCTCGGTATCGCGCGGTTCCCCCAAGATCACCATATCACTGCGCGGCACGCCCAGGCTTTCGGCCACCAGCGCCGCAGTGGCAGCGTTGCTTTGCATGGGGCCGGCGGACGCACCGGTGAACACCATCCTGGCGCCGGGATGTGCAAGGTAGAGCCGCACGCCTTCCGTCACGCGCGGCAGACTGTTGCCGAGCAGGTTTGAACTGGGCGCCCAATCGGGATTGTAGGTATAGCCTCCGCCCAACACGACGATGTAGCTGATCGGATCGTTACCGCGATAAGTCTGGTATTCGGCTTCGATCGGCCGCAGCAGCCGGTCGGCCACCGGTTGCAGGCTGAAAAGCAGTAAAAACAGCCAGCTCAGCGTGAAAATCGTCTTACCGCTTTTTTGCCAGCGGGTGAACCACAGCAGCAGCAGCGCCAGCCCCATCAGCAGCATCAACAGCGGCAGTGGCATCAGCAGGGCGCCAAAGAACTTTTTCAGGTTGAACAGCATCGAAAATCAGATCCTTTTGGGTGAAAAAGCGGCATCCAGGTATAAACAGGCCGCAAGAAGATACATTCTAAGTCAGTCTGTGCCAAAATAGCAGGTTTGAATGGGCGTGCGCTTTGCCGCCGACAAGAATGAGATCAGCGGAGCCGTTGTCCATGCAGGATCGCAATTTTGACGATATTGCTGAAAAATTTGCGCGTAATATTTACGGCACCACGAAAGGAAAAATCCGCCAGGCGGTAGTTTGGCAGGATCTGACCGGGCTGCTGGCGCAGTTGCCGCAGCGGCCGCTGCGCATTCTCGACGCCGGGGGCGGTGAAGGCCATATGGCCTGCCAACTGGCAGAATTAGGACATCAGGTGTTGTTGTGCGATCTTTCTGGTGAGATGATCCAGCGCGCCGCGCAGCTGGCGGAGCAGAAAGGTGTGAGCCAGAACATGCAATTCGTACAAAGTTCTGCGCAGGATATCGCTCAACATTTGGAACAGCCGGTTGATCTGATATTGTTTCATGCAGTGCTTGAATGGATCGCCGAGCCCGAAGCGGCGCTGCAGGCGTTGTATGACTGCCTGACGCCGGGCGGCGCACTGTCGCTGATGTTCTTCAACGCCAACGGCCTCTTGATGCGCAACGTGGTGTTGGGTAATTTCCAACTGGTGGATCCCGAGGTCAGACGGCGCCGCAAGCGTTCGCTGTCGCCGCAATATCCGCACGATCCGCTATTGGTCTACGGTTGGTTGGAACAACTGGGCATGCGCATCGGCGGCAAAACCGGCGTGCGGGTGTTCCACGACTATCTGCAGAGCAGACAGCTGCAAACACAAAAATTTGAAGAGTTACTGGCGCTTGAACAGCACTATTGCCGGCAGGAGCCGTACGTGAGTTTGGGGCGCTATATTCACGTCATGGCGCATAAACCAAACCTGAAGGACGAACTATGAGTGAATTTTCCCAGACAGTACCCGAACTGGTCGCCTGGGCACGGAAAAATGATTTCTCTATTTCGCTCCCTACGGAGCGTCTCGCATTTCTGCTCGCCATTGCTACCCTGAACGGCGAACGGCTGGACGGCGAGATGAGCGAAGGTGAGCTGGTTGATGCATTTCGCCATGTCAGCAAGGGTTTTGAACAGACGCATGAAACGGTGGCGATGCGTGCCAACAATGCGATTAACGACATGGTGCGCCAGCGCCTGTTGAACCGTTTTACCAGCGAGCTGGCGGACGGCAACGCGATTTACCGCCTGACGCCGCTGGGTATCGGCATTACCGATTACTATATTCGCCAACGCGAATTCTCCACGCTGCGTTTGTCGATGCAGCTGTCTATCGTGGCGCAGGAACTCAAACGCGCCGCCGATGCCGCCGACGAGGGCGGCGACGATTTCCATTGGCACCGCAACGTGTTCGCGCCGTTGAAATATTCGGTGGCGGAAATCTTCGACAGCATCGACATGACCCAACGCGTGATGGATGAGCAGCAGCAGAGCGTGAAGAACGACATCGCGGCGCTGCTGAGCAAAGATTGGCGGGCGGCGATCTCCAGCTGCGAGATGCTGCTGTCGGAAACCTCGGGCACCCTGCGCGAGCTGCAGGATACGCTGGATGCGGCGGGCGATAAGCTGCAGGCCAACTTGCTGCGCATCCAGGACGCAACCCTCGGCAACGTGGAACTGGGTTTCGTCGATAAGCTGGTGTTCGATCTGCAAAGCAAGCTGGATCGCATCATCAGCTGGGGGCAGCAGGCGATCGATCTGTGGATCGGCTACGATCGCCACGTGCATAAATTTATCCGTACCGCTATCGATATGGACAAAAACCGCGTGTTCGCCCAGCGCCTGCGCCAGTCGGTGCAAACCTACTTCGACCACCCATGGGCGCTGACCCATGCCAATGCCGATCGTCTGCTGGACATGCGCGACGAAGAACTGGCGCTGCGCAGCGATGAAGTGACCGGGGAACTGCCACCGGATCTGGAGTTTGAAGAGTTCAGCGAGATTCGCGAACAGCTGGCGGCGATGATCGAAGAGGCGCTGAAGGTGTACCAGGAACAGCAGATGCCGCTCAACCTTGCGGCGGTGATGCGCGATTATCTGGCGCAATATCCGCGTGCGCGTCATTTCGACGTGGCACGTTTAGTGGTCGACCAGGCAGTGCGCCTCGGTGTGGCTGAAGCAGATTTCTCAGGGTTGCCGGCGGAATGGCAGGCAATCAATGATTACGGAGCCAAGGTCCAGGCCCATGTCATCGACAAATATTGAACAAGTAATGCCAGTCAAGCTGGCCAAGGCGCTGTCCAACTCGCTGTTTCCGGCATTGGATAGCCAACTACGCGCGGGTCGTCACATCGGTATCGATGAGCTGGACAACCACGCCTTTTTAATGGATTTCCAGGATGAGCTGGAAGAATTTTACAACCGTTACAGCGTCGAGCTGATTCGGGCGCCGGAAGGTTTCTTCTATTTGCGCCCGCGCTCCACCACGCTGATCCCGCGTTCGGTGCTGTCCGAGCTGGATATGATGGTGGGTAAGATCTTGTGCTACCTGTATCTCAGCCCCGAGCGCCTGGCGCACGAGGGCATTTTCAGCCATCAGGAGCTGTACGACGAGCTGCTGAGCCTGGCCGATGAGAACAAGCTGCTGAAGTTCGTCAACCAGCGTTCTACCGGTTCGGATCTCGATCGGCAGAAGCTGCACGAAAAGGTGCGCACCTCGCTGAACCGTCTGCGCCGCCTCGGCATGGTCTATTTCATGGGCAATGACAGCAGCAAGTTCCGCATTACCGAGGCGGTGTTCCGCTTCGGCGCCGACGTGCGCAGCGGCGACGATCCGCGTGAAGCGCAGCTGCGCATGATTCGCGACGGCGAGGCGATGCCGGTTGAAACCAGCCTGTCGCTGAACGATGAGAATGACGCTGAGGATCAGCAGGTTGATAACGCTCCTGACGGTGCAGAGGATGAACAGGAATGATTGAACGCGGTAAATTTCGCTCGTTGACGCTGGTTAACTGGAACGGCTTCTTCGCCCGCACCTTTGATCTGGATGAGCTGGTGACCACGCTGTCCGGCGGTAACGGGGCGGGGAAATCCACCACCATGGCGGCCTTCGTCACCGCACTGATCCCCGACCTGACGCTGCTGCACTTCCGTAACACCACCGAAGCGGGCGCCACCAGCGGTTCGCGCGACAAGGGCCTGCACGGCAAGCTGCGCGCCGGCGTGTGTTACTCCACCCTTGACGTCGTCAATTCACGCCACCAGCGCGTGGTGGTTGGCGTGCGTCTGCAGCAGGTGGCAGGGCGCGACCGCAAGGTCGATATCAAACCGTTCACCATTCAGGGGCTGCCGACCGCGGTTCAGCCGACTGAATTGCTGACCCAGACCGTGGGTGAGCGCCAGGCGCGCGTGCTGTCGCTGCAAGAGTTGAAAGAGCGCGTGGAAGAGATGGAGGGCGTGCAGTTCAAGCAGTTCAACTCCATCACCGATTACCACTCGCTGATGTTCGATCTGGGCGTGATCCCGAAACGCCTGCGTTCGTCCGCCGATCGCAGCAAGTTCTACCGTCTGATCGAAGCGTCGCTGTACGGCGGTATCTCCAGCGCCATCACCCGCTCGCTGCGTGATTACCTGCTGCCGGAAAACAGCGGCGTACGCAAGGCGTTCCAGGACATGGAAGCGGCGCTGCGCGAAAACCGCATGACGCTGGAAGCGATCCGCGTCACCCAGTCGGATCGCGACCTGTTCAAGCATTTGATCTCCGAGGCCACCTCCTATGTGGCGGCGGACTATATGCGTCATGCCAACGAACGCCGCATCCATCTGGACGGCGCGCTGGCGCTGCGCAGCGATCTGTTGGGCAGCCGCAAGCAGCTGGCCGCCGAACAGTATCGCCATGTGGAAATGGCGCGCGAGCTGAGCGAACAGAGCGGCGCCGAATCCGATCTGGAAACCGATTACCAGGCCGCCAGCGACCACCTGAATCTGGTGCAGACGGCCATGCGTCAGCAGGAGAAGATCGAACGCTATGAAGCCGATCTGGAAGAGCTGACCTACCGTCTGGAAGAGCAGAACGAAGTGGTGGCCGAGGCGAGCGAACAGCAGGCCGAAAACGAAGCGCGCGCCGAAGCGGCCGAGCTGGAAGTGGATGAGCTGAAGAGCCAGCTGGCCGACTACCAGCAGGCGCTCGACGTGCAGCAGACCCGCGCCATTCAGTATCAGCAGGCGCTGCAGGCGTTGGAGCGCGCGCGCGCGCTGTGCCAACTGCCGGATCTGACCGCCGACAACGCCGAGCAGTGGCTGGATACCTTCCAGGCCCGCGAGCAGGAAGCGACCGAAGCGCTGCTGATGCTGGAACAGAAGCTGAGCGTGGCCGACGCCGCGCACGGCCAGTTCGAGCAGGCCTATCAGCTGGTGGGTAAAATCGCCGGCCAGGTCAGCCGTAGCGAAGCCTGGCAGTGCGCGCGCGAATTGCTGCGAGACTGGCCTTCGCAGCAACACCTCGCCGAGCGCGTTCAGCCGCTGCGCCTGCGCCTGAGCGAGCTGGAACAGCGCCTGCGCTCGCAGCAGGACGCCGAGCGCCTGCTGCAAGAATTTTGCAAACGCCATGGCCAAGAGTACCAGCCGGACGATCTCGACATGCTGCAACAGGAGCTGGAAGAGCGCCTGGAAGCGCTGTCGCAGAACGTCAGCGAAGCCGGCGAACGCCGCATGGAGATGCGCCAGGAGCTGGAGCAGATCCAGCAGCGCATCCGTGAGCTGACGGCGCGTGCGCCGGTGTGGCTGGCGGCGCAGGACGCCCTGAGCCAGCTCAGCGATCAGAGCGGAGAGCCGCTGGAAAACAGCCAGCAGGTGACCGAATACATGCAGCAGCTGCTGGAGCGCGAGCGTGAAACCACCGTCGAGCGCGACGAAGTGGCGGCCCGCAAGCGCGAAGTGGAAGCGCAGATCGAACGTCTCAGCCAGCCGGGCGGCGCGGAAGATCAACGCCTGGTCACCTTGGCCGAACGTTTCGGCGGCGTGTTGCTGTCGGAAATTTACGATGACGTCACCATCGACGACGCGCCTTACTTCTCGGCGCTGTACGGCCCTTCGCGCCACGCCATCGTGGTGCCGGATCTGTCGCTGGTGCGCGAGATGCTGGAAGGGCTGGAAGATTGCCCGGAAGATCTCTACCTGATCGAAGGGGATCCGCAGTCGTTCGATGACAGCGTATTCGCCGTCGAAGAGCAGGACAAAGCGGTGGTGGTGAAAATCGCCGATCGCCAGTGGCGTTATTCCCGCTACCCGGAAGTGCCGTTGTTCGGCCGCGCGGCGCGCGAAAACCGCCTGGAAGTGCTGCATGCCGAGCGTGAAACGCTGGCGGAACGCTACGCCACGCTGTCGTTCGACGTGCAGAAAACTCAGCGTTCGCACCAGGCTTTCAGCCGCTTTATCGGCACCCATCTGGCGGTGGCGTTCGACGCCGATCCGGAAGCGGAGATCCGCAATCTGAACGCCCGTCGCGGCGAGATCGAGCGTGCGCTGAACAATCACGAAGCGCAGAATCAGCAGCAGCGTCAGCAGTACGACCAGGCCAAAGAGGGCATTTCCGCGCTCAACCGCCTGATGCCGCTGGTGTCGTTGCTGAACGATGAAACGTTGCAGGATCGCGTCGACGAGATCCGCGAAGAGCTGGAAGAAGCGCAGGACGCCGCGCGCCACATTCAACAGCACGGGGTGTCACTGACCAAACTGGAGCCGCTGCTGTCGGTGCTGCAGAGCGATCCGCAGCAGCATGAACAGCTGCAGCAGGACTACGCGCAGGCGCAAAGCGTGCAGCGTCAGGCCAAACAGCAGGCGTTCGCGTTGACAGAAGTGGTGCAGCGTCGCGCACACTTCAGCTATACCGACTCCGCCGGCATGCAGAATGCCAACAACGATCTCAACGACAAGCTGCGCCAGCGTCTGGAACAGGCGGAAGCCGAACGCGCCCGCGCCCGTGAGCAGCTGCGTCAATATCAAACCCAGTTCACCCAATACAGCCAGGTGCTGGCCTCGCTGAAAAGCTCGTATGACGCCAAGCGCGACATGCTGAAAGAGCTGAGCCAGGAGCTGGTGGATATCGGCGTGCAGGCCGACGCCAACGCCGAAGCGCGCGCGCGTCAGCGCCGCGACGAGCTGCATGCGGCGCTGAGCAACAACCGCGCTCGCCGCAATCAGCTGGAGAAACAGCTGACCTTCTGCGAAGCCGAAATGGATGGCCTGCAGAAGAAACTGCGCAAGCTGGAACGCGACTATCATCAGCTGCGCGAGCAGGTGGTGACCGCCAAGGCGGGGTGGTGCGCGGTGATGCGCCTGGTGAAAGACAACGGCGTGGAACGCCGCCTGCACCGCCGCGAGCTGGCGTACATGGATGGCGACGAGCTGCGCTCGATGTCGGATAAGGCGCTCGGCGCGCTGCGTCTGGCGGTGGCGGACAACGAACACCTGCGCGACGTGCTGCGTCTGTCGGAAGATCCGAAGCGGCCGGAGCGTAAGATTCAGTTCTATATCGCGGTGTACCAACACCTGCGCGAGCGTATCCGCCAGGACATCATCCGCACCGACGATCCGGTCGAGGCCATCGAGCAGATGGAGATTGAGCTGGGCCGTCTGACCGAAGAACTGACCGCGCGCGAGCAGAAGCTGGCGATCAGTTCGAAAAGCGTGGCCAACATCATTCGCAAAACCATTCAGCGCGAGCAGAACCGTATTCGCATGCTGAACCAGGGTCTGCAGGCCGTTGCCTTCGGCCAGGTGAAGAGCGTCCGTCTGAACGTCAACGTGCGCGAAGCGCATGCCACTCTGCTGGACGTGCTCTCCGAGCAGCAGGAACAGCATCAGGATCTGTTCAACAGCAACCGCCTGACCTTCTCCGAAGCGCTGGCCAAGCTGTATCAGCGCCTGAATCCGCAGATCGACATGGGGCAGCGCACGCCACAGACCATTGGCGAGGAGTTGCTGGACTACCGCAACTACCTGGAAATGGAAGTTGAGGTGTACCGTGGTTCCGACGGCTGGCTGCGTGCGGAAAGCGGCGCGTTGTCTACCGGTGAAGCCATCGGTACCGGGATGTCAATCCTGGTGATGGTGGTGCAGAGCTGGGAAGAAGAATCCCGCCGCCTGCGCGGTAAAGATATCTCGCCGTGTCGCCTGCTGTTCCTCGATGAAGCGGCGCGTCTGGATGCCAAGTCGATCGCCACGCTGTTCGAACTGTGCGATCGTCTGGAGATGCAGCTGATCATCGCGGCGCCGGAAAACATCAGTCCGGAGAAGGGCACCACCTATAAACTGGTGCGTAAGGTGTTCCAGAACCACGAGCATGTGCACGTGGTGGGGCTGCGCGGTTTCGCCGGCGAGCCGCCGGCGCTGGGCACTGCGCCGGTCGAAACGCCGTAACGCAGAAAAACGCCCTAAAAATCCGAAAATAGCCGCCGCAGGGTGGCTATTTTTTTGTGCGCGTGGATGATAGTCCTGCTTTTTTATCCGTTGAAAAGCGGTTAGTTTAATCACATAAACAGTTATTCGACGCCCGCAGGGCGAAACGGCCTTTCTGTTTGTATACTGAAACTATATGCAGTTTTTGACGTTTTTTTTTGTGAGCATACAGGGGGCAAGGGATGTTGCTTAAAAAGGGAAACTCTCTACGACGTTTGGCGCTGAGTGGCGCTATCGCCTGTAGTCTTGTGTCGTCGTTTTCCGCCTTGGCCACCGTAACGGCGTTACCGGTGGCAACAGCAGGCATGTCCGTTGCGCAGAGTCGTTCTGAACTGCTGGCCGCGTTGCCGCGCGGTATGGATCTGCACTACCTTTCCACGCTGGCGCCGCTGTATGCGGCGAATCATATGCAGCCGATGTGGCAGGATCGCGAGGCCGTTCAGCAATTTCAACAGCAGCTGGCCGAACTGGCGATGTCCGGCGTACAGCCGCAGTTCACCCAGTGGGTGAAGATGTTGACCGATCCGGCGCTCAGTGAAGCGGGCCGCGATGCGGTGTTGTCCGATGCGATGCTGGGCTATTTGCAGTTTGTATCCGCCATCGGCGCCAACGGCAACAACTGGCTGTACAGCAATATTCCTTACAAGCTTGGTTTGCCGCCCACGGCGGTGATCAATCAATGGCAGTTGGCGGTGCGCCAGGCGCGAACCCTGAGCTACGTGAATTCGCTTGCGCCGCAGCATCCGCAATACGCCAAGATGCATCAGGCGCTGCGTGACATGCTGGCGGACAACCGCCCCTGGCCGCTGGTGGGCAGTGGCCCGAGCCTGCGCCCAGGCCAAATGAGCAACGATATCCCGGCGCTGCGTGAGATCCTGACGCGCACCGGCATGCTGGCCGCCTCGGCGCCGGAAGCGGAGCCGGAGCCGGCGGTAGTCTCGGCGAAGAGCAATGAACCCGACGACGGCGGGCTGACGGTAGACGAAGAGAAAAGCCGCGTGACGGTCAGCCCATCGGCGGCGCCGGTGACGGAGTTGACCGCGGAACAGACGCCGCCGCAGATTGGCAGCGTGGTGAGCGACAACCTCTATACCAACGAGCTGGTGGAGGGCGTCAAGCGTTTCCAGAAATGGCAGGGGTTGACGGCGGACGGCGTGATCGGCGTGCGCACCCGCGAGTGGCTCAACGTGTCACCGAAAACCCGCGCCGCGCTGTTGGCGCTGAATATCCAGCGCTTGCGCATCTTGCCGGGGCATGTCGGCACCGGCATTATGGTGAACATTCCCAACTACTCGCTGACCTACTATCAGAACGGCAACGAAGTGTTGTCCTCCCGCGTTATCGTCGGGCGGCCGAGCCGCAAGACGCCGTTAATGAGCAGCGCGTTGAACAACGTGGTGGTCAACCCGCCTTGGAACGTGCCGACTACGCTGGTGCGTGAGGATATCGTGCCGAAGGCGATGCGCGACGGTAACTATTTCCAGAAACACGGCTATACCGTGCTGTCAGGCTGGAGCAACGATGCGGAAGTGATCAACCCGGCGATGATCGACTGGAGCATGGTTTCTGCGCGCAACTTCCCGTATCGCGTCCGTCAGGCGCCGGGGGCCACCAACTCCCTGGGGCGTTTCAAGTTCAATATGCCGAGCTCGGATGCCATCTACCTGCACGATACCCCGAACCACAGCCTGTTCCAGAAAGACATCCGCGCGCTCAGCTCCGGCTGCGTGCGGGTGAACAAGGCTTCCGATTTGGCGAATATGCTGCTGCAGGATGCCGGCTGGAACAATAGCCGCGTTTCCTCCACGCTGAAAGAAGGCAATACCACTTATGTGAATATTCGCCAGCGTATTCCCGTAAAACTGTATTATCTGACCGCCTGGGTTTCGGATGATGGCCAACCGCAATTCCGTACAGATATTTACAATTATGATAATACGGTGAGATCGGGCGCACAAATTTTGGCTCAGGCCAAAAAATTAATGCAGTAAATGCAGTAATTATAAATAAATAACGGTCAGAATGTTTGGCTATACCGCAGGCCCTCGTAGCCGGGGGCCTGTAAACCTAGGCGTATCGCGGGTTGACTCAGCATACGCAGGCGGTTATGGTTCGGACAGTGCGCTGCTTTGTGCATTTATTTTGACATTCTTGCCGGGTTTAACAGAGTCATGGACAAAATTGATCATCATCGCCGTAAATGGCTGGCGCTAGGTGGCGCCGCTATGGGCATAGCACTGCTTCCAGGGCAGGCATTTGCCAGTCTTTCCACCGCTCGACCGCGTATTTTAGTGCTGAATAACCTGAATACCGGTGAATCTATTAAAGCCGAGTTCTTTGACGGCAAAGGCTACAATAAAGAAGAGCTGGTTCGGCTAAATCATCTGTTCCGCGATTATCGCGCCAACAAGGTTAAATCGATCGATCCTAGCTTGTTTGATCACCTCTATCGCCTGCAGGGGCTGCTGGGTACCAGCAAGCCGGTGCAGCTGATCTCCGGTTACCGTTCCGTAGATACCAATAACGAATTGCGCGCGCACAGCCGTGGTGTGGCCAAGCACAGCTACCATACCAAGGGCCAGGCGATGGATTTCCATATTGAAGGTATCCAATTGAGTAATATCCGTAAAGCGGCGTTAAAAATGCGCGCTGGTGGTGTAGGATATTACCCACGTAGCAACTTCGTGCACATCGATACCGGCCCGGTTCGGAGCTGGTAATCGCGGTGCCCTCAGTGAATAACGCCGCTCCTTGCGGAGGCGGTGTTATTGTCGTTGGAGCCTTATGAAATACCATCTTATTCCCGTTACCGCCTTTAGCCAGAATTGCAGCCTGATCTGGTGTGAAAACACGCAGCAGGCGGCGTTGGTCGATCCCGGCGGCGAAGCGGAAAAAATCAAAGCGGAAGTGGCGAAACAGGGTGTGACAATCACGCAGATTTTGCTGACGCACGGCCATTTGGATCACGTCGGCGCGGCGGCGGAGCTGGCGGAACATTATCAGGTGCCGATTTACGGCCCGGATAAAGAGGACGCTTTTTGGCTGGATGGTTTGCCGGCGCAGAGCCGGATGTTCGGGCTGGAAGAGTGTGCGCCGCTGACCCCGACCCGTTGGTTGTCGGAAGGCGATGAGATGCAGGTGGGCGAGATGACGCTCAAGGTGTTGCATTGCCCTGGGCACACACCGGGCCACATCGTCTTTATCAATGAGCAGGCGCGTTTGGCGCTGGTGGGTGACGTGCTGTTTAACGGCGGCGTGGGGCGCAGCGACTTCCCGCGCGGTGATCATCAGGCGCTGATCGCCTCTATTCGCACCAAGCTGCTGCCATTGGGCGACGATATGCGCTTTATTCCCGGCCACGGCCCGATGTCGACCTTTGGCCACGAGCGCCAGACCAATCCGTTCCTGCGCGAAGAGCCGGCGGTGTGGTAACGATTATTTCCCGGCCGAAATAATCAAGGGCGCATAGAGCGCCCTTTTTTTATGACTTATGACCTGCGTCGATGCTTTTAGAGCACGGCGACGATGGCTTCACACAGCGGTGCCATGTTGTCCGGCGTCATGCCGGCCACGTTCACCCGGCCCGAGTTCACGGCGTATACACCGAACTCTTCACGCAGACGCAGCACCTGTTCTTTGGTCAGGCCGCTGAATGAGAACATGCCATTCTGCTGGATGATAAAGCTGAAGTCCTGTTGTGCGCCTTTCTCCTGCAGGGTGTTCACGAACAGCTGACGCATGCGGTGAATGCGCTGGCGCATGTCGGTCAGCTCCTGCTCCCACATCGCGCGCAGGGCGTCGTTGCCCAGAATGGTGGCGACAACGGCCGCGCCGTGCGACGGCGGGTTAGAGTAGTTGGCACGAATGGCCGCTTTCACCTGGCTGAAGGCGCGATCGGCGGTTTCGGCATCGGCAGCTACAATGGTGCAAGCGCCGACGCGCTCATTGTACAGGCCGAAGTTTTTCGAGTAGGAGCTGGCGACGATCAGCTCTTGATGTTTGGCGGCGAAAATACGCAGACCCTGCGCATCCTCTTCCAGACCGTTGGCGAAGCCCTGGTAGGCGAAGTCGAACAGCGGCAGCCAGCCATTGGCGGCGGAAAGCTCAGCCAGCTGTGCCCACTGTTCCGCCGTTGGATCGATACCGGTCGGGTTATGGCAGCAGCCGTGGAACAGCACAACATCACCGGCCTGAGCCTGTTTCAGGCTGTTCAGCAGGCCGTCAAAATCCAGCGCGTGGTTGGCTGCGTCGTAGTAGGCGTACTCCAGCACTTCCAGACCAACGGCGCTAAAGACGTTCTTGTGGTTCGGCCAGCTTGGGTTGCTGATCCAGATGCGTTTGGCGCTGGTCTGGTTGGCGATAAAGTCTGCCGCCACGCGCAGGCCGCCGGTGCCGCCTGGCGTCTGTGCGGTGCGCGCGCGACGATCGGTGACGATCGGGCTCTCTTGACCGAACAGCAGCTCTTGCGTGCAGCTGGCAAACGCCGGGATGCCTTCAATGCCGAGATAGTTTTTGGTGGTCTCGTTTTCCAGCAGATACTGTTCAGCTTTTTTTACGCTGGTCAGCACCGGGGTTTTGCCGGTTTCGTCTTTATAAACGCCAATGCCTAAATTGATTTTATTCGGGCGGGCGTCGGCGCGGAAAATGTCGGTCAGGCCCAGGATCGGGTCGGCGGGTGCGGCGGTGATTTTTTCAAACATGTCAGGTGCTTCCAAATCTCGGAGTTAAGCAGACAGAAGCATCAGGGTAGCGCCAGTTATCGGCTTTGCCAACCGTTTGCGATAAAAACACCGCGATCTTGTGAACGGGAAGGATTCGACAGAAAAAATGAGGGATAAGGGGAAATCTGCAGGATAAAACGTTACCGGCAGACACAAATAAAAACAGGGCCGAAGCCCTGTTTTTTTAACTTAGCCGACGGTGAACCGCCGTTAAGCGAGACAACTTAGAACTGGTATACCAGACCAACAGCTACGATATCGTCGGTAGCGGTGCCGGTTGCTTTGGTGAACTCGTTGTCATCCAGCAGGTTGATTTTGTAATCAACGTAGGTGGACATGTTCTTGTTGAAGTAATAGGTGGTACCAACAGAAACATATTTAACCAGATCCTGGTCAGAACCCACGCCTGGGACGTTCAGGTTTTTACCTTTAGATTGCAGGTAAGACACTTCTGGACGCAGACCGAAGTCGAACTGGTACTGAGCAGTCACTTCGAAGTTCTGAGTTTTGCTCGCGAAGCCGCCGCACTTGTCATCGGTAGCTGCACAGCCTGCACCGAAGTTACCGCCGCCGAACGGAGTCATGTTACGGGTTTCTGCGTACATCGCCGCCAGGTAAACGTTGTTGGCGTCGTATTTCGCACCCACGGTCCATGCGTCAGCCTTGTCGCCACGCTCGTTGGAACGCAGTTTTTGGTCGTCGGTACGGTTAGAAGACGCGTATGCAGCACCGAAGCTTACGCCTTCGCCGATGTCATAAGTAGAGGAGATGCCCCAGCCGTCGCCGTTTTGTTTCTTGACGTTACGGCCGTCGTTCTGGTTTTTGCCCTGGTACTGAACGGCGAAGTTCAGACCGTCAACCAGACCGAAGAAGTTGTTGTTACGATAGGTCGCAACGCCGTTGGTACGGCCGGTCATGAAGTTGTCGGAGTAGGTGTAGGTATCGCCACCGAACTCTGGCAGCATATCGGTCCAGCCTTCCACGTCGTACAGTACGCCGTAGTTACGGCCGTAGTCGAAGGAGCCGTAGTCAGCGAATTTCAGACCCGCGAAGCCCAGACGGGTTTTGGTGCCTTCGGTGCCCTGAGATTCGGAGTGGTTAGCCTGGACGTTGTATTCCCACTGGCCGTAACCGGTCAGTTGGTCAGTAATCTGAGTTTCACCTTTGAAGCCGAAACGAACATAGGTCTGATCGCCGTCATTACCTTTATCGTCGGAGAAGTAGTGCAGACCGTCAACTTTGCCGTACAGATCCAGCTTGTTGCCGTCTTTGTTGTAGATTTCAGCTGCGTTTGCTGCACCAGCAGCCAACAGAGCCGGGATAACCACTGCAAGAATGTTGCGCTTCATCATTATTACCCTCATTGGTGTTATTCGGACACCTTTGCCACTGCCGCCAATAATTCCTTGGGAACTATTGTTGATAGATTGGTGTCGTCCTGTGTCTGAACGCAGTGTTCCATTCACAGGCGGGTTAATCTAGGACGAAAATGATACCAATGTCGCAATGAGGTTGCAAAAGGAAAGTATGTGTAACTAAATGTAATTTTTCGGGAACTTTGTGACGTGCGTCAATATTAAAAAATGCGAAAGGCCAGCGAGGCTGGCCTTTGTTTTGTAACGAAATCGTTTAAAAAACGTGTGATCGTATAAATTAGAAGCTTGCGTTACGTGGGGTGCGTGGGAACGGGATCACATCGCGCACGTTTTGCACGCCGGTGACATAGGCGATTAAACGTTCAAAGCCCAGGCCGAAACCGGAATGCGGCACGGTGCCGTAACGACGCAGATCGCGATACCACCAGTAGTCTTCCTTATTCAGGCCCATCTCTTCCAGACGCTGATCGAGCACGTCGAGACGTTCTTCACGCTGAGAGCCCCCGATGATTTCACCGATGCCCGGCGCCAGCACGTCCATGGCCGCGACGGTTTTGCCGTCTTCGTTCATGCGCATATAGAACGCTTTGATGTCTTTCGGGTAGTTTTTCACCACTACCGGCGCCTGGAAGTGTTTCTCCGCCAGATAACGCTCATGTTCGGAAGAGAGATCGATACCCCAGGAGACCGGGTTTTCGAAGGTTTGGCCAGAGGCCAGCAGGATCTCAATGGCGTCGGTGTAGTCTACCTGGGCGAAATCGGAAGAGACGAAGCGCTCCAGACGCGCGATAGCGTCTTTATCCACGCGCTCGGCGAAGAATTTCAGATCGTCTGCACGTTCATCCAGCACCGCCTGGAACACATACTTCAGCATGCTTTCGGCCAGGCCGGCGACATCGTCCAGCGTCGCGAAGGCCACTTCCGGCTCGATCATCCAGAATTCAGCCAGATGGCGGCTGGTGTTGGAGTTTTCAGCGCGGAAAGTTGGGCCGAAGGTGTATACCTTGGACAGCGCACAGGCGTAGGTTTCGCCGTTCAGCTGGCCGGAAACGGTGAGGAAGGCTTCCTTACCGAAGAAGTCTTCGCTGAAATCGACGGCGCCCTTGTCGGTGCGCGGCAGGTTTTCCAGATCCAGCGTGGACACGCGGAACATCTCGCCGGCGCCTTCGGTGTCGGAGGCGGTGATCAGCGGGGTAGATACCCAGAAATAGCCATTTTCATGGAAGAAGCGGTGGATCGCCTGCGCCAGGGTATGACGCACGCGCGCCACGGCGCCGATCAGGTTGGTGCGCGGGCGCAGGTGGGCCACTTCGCGCAGGTATTCGATGCTGTGACGTTTGGCCGCCATCGGGTAAGTATCCGGATCGTCGACCCAGCCGACCACTTTGATCGCGGTGGCCTGCAGCTCGAAGCTCTGGCCTTCGCCCGGTGAGGCGACGACCTTGCCGGTAACTTCAACCGAACAGCCGGTGGTCAGGTGCAGCACTTCATCTTGATAATTCGGCAGAGAATTATTAACGACGGCCTGTAACGGATCAAAGCAGGAACCGTCATAGACGGCCAGGAAGGAGATACCAGCTTTTGAATCTCTCCGGGTACGTACCCAGCCGCGTACGGTGACTTCACTGTCAACCGCAGCACGACCTTGCAGTACGTCGACTACAGGCACTACGCTCATAGATTTCTCTCTTTAATAATTTGGTTTAGAAATAGCTTACAACCCAAGAATATGGGGGTAATGGCTATGTTACTTGCCGCGGTGCAGAGCACAAGCAGAAATCATCGGATTGGCGCAACATTTATCGCGGCTGACTGAAAAGAGGGCGTTCGGGATAAAAACAAAAAAGCCGGCGCGTGAACCGGGCCGGCTTTCTCTCTTTATATAAAGAAGGCTCAGCTGGCTTTCTTCACCAGCGGCAGATCGAAGGCCTTGCGCAGAGCCCTGACGAACGCCTGGTCCTGGCAGATGGTCTTGCCGGGGCTGTCGGAGAGTTTGGCCACCGGCTTGCCTTTGCACTCGACCAGCTTGATCACGATATTTAACGGCTTAACGCCGGGAATATCGCAGGTCAGGCGCGTGCCGATGCCGAAGCCGAGATTAATGCGCTGATAGAAATGGCGATAGAGCGCCAGCGCTTTTTCCAGATCCAGATTGTCCGAGAACACCAGCGTTTTGCTCAGTGGGTCGATGCCCAGTTTCTGATAGTGGGCAATGGCCTTTTCACCCCACTCGACGGGATCGCCCGAATCGTGGCGAAGCCCCTGATAACGCTCGGCGAACTGCGGGCCGAAGTCGCGCAGGAAGGCATCCATGGTGATGCAGTCGGTGAGCGCGATGCCAAGCTGGTCCGGATATTCATCCAGCCAGGCCTGCAATGCGGCGCGCTGGCTGTTGGCCAGCACCGGGCTTATCTGCTGATGCGCCTGGAACCACTCATGCGCCTGCGTGCCGACCGGCGCCAGACCCAGCTGGTGCGCCAGATCGTAATTGCTGGTGCCCGACAGGTACGGGAATTCGGCCTGCAAGGTGCTGACGATGGCCTGTTGCACGCCCTGAGAGAAACGGCGGCGGGTGCCGAAGTCCATCAACTTGAAGCGCGAAAGATCCAGATCGCCCGCCAACGTCTTGAACTGCGCCAGCTTGGTTTGCAGATGCGCCACCGCCTGTTCCGGCGTCGCCAGCGGCGAGCGCCGGCGGTGCACCACTTCGCTGATCACCGCCAGCAATGGGACTTCCCACATGATCACTTCACGCCAGGGGCCGGCGATGCGGATTTGCAGCTTGCCGTCGCGGTTGTCGATGGTGACCTGCTGCGGATCGTAGCGGAACGTTCGCAGCCAGTTCAGGTAATCTTGACGGAAGAAGGGCAGGCCCGAAAGATAAGCGAATTCGGCGTCGGTTAGCGCCAGCCGGCTCATCAGCGCCACCTGCGCGCGGATCTCGTCGGCATATTCGCCCAGCAGTTCGTCGCCGCGGCAGCGGAATTCCGCCGCCACACTGATCGCGGGATAGCGATGGAACACTGCTTGCTGCATATGAAGCTTATAAGCATCGGTATCAAGCAGTGATGTCAAAATCGGGGAAGCGTATTGAGTCATAGCGCGTTACAGCATCCTCGTCAGGCGCGTGTCCAAATCCGGATAATCATAAAAGTGGGGGTGGAGTATACCCGGATTATCCTGTTATTGAAGCTGCATCACACCATAAATCACCGAAGCGGGTCGAGGATTAAACGTGCCTTTATGGCAGCCGGATAGCGGCGGGGAGGAAAAAAAGCCAGATATGCCTGTAAGGTGAATGACTTAGCCTAATTAGTCATAAAAATTATAATGTTAATTATTTTAAACAGCGAATCAGATAAAGCCGGCCTGGGTATGCACGCTGACCCGATCCTTGCCGTTCTTTTTGCAAAAGTAGAGCGCTTCGTCCGCCTGTTTGATCGCCGCCTGCAGCGCAGTGAACGCCCTGACTGGCGCAATGCCGCAGCTGGTGGTGAAACGCACTTGCCGTCCGTCGGCCAGATTTAGCGTCAGGCGATGAGTACGGGCGCGCAATTGCTCCATGATGTCCCGCGCGTTGTCCAACGAACAGTTACCCAGCAGCACCGCGAACTCTTCGCCGCCATAGCGGCAGAAGATGTCGCTGGCGCGGAACGCGCGTTGCAGCAGATGGCCGAAGGCCACCAGCGCCCGGTCACCCACGTCGTGGCCGTAGCTGTCGTTGAGTTGTTTGAAATTATCGATGTCGATCAGGCAAAAGGCCTGTGGGTAGCTGGCGTTGCCCAGCAGTTGACATTCAAGGAAGAATTTACGGCGGTTGTAGATATTGGTGAGCGGATCGAGGAAGGAAGAGGCCTCGAGCTCTTTAATCAGCAGTTGTTTCTCGCTCTCCAGCGAGACCTTGTCCAGCTGGTATTGCCTGAGCTGCTGAATGGCGTCGCTGATGGCGATCAATTCCTGGCTGTAGAAGGCGTCGTTGCGATCGATATTCATCTCACCGCGCGACAGCCGCACGATATTGTTGTGGGTCTTGGTCAGCCAGCGGTTGATGCTGGTGCAGAACACCAACGCCGGCAAAATGAACAGCAAAACCACCAGGCCGGCGAGTGCGATCATGCCGTAAATGGTCGTCTGGCTGTCGTAAATCTTGTGGCGCGAGGCGAGGGTTTCCAATTCGAAACTGCGTTGATACAGCGCCTGCGAAAGCCCGCTCACATCGTCGACATAGCGCGAAATAAGCGCTGTGGGGTAGGGCTTATGGGTATCGATAGCGGTATACAGCCCATTGGTAATCTGCTGGAGGCGTTCAGCGGACACCTGGGCGAGCAACGCATTGACGATGTTGGTGATTTGTCCATCGTCGTAGTTGATCTTCATGAAGATCAATCGGGTGCTCAGCGCGTTCAGCACGCCGGTTAGCTGAATGGACTTCAGATAGGCGTCTTTGCGAACGAGCTGGCTGACGTTGACGTCGATAATCTGATCGCTCAATTCCGTCAATGACATATTTAGCCGGTTATTGAGACGGATGGCCTCGAGAAACATAAAGGAGTCGGTATCCACCATCCGGGTATCGTAGGTGTAGCGGTAATAACTCTTGCTGGTTTGCGAGATGTAATAGGCGCTGTTGATGTTGAACAGATTGGCGTTGGTGTTATTGACCTGCGAAAGCTGCAGGTTGTCATTATCCAGCAGCTGTTCCATCAAAGTGATCATCGACAGCGCGGCGATTTTTTGCCGCACCCCGAGCTGTTTGGCGACCTCATCGTCCAGATGTTCGCGGATCCGGGTGATTCTCTCACGCGCCACCCGATCGGCGGCCAAACATTGCGCACGGGTGATTTGCGGATCGATCAGGCTCAATCGTTTGAGGCGATGAGCCAGCAACGCAGCCTGAAAAGCTTCGGAAATTTCTTTGGCGCGATCAATTTTGTACAGGTTTAGCTGGTTGTCGCGGTAGTCGGTATGGGCTTCGAGCAGCTCATCGACGATGAACAGAGAGAAGGAAGTCATCAGGCACAGGGTAAAAAAATAGATTGCGTATTTAATTTTCATAGTGCGAGTCATCCCTGAGCCTGATGCCGCAATTATACCACCATGCCGCCGGTGTCGCCTCAACTATGCCGGCGCGCCGCGATGGCGGTTTTTTAGCATTAAATGCTGATTTTTATTTGGCCATTGGTCACCCGCACTGCCGCCTGCCGGGCGATTTATGATTTGCCTCTGATTTCTCTCTCCTGGTCGCCCTGCGGCTCTGGGCTTTTCGGCCAGCTGTGATACAGTTTATTCACAATTCAGGCTCACCGCGCGCCGCAGGGGAACATACCGGCTGCGGTACGAAGGAGAAGAGCAGCCTGGCACCTATAACTCACTGAGACGTCTAAGGGTTTTTATGACACAACAGCCACAGGCAAAATACCGCCACGATTATCGCGCGCCCGATTACACCACGACCGATATCGATTTGGACTTCAGTCTGGACGCGGAAACCACGCGCGTGACCGCCGTCAGTAAAATCAAACGTCAGGGTGCGGCCGGCGCACCGCTGGTGCTGGATGGCGAAGATTTGACGCTGGTGAGCATTCAGGTGGACGGCCAACCGTGGAGCGCCTACCGTCAGCAGGATAACCAGCTGATCATCGAAGAGTTGCCGGCACAATTCACTCTTACCATTGTCAACGATATTCACCCGGCGAAGAACACCGCGCTGGAAGGGCTGTACCTGTCCGGCGATGCGCTGTGCACGCAATGCGAAGCCGAAGGCTTCCACCACATTACTTATTACCAGGATCGCCCGGACGTGCTGGCGCGCTTTACCACCCGCATTGTGGCCGACAAGACGCGCTATCCGTTCCTGCTGTCGAACGGCAACCGCATCGGCCAGGGCGAATTGGCCGATGGCCGCCACTGGGTGCAATGGCAGGATCCGTTCCCGAAACCTTGCTACCTGTTCGCGCTGGTGGCGGGGGATTTCGACGTGCTGCGCGACAGCTTCACCACCCGTTCCGGCCGTAAGGTCGCACTGGAGCTGTTCGTCGATCGCGGCAACCTGGATCGCGCCGACTGGGCAATGACTTCGCTGAAGAACTCGATGAAGTGGGACGAGACCCGCTTCGGCCTGGAATATGATCTCGACATTTATATGATTGTGGCGGTCGATTTCTTCAATATGGGCGCGATGGAGAACAAAGGGTTAAATATCTTTAACTCCAAATATGTGCTGGCGAAGGCGGAAACCGCGACCGACAAGGATTACCTGAACATCGAAGCGGTGATCGGCCACGAATACTTCCACAACTGGACCGGTAACCGCGTGACCTGCCGCGACTGGTTCCAGCTCAGTCTGAAAGAGGGGCTGACGGTGTTCCGCGATCAGGAATTCAGTTCCGATCTGGGATCGCGTTCGGTCAACCGCATCGACAATGTGCGCGTGATGCGCGGCGCGCAGTTTGCCGAAGACGCCAGCCCGATGGCGCACGCCATCCGCCCGGACAAAGTCATCGAGATGAACAACTTCTACACCCTTACGGTGTATGAAAAGGGTTCCGAGGTGATCCGCATGATGCATACCCTGTTGGGGGAGGAGAACTTCCAGAAAGGGATGCAGCTCTATTTCGAACGCCACGACGGCAGCGCCGCTACCTGCGACGATTTCGTTCAGGCGATGGAGGATGCGTCTAACGTCGATCTGTCGCGCTTCCGCCGTTGGTATAGCCAGTCCGGTACGCCGCTGTTGACGGTGCGCGACGAGTACGATGCGGAAACTCAGCAATATCGCCTGCATGTCAGCCAGAAAACCGCGCCGACCGCCGATCAGCCGGAGAAGTTGCCGCTGCATATTCCGCTGGATATCGAACTGTACGACAGCGAAGGCAATGTCATTCCATTGCAAAAAGGCGGCTTGCCGGTCAACAACGTGCTGAACGTCACCGAAGCGGAGCAGACCTTCGTGTTCGACGGCGTGGCGCACAAGCCGGTACCGTCGCTGTTGCGCGAATTCTCCGCGCCGGTGAAACTGGACTATCCGTACAGCGATCAGCAACTGACCTTCCTGATGCAGCACGCACGCAATGAATTTGCACGTTGGGATGCGGCACAGAGCCTGCTGGCGACCTATATCAAGCTGAACGTGGCGCGGCACCAGCAGAAGCAGCCACTGTCGCTGCCGCTGCACGTGGCCGATGCGTTCCGTGCGGTGCTGCTGGACGAAAAACTGGATCCGGCGCTGGCGGCGCAGATCCTGACGCTGCCGTCGGAGAACGAAATCGCCGAGCTGTTCGCCACTATCGATCCGGAAGCGATCGCCGCGGTGCACGAAGCGATCGTCCGCTGCCTGGCGCGGGAGTTGGCCGATGAGTGGCTGGCGGTGTATCACGCCAACAAGACCGACGGCTACCGCGTGGAGCATGCCGAGATCGCCAAGCGCGCCTTGCGCAATGTGTGCCTGGGCTATCTGGCGTTCGGCGAAGATGTGGCGCTGGCGGACCAGCTGGTGAACGAACAGTATCGCCAGGCGGACAACATGACCGACTCGCTGGCGGCGCTGTCTGCTGCGGTCGCGGCCCAGCTGCCGTGCCGCGATGCGCTGCTGGCGGCGTTCGACGAGCGCTGGCATCAGGATGGCCTGGTGATGGACAAATGGTTCGTGCTGCAGGGCAGCAGCCCGGCGGCAGACGTGTTGAGCAAGGTGCGCGCGCTGTTGCATCACCGTTCGTTCAGCCTGAGTAACCCGAACCGCACCCGCTCGCTGATCGGCGGCTTCGCTTCCGGCAACCCGGCGGCGTTCCATGCCGCGGACGGCAGCGGCTATCAGTTCCTGGCGGAGATCCTCAGCGATCTCAACCAGCGCAACCCGCAGATCGCCGCGCGCCTGATTGAACCGCTGATTCGCCTGAAGCGTTACGATGCCGGCCGCCAGGCGCTGATGCGCAAGGCGTTGGAACAGCTGAAAGGGTTGGAAAACCTGTCCGGCGATCTGTACGAGAAGATCAGCAAGGCGCTCGACGCCTGATCTTTTCGCGCTGAATAGATAAGGGGGACGGCCTGCGCCGTCCCCTTTTTCATCCGTTCAGTTCACCGCCCGGCGGGGACTGGCCGCTGCGGCCGGCGGCGATAACACCCGTTCCAGCACTTCGGCCTCCAGTTCCGCCAGCCTGGCCGAGCCTTTGCGGCGCGGCCGCGGCAGATCGATGGCCAGATCCAGCCCGATATGCCCCTCTTCGATCAGGATCACCCGATCCGCCAGCGCGATGGCTTCGCTGACGTCGTGCGTGACCAGCAGTACGGTAAAACCGTGCTGTTGCCACAGCGTTTCTATCAGCCCTTGCATCTCGATGCGCGTCAGGGCATCCAGCGCCCCGAGCGGTTCATCCAGCAGCAGCAGGCGGGGGCGGTGGATCAGCGCGCGCGCCAGGGCGACCCGCTGCTTTTGTCCGCCGGACAGCGCCGCCGGCCAGTCGCCGGCGCGATCCGCCAAACCGACCGCGGCCAGCGCCTCCAGCGCCGCGTCGCGCCAGTGGCCGCGCAGCCCCAGCCCCACGTTATCGATCACCGTTTTCCATGGCAGCAGGCGCGCATCCTGAAACATCAGCCGGGTATCCTCTTTAGCGGCGGTAAGCGGCACGTTGCCGCTGAGCAAAGCGCCGCTGCTGGCCTGTTCCAGGCCGGCCAACAGGCGCAGCAGGGTGCTCTTGCCGCAGCCGCTGCGGCCAACCACCGCTACGAACTGCCCGGCGGAAATGCGCAGCTGAATATTGTCCAACACAGTGCGGTTGCCGTAACGTTTGCCGATAGACTCCAGCGTCACCGGCGTGCCTTGCGCAAGGCGAGCGGGAAGGGTCATTGCGCTTCTCCCTGTTTCAGTTGATAGGCCGGATGCCAGCGCAACCAGACGCGCTCCAGCAGCTGCGCGCCCACGTCCGCCAGCTTGCCGAGCAGGGCGTACAGCACGATCGCCACCACCACCACGTCGGTTTGCAGAAATTCACGCGCGTTCATCGCCAGGTAGCCGATGCCCGAATTGGCCGAGATGGTTTCGGCGACGATCAGCGTCAGCCACATGAAGCCGAGAGCGAAACGCACGCCGACCATAATCGACGGCAGCGCGCCCGGCAGCACCACCTGTGTAAACAGGCGAAAACCGCTCAGGCCGTAGCTGCGGGCCATCTCCAACAGGCCGCGATCGATGTTTTTGATGCCGTGATAGGTATTGAGATAAATCGGGAACAGCGTACCGAGCGCCACCAGAAAGATCTTGGCGGATTCATCGATGCCGAACCACAGGATCACCAACGGGATCAGCGCCAGATGCGGCACGTTGCGGATCATTTGCACCGAGCTGTCCAGCAGGCGTTCGCCCCAGCGCGACAGCCCGGTAATAAAGCCGAGTATCAGTCCGATGCTGCCGCCGATGCCAAAGCCTAACAACGCGCGCTGGCTGCTGATGCTCAGGTGCTGCCACAGTTCGCCGCTTTGGCTCAGGCGCCAGAAGGCGGCCAGCACCGCACTCGGCGCCGGCAAAATGCGGTTGGAGAGCCAGCCGGTTTCGACGGCGATTTGCCAGATGATCACCAGCGCCAACGGCAGCGCCCAGGGAGCCAGCCGATACAGGATGCGTTGTACGTTATTTGCCATCGGGGCGCTCCTCAGCTCTGCGATACTTTTTGCGGAACATAGATGTTGGCCACCACTTCGCCCTGCGGACGCACCGGCTGAAGGCGAGGGGGCGTTTCCTCCTGCGCCAGATCGAGGTGCGGGAACAGCAGTTCGCCGACGCGGTAGGCCTCTTCCAGATGCGGATAGCCGGAGAGAATAAAGGTGTCGATGCCCAGATCGGCATATTCCTGCATGCGCGCCGCGACCGTCGGGCCATCGCCCACCAGCGCGGTGCCGGCGCCGCCGCGCACCAGGCCGATGCCGGCCCACAGGTTCGGGCTGATCTCCAGGTTATCCTTTTTGCCGCCGTGCAGCGCCGCCATGCGCCGTTGGCCGACGGAGTCGAAGCGCGCAAAGGCCTGCTGCGCGTTGGCGATGGTTTCCTCATCGAGGTGGGCGATCAGCCGGTCGGCGGCGCGCCAGGCTTCTTCGGTAGTTTCCCGCACGATGACGTGCAGCCGGATCCCGAAACGCACCTGGCGGCCTTTCGCCGCCGCTTTGGCGCGCACCTCTTCGATCTTCTCCTTAACCTGCGCCGGCGGCTCTCCCCAGGTGAGATACATTTCTACCTGCTCGGCGGCCAGATCCTGCGCGGCGGCGGAGGATCCGCCGAAATAGAGCGGCGGGCGCGGTTGCTGCACCGGCGGGAACAGCAGTTTGGCGCCTTTCACCTGAATATGCTTGCCGTGGAAATCGACGGTTTCCCCTTCCAGCACCCGGCGCCAGATGTGGGTGAACTCGGTTGAGGCTTCGTAACGCTCTTCATGACTGAGATGCAACCCCTCGGCCGCCAGCTCTTCCGGATCGCCGCCGGTGACCAGATTGAACAGGGCGCGCCCGTTGGACAGGCGATCCAGCGTCGCTGCCTGGCGCGCCGCCAGCGTAGGGGAGATGATGCCCGGCCGCAGCGCGACCAAAAACTTCAGCCGCTGGGTGACCGGGATCAGCGAGGCGGCCACCAGCCAGGAGTCTTCGCAGGAGCGGCCGGTGGGGATCAGTACTCCGCCGAATCCCAGCCGATCCGCCGCCTGGGCGATCTGCTGCAAGTAACCGTGATCGACGCTGCGAGCACCCTGTGCGCTGCCAAGATAGTGGCCGTCGCCGTGGGTGGGTAAAAACCAGAAAACGTTCAGGCTCATCGTCAATGCTCTCCCGTATTTATTGCGCGCTTGGGCGCCAGATGCGTTGCGAGATGTCGACCTTCACCGGCACCAGCCGGTTGGCGTAAAACAGGTCGGCGGTTTGCTGCTGCGCGGCGATCGTATGCGCATCGAGCGGTGTGATGGCGGTCGGGGGGCGATGATCCAGATAGCTGGCGATCACCGGTTCCGGCAGCCCCATGGCGTTGGCCAGCAAGGTCACGCTTTGCGCCCGGTCGCTGCGGGTGAGCGCATCGGCCTGGGTCAGCACCGTCAGGACCTGGCTGATAAAGGCGCCGTTGGCTTCGACGTAGGGGCGTGCCGCCAGATAGAAGGAGCCGGTCTGGTTCAGATCGGTGCCGTCGCCGAGCACCCGAACGCCGCCCTGCAGCAGCGCGGCGGAATAATAAGGATCCCAGATCGCCCAAGCATCGACGTTGCCCTGTTGGAATGCGGCGCGCGCATCGGCGGGCGTCAGATAGGCGGGCTGGATATCCGTAAATTTCAGTCCGGCTTTTTGCAGCGATCGCAGCAGCAGGTTATGTGAGCTGGATCCTTTCTGGAACGCGACCTTATGGCCTTTCAGATCGGCGACGGTTTTGATCGGGCTGTTTTCCGGCACCAGGATCACTTCCGCCTTCGGTTTGGGCGGCTCAACGCCGACATACAGCAGATCGGCCCCGGCGGCCTGCGCGAAGATCGGCGGAATATCGCCGGTGCTGCCCAGATCGATGCTGCCGACGTTCAGGGCTTCCAGCATCTGCGGGCCGGCGGGAAACTCGATCCAACTGATGCGGGTGGCGGGGAAACGTTCCTCCAGCAGCCGGTGGCTCTTCGCCAGCACCAGACTGACCGATCCTTTTTGGTAGCCGATGCGGAACTGCGTCGGATCCTGAGCGACGGCGGCGTTGGCCCAAACCAGCGACAGCAGGCCGGTGAAGGCGGCGGCGCTCAGCCAACGCCGCAAAGCGATGCGTTGTTTCATTCAGGCTCTCCTTTTCCAGGCGTTTCAGGCGGTTTGACGCGCCGCCAGTGGCGAGGCGACGCGCAGCGCCGGCGGTTTGCGGCGGCCAAGCGCCAGATAGAAACTGGCCAGTGCCTCTTCCAGCCGGGCGGCCACGGCGTCGGTGAGCGTGGCGCCTTCGTCGGTCAGCTGGATCTGGCTGTCGTCGGCGAACACGCCGTGCAGCACCTCTTGTGCTTTCAGCGCCGCCAGTACCGGTTTCAACGCATAGTCCACCGCCAGCATGTGGCCGATCGAACCACCGGTCGCCAGCGGCAACACCACCTTATGATCCAGAGCGCGTTCCGGCAGCAGATCCAGCAGGGTTTTCAGCGCGCCGGAGAACGACGCTTTATAAACCGGCGTGGAAATCAGCAGGCCGTCGGCCTGCGCCAGCTGCTCGGCAAACGCCTTGATCGCCGGACTGTTGAAGTTGGCGTACAGCAGATCTTCGGCGTCAAAGTCGTGCAGGGTATAGGCCGTCACTTCCACCCCTTGCTGCCGCAGCCAGTTCTGACTCAGCGAGAGCAGCGCGGCGGAACGTGATGGGATGCGTGGGCTACCGGCCAGTGATATAACGCGCATTGCCACTCCTTATAACTAAAAGTTAGGTTTAATTAGAAAATCAATGGGAAGTGTTTTAAACCTACCAGCAACCGGGCGCGTTTTTTAAATCTCATTTTTTGATTTGGATATGCGCAAAAGCGGATTAGCGCCGATTTGGCGGTGAAGAGGGAAAACGATTGCGTAAAAACGGTTTTTTTTGCCTTTAATCAATTCCAATTAGGCGGGGGATACCGGATAATACGCCCCCGGTTTGCAACCGGGAAATCAGGAGAGTCCATGTACTACCCCCTCATCAGGAAAGCGTTGTTCCAGCTCGATCCGGAGCGCGCGCACGAAGTGACCTTTCGTCAGCTCAGCCGTATTACCGGCACCCCATTAGCGTTTCTTGTCCGTCAGTCCGTGCCGACCAAACCGGTCAACTGCATGGGGCTGTCGTTTAAAAACCCGCTGGGATTGGCCGCCGGTCTGGATAAAAACGGCGAATGCATCGATGCGTTCGGTGCGATGGGCTTCGGCCATGTGGAGGTCGGCACCGTGACGCCGCGTCCGCAACCGGGCAACGACAAGCCGCGCTTGTTCCGCGTGGTTGAGGCGGAAGGCCTGATTAACCGCATGGGGTTCAATAACCATGGCGTGGACAATCTGGTTGAAAACGTTAAGAAATCCCATTTCGGCGGCATTCTTGGGATCAATATCGGCAAGAATAAAGACACGCCGGTCGAGCAGGGAAAAGACGATTATTTGATCTGCATGGATAAAGTTTATCCGTATGCCGGATATATCGCGATTAACATCTCTTCACCGAATACGCCGGGGTTACGATCCTTACAGTATGGCGAAGCGCTGGACGATCTTTTGGCTGCGATTAAAAATAAGCAGCAGGAATTACATGCGCGTCATCACAAATATGTGCCGGTGGCGGTAAAGATCGCGCCGGATCTTTCAGAAGAAGAATTGATCCAAATTGCCGATAGCCTGGTGCGGCATAATATCGATGGCGTGATCGCCACCAATACCACGTTGGATCGAAAATTGATCCAGGGGTTGAATTACTGCGAACAAGCGGGCGGGTTAAGCGGGCGTCCGTTGCAATCACGCAGCACCGAAGTTATCCGTCGTCTCTCCACCGAACTGCAGGGGCGCCTGCCGATTATCGGCGTAGGCGGTATCGATTCGCTGACGGCGGCGCGCGAAAAAATGGAGGCCGGCGCGAGCCTGCTGCAAATTTATTCCGGATTTATCTATCACGGCCCGCGTTTGATTAAAGATATCGTTACCCATATCTAATATTTTTCCTCTCATTTTATTCCGGGGGTTTATTTCTGCCCCCGGCTCGTCTATATTTTGTTCGTTAGCTTAAATATCGTTCGCGGAATTATCCGATGTTTAAGCGATTTCATCGGTGATAAAATCGCCTTTTAGGGTGAGTGCGGCGTTGGCATAGGCAGCGAGAAGGATACGAAATGAAGATAAAACCTGACGATAATTGGCGTTGGTATTTTGATGCCGAACACGATCGGCTAATGCTGGATTTAGCTAATGGTATGATCTTTCGTTCACGTTTCCCGGCCAAAATGTTAACGCCGGACGCCTTTGATGAATGTGCTTTTTGCGTGGATGACGCCGCCCTTTATTTCACCTATGAAGAACAGTGCAAGCAGGTCAAGCTTAGCCATGAACAGCGTGCCGAGCTGGTGCTGAATGCGCTGGTCGCCTATCGCTTCCTGAAACCGCTGATGCCGAAGAGCTGGCATTTCTCGCAGCAGCATTACCCGCTGCAGCCGAAAAACGGCGAGCTGGCGGCGGTGAAAGTGATGGAGAGCGGCGCGGAAGCGCGCTTGCTGGTGGTGGAGGCCGGGGATAACGCCAGCCTGTGCCTGCTGGCGCAAAATCAGCTGACGGTCGCTGGCCGTACCATGGTCTTGGGCGACGCCATCAAGGTGATGCACGATCGGCTGAAACCCTGCGCGCAGGATGAAAGCGCCGCCCCGGCTTACGACAGGGCGGTATAAGGCGGATTACGCCAGGGTCAAATCACTTTTCGGGATGCAGCTGCAGCACAGGATGGTGCCGTTGTCGCCCAGCGCGCTTTTCTTCAGGGGGGCGACTTCACCGCTCAGCAACGTAATGCGGCAACTGCCGCAAATCCCGGCGCGGCAGGAGTAAGGTACGCGGATGCCTTGCTGTTCCAACTGTTCGAGCAAGATCTGCTGGTTGTTACCGGTAAACACCTTTCCTTCATATTCGATCGTGACGCTGTGCGCGCTGTCTTGCGGCGCTTGCACGCTCTCCACCACTTTGCCTGCGCCATAAGGGCGCGGCGGCTTGGTCGACAGCACTTCCACCGTATCGCCCACGCGGATGATGCCGCTGTTGCGGGCGATCATATTCTGGCCGAAATCGATATCGCCGTTGTCGGCGGAGCGGAATTTTTGCAGCGTGCTGAGCGGTTCGCCGCTCGGGTGCTTGCGGCCGCGCTCGGTGCTGACGGTGGTAAGCACGCAGCGGCTGCAGGGTTTCACCAGATCGAACATTACGTCGCCGACGCGGATCACCTGCCAGCCGTCCTCGGCCCAGGCGGTGGCGCCACTCACCACCAGATTGGGGCGGAACTGCTCCAGCTTGATGCTGCCGGGGCAACGCTGCTGCAGATCGTTAAACGAAGCCTGGTTAATCAGCAGATAAGGATAGCCGTCGGCAAACGTCAGCGGGATTTCGGGGTGCTTCTTGACCCGGCGGGTCAGCTCAGGCCCCAGCCAGCGCAGCTGTACGTCGCGCTGGAAATAGCCGCTCAGCCAGCGGTTGATCTCATCTGGCGCGATCAGCGCGGTGAAATGGTTGCCCCACACCTCGGTCGGCTGCGGCGCGGCCGCGAAGTCGCTGAAGCGAATGGCGGCGCTTTCGCCGTCCGGCGCGGTCAGGAATAGCCCTTCCGGCAGCAGCGCCGGCGTGAACAGCACCATCTGCGGGTATTGGCGCGCGGTAATAAAGGTGCCATCCGGCTCGGTGATCATAAAGTTGCGGTCGAAGGCCAGACCGCTGCTGCCGACCAGGGCGTAAGAAAGCTGCAGGCCGCGCAGTGATTTAACCGGATGAACGTAGAGTCTGGAAAGCGTGATCACCCTTATCTCCGTACGATGATTAAATAGAAGGGAGCAACTTTATGACAAGCGGTGCGGATTAGCTATAATGCGCAACAATTTTCTTTTTGGTGATAAGTACGATATGAACTCTCTGTTTGCCAGCACGGCGCGTGGATTGGAAGAACTGTTAAAAAGCGAGCTGGAAGCGCTTGGCGCTCACGACTGCAAAGTGGTGCAGGGCGGGGTACATTTTCAGGGTGACGATCGTCTTCTGTACCAAAGCCTGCTGTGGAGCCGCCTGGCTTCGCGCATTCTGTTGCCGCTGAACGAATTCCGCGTGCACAGCGATCTGGATCTGTACCTCGGGGTGCAGGCGATCGACTGGCCGAGCATTTTTGGCGTGGATAAAACCTTTGCCGTGCATTTCAGCGGCGTGAACGAAGAGATCCGCAACAGCCAGTATGGCGCGCTGAAGGTGAAAGACGCCATCGTCGACAGCTTCACCCGTAAACTCGACCAACGCCCGACGGTCGCCAAACAGCAGCCGGACATTCGCGTTAACGTCTTCCTGCAACGCGATATGGCCAGCGTGGCGCTCGATCTGAGCGGTGAAGGCCTGCATCAGCGCGGCTACCGCGATCTCACCGGCCAGGCGCCGCTGAAGGAAAACCTGGCGGCCGCCATCGTGTTGCGTTCCGGTTGGCAGCCGGGCACGCCGATGCTCGATCCGATGTGCGGCTCCGGCACGTTGTTGATCGAAGCGGCGATGATCGCCGCCGATCGCGCGCCGGGCCTGCACCGTCAACACTGGGGCTTCAGCGCCTGGAATGGCCACAACGCCGACCTGTGGCGTGAAGTCACCACCGAAGCGCAGGTGCGCGCGCGCCGTGGCCTGCAGGAAACCGCCTCTCGCTTCTTCGGCTCCGATATCGATCGCCGGGTGATTGAAATGGCGCGCGGCAACGCCCGCCGCGCCGGCGTCGCCGAGCTGATTACCTTCAACGTCGGCGACGTCGCGCGCTTGACCAATCCGCTGCCGGAAGGCCCGCACGGCACCGTGATCAGCAACCCGCCGTACGGCGAGCGTCTGGAAAGCGAACCGGCGCTGATCGCGCTGCACAACATGCTGGGCCGCGTGATGAAAAGCGCCTTTGGCGGTTGGCAGCTGTCGCTGTTCAGCGCCTCGCCGGAACTGTTGAGCTGCCTGCAGCTGCGCGCCGAGCGCCAGTTCAAGGCGAAGAACGGCCCGCTGGAATGCGTGCAGAAAAACTATCAGCTGGCGGCAAGCCCGGCCGGCACCGCTACCGGCGGCGTGCAGGTGGCGGAAGATTTCGCCAACCGTCTGCGCAAGAATTTGAAGAAGCTCGACAAGTGGGCGAAGCAGCAGGGCATTGAATGCTACCGCCTGTACGATGCCGATCTGCCAGAATATAACGTCGCGGTGGACCGTTACGGCAGCAAGGTGGTGGTGCAGGAGTATGCGCCGCCGAAAACCGTCGATGCGCAGAAGGCGCGTCAGCGCCTGTTCGATGTGATCAACGCGACGCTGGCGGTGCTGGAATTGCCGTCGAATCAGCTGATCCTGAAAACCCGCGAGCGGCAGAAGGGCAAAAACCAGTACGAGAAGCTGGCGCAGAAGGGCGAGTTCTTGCTGGTGGAAGAGTATAACGCCAAGCTGTGGGTCAACCTGACCGACTATCTCGATACCGGCCTGTTCCTCGATCACCGCATCGCGCGTCGTATGCTGGGCGAGATGAGCGGCGGCAAGGATTTCCTCAACCTGTTCGCCTATACCGGCACCGCCAGCGTGCACGCCGGGCTGGGCGGCGCGCGCAGCACCACCACGGTGGACATGTCGCGCACCTATCTGGAATGGGCGGAGAAGAACCTGCGCGCCAACGGCCTGACCGGCCGTCAGCATCGGCTGATCCAGGCCGATTGCCTGTCTTGGCTGAGCAACGCCAATGAACAGTTCGACGTGATCTTCATCGATCCGCCGACGTTCTCCAACTCCAAGCGGATGGAAAACACCTTTGACGTGCAGCGCGATCATCTGGCGCTGATGAAAGATTTGAAACGGTTGCTGCGCCGCAACGGGACCATCATGTTCTCGAACAACAAGCGCGGTTTCCAAATGGATATGGCAGGGCTGAGCGCGTTGGGTCTGGAGGCGAAAGAGATCACCGCCAAGACGCTGTCGCAGGATTTTGCCCGTAACCGTCAGATCCACAACTGCTGGCTGGTGACTCACGCCGGCGAAGGAAAATAATTACTATGTCGTTAATCAGCATGTCCGGCGCCTGGCTCTCTTTCAGCGATGCGCCATTGTTAGACAACACCGAAATTCATATTGAAGACAACGAGCGCGTGTGTCTGGTCGGGCGCAACGGCGCCGGCAAATCCACGCTGCTGAAGATCCTCGGCAAAGAGATCCCGCTGGACGACGGCCGGGTGATCTACGAACAGGATCTGATCGTGGCGCGTCTGCAACAGGATCCGCCGCGCAATATCGGCGGCAGTGTGTTCGACTTCGTGGCGGAAGGCGTTGCGGAGCAGGCAGAACACCTGAAGGCCTATCACGCGATCTCCCACCTGGTGGAAAGCGATCCGAGCGAGAAAAACCTGGCGCGCATGGCGCAAATCATGGAGATCCTCGATCACCAGGGGCTGTGGCAGCTCGACAGCCGCATCAGCGAAGTGCTGCTGCAGCTGGGGCTGAACGGCGACGCCGAGCTTTCCTCACTGTCCGGCGGCTGGCTGCGTAAAGCGGCGCTGGGCCGCGCGCTGGTGAGCTCGCCGCGCGTGTTGTTGCTCGACGAACCGACCAACCACCTGGATATCGAAACCATCGACTGGCTGGAAGGTTTCCTGAAAGAGTTCGACGGCAGCATCGTCTTCATCTCGCACGACCGTTCGTTTATCCGCAACATGGCGACGCGCATCGTCGATCTGGATCGCGGCAAGCTGGTTTCCTGGCCGGGCAACTACGATCTCTATCTGCAGAGCAAAGAAGAAGCGCTGCGGGTGGAAGAGCTGCAAAACGCCGAGTTCGACCGCAAGCTGGCGCAGGAAGAGGTCTGGATCCGTCAGGGCATCAAGGCGCGCCGCACCCGCAATGAAGGCCGCGTGCGCGCGCTGAAGGCGCTGCGCGTCGAGCGCTCGCAGCGCCGCGAAGTGATGGGCACCGCCAAGATGCAGGTGGAAGAGGCGACCCGCTCCGGCAAAATCGTGTTCGAGCTGGAAGACGTCAATTATCAGGTTGGCGAAAAGGTGCTGGTGCGCGGTTTCTCCGCCCAGGTGCAGCGCGGCGACAAGATTGCGCTGGTGGGGCCGAACGGCTGCGGCAAAACCACGCTGCTGAAACTGATGCTCGGTCAGCTGAAAGCCGACAGCGGCCGCGTGCACTGCGGCACCAAGCTGGAAGTGGCCTATTTCGACCAGCACCGCGCCGATCTCGATCCTGAGCGCACGGTGATGGACAACCTGGCGGAAGGCAAGCAGGAAGTGATGGTCAACGGCCGTCCTCGCCACGTATTGGGCTATCTGCAGGACTTCCTGTTCCACCCGAAACGCGCGATGACGCCGGTGAAGGCGCTGTCGGGCGGTGAGCGTAACCGCCTGCTGTTGGCTAAGCTGTTTCTGAAACCGAGCAATCTGCTGATCCTCGATGAACCAACCAACGATCTCGACGTCGAAACGCTGGAGCTGCTGGAAGAGCTGATCGACGGCTATCAGGGCACCGTGCTGCTGGTCAGCCACGATCGTCAGTTCGTTGACAACTCGGTGACCGAGTGCTGGATCTTCGAAGGCAACGGCGTGATCAATGCCTTCGTCGGCGGTTACTACGATGCGCATCATCAGCGCGCGACGGCGAAACCGATTCGTCAGGCGGCGCCGAGCGCGAGCAAACCGGCGGCGGAGAAAAAGGCCGAACAGCCGAAGAAAACGGCGGCCAAGCTGAGTTACAACCTGCTGCGTGAGCTGGAACAGTTGCCGCAGCGGCTCGAACAGCTGGAAGCGGAAATCGAAGCGCTGCAGGCGCAGATGAGCGACGCCGACTTCTTCACGCGGCCGCATAGCGAAACGCAAGAAGTGCTGAAGGCGCTGGCTGATGCCGAGCAAGCGCTGGAACAGGCTTTCGCCCGTTGGGAAGAGCTGGAAGCGATGAAAAACGGCTGACCGTTGCGATGCCGCCCGCGCGCTGCTGCGGGCGGCATCGACGTGCCGGTGAGCGACGTTATTTAGGAGGAATATGGTGTGTTCCCACAACAATCATCAGCAGCATAGTCATTCCGCACCCTCGGCGGCGCAGCAGGATAACCTGATGCTATGTCCGCAGTGCGACATGCTGGTGGCGCTGCCGCCGCTGGCCTATGGCAGCAAAGCGGTATGCCCGCGCTGCAAAACCACGCTCAGCGCCCGCTGGGACGAGCCTCGCAAGCGGCCGATCGGTTACGCGCTCAGCGCCTTGTTCATGCTGGTGCTGGCCAACATTTTCCCGTTTATCAACATGCGCGTCGCCGGCCTCGGCAACGAAATCCGGCTGATCCAAATCCCGGAAGTGATGGTGGCGGAAGACTACGCCAGCATGGCCACCTTGTTTATGGTGTTCGTGCAGCTGATCCCGGCGTTTTGCATGGTGGCGATTATCCTGCTGTGCGCCAGAGTGCGCTTGCCGCTGGGGCTCAAAGAGTGGATGGCTCGGGTGCTGTTCCAGTTCAAGACCTGGTGCATGGTGGAAATTTTCCTCGCCGGGGTGCTGGTCAGCTTCGTCAAGCTGATGGCCTACGGCGATATCGGCATCGGCAGTAGCTTCGTGCCTTACTGCCTGTTCTGTCTGCTGCAGGTGCGCGCCTTCCAGTGCGTGGATCGGCGCTGGCTGTGGCAGGATATCGAACCGGCACCGCGACTTAATCGCCCGCTGACGGTGGGGCGCACCGGCATGCGCCAGGGCGTGCGCTCCTGCGCGTGCTGCACGGCGATCCTGCCGGCCGATCAGGTGCGCTGCCCGCGCTGCCACACCAAGGGCTACGTGCGGCGTCGTCACAGCCTGCAGTGGACGCTGGCGCTGCTGGTGACCTCTGTCATGCTGTATATTCCGGCCAACCTGATGCCGATCATGGTGACCGAGGCGCTGGGCAACAAGATGAACTCCACCATCATGGCGGGGGTGATCCTGCTGTGGGGGGACGGCTCTTATCCGGTGGCGATGGTGATTTTCATCGCCAGTATCATGGTGCCGTCGCTGAAAATGTTGGCGATCGGCTGGCTGTGCTGGGATGCGAACGGCAGGAAGAAACCGCGCGCCGACAGCGAACGTATGCATCTGATTTATGAAGTGGTCGAATTCGTTGGCCGTTGGTCAATGATCGACGTGTTTGTGATCGCCGTGCTGTCGGCGCTGGTGCGAATGGGGCAGTTGATGAGCATTTATCCCGCGACGGGCGCCGTGCTGTTCGCATTGGTGGTGATCCTCACCATGTTCGCCGCCATGACATTTGATCCCCGGCTGACCTGGGATCGCGCAAGTGAAACAATCAACAAGGAGCCGCAAGGTGACGGAAAATAATCATAGCGTCGCGGACGTCGAGAAGATCAAACGCTGGTCGCCGGTGTGGATCATTCCCATCGTGACCGCGCTGATCGGCGCCTGGATCCTGTTTTACCACTTCAGCCATCAGGGGCCGGTGGTGACGCTGGTGACCTCGACGGCGGAAGGGCTGGAAGCGGGTAAAACCAAAATCAAAAGCCGCAGCGTTGACGTCGGGGTGGTGGAAACCGTCACGTTGAGCGATGACCTGAGCAAGGTGATGGTGCAGGCTCGCCTCAATTCCGGCATGGAAAAATTGCTGCGTCAGGATTCCGCCTTCTGGGTGGTGAAGCCGCAGATCGGCCGTGAAGGCGTCTCCGGGCTGGGCACGCTGCTCTCCGGCGCCTATATCGAACTGCAGCCGGGCAACAAAGGCAAAGACGGCAAAGACAACTATCAGCTGCTCGATGCGCCGCCGCTGGCTTCCCCGGATGCCAAAGGGTTGCGCATCGTGCTGGACAGCGAGAAATCAGGCCAGCTCAACGCCGGCGATCCGGTGCTGTTCCGCGGTTATCGCGTCGGGTCGGTGGAAACCAGCTACTTCGATCCTAAAGAGCGCGCTATGCGCTATCAGCTGTTCATCACCGCGCCTTACGATCAGTTGGTCACCACCAACGTGCGCTTCTGGAAAGACAGCGGCGTGGCGTTTGACATGTCGGCGCAGGGCATGCGGGTGGAGATGGGCTCGTTGACCACGCTGTTCAGCGGCGGGGTCAGTTTTGACGTGCCGGACGGCTGGGATCGCGGCGATCAGGCGAAAGAGAAGGCGGAATATCAGCTGTTCGACAACCAGCGCAGCACGCAGGATTCACTGTATACCGTGCATAAGGATTACCTGCTGTTCTTCTCCGACTCGGTACGCGGCCTGCAGCCGGGCGCGCCGGTCGAGTTCCGCGGCATCCGTCTGGGTACGGTGGCGCAGGTGCCGTTCTATAAAGACGGCATGGCGCAGCGTCTGGATAACGATTACCGCATTCCGGTGCTGATCCGCATCGAGCCTGATCGCTTCCAGAAACAGCTGGGCGGCAACTTCGATATTGAAGGGCACCTGAAAGATGCGGAGTCTCGCGGCATGCGCGCCTCGATGAAGTCCGCCAACCTGCTGACCGGTTCGCTGTACATCGATCTCGACTTCTATCCGCAGGAAAAACCGTGGAAAGGGCCGCGCGAGCTGTTCGGTTATCCGCTGATGCCGACCACCAGCGGCGGTTTGGCGCAGATCCAGCAGAAACTGATGCAGACGTTGGATAAGATTAATTCGATGCCGATCAATCCGATGATCAACGAAGCGACCAAGACGCTGGCGGAAAGTCAGAAAACCATGAAGTCGACGCAGCAGACCATGAAGTCGCTGAATGACATCATCGCCAGCAAAGAGATGCAGGCGCTGCCGCAGGACATGCAGAAAACGCTGCTGGAGCTGAACCGCAGCATGAAAGGGCTCCAGCCTGGTTCACCGGCTTACAACAAGATGGTGGGCGACATGCAGCGCCTCGATCAGGTATTGCGTGAGCTGCAACCGGTGCTGCGCACCCTGAATGAGAAGAGCAACGCGCTGGTGTTTGAAGCCGCCGGCAGCACTGACCCTCAGCCGAAGAAGGCCACGAAATGATGAAATGGATCCCGGTAGCCCTGGCGCTGTTGCTCAGCGCCTGCAGCAGTTCGCCACAGAAGACTTACTATCAGTTGCCGGCGCTGGGTGCGCCTGCTGCGGCCAGCAGCAGCGGCGCTTCCACGCGCCAGCTGTGGCTGGAACACGTGAGCGTGGCGGATTATCTGGCGCAGAGCGGCGTGGTGTATCAGACCAACGATGTACAGTATGTGATAGCCCAGAACAACCTGTGGGCCAGCCCGCTCGACCAGCAGCTGCAGCAAACGCTGGTCACCAACCTGAGCAGCGCGTTGCCGGGCTGGGTGGTCTCTTCGCAGCCGATGAGCAGCGATCAGGATGTGCTGAACGTGACCATCAGCGGCTTCCACGGCCGTTTTGACGGCAAGGCGATCATTCGCGGCGAGTGGGTGCTGAATCGTCAGGGGCGCTTGATCAAACGGCCTTTCAGCCTGGAATTGAAACAGGGTGAAGACGGCTATGATGCCCTGGTGCGTACCCTGGCGCAGGGGTGGCAGCAGGAAGCGCAGGCTATCGCAGCACAGATGGGCGGCATTTAGTCATAATTTGGTCTAAAATCGTCTAATCCCTGTCGGCGTGAAAATCCGTTTTTTCTCGCTGGCAGGGATTTATATTTCATTTCAAACAGTTAACCCCTTTTCCAGCAGATCAGCCACTTAGCACTTTCCTCGGGCGTAGCTCACAAATATGACATTGGCGTGAATTTTGCGCATTGATCTTCTCTTCTTTTAGCGCTATTGATTACTCGTGGCTGCGCAAAAAGCAGCCATTGTTTTCTTTCCACCAGACCAAAATGAGGGAAACGAGGCATGAAGAGACAGAAACGCGATCGTCTGGAAAGGGCGCATTCGAGAGGGTATCAGGCAGGTATTTTAGGGCGTTCCAGGGAACATTGTCCCTACCAATCATCGGTGGACGCCCGGTCTCAATGGCTGGGAGGTTGGCGAGAAGCCATGGAAGACAGGGCTGTGACCGCTTAAGCGGCTCCCTGTCAAATAAAAGGAATAACCTCCGCCCTTGGCGGAGGTTTTTGTTTGTGCCGTTTACTCGTCCTGCCAGCGTTTCAGTAGAATACTCGCATTCACGCCGCCAAAGCCGAAGCCGTTCGATAAGGCGTAGGTCATATTCATCGATTCAGCCCGTTTCGCGACCAGGTGTAAACCTGCCGCCGCCGGATCGGGATTGTCCAGATTCAGCGTCGCGGGGGCGATCTGATCGCGCAGCGCCAAGGCGGTAAAGATGGTTTCCAGCCCCCCGGCGGCGCCGAGCAGGTGCCCGGTGGCGGATTTTGTCGAGGTTACCGCGATGCTCCCTGTCGTGCCAAACAGGTGTTTGATGGCATTGATTTCACCCAGATCGCCCACGGGCGTTGAGGTCGCGTGTGCGTTTAAATGCTGGACCTCTTCTGGGGCGACGTTCGCCTGTTTCAACGCGATTTTCATCGCCCGATAAGCACCGTTGCCGTCTTCGGCACCGGAGGTCATGTGGTAGGCGTCGGCGCTGGTGCCATAACCGACGATTTCCGCGAGCGGTGTGGCACCGCGCGCCCGCGCGTGTTCCAGCGTTTCAATCACCAGCATGCCGGCACCTTCCCCCATGACAAATCCGTCCCGTGCACTGTCGAAAGGCCGGGAAGCCTGCCTTGCCAACTCGGCCGGTGCGGTGGACATAGCGCGCGCGGCGGCGAATCCGCCCAGGCTGACGGTGTCGATAGCGGCTTCGGTACCGCCGCACAGCGCGATATCGGCCTCATCATTGCGGATCAGACGCACAGCGTCGCCAATGGCTTGCACGCCGGCCGCACAGGCGGTGACCGGTGCGCCAATCGGGCCTTTGAAGTGATGCTTGATGGAAACATGGCCGGCCGCCAGATTGACCAGGAAAGAGGGGATGGTGAAGGGCGACAGGCGCTTGGCGCCGCGGTTGTCGGTGGTGCGTACCGCCTGGGCAATCGCCGGGAAGCCGCCAATGCCTGAGGCGATGACGGTGGCGGTGCGCTCTTGTTTTTCCTCCGTATCGGCTATCCAGCCGGCCTGACGAATGGCTTCGTCCGCCGCCGCCATGGCAAACAGGATAAAGCGATCCATTTTCTTTTGGTCCTTGGGGGCGACGGAGGCGTCGGGGTTGAAGCCCGCTTCAGCATCCTGCGCCAGCGCCGGGACCTGTCCTCCGACCTTGACCGGTAAATCTGCAACGATCTCGTTAGGCAACGCTCGAATGCCGGATTCTCCTTTTAACAAACGTTGCCAGATGGCTTCAACACCGCACCCTAGCGGTGAAACGGCGCCCATGCCGGTAATGACGATACGACGATTGCTCATGATGGCTCCTTGGTAAATTCGGGTAAATCGGCGAGGCGCCGTTGCCGCATCAGTGCGGCGCGTTGATGTATGCCTTCATTTGCCGCAGGCCCTGGTGCCAACGTAATAAACTGCGGCGGCACCTGCTGTTGGGTATCGACATTGACCAATTGGAGCTGGATCGGCCGATCGGTGCGGCCGTCGACTAACAAGGCGCTAATGTCACCGTCGATCAAGTGGCGATTGCCCCATTCTGAGAGAGCTGCCAGCACGGGGAGAAAATCGTTGCCGCGTTCGGTGAGCAGATACTGATAGCGAACCGGCCGCGTTTGATAACGTTGCTTATGCAGAATGCCGTGGGCTACCAAATCCTTCAGTCGCCGGGCCAGGAGAGTCGGTGACATCCCCAGACTTTGTTGGAATTCGTCGAATTTGGATAACCCTTGAAAGGCATCACGCAGGATCAGGATGCTCCACCATTCTCCGACACGATCTAATGAACGTGCGACGGGGCAAGGTGCATCGCTAAAGCGGGTTTTTTGCATATCGGCTCTTGGTTGGTACATTTATTGTAGTTACATGGGTGGCTATACTAGGTGATTTTAAGGGGCAAGAAAATAACCGGATGCAAAAAACGCTATCGTGTCGATAGCTGGCTGTGGGGAGGGGGCTCAAACTGGCCTGTGGCTTTGACCGTTTCGGGTAGGAAAAGGGTAGAGACAGGAGGGATAAATCGGTTCGGTAGCGGGCGATTAAAGGAGGTAGGTGGTAAGAGAAAGAAATGCCATCACGCTGGGTGTGATGGCATGCGAAGAGCATTAGCAAAGAAGACGATGGCCGCCCTCTCGTCTGCGTGATTAGAACGCTGTGGTATCCTTGAACAGACCCACTTTCAGATCGGTGGCGGTATAGATCACTTCGCCGTCAACCAGCACTTCGCCATCGGCGACGCCCATGATCAGCTTACGGGTGATGACGCGTTTGAAGTTAATACGGTAGGTCACTTTTTTCGCGGTTGGCAGCACCTGGCCGGTAAACTTGACTTCACCAACGCCCAGCGCGCGGCCTTTGCCTTCGCCACCCAGCCAACCGAGGTAGAAACCAACCAACTGCCACATCGCATCCAGGCCCAGACAGCCTGGCATGACCGGATCGCCGATAAAGTGGCAACCGAAGAACCATAGGTCCGGATTAATATCCAGCTCCGCTTCCACATAACCTTTGTTGTGAGTCCCGCCGTCTTCGGTCATCTTGACCACGCGGTCCATCATCAACATGTTACCTGCCGGCAACGGTGGGCCACCGGCGCCGAACAGCTCGCCACGGCCGGATGCTTCGAGGTCTTCTTTCGTATAGGAATCGCGTTTATCTACCATGTTCTCAGTAAGCCTTATTTTAATGAAGGACGCAGGTTAGCTAACACGTGTACGCTGAACAAGTCCGATCAGCCGTGGTTGAACCAGTTGAGCCAGCGCAGCGGCCACGGACGACGGCGTTCCTGCAGGCTCACCTGCGCAATCCGTTCCTGAATGGCCGCCAACAAATTCGGCTGTTGTTCGTCAGAGTAGAGGCAACCTGTGAGCAAAGGCAAGGCTTCCGCCGCGCTCTCTACCGCCCACAGATGGAACTGCCCCTCGCGCACCGCATCGACGATATCTTGACGCAGACACAGATGGCGCACGTTGGTCACGGGCAATACGACACCCTGTTTGCCCGTCAGGCCGCGGCGTACACAAACCTCGAAGAAACCTTCGATCTTTTCGTTAACGCCACCTATCGGCTGTACGTTGCCGAATTGGTCGACGGAGCCGGTGACGGCGATCTGCTGGGTGATCGGTTGCTGTGACAGGGCGCTGACCAATGCGCATAGCTCAGCCAGCGAGGCGCTGTCACCGTCCACTTCACCATAAGATTGCTCAAAGACGATGGAAGCGGAGAAGGGCAGCTGCTGATCAAGATCCAGTTCGGCGATCAGAAACGCCTGCATGATCATCATGCCTTTAGCGTGCAGGTTGCCGCCCAGTTCGGCTTTGCGCTCGACGTCGGTGAACTCGCCGTCGCCGAGATGCACAACGCAACTGATCCGTGACGGTTCGCCAAAGCTGCGTGGATGACCGGGATAATCCAGGACTGACAGACCGTTGATCTGTCCGACCACTTCACCCTCGGTCTCAATCAGGATCTGACCCAACTCAATCTCATCCTGCATACGCTCGGCCAGATAGCTTTCACGCCATTCTCGGGCATTTAACGCCGCCTCGAACGCTTTGGCCGTAATGCGATCTTCTTCGGCATACAGTGCGGCTTCGGATAGCTGCTGGCCAAGCCAAACCGGCGAGAGTGGCAGAATGCCCTGATCGCCACTGTAACGCACCGCCTGGACGATCAGCGGCGGCCAGGCGTCGTTCGCCAGCATCGGCAATTGCTGGTCGGCAATCACGCCGTTGACGTAACCGCACCACTGCGCCATATCATCAACTTCAGTCAGCTGCAGATCGTCTTCGAATTCACCGTAGATCGCTTGTTCACTCAGTTCCGGCTCGATATCGTGAAAATCGGCCAGGCCGTGACGGTCGCCGACTACAATCAGCCGCAGATCCAGCGGCATCGGTGGAATGGCTACCGGCAGCGGGCGGGTTTCGTCTGGCGAAACCCAGTGGAACTGGCGCTGGCCGATCATTTGCTTCAGCCGCAGCCACAGCAACGGCTGAGCAAGCAGCGCCCGTGCCGACAGAATCAGAATGCCACCGTTGGCCTGGTGCACCAGACCCGGCTGCAGGGTAATGTCGCCATTGTGGATCCGTACGCAGCCAAACAGCTGTTCCGGCTCAATCCACTCTTGGAACAGACAAGCGCCGCCGGCGGCAAAAGGTTCATCGCCACGGCTGGCAGGCTCGACGCTGACCTTGCCATCCTGAATGACATAGTGGCTGCCGCGGCATGCCGTATTTTTCGGCAGCAGTGGTTTGACGGCGTGAGCGATCAGTTCCAGATACTCTCGCGTTTCTTGCGCTTTCAACAGCATGAAACGCGGTGGCGATTGGGGGTGGCAAAATAGCGTCAGGGCATTTTCCAGCCGAGGCTGAATGGCGGAAAAGGGCACGGGTGCCAACTGAGCGGCGGTATCAAATATCGCCTGATAAGGCGTTACGTCCGGCAATAAAGATTGCCATTCAAGTCGGTTATTGGTCAAAGTGTTAGATGCAATCGTTAAAAAGGGAAAGGGCGATTATACAAGAATAACGGCGGCTTGATACATGTGGAGTGCCAGTTGGCATCAGGGAGTTTGACATCGCGCGGTGACTGTGCAAAAAACAGTCTAAAAGACGGTTTAATTGCCGGGGAAATTCGGCGCAAAGCTGTTATGCTTATTTGAAGTTACGCGGTCACTGAAGAGCTCAAGATGAAATATCAGCAACTGGAAAATCTGGAGAGCGGTTGGAAATGGAAGTACCTAGTGAAAAAGCATCGGGAAGGGGAACTCATTACCCGCTACATTGAAAACAGCGCTGCTCAGGAGGCGGTTAACGAGCTGCTGAAGCTGGAAAATGAGCCGGTAAAGGTACTTGCATGGATTGCCGCTCATATGAATCCGGAACTGGATAACCGGATGAAACAAACGATCCGCGCCCGCCGCAAACGTCATTTTAACGCAGAACATCAGCATACGCGTAAAAAATCTATCGATCTGGAGTTTTTGGTTTGGCAACGATTGGCTGCCCTGGCGCGCCGCCGTGGCGTTACGCTGTCGGAAACCGTCGTGCAGCTTATCGAAGACGCTGAACGCAAAGAAAAGTATGCGAACCAGATGTCGTCGTTGAAAGAAGACTTGAAGGCGATTCTTGGCAAAGATCCAAAGTAAGCGCGTGAGAACGCCTCTATGGCGCCAGGCATTGAATGTTCTGGCAACAAGAGGACGAAAAAAAACCCCGCATTGGCGGGGTTTTTTATTAGGCGAGTAAACTTAGCCCTGAGGCTGAGTTACAACGTCTTTAATACCTTTAACTTCGATCTCTACGCGACGATCTGGTGCCAGGCAAGCGATCTGAGCTTTGGTAGCGCGGCCAGATTTGTAGCCACAGGTGTTGCCTGTAACTGCATCTGCTTCACCCATACCACGTGCAGAGATTTTGTCTGACGGGATGCCTTTGGAGACCAGGTAGTCAACAACGCTCTGTGCGCGTTGTTCAGACAGTTTCTGGTTGTACTGGTCAGAACCAACGGCGTCGGTGTAGCCCAGAACAACTACGGAGCCGTCTTTAGGATCCATGGAGCTCAGCTGGGTGTACAGCTGATCCAGAGCCTGCTGGCCTTCTGCTTTCAGAGTCGATTTGTTGAAGTTGAACAGCACGTCAGACTTCAGAGTGAAACGCTTGGTTTCAACAACTGGAGCTGGAGCCGGAGCTGGTGCTGGAGCAACTACGTCATCCTGACCGAAGCGGTAAGAAACGCCCAGGCTCAGCATGGTGTTGTCTGGACGTGCGCCAACGGTACCTGCGTCACCGATGTTGCTTACGAACTGGTAATCCAAGCGGGTAGCCCAGTTTTTGGTCAGTGCGTATTCAACACCAACAGCAGCCAGCGGAGAAACGCCGGTGTCGTGGTCGCTCAGACGCTGACCAGTACGGCCGTAGTTAGCTTTGGAGTCTGCACGCCATACCATACCACCCAGACGAGTGTAGATGTCCAGATCGTCAGCAATTGGGTAGCTCAGTTTAGCGGCCAGTTGAACGCCCTGCGCTTTGAAAGCACCGTTGTTCACGCTGCCTTTGTAAGGCATGCGGCCGAGCCAGTCATAGCCCAGCTCGAAGCCCAGGTATTGGTTTGCCTGGTAGCCCAGGAACGCGCCGGCACCCAGCTGATCTTTATGGGTTGGGCCGTTGCCGATACCGTTCTGGTAACCGTTGCCGTAGAAGCCAACGTCATGGTACTGGGACCAGCCCAGTTTAGCACCGGTGTACCAGGTGTTATCTTTTGGAGCGGCTTGCGCTACGGTAGCGAAACCTGCCAGTGCCACTGCTAATGCGATAGCTGTCTTTTTCATTTTGCGCCTCGTTATCATCCAAATAGGCAATGAGCTTTAAAGCTGTTTAAGCCCTTGGTTAAATTCCTTCGCCAAGGTTTAAGCCCTCGTTTGTTACTCGCCAGTTTTTCTGACGTTATAGAGCAACCTTGGCGATGTAAAGTCTACAACGTGGCGCGAAAGTTACAAGTGTGATGTGATAAGGCTCTAAAAAAAAACGCGGAATCGTACATATTTGCTAACATTCTTAGCCTAAAAAAGCGGCGATTCATCGAGCGTTTTTGCCTGCCAAACCGCAGCCGGACTCGCTTTTTGCCTTCCCCCACAAAGGTTCCGCTTAGGGGGTGCGAAAATGATGGGAAAAATCCTAAATTTACTTAATGATACAAAGAAGAGTGAATTTTTAGGGTGGAACAGTGTCCGTGAGTCGGGCTAATGTCACGTTGAGGGCGCATGATAAACCCATAGGCATTACCCAATTCTGCCGCACGTCTTAATTTTAGACGATCCTCCTCCGTTAGCTCGGGCAACCAGCCGAGAACCACGCTGTAATTTCCCGTTTGCAGCGCTTTTTCCATCGCCTCGACCGTATTCACCGGGCTGATCTGGCTCAATTGCACCATTTTATCTACGGGCAGGCCGGATTGCTGCAGCCATTGCTTGCTTAATTTTTGCTGCGGCGTCAGCCACAGAAGCCAGCGAGACTGCTTGCCCAATTGCAGCAGCAGGGGCAACAGTAATTGAGCCACTGCGGGCTGGCGCTCGTTGTAAACAAGTTCACTGATCAAGCCATTCTCTTTGCCGATATCCGTGTTCTTCGCAACATTGCGCGTTGTATAAGAGCCATGGCCGAAATGAGGTTGGTAGAGTGATTGAGTACGCATAAAGTTCCCGCCCGTCGTGTTACTGTATGTTTATACAGTATCCCTGATTTAGGATAAGATCAACTCAAATTTTCGTAACGGCTCGCATAATTGCGATCATTTTTTGTACCGACGATTTTTGTGATTGGCAGGCGGGCGGATAGTGCGTATTTTTCTAATTAGTTGTTCACGTTACTTTTTTCATTGATGAGAGAAATAATACGGCCAGAACCTAAAAAGGAGGAACGCTATGAAAAGGATGTCGACGAGAAGAATCGCGCAGGCTAAAAATTGCTTTGCGGCGCTGGGCGCCATCACAACACGATCACAGTTTGGCGGCTATGGGTTGCTGGCTGAAGGGGTAATGTTTGCGGTGGTAGCTGAAGGTGAATTGTACTTGCGGGCTACGGCGAGCATGGAACCGGCCTTTCGTGCTCGGGGCATGGTCAATATGGTCTATTCCAAGCGCGGTGTGCCCATCACCTTGCGCTATTACTGGGTTGACGAGTCGCTGTGGCGGGAACGCAACGAGCTGGTAGGGCTGGCCTGGCAGGCCATCAGGGAAGCACGCCGAGAGCAGCGGCTCAAGGCTGGCGATCACGGCAGATTGAAGGCGTTGCCAAATATAGATGTCAACATGGAGCGCTTGCTATGGCGAGCGGGTATTCGCAATGCCTATGACCTGCGGCTGCATGGCGCTAAACGTAGCTATCTTCGCTTGCTGCAACAGCAGACCAATCTGGGTCTGCGCGTGCTGCTGTCGCTGGGCGGCGCGATAGCCGGTTATCATCAGGCGGCATTGCCGACCGAATTGCGTAACGAATTGGTGCGCTGGTTCGATCATACGATGGCTATGCGCCGCTATGGGCATGAGCCAGTAGTTCAGGGCCCATCAAGCGGGCCCTGAATAATTAGGTTGCCTTATTGATTTGGGTATGGAGTGCGGTGAGTTCCGGCAGCAGCTCGAGCATTAGCCCCACCTGCTGCAAGACCAACTGTTCTTTGCTTTCAGGTTCTGGAACGGCTTTACGAATACGCTCCGCCAGCTGTTCCAGCGCTTGCGCAATGCGCTGGCTGTTCCGTTCTTCCTGATGCAAGGCGCCGTCCACGTAACACACGGCATCATTGAGCAGATCGAGTGTGGCAGGGGTATTCAACCGCTCGCGGTGCGCCCCCAACGCCGAGATATAACTCAGAAGAGTGTGGTTCAGGCAGAGCAGACGGAAGGCGGCTTCTTGCAACGCCTTGTCGGCCTTGGGATCGGCGGACATGTTGGAGATGACCGAAGCCAGTTCTGCATCGCTGTTGTGGGCATCTCGCCGCGCGATGCGGTAAGCGAGCCCGTTATCCTTACCCTGATGATATTGCACCAGAATGGCGTCCAGATAGCGACAGTTGGCATTCAGCGTTTTATCCACTATCGCCGGCAGTTGGCGGAACTTCCAGTCCGGCCAGATAAAGCTGACCGCCGCCCAGGCGATGGCGCAACCCAACAAGGTATCGTAAACGCGCGGGGCTGCTACTTCGAAACCTTCACCCAACAGGTTAAAGCACAGCAACACAAGCAGCGTAATGAACATCGTTGCATGGGCATACTGCACGGTGCGAAAAGCGAAGAACAGGACACCGGTGATGACGATCAACACCAGTTGTCCTTCTACGGAAGGCACGAAATAGAGGATTGGCAGGCCGATCAGGATACCGGCCAGAGTGCCGATGATGCGCAGCGCCAGGCGCCGGCGGGTTGCGTTGTAGTTCGGTTGACAGACGAACAGGCTGGTCAACAGGATCCAGTAACCGTGTTGCATACCGGTGAACTGGATGAAGGCGTAACCCACACACAGCACTACCGACATGCGGATCGCATGGCGGAACAGGGCCGACTGCGGCGTCAAATGGCGGCTGATGCGCAGTCGGATGTCGCTCCAGCCGGTTAAGCGATCGTCGGCCAGGCTGTTCTCTTCCGCCTGCCCGCTGGCCAGCGTTTGCTCTGACTCGATATTGGCCAGCTGCGCATCGATCGCATGCAGGTTTTTCAGCAGGTGCGCCAGCGCTTTGGTTTGCTCTGAATTGCCCTGGGTTTCGGCTATGCGTGCCAAGGCCTCCTGAATGCGGCTGAAGGCTGGCTCAAAACGCGGGTTGTGCTGGTATTTTTGCCGCAGCAGGATCGATTGTGCCAGCTGGCGGCAGGCGCGCGCCTGCATGCTCAGCAAACGCTGGAAGCGGAATAAAATATCGCTATGACGGAATTGCCGGCTGAGCGCGTGGTACTGAACATGGGAAGAGCTGGCGCGTTCGTGGATATCCTGCGCGACAAAATAGTAGTGCAAGGTGCGGCGGGTACCGCGTTGGCCGCGATCGCCTTTCAGGCGCGTCAGCAGCGAGGCTTTGGTCTGGTTCAGCAACGCGACCAACGCGCTGTTGGCCATCGCGACATCCATCCATGGCAGGTCGGCGTCGCGTTCGGCGTCGGGATCGAACAGGTTGGCCTTGGCATCCAGATAGTTGGCCAGCTGCTCGTAGCAGCGCGCCAGGTTCTCTTGCAGCGGCCGGATAGGGAACAGCAGGTGGCCCGCCAGCGTCAGCAGGTTATACCACAGCGCGCCGATCACCAGCAGCAGCGGTTGCTGATACCAGGCATCGTACATGGCGGTGCCGAGCATGGTGTAAACCGCGATCAGCAGCGCGCCGAAGGCGATGGTGGCGTAACGTTGCCCTAAGGCGCCCAGCAGGATAAAACCGCAGGTTGAGGTGGTTAAACCAAGGGCGAACAACCAGGGATAGGGAAACAGCAGCTCGATTGAAGCGGAGGCGACAAAGAAGCACACCAACGTGATCAGCAGGTTGCGTAACCTGCCGGCCAGGCGGTCGTCCAAATCGGTCAGTGCCGCTGCCACCACGCCCAGCGTCAGCGGGATAGTCAGCTTGGGAATGCCCAGCCACCAGGGAACGGCGGTGGTGCCGATCAGCGCAATAAGAATGCGCAGGTGGTACAGCAGATTGCTGTTGTAGGTATAACGACGTACTGCGGGTGCAAAAGAGAGCACAAAAAACTCCTTAAACGGAGAAAAAATTAACGCTGATGATAGTGGCGGCGAGCATTCTCAATACGCGCTTGCTGAGCCATTTCTACCGAGACGACGCGGCGCCCCACCGGCCACAGCGCGATGGCGGCTATTTTGAAATTGGCGATACCGACCGGAATGCCGATGATTGAAACGCATTGCACGATACCGGCGGCGATGTGTGACAGGCACAGCCACCAGCCGAACAGCACCAGCCAGATAATGTTGAGCAGTGAGCCGCCGGCGGAGAGCAGCGCATTGCTTTTCTCCGGGTACAGTTCATCGACATGTATCGCCTCGTTGCCGAACGGCACCAGCGACAGCTTGGTGATTTCCCAGCAGGAGCGAGTGAGCGGCAGCGTGATGACCAGCAGCACGCTGAACACTGTCGCAATGAGCCAGCCTAGCGTGGTGAAGAAACCGCCCAACACAAAATTAAGAATATTCAGTACAGTACGCATAGACGTCATTCTGCTCTAATGATAGCCAAACCGCGATGCGGGCGTATTCACGATAAAAACGCAAAATCTATTCTACCCTTTTTTTAGCGCTAGAGTGCCACTGCTTATCGCAGGTAAACTGGCAGATATCCGTTATTTACTCTCAACATAGTCATGGCGCGACGATATGGAACTTAAAGCGACATCGCTGGGGAAACACCTGGCTCAGCACCCTTATAACCGCGTGCGGTTGCTGCACGCCGGCGTTGAGGTGAGCGGGGAAAAACATGAATACCTGATCCCCTTCAATCAACTGATTCAGGTCAGGTGCAAGCGTGGCATCGTCTGGGGCGAGCTGGAATTTGAATTGCCGGACGAAAAAGTGGTGCGGCTGCACGGTACCGAATGGCAGGAAACGCAGCGTTTTTATCACTATCTGCAGCAGGCGTGGCAGCACTGGAGCGCCGAAATGAGTGAGGTCAGCGCCGGCGTGCTGCAACAGCAGGTGGCACAGATTCAGCGCATTGAGCAGCAAGATAAATGGTTCAAAAAGTCTGAGCTGGGCAAGCTGCAGCAGCAAATTCGTGAGGCTTTCTCCGCGCTGCCGATGCCGGTAGCGCGCCTGGATGAATTCGATAACTGCCGGGCCGATTACCATCTGTGTCTGCAATGGCTGCAGCAGGGGCAACGCAGCGTTGAACAACGCAACCGGCAGTGGACCGATCGCATGCTGGAGCAACATCACGACTTCTTCCAGATCGTCGAGAGCTCGCCGCTCAACGACGCCCAGAGCAGGGCGGTGGTCAATGGCGAGGATTCCGTGCTGGTGTTGGCCGGCGCCGGCAGCGGCAAAACGTCGGTGCTGGTGGCGCGCGCCGGCTGGCTGCTGCGCCGTCAGGAGGCGGAGCCGGGGCAAATCTTGCTGTTGGCGTTCGGCCGCCAGGCCGCCGGCGAGATGAACGACCGCATCAAAGAACGTTTGGGCGATGTCGGTATTCAGGCCAAGACCTTCCATGCCTTGGCGCTGCAAATCATTCAACAAGGCAGCCGCAAAGCGCCGGCCATCAGCCGGTTGGAAACCGATGCCAACGCGCGCAAAGCGCTGCTGATTACCCATTGGCGCCAACAGTGCGCGGAGAAGAAAGCCCAGGCCAAGGGGTGGCGTCAATGGTTGACTGAGGAGCTGGAATGGGAAGTGCCGGAAGGCGACTTCTGGCAGGATAAACGCCTCGCGGATCGGCTGGCGGGCCGGCTCGAGCGGTGGCTGGGGTTGATGCGCATGCACGGCGGCAGCCAGGCGGAAATGATCGAGCAGGCGGATGAAGACATCCGCGATCTGTTTTCGAAACGCATCCGGCTGATGGCGCCGCTGCTGAAAGCCTGGAAAAGCGCCTTGAAAGAGGAAGGGGCGGTGGACTTCTCCGGCCTGATCCATCAGGCAGTCAACATTCTCGACAAGGGGCGCTTCGTCAGCCCGTGGAAACATATTCTGGTCGACGAATTTCAGGATATCTCACCGCAGCGTGCGTTATTGCTGGCGGCATTGCGCCGACAGAACAAGCAGACCTGCCTGTTTGCGGTGGGGGATGACTGGCAGGCGATTTATCGCTTCAGTGGCGCAGAGTTGACGTTAACCACGGCTTTTTCCACCCACTTCGGCGAAGGGGCGCAGTGCGCGCTGGACACGACTTATCGCTTCAACGAACGTATCGGCGAGGTGGCCAACCGGTTCGTGCAGCAAAATCCGCACCAGCTGAAAAAGCCGCTCAACAGCCTGAGCAAGGGCAATAAAAAGTCGGTGGCGATCTTGCCGCACGAGCAGTTGGAACCCTTACTGGACAAGCTGAGCGGCTACGCCAAGCCGGATGAACGCATCCTGGTGCTGGCACGTTACCATCATCTGAAACCGGAAGCGTTGGCGAAAGCGGCCACCCGCTGGCCTAAACTGAATCTGGAGTTTATGACCATCCACGCCAGCAAGGGGCAGCAGGCGGAATACGTCATCATTGCCGGTTTGCATGAGGGGCGTGACGGTTTCCCCGCCGTGGCGCGCGAGTCGGTGTTGGAAGAGGTGCTACTGCCACGGCCGGAGGATTTCCCGGATGCCGAAGAACGCCGTCTGCTGTATGTCGCGTTAACTCGCGCTAAACATCAGGTATGGCTGTTGCAGGATCGTGAGCACCCTTCGGTATTCGTTGAACACCTGCAGGATCTTGGCGTACCGGTGCAGAAAAAACCGTAAGCTCGGGCCTGGCGGCAGCCAGGCCGTGAGGACTACTTCAGGCGGTCTTGCAGGTAGCGCTGATAGTCGGGGATAGCGATCTCCACCTCGCTTTTGAACAGCGGAGAGTCGATCAGAAAGTCCGCGGTCGAGCGGTTGGTGGCCACCGGAATATTCCATACGGTCGCCAGCCGTAGCAGCGCCTTCACGTCCGGATCGTGCGGCACTGCGTTCAACGGATCCCAGAAGAAGATCAGCATGTCTATCTTGCCTTCCGCAATCAGTGCGCCAACCTGCTGATCGCCGCCCATCGGGCCACTCAGCATGCTGGTGACGGGAATGCCGCTGGCGCGCTGTATCAGGTTGCCGGTCGTACCGGTGGCGTACAGCTGATGCTGCGACAGAATAGTCTTGTGGCTTTCTACCCACTCCAACAGGGCCTGTTTGCGGTGATCGTGCGCCACCAGCGCAATGTGTTTGCGCGCGGCGATAGTGCGGGTAGTCAATTCCATCTCGGTGTCCTTCGCTAATCAGGGGGATGTGCGACAGATTACTGAAACTGTTTTTCACTGCCTAGCGTTTGCGCCTGAAAATGCGAAGAAAAGGCGCCTTTGCGGGGAAAGACGCCGGGAGGGATCAGCGAATCGGTTGTTTATTGGCCCAGCGCAGGAAGCGCTTCTGTGTTTCCTTGTCGGCCTGTTGGAACCAGTATTGCAACATCTGTTCCGACACGTTTTCACCTTTCAACGTCACCGTCGGGGCATTCAGCGGTGCGCCGGCCAACGCGGGGGTTGAGGGATTGCCTGCGTTCGCCTGCACAAAGGTCGGAACGGAGGCTGGGCGGTTCTGGCGGTTGTAATCGGTCATCACCTTTTCCAAATCGGTATTGAAGGTGATGCTGTCGGGATGCAGCGCATCATGCCGGAATGGCAAGGCGTTGCCGTCTTTATCGACCACCAGATAATTTAACGTTCTGTCAAAGCGTTGCGCATCACGATCGTTCTCGATGCGCGGCAGTTCGATCGCTACTTGGCTGATCTTTTGCGTATTGAAGCTGGCAACCAGCGGCAGGGAGGTATAGGCCTGTGTATGCTGGCCGGAACGTACGGTTTTGGTCACTTTAAACAGCAACTGGTGCTGCCCGCCATCCAGTTCAAGGCTGTCGGCACCTTTTAACAACGAACCTGTCATTTTCTTGCCGTCGACCACCAGCAGGTCGATGTCCGGGGAGAGTTTCAGGGTCGTAGCCGCGGCAGGCATACTGATGCTGAGCAACGCCGCAACCACCAGACCAAATTTCATCATTATCTCCTTATAAAGTGACGTAGCTCTAAGTGTTGAACACGGCATAGGTTGTGTCAAAATTTTTCAATCGGGTATTTTGTTTACATTTTTACATATTTTATCGCGATTAGACACGACCGTGCGCAGCTGAACCGCGACAGCCTCTGACCATAAGATTGCGGTGAAGTTTCCTTCGCATTAGCGTTTAACCGAGCGAATGTCGATCGGTTACACTCGAAATGGAAAGTGACGCAGTGATAAACGGGAGTTGAAGATGCAAGATCAAGAGATTGTTGAGCTGTTGCAGCAGGTGAAAACCATCGCGCTGGTCGGCGCCAGCGATAACCCGTCGCGGCCCAGTTATGGTGTGATGGCATATCTGTTGGCACAAGGGTATCAGGTGATCCCGGTCAGCCCAAAACTGGCGGGGCAGACGCTGCTGGGGCAGCAGGTTTACCCTACGCTGGCCGCTATCCTACAGCCGGTGGATATGGTTGACGTGTTTCGCAATTCGGAGGCGGCTTACGGCGTGGCGCAAGAGGCGATAGCGATCGGCGCCAGAGCGCTGTGGTTGCAGATAGGGGTGATCAACGATCAGGCGGCAGCGCTGGCGCAAGAGGCTGGGCTGCGCGTGGTGATGGATCGCTGCCCAAAAATAGAGATCCCGCGTTTAGGGCTGGAGCGCTAAATAAAAAAAGGGCCAGGCGCGATGCCGGGCCCTCTCGGAGTTTCTCAGGTCTTGGCGCGGTCAATTGCGCAAACGTGGCGCCTGTAACTGGTGACGGATAGATTCCGCCAGTTCATCCAGCGATGGTTGCTCGGGATGTGCTTCCTGGGGCTCGCCATCCAGCTGCGCTTCCGCCAGATAGGTGTGCACCGGTTGGCCTTCCTCGTCTTCCATCACCACGTGGTACCAAGGGGCGGAACGCAGTTCGTCGTTCGCCGCTATCTCGTCAGCTTTGGGTTGTTCTAAAGAGTATTCTGGGTCGATATCGATAACGACCCCCAAATACCCCAGCAGTTTATGCCTAACCTGTTGTCCGATACCGAATTTGCTGGCAATCATGATGACCTCCTGAGAAACAATGCCTTGCTCATATATGGGGGGCAAGGCAGCGCATTTCAAGTTACATCACCCGACAAGCGAAGCCTTTCAGATACAGCCCCTCAGGATACGTGGCGATCACCGGGTGATCGGCAGCCTGGCGGAACTGCTCTATAAATTGTACATCACGTCCGGCATCTACAGCGGCATCGGCCAAAATTTTCTGGAACAGGTCGGTCGGCATCAGGCCGGAGCAAGAGAAGCTGAGCAGAATGCCGCCTGGATTCAGCAACTGCAGCGCCAGCATGTTGATGTCTTTGTAGCCGCGGCAGGCGCTGGCCAGCTGATTCTTGTTCTCGACGAACTTAGGCGGATCCATGATGATCAGATCGAATTTTTCGCCTTGAGCGCGGTAGTTGCGCAGCAGCTGGAACACGTCATCGCGAACGAACTCCGCCTTGTTCAGATCAAGCTTGTTGAGTTCGACGTTCTGTTTGGCGATGTCCAGCGCCGCCTGCGAAGTATCCACGCTGATCACCTGCGCGCAGCCGCCCATCAGAGCGGAAACGGCGAAGGCGCCGGTGTAGGAGAAGCAGTTCAGCACTCGACGGCCGGCAGAGTAGTTCCGCGCCGCCAGGCGGCTGTCGCGTTGGTCGAGGTAGAAACCGGTCTTGTGCCCTTGCTGAATGTCCACCAGCAGCTTCATGCCGTGCTCGGTAATAGGCAGCAGTTCCGGCGGCAGATCGCCCAGCACCGGGCCCTGCGCCAGCGGCAGGCCTTCTTTTTTACGCACCGCAACGTCGGAGCGATCGTAAATCGAACATTCCGGGTAGCAATGCTGCAGGGCGGAAAGCAGGGCCGGGCGCTGGTATTCGGCACCGGCGGACAGCAGCTGCAGCACCAGGAAATTCTGGAAGCGATCGATAGTGATGCCCGGCAGGCCGTCGGACTCGCCGGCGATCAGGCGGTATCCGTCCAGACCGTCACGCTGCGCGACCCAATCACGCCAGCTTTGCGCTTGCTGCAGGCGGCGAATGAAGAAATCGATGTTAATCTCTTCATCCTGTTGGAAAGTCCAGACGCGTGCGCGGATCTGCGACTCGGGCGAATAGGCGCCGCGCGCCAGCCACTTGCCCTGGCTGTCGAGAATATCGATGGTTTCACCGGAGAGGGCTTTACCCTCAACACGTTGAACGGCGCCGGAGAACACCCAAGGGTGGCGACGGAGTAAGGACTTTTCACGTCCTTTGGCGAGATGTAAGCGCATGGTTAAACTACTTTTTATTCAATGGGTTAATTGGCGGGTTTGAAGAATTGCCAAAATAAGTTCGTCATCATAGCTGAATCTTACGGTGTTCACTACCGCGTTGGCTCGGATTGTATCGCGTTATCTCTGCTGACGTCACACCGAAGAGAGAGAAAGTGCAGCCGTCAAACTGAAGAAATGACAGCTTAAATAGGTGTATTATAGCGAGGTAGAGGTGAACGCACGTCGATTAGCGTGTGAAGGCGCCTCGTTACCTGTAGGCGCCGATATTCGTCTGAGGCATTATGCTTTATAGGAAATAAGGCTGAATAGTAATGTTTTATTTTAATTAAGAGTGTTGCTGATTGTTTTTAAGATATGAATTGAAGGGAGTGCACCAGTGAGGATTTTTTTGTTTTTAATTTTTTTTATGACGACTAACACAGTATTAGCTAACGAGTGGGTTTTTCATGGTGATGAAAACGCTATAAGTGATGGAGTATTAAAGATTTCGGTTCAGGCTGGGCATTATAAAATTTCATTTCCACCCACTGCGAACCCAAACTCAGGTGCTGTGTTGATTAACGGCGAGCGATTTTACGGCAACCGTTATTTTGGATTCGACGGCGAGCAAGCGGACAAAATGATTGATAGGTTATTAAAGGTAAAAAATGCTCGGGTTGAATATGATGATCGTTTTAAAACGAAAGTCGTTCGCAAGTTGGTTGATTTATCTGATATTACATCATCCCTCGATAATTTGAAAAAAAATCATTGACGCCTCTCATATAATCGTCAATGGAGCAGATGGCTTTACTCGAAATAGGAATAGCGCTACCGCTTGGTTGTCCGACGGTAAGTGTAACAACGACGGCGGGTCGACGGTGCGCTTTCTTGTGAGCAAGCAGAGCCTATCATTCAAGGGGGGGGAGATTAATTTGTTAATTAATTTTTTGATTTATATCGTTTTTGTTGTCGTGGTAATTGACTTCAGGCTGTCGTTTTCCTCACGGAGGAAAGCCTATCCTTCTGGCGACGATTTGTAAGTTTTTTGTAAGTTTTTTGTGATTTTTAGGTTTTTTCGCATTGACAAAAATCTTAACTTAATCTGTTATTGAGCACCTGATGTTTATTGTTTAGATGTTAGGATTTTTCTTAAATGACTAAAGAAAGAAGCTTATCGTTTGATTTTTTGAAAGGGTTGCTTATCTTGCTTGTCATCGTGGGACATGTATTGCCTGGCAGTGCTGATGTTGGTTTACGTGGGGCAATATATTATTTCCATATGCCGCTTTTTCTAGGGGTGACGGGCTACTTTGTTCGGCGCTATTTTCTTGATGGCGGCGTGATTAGTGTGCTGAAAAAGTATCAGTGGCGAATGATAATTCCTTATGTGTTGGCGTTCGTTGTTTACAGTGTTTATTCTCTCTACTCCTCAGAAGAAGTAGGCTTAAAGCAACTCATCGGTCTATTTCTCTACCCCTACTATCATCTTTGGTATATCCCAGCAGTGATCATATTTGTGCTATATACTATGGTCATTTACAAGAGTAATTTCTTACTCGGTTTCTTTTTGTTAACTTCCGCCATATTGTCTATTGTCTGGTACTGTTACGCCGACACGCTGGAAAACCAATATGCCTGGCTGAAATTCATTGGTGATAAGCGTTTCTATTATTACTACTCCTTCTTTTTATTAGGCTTCTTGGTGGGGGATAAGAATTTTTACGGTAATCCGCTGGCATTGTTCGCTATCGCGTTGGCCGTAGGTATATTAGGGTATTATGAACCGAGCGGGGCACTACTGGATGCCGCCTCATGGTTTGCATTTAATGCTGCGCTGTTGTTGTTGATGCTGAGTTTGTGTAAGCGCCTGAAGCTAAGAATTGAGGGCATAGTGGTCAAAATGGGGCAGGTATCTCTGCCTATTTATCTTTGGCATGTGTTACCCATTTTGCTTGTCGGAGCAATGGTCGATAAGGATACGTCAGGTTTTTATCTCAGCGTAACGGCCATTATTTTCGCTCTGATCATCATATTTATCCGCTTGCGTGGCAAAAGCAGATTTATCGACTCTTTCTTTTACGGGGAAAGGGGCAACTGGCTACCCGCCGAAAAATAGAACGTCTGTCCCGGCCGAGGGGACTCGGTCGTCTACTTTTTACATAAGCCTCTATTAGACAAATTGTTGTCCTATGGCTCCCCGTCTTTTATCTTTTGATTGAGTTTCTATACTCAATACATCCTTATTCTTTAGACAAGACAACAGGGGGCGATTATGACACAAGTTTGCATTGCGGCGTATGTGTATGGCGTGGTGCAGGGGGTAGGGTTCCGCTATTCCACTCAGCGGCAGGCCGAGGCGTTGGGGGTGACCGGCTATGCGCGCAATCTCGATGACGGCAGCGTTCAGGTGGTGGCCTGCGGCACACAGGCGCAGGTGGATAAGCTGGTGGAGTGGTTGAAACAGGGCGGCCCGCGCAGCGCGCGCGTTGAACGCGTGCTGGTGGAGCCGCAGGGGGGGGCCGATTACGCCGGGTTTGGCATTCGCTATTAAATGTTCGCCTGCAGCGGTGCTGCGGGCTGAGCGGTCAGATGCATTTCACCGGTTTCGGCAAGCCGGCGATTTTGGTGGCTTGTTTGGCCGGCCCTTTCGGGAACAGGCGATACAGATAGCGGCTATTGCCTTTTTCTTCGCCGTATTTCTGCGCCATGGCTTTGACCAGCATGCGAATAGCCGGCGACGTATTGAATTCCTGATAGAAGTCGCGCACGAAGCGCACCACTTCCCAGTGTGCTTCGGTGAGCACGATCTCTTCCTGCGCGGCCAGCAGCGGCGCCAGGCCCTCATGCCAGTCGGCGCTGTTTTTCAGATAGCCCTGCGCGTCAGTGTCGATAACCTGACCTTCAAACTCCAACATACTGCCTCGATAACGGATAATTCGGAACGGCCGCCAGTTTAGCAAATTTTTTCGGCCGCAAAAAACAAAGCCCCGCCGGAGCGGGGCCTGGAAGGCATGCGTAACGCGCGATCAGTTGCTGCGGGCGAAACCCAGAATGCTCAACAGGCTGATGAACATGTTGTAGAGCGACACGTACAGGCTAACGGTGGCGCGAATGTAGTTGGTCTCACCGCCGTGAATGATGTTGCTGGTTTCCCACAGGATCGCGCCGGCGGAGAACAGGATGAACAGCGCGCTGATAGCCAGGTGCAGAGCAGGGATCTGCAGGAACAGGTTGGCGATCACCGCTACCAGCAGCACCACAAAACCGGCCATCATCATGCCGGACAGGAACGACATGTCTTTACGGGTGGTCAGCACATACGCCGAGCAGCAGAAGAACACCGCGGCGGTGCCGCCCAGCGCCAGCATGATCAGATCGCCCGCGCCGGCGTTCAGGAACGAACTGAGGATCGGGCCGAGGGCGTATCCCATGAAACCGGTCAGCGCGAAAGCTGCCAGAATGCCCGTCGGGCTGTTGGCCAGTTTATGGGTCAGGAACATCAGGCCGTAGAAACCGACCAGCATCAGCAGCAAGCCTGGCGCAGGCAGACCCAACATTGTACTGGCGGTCGCGGTCAGGGCTGAGAAAGCCAGGGTCAGGGATAACAGGAAATAGGTGTTGCGCAGGACTTTATGCGTGCTGAGCAGCGAGTCGCGCGAAGAAGATGAGACGACAATGCGGTCCATAATGCTCTCTCTTATCAGGCCATCACAAAATAATCCCGATGATAGGCAGCGCAAGGGCTTGATTAAAGTTTGTTTACCAATCTTTACCCTTAGTTATCATTATGGCAACAGCGGGGTGGGTGTTCGTTTGATCGCCGCTTGCTTTGCCTGCGGCGATTTTTCGTGCGGTTGAACGCGTTCGGGCTTTACAAGCGAATAAGGTCTGTTTATAGTGCGCGTCGTTGCGGAGGGGTGGCCGAGTGGCTGAAGGCAACGGTCTTGAAAACCGTCGACGGGAAACCGTTCCAGAGTTCGAATCTCTGCTCCTCCGCCATACATTCTGACCCCGTGCTCTCTGAGCACGGGGTTTTTTGCTTTTGCGTGCGGATAAACCGGGGCGCTTCTGCAGGAAACGCGATCGGCTATTGATAAGGGCCATGCGTCGGTGAGATTATGCACCTATCAAGGCTGGCCGCTCGGATGCCTGCTGTTGCCAGGCGTTACCGGTGCGACAAGCAACGCCGCCTTATCAATTTTGCTTAATGCTCTTATGGAGACAGAGATGAACTGGTATCAAGTCGCCTTATGGACCATGATCTTTTTGAAGTCCGGCGCTTTCCTGGTGTTCGTATGGTGGTGGATGTTCAAACGCGCGACCAAACCCTATGAGCGTCCGAAAGACGTCGTGGTCGACGAGACGCCGTATGACGATAGCCTTACGATGGAAGAGGTGATGAAGAATCACGGCATCGTACGGACTGAAAAGCCGCTCTGATCGTCGAATGTCTGTGTTGCTATCAACCCGAGCCTGTGGCGCTCGGGTTTTTTATTCCCGCCGTTACTCGCGATGCATCTCTTTTCCCCCATCTTGTTTGACCCCTGTAGCGATTTATTTAAATGAATTATCCTTCAGTATATTTTTTAATATACTTTAAAGGTGGGTTTTATATTGATAGGGAAAGATATATTTTTCTCTGAAAAATTCATCCTTATCAACTGGGCGAAGAAAATTCGGACGCTGTTTCTTGTGTGTCTGAATATTCATGTGCAGAGAGTGTCGCATTCTCGGGCTACTCCTATAGCGGTAGGTCGGATAATTTTTAAGGTAGGGGAAAAGTAAACCTTACGTGAGGGGAGGAAGGGGGTTAAGGAATCTAAGATTTTTCTCTGTGTGTGTTTTTTCTTTTTATATCAATGGTTTTTTTGTTTTTTATGCCACAAGCGCTTTTATGAGGAAATGGCGGCGCTCATTGAACCCGCGCAGTAAGCAGCCTGTCGTACTCACTCTTTTAAGGCGCACATCCTTCCGGCCATTGCTCGATTCATTTTTTTATTGTCATGAAAATTATTTGATTCGATGTTGCAATTTTTTTGTTTTTGGAATTAATATGTCCTGCATCTGGCGGTGAATGAGATTTTTCCCATGCCGGATATCTTTTGGAATACACTTGGATATATATAAATATATACCGTCGCATATAAACTTTTAGATGGCAGGATGCTGTCAATACTCTGCTATTGCCTAAGCTTCGTTAGCCTCTAAACGGTTTAATGGTGTAGGTCATTTTATATATGCTCTCTCAGCGAAGAAAGTAATGGGGTTTATTATGATTAAGCAAGGCATCTCTTTGGCGGTATTGGCTGCCGCGTTAACATCTGTGGGCGCAACGGCGGCAGATAATTCCGCCGGTGGCGTTATTTCGTTTAGCGGTGCCGTTACGGATACCACTTGTACCATCAATGGCGGGAAAAGCGCCGATTTTACCGTTGCGCTCAGCCCGATTTCCGTGACTGATGCGGGCACCGTGGTCGGCCCCATCACCAAAAACAAGAAATCTTTCTCGCTGACGTTCTCCGGCTGCACGCCGGCGGCGGGAACGGCCGGTACGCCGCTGAAGATCTACTTCTCTTCGGCGAATAATATCTCTACCGACGGGAAATATCTGCTGAACAGCTCCGTGAATGAAAGCGACGCCGCCGTAGCGAAAAACGTCGGTTTTTCTCTGGCTGAGCCGGGTTCATCTACGCCGATTCCATTGAACGTGCCTTATGTCACCAAGATCAAAGGCGATAAAACGGCGCCGGATGCCGAAACGCTGACGCTGGACGCCTATTACTACAAGACCAATGCGTTGGAAGCAAAAGTGGGGGAATTGAGTTCCAACGTGACTTACACCATTTCTTACCTGTAATTGCAATTAAGCCAGGCCTACGCCCAAGGCAAAGGCCTGGCTTCTGGGGTGACTATGAAACAGTGCTTAATCTTTGCTGGATTGTTTCTCAGCAGCTTTTGCGCCGATGCCAATATTGTAATTAATGGAACGCGCGTTATTTATCCGGAAAAAAACAAGGATGTTATCGTTCAGTTAGTCAACAATGGTGACGATCCGGCACTGGTGCAGGCATGGATTGATGACGGTGATATAAACTCGACGCCTGAAATGGCAAACGTGCCGTTCTTGTTATCCCCGCCGGTTGTGAAAGTTGCCGGAAATAATGGCCAGCAATTACGCATACAAAAAATGAGCGCGGCGCTTCCTGGCGATCGTGAGTCGGTATTTTATTTGAATGTGCTGGATATCCCGCCTACGCCGGAGAATTTGCAGGGCGTCAATACGCTGCAATTAGCCATCAAATCACGCATCAAGCTATTTTATCGTCCGGCAGGGCTAACCGGCAGTGTCAATAACATCACCGACTTCATTGAACTCCAGGCGGCGGGGAAGGGATTTAAGATTATCAACAAAGGCCCTTACTATTTTACGTTGGCCAATGTTGATCAGAAAGGCAAAAAGAATCTGTTGGTCGACTCAGTGATGATCGGGCCGTATTCCAGCCTCTTTGCCCCGACCAAAGTTGGCGTGAGCCGGAATATCCCCTACACCCTGCTCTATATCGACGACCTGGGGGCTTATAAATCTAAAGCCATTACAGCCCGCTAACGTGAAGAACGGCCATGAAGCTTAAACTAAAATTGCTTTCGATACTGACCGCATCTGTATTCATACCGTTAAATAAAGCATCGGCGATGAAATTCGACACTTCTCTATTGGCCGGTGCGTCCAGCGAATCCGATCTGTCGCGTTTTTACCTCAATAATGACATGCCGGCAGGCACGCAAACGGTCGACGTGTATGTCAACCAGAGTTGGAAAGGGCGGTTCTCGTTGCAGTTCGGCGAACATAAAGGCGATATTCGCATCGCCCATCGTGACGCCGCCCTGTTGGGCATCGATATGAGTAGTTTGCCCATCGGGGTGGACAAGGGGCCGATCCCCGTCCAAACGTTGGTGCAAGGAGGAAGGGCGGACTTCGATGTGGGGACGTTGAGCCTTAAGCTGACGGTGCCCCAGTCGCGAGTGATTCGCGCAGAGGCCGGCTATGTTGACGCCAAATTTTGGGATCGCGGCGTGCCTGCGTTGCTGCTGGCCTATAACGCCACCTATTACCACGTGCAGTCGTTGCAGGGCGACAAGGCGTCAAACGACGATTTCTATACCGGTTTGGAATCGGGGGTCAATCTGGCGGGTTGGCAATTCAGAGACAGCAGCAATTTCCGCAGCAGTTCGCGGCAAGGCAGCGATTGGCAAAATAATACCCGCTATGTGCAGCGTGGCTTCGCCACCATAAAATCGAACCTGACGATGGGCGATTTCTATTCGCCGGGTGATTTGTTCGACTCGATTCGGGTGCGGGGCGGCGCTTTAGCCTCGGATATCAACATGCGGCCCAATTCGCAGCAGGGCTTTTCGCCGATAGTACGGGGCGTGGCGCAGAGCAATGCCCTGGTGAAAGTATTGCAAAACGGCAACCTCATCTATCAGGAGAACGTGCCGCCGGGCGCCTTTACGCTGGACAATATATTGCCGACCGGTTCTGCGGGTGATCTGTTGGTCGTGGTCAGGGAAGCCGACGGGCGGGAACAATCCTTTACCGTGCCGTTTTCCGCCGTTCCCAACATGTTGAAGCAGGGCGTCAGCAAATATGGCCTGGTTGCCGGTAAGGTCAATCAGGCGGATACCGACTATGCGCCCGCTTTCGTGCAGGGCACGCTGCAGTACGGCTTCAATAATCTGGTCACCGGTTACGCCGGTACGATCCTCAGCGAGGACTATCGCGCCTGGCTGCTGGGCAGTGGCTGGAATCTGCCGTTCGGCGCGGTATCCGTCGATGTGACTCAGGCCTCGACGCATTTGCAGGATCGCAATGAGAATGGGCAAAGTTTTCGGATCGCCTACAGCAAGTTTTTGGACGCTACCGCAACCAACTTCACGCTGGCGGCATACCGTTATTCGACCAAAGGTTATTACAGTTTCAACGATGCCATCTACACCCATCAAGGCTACCGCGAGCGTGACAAGCGCTTTCACGATTATTGGAACGATCGGGATGACGATGAGCTTGCCCCGCTGGATTTGAATACCTGGGACGCCGTTCGCGCCGCTCGTCCGCGCAATACCTTCAATTTGAACCTGAATCAGAGGCTCGCAGACGGGTGGGGCACGCTCTATTTCTCCGGCACCCAGCGCGACTATTGGTCGGATACGAATAAAAGCCGGGAATACCAGCTCGGGTATTCAAACGCCTTCGCGCGTGTCAGTTACAACATTTCCGCGAGTCGCGTGAGAAATTCCGATCGCAAAGAAGAGACGCGGTTTTATCTCTCTCTGAGCGTGCCGTTGTCGATGTTCGACAACAATGCCTATCTCAGCACCAGCTTATCCGCCACCGATTCGCACTATCAGCAAAGCTCGCTGAGCCTGAGCGGCAATGCGCTGGAATCAAACCGTCTGAGTTATGCGCTTGCCGGCAGCAATCAAAGCGGCGGCAACAGCATGGCGAGCGTGAATGCCGCCTATCGCGCCAACGCGACGACCGTTGGCGGCTCCTACAGTGTATCATCAGACTATCGACAGTTGGGCATGAGCGCCCGCGGCAGCCTGGTGGCGATCCCTTGGCATTTGCTGGCGTCCAACGAAATGGGCAACACCATGATGGTGGTGGACGCGCCCAAGGCCAAAGGGCTGATGGTGAACGGCGACGAGAGCATCGTCACTAACGACGAAGGGCTGGCTTTGGTGCCTTACGCCACGCCTTACCGGCAAAACTCCGTGACATTGTCGGATACCGGCAACAGTTCCGGCGCCGAGATTGTCGGCAATATCGCCAACAGCGTGCCCTATGCCGGCGCCGTCAACTATTTGAGATTCGAAACCGATCGGCGTCGGCCCTATACGCTGCGCGCTTTTAAGCGCGGCAATAAGCCCCTGCCATTTGGTGCGGAGGTGGCGGATCAAAGCGGGCATGCCATTGGCTTCGTCGGGCAGGCCAGCGTCCTGTATCTGCGGGTGGAGCAGCAGCCAACGTCGCTGGAGGTCAGGCTGAATGACGGTGTCTGCAAGATTGAACGCCCGAAAATCTCGATGGACAGCGCAGCCAACACATGTCGATAAAAGGATAATTACACCATGCTCAGGATACTCGCACTGACCCTGTCCCTGTTGTTCAGCGGTTACAGTTACGCTTCATGCTACGGCAACGGCATCCAATATGCGCCGCCTATCTACGTCGATTTGTCGGATAAGCTCAGCGATAAAACACCGGTCTGGGAAGGCAGTTTTTATACGCAATACAGCGGTTCATTCAGTTGTTCAACCTCGAGCAGCGAATTCGGCTATACGCGCATCCTGTCAACCGACAGCACAAAGGCGACCATTCTGGGATTCAACAACGGTAAATATTGGATACGCGCGGAAATAACCAACGACATCGCCAACAAAAAACTTAGCGGTTGGGGATCGCACTCCGCTTCGGAATTGAATCAGCCGATGAATATTCGTTTCAGTCTGGTCAGCAAGACGGGAACATCGATACCCGGCGACACGGTTAGCCTTAAGGACGTGATGTTCGTGACCGATCTGAGCGGGATGTCCTTGCTGGAGATCATTTTGTGGCCCGCCAAGCAGTTGGTGAAGATTTTGACCTGGCTGCTCAACGGTTTCAATTGGCCCTACGATCAGCGCGACATGTACGGGCAGCCGATGACCATCAAGTATGCGCCCAAGATGACGACCTGCACTTTCGACAATGCCGGCCTGGCGGTAAAGTTGCCGACGCTGGGGATATCGCAGATTACTCAGGGGGCGCAAAATGGCCTGACGCCCTTTACGCTGAATTTCAGCTGCCAGAATCGGCAAAGCGGCGGCACGGCCGATCGGGATATCAATATGTTTTTATCCAGCAATAATCTGTTGTCTTCGGATAATACGGTTTTGATTGATAAAAGCGCTGAGGCGGCAAAAGGCATTGGCATCCGGCTGGTCAAGACGGCTTCGCCGAATAATCCCGTCACGCTGTCGCTTTCCAGCGTGACGCCAGGCGCGGCGACTTCATTATTTCACGTGGGAACCGGCAATGCCTTGGGTGCGCAATTTTCCATCGGCATGGCGGCCTATTATTATCCTTACAGCCCCACCGCAATGAGCAGCGGGGGAATTAACACATCGGCTACGCTTAACATTATATATAAATAATTCTTTTGTTATTTTTAATAATAAAAAACAGGTTGCCACATATAAGAAAAATCTTAACATGGTAATTGGTGGCGAATATTATTTGCTTGAATAATATTGGTGTTTAATCCGGATCTCTATGTTGAGGATGAATTGTATGACGGAACAAATCCAGATCGGTGTCAAAGTGGAAAAATCGCTAAAAGATGAGGTTGACGTCATTCTTCGCGGTTTGGATATTAAGCCGACGACGGCGATAAATGGGCTTTATCAATATATCTCGCAGCATGGAGAGCTCCCTTTTGTCATATCAACCAGCGTGAAAACACCGAAGGATATCGCCGGCGGGTTGTTCAAGAACCTGTTTTCCTTACAAAGCACGCTCAGCGTTTTCCTGGATAAAGTGCAAATGAAGCGGTGTGTCAGCAGGGAGGAAGTATTGATTGTGCTCGATATATTGCGCGATTTTATCGTTGGTTTTCGCCAAAGCGCGCAATATCTCGGCGCTTCGCCTTTCGGTCGACGCGTAGTTTGGAAGGATGCCGTATGCGCCGTCGAGAGTATTCATGAAATTCTAGATAATAACGTGAAATACAGTGAAGATGGCATTATGAATTTGGATGAAAAATATCTTTCATCGCTGTCCGCATTGCTGATCTCATTATGTTCTTCACTTAAGTAAGTCGAACCAATAAAGTTAATTGACATGACTGTCATGGGGGCGTTGTTAAAAACGCGCCCATGACAAATAGCAATGGGGTGATCCTGTGCGAGTGGCTATATTTTCTGATGATTACTATTTATTCTATGGCATATCGCAGATCTTAATGTCGTTGGAGGGCGTTGAAGTTATGGGACTGCATTCATCTGCACGCCGTGGATTACATGCCATGTATTGTCATGCAGAAGTGGTCATCGTCTCTTTCTCGTCTATCTGTCGGGTTATGAATTTCTTATCGCATATTATCGACAGGCCTGACAATACGATCGTCTTAACCGGCGTGGAAACGCCGCGACTGGCGAATTTTAACTGTCTGAAAAAAAACATCGGTCTTACGACGTTCGTTGAGGCAATAAAAATGTTCACCGCGAGCTGCAAAGGGCAGAGCCTGTCGCCGCGCGAGCTTTCGGTGTTGGGCATGCTGCTGGCGGGAAAACCGAATACCGGCGTCGCTAAGGCGTTGGGCATTTCCGAGAAAACCGTCAGCCAGCATAAAATGAACGCCATGCGTAAATTGGAAATCGAACGTTTTCACCAATTTATTGTTGCGGCGGATGAGCGAGTGTAAGCGTGATGCCGTTGGCGGAGTGAGCGCCGTCTGATGCCCGAGTAAAATAAACCCGCCGAAGCGGGTTTTTCCGTCAGTTTTTGCAGCCCATCAACTCCGGCAGAACGCCCGGTTTGCTCTTCAGCGAAGCCTGCACATCGTCCGGCAGACCGGCCCAGATGATCAGGCCGGTGCGTTTCTCGATCTCGTCCACCGTCACGCGGAATTGGCAGAAATCGGCGCCCTTCGGCGTGTTCTGATCGAACAGGAAGGCGGCATAGTGGTTCACCGCCGGGCTGTTGTTGATGAAAATCACCTTCCAGTAGGCGCTGGGGATGGTGTGCGCTTTCTGGGTGCCCGGCAGTTTGCCCATATCGCGCTCATACAGCGGCCCGGTCACGGTATAGACCGAGGAGATATCGGCGCGATCGATCAGCTTGCGTTCCTGATCTTCCAGCCGCGCCCAGGCGCCTTGGTTCAGGTCGGACTTTTGCGGCGTGATGTTGGACAGGTAGTTCAGCGATTCCCAGTCGGAAACGCCGGCCAACGAGGCTAGCGGCGCCTGATGACCGCGATCGACCTTCAGCGCGGCGTTGGCGCCGGTGTAATCGGCGGGCGCCAGGGTGTCCGCCGGATTGAGCGCCGGATCGGTTTTCCAGTTGCGCGTCTTGCCGCTGGCCGGCGTGTCTTTGGTGATGTGATAGGCCACCCAGTTGGCGAACTTGGTGGTGCTGTTGTTGTTCAACGTATAAGCATGACGCACGATAGACACGTTGCTGCTGCCGCCGGTCGGGCAGCCGACCGCGCAGTTGTCGATGGATTCGAGCGTGTCGGCCGACGCCTGCGCGGCGAACAGCAGGGCGGCCAAGGCCAACATCTTGTTGTTAAAGCGCATATTCATATCCTCAATAAGTTAAAAAATACTGTATATATTTACAGTGAATTAAACTTATCGCAGTGAAACGAATACAACAATGCAACATATTCATGTTGTGAATGTGTCAGTCATGGTACAGCCAAGCCGTACGTGAAATGCGCAGAAATGAAAACGGCGTCCAACAGACGCCGTTTCAGAGGGGGTTATTCCAGCAGGTCGCTGACCGTGCGGCGAACGTAGTGCGTCATCTGCGCCAGATCGCCCGGTGACACCGGGCCGCCGCCGGCGCGCACCACCTGCTGTTCGATCTGGGCGATCTCTTGCTCGACCTTGTTGGCGATCTGCACTTTGACTATCTTGTCCACCGAAGACAGCAGCACCTTCAAGACGACTTTCAGCGCGATGTTTTCGCAGAACGAGTCGTAGTGATGAACCGGCGGCGGCGGGGCCGGAGCCGGCTCGGGCGCGCGCGGAGCCAGAACCTTGAAGCTGTCTACATTTTCAATAATAAGATCCATGTCTCTTATTAGTTCATCAAAATCTTTAGACACTGACTTATTCCCTTCGCTGTGCGCAAAAAACAGAACGCCCGTCCTCGGGCAGAAAGCGGATGAGCGACGGGCAGAACGAATTCGGGCCTGGCCTTCAGACGCTGAATGGCCGGGGGAGAGGCATTCTAACCTTGCGGCGGGTCGGCAACAAGATGGGGCCGTGCGAATGCGCGGCCCTTTGGATCACGAGGCTGGAGGGCGCTTAACTTTTCAGCTTGGCGGTGATTTTGGCCACGTGTTCGCCCTGATAACGGGCAATGGTCAGCTCTTCGTTGCTCGGCTGCCGCGAACCGTCGGCGCCGGCGATGGTGGTGGCGCCATACGGGGTGCCGCCGCGCACCTGTGAAACGTCAAACAGCTCCTGCGTCGCATAGCCGATCGGCACGATGATGAAACCGTGGTGTGCCAGCGTGGTCCAGGTCGAACTGATGGTCTGTTCCTGGCCACCGCCGGTGCCGGTGGAGGAGAAGACGCTGCCTACCTTGCCGTACAGCGCGCCGGAAGCCCACAGGCCGCCGGTCTGATCGAGGAAGGTGCGCATTTGCCCGGCCATATTGCCGAAGCGGGTCGGCGTACCGAAGATGATGCCGTCATAGTTCGCCAGCTCTTGCGGGGTGGCGACCGGCGCCTGTTGATGCTGTTTGCCCCCGGCCTTGGCGAAGGCCTCCGGCGTCATGGTTTCCGGCACGCGTTTAATCGTCACGTCTACGTTATCGACCCGATTCGCCCCTTCGGCCACCGCCTGCGCCAGGCGTTCGATGTGGCCGTACATTGAGTAATAAAGCACCAACAGTTTCGTCATGTTCCGTACTCCCGCTCAGATGATTAACAAAACCCCTGATAAGCATAGAAGCGAATGACGAACTTGGCGTTACGGCGTTACTTGATGCCGGCGATCGCCAGCAAGGCGCCAAAGGCGATCAGCAGCCCGCCAAAGGTACGATCGATGCCGCGGCGCAAACGCAAAAAGCGCGCATTGACGCCCGGTGCGGAAAATAGCAGCGCGACGGCGGCAAACCAGAAGATATGGACGGCGGCGATAAAAAGACCATAGCCGATTTGCACGCCGAGCGGGGTGTGCGGAGAAACCACCTGCATGAACAGGCTGACGATGAAGATGGTGGTTTTCGGGTTTAACGCGTTGGTGAAAAAACCGGTTTTCAAGGCGGCGAAATCGCTGATGGCGGCCGGCGCTGTTGTGGGGGCTGCGTCATGGTGCGCCGCGTTGCGCAGTAGCGTAACACCGAGGTAGATCAGGTAGGCGGCGCCGATGGCTTTAAGCAGGTTAAACAGCCAGGGCGACTGTTGAATCAACACGCCGACGCCAATCAGCGTATAGCTGACATGGACCAGCACCCCGGCGCCAATGCCGCAGGCGGTCAAGACGCCGGCGCGGCGCGAAAGCAACAGGCTATTGCGCGAGACCATGGCAAAGTCCGGCCCCGGGCTTATCACGGCGAGTAAAGTAATGGTGACGACAGCGATGAGTTCAGTCATAGTTATCCTTGCGGTGTTTATCAATAGAGTGACTGATTTATAAGAGTAATTTTCCTCGGTGACAAACGATGAATAGTGACAGTATCGGTGAGAAAAACTCACGCAAAACCGGCAGGCCGTTGCCGTTGGGCGGGCTGCGTTGCTTCGAGGCCGCCGCGCGGCTGGAAAGTTTTACGCAGGCGGCGCAGGGGCTGAATTTGACGCACGGCGCCGTCAGCCGGGCGGTGCGGGCGCTGGAAGAGGAACTGGGCGTGGCGTTGTTTGAGCGCCGCCATCGGCGGGTACTGCTCACGGCGGCGGGGCGCAAGCTGTTTCAGGCGACGCAGCAGGCCTTCGGCATTCTGGATCATACCGCGCTGGAACTGCGCCAGCAGGCGCTCGATGCGCCGCTGGTCTTGTCCTGTGAACCGACCTTGTTGATGCGTTGGCTGATCCCGCGTCTGCCGGCTTTTCAGCAGGCGCACCCGGATATCAACTTACAGCTGGTGGCCGGTGGTGGGCCGTTTTCGTTCCATGACGGCATTACGGCGGCGATCCGGCGCAATGACTTCGATTGGGGAAAGCAGGTGCATAGCCTGGCGCTGTTCAGTGAAAAGGTTGGGCCGGTGTGCCAACCCGAGGCGTTGGCAAGGATGACGATCGCCGAGGGCGGCCTGCGGAGTTTGCGGCCCGGCACTAAACTGCTGCATTCCGCCACCCGGCCGGATGCCTGGCGGCACTGGGCGCAGCAGCAGGGGATGACGTTGGCAGGGCATTCGGAGCAGCGCTTTGATCATTTCTATTTCAGCCTGCAGGCGGCGGTCGCCGGTCTTGGCATCGCGATCGGCCCGTGGTTGCAAGTGCGAGACGATCTGGCCGCCGGTTTGTTGAGTGCGCCGTTCGGTTTTACGCCCGACGGCAGCGGCTATTACCTGCTGTCGCCGCAGGCGATCGTGCCGGGCAGCGCGTTGGCCCGGCTGGCCGAGTGGCTAACGCTCACGGCAGACGCCTGAGTTTTTGCGCCAGCCGCTGTTCCTGCCAGCGGCTGAAGACGTTGCGCAGCAGCAGAGTGCGCACCGCCCGCATGACCAGCGCGAGGCTCATGCCGCCGATCGCCCACAGCGACCAGAGATAGTGCGGGTGGGTAAACCAATTAATGGCGAACAACATTACGCCAATCACGGCGAAACGCACCGCCATGCTCAGCAGTTTGCCTTCTGCCGCGACCTGGCGACGAAGGCGCTGCTCTTCATTTACCTCACTTGGTGTTTCCGCCTGCGGCGGTGAGGTGAGATCGCGGACCTGCACGCCCAGCGCGGCGGCGATTGCGGTCAAGGTTTCCAGGCTGGCCTGTTCGCCGTTTTCAATCCGCTGTATGGTGCGGGTGCTGAGGCCGGCGATGGTCGCCAGCTGCTCCTGCGACCAGCCTTTTTCCAGACGTAACGGCCTGATGCGGTACTTTTGCATAATGCACTCCCGAGTTCGCTGTCACTGTCATCCAGTGTAGGAGGCGCGGGGTGGCGGCGCCACGACAGCGGCACGACAGCGACACGACATCCGCCGCCGGCGCGGGCTGGCGGGCAGTCAGAAGGCGACGTTGCGGATAAAGCGCAGCGGGAGATCGCCGTGGTTGGCGTAAGCGTAACGTTGATCGCTGTTGAAGGTTTGCGCAGCGCCGGCGCTGAGCGTCAGCGTGCCTTGTTCCAGTTCCAACGTCAGGGTGCCGGCAATCACGTAGATCATTTCACTCCAGCCTTCGGCGTCCGGCGCCGAGTCATAGCGCTCGCCCGGCATCAGCGTCCATTCCCACAGCTCGGCCCGTTGGCGTGCCGGCACGCTGGCGGCGAACAGCGCCTGGCTGCCCGGCTGTGCGCCTTGCCAGGCCAACTCTCCCACCAGGTGGCTGCCGCGCGCTTCCGGCGCCTGAATCAGATCGGTAAAGGAAATCGCCAGGGCGGCGGCGATCTTGTCGAGCACCGCCAGGCTGACGTTGCGATCGCCGGCCTCGATGCCCGCCAGCATGCGGCGGCTGACGCCGGAAAGCTCGGCCAGCGCCATCTGGCTCAGGCCCGCCTGTTGGCGGTAGCCGCGCAGATTGCTGCTCAGGTACTGCAGCACTTTGGGGGGATCGGTTTTCGCGTTATGCGCCGTATTGCTCATCGCCGGACTTTATCTCATACTGGCAGGATCTGTGCATTATATTGCACTCAGCAGGAAGGGCAAGCCGGTGTCAGCAGCAAAAAAATCCTTTATTTCCGCCGTGGTTCCGCAGATCAGGCTGCCGGAAGCGGTGTTGATTTTCATCACTATGATCTGGGGCGGCACCTTTTTGGCGGTGCACCATGCGATGCAAGTCAGCGGGCCGTTCTTTTTTGTCGGCCTGCGTTTCGCCACCGCCACGCTGGCGTTGACGCTGTTTTCGCTGCGCGTGCTGCGCGGCCTGACCCTGTATGAACTGAAGGCGGGCGTGCTGATCGGGCTGGCGATCATGTTCGGCTACAGCATGCAAACCGTCGGCCTGCAGACCATCACCAGCAGCCAATCGGCGTTCATCACCGCCATGTACGTGCCGATCGTGCCGCTGTTGCAATGGCTGGTGCTGGGGCGGTTCCCCGGCATCATGTCGTGGATCGGTATTCTGCTGGCCTTTACCGGCCTGATGCTGCTGGCGGCGCCGAGCAGCACCGACATGACGCTGAGCCTCGGCGAAATTCTGACGCTGGCCGGCACGCTGGGCATGGCGGCAGAGATCATCCTCATCGGCGCTTTCGCCGGCAAGGTGAATATCCGCCGGGTGACCATCGTGCAGCTGGCGACCGCCTCGCTGGCCTCGTTTTTGATGATGGCGCCGACCGGCGAGTCGCCGCCGCCGTATTCGGATTACCTGCTGTACAGCGCCATAGGGCTGGGGCTGGCCAGCGCGTTGATTCAGCTGACCATGAACTGGGCGCAGCGCAGCGTTTCACCCACGCGCGCTACGGTGATCTACGCCGGTGAACCGGTCTGGGCGGGCATCGTCGGGCGGCTCGCCGGTGAGCGTTTACCGGGCGTGGCGCTATTGGGGGGCGCCTTGATCGTGATTGGGGTGGTGGTCAGCGAGCTGCGCGTACGGCGCAAGGGGAAAGCGGCGGTGGCGACGGAAGCGGATTAGCGCAGAGGCGTAAAAAGAAAGGGGCGGAGAGATCCGCCCCTTTTTGCATCACGCGGTTTTCTTCTTGCGCAGGAACACGTAAGACAGGCCGAGCACGATGAACCACAGCGGGGTGACGATCAGCGCCTGGCGGGTGTCTTCGCGCAGCGACAGCAGCACCAGCACGAACACGAAGAACGCCATGCACACCCAGCACATCAGTTTGCCGGCAGGCATTTTGTAGATCGATTTCTGGTGCAGCGCCGGGCGCCGTTTACGGTAGACCAGGTACGAGCACAGAATGATGGTCCAGACGAACATGAACAGAATCGCCGATACGGTGGTCACCAGAGTGAAGACCGTCATCACGTTCGGGATCAGGTAAATCAGCACCACGCCGCCCAGCAGGCAGATGCAGGAGAAGGTGAGGCCGTTGGCCGGTACCGCGCGTTTGGACAGGTTAGCGAACGATTTCGGCGCGTCGCCTTCCTGCGCCAGCCCGAACAGCATGCGGCTGGTGGAGAACACGCCGCTGTTGGCGGAAGAGGCGGCGGAGGTCAGCACCACGAAGTTGATTACGCTGGCCGCGGCCGGCAGGCCGATCAGCACGAACAGCTCAACGAACGGGCTCTTGTCAGGCACCACGGAGTTCCACGGCGTTACCGACATGATGACGATCAGGGCGAACACGTAGAACATGATGATGCGGATCGGAATCGAGTTGATGGCGCGCGGCAGCGACTTCTCCGGATCCTTGGTTTCCGCGGCGGTGGTGCCCACCAGCTCAATGCCGACGAAGGCGAATACCGCGATCTGGAAGCCGGCGAAGAAGCCGCTGATGCCTTTCGGGAACATGCCGCCGTCATTCCACAGATGGGTGAATGAGGCCACGGTGCCGGTCGGCGACTGGAACTGCATGGCGATCATCACCAGCCCGGCGACAATCAGCCCAACGATGGCGACGATTTTAATCATCGCAAACCAAAACTCCATTTCGCCGAACATTTTCACCGTCGCCAGATTAAGGCCGAGCAGCAACAGCACGCACAGCAGTGAAGCGATCCACTGCGACAGCTCGGGGAACCAGAACTGGGCGTAAGCGGTGATCGCCACGACGTCGGCGATACCGGTGACCACCCAGCAGAACCAGTAGGTCCAGCCGGTGAAGAAGCCGGCCCACGGGCCGAGCAGATCCGCGGCGAAATCGCTGAACGATTTGTATTCCAGGTTGGACAGCAGCAGCTCGCCCATGGCGCGCATCACGAAGAACAGCATAAAGCCGATGATCATGTACACGAAGATGATCGAAGGGCCTGCCAGGCTGATGGTTTTACCGGAGCCCATAAACAGACCGGTGCCGATGGCGCCGCCGATGGCGATCAGTTGAATATGTCGGTTAGTGAGGTTTCGCCGTAGATGATCTTCTGAGGCGGGCGTCGCGTCAGTCGCTATTTTAGAGTGATCTACCATCTGATGATGTCCTGTTTTACCTGTCATTAGTGAAGTCGCGAGCTCTGAAGTGGCTCTTTTTTATACATTTATCCGGTTGGCCCGGCTTTAGTAAGGTAGTGCAATAACGCCACCTTTGTGCAACATGTTTACAACATTTATACGCGGGATAAAAGTCGATCAATCTTTACACGGAGGAGGCAAATCGGACGTTCAGGGAGCGGAAGATTACTCTTCAAAAGAGGGGATTAACAGACCTTATGCGGCTTATCTCGTTGATTAAACAAAGGGTTGCAAAATTCGCATGAGAAAAAGTAATGAGTGTAAGCGTTTGACAGCGCCGCCGACGAGGAGGACAATTTACCGCGTTGGGTCGTTAGCTCAGTCGGTAGAGCAGTTGACTCTTAATCAATGGGTCACAGGTTCGAACCCTGTACGACCCACCAACCAAATCAGCGTGTTACGCTCAGGCTTTTCTCTGCTTGTTTCCTCATTGCGCCGTTTTAAGCGCGCATTCTGCAAAAAAATTCGCATTTTTCGACTGATGTTCAGAAAGGTGATCTGGCGCAAACTGCAATGTTGCACCGGACTTTATACGGCAAGGAAGGCTGTGCGCTGGCGCAACGTCGGCGTCGGGGCGGGCCATTTGCCCAAGAATCTTTCAGGTCAGGAAACGGGGAATAAATGCGCCGCCGACATCAAAAGCAGCGCCCAGACGCCAGCCGAGAGCGCGGTGGTGGCATAGACGTGCCGCGCCGGCAGTTGCAGCATGCCGGCCATCAGCGGCACGGTGTAACGCATCACCGCCAGAAAACGCGAGGCGAACAGCAGCGGTAGCCCGCGTTTTTGCAAGGCGCTTTGCGCTTTGCGCAGCGGAGCGTGAAAGCGCACCGGCAGCCGGCGGCCAAGATCTCGGCGGCATAGCAGCGCGCCGAAGTGGAAAGACAGGATTGAGCCCAACGCCGCGCCGAGGGCGATGGCCGCCCAAACTGCGCCGAAGGGCAGCGCGTGCTTGCCCGCCACGATGCCCATCAGCAGCGTCACCGAGGCGGGCGGCAGGGCGGAAGACACCACGATCACCGATTTTCCCAGCGCGAACAGGAAAATCAGCAGCAGCAACATCTCCGGTTCCGGACTGTATTTGGCGATAATGTGCGTCAATTCATCCATTTAACACCTGCGGGCGAGAGGGCTGAGTGCCAGTGTCCCATCCGCAGGTTCAATAAGGGTTAAATAACGCGCCGCTATCCGGCGATCTCCGCGTCTTGCTTGCTCACGTCGGTGCGCCGGTTTCTGAGCGCCCACAACAGCGTGGCGCACAGCAGCGAAAAGGCGGCCAGCACCAACGGCCCGGCATGCGGGCTGTGAAAACGCTGTTCCGCCTCAGTGCGGATCAGCGGGGCTAAAAAGCTGAATGCGGCGCCAAGCGTGGTGCAAAAACCGATGCCGGCCGCCAGCGCCGGGCCGGTGAGCACCTGGGCGGGAAACGTCCAGAAAATCGGCTGCACCGCCAGGAAACTGACTGCGCAGCAGCTCAGGGCGACGATGGCGAGCAGAGGGCCGGCATAGGAAGACACCACCAACCCCAGCGCCGCCGCGACCATGCACCCGACGGCGATCGGTAATCTTCTGGCGGTGTTTCTGTCGGCATAGCGCGGCAGGAAATAGACGCCCAGCGCGGAGAACGCCCAGGGGATGGCGGCCACCAGCGAGGCCTTGAAGCCGAGATGGGTGCCCATCAGCGAGGCGACCTGCGACGGCAGGAAAAACATCAGGCCGTAGACGCCAATCTGCAGGGTGCCGTAGATCAACGCCAGATGCCAAACGGTGCCGCTGCTCATCGCCGCTTTGACGCTGCTGGTTTCGGTCTGCTGCTGTTCATCGGCCAATTGTGCCACCAGCGCCGTGCGTTCTTCCTCGGTCAGAAAGCGAGCCTGCCGTGGGCTATCGTCGAGATAGAAAAAGGCGAAGACGCCGAGGGCGACGGCCGGCAATCCTTCCAGCACGAACATCCAGAACCAGCCGGGTTTACCCAACACGCCGTGCATCTCCAGCAATGCCCCCGACAGCGGTGAACCGAGCGTTAGCGCCGCCGGCACGCCGAGCACGAAAATGCCAATGACCGAGGCGCGCACCTTATTGGGAAAATAGATCGACGCCAGCAGCAGGATGCCGGGGTAAAAGCCGGCTTCGGCGATCCCCAGCAGAAACCGCAGGACGATAAATTGCTGTTCATTGGTCACCAGCCCGGTGCAGGCCGACAGCGCCCCCCACAGCGCGGTGGTGGCGCTGAGCCAGCGTTTGGCGCCCCAGCGATTCATCAGCAGGTTGGCCGGGATGCCGAACAGCGCATAGGCGGCAAAAAATATCCCGGCACCCAGGGCAAAGGCGGATTGCGACAGCGCGATATCGATGGCCATTGCGTCCTTGGCAAAGCCGACGTTAACCCTGTCGATAAAGGCGATGAAGTACATGGCGAACATCAAGGGCACCAGTCTGCGCCAGGTTTTGCGAATGGCGGCGTTGAGCGCAGGAGCGGCATAGGTGGCGTGATTCACTGGCGGTAACCTCTCTTCTGAGAATGACAAGCGTCGGTCATAAGGACCGTCCTGGCGCCGTTGCCCGCAACACGACGGTAACAGCGAACTTTTTTCGCAAACCTCAAAGGTCTAATGGTCAGGCCTTTGGGGGTGAAAAAAATGCCGCGTATCGGGTCGGCAGATTGATGCAGACATCACCATGGTGAATGGTGTGTTGCTTTTTTGTTAATCAGACGTTCACACAGGGCCAGGGCGCGTTCAAGCGCTTTGATCGAGATCTGTGTGCGCTATCACCGAATTGGCAACCCGGTGTTAGAGCTGGAGTGTGGCGCTTTCATCTCGCGAGGGAGGGCGATAAGGTGAAGCTCGGCACAAAAGAACGCAGGAGCGCAACATGCTGAAGGTCATTGCTGAAGATTTCATTCACCCGGAACACATTGACACCGTTATGCCGTGGTATCGCGAGCTGGTGGAGAAAACGCGGCAGGAGCCGCTGTGCATCAGTTATGAACTGTGCATTGACCAGCAGGATCCCGGGCATTTTATTTTTATCGAAAGCTGGCCGGATCGCGCGGCTCTCGAAGTGCATTGCCAGACCGAGCATTTCACCCGGCTGGTGCCGCAGATCAATCAGTATCAGCGCAAGCCTTGCGCCTTCCTGTTTATGCAGGCGTTCCCTGAAACAGGCGATAAATAGGCGAAAAAATCCCCGCAGGGGGCGGGGTTAATGGCTTCTCAACACTATCTTGTTGTGATTAAAAAATAGGCTGGTAATGATTTTCATTCCCTAGGAATGCTCTTAAATTAATCAATCCGGTGAATGATTCGCCGTCTGCTTTTCGCTGGCGGTTTTAATGGCGCGCAGCATGCGGCGTCTTATCAACCCACTGACCAGGCGAATCGCATACCAGTAGGGGGTAAACCGCCGCCGGCTGGCGCTGTCGGGGCAGAAGATGCGCGTTTCCGTTACCAGGCGGCAGCGCCCACCCTCCAGCGGGCTCGCGGCATACCCCAGCGCCAGTTTGGCGACGCCAGGCTGAGCGAAGGCCTGAAAGTCCGCCCCGTCAGCGACCTTCACCAAACCGTATTCAGCCTGCCAAAACCGGCCGATCAGGCCATAGACCAACGCGGTTTCATCCTGCTCAAGCAGGCAAAAGTTATGCAGGCCAAACGGCGGCGGGCTGGGTTTATCGCGTGGTATCAGGCGCGCGGGCAATTCGCGTAGCGCTATCATGCTGCGGAAAAAGCGATCGTGCCTGGGATCATAAGCGGCCACGGCCTCCAGGATCCGCGCCTGCGGTGCGGCGATGGCGATCGCATGCCGCTCCGAGAACTGGTATTGCCCAAGGTATTTATTCAGTAGCGTCATGCTTTGCATTCTCCCGCCATTCGCTTTGCAGCAGGGCGAAACCGAATTCGTCGCCCCATGCGCCTTTGAAAAACACGTTTTGCCGCCAACAGGCCTCACGGCGAAAGCCCAGCTTACTGAACAGCGCGGCGGCGCGAAGATTACGCGCGTCCACCACGGCGGTAATGCGGTGCTTCGCCAGCGGCCCGAACAGCAGGGCGATGATGGCGCTTAGCGCCTCGCGCGCTTGTCCTTGCCGCTGATGAACCGGATCGAAGGTCACGCCCAGTTCAGCCTGACGCCCTTCATCGAAAAAATGTACCGCGACATCGCCCAGCAACGCGCCGTCCTCGCGGCGCTCGACCGCCAGTTGAAACCAGCTGTCGTCACGGTTGAATTCGAGCCGCTGTTGCTGTGCGAAAAAGGCCTGTGCCTCGGCGGCGCTGTAGTCGCTCCAGCTTTGATAGCGCGCCACGTCAGGGTGGCTGCGGTAGGCGGTAAAGTGGGGCAGATCGTCGGCGGTGAACGGGCGCAGGATCAGTCTGGGGGTCTGTAGAGGCAAATGGCGCATTGTTTTTCCTTATCAGCGCATTAGGGCTACCGGCAGTGTAGCCCAGCGCCGACAGGCAGGCTGTGTAAAATGAGCGGTGGAGGACAAACGGGAAATGCCGGTTCAGGCGAACCGGCAGGGGCATTATCGGCGGGCGGCAGCCTGACGCAAGCGCTCGACCGGGCCTTGTTGAAAATCGAATGAGGGGGCTTCTTGCCGCGCCAACCCCTGACGCACGATGGCCTTAACCGCCTGGCTGGCGGCAAGATCTTTTCCGGCGATCTGTTCGGCGATATGCAACGCTTCTTCCCGGGCCGAACTTGCGCTGATGCGGGAAATGGCGCCGTGTGACAACGCTTCCTGTGCGCCGACGGTTCTGCCGGTCAGCAGCCAGTCGAGCGCGACATAGGGGGAAATACGCGCCGGCAAGCGCGCGCACCCGCCTTGTGCGGCGACTAACCCGAGCCCGGTTTCGGGGAAGCTGAAGCGTGCGTTCTGGCCGGCGACGATCAGATCGCACGCCAGGGCCAGCTCAAATCCGCCCCCGTACGCGATGCCGTCAACGGCGGCGATGATCACCTTGGCGATCTGTGCATGGATCAGCCCGCCAAACCCCTCCGGCGTGACGATGGGCAGTTCACCCTGATGAAAGGCGTTGATATCCATGCCGGCGGAAAATACCGCCGGTTGACCGGCCAGGACGATCGCTCGCACTGAGTCATCGTTATCTGCCTGCCGCAGGTAGGTGCGGATCAGCTCGGCCATCTGCAGGTTGATGGCGTTCTTTTTTTCCGGCCGATTGAGGGTGATGACCGCAACCTGCGCGCCATAACGTTCGTAAAGCACCGGCGGTGATTCACTCATCGCTGGCCTCCCCGCGGAAAAAGATCAGCGTCAGCAATAGGGCGATGGCGCCGAGCGGCAGCGAAAACAGCGGCAGGTAATAGGCCGGCAGCGCATAGAGCGCCAGGCCGCCCAGCATGCCGCCCGCCGCGATGCCGGCGTACAGCACCGAGCTGTTGAGCGATACGGTCAGCGCGCCAAAGCGTTTCGATAGCGACAACAGGTGATGCTGGATCGGCACCAGATACATCCAGCCGGTAATACCCCAGACCAGAAAGATGGCCAGCACCCACCAGGGGGAAGTGACATAGAAGGCCAGCAGAAACAGGGACAGCGTCTGGATCGCCACGGAAAACAGCAGCACGAACTTGCTGCCGAGGGCATCGGTTAACGCGCCGGAGGCAAAATTGCCGATCACCGCGCCAATGCCGAATACCAGCAGCGCGAGGGGCAGGATCGCCTGCGGGCCGAACTGGGTGTTTTTCAGCAACACGCTGACGTAGCTATAGACGATGTGTTCCGAGCAAACGGCAAAAAAGGTGATCAGTAGCGTGGTCAGCACCGCCTTTTGCCGCAGCGGGGCGAGCCGCTCTTTCAGCGAATGCTTGCCCGGTGGCGCAATGGCCCGCAGCGCCAGCGACAGGCCCAGCAGCGCAATGGCCCCCAGCAGGGCGATGAACAGGAAGATTTCACGCCAGCCGATCAGTTTGGCAAGAAAGGTGCCGAACGGAATACCGAGCGCAATAGCCAACGTCATACCCCCATAGACGATGGAAATGGCCAGGCCGCGGCGTTTTTCCGCCACCAGCCCTACCGCGGCGGCGGCGGCCTGCGGCGTGTAACAGGCCGCCCCCAATGCTGCCAGCACTCTGCCGAACGAGATCTGCAGGTAGCTGGTGGCCCAGGCGCAGGCCAGGTTGCCGGCGATGAACAGCACCAGCGCCAACTGCAGGATATGCTTGCGGTTGACGTTGCCCAGCAGCCAGGCGGTGAGAGGGGCGAACAGCATATAAGCCAGCGCGAATACCGATATCAACTGCCCCGCTTGCGCGGGGCTGACGGCAAAGGTATCGGAAATGTCGCTGAGCACGCCGGCGACGATAAAGGCGTCGGTGCCGATGGCGAAGGTGCCGGTCGCCATCAGACAGAGCGTGATCAGATGGCCGTTATAATCCGCAAACTTCATCCCGCCCTCCGCAGATCGTTCGCCGCCCAGACTCGTCCCAGCGCCGCCAGGAAGGTCTCCACGTCGGCATGGGAGTGCGCCGAGGTCGGCGTCACCCGCAGCCGCTCGCTGCCTGCGGGCACCGTCGGTGCATTGACCGGTTGCACGTAAATATCGTGTTCATCGAGCAGCACTTTACTGATGTGTTTGTTGCGGTGCGGATCGCCGACCAGCAGCGGCAGGATATGGCTGTCCGCCGACACCAGCGGGATGCCGGCGGCGCGCAGACCGGTCTTCAGGTGATCGACGATCGCCAGCAGGTGCTTGCGTTGGGTGTCGTGCTCGAGGTTGTATTTAAAGCTGGCCAGCGCGGCGGCCACCACCGGCGCCGGCGACGAGGTGCTGAAGACGAATGCCGGCGCCCAGCTGCGCACGGCTTCCACCACCGAACGGGGCGCGGCGATATAGCCACCCGCCGCACCGTAAGACTTGCCGAACCCGCCCTGGATAATGGTGATTTTATCCAACAGGCCCAGCTGTTCGGCGTAGCCCAGCCCCCGTTCGCCATAGACGCCGGCGGAGTGGATCTCGTCGAGATAGGTCAACGCCTGATACTGCTCTGCCAGCGCCACGATCTGCGCCAGGGGGGCGAAGTCACCGTCCATGGAATACAGCGACTCGAAAGCGATCAGCTTTGGCCGCGCCGGATCGGCGGCCTGCAGCAGCTCGGCGAGGTGTGCCACATCGTTGTGGCGGAAGATTTTTTTCTCCGCTTTGCTGTAGCGGATACCGTAAATCATCGAGGCGTGATTCAGCTCGTCGGAGAACACGATCAGATCGGGAATGGCGTCGCACAGGGTGGATAAGGTGGCGTCGTTGGCGCCGAAACCGGTGGTGAACAGCAGCGCCGATTCTTTGCCATAGGCGCTGGCCAGCAGCGTTTCCAGCTCGCTGTGGTAGACCGAAGTGCCGGAAATGCTGCGGGCGCCGCAGGTGCCCAGCCCGACCCGATTAACCGCATCGGTGGTGGCCAGCAGCACTTTGGGGTGGTGGCTCATCGCCAGATAGTCGTTCGAGCACCAGACGTTGAGACGGCGCTCACCGTGATGGCCGTGGCTGGTGGCCCAGGGTTTGTCCTGCACGCCGCGTTCAAGGTTGAGGAACTCGCGAAAACGCCCCTGCTTTTTGGTTTCCGCCAGCTTTTCTTCAAGAATGTTCAGTACGCTCATCGTATGTTCCTTGTGTTAAACGGCTTTAAGGTTTAATGACAGCCCCTGACCGACGCCGACGCACATCGTCACCAATGCGTTGTTCGCCTGTTGGTCGCGTAATTCCAGCGCTGCCGACAGCACCAGGCGCGCGCCGGACATCCCCAGCGGATGACCGAGTGCGATGGCGCCGCCGTTTGGGTTGACCCGCGCGTCGTTGGCGCCGATACGCCAGTGTTTCAGCGCCGCCAGAACCTGTGAGGCGAACGCTTCGTTAATCTCGATGATGTCGAAGTCGTTCAAGGTGAAGCCGCCGCGCTGCAGCAAGCGCTCGGTGGAGGCGATCGGCCCCAGCCCCATCAGCGCCGGTTCAACGCCGGCGGCCGCGCTGTCGCCGATCTCCGCCAGCGGTTGCCACCCCTGGCGCTTCACGTAGCGACCGGAAGCCAATAGCAGCGCGGCGGCGCCGTCGTTGATGCCGGAAGCGTTGCCCGCCGTGACCGAACCGCCGGCGGAGAACGCCGGTTTCAGCGCCTGTAGCTGTTGCAGCGTGCTGAGCCGGGGAAATTCATCCTGCGCGAATGTGCGGGTCGTTTTACGATCGGCCGGCACGTCCACGGGCGTGATTTCCCGCGCCAGCCGGCCGCTGTCGATCGCCTGGCGGGCCTTCTGCTGCGAGGCCAGCGCGAACAGGTCCTGTTCCTCGCGTGAGATATGTTGCCGTTGGGCTACGTTTTCCGCCGTGATGCCCAGCGGATCGCTGCCGTAGCGCTCCGCCAGGCGCGGGTTAACAAAGCGCCACCCCAGCGTGGTGTCGTACAGCTTCACGCCTTTGTCGAACGGCGTTTCGCCTTTGCTCAGCACATAGGGCGCGCGGCTCATGCTTTCCACACCGCCGGCCAGAATCAGTTCGCTGAGGCCGCTGCGGATTTTCGCCGCGGCGTAGATCACCGCATCCAACCCGGAGGCGCAAAGGCGGTTGAGGGTGATGGCAGGCACCGACGGATCCAACCCGGAAAGCAGAGCCGCCATGCGGGCGACGTTGCGGTTGTCTTCGCCGGACTGGTTGGCGCAGCCCAGGACCACTTCATCCAGATCTGCTTCCGCCGCCGGATGGCGCTGCAGCAGGCCGCGAATGATCGTCGCCGCCATGTCGTCGGGGCGGGTATGCGCCAGGCTGCCGCCATAGGCGCCGATCGCCGTGCGCGTGCCGTCGATCAGATAAACGCCGTCATCTTTAATACTCATCATGGATCCTTAAGGCGTGGTCGTCAGCGCCGGTTGCGCGGCGTGCAGAAGGGTGTAATGCGGCGCATAGCGCGCCGCGTGCAGCAGCTGCGCCAGATTGCTCAGCGTCGTCCTGACGTTTTTCTCCCCCAGTTTGCCGAGCCAGTCGAAAATGCCGCCGGCGTAGTTAACGCCCGCGACGGCGGCGACATCGATGTCTTCCCGGCTGCAGACGCCGCTTTCCACCATGATCACCGACTCATTGATCAGGCTGCTGAGGACGCGGGCGACGATAAGCGCCGGAGAGTCCTTGATAAATTCAACCTGCGGGATTGCCGTGTGCAGCAGGCGTAAAAACAGCGCCTTATTGGCAGCAGAAGCGTGGCGGCTGTGCGCCGCCACCAGATACGTGGTGTCGGCGTAGTTCAGGGCGACATCGACCACAAAGGCATCCGCTGCCGTCTGCTCGGCCAGTTGGCTCGCCGTACGGCCATCGGTGATGCTGACGGTGAAAGCGTCATTGATCTGGACGGCCGCTCCCAGCCCCGGTAATGCCGGCCGTTGTTCCACGCGCAGCTGTGGCCACTGAAGCGCGGCTCGCTGCTGCAACAGGGTAAAAAAAGGGTGCTCGCCGTAAACGCGCAGCGTCTCGACGTCTGCATTGTTGGCGGCCGTCACCGGCGGGGCGGTTTCTTCGGCGGCAAAATAGGAGCGGCCGTTCTTTTTCCCCAGCAGACCGGCATCGACCAGTGAACGCTGCAGATGACCAGGGGTATAGCGCGGGTCGTATTGCATGTCCTGCCAGATTTGCCGGCTGACCTGATAGTTGATGTCTTGGCCGATAAAATCGGTCAGCTCGAGCGGCCCCATGCGGAAACGCCCGCCAGCCTTGAGGGCGCGGTCGATCTGCGCCGCGCGCGCCACATGTTCTTCCAACAGGCGGAACCCTTCCAGGTAGTAGGGGCGGGCCATGCGATTGACGATGAACCCCGGCGTGGCCTGGCAGACGACATCGCGTTTCCCCAACGCCGCCACCAGTTGGCGGCAGCGTTCCGTGGTGGCGTGCGCGGTAAAGTAGGCCGGAATGATTTCAATCAGCTTCATCAGCGGCGCGGGGTTGAAAAAATGCAAACCGATAAAGCGTTCGCTGTGCGTTACCGCAGTTGCCAGCTTGTTAAGCGACAGTGAGGAGGTATTGGTGGCGATCAGCGTGTCGGGCTTGACCACTGCGGCGATGGCCGCCAGCACCTCAAGTTTGGTTTGTTCTTGCTCGGCGATGGTTTCTATCACCAGCTCGCTGTCGGCGATGGCCTCAAACACGGAAGTGAACATCAGATTGGCCAGCACCGCGTCTTTATCCTGCAGCGCGATCTTGCCCTGTTCGACTTTCTTATTCAGGTCTTGCGCGATATATTCGCGAGCTTGATTGAGGGTATTGCCGTTGCGATTATAAAGCATCGTGGGAATGCCTTTTTGCGCGAAAAGATAAGCGATGCCTCTGCCCATCGTTCCCGCGCCGATAATCGCAGCCGATTGAATTGCCGCATTACTTTCTGCCATAGAAAATCCCCGTCACTGTATGCCATGCGAAATTCGCAAATGCTTATTATCTCTTTGGATTTACGGCGGCACTGGGTGCCTGTCTGGAAAGTAATTGGTGGTGTCCTGGCTGTCTAACGGTAGAAATGACAGGTTTACGTGTCGAGGAGATTATGCTATTCGCGTAGTTTTCCTGTTCGGCGCAATAAAAAGGCTTATTTTTAGGGGAATAGCTGTTTTCGTTATAGCGTTGGTATTTTTTATTATATGAAACGGCTACTGGCGCCGGTAGGCGATATTCTATAGTGAATCTGACCTATCGATAAATCGGCATCGCTATCTGGAGAACCTGCGTTATGGATACCCGCACTCAACGGCTCATGGCGGAGGTGATTGGCAGCCTGGCCGATCGCGAATGCTTTCTGACGCAGCTGGGGCCCTGCGCCGAGGCGTTGGGGTTTGATTATTTCTCCTACATCGTGTTTTCCTGTTATCCGGCCAGCAGCCCCAAGATGCTGATCGAAGGGAATATTTCAACGAACTATCTCGAGGATTATCGGCGGCAGCGGGTATATTTGCAGGATCCGGTTATTGAGCGTGCTCACCATTCCACGCTGCAGTTTCAGTGGGACGAAAGCTTTTATCATGAGCGGCCGACGCTTTGGCGGCGTATGGCGCAATTCGGCTTGTGTGCCGGTTGGTCGCAGTCGGTCAAGGATTGCTATGGCAGGTTGGGGATCCTGACGTTTGCCGGTAAAGCGCTACCTGAGCAAACGCCGCAAGCGCGTGCGGCAAATGAACCTTTTTTCCTTTGGCTGGCGCAAACAGCCCATAAAACGCTGCGGGAGGCCTTGATATCGGTGAATGATGACGCGATAAAAGATGTGTTGACGCTGCGCGAAAAAGACATTTTACGCTGGAGCAGCGAAGGGAAAACGGCGGAAGAGATCGCGTTGTTGATGGGGGTGAGCGAGCGCACGATCAATTTCCACATCGGCAACTCGATTAAAAAGCTTTCTGTCGCCAATAAGACCGCCGCTACCGCCAAAGCGGTTTATTTACAGCTAATTTAATCTCGAGTAATAAATAATTAATCGCCTATCCGTTATCGGTGTAATGTTTATATTTTGTTAAATTAAAAACTATCCTTGTCAGTATTTACCCCTCGATCACAAAAGCGTGATAAAGCGATTCACCGCGCCCGTGCGCGGCAGTATTCTGTTGGCACCCGGTTTACATAGAAAGGACGTGATATGTACAAGACTATTTTAGTGCCGATCGATATTGAAGAGGATCTGTTGACCGAGCATGCGCTGAAGCATGTGGAATATTTGGCGAAAATGTCCGGCGCTAAAGTGCATTTCTTCCATGCGCTGCCGGATGCCTCGGCTTTTGTTACTGCCTATTCGTTCGGCCTCAAGGAGTTTGAGAATCAGGCGGAGGTGAGGGCGGTGGATAGACTGAAGAAAATCATGTCGGAAATCGATCTGCCGTTGGATCGCCTCAATTACACCGTCAGCTTCGGTTCTGCACGCGATCAGGTGTTGGAACTGGCGGAAGAGATCGACGCCGATCTGATCATCATCGGTTCGCGTCGCCCGAGCGTGAAAACCTATCTGCTGGGGTCCAACGCCGCCGCTATCGTTCGCCATGCCAATATTTCGGTGATGGTGGTCAGATAATTCATCTTAAACTCACCGTTTTCGGGCACGTTCTGCGGTTACCGGCCGGCTGCAGAGCGTGCTTTGCGTTTTATTGCTATCCCAGTCTGAACTGCTACGATTTTAGCTGACGTTTTTATGCCAACCTGGCCACCGGCCTTGCGCATATTTTTCATTTCAGCCAGAAGAGGGGCAGCTATGCCATTAGAAGTCGATGGGATTATCAGAGGCGATCGGGGCAGTGAACCGAGCCGTTGGCAACATGCGTCAACCAAACCGCTTATCACGCTGACCTGGCATCACACCATTCCCTGGAACTGTTTGCGTAATGTCTGGAATGGTTTGGTGGCGGGGCAGCATTGGAACGCGCTGGACGAGTTTATGAATCTGATCGGTGTGCCAAACCGCGCCGCGGTGCTCAAACAGATCCAGAATAAAAACCTGCAGGATCGCGATGGATTACACACTCTGGTGACCTGGCAAGGATGGAATATCGTCGAGGGGCCAGGTAATGAGTATCGTGCGCAGGGGGACGATCCCGGTGAAAACTTCGACGGTTGGTCGGGTAAGGGGATGAGCACTAATCAGCAAGCGACGCTGCAGCAGGTCAACGTGTTGTATCAGGTGATGGCGCCGCTGGGAAGCCGTGCGCTGGACGCCGCCAGACAGGCGCCGCCCATTACTGCGGAAGAAGCAGACGTCTTGCAACGGACGATTAAACAGACCCGCCCAACGTTGCGAGGAAAGGAACCGATCCGGTGGCAAGAAGACATGTGGCATCAGGTGCAGCCGGGTAAAGAGGCGAAACACTTTGCACGCTGGGACACCAAACCGGTGTGGCGCAAGCGCCTGCACAGCGACATGGCTCAGGCTGGATAAGCCTCTCCCCGCGCCGGGTTGCCGGCGCGGGGCATTAATCCAGCGTTAATCGCACAGCGCCACTATTTCGTCGTACAACGCCTTGGGGATTTCCACGCCGTATTGCTCGCTCTGGCGCCGTTGCCGATAACGGCGTTCGCCGGGGATGCGGGCGCCTTGCGCCTGCATATCGGCAAACATCGCCTCCGCTCCGGCGAAATATTTCGCCTTATCCGCACCGAGAAAACGCTCGGGATCCAACGCGATGACCAGCTCACCACCGTAAGGTGACGAACCGGTGCCATCGTCATAGGCCAGCGATTCCTTGCTGGTCATATCGCCGATCAGCGGCCCTGCCAGCAATTCAACCATTGCCGCCAGCGCCGAGCCCTTATGCCCGCCGAAGGTCAGCATCGCGCCCTCCAACACGCTGGCGGCATCGGTGGACGGATTGCCCGCCTTATCAATGCCCCAGCCTTCAGGCAGCGGGGTGCCGGCGCGGCGGTGTAATTCGATTTCGCCGCGCGCTGCCGCACTGGTGGCCATGTCGAACAAAAACGGCGGCCGATCCGGACGCGGCCAGCCGAAGGCGATGGGATTGGTGCCGAAAAGCGGTCGCGAACCGCCGGCCGGCGTCACCCAGGCGTGGCTGGGCGTGCAGGCCAGGGCCACCAACCCCTGCTCGGTCAGCGGTTCGATATCGGCCCACAGCGCGGAGAAATGCACGCAGCGGTTGATCGCCAGCGCGGCGACACCGTTGGTGCGCACTTTCTCGATAAAGGTCGGCAGAGCGGTGCGGTAGGCCAGCAGGGAAAACGCACCGCCGGCGTCGGCGCGCAAGATGGCCGGCGCCTGGTCGAGCAATCTGGGCATCGCATCGGCAGAAACCTTGCCTGCCCGCAGCGATCGCACGCAGCCCAACAGCCGGTACAGTCCGTGAGAAGCGCAGCCGTCGCGTTCGCCCTGGGTGACATTTTGCGCCACCGCCTCGGCATGCGCCTGATTGAAACCGTTGCTGCGCAGCGTACGCAACGCCAGTTGATAAGCCTGTTCCAGCGACAGCACATGCATGGATGTCATTTCGATGTCCTCCCTGGGTTCATTCTTCTTCATCGCCGATAAAATTGGCCTGGGGTAAACAGGTATAGGCGCCCCAGTAGTAAATCGCCAGCGCAATCACCGCCATGGTGAGGGTGTCCCATGGATGAGCAATAGCGCCGATACCGCCGAAGCTGCTGAGGTAGGAAAGTCCGATCACCAGCGCATAGAAGACGATCAGCCACAGCGAGGACCAAATTTGCTGTCGGAGACTAACGGCGTGGGTCGGCACCTGATTCTTGAACAGGATGTAGATGAAGAACATCAGAATCTGCAAGCCGAGCAGCCAGGAGACGGTGGCCCAGCCGGACCAGAAGACGATCAGCGCCGAAATGATAAACGACAGCGGGCCGAGCACGCAGAAACCGCGGACCCGGAACGGACGCGGCATATCGGGCGCATTGCGCCGCAGCCCGGCGGCGGTGACCGGGGCGATGGCGTAGCTCAGCACCAGTGCGGCGGACACCACGCCGATCAGTTTTTCCCAGGATGGGAACGGCAGCGTCCAGAATACCGAGAGAGCGAAGGTCAGCCACAGCGCCGGGCGAGGAATACCTGACTCGCCATCCACCCGGGTGAACAGTTTGAAGAAGGTGCCGGCGCGCGCCCAACCGTAGATCACGCGAGGCGTGGCGTTCATATAGATATTACCGGTGCCGCTCGGCGAAACGATCGCGTCGCTGACCACCAGAAACGCCAGCCATCCCATGCCCAGCGTGATGGCGATGTCGCGGAACGGCAGGGAGAACTGTTGGCTGATACCGGCCCAGCCGCCGCTCAGCATCTCGCTGGGGATACTGCCGAGAAACGCTATCTGCAGCAGCACATAGATGATGGTGGACAGCACCACCGACAGGATCAGCGCGATGGGAATGGTGCGCTGCGGCCGTTGCACCTCGCTGGCGACCGAAATGATCGGCGTCAGGCCGAGGTAGGCGAAGATGATGCCGCCGGCGGAAATGGCGGCCTCAACGCCGGCGGAACCGAAGGGAGCAAAGCCCTGGCTGTACAGGTTTTCCGGTTTGAAAAAGCTGAACAACACCACGATCACCAACAGCGGCACCAGAAACTTTAGCACGCTGATCAGGTTATTGGATTTGGCGAAGGTTTTGACGCTGTAATAGTTGAGCGCGAAGAAAAAGCACAGCAGCGCCAGCTGCACCAGCCAGCCGATCGCGGTTGGATCGCCGGAACCCGGCTGACTGAGGAACGGGAACCAGGCGGCGGCGTACTGGCGGGCGGCGACGACTTCGATGGCGATCAGGCTGGAGAAGGCGATTAGCGTGATAAACCCCAGCAGATAACCCATCAGTTCGCCGTGCGAGAATACCGGATAGCGAATGATGCCGCCGGCGCGCGGCAGGGCGGCGCCCAGCTCGCAGTAGACGATGCCGAGCAGCAGCACCGCCAGGCCGCCGATCAGCCAGGAATAGATGCCGGCCGGGCCCGCGATGGAGGAGACATGGCTGGCGGCGAACAGCCAACCGGAGCCAAAGATGGCGCCCAGACCGATGAACGTCAGGTCGGTGAGCGTAAGCTGCTTCTTGAATTTGCCTTGGGTTGTCATGGTATTACCCTTTTGTTATTGAGTGGCAGGCAGATGCGGCCGGGCTAATTTGGGGCAGGTGAAACCAGGGGGGCTCGGGTGTAAACGCCGTTCACCAGCCGCAGCAGGTTGAGCGGGTTGGCGTCCTGCAGCGCCGCCGGCAACAGCGCCGCAGGGGTGTTTTGCAAACAGACCGGCCGCAGGAAACGCTCGATGGCCAGCGTGCCTACCGAGGTGCCGCGTGCGTCGCTGGTCGCCGGGTAAGGGCCGCCGTGCACCATGGCGTCGCACACTTCCACCCCGGTCGGATACCCGTTGAACAGCACCCGACCGGCTTTGCGCGCCAACAGTGTCGTCAGACCGGCGGCCACATCGAGATCGTCGTCGTCCGCCAGCAGCGTGGCGGTCAACTGGCCTTGCAATGCCGCCAGCGCCGCATGCAGCTGCGCTTCGTTATCCACCGCCACCAGGATGCTGACCGGGCCGAAGACCTCTTGTTGCAGCAGCGGGTCAGCCTGCAGCAACAGCGCCTCTTCCGCCTGATAAAGCTGCGCCGCCGCCCGAAGCGTGGGCGTTTCGCTTCGGCCTGCGAGACGCCGCATGCCTGGATGGGCATCGAGGGCCGCCGCCCGTGACGGTAGTGCTCCAGCGTGCCGGCATTCAGCATCGGCTGCGGCTCGGCGGCGTTGACCAGGGCGCTCATCGTTTCGGTTAACCGATCGAAGGCGGCGCCGCGCAGCGCGACTATCACGCCGGGCTTGGTGCAGAACTGACCGCAGCCGAGTGTGAAGGAAGAGACCAGTTCCTGCGCAATGCGCTGCCCGCGCCGCGCCAACGCCTTGGGCAGGATCACTACCGGATTGATGCTCGACATTTCTGCGAAGACCGGGATAGGTTGAGGGCGTTGCATTGCCAGATCGAAGAGCGCCCGGCCGCCTTGCAGCGAGCCGGTGAATCCCACTGCCTGAATCGCCGGATGTTGTACCAAATCAGCCCCCACGCGATTGCCGAAGATCATGTTGAAGACGCCGGCGGGCATCCTTGTGCGTTCCCGAGCGCGCTCGATCGCCTGAGCGGTCAGCTCGGCGGTGATCATATGGCCGCTGTGCGCCTTGAACACGACCGGGCAGCCGGCGGCGAGCGCGGCGGCGGTATCACCGCCCGCGGTGGAAAACGCCAGCGGGAAGTTGCTGGCGCCGAAGACCGCCACCGGGCCGAGCGCCGTGCGGTATTGACGCAGATCGGGGCGCGGCAGGGGGGAACGCTGCGGCAGCGCGCAGTCGATACGCACGCCCTCGACGTCGCCGCGCCGCAGCAGCGTGGCGAACAGCCGCATCTGGCCACTGGTTCTGGCGCGTTCGCCGCTCAACCGCGCAGACGGCAAGGCCGTTTCCTGTATGGCGAAGGTGAAGAAAACATCATCCAATGCGTCTAACTCTTCGGCGATGGCGTCGAGAAAGTTCGCGCGTTGGTCTGCACTGAGCTGTGAATAGGGCGCAAAGGCTGCTGCGGCGGCTTCTGCGGCGGCGGCGGTTTCTGCCGCCGTGGCCTGGTGGAAGCGGTAGCCGGTTGGCTGACCGTCGTCGGCGCGCAGGCTACACAGCGACGTTTCCCCTTCGGCGCGGCGTTGGCCGCCGATAAATTGTTTGCCGCTGATAGCGGCGTAGCGATCGTTGGGCATCGGTTCCCCCGGTAGATAAAGCATGACGCCCGGCATGGCCGGGCGATGAAGGCGTCACAGGCCGACGTTCGGCAGCGCAGGGCGGGTGGCCAGCGCTTTATCGATCACGGCGTTGATCTCGGTGAGCGTTTCTCCCTGCAGCGCCAGGCGCGGAGGGCGAGTGACAGCGCTGCCGCGGCCGACCCGCTGTTCGCAGAGTTTGATGCACTGCACCAGATCGGGGCGGGCATCGAGGTGCAGCAGCGGCATGAACCAGCTGTATAGCGCCAACGCTTCCTCATGGCGTTTTTCCTTCGCCAGCCGGAACAGGGTTTCCCCTTCGCGCGGGAAGGCATTGGACATGCCGGAGATCCAGCCTTGCGCGCCGACGGCGATGCTTTCCAGCACCACATCGTCCAATCCGGCGAACAGCACGAAGCGATCGCCGACTTCATTGCGCAGGTCAATAAAGCGGCGGGTATCGCCCGACGAGTCTTTGAAGCACACGATGTTCTCGCAGTCGACCAGCGAGGTCAGAATGTCGGGCGTGACGTCATTTTTGTAAATGGGAGGGTTGTTGTAGACCATTATCGGCAGATCGGTCGCGCCAGCGACGCTGCGGAAGTGCGCGGCGGTTTCGTGCGGTTTGGCGGAGTAGACCAGTGCCGGCATCACCATAATCCCGTCGACGCCGGCCTTTTGCGCTTCACGCGCCATGTTCTGCGCGAAGGCGGTGGTGAACTCGGCGATGCCGGCGATCACCGGCACTTTACCGTCGGCGGCGTCTTTCGCCACTTCGATCACCGCCAGCTTTTCCTGCACTGTCATCGAGGTATTTTCACCGACGGTGCCGCACACCACCAGACCGGAGACGCCGTCGCGCACCAGGTTTTTGATCACCGTATGGGTGGCGTCGAGATCCAGAGAGAAATCGTTGCGAAATTGGGTTGTCACCGCCGGGAATACGCCGCTCCAGCTTAGGGTTTTATGGCTCATCGTGTTTGTCCTGTCGTCCGAAAGTGTTAATGAAAAGTGAATCTTTGGTAAGGTTCACCGACAGATTGACCGGTATTGCGCAGGGAGGCTTGACGCTTTTCGCCGATTGCCGCGACGAAATTGGCACAATAGCGGCGGAAAGAGGGCGTGAAAAATCGGGCGTCGGTACGCCGTGAGAAGAGAGGGTTAACGGGGTAAATCAGCGCGTTAAGCGGAAAGCGTCAGGCGAAAATCGCGCGGCGTGGAGCCGGTCATCGCTTTGAACTGACGGCTGAAGGCGCTGTGATCGGTATAGCCGCACTGCAGCGCGATGTCCGTGATCGGCAGATCGCCGGCCAGGAGTTCCGTGGCCTTTTCCAGCCGCACTTTGTGGATCATCTGGCGCGGGGTGAGGTGGAAGATACGTTTGCAGTAGCGTTCGATCTGCGCCACCGATAACCCGGTCAGCGCCGTCAGCTCTTCAAGCGCGATCGGTCTGGCGTAGTGGCGGCGGATATGCACGTCGATCGCCGCCAGCCGCTGGTAGGCCGGGTGATTAGCTCTGGCCTCCTGCAGATCGTGAGAAATACCCGCCATACCGATGATTTTTCCCTGCGCGTCATACAGCGCCAGCTTTTGCGTCAGGCACCAGCCGGTTTCTCGGCCGTTGTACAGGTGCATTTCCAGCTGATCCTGGATCAGCACGCCGTGGCGCAATACCCGCAGATCCTGCTCGGTATAGCCGGATCCGAGCTGAGCGGGAAAAACGTCGGCGGAGGTTTTGCCCAGCAGCGGCGTGACGGTTTTGAAACCGCAGCGCCTGGCCAGCGTCAGGTTGGCCAGCAGGTAGCGAGCCTGGGCGTCTTTGATAAAGAACACCACGTTGGGGATCGCGTTCAGCAACGGCGCGATCAGCGCCAGCGTATTCAGCAGATCGCGCAGGTTGTTCGGGCGCTGCTGCGCCAGCCCGTCGCACAGGCGCGACAGATGTTCGACGGCAAAAACGTCCTCCTGCTCCGGCAGCCCCACAAGCGAAGGCGGCGAGAGAGAAACCGGAGGCGGGTAGTCTGAAGTGGAACGCATAACAGTCCCTTTTCGGTCGTTAGCCGGAAAAACAGGCGAGCCAGGCTGGCGCTTTCGCATCAATATTAACTTTTTTGTAACGAAGCAAGCGCTATTTCCGGCGGGCTGCCAAATATGCGGATTGCCGCATACTTTTGCCGGAAGGTGTTTGGCGATTGCTTGAAAACTGCGGCGTTTCTCGCTACGCAAGGGTTTAGCATGAAAATAACGACATGATAAATAAGTCATTATTATGACAACCGTTAAACTCATACCCGCGACGCGTCAGGCCTGACGTTTGTCACTGTGCTGATTTCTTCATTCGCTGCGCCGAAACGCATCAAGCCGTCATGCTCACATTCGTTCAGGCTAATGCCATTGGTAACATCTCATTAACCCAGGAGACGCCGATGGCACTTTCTGCGCATATCACCGCTTTGCGGGCGATCGATTCTCATACCGGTGGAGAGCCGACCCGCCTGATCGTGGAAGGTTTTCCCGATCTCGGCGAGGGTAGCATGGCGGAACGGCGGGCGCGTTTCGCACAACATTATGACGATTGGCGCTGCGCGGTGATGCTCGAACCGCGTGGCAATGACGTGCTGGTGGGGGCGTTGCTGTGCCGCCCCTGCTCGCCACAGGCCACCGCCGGGGTGATCTTCTTTAACAACAGCGGCTATCTGGGCATGTGCGGGCACGGCACTATCGGGCTGATCGCCTCGCTGGCTCATCTGGGGCGCATCCACGCCGGGCGCCACCTGATCGAGACCCCGGTCGGCCCGGTAAGCGCCACGCTGCATGATGACGGCAGCGTCACGGTGGAGAACGTGGCGGCTTATCGCTATCGCCGCCAGGTGCGGCTTGAGGTTGCCGGTCACGGGCCGGTGACGGGTGACATCGCCTGGGGGGGCAACTGGTTCTTCCTGATCGGCGAGTCACCGTTGCCCATCGATAAACACAATCTGGAGGCCTTGACCGCGTTCACCTGGGCGGTGCGGCAAACGTTGGAACAGGCGGGCATCCGCGGTGAAGACGGCGGAGCGATAGACCATATCGAACTGTTCGGTGACGATCCGCAGGCCGACAGCCGCAGCTTCGTGCTGTGCCCCGGCAAAGCCTATGATCGTTCTCCGTGCGGTACAGGCACCAGCGCCAAACTGGCGTGTCTGGCGGCGGACGGCAAACTGCCGCCGGACACGCAGTGGCGGCAGGCCAGCGTGATCGGCAGTGAATTCCAGGCCTATTATCGTTGGAACGGCGATCGCATTGCCCCCTTTATTCGCGGGCAGGCCTATGTGTGCGCCGATAGTCAACTGCTGCTCGACGAACGCGATCCCTTCGTCTGGGGGATACGCTGATGGGCGCCGAGCGGGGAGCCGATGTCATCGTGGTCGGTGCCGGTATCATCGGCGCCGCTTGCGCCTGGCGGCTGGCGCGGGAAGGGTATCGTGTCTCGGTGGTGGACGATCGCCGCGCCGGCGCCACCGCCGCCGGTATGGGGCATCTGGTTTGCATGGACGATAATCCTGCCGAGCTGACGTTGAGCGCTTATTCGCTGCGGTTGTGGCGCGAAGTGACGGGGCGCATGCCGGAAGCCTGCGCCTGGCGTGGCTGCGGTACGCTGTGGTTGGCGGATCAAGCGGATGAAATGGCCATCGCCGAGCAAAAGCGGGCGCGGCTGGCGGAGCAGGGCGTGGCCGCGGAACTGCTGACGGCAGAGCAGATCGCCGTCATGGAGCCGATGCTGCGGCACGGCCTGGCCGGCGGACTGCGGGTGCCGGGCGACGGCATTCTGTATGCGCCGCTCGCGGCTCGCTGGCTGTTGGCCGACGGTGGTGCGGCAATTGACGTGGTGCATGGTGAAGCGACAGCGTTGGAAGAGGAAGCCGTGCGGCTGGCGGACGGCAGGCGTCTGGCCGCGCCGGTGGTGGTCCTGGCCTGCGGCCTTAGGGCCAATAGCCTATTACCACCGACTTTGCTTCACGCCAAGAAGGGCCAGCTGGCGATCACCGATCGCTACCCGCCGCGGGTGCGGCATCAACTGGTGGAGCTGGGGTATGGCGCCAGCGCGCATGCCGGTAACGGCACGTCGGTGGCTTTCAATGTGCAGGCGCGGCCCACCGGACAATGGCTGATCGGCTCTTCCCGCCAGTTCGACGCCGTCGATTCGGCGTTGGACATGCCGCTGTTGGCGGCAATGCTTACGCGTGCGCAGCATTTCTTGCCCGCACTGGCGCAGATGAACATCATTCGCTGCTGGACCGGGTTGCGCGCCGCCTCTGCCGACGGGCTGCCGCTGTTGGGCGTGCATCCGCGGCATTCCTGGCTGTGGCTGGCGCTGGGGCATGAGGGATTGGGCGTCACGACTGCGTTCGGCAGCGCTGCGCTGATCACTGCACAGATTGGCCGGCAAACGCCGGAGATTGACGATTCCCCGTATTTGGCTGCGCGGGCGTTTGCCGCCGAGGAGTTGCCTGTATGAATGAAAGACAAAATACGATCGCGTTGAGCATCGATGGAGAACACCGGCGGGTGCCGGTTGGTCTCAGCGTTGCTGCGGCGCTCAGCCTGTGCGGCGACGATCGTTGTCGGTTATCTGTTTCACACCAACCGCGTGCTCCCTTTTGTGGCATGGGAGTTTGTCAGGAGTGCCGGGTGACCATTAACGGCCTGCGTCGCCTGGCGTGCCAAACGCTGTGCCAAGCCGGCATGCGTATAGAGAGGAACGATGATGAGTAACTTCAGTTGTGAGGTGCTGATCGTCGGTGCCGGGCCGGCCGGCATGGCGGCTGCGCTGGCCGCTGCGGAAAGTGGTGGCCAGGTGCGAATGATTGATGATAATCCGCATCCCGGCGGGCAAATCTGGCGCGACGGGATGCAGGTGGCTTTACCTGAAACGGCGAACCGCTATCGGCAGGCGGTGGCGACGCGGGAAAATATTGCGCTGCAGTCTGGCTGCAAGCTGGTGGCGCAGTGTGGTGCTAACCGATTGGCATATGAAGACGCCGAGGGCTGCGGCGTGATTCGCTATCAAAAGCTGATTTTATGCAATGGCGCGCGTGAATTGTTGTTGCCGTTTCCCGGTTGGACGTTGCCGGGGGTGACCGGCGCCGGTGGTCTACAGGCGCAAATCAAGCAGGGGTTGGCGATCCGCGGCGAGCGAGTGGTGATCGCCGGCAGTGGTCCGCTGCTGTTGGCGGTGGCCGACAGCGTGAAACAGGCCGGCGGAGAGGTGGTCATGTTGGCGGAGCAGGCGCCGCTTTGGCGGTTGGCGGCGTTTGCCGGCGGCCTGTGGCGCTGGCCGGCCAAGCTGCGTCAGGCGTTTTCTCTGATGCCGCATCGTTACCGTGCCGGTAGCCGGGTGCAGGCGGCGTTGGGGCAAACACGTTTAACCTCGGTGCGTGTCAATAACGGCGGGCAGGAAAGAACGATCGCCTGTGACAGGTTGGCCTGCGGTTTTGGTCTGGTGGCGAACATTGAGCTGGCGATGCTGTTGGGGTGTCGGATAGAACATGACGCCGTAGCGGTGAATCATTGGCAGCAAACCAGCCAGGTGCAAATTTTTGCTGCCGGGGAGTGTACCGGCATCGGCGGCAGTGAATTGGCGCTCACTGAAGGCGCCATTGCCGGCTATGCTGCCACCGGGCAGCGGGAAAAGGCAGAGCGCCTGGCGGCGCAGCGGCGGCGGTGGCGGCGTTTCGCCACTGCGGCGGCAAGTGCCTTCGCACTCGATGAGCGCTTGAATTCGCTGGCCAATCCGCAAACGTTACTGTGCCGCTGCGAAGACGTTACGTTGGAACAGGTACGCCATCAGCCGGATTGGAACACGGCTAAGATGAGCAGCCGCTGTGGTATGGGTGCATGCCAGGGTAAAGTCTGCGCAACGGCGGCGAGGCAGCTTTTGGGCTGGCCTTTGCCGTCGCCGCGTGTGCCTTTAACACCGGTCAGGACGGAAACGCTGGTTGCGCTGGGGCTGAACCGATGTGATGACGATGGTTGAATGGGTTAGCGGCATCTCGCCCCAGGCAAACGCCGCCACATTACCATTGCGGCCAATAGTAGGTTTTCTCCCGCCAGCCTTTGCCGTACATACAGGCTTCGATGGTGGCGTCTCGGGCGGACTGATTGCGATCGGTCTGCACTGTTTTAATCGACGGCTCCTTGTCGTAGCGGTATCCCGATGGACAGTCTTTCTTATTCTTCTCGCAAGGAATGTATTTGTTTTCGTAGCTGAACTCCACGTCCCGCACCACGTCCGGGGGGAAGCGATCGTATCCACGGCTGCGGCATTCGGCATATTCGGCATTCCGGGTACTCTCAACCGCGCCAGGCCTTTCCCATTGGGTGCAGGCGGTCAACATCAATAACGGCAAAACAATCAAACAACGGCAATTCTTCATGGTGTCCCTAACTCTTTCTCTATCCTGAGGCTCGCAGCCTGGGAATGTTCCTAACTGACGAGGTAGGAAAGTGTAATAAACTGGCGGAATAATTGGAAATGATAATGGTTATTGTTTAGGTGTGATTGAGGAAGTGCCGCGTTGAGAGAGGATGTGGCGCATTGAGGGCAGTCTGTAAGGAGCCGCGACCTCACGGCGAGGGCTGGTCGATGTGGTATTAATTTTATTCATTCTCTTTATGCCGCAATGATCCGATCGCAATTGCATCGTTTTGATAAGGAAAATAATATGCAAGCTAAGTATTTTCTTATCCGGTATGACTATTATTTTTATTTAGGATATTTACCCATGCCAAGGATTTAATGCTCAGTATTAATACCTTATTTTTTTATTTCTGTTTTTTTATTGGGGTTTTATTTTCAGGTTTTTTCTGTGGAAGAATTTTTAGTTACAGGGAATTCATTTGCATTTTAAATTTGGATTTTTTAAATTCATTTTAGAGGAAGGATAACCGTACGCGACAGAGTCAAAAAAGGAGTTTATTTTGTCTGGGATAAAGAAAACGCCTGAAAGTCATGACGGTTTACCTTCACCATCAGAGGATTATGATACTTTTAAGCACCTCTCCGATGTTGGCGCCGTGTTGGGATATGGGCGAACCCGCTTTTATCAGTGGTGCCGTGGGCGCGGATTTCTAACCCCGATGAACGTTCCGTCCCATGAAATGATCAGCCTGGGATATATGGTGGCGGTGTTATCAGAGACCGGTCATACCCGGGTTTATGTCACGCAGGATGGTTTCAGTTACGTCAGTGGTGCTTTTGCAGCAGATATCCAACGTGGCATGATCAAGTTTTAAATCTGCAAGAATCGCCTTTATTTCAATGGCTTTAATGCAGAATCTTCTTATCCCTGCAGGTTCGTGAGAGTAGTGGGAAGTTATCCGATTTTTTCGTCTCTGCGGTATGAAGGCTACTGGAGACAGCTATTCTCTTGCTACGATAAGCATTATTTTCTTCAGGAGCCAAGGATGAAGCATTACGCCGCGTTGTTATTTGCCTCTGCACTGCTGACGGGGTGTGCGACTCAAGCCGTACCGCCGCAACAGGCTGAGTTGCCCCCCCCAAGCCGTCTGATGCTCTATCAGAATATCCCGGATACGCCTTACGCTACGGTGGTCGTGGTGCGCGACAGCGGAATGCTGGCGGGCAGCTGCCGCACTGGCGTCTATGTGAATGGGGAGTTTGCCGCTTCACTCGAGGCAAAAGAAAAAGCAGAGTTTCGCGTGCCGCCAGGCAATATTTCGGTCAGTATCGGGCAAGATATGATCGAGAACTCTCTATGTATTTGGCGTGAAACCAGCGGCAGCGTGCCGATGACGCTGCGCGCCGGTGAAAGCCGCTATCTGCGCATCGCCGGCGATCGGCAGCGAGGCTTCGTGTTGCAGGCAGGGCGGCCGTAACAGCCCAGGCAAGGGCGTTAATGCCCTTGCCACCATCCCCACAGCGTAATTAATAGCCACGCCGCCGCAATCCAGCACAATACCGCCGCACCCAGCGCTAACGACAGCCGCAGACTGTTAATCAGGAAATACAGCGAAATCAAATATACCAGGTAGGGCAATACCGCCCACATGCCGAAAATCAGCGTTGTTTTCAGTGCCGCAATTGAACGTTCGCTGCCGACAATGTAATGCGCAATGAGGGCGAAAGTGGGAAAGAGCGGGACTAAACCGGCGATATAATAGTTGCGCGTTTTGGCCAACAGGCCGATTAGAACCACGACCAGCGCGCCGATCAGCGCTTTGACAAGGATGCCCATAACGGTCTCGGGTGTGGGGGAGAAAGTCAACACACTGCCCGAAAGCACGTGCAAGATCAATGGGGTGTGGCGTAGCGTGGTGAAAAGCAGACCCACAAGAAGTGCGGGTCTGGGGCGCAACGCTTACTGACGGTAAGCGTGCTTGATTTGCTGAATGCTGTTCTTGAAGATTTCTGCCTGAGTCGGATCTTCAATCTGCGCGATGAAACGTTCCATGTTGATGATGACTTTCCCGGCGTCGGCCTGGCCGATCGACTTCAAGATCAGCGTCAGCGTAGCTTTGAGGCAGGCAACCTCGGTCGCCAAGATTTCCGGGTTTGCAGACGTAGTGAAATCAACGTTGCTCATTTTCTCTCCTGATTTTTTGAGGCCGTAGCCTGATACAAGCTGCTTTGGCGCACCGCGCGCGGGCTAAAAAGTAGCCCCGGGCGCGGTGGCGAATTTAACTGGGCGCGGAGTATAGCATAGCATGAGTCTGTCATCTGCACCGGGCTTGCTCAGGTCTCGCGGGTGGGCAACGTTCGCTCATTACCTGTCTGAATCATCTACTCTCGGCAAGTTATTTCGAGGTGGTTAACAAGTATTTTTCCGGTACGTTATTGTTGAACAATCGGGGTTATTATAATTATTGGGGGCGGAGGCGCCGATTTTACCGGCGTTTGCCGGGAATAATAGTTTCGACCGAGGGTTGCCGGACCCACGTTGGCCGCAGATTTTGTTACGCCTTTAAATATCAAATGATTACAAACAGCCAACAGCCGTGTTAATATTATTCATGTCGTGATTGCTTACACAGATTTCTCCCTCGCGGCATGATTGTCGCGCTATCCTGTGTCAGACACAGCGCGACGAAATTATTTTCGTCGCCCGACCTTTTCCGACGTGACGATTTATCGGCGGCATAGACGGCTAAAATTGAAAAATCAGCTCTGCTCCGCAAAGTTATTCGGAAGTATGTATTAATCTGTGTTCATTCTTGTCTGAAAAACAAGTAATATCTCTGGCGAAAACAGAGGCCGATTGCGTTACTCCCTTTTTTTGGAGATTTTTCCTTGATTAGCGTTCTTCTTGTTGATGACCACGAACTGGTGCGCGCAGGGATACGACGCATTCTTGAAGATATCAAAGGTATAAAAGTTGTCGGTGAGGCTCAGTGCGGTGAAGACGCCGTAAAATGGTGCCGTGGCAACGCTGTCGATATCGTGCTGATGGACATGAATATGCCGGGCATTGGCGGGCTGGAAGCCACGCGCAAGATTGTGCGTTATGCACCCGACGTCAAAGTCATCATGTTGACCATCCATACTGAAAACCCTTTGCCCGCGAAGGTGATGCAGGCGGGTGCCGCCGGTTACCTGAGCAAGGGCGCCGCGCCGCAGGAAGTGATTAACGCCTTGCGTTCCGTGCATGCGGGGCAGCGCTATATCGCGTCTGATATCGCACAGCAGATGGCCCTGAGTCAGTTGGAACCGCAGGCTGAAACGCCGTTCAGCTGCTTGTCTGAACGCGAGTTACAGATCATGTTGATGATCACCAAAGGCAAAAAAGTGAATGAGATCTCGGAGCAACTGAGTCTCAGCCCGAAAACGGTGAACAGCTACCGTTACCGCATGTTCAGCAAACTGAATATCAGCGGCGACGTCGAATTGACTCACCTGGCCATCCGACATGGATTGTTCAATGCGGAGACGTTGTTAAGCAGTGAATGACCGTTTTGATGCCAAAGCCTTCCTGAGTACCGTCACCAGCCAGCCCGGCGTCTACCGTATGTATGACGCCACGGGTACGGTGATCTACGTCGGTAAAGCCAAAGACCTGAAAAAGCGTCTCGCCAGCTATTTTCGGCAGCAGGTCAGCAGCCGTAAAACCGAGACGCTGGTTAAAAATATCGCGCAAATAGACGTAACGGTTACCCACACCGAGACAGAAGCGCTGCTGTTGGAACATAACTACATTAAATTGTACCAACCGCGATATAATGTTCTTTTGCGAGACGATAAATCTTACCCGCTGATTTTTCTCAGTGCGGATACCCATCCCCGTTTGGCGGTGCATCGCGGCGCCAAACACGCCAAAGGCGAATATTTCGGGCCTTTCCCCAACTCTTACGCCGTGCGCGAGACGCTGGCGCTGCTGCAGAAGCTGTTCCCAATCCGCCAGTGCGAAAACAGCGTGTATCGCAACCGTTCGCGTCCGTGCCTGCAGTATCAGATCGGCCGCTGTCTGGGGCCTTGTGTTGCCGGGCTGGTGAGCGAAGAAGAGTACCGGCAGCAGGTGGACTACGTGCGGCTGTTTCTTTCTGGCAAAGATCAGCAGGTATTGCACCAGCTGATTGAGCGTATGGAAGAAGCCAGCAAACTGCTTAATTTCGAAGAGGCGGCGCGCATTCGCGATCAAATTCAGGCCGTGCGCCGCGTCACCGAACGGCAGTTCGTGTCGGGCGACAGCGACGATCTGGACGTGATCGGCGTGGCGTTCGATGCCGGTATGGCGTGCCTGCACGTGCTGTTCATCCGTCAGGGCAAGGTGCTGGGCAGCCGCAGCTATTTCCCTAAGGTGCCGGGCGGCACGGATATGGGCGAGGTGGTGCAGACCTTTGTCGGCCAGTTCTATCTGCAAGGCAGCCAGGCGCGTACGCTGCCCGGCGAGATCCTGCTGGATTTCAGCCTGCCGGAAAAAGACCTGCTTGCGGAATCGCTCTCCGAGTTGGCGGGGCGCAAGATCCAAATTCAAAGCAAACCGCGCGGCGATCGCGCCCGTTATCTGAAACTGGCGCGCACCAACGCGGCAACGGCGTTGACCACCAAGCTGTCGCAACAGTCGACGATCCATCAGCGGTTGGCGGAGTTGGCCAAAGTGCTGAACCTGACGGAAATCAACCGTATGGAGTGCTTCGATATCAGCCATACCATGGGTGAGCAGACCGTGGCTTCGTGCGTGGTGTTCGACGGAAACGGCCCCGTGCGAGCGGAGTATCGGCGTTACAATATCAGCGGCATCACTCCTGGCGATGACTACGCGGCGATGACGCAGGTGCTGAAGCGCCGTTACGGCAAAGCGTTGGAAGAGAAAAAGATCCCGGATGTCATCTTCATCGACGGCGGTAAAGGGCAGCTCGGCATGGCGATCGACGTATTCAAATCGCTGAATGTTACCTGGGACAAGAATAAGCCGCTGCTGATCGGCATCGCCAAAGGCGCCGACCGCAAGGCAGGGTTAGAAACGTTGTTCTTCGTGCCGGAAGGTGAAGGGATTTCTCTGCCGCCGGATTCGCCGGCGCTGCATGTGATCCAACACATCCGCGACGATTCGCACAATCATGCCATTACCGGTCACCGGCAGAGAAGGGCGAAAGTCAGGAATACCAGCGCATTGGAGCTGATTGAAGGCGTAGGGCCGAAACGGCGCCAGGTGCTGTTGAAGTATATGGGCGGACTGCAACCTTTGTTGAACGCCAGCGTGGAGGAAATTGCAAAAGTGCCGGGTATTTCACAAGCATTGGCAGAAAAGATCTACAATGCATTGAAACACTGAGGGCAATGTAGCAACATACTCTTAATTTCCACTCTAGCCAGATAGTTACCGTAGCATTATGCAATTGAATATACCGACTTGGCTTACCCTGTTTCGCGTAGTTCTGATCCCATTCTTTGTGCTGGCGTTTTATTTGCCGTTCAACTGGGCTCCGATGGTTTGCGCCGTTATCTTTGTGTTTGCCGCCGTCACCGACTGGTTTGACGGCTTCCTGGCACGTCGCTGGAAACAAACGACGCGCTTTGGGGCGTTTTTGGATCCGGTCGCGGACAAAGTGATGGTGGCGGTGGCGCTGGTGCTGGTGGCTGAGCACTACCACAGCTGGTGGATCACGCTGCCGGCGGCCACCATGATCGCCCGTGAAATCATCATTTCGTCGCTGCGCGAGTGGATGGCGGAAATTGGCAAACGCAGCAGCGTGGCGGTGTCCTGGATCGGCAAAGTGAAAACCATGGCGCAGATGATGTCGCTGGTGGGCTTGCTGTGGCGGCCGGATCGTTCCGTAGAGTATGTGGCGATTGGCTTGTTGTATATCGCGGCGGTGCTGACTTTCTGGTCTATGTTCCAATATTTGAACGCGGCGCGCAACGATTTGCTGGAACCGTGATCGATACGCTGCAAAAATCGGCAAACGATCGTGGTGTGCCAACAATTTTATTGACTCATCACGTCAGGTAAGTAGAATGCATCGCATCAGACGACAACGATGAATTGCCGAAAGATAGCAAAGAAATCAGTCAGTTCTGGTAATGCGGGAATAGCTCAGTTGGTAGAGCGCAACCTTGCCAAGGTTGAGGTCGCGAGTTCGAGCCTCGTTTCCCGCTCCAAACATTAGCCTGTTGAATCTTCGTGATTCGGCAGGTAAGAAAAAGGGGCTTCGGCCCCTTTTCGTTTTCTATTCCTTTGCCGTCCGGCGAAATCTTTCTTCATCTTCCTGCATCGACTATTTTCCCTATATCTCCTGCCATTTCATACCGCAGGATGCCTCCTGAAAACAGGCACATTTGATTGGACATCGTGTCGATGCTCTTGGGGTATTGATGCCGACCCATCGTGCGGCGTACAACCCGATGTGAGTCTCCAGCTCTGCAGTTGCGTTGGTCGTTCAGGGCGGCGGCATTGAAGATTGTGCGATGTCTCCATGATGATGCTTTGCCCGGTACCCCAATAAGCAAATGAAAAGCCGGGGAGGGCACGGGTAAGCGATTCCTGTCGAGAAAAAAGATCCGATTTGCCCGTGAATCCCTAAGCCGATGCATATAAAATCAACATTCCGCTTGCCTTTCCGTTGGCATTGTGAACAGTGCGCCCACAAAATAAGCAGTTGAAAGCGTTAGAGAACTTTTTGCTATTTCGGGGGGTTGCCAAGGTGTGGGGTTTAGTCCATAATGCAGTCCATCGATTCGGCGGTAACGAAATAAATTACTTAAGAATCAGATGATTAAGATGAGCGATTGCAACATCGCGATCGAAAAGAACAAAACGAAGTGGGTGAATCACCGGCTTTGGCCTGAAAAGGCAAACAGAATAAAGGCGCGTTAACAAAGCGGTTATGTAGCGGATTGCAAATCCGTCCAGTCCGGTTCGACTCCGGAACGCGCCTCCAACTTTCCCGAGCCCGGGTGGTGAAATCGGTAGACACAAGGGATTTAAAATCCCTCGGCTTATGGCTGTGCGGGTTCAAGTCCCGCCCCGGGTACCAGGGAATAAAAATACCGAATAATCAAAGCAATAAGTAGTAATGTCGTAGACCGCCGAGAGGCGGTTTTTTTGTGCTTTAAATCACCATTCAGAACATCTTCAGAAGATGCTTTCAGAAGATAAATCCCGAAAGCAGCATACTTATTCATCCTTTCTGATTGCCAACCACTGGCACTATCTTCACTTTGCGATCGTAAATTGCCGTCTGGCTCGCGTTTTTGTGTCCTGAGATCGCCTGTTTATCCGTCAGAGAACCGTCCAGATCAGAAATACCTTTCGCCTTCAGGTCGTGGTATGTGAAGTCGAAATCCATATCGGGATTTGCGGCAATTGCCGCCAGCTTTGCATTGCGCCATTGGGTATTAAATCCATCGCGCGTGTAGCGGTTGCCGTTACGCTGGTGGATCACGTACACGCTGGAAATTCCGTCTTTGATTGGCAACGTGTCGGCCAACGTTATCGCGGAACGTAGTCGGTCTGACCAGGCTTTGATCTGCTTGGCGCCGGTCTTGCCCTGGCGGATAAAGATCCCAGGCTCTAGGATCTGCGAACGACTTAACGCAAGCACGTCAGCCTGCCGGGCGCAGCACAGATAGGCGATCTCCATTGCAACTTTCACAGTATCAGGGGCGACCGCATAGACCGCATCGTATTCGGCGTCGGTGATATAGCGCTCGCGAGACTTCTCCTTAAATTGCCTCACCCCTTTACAGGGATTTCCTTTCACATATCCGCGCTCGTAGCTCCAACCGAATACCCGCGACATGAAGGTTTTTTCGCGGTTAGCCTGGGTTTTACTTTTAAGCCCTCGCTTATCCATGTATTTTCTTATGTGCTCCGGCTTTATGTTGTTCGGATCCATCTTCCCAAATACAGGCATTACCTTTTTTGCATATTTCTGATAATCCTTCTGGGAGTCGAAGGCTAAATCGGTAAATTCAGCAGAGCTTAGGAACCTATCGGCCAAAGTTTTGAACGTTACCTTATCCTCTTTTTGACTGGTGAATTTTTCGTATGCCACCCAGACGGCGGACTGCGTCGCATCAAGAGGGCAGAGCCTTATAGTCCTGCCGTCCGGGTGCTTGAATTCATAGGCGGACCGGCCGCGCGATACTCTAGACGGCATCCAGTTATCCGCGGGGTTTTTGCGCTTGCCGGCCATTTACATCGCCTCGAAGTCTGGTTCTTCCGCCACAGGTTTCGGCGGTTCGTTACGGTATTTTACGGGGTTAAGGAAATGCCCCCATGTTGTTTTTGGGTGACCGTCAGGGCGTTCAATAAAAAATATCCCGGCCCGGCGGAGAGCGTCACACTGTTTAGACTTATAATGGTGACCGGTCAACTCAATCATCTCTTCTTTCGTGATTATGTCGTGATCGTTTCGCATGGTCTTTCCTCGGTTCAATCATCCGGGCGATTGCCTCGTCGGTCACACGACACGCCAGGATAATATCTTGGTCACTGAGCTGCGTTTTCCTTACGCTGGCCGACAGTCGGCCGATTTTGAGATCGAAGTCAGAAAGTAGGCGTGCGCCTGGTTGCCATCGCTGCATTGTGGTTGCCTTGTTGTGAGGTGTCCCACAATGCTAGCGATGGTGACGGCCTATTTCTGATTAGCCTTAATCAACTTTGGCGGCGGCCTGCTGCTGATCTTCACATCTGGCGGTAGGTCGTAGATAACCTCACACCGTCGATCCGTCATGATGGTTCCTACGCGACCATCGGGCAGTGTGATATAGGCGGGGATGCCGCGCCGTTGTGAACGATTTAGCATCTGGTTACCTCACCTGCAGCGATGGCTCGCCGATTTCTATATGCGCGCCTTTGACTTCCACGCCGTTTTCGATTGCCTCCTTGATGGCTTTCTTGTCCGGCGCCACCACCGTTTGCACCGTCACCAGTTCATCCGGTAGCAGGTCGGCGTTGTCGACCACCACGCTGGCGGAGCCTTTGCGCGCCGTGAACGTATTTGCGGTGGTTTTAATGGAGCCCTGGCCGCTGGCCAGCAGGCACGCCAGCACATACTTACGGATCGACTTGGCGCGGTTCTCGAATGACTTTTTACGGTCGGTCAGGCGTTTGATTTCCGCCGCCAGCGTGTCGGCTTGCCCCTCAATATTGCGAACGTGGATAAAAGCGGCGTCCAGTTTGTCGCCGAGTGCGCCTTCGATGCCTTCCAGCGTGTCGGCGATCATTTCCGGCGTCAGATCATCGGAGGTTTCGATCAGCTCCTGAAACTTTGCGTAATCAGCTGCTAATGCAATGGCGTTAATACTCATGATGCTTTCTCCTCGGTCAGTGCGGCGATGCGTTCATCTTTCAGTGCGGTGAGGCGGCGCAGGCGGCCGGCCAGGTATTGGGCAAACTCTTTATCGCCTTTGCCATCGGCGGCCTTGCGATGGGCTTCAATCTCACGGGCGACAGAACCGTGAACCTTGGTTGCTTCATTCGCCGTAACCGCGCCTTTGAGGGTCTCGGCCACTTTCGCCAGATGCTCGTCCAGCTCTTCGCGCATACGGGTTACACCCTCGGCTTTCTCGCTGGCGTTCTTGAGCGCGAATTCCGCGTCGTTCTCCTGGCGGTAGGTCAGATCGTCGTACAGGCCGAGGAAGATATCGGCGGAGAATCCGAGCTGAGACAGCGCTTTTTTAGTGGCATCGGTGAGGGACTTTTTCGGCGCTTCGCCGTCGCTCAAGTACCGGCCGCCCTGCGCTGCGTAGATGTAAGGCGTGCAGCCATAAGAGAGCACTTCGCCAGTCTTTCCGCCGTGCTTGTACCACAGGCGGATTTTCACGGTGTGGTTTACCTCACACAGATAACCGCCGGCGCCGTTTGAAATTATGGACTTGATAAAGCTCCCATCGGCTTGTTTAACGCTCTGCATGAGCGGTGCGCCATTGTCGAAACGCTCTTCGATGATTTCCACACCCCAGCCAGTGCCCTGTGGCCCGAATACTTTGGTGGCCTGCATCACCATGTAGGTGCCGTTGATTGATGTGCCGCCGCCGTTATTGCTGAATTCCTTGGTAAACTTGGCGTCGGTCTTATAAACGCGGTTCCAAATACCGAGGTTGTCGCCATCCTCTGCCGATTGCTCAGCGATAACTTGCTCAACCTGCGCGGCGCGCTGCTGGAAATCATCGGCTTTAAGCTGCTGCGCCAGCGCTTCGGCTCGGTCGGCGTTTTCTTCCACCTGCTGCAGTTGCGGGGATTTCTCCGTCGGTGCGTTGGCGTAAACGCCATAGCCCATCTGATCCAGTTGCTGCTTGGCCTGCGCCGCCGCGGTGTCGGTAACTTGCTGCTGCGCCACTTCCGTTTTTTCACCCTGATTTGAGGCGGCAGATTGCGCCGTGTCTGGATCCGCATGCTGCTGCTCACCGCTGCCGATCAGGCCTTCGATAGAGAAGCGGCCGCCGCCAAGGTTGGCCACCTCGACCGGCTTCTCGTCGCCCTTGCCATAGTTCGCCAGTTCGGCGCATGCAGGGTGACCAGCAAGACGGGATTTCACAAAGTGCAGGCGTTCTGCGTCGTCGCTGATCAGCTTAAGGTTTTTCAGACCGTCGGAAATGATGCCGTGGCGTACATCGGTTTCGACGTTGAGAATGCCGACGATCACACGCAGTGATTTGTCCCAAGCGCGCCAGGCATTATCGCGGTTGGCGATGATCTCTTTGGCGTTCTTCACATCGGCCGCTTTCGCCTCAGCAGGATTAACACCCATGATCGACAGCGCCGTATGCATGCTCAGGGTGTTGTAGTCGGCCGCGCCGCCGATATTGTCGGTGCTGGTGCTGGTGCTGGTGCTGGTGCTGGTGCTGGTGCTGGTGCTGGTGCTGGTGCTGGTGCTGTTCTGCGTGAGATTTTCGCGATCGTCAGGCTTGTCGACCCAGGCCTGCGCGAATGCGATGGTGGCCTCTTCGGTCGGCATGGCAGTAGTGTTCTGGAACAGTGCTGAAACCAATTTGTAGACGGATGCGGGGTACATGGCGCCGACAGCGGGAACTGATACAAGCCCGTCGATCACCGCGCGCATGCCGGTATCATCTGGCGTTTCCTCGTCATTGAGCAAATCCACAACAAGCGATAACTGGCTATCATCGATCTCGGCATCACCGTACATCACAACGGCGGCGATCCGAACGTTGGCAGGCTGCGCCATCAGGTCGATAGGACCGGCCGGCACTTCCGGCTCTGGCTCTTTTGGCGTCCACGCGCTGCCGTCGAATACGTTCTCAGCGGCAAACTTTTCATCGAACTGACCGACGGCCGGGCGAGGGTGGCCGGTCTGATCTTCGACAGTTTTCGGATTGAAGAAGTTGTCGCCGCCCTCCGGGTAGGCTTCGTACAGTTTGCCGGTGGCGATGCTTTCGGCCGCGCGTTTGTTTGGCGCTTCCAACGCGATCACCAGCGGCACAGCGCCGTTAACCTGGGCCTTTTTCTTAGGCTCAAAAAGTGAAATGTAGATAGGCATTTTGGGTCTTTCCTCTGTTAAAAATCGGCGCTGGTCAGGCGCCGGGTTGGGTTAAAACTTGTCGCGCGCTACGGCTTTCACGTTGTCGCAATACCAGCTATAAAGCTCACGCTGGCGTTGCTGCAGGGTGTCGGGCGTCGCCATCATTGCGGCCATTAACAGGCGGTCGCGGGTGTCGGCAGCGGCGGCGTCGATGTGTGTGAACACCTCGATCGCCTCGTCGGAATAGCCGTGCGTCGCTGCGGCTTCAAATTGGTCGCGCTGCCTAGCCTTATCATGGCGTTGCCACAGCGCCAGCTCAGCGCTCAGATTGTGGTTTTCGATATCCATGGACACACCCTCAGTACGGGAGTTCGTCGGCGTCGGCTGGGCAGTGCTCAATGCATAGCAGCTGCTGAATTTGATCGTCGATCTCGGCAATACGCTTGCTTGTAGAATCGTCCAGCCGTGCTTTTTCCAGCTGCAACGCTTCGACCTGTCTCCCGATGATGTCGATCGGCTCTGGCTGATTAATGTCGACGTGGATTTGGCGAGTTTCAAGCAGCACGTATTCAGGGAACTGCGACATGTCCATGGTGAATACGGAGATTTTTTCTTGTGTGAACTGGCTAACGTTCGCGTGGATGTAGAGCGTGACGGGTATCTGTAGTGCTTTCATAGCAACTCCTGATATACTGGCACTGATCGGTAGTGCCTTGTGGTGGTATCGGTCTTTCCTAACGCCGGGGTGGTTCCCGGCACCCGTTGAAGGTTTGGTCGCCTTCAACCATCTCCCCGGGATGTAAACTCGGGGTAATTGGCCCGCCTAGCGCGGGCTTTTTACTGCCTAAAATTAGGTACCGGTCTTTCCCGGCCGTCAGGACTGGTGAGGCCCGCTGGTCTTTCCTCGGTTAAACACTGGTCAGGTGCTGCAGTCTATTCCTGCTGTCAGATCGTGGCTGGTCAAGCCTATGGTCTTTCCTGATTTATGCGGTGTGAAAAAATTGCCCCGACGCACAGGGCGAAGACTACACACAGCAATGGTTTTTCGGTTGTGGTGGCCAAGAGCAACGCCCCGAAGCCCCCGGCATTCACCACTATCAAAAAGAGCGATCCTCTCCCGCTATTGGCGAACCCTCTCCGGGATTCGGTACTAACGTTCGCCGGATGAGATACAGTTTTGCACGCCCGCGCTCTTTGATAGTGGTGCTCCGTGACGTGGAGCGGACGGGCGATGTTTAAGCCTCACGGGGCATTCTTTAACCGGGATTACGCCGTCAACCGGTTTCACTGCCGTGACAGGGAGGGTTACTTGCCGTTCGCCTTCTCCAAAACACACCGGCTGATGCCGTGCGGCCCGTTTCGAATCAAATTCTTTGCCGTGTATCGCCCGGCCGGCGGAACTGTTTCTGAACAACCGCTGCAGGGTTAGTGCGCTGTTGATGGAATTAGCTTAACCAAAGGTAAGTTATCGGTCAATGCTTTTTACTTGCAAAAAGTTAAGTTGCAAGGCGCATTAATATAACCAACTGAATTATTGACTATTTTTTAGTTGATTTTTTTCTCGTCATTAACAGCTCTTCAAACAGGGCATTAAAGCCATCAACTTTGAGTTCCAAGTCCATTATGTGACGTTCCTTTTCAGATTCAGGAAGAGAATCAAAGAGATCGAGCAGTTTTTTTTGCCTTTCATCAAGCTCTGTTGGCAATTGGTCCGCCGGCAGTGGTGTACTTTCTTTGTCGCCATAGAGTAGCCAGGTAGGCGAGCACCTTAGGACCTTGCTGAGGGTGAATAGGTTTTTTCCTTTCGGTTCAGTATCTCCATTCTCCCACTTAAAAATAGTGACGTGCGAGACCCTCACAGCATCAGCGAGTTTTTGCTGTGACATTTGGAGTTCGGTTCTGCGCGCTCTAATGCGTTCGTTAAGGCTATCGGTTTTCATAGGGGTTAATATAAATTAGATTGACTTAGCATTTGTTAAGTCATAAAGTCCAAATCAAAGTTAATGACAGGAGGTAAGTGTGCACAAAGAAGAAGCTATAAATTTCTTTGGCAGCAAAACCAAGCTAGCCAAAGCCGCGGGAGTCTCCCAAGCATCCGTTTCACGCTGGGGAGACATCATCCCTGAGCGTCGAGCAGCCCGTTTAGCAGAGCTAACCAATGGTGCTCTTAGGTACGACATGACCTTGTACGGTGCTGAGAAGCAATCATCGGAGACAGATTAACCATAACCCCCACCAAAATCTGATTAAGCATAATCAAGTTTTGAGCGACAGGAGACGCGAAGTGGAAAACATCGAGATTCTGAAAGACGAGATTACAGCCTGGGCGGCTGAGCGAGGACAGGAACATGTGGCAATCGAGATCAGCCGGATGTGGTTCCTGTTCGGCGCCGAATCGGAAACGGTTCGCCTTCACCCGATCGAGGATGATTTCGGTCGGGCGGATTGGCGCGCCATCAACAACAACCGTCAGCAGATTTTCCGTTGGCTGCGTGGTGAGTCTAAGGCCGCCCGGGCGAAGGTGCGAGAGCTGGCCGACGCTATGGCCGCGGCGCTGCCGGCTGAACGGCGCGCAAGGTTGGGCGGCGTGTCCGTGCAGTATTTACTGTCGGTGGCCATACGTGAGTTTGCCGCGGCGGTGATCGCCATTTTGCTTGGCGCCTGCGATACCCCTCAACGGATAGCGGGGGCGCTAAACGCTCTGCAAGATACCCAGCGCCTGACCAGCGCGCAGTAACAACCAGATTCTAGGAAAGGCCAATATGCAAACTGATCACATCACATACCGGAATGGCTGGCGTCTTAATGGCGTACCTGCCGACGCCGCAGAGATTAGACCGATTTTCGAAGATCGCCAGGCTGCCGCGCATGCTGTCTGGGAGCAATACGAGCAGCGCAAGGCCGCACTGCGAGAAGAAAACTTATCGCCGGAGCAGTACCAGGACGCGTGCCGCCAGCTTGCAGACTCGCTGGGGATCTGATCATGGTTGCAAAATACTCAGCTATCAAAAAATCGAAGGTTTTAGCAAAGACAGGGGGGCGATGCGCATACTGCGGCGTGTTGCTCAGTAGTGAGTCTTTGACAATCGATCATGTTATCTCAAAGCGTATGGGGGGGGACAATAGCGTTTCAAATCTCCTGGCGTGTTGCCGCCCTTGCAATACAGCCAAGGGAACAAAGACCATGGAACAGTGGCGTCGTTTTTATTCAATCAAATTGGTTACGGGTAAAACTATCTTCGGCCAAGAGCAGGTCGATTATTTATTCAGACATGGGCTTTTCTCTGCCATTGGTGCCTGTGAGTCATTCCAGTTTTATTTCCAAACAGGGGGTGACCAATGAGCCGTTTGCTGATCAACGAAAATCCCTTGCAAGTTTTGCCAACATTAGCATGTGCCATTGGCCTTAATGAGGCCATCGTTTTACAACAGATCCATTACTGGATGAATATCTCCCAAAATATTCATGATGGGCGCCGCTGGGTCTATAACAGTATCCCCAGCTGGCAGGCGCAATTCCCTTTTTGGAGTGGCTCTACAGTTAAACGGGCATTGGCAAATTTAGAAAAAATGCAGATGGTTTACACTGCAAATTACAATAGCGATTCATGGGACAAAACTAAGTGGTATTCAGTTAATTATGAATCACTTGCGGACATGGAAGCAAAGGTATATTCGGTGAGCGATCGATTGGGTCAATTTGAACCGATCGAAGGTATCAAAGTGAGACAAGGAGAAGGTCAAAATGACCCCGACCCTCGGGTCAAAATGGTCTCATCTCCTACAGAGAATACAACAGAGACTACTACAGATATTACTGATGGTGGATCAGCTGGCGCTGATCACTCTAAGCAGCAACAGGCAGATCGGATGGATTATCAAAAAATCCTCAATATCTACCACGCCACGCTACCGGAAATGGCTTCGGTGCAAATCCTGACGGATAGCCGTAAGCGTACGCTGCGCAACTTCTGGAAGAAATTCAAATTCAACGAAACCCGCTGGGAGCTTTACCTGCAGTTCATCGCTGAAAATTGCCGGTGGATGCTGGAAGACCGGCCGAACGGCCGCGGTGGCCAGTGGCGCCGTAAAAACTTTGACTACCTGATCACCGAGCGCTGCTATGTCGCCGTGAAAGAGGGCCGCGCCGATGATCGATAACCTGCCGGCCGCGCCGTACAACATCGACCTGGAGCAGGCCATTCTCGGCAGCCTGATGCACAACACGGAGCACGACAGGGCGGCGGCAGTGTTCGGCTTGCTGAAACCGGAATCGTTCTACCTGGCGGCGCACCGGATAATTTTCACTGAGCTGCGCGCGCTGGTGAACGCCAGCCGACCGACTGACCTGATCACCCTGAGCGACTCGCTCGAGAGCAAGGGTGTGCTGGAACAGGTAGGCGGGTTCGCGTACCTGGCGGAAACCGGCCGTAATACCAGCGTTCCCGCGATGGTCAGCTATGCGCACGCCGTGCGTGAGAAAGCCGTTCTCCGCTACGCGCTGGAGAAGCTTTACGCCTGCGTTGAGCTGGTTGGCGCCAACAACGGCATGGACGCGGCGAACAAGCTGGCCAGCGTGCAGCAGATGATCACCGCCGTATCCGACCATGCGAGAACCGGCAAACGCGGCGGCCTGCGCGCGGCGGGGGAAGTGATCGGCGAATGGGTGGACGAGATGGATCGCCGGTTCCAAGATCCGGACAGCGCCGCCGGCCTGACATTGGGGATCGAGAGTCTCGACCGGCTGATGTACCCGAAACAGGTGCTGCGCGGCGCGCTGGTTGTGGTGGGTGCCCGCCCGAAGATGGGCAAAACCGCACTCTACAACAAAATCAGCGCGCACTTTGCGCTGAACCACCGACTGCCGACGCTCGTTTTCAGCCTGGAAATGACCGACCGGGGGATCATCGAGCGAATGGTCGCACAGGAATCCCGCGTGAAGTCAGAAATTTTCTACGTTGGCGCCCACGACGACAGCGATATGGCGCGCGCCATGGCCAAGGCCACCGAGCTGGCCGAGTCGAATCTGATGATCGACAGCACACCAGGCGTGACGCTGGCGCACATCGTGGCGGAGTGCCGCAAAGTTAAGCGCCAGCGCGGCACGGTGGGGCTGGTGGCGATCGACTATCTGACCCTGATGAAAGCCGAGGAAGCCGAGCGCCGCGATATTGCGTATGGCGATATCACCACAGGCCTGAAGAATCTGGCCAAAGAATTGGATTGCCCGGTGCTGCTGCTGACCCAGCTGAACCGCAAACTCGAAGACCGCGCCGACAAGCGCCCGGTGCCGAGCGACAGTAAAGACACCGGCCAGATCGAGCAGGATTGCGACGTGTGGATCGGCCTGTACCGCGACGCCGTATACACCAAAGGCGCCGACCCGCAGCTGATGGAAGTGATTTTGCGCCTGAACCGCGAGGGCGCTACTGGCACCGCGTATGCGTTGCTGGAAAACGGATATATCCGAGACATAACCGACGAGGAGGCCGCGCGCCGGGCGCAAACCGGGCAAGCGAGAGAGCGGCGTTACGCCGACAAGAACGAAGCGACAAAAAGTTTTTAACCCGCGCCTGACCAGCGTGATATTGACCAAAAGGAAAGACCCATGAGCACTACAGAATTAATTTTCGCGAAAAAACCTGGGGCAGAAGTCATCGATGACGGCTGCGATCACACCGCTCTGATTATCTGGCGCATGAACGCTAATGCCCGGGCACGTACCGGTTCGACATTCGTCTTGCCGCCGGTTCCTGAACAGGTTGTGCCTCCCAAGTATGCCAAAACGGCGACCAAAGCCGATAAGCGTACGGTCGGCAAGAAAAAATCCTTAAAAGTCGATTTTCCCACTCGCAACTTAGCGGCGGTAATGATGGGTAAAACCCTGACTTATCGCGGCATCATGACGGCCTTGGATACGTATTACCCAGAACATGGCCTGACGCAGCGACACCTGCAGACCCGTATCCTGACGATGATCAACTCCCCTCATGTCGAAATCACCCGACACGAAAAACCGGTACCGGAATTTACCCTCACTCACGTTGACGGGCAGTTCTACGTCAACTCTGAGAACCAGCAGCATTTAGCGAGAGGGTGACCTATGGCCGGGCAATCGGATTATCTGCCGCCCGGCTTGCCATTCAATCGAGGCGCCTGGACGCAGGAACAACGCGATTTAGAGCAGTTCGACCTGCGCGCCTGTGGCCTGATCCGCGACTTATTCGCGCGCAAGATCAGCCGCACGAAGGTGCTAGTGGCGATTGAAGAGGCGCCGGAGCAATACCGGGAACATTTCAGAGCGCGCCTGAATTATTGGCGTGATCGTAGAGAGGGGAAGGGGCTATGAGACAACTAAAAGGCTGGGTGGTGTGCAATTTGTGGGCGGCGCTGTTTTTGGCGTGCGCGATCTTCGGTGCAGCAGTAGCGGCGGTCGCCGCTTTGGTGGTGGCTGTATGATCTCGGCACCCAGCATCATCATCCCGACTGATATCTCAGAAAAAATTCGTGAAATTGAGGTGGCGTACGATTCCTACACTTACGACCACCGTATTCCTGACGATCATGTGATTATCGTTAACTACTCAGCCGGCAAAGATTCGACAACCACACTCGCAATTGCACACCACCTTTTCGGCGATAAGGTGCGGTCAGTTATGGCGGATACGGACAACGAGCACGAGTTGACGATCAACTATGCAAGACAAATTCACGAGCAAATTGGCTGCGCGCCTATTGAAGTAGTGAAACGTATTTACACTGAGTCGGACTTTGCCAAACGACGCGCCACGGTAGACAAAAATTGGCGCAAAAAGCAGGCAATCCGCATGGGGGCTTACCGTGGTGTCATCATGCCGTCACTTAGTCGCTCAGATACAAAGTTTGGCCAAGCCTGGCAAAGAACGGCCGAGCGCTGGGGTATTGAATTTGAAACTCCTTTAACTGCCGCAATGTCTGTTCTTCACCCAAGCGGAAACAGCTTTCTCGACGCTGCCCTTTTACACGGTAAATTCCCGATGCTGCGCGATAGGTTTTGCACTGACGAGCTGAAAATACAAATCGCATTCGATGCCGTAATGGCCCCATTGCTGAATGATGGAGAGGTGATAGTGCAATGGTCTGGCGTACGTGCGGATGAATCCAGCAAGCGCGCAGGTTACGCTCGATTTGAGGCAGATAAGCGCGACCCTGACTATCTCTTCAACTTTCTACCAATTCATGCTTGGAGCGCCACTGACGTTTTTGCATTGCAAAAGTACTTTGGCATAAAGCCAAACCCGTTGTACCTGCAGGGTGCCGATCGCGTCGGCTGCATGAACTGCGTGTTATGTAACAAAGAGGAGATCGCCCAGACCGCCGCACGCTGGCCAGAACACATCGAGAAACACAGACAATGGGAAGAAAAAGTGCGGCTGGTTAGTCGTTGGGTTCACTGGATGAGCGTCGGTACATTCCGGCAGACCTGGTTCAAGCAGTTTAAACAACCGTTCGGTTGTGTGCCGCAGATCGGACACCTGCTGCCAGAAGTTCAGATTCTGGATTGGTCATCGTTTTATGGCACACGTGCTGGCATGGGCGCACCTGGCGTTGATGATGTTGTTGCGTGGGCGAAAACAGGCCGTGGCGGCAAAGTGTACGACATAGTGCGAGCCAGTATTGACGCGAGCGTTTGCTCATCACGTTACGGTCTGTGTGAATAGGAGAAAGCGATGAGTATTTGGCCAACAGAGGTTCAACAGTGTGCATCGTCAGTATTGCCGGTTCATGCGTTGAGCGGTGAAGAACAGCAGGGCGTCCTGCAGAAAATTAATCAAATGTTCCTCAACCGCGTAAGCCCACAGGAAATCCAGAAAACTGCGCACGCCTGGGCGCGCCAGAAACAGATCGTTGATTTCCGCCCTGATGTGGAAAATGGGCTTGTGGTAGTCGGGTTTGCCGGCGGCGGCGGCAGCTGCGAGGGCATCAAGCAGGCTTTGGGCTTTGAGCCGCACATAGCGATGAATCACAACCCGGTAGCCATGGCTATGCACGCCGTGAATCACCCGCGTACGCTGCATTATCCCGAGGATATTTTCAGCGTTGATCCGAAAATTTCCACCGGCGGCCTGCCGGTGCTGCTGGGTTGGTTCTCGCCGGACTGCCGCCATTTTTCGAAAGCGAAGGGCGGCACACCAGTGAAGAAAGAGATCCGGGGGCTGGCCTGGGTGGTATTGCGCTGGGCGCTGGCGGTGCGACCGCGTTACCTGATGCTGGAAAACGTCGAAGAATTCCGATCATGGGGGCCGCTTAAAGCCGACAAAAAAGGCAATCTGTTCCCGGATCCGGCATACACCGGGGAAACCTTCAGGGCGTTTATCGGCATGCTGAGCAACGGCGTGTCGCCAGATTGTCCGGCGCTGGCTGAGGCATGCGAATTTCTTCGCATCGATATCGACAGCGACGACGCCCGCCGTCTGGTTGCTGGGCTGGGCTATAACGTCGATCACAAAGAGCTACGCGCATGTGACTATGGCGCCCCAACCATCCGCAAGCGCCTGTTTGTCGTCAGCCGTTGCGATGGTGAGGCCGTTGTATGGCCGGATCCTTCACATGGAGCGCCGGACAGTGCCGAAGTGCTGGCGGGGCAGCTGCAGCCCTACCGCACCGCCGCCGAGTGTATCGACTGGTCAATCCCCACACGCAGCATCATGGGCCGCAAAAAGCCGTTGGCGGACAACACGCTGCGCCGGATCGTGAAAGGGTTAAAACGCTACGTTATCGACTGTCCAGACCCGTACATCGTGCAGATCGGGCAAACAGGGTTCGGCGGCGACGGCCGGCAGTATGCCACCGGTACACCTCTGACGACAGTTACAAGCAAAGCCGAGCACCTGTTGATCGAGCCGTTCGCTGTGAAGTGCAATCACACCTCAAACCGAACCAAATACGATTGTTTTCGGGGCCAGTCCGGCCGCCTGCCGCTGCAGACGGTCACGCAAACCCATGGTTTCGCCGTGGCTGCGCCGGTGGTGGTGCGCCAGTTTGGGAACAGCACCGGCCAGCGTGCTGATGCGCCGGTGGGCACGATCATGCCTGGCGGCGGTGGTAAAACGCAGTTGGCCAGCGCAGTGCTGGTGGGCGCTGGCGGCCCGACATATTCCGGTAAGCCGCGCAGCATCGCCACGCCCATGGCAACTATTCCGACGGAATCGCATACCGCAGTGGCCGCAGCACATTTGATCAAACACTACGGCGGGAACTACACCGGCTCCGGGCTGGGAATGGACGAGCCAATGCACACGGTGACTCAGGTCGATCACCACTCCCTTTGTACGTCGCACCTGGTGCAGCTACGTGGTACATGCAAAGACGGGCGGCCGACGAAGGGGCCAGCGCCAACGCTCACCGCCGGCGGCAATCACATCGGGCATGTAACGGCGTACCTGCAGAAATACTACGGCAACGAGAAAGACGGGATCGACGTCGACGCCCCGATGCACACAGTGCCGACGCATGATCGGTTTGGCCTCACCGAGGTGAAATGCGAGCCAACGCTGATCACCGACGACCAGCGTTATAACGCCTGGTGCTGCGCGCGTTTGATGGACAAATTCAGCGACGAACCGGACGACAGTCACCTGTTCCCGGTGCCGCGCCCGCAGTTTATCCAGGTCGGCGAATACATGGTGGTCGACATTTGCATGCGTATGCTTGAACCGCGCGAGCTGTATAACGCCAACGGCTTCCCGCGCAGCTATATCATCGATCAGGATATCGACGGCACTCGTTGGCCTAAATCGGAGCAGGTGGCACGTTGTGGGAACTCAGTGCCGCCGCCGTTTGCTGAGGCGTTGGTACGGGCGAACATGCCGCAATATTGCGTATGGAAGATGGCCGCATAACACAAGCACACCCCGCCATTGCGCGGGGTTTTGTGTGGTGGATAGGTAATTAATGCTGGTTGGATATACAGTAAAATGGGTGGCATGATATTCACAGGATGAAAAGTTGATCGTTAAAACCGATCGATATGACATTCAACGATCTGCGCTGCCTATTTGACCTGACAAAAAACAAGGACTTAGCTCTAAAGGCATGCAGGGAGATGGAGGGATAACAAGTAAACTCAAAGATTGAGGTGTTTATGATTGATTTGAAAGAACTTAATGACCTTCTCCCTGATGATGGCCTTGTTTTAATTCGCAGAGAAAATGGCAAAACGGTAGGTATGCGTTTGGTCAATAGCGACGAACACATTTCGACCCTTAACGCGATGTTGGAAGTAGCAAAATCGGTGGGTTATTCGATTGTCGCCCCTGATGGAAACAAGCTATAATCAATGAGCTGGATTGAACACCCAGCTCATTCACTTCTGAACAACCGCTGCGCTACTGGAGACCCCCAATGGCGCAGCATTCGTACACAAAGACAGCAGGAAATCTACTGGTGCCGACCACTCGGGAAGCCAGGGACTTTCTGCAATCCAAGAAGATCGGCTCCGTTCTTTACGCCGACTTCAAACAGGCCCGAAACCCAGCCTTTCACCGTAAGTTTTTCTCACTGCTGAATCTCGGCTTTGATTATTGGCAGCCGACCGGCGGTACCATATCGCCTGCAGACAAAGCACTGGTAAACGGATACGTAAAATTCCTCGCGTATTACGCCGGCGGTGAAGATGCGCTTCAAGCCGCCGCCGATGAATACCTTGCGGATGTCGCAGAAAAGCGGGCCGGAAATATCAGCGCCGAAAAATCCTTTGAGGCTTTCCGCGCCTGGGTAACTATTCAGGCTGGATTCTACACTGAATTCATCATGCCTGACGGCACCAAACGCCAAGAGCCCAAATCGATATCGTTCGCAAAAATGGACGATATCGAGTTCGGTGAATTTTACAAGTCTGTCCTCGACGTGCTCTGGAACTACATCCTATTCCGCACCTTTCCAGATCAGCAGTCAGCCGAAAATGCTGCTGCCCAGCTTATGGGGTACACGTCATGAGCAAATTAACCGAAGAGGCCCGCGGCCGCGACTGCCAAATCCGGATCCCCGGTATTTGTAATTTTAATCCAGAAACCACTGTGTTGGCGCATTACCGCCTGGCGGGCACCAGCGGCGGCGGCATGAAACCAGACGACGAGCAGGGCGCCTGGGCCTGCAGTAACTGCCATGATGCGATCGATACTCGTACAAAAACTGAATATGACCGTGAAACCCTGCGCCTTTACCACGCCGAGGGCGTATTCCGTACGCAGGCCATTTTGAGAAAGGAAGGAAAATTATGAATCTCGAGTCGGCAGTAAAATACTTCTCACCGAAATCCCCGATACTGGGGGACTCAACACCTGCAACGGCTTCGGATTCTTTAACGATCAGCGATGTTATGGGGGCGCTGGGTATGTGCCAGGCTCAGGCGCAATTGGGCCTGTCGGCGTTCTTGGGAAAGGTTGGCATCAGCGAGGATGACAAGGTAAAGGCAGTTGTTTTGCTGGCTCGGCATAGTATTACGCGCTGCGACAAGGTTGCAGCCATTCGTAAACTTCCGGGCGAGACCAAAGCTCGGGTGGTACTTACCCTGGCGGCATTCGCCTTCCTGGACTTTTCCCGGAGTGCTGCCAGCGAGGTCCCATGCGACGCATGTGATGATGGCTTTATCGAAGAGCGGAAATTTGTCATGAACAAGCTGGCTAAGGCCCACGACACTGTCGACAGCTTTGTGCGCGGAGATTTGCCGGCATCGATTACGCAGATGGATGGTCGGGAAATGCGGGTGAAGCACGCTTTTTATGAAATCACCCGCAGGGTGTGCCCAAAATGCAACGGCAAGCGGATGATAAAAACGGCCTGCAATGACTGCCGCGGTCGTGGAGTGGCCATCGACAAAGAGGAGTCAGAGCGCCAAGGAGTACCGGTGAGGAAACCCTGCAAACGCTGCTCAGGGCGGGGATACGAACGAATTCCCTCGACCCAGGCTTATAGAGCGATAGCGTGTATCACTGAAAGTATCTCATTAGACACTTGGAAAAAATCGGTGAAGCCATTCTATGACGAGATGATCACCCAGTTGGATATCGAGGAGTCGTGGGCAAACACGGCGTTACGGACAACGACTGGATGACAAAATAGCGGGTTATTTTATCGTGAGCTATTTACTTTTCCCGAAACTGTGGTAGTTTCTCTCTAACGATGGGTGTTTTGCGCCTGACGTTGACAAGCCTGCCTCTGTGCGGGCTTTTTGCTATGTGGAGGTTGATATGTAAAGAAATATCAATGGGTATTGTGTGGTTATGCTGACTGCATTAGTATTCGCGCCTCGGCCCTTTAGCTCAGTTGGTTAGAGCGCGTGACTCATAATCGCTCGGTCGCTGGTTCAAGCCCAGCAAGGGCCACCAAACCGCCATTAGCTCAGCAGGAAGAGCAACGACCATTAAGTTGTAGGTACGGGGTTCGAGGCCTCGATGGCGGACCAACGCGGTCATCGTATAATGGCTATTACCTCAGCCTTCCAAGCTGATGATGCGGGTTCGATTCCCGCTGACCGCTCCAGCGTTGATGCCGTAATGCAGGTTGCATTTTTTGTTCAGATGCCACCACCTGAACAGCGGACAGCAGTGCAACCTATGTTGTGGCATGAATTGACAGCCGGGAAAGACCGGCACCTATTTTGACCCTGGCTTAACTCGCCGGGGTTTTTCTATTTTAGGGCTGCGCTGATGCGTGGCCTTTTTTATGTCTTACGCCCGGCGTTCGCTGAGCGAGCAAAGGAGCAAAAAGATGGCTGAGCCTGTAGGGACTACTGGGGCGGCAACAACTGCGTTGACCGGTGTGACCGTAGTCGGGTTGTTATCAGGCGTGGATTCCGGTGTGCTGATCGGCGCGTTTGCCGGGGCTGTAATTTTTGTGATGTCGGCCAGTGAGTTTTCGTGGCTGAAAAAGATGGCACTCTTTGTGGCTTCGTTGCTGGTGGGGATCCTTGCCGCACCGTTTGCCGCAGCCATTATCACGTGGGCAACGCCTGTCGGCATTGAAGCACATGAGCCGGTTGGTGCGCTGGTGGCTTCTGCTATCGCTGTCAGGCTTTTGATGTCAGCCAGCCAAAACCCAACAGGATTCTTCGACCGATTCCGGCGAGGGGGGAGCGATGCTAAATGATTACCTCTTAATCGTTAATGCCATCACCTGTGCGGTGATAGCCGCCCGCATGATGCTGTATCGCCGAAATGGTGCGACGCATAGGCCTCTCGCAGCCTTCTGTGCCTGGTTGCTGATTGTGGCTAGTGCCTCGGTGACCATTCGCATTCTGACTGGCGACTATCACTATTCGAACTGGTCGGAGACATTGATCAACATGGCGTTCTGCGTGGCGGTGATTGCATCGCGTGGCAATGTCATGACCTTGGCTAAACCCTTTCAACGGTAAATATCATGACTTATACATTTAGCCAACGCAGCGAGAAAAATCTCGTTGGTGTTAACCCTGCATTGGTGGCGGTTACCCGTCGGGCACTTGAACTATCACCCGTTGATTTCGGCATCACGGAAGGTCTTCGTAGTCGTGAGCGTCAAAAACAGATGGTTGAAGCTGGGGCCAGCCAAACGATGAACAGTCGCCATCTGACCGGCCATGCCGTGGACGTGGTGGCATATCTCGGCAGCAATATCAGTTGGGAATGGAAATACTACGAACAGATCGCCGCAGCGTTTAAACAAGCAGGTGAAGAGCTGGGGACTGCGGTTGAGTGGGGCGGTGATTGGAAGACTCTGAAAGATGGTCCGCACTTTCAGCTCACGTTTCGGGATTACCCGGCATGAGTGGATGGCTGCAAAAACTGACAAATGGGGGCTTATTGCTCCTGCTGGTGGTATCGATCTGCCTGGGCGGATATAGCTCGCTTTTGTCACATCGGCTGGAGCTGGCACGACAGCAGGTAGCAGAGCAGAAAAAAACGCTGACGCAGCAGGCCGCACTGATCGCCACCATGCAGGAACAGGACGCCCGTAACCGCAAGCTGATGGCCGAACAGCAACAGAGAGAGCAGCAACTGCGCCAGCGGGGCGAAATTTACCAGAGGAAATACCAGGATGCCATCAAAAACGATGAGTGCAGCCGCCGTGATGCTCCTGGCGGTGTGCTTGACCTCCTGCGCGGAACGGATACCAACGCCGCCAGTGCCAATCATCCTGTTGCCCCCTGAGTCAGTATTCAAGCCTTGCGAGGTGCCAACGCTACAAGGCGATACCTGGGGCGACATTGGCAGTCACGCGCTGGCTCTTCAAACAGCGTTATCAATCTGCGCCGGCCAGGTGGCCACGTTGAACCAATGGCGGGAAGTCGCCGGGAGAAAACAATGAGCGAAGCTAAGCCGCAAGATGGCAGCACTGTAACGGGGTATCGTGAACTGTCATTTGGCGAAATCGGGAAGATGAATCAATTCAAAGATATCAGCCGCCAGTTCATCAAACTTCTGCGCGAGCATGTTGGCGATGTCCGGGCCGATTGGGAAGCAACGGATTGGGCTCGCCAGGCTGAGATGGATATGAAGCGAGCTTGTATGGCCGCTTGCCGGTCCGTGGCGAAGCCGGATGCTGATTGCTAACACCATCTGCATTACAGGTGGCATTCACTGAGTGCCATCGATAATGCGCAAGCAAAATAACCAAAGTCGTCTACCTGCACCCACCGCGCACCCAGCGCACCGGCAGGCTGATGGCTTTTTTTATGGAGAATACTATGTCACAACCGGAAGAAAGCGGCCTCGAGCGCGATTACTGTGCCGGTCAACTTTCTCTCCGCGACTTGGCAGAGATACACGGCATCAGTGAGGGGGCAATCAGGAAGCGCGCCAAAAAGCATGGCTGGGTACGCAAGGGAAAGAGCGGTACGCAAAAAGGTACGCAGGTACGCAAAAGCGGTACGCAAAAATCAAAGGTGCGTACTAAGGAAGCGCCCGCCAATCCTGACTCCGGAGAAAATGACACAGAAGGGGGAAGCCCGTCATCGGCAAATACGAAACCGATACGTGGTGCGCGTACCGACCCACCCATTAACGCATTCCAGCCTCGCAACCAGGCGTCGCTTAAACACGGAGGTTATGCCCGTCGTCTATTGCTGAGCGATGAGGTGATAGAGGATGCCAAAGCGCTGACGCTGGAAGACGAGTTGTTCCGGCTGCGTGCTGGCAATTTGGTTGCATCGGAAAACATAGGGCGCTGGCTGACAAAACTTGAAGATGTTGAAGATCCACAGCAGAGAAAAGCGCTGCTTGAAAATATCAGCGCTGCAGAAAAGGCCATGATGCGCAACACCGTTCGCATCGAATCTATTACCGGAACGCTCGCTACTGTCGGAAAAATCTACGTCGACACTGATTATCGTTATGCGGCAACCGAGAAAGTTAGTCTGGAAGCCGAACGACTACAGCTCGAACTTGCTCGGCAGAAGAAAACCAACGGGGATGACAAGCCGGGCGGCCCGCAGATAATTATCAACTTGGTAAATTCTCCCGATGGCGACTGAACACACGATCACGTTCCTGCCGTTCCATGACGGGCAGAAGAAAATTTATCGCTCGCCGGCCAAAAGGAAAGTGATCCGCGCCGGGCGCCGCTTTGGTAAAACCACCATGCTGGAACAGGCCGGCGGCAATTGGGCGGCAAAACAGATGCGCGTGGGCTGGTTTGCACCGTCCTATAAAATCCTGCTGCCCTCGTTTAAGGCCATTCGGGATCTGCTCAAGCCGATCACCACCAGTTCCAGCAAGACGGATTCGATAATCGAAACGATCGGCGGTGGGCAGGTGGAGTTCTGGACGCTGGACAACCCGGACGCCGGCCGCTCCCGTAAATATCACAAAGTCATCATCGACGAAGGCAGCCTGGTTAAAAAGGGTATGCGTGATATTTGGGAACAGGCGATAGAGCCGACGCTGCTCGACTTTGATGGTGACGCCATCATGGCCGGTACGCCGAAGGGCGTGGACGACGAGAACTTTTTCTATCAGGCCTGCAACGATAAATCGATGGGGTGGGAAGAGCATCATGCGCCCACGTCGGCGAACCCGACCATTAACCCCGAGGCGCTGGCGCGAATAATCGCCGGCCGTCCGCCGATGGTGGTTCAGCAGGAATACAACGCTGATTTCGTCGATTGGCGAGGGCAGAACTTCTTCAAATTGGATTGGCTGCTGGAAAACAACGCCCCAGTCGATTACCCGCTTGCCTGCGATACGGTCTATGGCGTGGTTGACTGCGCGCAGAAAGGTGATCTCCAGCACGATGGTTCGGCGTGTATCTGGTTTGCCCTGGATACGTTGCCAGTCCCGCACCTGGTGATTCTGGATTGGGACATTATCCAAATCGACGGTTATTTCCTGAAAGAAATAATCCCGCAGTGGATCGGGAAAACCAAATCGTTGAGCGAAATCTGCAATGCCCGCATGGGTACCACCGGCCTGTTCATTGAGGACAAAGCCACCGGTATCACGCTATTGCAGCAAGGGGCTAACGAGGGCTGGAACGTTCACCCAATCGACAGCGAGCTCACATCGCTGCCCAAAGAGTCCCGCGCCATCAATATTTCCGGGTATGTGGCGTCGGGGAAAGTACGCATTTCGAAATACGCCTATGACAAGCTGGTGGAATACAAGCAGTCGAAGAAAAATCACCTTTTGACGCAAGTTCTCCAGTTCATCATCGGTGAAGAAAACCAGGACGACGACCTGTTTGATTGCTTCAACTACGGCGTCGCGCTGGGCCTTGGTAACGGAGAGGGGTTCTGATGGACACCAACGATCTTTGCATGGGTAGCAACGCTGGCGTCCTCAGCCAGATCCTTGAGGGTGACAGTATTGAGCCAGGTGCCCAGGCCGGTTATGAGCTGTGCAAACTGATTTACCTGTTTCACCCGCTGGGCGGGAAGATGGTCGACCGCCCGATTAAGCTGGCTATGGCTGAGCCGCGAGTTGTCCGCGTGACGCGTGGCCCGGATAAGCGGTTGAGCGAAGCGTTCGAGCGAGAGTGGAAAGCCCTCAAGGCGGACCGTCTCATTGCCAACGTGGCGCGCCAGTCGCGTATTTATGGCGTTGGCGCTGTCGTGATGCTGATTGATGGTGAACCTACCAACGAAGCGGCCGAATACGACAGCCTGTATAAGAAGGCGCTCACTTTTAACGTTCTGGACCCGATGAATACGGCGGGATCCATCGTGTTGGATCAGGACCCGAACAGCGCGGATTTCCAGAAAGTCGGCAGCGTCACGGCAGCAGGGAGGCCTTATCACCAAAGCCGCTGCTGCGTGATGATGAACGAAGACCCGATTTATCTGGCTTACACGCCGTCGTCCTTCGGCTTCGCAGGCCGCAGCGTTTACCAACGGGCATTGTACCCGCTGAAATCCTTTATCCAGTCGATGCGCGCTGACGACATGGTGACGGTAAAAGCCGGGTTGCTGGTGGCGTTTATCAAACAGGCCAGTTCCATTGTTAACGCCGCGATGCAGAAAATGTCCGGCATCAAGCGCTGGATGCTGAAACGCGGTGGCAATGGCGATGTGCTTCAGGTCGGCGAGAGCGACAAAATCGAATCGCTCGACATGCAGAACTTGGAAAAGCCGCTGGATACAGCCCGCAAGCATATTCTGGAGAATATCGCCGCTGCCGCTGATATGCCGGCGCTTTTGCTTAACAACGAGACGTTTTCCAACGGATTTGGTGAGGGGAAGGAGGACACCAAGTACGTCGCCCAGTACATCGATGATGTGCGTAAGGATCTACAGCCGCTTTACGATTTCTTTGTGCGGATCGTCCAGTACCGCGCCTGGTCGCCGGAATTTTTCGAGGCGCTGAAAAACGATATTCCAGAATACAAAAATGTTACCTGGCAATCGGCATTCAGCTCGTGGGTGGGAAATTTCGATTATGTATGGCCGTCCTCCCTGAAAGAGCCGGAAAGCGAAAAGGTCAAAGTCGATGAAACGCGCTTCAAGGCGATCACCGAGATGCTGACCGTGCTTCTGCCGCAACTTTCCAGCGATCCAGAAAACCGGGCGACGCTGATCAAGTGGGCCTGCGAAAACGCCAACATGAACGAGCATTTATTTGCTGATCGCCTGGAGCTGGATTACGAACTGCTTGAACAGAATCCACCTAAGGTGACAGCGCCACCAGACGGAGAAAACCCCGATGAGCCCCTTTCTCAGAGAGCTGCGTGACGCCATAAAGGACTTTCTGGAGCACGGCTACAGCAGTGAGGAACGCCTGCTTATGTGGACCGAGCGCCTGAGAAACGCCACGGAGGAAAAAATAGGCGGGGAGGATTTTTACCGCTACGCAGCGCGCCGGCTAACGGCGGCTTACGATTTGGAGATTGGGCGTGAAAGAGCGCTTAAACGGCACCTTGGCGTCTCCCGATTCACGTTGAATTACGTTGAACCCAAGCTGCGCGCGGAGCTGGACCGGCGGATTATGGCTTCTGCCGACCTGATAAAGCTGAACCGCACGCAGGCGGTAAATCGGACCATTCAGCGATTTAGCGGATGGGCCACCAGTATCCCGCCGATTAACGCCCTAAGCCCTGGGCTTTCAGCGTCATCGCGTAGTGGTGTGATAGACACCAGCCAGCACATCGCCAAATCGGCCAGGCAGATTGATTTTGAGCAGCGGCGCGTGATGGTGGATCAGACGCACAAGCTGATCGCCAATATCGACAACATCATCGCCACCGAGGGCGGCGCGATTGCTGCCGTTTGGCACAGTCACTGGCGCCAGCCTAATTACGATTACCGGGAGCCACATAAGGACCGTGATTTAAAGGTATACGCCATTCGCGGCAACTGGGCGCTGAAAAAGGGATTTATGCGCGCCGGCACGGCGGGTTATCTCGATGAAGTCACCCAGCCCGGCGAGGAAGTTTTTTGCCGGTGCTATCTCACCTACATCTACAACGTGCGCAGCCTGCCTGACGAGATGAAAACCGATAAGTGGAAGAAATTCACCGAAGGGAATTTGTCTGTTGGCCGGCGTGCGGCGAATTTTGAGGGCATACGCACAGGAGGGTAAGTGGAAACCTACGCTGCCGGGATTTTATTCAAATCCGCCGGAAAGGTTTTTCTGGTTAAGCGTGGGGATGACGGTTCGTGGGCGGTGCCGGGTGGGAAGCTCGAAGAGGGGGAAACACCCGAAGCCGCTGCAAGGCGTGAGGTGCTGGAGGAATGCGGCGTTGACTATGCCGCACCGCTGACGCCGCACGCTCTGATTGATGGCTATGTCACCTATATTGCCGAGGGGGGCGAACAATTCGAGGCGGTTCTGAATGAGGAAAATCAGGCGTATGGCTGGTTTTCGCTGGATGAACTCCCCGAGCCGTTGCACCCCGGCATGGTGGCGATGCTTGAGGCCGAGCCGCTTAATGAAATGGACGTCGCCGGGCTGATCTCCGGCGGCCAACTCACATCCCCGCAGTTTTTCAGAAATATGTATCTGTGGGCGCTGCGTATCACCGGCACGGGTGTTACCTGGCGCTCCAAGTTCAGGCAGTACGCCTATCGCTCACCCGAAAATTATCTCACTGACGAGTTTCTCGCCCGGTGCTCAGGCCTGCCGGTTATCTGGTGGCACCCTGAAAAAAACGTACTGAACAGTGAGGAATTTGCCGCGAGGACAATCGGGGCGATCGCCTTTGCCTGGATCCAGGGTGACGAGGTGTGGGGAATGGCCCGCATCTATGACACTGACGCCGCTGTCAACCTTTCCACGCGGCAATTAAGCACATCCCCCACGGTGACGGGCGGCGACGACGTTTTGATCAACGTCGACGGCGAACCGCTATTGCTGGAAGGAAACCCGGTTTTGCTGGATCACCTGGCTATTTGCGAGCAGGGCGTCTGGGACAAGCTGGGCGATCCCGCTGGGGTTAAATCCGACACATTGAACGAGGTCCAGAAAATGGATGAAGAAAAATTAGTTGAGCTGATTAACAAGGTTTTGGACGCTCGCGATGCTAGCGCCAAGCCCGATGCAGTACCCGAGCCTGAGCCAACTCCGACACCGGAACCAACGCCGGAACCAGTTCCTGAACCGCCAAAGGTAGAGGAGAAAGCAGATACCATCAATCAGCCGGTCACCCCAGCAGAAGAAAACAAAGCTGATGCTGAGGCCGAATTGAAGAAAATTCGTGCAGACATGGAAGAAATGAGAAGCCGTATCCCTCAGGAGATCAGCGACGAGGAGCGCAACGAAATCGCCGACACGCAGTGCAAGGCCGACAGTGTGTTTGCGTCCTTCGGCGAGCGCGCGCCGCAGCCGATGGCCGGCGAACGCGTCATGCCTTACCGCCGCCGCATCATGACCCGCCTGCAAAAATACTCCGCCGATTATAAAGAGGTGGATCTGCATACGATTGCCGACAGCCAGCTGTTGAGCATCGCTGAGAAAAAAATCTATGCGGATGCGCAGGCGTCGGCGGCTTCCAGTCTGGAACCGGGCTCAGGCTTGCGCGAAGTGGTGCGTACCGATGCCACCGGCCGCCGGATCAGCAACTTTATCGGTGAACCATCTGCGTGCTGGGCACCTTTCCAGGCGGTTAGCCGCAAACTCTCTGGTATCAACCAGTAATCACTCGGAGAACATAAAACATGTCGAGCGTTTTGACAGTTAATCCCATGCAGACCACCAACGCCCTCGGAACGTTTTATACGAAATCCGATGGTCTGATTCAGGGTATGGCGCTGGATGATCCGGCGGCGCGTTATGCGCTGGCCTCCGGTACGTTGGCAAATAGCGAAACCCTCCCACTGTGGGGCGGTGTCGCTGTGAATGAGTTGGTTCCGGGCGTCTCTTCTGCACCGCGAGGCACGACCATCAAGCGCGCCACTTCGATTGCCGATCTGGTGGGGATCTCGGTGTTTAACCAGGCCCATAACGGTTTAACCACGCCGCAATCGCCGGTGCCGTTGTACCTGAGCAACATGAGCGTGTCGTTCTATCGCTTTGGCTCGGGTATGCGTGTCCCGGTGAAAGCCTCTGATGCGCTTATCACCCTCGGGAGTAACACTGCGGGCATGTCGGTGAATCAGCCGTTGGTGTGGAATTTCGCGACCGACAGTCTGGATGTGTTCAGCACCGCGGCTGCCGACGTTGAGACCACCGCGATCAACTGGACAGCGCCTGCGGGGAATGCCGCCGGGTTTGCCACGGCGACGACGGCCAGCGCGCATAACCTAGCAGTGGGGGCTTACGTCACCATTACCGGGGCGGAACCGGCAGCCTATAACGGCACGGTTCAAGTGCTCAGTGCGCCAACCGCAACCAGTTTCACCTTCACCCCGGTATCGGTGCCATCTGGCAACGCCACCAAGCAGGGCACCGTTGGCGCAGCAGATAAATCCGCTGTCGCGCTGCCGGTAAAAATCATTGAAATGCAGAAGGGTAACAGCAAAACCGTGGCTTACGATTCGGCTACGGGCTTTGCTACCTGGAACGACAGCGGAAACGCTGCGGTAATTCTGCTGTAACCAGGAGAGGCTAAGAGATGCCAGCTATTACACCGTCCTATCAAATTGTTAACCCGTCGTACATCATGCCGGAAATGATCCTGAGCTATCAGCAGGCATCCGGTGCCTTTTCGGTTATGGCCAGCGGTAATCCGCTGGTTCGTTTGTCGGAGGGGGATCAATACGTCTACATGAAACGCCTGGATATTCGTACCCAGGTGACCAGCAGCCAGTCTGGCAACGCCAACCAGCTCCCTTCGGTGGCGCTGGATGCGCGGATGATTAGCACCCCGACGTATATGTTCCGTGCGCGCGCCATTTACGATCATCACGATATGGCCGCAGCCGGCAACTGGGGCATTGCTCTCCCAGAAGCGCAACGTCTTGGCACCCGCCAGGCAATTTTCCAGCAGCTGCGCGGCGCTTTGCTGTACGGCATGAACCCGGCAGGCGGCGAGGGCGTACTGAACACCAACGGTGCGACCACGATCAGCCTGCCGGCAGATAGCAACGGTAATACCACCGTACTGACCTATGACCACGGGCAGATGGCGGTATTCCTGCTGGCGCAGATCCAGGCGATTCGCACGCGTACCATGCAAATGGGGCGCCCGTCTCGCATGGTTATTCTGGGTCCGCAGCGCACCCTCGGCACGATGGAGATGCAACAAATCGTCCAACTGACCAGCTATCAGCGGCCGGGTGGCGGTACGTCGACGGTGAAAGGCACTGTGGCGAACGTGGCCGATGAAGCCGATTGCGGCATCGACTGGGTATATGACGACACGCTGATCGGTGCCGGTGCTAATGGTACCGACGCGATCATTATCGCGATGCCTGAAGTTGAGCGGCCGGAGGTGAATGCGAAAATCAACACCAACGAATTCGCCAAACTGAGCCCGTCACTGGAGGCCACGTCGTTGATGCTGTGCGACATGGCCGCGCCGCGTGAAATTCCAACCCCGATCGCCGGTGGCGCTATCGATGTGCTGTCGGAAATGCGATCCACCTCAGGTTGGGTGCTGCGTCCTGAGGCATTGACCGTCATTTCAATGAAATACAGCGACTAATACCGCCGCGTCAGTTTCCCTGCGCGCCTTCTGGTGCGTAGGGATTTTTTTATCCGGGAGTGAAGATGAAACTTTATATCGCCAATACCACCAAGCAACGCCACGACTTCGCCTATCGCCAGCCTGAAACAGGCCGACTGATTTACCACCCAATCAATGCCGGCGCGCAATCCGTCGTGTTGGACGGCACCCGGGGGGAAATTGATTTGGTGATCCAGCAGCATGGCGTTTATGGCCTGATCGACGCCACGAAAATCGACCAGAACCGCGTTTATATCGGCCTGTGCTACAGCATCGACAAGCCGGTGCAGTCGCGCATCATCGAAAAAGCGATGCGTGATAACGACGATCACCTAAACCGCGCCGCACATGAACGCCGTCAGGCGTCAGTGATCGCCACCAACAACGCGCTGAGCGAACAGGAAAGCGGTTATCGCGGTGAATTGGAGGTGAGCGCAGAACAGCGAATGAACGCCAACGAGGACAAGGACGAAACCCAATTCGTTGACGAAACACTGGCCGTTAGCACGGGCAAAGGAAAGAAAAAATAAGCGGGGTGTGTCATGCCTGAACTGGCCGGTTTTATCCTGTTTATCCGAAACACGATGGGCGTTAGCGCTGACGTGTTACCCGACGATGATCCGAGCGTTAACCTTGCCTGGTCAATGTCAATGGACTGGGTGAACGGGCAGCTCGCTTGTATTAGCCCCGTTCTGTATTCGCAGGCCGTATACAACCTCGCGGCGTCATTTCTCATCAATTTTGGCCCCGAGGCGGTATTCGGTGAACTCAGAAAAACGCTGGGAACCAATAATTTCACTGCCGGGGTGATCAGCGCCTCAGCGGATGAATCGACCAGTCAGACCCGGGTCGTCAGTGATGCCTTTAAAAATCTTTCGCTCGCGGATCTGCAACAGCTTAAAGATCCGTATGGTCGTTGGTATCTGGCTATTGCGCAGCAGTACGGGGATTTGTGGGGGCTGTCATGAAACTCCATCTTGGCGTCCTTGATCTTCCCTATGAGAACGAGGCCACGACGACCGGCGACGTGGCCGACATTCTCGAAGGGAAATATCACATCATGCAGACGTTCTTCGATCGGTACGGCGAGGATATTGCGCGGATGATGAGTGATGACCTGGCCGCCGGGCTGGAAAATCTGCTGGCGGGCGCGCCGTTGCCTTCGGATCCGTTCGCGGAATCCATGTCGCAGGTGCATCACCTCTTTGTGGCGTTTCTGGACAATGCCGAGATGAACGGCACGGAAGGCGTACCCACGAAACGCGCGCTGGACGGTATCAGCAAGCGTTTCAAAGGGAAAAAGGGTGAGGTGCGGCCTTCATTTATCGATACCGGTATGTTCCAGGCCTCAATGCGCGCCTGGATAAGCGGGGTGCTGAATGCCTTCCCTCAATGAATTATCCCAGGCTAAAACGGAGCTTAACGCATCGTTGGTGCAGGGGCTGGAGGATATCAGCCGATCGGCTTCGGTGACGTTCACCAAATACGTCCGCAAGGTGCTTCCGCTGGATGGCTTTGTGTTTTGGGTAAAGGCGTCGATTGCCGATGATCCGGGCAGTGAACCGGATACCAAGGACGTAAAAGGCTACTTGCACCTGACAACGGAAAGCATTCAGGACGAGGAGCAGCTCTACGACAAAAACGTGGTGACGTTTACCGCGCAGGCCGATATCGACCCATTCAATGATATTGGCTCCGAGGTGCTCTACATCGGCGAGTTCTACGGCATCCGGTTTGCATTTTCTCGCCGTTCCGGGTTGAACGAACCGGCCAATATTTACCACTACACCGGGCACGCCATTTACCCGCACATGATGTCGCAGATCATCAACTCACCGGCCGACATCGATCTGGCGGATGTGGTGGTCTCCAGTTCGCTGCCGATCTGGCTTTCATTGAACCAGTACATGCCAATGTTTCCGGCCATGCTGTCAATGCAGAACCTGGCGCCACCGTATGCCACGGTGAAATGCAGTGACCCGGTACCGGTCGCCGGCGCTTTTTACCTGGATGAAAAATCCAACCAGTACCAGCTGGTTTCCGAGGATGTGACGATTTCGGTAACCGGTCTGCGCAATGCATCCGTAGAGGACTTTCTCCGCTACGTCCAGCAATACACGCTCAGCGATGATGCCGAGATGGGCGTGATGAATATTCCCGTGGTGCAGGATGAGCGCGTGACCCAAAACGAGCTCAACATCATCGCCATGCGGAAGAAGATTAAATTTCGCGTCAATTACTATCAGCAGCGGATGAGGAATGTCGCCCGCCAGCTGATCACGTCCGCCATCCCGTCCATTTATGTGGAGAAATAATTAAATGGCCATAGTGAATATTAATGTATCGGTCACCAACCCACCGAAGCCGAGCCAACTGCTGAAATCCGGCGCGCTGGTCTCTGTCGGTGGGACGACGCTGGCACCGGGCAGTTACGAGCTGCTGACGTCAAAAGACGACCTGAAAACGATTGTCGCGCCGGCTAAAACGATCACGGCAATCGCCTGGGCAACGAATACCGTCACGGTGACGCTATCTGAAGCGCATGGTTGGGCCAACGGAGACAAAGTGCCGGTCGTGATCTCCGGTGTGGAGCCTGAGGGGTACAACGGCGCGTATACCGCAACGGTGACCGGCGACAAGGCGTTTACCTATACGTTAAGCACCAATCCGGGTAACGCAACAAAGATGGGATCCGCGCTATCCGTCGCAGCCGGTGAAATCCAACAGATGAATACCACCTACTGGGCGCAGGGGAGCAGCCGTGCGGTTTACGTGCTTGAACTGGGTGAGTTGAGTGTGAAGGCTGCGGTCGAGGCACTAAGCAAATTTATCGACGAAGATATTTCGCTGGGCAACACCTATCAAAAATTCTTCTCCTACCTGATTCCCCGCGAATGGGATGAAGAAGCCACATTCAAGACACTGGCGAACAACTACACCTCGCCGGGATCGCTGGTGAAGTTTTTTGTCACCACCACCATTGCCACCTATGAAGCCTGGGCGACGGGTAAATACCCGAATGTGTTCGCCGGCGTAGAGGCTCCGGGGATTGGCGCCACTGAGTTTTCTATGGCGGCTCCGTTCCAGTCGTCGCTGGCCAACGATCCGAGCTCGTCGAATATGGTGCCGCCGATGGCGTTCCGCTTCATGTATGGCGTGACGGATTATCCGCCTGCCGGGAACGGCAAGCTGCTCAAATCCCTGCAGGACAGCAACATCAACTACATCGGCACGGCGGCCGAGGGTGGTTTAAGCAACAAGATGCTGGTCGCCGGCCATATGCTGGACGGCATGCCGTTCAACTATTGGTATGCAGTGGCCTGGTGCGCCATCAATCTGGAGATGGATCTGGCGAATGAGGTGATTAACGGCTCCAACACCACCGTTAACCCGCTTTACTACGAGCAGAACGGCATCGACCGCTTGCAGCGCCGCGGGTTAAAAACGCTGCGTTCAGGCATCAGCTATGGGCTGATCCTCGGCCAGGTGATCGACACAAAACTCAGCCAGGACGTCTTCAACGAAGAGTACGAGAAAGGCACCTATGCCGGCAGCGCGGTGATTAACGCCGTGCCGTTCGCCAACTACACCAGCCTGAATCCGTCCGATTACGCCGATGGGAAATACAGCGGCCTGAGTGCGGTTGTTACACCGAAGCGTGGTTTCGAGTCCATCACCTTCAACCTCAACGTAACCAACTTTGTGGGGGCGTAATAAATGCCAAATCCATTAGTACCGCAGGGATTCCTTAACCGCGTCCGGGGCGCGGTGAGCATTACCGACAAGCCGGCGTTAAACGTCACGGCGTCATTCCTGGGCAAAGAGGGGATCAGCATGCGGCCGGATACCGCCGCCACTGACATTATCCCCACGATGACCGGCACTGTGGGCAGCCAGGCACCTTACCAGCAAGTGACCTTGACGGTGCATTTGCTGAAAACGCAGGGGCTGGCCGCCAGCTATCAACGGCAGTTTGCAACTGATACCGCATTGGGGGAGGTGGTGGTTACCCCGGATGCGACGACCTTCGGCAACTACACCATTCTGAACTGCTATCTGGTGAATTTTAACGAAATCACCCTCAACGGTACGGATGCCGGCTTTGTTGCGACAATTTCCGGCTACCTGACCACCAATGACAAGATGTGGGATTGATGGGTATGAAAATTGACAGAAAACTGAATTTCGTCAGCACGATCACGCGCGAGGACGGATCGCTGGTGTACCTGCACGTTGTGCCGTTCCCGTATGAGGTGGTGCAGGAGAACTGTGTGTTGTTGGGGAACATGTTCCACAACTTCTTCACGTCAGTAGGGACAACCGCCGCGCCGCGCGTGGCCGCGATGATGCTGAGAAACATCCTGAAAGCACAGCAGGATGCCGGGGATCTTCCTGCGGGTACCCCGACGCTTGTCGATGATATTCAGCGCCTGACCACCGTGATCTTCAACGATAACGGCGTATGGCGCCCTGTGCCGCTGGAGGTGGCATTTAAGCAGGAAATCATCGATCCGGATGAATACCGCGAGGTTGAGGGTGAAGTGGTGTTTTTTATGGTCTCCTCTGCTATTCAGAAAGCCAACCTGATCGCCCCGACGGTGGGGAAAACGCTCGAAATGTACAGTGGGCAACTCGTCTCATTGAACGCTACGGCGTTTCGCGATTCTTTACCGACGTTGAAGACGGCTACCGATACCCCGACCCCGCCAGCCCCGCAGGAACTGTCGTACATTCCCTCCTGACCTGGGCCTACTGTGAGGGGTTCCGGGAACTCTGCCGGGAACTGGATTTTGGCGACTACAAAAGCCCGCTCCATTTCCGGCAGCGGTTCATTCTGGAAGAAATAAGACAGAAGGGCTATTTCAATGGCAGCTAAATCCGTTGTTGAAATTGATGTTCAGGACGAGAAATTTCAGGCGTTCCTGGAAAAATTCAATGAATACCAGAAGGCGCTCGAAGAACTTCCGGAGCAATGGCGAGGCGCGGCGCAGGGGATCGGTGATTCAGCCAAGCAGACGGAAAAGGTGCTGGGCAGCACGGAGGCGATAGCTCAGGCCTTCAACGAAGGGATCGCCGCCGTCGCGTCCATTAACGAGGGGCTCGACCGCCTGAATGGCAATCTCGAAAAGGCCAATAAAACGCAGTCCGAGTTCAACAAGAAAAGCAGCGGCGCGCGCAAATTCCTGAGTAAGGCCAGCAAGGACGCGAAGAGTCTGGCCGGCCACATGAAGGACGCCACGACGAGCCTGCTTTCATGGGGGGCGGTGCTGGGGCTGTTTTCTGGTCTGGCCGGTGCGGGTGGGCTGTGGGGTATCAACCGCCTGGCGGGTTCTGCTGCTTCGCAGCGGTTCACGGCTATGGGATTGGGAACCACTGCCGGCGGTCTTAATGCCAGCGCGGTGAACTATCAGAAGGTGCTCGGTAACCCCGTCGGCACGCTGGGCGCCATTCGGGACAGCCAACTGGACCTGAGCAAACGCTGGCAGTTTAAGGCGATGGGGATTGATAACCCCAATCAGGATCCGGCGACCCTGTTGCCGCAGATGATAAAAAGCGCGCGCGATATCTTCGTGCGTAACGGCAGCACCCAGCAAGGCGCGGAAGCCTACGGGCTGACCAACTACTTCACCCTCGATGATCTCAATCGCTTCAAAAAAATGAGCGACGCTGAGATCGATGCGATGACCAAGCAGGCGCAAAAGGATACGCAGCGCCTGCAACTGACGGACCAGCAGTTGAAGCAGTGGCAGGATTTCAACATTCAGCTGGATCGAAGCAAAGTCGGCATAGAAAACACCTTCATTCGCGGATTGGCACCACTGACGCCTGAGCTGGGGAAACTCTCCGATGCTTTCTCCGGCGCGGTGGATACCGTCCTTAAATCCCCTGAGCTGGGGAAATGGCTGGATGGGCTGGCAGATGGCATCCGGCGGTTCGGTAATTACCTGGCCTCGCCCGAGTTTAAAAGCGACGTGGAATCGTTCATGACCGGTGTTGAGCGGTTAGGGCGGCTGATCGGCAAGGTGATTGACTGGGTAACGGGAAAAACCGATATCACGCTGGACGATGTGAAATCTCATTCTTCCATGCTCAGCGACCAAAAGCGGACGGATCCGCAGAGCGGTCAGACATACACGCCGGGTACTGACGACGATCCGCATGTTTGGGGATGGCTGAAAGGCGTCAAACACTTTTTCTCCAGTGGCAAAGTTGAGCCTGTCGATGCGCGTCCGGCGGACGTGAGCGCCAAGGGCAGGACCATTGCCGATCGCTTCAATAACCCGGCCAATCTGCGCGCGGCGGCCGGGTATCAAACGGCGAACACCAAGAGCGGAAAATTCGCAGTGTTCCCCACGCTGGATGAGGGCGTGCTGGCGGCGGCCAAACAGCTCCAAATTTATGGCACCAGAGGCGTCGACAACATCCACGATATTGTCGGCAAATGGGCGCCACCGAAGGAGAACAACACGCGGGCGTACATTGATCATGTCACCAAGGCAACCGGCCGCTCCGAGTTTGAAAAGCTGAACCTCAACGATCCGAAAGTGTTGGCCCAGCTGATTTCTTCAATGTCGGTCAAGGAGGGGATGGGGAATCGCCTCAGTGAGGAAAAAGTCACCCGTATAATCAATAACGCCGGCGGTGCGGTCGGCAGCGTGAAAGAGCAGTATGCGGCTGTTTATGGGGAGGGACGTCCCGGAACCCGTCAAAACCTCCCCGCGCCAGCCCCTCAACAGGCATCGGGTAAAACCGATCAGATATTGCAGCAGATCCTGGACAACCAGAGGCGAAACAGCAGCGCCGGCGTGGTGGTGTACAACAACACCGGCGGCAGCGCGATTGTCTCGAGCACGCAACTCGGAGGATTCGGTTAATGGCATTTACGCGCGAGCTCTACAAATTGGGGTTTGAAATCTCCCCGGTGATCCTTTGCGACGGCGTGGCGCAGAGTATCCCTGGGGGGATGTTGCCGATCGTGGCGCTGACGCAGAGCGCCAGTTATGTCAGCAACCTGCTGGGCGGCGCGGCTAATCTGACAGACCTGGATAAATATTTCTGCCACTGGCGCGCCGCGCAGGGCGCAAGCATGGTGGATTACGATATCGGCCGCTATCCCTTCGCTAACCAGGCGGTCGCCGCGAATGCGCTGCTGGCGCAGCCGCTGCGCATTCCCATGCTGATGGATGCGCCAGTGAATGAAAATACCGGCGCGCTGACAAAGCTGGTCACGCTCAGCGCATTGCAGGCCGTCCTGCAGGCGCACGCCAACCTTGGCGGCACGTTTGTTGTGGCCACGCCGTCGCTGATTTATAGCGGCTGCATCCTGCGCACCGTTCGGGACGTAACTGGCTCGAATGATCCGCTGCCGCAGCGTCAATGGTTGTGGGACTTTGAACAGCCGCTGATCACTGAAACCGGTGCTGAACAGGCGATCAACAGTTATTTGAGCAAGATTGATAACGGCGATAAAACTACGGAAAGCGCCTGGACCAATACGGTTTCCGCACTCGGGAATACCTCCCTGGGTAGCAGTGTTTCGGATGCAGTGACCGGGCTTATCGGTAAATTGAGCGGGGCGTTTAATTTATGAGCACAACACTTTATCCGTTTTCTGGTAATGAGCAGAAAAGCATGATTTTTACGCCGATGCTCGATGGCGAGGTGTATAACTGCCAGACCAAATGGAATATTGCTGCGCAGCGCTGGTATCTCAATATTACTGACAACTCAGGAAATCGCCTGCTAACCACCCCCATGATCGACTCGCCGGTGGGCTACGACATTAATTTGCTTATCGGGGCATTTACGAATACGAAAATGGTGTGGCGATCTTCATCGGGACAAATAGAGGTAATCAACTGATGCGGTATTACGATATTCAGATTTTTACCCCACCTGATAAAGACGGCAATCCCGGAAAACTCTTCAAGCAATATTCCAGCCTCAAAAATGGGGTTTTCAATCCCGGCAATTTAATGATTGAGTTTGATATCCAGCGATTTGGCGAGTCTACACCCAAAGGGCAAAGTTGCATCACGATTTGGGGGATCGGCCCGAAAGATATGCAGCAGGCCAGACAAAACATGTTTGGCATGACGATAAAAATGTGGGTGGGTATGTCGAAAGGGTTGCCGTTGGCAAAACCTGCACAGCAAGGGCTGGTCTTGGAGGGAACGGTGTGGCAGGTGCTGGGAAACTGGCAGGGCACTGAGCTACGGACTGACCTGATTGTAACGGCGGGGGCAGTCTCTGCGGTGAATCCCGCGCCGTTGGCACCCATCAACTTAACGCTGCCGTGGAATAAGGGAATAAAACTGTCTGTCGCATTGACGCAATGTTTCCAGAACATGGGCGGTGATTATCGTTACTCGATAAGTATCAGCGACCGGCTGGTGAATAACTACGACAGCAACATGTTTTGCGGCAGTCTGTCCGAGCTGGCAGCGAAACTAAAAGCGCTGAGCAGAAATATTATCAGGGATGATAAATATTCTGGCGTAGAAATAACGGTGGTGAATGGTAAGGAGATCCGCGTCTTCGATAATGATTTTGACAACCATATCGACAAGGATTCGAAAAAAAGCGCCAGTTACCGCAACCAAAATCCAATCCAGATAGCGTTTACCGATTTGGTCGGTCAACCGACGTGGGTGCAATTTGGCACGGTCAGTATTCCCTGCGTCATGCGCAGCGACATTCAGGTGGGGGATTATATTCGGATGCCTGAAAAATTGCGGCCGATGATACAAGCCTCCTCCTATTCCCAATTCCGAGATGATGCCGCCTTTACCGGTGACTTTCTGGTTTCTTCTGTGCGGCTCCTTGGCAACAGTCGGCAGCCGGACGCTAACAGTTGGGTGACGGTGCTTGAGGCCCATCCGACAGGGGGAATGGCTGCAACATGAGCATTGAAAAAAAACAGAGTTTCGCTGGAAACATGCATCGGTTCGCCGAACAAAAAATCGCGGATGCCATGCAGATGGCCGGTAAGGTGCTACCGGCCTCGGTAGTGAGCCGATCGGGCAATATGGTCACGGTGTCTTTCCTGCTGCGCGATATTCCTTTCATGTTGCCGCAGGTCACCCTCCCATTGTTTGGGCCGCAGTATATCCGCTATCCCATGCAGCCGGGGGATCGGGGGATCGTCCTCCCGGCGGATACGTATCTGGGCGGTGCCAGCGGACAGGGCGGCGGTACAGCCGACCTCACGCCGCCGGCCAATCTCAGCGCGCTGGTGTTTTTGCCGATCAGTCACACGGAATGGGAGAGCGTCGACGGCCAAGTTCTCACGTTGTATGGCCCGGAAGGCGTCACGATACGCGATGCCGGCAGCAAGACGACGTTTCTGCTGACTCCGGAGAGCATCACGATTGCCACGCCTGAGCAGTTCAAGGTCACGGTGGGCAGTACCGTGTTGACGCTGACAAATGGCTCATGGTCGTTGATCGGCCAGAGCGGAACCCTGGCGGATGGGCAGGCCAGCACCAGTCCGGCCATTATGCATGAGGGCTGGCAGCAGCTGCTTACCTGGGTGAATTCCCATCAGCACAGTAACGGCAACGGTGGGCAAAACACCGGCGGGCCGACAACGAGTTTCGACGGGAGCATTACCGAATGAGAACGTACGGGCAAGACGAATCCGGCAAGTGGGTCACGATCGCCACTGATGCGAACGGCTTCAACGATGCCGTCTATCTCACCACGCTGGTGCAGAATCTCAAGCTGGCACCGCAGGAGTCCCCTTTTTTCGCGAATCACGGCATTCCCGCCAATGGTTCGGTGATCCAGCAGATTATCCCCACCTTTTACGTGAACCGGCTGCAACAGCAATTCAGCGGCCATTTTTCTTCACTTCAGATTGCACTGACCGAAGTTGATCCGCCGGTGTACGACATTTCGGTTATCACCAACTCGGGCTCGAAAATAGTGGCGAAGGTGTATGTATGAGCGATTTACCCGTTATTTATGATATTACCGGCCCCGTCGCCAAAACGGCGGAAGAGCTGCGCCAGCAGGTTATAGAAACGGCGACGCGGCTTTCACCTGGGATCACGACCGATTTACCGGGTTCATTGATTGAGGACATGACCAGCACCAGCGTCGGCGCGCTGCTGGTTTGCGACCAGGCGCGCGTTGATCTGATCAATTCTTGCAGCCCTTATGGTGCGAACGTTCACCTGCTGAAACAGCTGGGAGCTATCTACGGCGTGCAGCAGGGGGAAGGGACGAACACCTCGGTGTATGTCGTATTCTCGGGACCGCCCGGCTTTGGTATTCAAAAGGGGTTTACCGTTGGGGATGGCACCTATTTGTATACCGTGAGACGGGACACGGTGATCCCCGACAGCGGGCAAACCGAGCCGGTGTATTGTCTGGCCACCACGACGGGAATATGGGCGGTGCCGGCAGGCACGGTTAACCAGGTGAAAACCTCCGTGCCGGAGTCGTACCAGGTAACTTGCACCAACCTGACGGCGGGTCTGCCGGGGACGGACGAACAAAGCCCCGCGTCGTATCGTGCTCAGGTGATGCAGGCCGGGATGTTTGGTGTGCAAGGCACGCCCGACTGCTACCGCTCCGCGCTGAAAAAAGTGAACGGCGTACAGGAAAACCTGATTTCGTTCCGCCAGGCGACGCTCGGAAAATGGGTGGCCGTCGTTGGTGGCGGAGATCCTTATGAAGTCGCCTATGCCATTTATAAAGCCGTGCCGGATATTTCCATTTTGACCAACGATGTCTCGAATCCATCGGGGGCGGAGGTGGAAAAGAAAACAATCCCGATCACGGTCTATCCCGACGTCTACCAGGTGCCTTTCGTGGTCCCATCGTCGCAAAACGTGGTGGTGCTGATCACCTGGAACTCAGCGTCGACGACCTACATCGATCCGGCCGGCGTTGCAAAAGCAGTGCAGCAGAACATCGCCGATTACGTGAACGCTATCGCCGTTGGCCAGCCGATAAATATTTTCCAGATACAGGACATTTTTCTGAAATCGGTTGAGGGGCTCGTTGCCGCGTCGCTGCTGTCAATGATCCAGGTGCAAATCGGGATCAACGGCGCAATTAAACCACCGGCACCGGAGTCAAGCCTGGTTTATGGCGACACCTACGCCTATTTCTCCACCTCGGCGGCACAGATACAGGTGAAGCAATATGCAAGCTCTAATTGAGAAAATCATTCCTGCTTACCCGTATACGCAATATAACGCCGATCCCAACATCGTCGCGTTCTTCACCGCCTATAACACGTTGGCGCAGGGGTATCTCGACTACCTCAATGCGCTTAATTTGCCGTGCTGGACTTCTCCCTCCATCACGGGGGAGTTGCTGGATTGGATCGCGCTCGGCATTTACGGGGAAGGGCGGCCATTACTGCAAATATCTGAGGATGCGATCGCCCGCGGTGCTTATAACACCATCGAGTACAACGCCATTCCTTATGCCGGCCTGAAAAATTACGTGCCGGGTTCGGCGTCATACGTACCCGATGATTATTTTAAACGGATCCTGACCTGGAATTTTTATAAAGGTGACGGCTCGCACTTTTGTATCGACTGGCTCAAGCGCCGCCTGGCGCGATTTATTCATGGCACGAATGGCATCGATCCGCCGTTGCAAAGCACCTTCGATATCAGCGTGACGGTCAATAACGGCGTGTTCACCATCACGATCCCCGATTATGGCGATGGCGTCGGCTATTTCTTGAAAGATGCGATCAGCCAGTCTCTGGTCAAGCTCCCCTTTGTTTATACCTACTCTGTAACGGTGGTTGCACAATGATTATTGGATTTGGAAACAACGTCGTGTCGTCGTTGGCAGCTGATATTACGGCGACTCAGACCACAATACAGGTGATGCCAGGCGCGGGCGCGCTGTTCGCCGGTCTGCTCACTTACGATTACGCCAACGACTCAAACCCCCTCAAGGTCTACGCGAAAATTACGCTCACGGATGCGAAAGAAACCGTGTTCGAAGTTTGCCACCTTACCGCAGTCAACAACGATATGCTGACGGTTGTGCGCGGTCAGGAAGGCACCGCGGCTAAGGGCTGGTCCCTGAACGATGTGATCGCCAACTTCGCGACACGCGGTTCAGAAAATCAGTTCGTGCAAATCGAACAACTGCAAAGCGGACATTACACGTCGGCGGTGGCAGGCGGTACGGCAAACGGGTTAACGCTGGCGCTGCCGGCAACCTATTTCCTGAACGGCTCGACGGACTGGGCATTAAAAACGCCTATCCTCATTTACCCCACCCTGAACAATACCGGCGCCAGCACGCTGCAGTTAACGATGGGTGGCCGTGTGATGGGAACTTACCCGCTGGTGAAGGGGAGCAACACGGCATTACGCGCGGGGGATATCGTTGCCAAAAATCCTTTCCTCGCGGTGTTCAATGCGGATCAGGGGCGGTTCATCGTTTTGAACCCGACCACGGATGTTGGCTCCGTGCGGACGGTAAATTCAATCGGCCCAGATGTCGGCGGTAATGTTACGTTGAAGGCACTTGATGTTGGTGCATTACCGGTGTATCCCAGCGCCCTAACAGTAGACCTGAACACCATCGGCGCACCGTCCCAGGCGGGTGTTTACTGTCAAACGGAGAATGCCGGAGCAACGACGGCCAAACACTACCCGTTAAATCTGGCGGGCACGCTGCTGGTCACTCCCAGCGCTTATGGTTGTCAGCAGGAATACACGACTTACAGCACGCGGCAAAAGTTCGTGAGGGGGCTGACAGGCCCCTGGAACGGCAAAGATGGCCCGTGGTCGGATTGGGCATCTCCTCCGGCGTACGGCTGGGGTATGGGTCCACAGCATCGCGATGATGCCTACAATAACGTGGCCATGATTTACCGCGTTAACGGCACATCGGCCAATGCACCGGGTTCTAACGTCTATGGCGTAATAAGCCTGCCGTGCGACGGTGGTCCCTCAACGAGTTATCTGGCGGTACAGAATAGCGGTCGGGCGTTTTTCGGGTATTCAAATTTACCGGCAAATGGTGTGATTTGGACAGAGGCTTATACCGTCAAAAACCCGCCTACTGCTGACGTCATCGGTGCGGTGAAAAAAATCGGCGACACCATGACCGGCCAGCTGATTACCCCAGCCGTTGCCACTACGCCAGGAGCAATACCGTGGGGTGCAGGGGCGTATGCCGACCAGTTAAGTTCACAAGCACCATTCTTCCAGCCTAACTGGCAGTGGGAGCCGAGTACTGGAGGCATTTTCGTTCCGATAGCTAAAGGCACTTCAACGCGTAAAGGTCAGGGCTACCCTACGGCAGTCACCTACGGTTACCTTATGCCGGGTACTAATGAATTTGCTCATCCCACCATACACGTACGTGGTGATAACAATTTTGAATGTGTCTGGGACTTCAACCCACAATCCGGTGCTATCAGCAGTAAAGCTGGCACAGTTGCCGTACTCGACCTCGATATACCGCCGGGGATTATCCATGCATGGCCTGGTGAAACGCCACCTGCAGGGTGGTTAATGTGTAATGGCTCCGGGTTCAATACGAGTCAGTGCCCGCGTCTGGCATGGGCTTTCCCCGGAGGGCAGTTGCCTGACCTTCGCGGCGCATTCCTGCGCGGTAAGGATAACGGCAAGGGCGTTGACCCCAACCGTGGGTTGTTATCCATACAGCCTGGTCAAGCGCCGGCATCCGCCATTGGCGGCGGTGAATGGGGTAACTATGCAGGGCGAGACACCGGCCATACCGTCGGCACCGGGACAGATAACACCGGCACTTACCGTGTCATGCAGGAAACCGAACAGCAGCGCGAGACCCGCCCCTACAACGTCGCAATCAACTACATCGTGAGAGCAGCATAATGATCACACCAAAATACAACCTCGATTTTGAACAAGCCGTTTTAGGCCCCGAAGGCTGGTCGACAACTGCGGGCTGGATATTGACGTATCAGTGCGCCTATAGCACCACGCGTGAGTATACGTCCTGCTACTGGCAATATTGCCCGCAGGGTGTTGGCATCGCGGCTGGTTCCTATACCGACAAGCCAACGCTGCCCACTGAAGGCAACAAAGCCATCCGGCGCACGGAGGATGGCACAGCCTGGGAAATAGTCGATGATTTCCGTGGACAACCCGCATATAGCACTGAAACTGGTGAGGCCCGAGAAGTTGATTATCTGGGGCCGGTTCTTGCCGGCTGGACGCTGCTCGCTCCGCAAACACCGTATGACAAGTGGGATGGCAATAAGTGGGTGACCGACAAAGAAGCCCAGCACGCTGCCCAGGTTAAGGAAGCGGACGAAAAGAAAACTCAACTGATGAGCGAGGCCACCACAGCTATCGCACCGCTGCAAGATGCTGTTGATACAGGTATTGCCACGGAGGACGAAACGCGCCAGCTCACAGCCTGGAAAACCTACCGAGCGCTGTTGAGCCGCATTAATCCAGAGGGGGCACCAGATATTAAGTGGCCTGAGGTGCCAGCTTAAGTACTCCGCGGTGTTGAGTATTTTAAGCGCAGTGTTGATCGTGTACACTGCGCTTGACTCTCAATGTTAGGTATAAAGAATGAAAATCACTGGCACTTCAATTTTATCGCTAATAGTTCTTGGTATTTCATATCAGGCAGGCGCGGCATCGTTTGACTGCGCAAAAGCTAAAAGCTTTGCGGAAAAAACAATTTGTAATGATGCGAAGCTATCTAAAGATGATGATGATTTAAAGTATACGTATGGGAAAGCTAAAGCATCAGCCCAAGATCGGAAAGCATTTTCTGAAATAACAAAAACCTTATGGAATTCAAGAGAGAGATGTCAAGATTACGCTTGTGTTAACTCATGGTATGATACAGCTTTTGGGATTTATTCTTCCATTGTGAAAACTGGTATTCCAGCAACGAATGGAAAAAATGAATTCATAGGAAGGGAAGGGCGACGTGATAAAAAACCACCTGAAGCCAGCATTGAAACTAATGCGGGCAATTCAAGCAATAAGGGAAGTAAGGATTTTAGTCTGTATGACTCTAATGAAAGGGCTGCGCCAGTTGAACATGATGCTGTTTTGTTCAGCAACACACCAGAAGCATTTTCCTTTATAGATAAACTTGTTTTGTTTACCAGGAGTAGCTCCTACAAGTGCGACTCGGTCAGTGCCTTCAGGCCTCTAATGATGTCAAATGGATACTCTTTGATTTGTAATAAATACAGTTATAAATATGAAATAAAAGACAATGGTGGGAATGTTTCTGTCAGTGTTGATAATTAACAATGAAATTTCTGGTGAATGCCAGTGTGTTTATAGATTAAAAGCCCGATCACCTGGGCTTTTTATTTTTATCATCAACATATTTTTCTGCAACTTCGTCAATAACTTTTTTAAACTTATCCTTGTTGTTTTCAACGAAACTAGAAACCATCATATTCATAAACAGTTGATACATCTCATCTTTATTCTGGCCCGCAGTATAATCTGAAAAGTTAACTGGTTTGGATTTTATTATTCCCTTGGCAATCAGCGCATTAGAAAGTAGTTCGATAATTTCTGAATTTAAAGATCTATTACTTAATGATGCACTTTCCAGTAGGTATTCTTTTAGTTCGGTTGTCATCCGTATGTTGACCTGAACATCTTTTTTCGCCATATCCACACCCCCACAAAAATCCATGTTGACATGTTAGCATTACGCTACTACAGTAGCAAATGATAGCATTTAGCTATCAAAAAGATAGCAGCTAGGGGTGACTATGAAGGTAGTGAGGGGAAGGCGGCAAAAAAATATACGTATGCCCGAGGAGCTTAACTGGAGGCTTAAAGAGGCAGCAGTAAAGAATCGACGTTCGGAAAATGATGAGATTCTTTATCGACTCGAGCAATCCTTCGTTCAGGAAGGAGGGGGGAATGGACAGCAATGAGATCATCGCTATGTTTGATAAAAGCACGCTACCGCTGAGTAAGGCCCGTTCGTTACTCAGGGTTCTTGCTGTAGCAATCAACTCTAAGGACCCAATACACAATGAGCATTTGATCAGCGGTATTGAGGTGATTGAAAATTTGATTGAAGAAGGACTGAAGGGCTTGGGTGTAGGTTTTAGTCAGTGTAGTGATGCCCAGGCGGCGGCAACCGCCAAGGCATCCAGTGCAATTCCCGCGACCAACGAGGAAAAAGACCATGCTTAGTTTAGCAAATGACGAAGCGATAAACAAAGCCGCCACCATGTCCAGCCGAGAGATCGCAGAACTGACGGGGAAACGGCATGATCACGTTTTGGCCGACTGTCGTAAAATGTTCGAATCGCTCAATATTCAATCTACCGAATTTTCGGGAGATTACCAAGATGCCCGTGGACGCACCTATCAGGAGTTTTTGTTAGACCAAGATCTGACCATGACGCTGGTGATGGGTTATAGCATCCCACTGCGCCATAAAGTGGCGAAGCGGTGGCGGGAATTGGAGTCGGCTGCGCCAGCGCTTCCCCAAAACCTGCCCGAGGCATTACGCCTTGCGGCCGATCTCGCTGAGGAGAAACAGCGGCTCCAGTCTCACGTCAACCAACTCGAGCATCAAGTGTTTGAAGATGCGCCAAAGGTAGAGTTTCATGACAAGGTTGCCGTTGCTCCTGGGGCAATGAGCGTTGCGCAGGCTGCCAAAATCTTGGGAACTGGCCGTACCAGGCTGTTTCAATTTCTGCGACAGATTGCGTGGGTTACGCGCTATAACGAACCCTATCAGGAAAAAATCGAAGCTGGCTATTTGGATGTGAAACTTGGCAGTTGGGATCACCCTGATCATGGAGTGCAGCAATCGGTAACAGCCATGATTACCGGTAAAGGTTTAACGAAACTTCAAAAATTGTGGGATGAAAGATAGTTAGGAACCCGACTAATTACACTCAACACAATGGCCCTATGTCGTTCTTAGGGCTTTTTTATGCACCCTGTATATCAGAAGATAGGCCTAGAGCATGTGGTAACATCATGAATTTACAGTGCCTGTTTATTGATCCATGTTCTGATAATTTTCTCAATTTGTTGTTTTTAAAAATGTTAACGCTGAATTTAAAATCCCTCGGCTTATGGCTGTGCGGGTTCAAGTCCCGCCCCGGGTACCAGGGAATAAAAATACCGAATAATCAAAGCAATAAGTAGTAATGTCGTAACCGCCGAGAGGCGGTTTTTTTGTTTTTACGCTCCCATTCCTAACATCATTCCTAACATCGATGATCCGCGCGCAAGCTGGACGAGTCCTACATGCACCTTGAAAAGCAGTGCGGCACCGAAAACCGTAGACGAGTATGCACCGACTGTTGAGGTTGAGGGGGGCAAATGGGACGAGTTCAAGGCTGACCCTGAGATGCAAGGATTCCTCAAGGCGGCGCACGCCAAGGGTATCACCAACGATCAGATGGGGTTTATCCTCGGCGAGTACATGAGCCGCGCTCCGGCGATGGTGGGCGACACCGCTGAGCTTGATCAAGAGGCGGCGGCTACCGAGCTGTGCGGCGCGTGGAAAACCGATGCTGAGTTCCAGAAAAATCTCGGGCTGGCGCACCGCGCGTTTATGTCTCTGGCTGACCCCTGCTGACCAAGGCAAGATGGACGAGATCGGCAACAACCCGATGGTGATCCGCATGCTGGCTAAAATCGGTGCGGAGATGGGTGAGGATACGCCTGTAGGCAATGGCCAAATCAATCTCGAAGAACAGCAGTGCATCCGCGGCCTGATGAAGTACGAGGCATACTCCAACCCAAAATATGCCGTCCACGAACGTGTATCTGCCCAAGTGTGCGCGTTCTATCAGAAAATCTATGGGGATCAAACAATCGCTTAAGAGAGCTGAGAACATTCGGCTATTACATTGAATTATTGGTCGCTTAACAGGTCCATTTGAAATAAATAGTCACTGCTAATGCGAATAGCCCTATAGAAAATTTCATCCTTTACTGGGCCAATGGGCGTTTGATAAAACGCCCAGTACCCAACCTCGCTACCACTCGGCCTGTTGTAGTAACTGATTCTTTTTTTTTATTCAGAATGGAAGGAAAAGCCAATTTATCATCTAGATTACCTTTTAACTGATGCTGGTCGATTATCCAAAATTCATCGATTCCTAAAGTATTAAGCTCATCGCCAAGACCCGCTGGACTGAATCTATTCTTCATTGTGATCCTACTTTTCAAATTGTATTTGGTTGGGATGCTTACACGCCCTCGACGCCGTCATATGTAGAGGTAAAAGTTCCGATAGCTGCGCCATGCAAAACCGCCGACGTGGTGTGGCTGGCGTTTGCTGTTGACCCGTTGCCTATCGGTGACTTGATCGATGCGCAGATGAGAGCGCTGCGCGCTGAGAGTCACCAGCGTATTGGATATGAACGTGAACTACTGGCAGCATCCAACTCCTGCCAGTAGTGCAGTTTTATGGTTACTTGACGAGATTATGAGCGTGGATCTCATCTCTTTTTAACCAAGAGGCTATGTTTGCTCCTACGCGCATCATTGGCTTCTCTACGAGATAAAAGGTAATGAAACCGACGACGATGACGCATAAGAATGATGCTACATATCCTAAACCTATTGGCATCCCAACTTTCTTTGCGATAAATGTGACCGGAATGGCTACAATGGGGTGCATTAAGTAAATTGAATATGATATCTCGCCTAACTTACCTAATGCGTTAGTTAGCATGTTGTCATAGTTTGGATTCAATTTATACAATGAGAAAACAAAAACTAAGCATAACGATGAAATTAATATTCTATTGTATCCGGATACAAGGTTTATCTTATCGCCATGTACTGGATAAAATATGAAAGCTAAAATTGTCAGTAAACCAATAACAATTAGCAATATTTTATTTATTTTTATTGCTGGTGCGTATTTCCCAACGGCAGCACCACACATGAAAAGAAATAGCTGGTTGAATGGGTTTATGTAGTTCGCCCACTGGTCTGAAAGTGGCAACGAAGAGTCAAGAGTATCGAAAGAAAAGTATATGCCCGCCGCGATACTTAATAACACAACCGCGGGGAATACATGCCTATATGACGAAGATACTAGATAGGTTAAACATAGAATTGAATAGAAAACGAGCTCATTACCAATAGACCATGCACCGGTTGATAGGTAAGCTGTTGGATCTATAAAACCAAACAATAGTGTGTAATTCAAAAATGCTTTGTAGTATGGAAAGTCAAAAGCCTGGCCATTAACCGTTGCCAATAGCCAGCTAAATATTATCATCCCAGTCACTGCAATCCAGAACAATGGAAATATCCGAAATACGCGTTTAACAGCAAATGCTGCTACGTGGCGAGTTGATGTTATCTTTCCATCATAGATATATGCCAAACTTATCCCACTAAGGATATAAAAAACAGAAACGGCATATATTCCTAACTTTCCTAAAAGGAATTCACTGCCAATAACATCAACTGATGATCCAGTAGACATAGACCACGATGTGTAATGATAAATCACAACTGACAACGCCATTAGACCACGGAGATAATCTAATGATTCAACACGGTTACTTTTCATTTTATCGCTCTTTTAGTATGCGCAATTCAGAACAACTCAGAAGTGTAAAGATTGTATAATGAAAAGTAACCACATGCTACAAAATATTTTTGGTAGGAGCCAAAAGCGACCGGTAGAACCGGCAGACAGACTACAAACCGTCTTCATAACTTAGGGTTTTCACCCCTTTTTTATGAAGTTCATTTGATAGGTTTTCAGATAAAACGTATTCGCTGCCGCCAGATTGTTCTATCTGTCTACGCATGTTTGTGCGTGCGAAGTCATAGGTAAAGATATTGGGAGCCCCAAATGTAAAAAAGAAACTACGCTTTGGTTTTCCTGCTTTAAATCCGCAATAGATATCACGAATCCTCCTCCCTATTAGTGACTTACCAGTTGGATCACCCAATGTACGGCCCAACTTCAGCAAGCCACGCTCAAATAAATCATACTCTTTACCTGCGTGTGTAATTCTTACGTCAAAAATAACTACATCCCCAGGTTTTGTAGCCAGTGACACCGCTTCGCCGTCGGTTAAGTTATCTTTCAAATGTGAGCCAACTCGTACGGACATTCCGTTGCCATCAGTAGAGTGGTCATTCATATAGATGCCCATCTTATAAACTCGGCAATCATGAGTGAAATATGGCTCGGAAAAATATGCACCTTTGGCATCGTCTTTATGCCAACCGAATCCCATATTGTGATGAATGTCAGCATGAGAAGTGAACACAAAATCATTACTGCCAAAAACCTCTCGATAAGCATCGATAACTTTTGGGTGATGGAAAACCCAAGAAAATTCCTGCTCCTCGACAGCAATATTCGGCTGGGTCAATCCGTATCGATACGTAACGCCCTTATTGGCGAAAAACTTATCAATCGAATTATTCATCTTGGACATCTCGTCTTCAGTAAACATCCCGCGGATAACGACAAATCCATCGCGTTCTATCTTTTCCTTCATGTTGTTCATTATTCACCCTGCAATCAAATCTGAGTCTATGACGCATGTTATATATTGTTACATAAATTTGGTGTTTGTAAACAGATGAGCATTAAATTTATAAATAAGAAATTTTATATTTTTCATTAAATTATTAGCTTGCACTTCATTTTGCGAACAGCCTCCCCAAGCAGAAGTGATTCCCATAAACTGTTTTTTTGACAGATGTTTTTGCGAGGTAAACATCGTAGGAATGATGCCAAAATTTGCCAGCCCGGCAGCAGACTACGTTGAGCGCCGCTTGAGCCTTGATGAGATCTGCATTTCAAAACCGAGTGCCACTTATCTGCTACGCGCTGCCGGCCAGGCGCTGGCAGTCGGTATCCATGCTGACGCGTTGCTCGTTGTCGATTCGTCGGCGACGCCGGTACATGGCAGCATTATCGTTGCTGCGGAAGAAGGCGCTCATGTACTGCGGCGCCTGCGCCTCTATTCGTATCGCGTGCTCGAGTTTTTGGACTGTTCAAGACGAGAAACTGAACTCGGCAACGAAGACTCGGAAGAAAGGAGCGAAGTGTTTGGCGCGGTGGTGTATTGCGTGAACGACATGCGAACCTGCGAATAGGACGATCTGCATGTTATCTGGTAGTCCGCCGTGCATAACTATCTATTGATATATAAGATTAACAAGGTGAATTTAAAATCCCTCGGCTTATGGCTGTGCGGGTTCAAGTCCCGCCCCGGGTACCAGGGAATAAAAATACCGAATAATCAAAGCAATAAGTAGTAATGTCGTAGACCGCCGAGAGGCGGTTTTTTTGTTTCTGTAATTCGCATTACCCCCCCGCATTCCTTCCTGTCTTGTCATGCCTTATACCCATGGATTGTCATCAAGCTTGCAGGGAGCCCCGCAGGGCTCCGAAGTACAACTCATAAGAAACCGAACGCCGCAGCGAGGATCCAGCCGAAGACGCAGGAGACGCTGACGCCAATCAGGCCGGGCAGAATAAAGCTGTGGTTGATCACGAAGCGGCCGATGCGGGTGGTGCCGGAGCGATCGAACTGGATTGCCGCCAGATCGCTGGGGTAGGTTGGCAGAATGTAATAGCCGTAACAGGCCGGCGCCGAAGCGACGATATAGGCGGGGTTAACCCCGATCGCCAGCGCCACCGGCACCAGCGCCGCCAGTGCGGCGGCCTGCGAGTTGACGAATTTCGACACCAGCAGCAGGATCAGCGCATAGGCCCAAGGGTACTCTTTCACCAACACACCCAGTGTGGCCTCGATCTGCGCCAGGTGCGCGCCGAACATGGTTTCCGCCATCCAGGCAACACCATACACCGCCACGATGGCGATCATGCCGGAACGGAACACCTCGTTTTTAGAGATAGACGCCGGGTTGGTGCGGGTGATGATAACGATCAACGCCCCGGCCATCAGCATGCACATCTGGATCACCAGAACCATGGAGAGCGGCTTGCCACCGAAGCTGGGCCGCAGGCCGGAAAAGGCACCCAGCACCGCCACCAGGGCGATGGTGGCGAGGAAAATCCACATGGCGATCCAGTTGCTGCGCGGCAATACCCGGTCCAGCAGGGTAGCGGCGTCGCCGTAGACATAGCGATGGTTCTCCGGCACCGAGATGAACTTCTGGAACTCCGGGTCTTTGTCCAGGTCTTTGCCGCGGAACCAGCTGAAGATGCCGATCGCCAGAATGCCGCACAGCGTCGAAGGGATGGTGATAGAAAGCAGATCGAGGAATTCCAGATGGCGGCCATTGAAGGTGTAGCTGCTGAGCATTGCCACCAGTGACACCACCGCCACCGAGACCGGGCTGGCGATAATGCCCATCTGCGCGCCGATCGAACTGGCCGCCATCGGCCGTTCCGGGCGGATATTATTTTTGATCGCCACGTCATAGATGATTGGCAAGATGGTGTACACCACATGGCCGGTGCCGCACAGGATAGTGAGAATGCAGGTGACGAAGGGGGCGATGATCGAGACATAACGCGGGTTGCGCCGCAGCATCCGCTCGGCGATCTGCAGCATGACGTCCAACCCGCCTGAGGCCTGCAGGGTGGCGGAGGCCGCCACCACCGCGATGATCACCAGCATCACGTCTACCGGCGGTTTGCCGGGCTGCAGGTGAAAACCAAACACCAGGATCATCAAACCGATACCGCCCAGTAACCCCAGCGCAATGCCGCCCTTACGCGCCCCATACAGCAGGCATGCCAATATAACCGCTAATTGCAGAAAGAAATCCATGATAGATACGCCTTAAAATGTTGAACTTAACTGCGTTCAGTTTCCGGCGGTGTTTACAGTAGAAAGTTGTTTTAAATCTAAAGACGCTAAAAAATTGTGGTTATTAGCTCTAAAGAGTGATGACGGTCACGTTCAGAGGATCTGAAGAGCAGGCGGCTGACGACATCAGCACGAAAAAGCAAGTTAAGAGGTCAGACCTCTCCTATATAACCGGTTTACCACCAGAGGAGAGAGTAATGGATCCCACAAAAATGACCGGGTTGGCGTTATTACAGGCTGCGATGGCTGGCAAGATCCCACCGGCCTCGATCGCTGAAACCGTGCCCATGAAACCGGTCGCGGTGGAAGAGGGGTATATTCGCATCGCGGCGCGGGCCGACGGGCGCCATCTGAATCCACTGGGGGGCGTACATGGCGGTTTCGCCGCCACGGTTTTGGACTCGGTGACCGGTTGCGCGGTGCACAGTACGCTGGGCGCGGGGATTGGCTATGGCACGGTCGATCTGCAGGTTAAAATGTTGCGCCCTGTGCCGAAGGAAACTGATCTTATCGCCGAGGGGCGTCTGGTCTATGCGGCGAAGAATGTCGCTTTTGCTGAAGGCACGCTAAAAACGGCGGAAGGGAAGCTGCTGGCTTCGGCAACCGCCACTTGCTTTATTATTCGCCCCACCGAACAAGCACCGTAATAACCTGCTTTTTTATCGGGCTTCGGGTTATCAACCCGGAGCCGGATGCTCTTATCTTCGGCTGCATACCTTGCTGCGCTACGATGGCAGGCGCGATACGCCATTGTGGTCTAGTATTCTTGGGTGAAAATTTATCGGGGTGATTATGCAGCCGTATAAAGAGGTTGAGTTTGATCATGAGCTTTGTCTGGCGATCGGCAAAGCCGTATTAGACGTGGTAGCGCAGGGGGAAGAAACCAGCGCTCCGGCGGTGATGAACGCGATTGAGCGGTCGGTGGCGCAGGGGCTGAATGACGACGAAATTGCCATCGCCGACGACGCCCTGGATGTGATGGCTCGTCTCATCCACGGTTTCAGATTCATTAATCTCGCGGGTGAAGAGGATACTCCCCATGCATTGGTTGAATTTCAAGCGCTACAAGAGTGACGTTGCCAAACAGGCCGTGCCGCCGCATTTGAATGCGGCTGAGTTTGCGCGGCATTACGCCGACAAGCCACAAGCCGATACGGAAGAGTACCTTTCGTTGAGCGGGGAGATGTGCTGGGATGCGGTGGTGCTTTGCGCTCACCGTTCAGGCGCGCTCAGCAAGGCGAAATACAAGCAGCTGTGGCTGACGGTGTTCGATAAGCAATATAAACATTTCGTCAGCCCTGATGATACCGAGATCCGCACCATGGCGGATATGCTGCGCGCGCCGCAGGGATGTTTTATCGGTATATTTTCCATGCGCGACGCGGCGGCGCCCCGATTGCTGCATGCCATGATCGGCACCGGTGCGGGATTTGCCGCGGGCAATAAAAATCTTTGCATCGGCGTGGGCGGCGCGGTCGGTTGGGAAAATCTCAATCTGGCGCGCGATCTGCGCTGGCAGCCGGAAGGCGGTTTTTTACGCCAGGGCGACAACGAAGTGCTGCGCATTTTTTATCGGCCTTTCCCCGCCTGAACCACCGTCTGCAGGCTTTTTAGGATAAAAAACCGCCGCCCGGCGGTTTTTTGTTGCTTACTTAAACCCGCCGTTGCGTATGAACTCGAGACCGGCGGTGGTGATCCGCGTTTGGTGTGGATCGATATCATAGTTGTTCTCGTCGATGTCGCTCATCACATAGGCTTGTATCAGCCCCTTGGTTTTAAGATAGGCGAAGGGATCGGCGAAGGCGTGCGGGCTGGTGGCGTCCTGCTTCCACAGTTCGTAGGTTTTTTCATCCAGCGTGCCGGGGTGATTGGCGGCCAGGCGGGTCAGGATCTGATTGTAGAACTCATAGTCGGTCATGATGCGGTCCTCTTTATCGCGAGCGACAGTCTCGGAAAATGGCGTAACGTCTATCAATCATAGCCGAAGTTTCCCACCGCCTGCGGCGGCGTCGGGTTAGCCGCGTTGGCTTTCAATCCAGTGAAACAGACGTGAAATGCTGAAGGTGATATCGCCAATGTTGAAAAGCGCGCCGAGCCACAGGGTCAGCATCACCAGGATGCCGATAATGATGGGAAGGTCCATTTTGCTCATGATCATGTTCTTCATCAATAAAGAGTGTGCGGCAAAGCGTACCACCAATCCTGATTGTCATAAAAATGCGCTGCGCATTATTTCTTTTGAAATCAAAGTAAAAAAGCCACCCAAACGGGTGGCTTTCAGCGGCGATCAGTCCAGCTTGGGGTGCTGGTCTATCAGGATCTGCTTTTTCTTTTCCAGCTCGGCGATCTGCGCGTTGATGTCCTCGACTTTCTGTTCGATGTTGTCGTAGGTCTCCTGCAGCAGTTCTTTCGCTTCGGTACGGTCAGAAGCGGCCGGCGTCGCGCCGCGCAGCGGCTTGTTGGCGGTCTCTTTCATGTACAGACCGGTGATAAGACCGATTACCGCCACAACCATCAGGTAGTAGGCCGGCATGTACAGGTTGCCGGTCGCTTCCACCAGCCAGGCGGCAACGGTCGGTGTCGCACCGGCGATCAGTACCGAAATGTTGAACGAAATCGCCAGCGCGCTGTAGCGGATGTGCGTCGGGAACATTGCCGGCAGAATCGAGGCCATTACCCCGGTGAAGGAGTTGAGCAGGACCGCCAGCACCAGCAGACCGACGAAGATCAGGCCGATGACGTTGCTGTTGATCAAAATGAAGCACGGGATCGCCAGCGCCAACAGGCCGATGCTGCCGCCGATGATGAACGGCTTACGACCAATACGGTCGCTGGTCAGGCCGATCACCGGCTGCACGAACAGCATGCCGATCATGATGGCGATGATGATCAGAACGCCGTGATCCTCCGAGTAGTGCAGGTTATGCGACAGGTAACTCGGCATGTAGGTCAACAGCATGTAATAGGTCACGTTGGTGGAAATCACGATACCGACGCACACCAGCAAACTTTTCCAGTGTTTGGCCGCGATCTCTTTGAACGAGGTTTTCGGCGGATTTTCGATGGCGTTGCGATCCTCTTTCTCCATCTTATCCACGTGCTGCTGGAACGCCGGGGTTTCTTCCAGCGCATGGCGCAGATAGAGACCGATCAGGCCCAGCGGCGCGGCGATGAAGAACGGAATGCGCCATCCCCAGTCGAGGAAGTTGGCTTCGCCGACGATGCTGGAGATCAGCACCACTACGCCTGCGCCCATCACAAAGCCGGCGATGGAGCCGAAATCCAGCCAGCTCCCCATAAACCCGCGTTTGCGGTCCGGCGAGTATTCGGCGACGAAGATCGCCGCGCCGGAATATTCACCGCCGACGGAGAAGCCCTGCGCCAGTTTGGCCAGCAGCAGCAGGATCGGGGCCCAGATGCCGATCGACGCATAGGACGGGATCAGGCCGATACAGAAGGTGCTGACCGCCATGATGATAATGGTGACCGAGAGAACTTTTTGCCGGCCGAACTTGTCGCCCATAGCGCCGAAGAACAGGCCGCCGAGCGGACGCACCAGGAAGGGCACGGAGAAGGTCGCCAGCGCGGCGATCATTTGCACGCCGGGAGAGGCGCCGGGGAAGAAGACCTGGCCAAGCGCATAGGCGACAAAGCCGTATACGCCGAAGTCGAACCACTCCATCGCGTTGCCCAGGGCCGCCGCGGTGATCGCCTTCTTGAGTTTGCTGTCATCGATGATGGTGATGTCGTTAATGTGCATCGGTTTATGTCGTTTTTTTCTTAACTTCATATAATCATCCCTTAATGAATTATTCGTTGTTCGTGAAAGCGTCATCTCCGTTCACTGTTGTTTTCGAGTTATCAAATCGGCTAATCGAATCGCGATTCAAAACGATTCATTATCCACATTTAAGTTGGGATGTGGATCACAAAATATCGTCGTTTATGCCAAGGTTATGTCATTTAGGTGACTAATTATTTTGCATCTATAGCTTAACGTTATATCTTGCGGCGATCAAATCCAGCAGTTTAACTTAAGTATTTGCACCGATTTGGTGCGAGAATAGTCTAATGATTGTGCTATTTGACGGTTTTTCGTCTGATTGATGATGTTTCAAGTATAGAGAGTACGGGAGATAAAACAGGAAAAATTGATGTGTTCGTCGCTAAAAAAACGCCTGACCAACTGGCCAGGCAGTTTGGATTAGGGCGCCGACGAACCGCCGAACTCCAGATAGATTTTCGCCAGGTTCTGGTACTGCGCGAAGCGGTTTTCGTCTACCGCCAGTTCCGCCTGACGGCGTTGCTCCTGAGCGTTTAGCCAGTCGGTAATGGTGACGGCGCCCTGCCGGTAGCGCACCTCGTTCAGCCGCTCCGATTTGCGCGCCAGCGCCAATGAAGCACGCAACTGCGTCTCCTGCGCCAGCAGCTGCGTACGCAATGACAGGGCGTTGTTCACATCGCCCATCGCCTTGTACAGCGCCTGTTTGAACGCCAGCACCTGCTGTTCATAATCGTTGCGGGCGATCTTGATCTCCACGCCCATTTGCCGCCACTGCAGGAACGGCAGCGTCAGGCCGGCGCCGAGGCTGCCCGTCGGGTTGCGCAGGAATTCCAGCAGTGCGCTGCTGCTGGCGCCCAGCGAGCCGGTCAGGCTGAACGCGGGATAGTATTGCAGCCGTTTCTCGTCGACGTTGGCCAGGGCGGCGCGCAACCGCAGTTCTTTAGCGCTGAGATCCGGGCGGCGGCTCAAGACGCTGGCGGGAATGCCGGTGTTGATCTGCGGCATCGCCGCCGTCGGCAGGCGTGCGGGCGCTATGGTGGCCTGGCCCGAAGGCGCACCCAGCAGCACCGCCTGTTCGTTCAGCGCCTGTTGGCGTTCGTGCTGCAACGCCAGCAGTCGGCTTTCCTGCGTCAGCAAGCTTTGCTCCGCGTTCACCACGTCCAGCGCCGAGATGCTGCCGGCCTGATAACGGGCGTTGGCCAGCCGTAGCGTCGTTTTGGCATAGGCGATGCTCGCCCGGCTGACGTCGATCTGCTGATTGAGGAAGCCGATGCGCCAGTAATTCGTGGCGGCGTCGGCCAGCAGCGTCAGGCGCGCCGTTTGCAGATCCTGCTCGGAAGCCTGGCTGGCCCACTCGGCGGCGTCGCGCTGGCGCGCCAGTTTACCCCACAGATCGACTTCATAGCTCGTAGAGAGCGTCGCGCCGCTGGTTTTATTCCAGGCGGAGGATGCCGACAGCGGGCGATTGATGCCGCTGTTCAACGAGGCGCTGACGTCAGGCGCGGTGCTGATGCCGACGCGTTCCGCCTCGAGCCGCGCGCGGTAGACGCGCAGCACGGCGGCGGCCAGATCGTTGTTGCTGGCCATCACCTGTTGCAGCCAGCGCTCGAGTTCAGGATCGTGGAAATCACGCCAGTCGAACGGCGTCGGCGTGGCGTTTTCGGCGGCGTGCTGCCACCCCGCAGGATAGTTGACCTGCGGCGCCCGGTAGTCGCTTTTCAGGGCGTTGCCGCAGCCGGCGGTGAGCAGGGCGGCGAGGCTTAACGCCAGGGGAGAGAGAATTTTCATGGGTTACTCGCTGGCCAATGAAACGACCGGATCCATCCTTGCCGCTTTACGGGCGGGGAGATAACCGAAGATCATGCCGATTAAGGTTGAACAGAAAAACGCCGTCGCGGCGGCTTGCCAGGAATAGATGGCGGTGAACATGCCGCCCGCCAGCGTGGTGAACAGCGAACCGGCGGCGAACGACAGCGCGATGCCCAAAATGCCGCCGATCAGACAGACCAGCACCGCCTCGATCATGAACTGTTGCATGATATCGCCGCGCCGCGCGCCGACCGCCATGCGCACGCCGATCTCGTGGGTGCGCTCGGTTACCGAGACCAGCATGATGTTCATCACGCCCAGGCTGCCGATCACCAGCGAGATCGAGGCCACCATCAGGATCAGCAGGCTAAGCGTCATCGAGGTGCGCTCGATCGATTTACGGAACTGATCGCGGTTGAACGTCATGAAATCCTTGACGCCATGGCGTTGGGTCAGCAACTGCGTGATGGCGCTGACGGCGGCTTCGCTGGCGACATCGTCCTTCAGGCGCACGGTGATGCCGCCGAGCGTGGTCTTGCCGACCATACGGTACATCACCGTGCTGTAGGGCATCCAGACGCTGATGCGGTTAGGCGCATAGTTGCGTTCGCTTTTGGCGACGCCGACCACCCGCGCCGGCACCGAGCCGAGAAACACGATCTGGCCGAGCGGCTCGACGCCAAAATCGCCGAACAGCGCCTGGCGTGCGTTATCGTCGATGATCACTTCCTGCAGCGCGTTGCGATCGTCGCGGAAGGTGGCGCCTTGCACCAGCGTGATGCCGTTGACGCGGAAATAGTCGCGCCCGACGCCGGTGATCGAGGCGGTGGCGGATTTGCTGCGAAAACGGATGCTGTCGGACGCGCTGACTTCCGGGCTGACGCTGTCGACGAAGCTTTGTTGCGCCAGCGCGTCGGCGTCGGCCGGCACCAGGGTGCGGATGCTGTCGATGGCGTCGTCGAAGAAGTCGCGCCCTGGATAGATGCTCACTACGTTGGTGCCGAGCCCCTTGATATTCTCCAGCGTGCGCTGCTTGGCGCCTTCGCCCAGCGCCACCACCGTAACCACGGCGGCGATGCCGAAGATAATGCCGGTCATGGTCAGCGCGGTGCGCAGGCGATGGGCGTTCATCGCTTTTAGCGCCATGTGCAGCGATTCGCGGGTGCGGTCAATCAGGCTTTGCCAGCTGCTTTGCCGACTGCGGTTCGGCGGCGGCAGCGCGGCGGCGGGCGCCGATTGGCGGCCGCTGTCAGCGATGATCTCGCCGTCTCGCAGCTCGATGACGCGGTGCGCATGCTGCGCCACGTTCATATCGTGGGTCACGATCACCACGGTGTGGCCGCGCTGATTCAGCTCGCTCAGGATCGCCAGCACTTCCTGGCCGGATTGGGTGTCCAGCGCGCCGGTCGGTTCGTCCGCCAGGATAATTTCGCCGCCGTTGATCAGTGAGCGGGCGATGCTGACGCGCTGCTGCTGGCCGCCGGAAAGCTGGCCGGGCTTGTGGTCTTCGCGACCCTCCAGGCCTAACCGCGCCAGCAGTTGCGCCGCCCGCAGCCGCCGCTGATCGCGCCGGGCGTTGGCGTAGATGGCCGGAATTTCGACGTTGCCCAGCGCGCTGAGATCGGGCATCAGGTGGTAACGCTGGAAGATAAAGCCGATATGCTCGCGGCGCAGGCGGGCCAGTTCGTCCGGCGACAGGTGGGCGGCGTTCTGGCCGCTGATGTAGTAGTCGCCGCGATCCGGCACGTCGAGGCAGCCCATGATGTTCATCAGCGTCGATTTGCCGGAACCCGAGGCGCCGATGATCGCCACCAGCTCGCCGGCGGCGATGGTCAAATCGATGTCTTTCAACACCGTCAGCGCCTGACCGCCGTTGGTGTAGGTTCGACTGATGCCTTTTAGCTCGATGATCGCGTTCACAGGAAGATGCCATCCTCAGCCGACTTGGCGGCGGGCTGCGACAGCACCACGGTTTCACCGGCTTTCAGGCCGCTGAGGATCTGAATATCGACGTTGTTGGTGATGCCGGTGGTCACTTCGCGCGTTTCCAGCCGCTGATCCTGAGTCAGCACCTGCACCTGCTGCACTTTTCCTTCGGTTTTATGCACCGCCTGGATCGGCACCAGCAGGGTGTTCTTCGCGTCGCCGAGCAGTAAGGAAACCTGCGCGGTCATGGCGATGCGCAGGCGGTTCTCCGGGTTGGGTACGTCCAGCAGCGCGTTGTAATAGACTGAGGCGTTCGAGGTGCCGGAACCGGATGCGGAGCTGGTGCCGGCGAGCGAATCGTCTTTCATCACCGATTCCGGCGCCAGCTCGATGGTGCGCAGCGTGGCGTCGTACCGTTTATCCGGATCGGAGAAAATAGTGAAGTACGCCTTTTGCCCCGGTGAAATGCGGGTGATGTCGGCTTCGGAGATCTGCGCCTTGATGGTCATCATATCCAACCGCGCCAGCTTGACGATGGTCGGCGCGCTTTGGCTGGAGTTGACCGTTTGCCCCTGCTGCGTGACCACGGCGATAACGATGCCGTCCATCGGCGCAACCACGCGGGTATAGCCCAGATCGATTTTTTTCTTCTCGACTTCGATCTGCGATTGCACCAACTGCGCATTGAGCGCCTGCAGATCGGCGCGAGTGGTGGAGAGCGAGGCTTCGGCGGTTTCGAAGTCTTCACGCGAGCTGGCTTCGTCGTTCAGCATGCGGCGCTGGCGTTTGAAACGCGACTCCGCCTGTTTCAGCAAGGCCTGTTTGGCTAACATATTGGCTTTGACTACGTTCAGCGCCGCCTCGGCGTTGCGCAGATCGTTGCGCTGTTGCAGATCGTCGATGTCGGCGATCGGTTGCCCTTTGGTGACGCGATCGCCCAGCTTGACCTTCAGCGATTTGACTTCGCCGGAGACGCGGGCGCCGACGTTGACGCGTTCGATGGCATCCAGCCGCCCGGTGGCCAGCACGGCGTTTTCGATATCGCCTAGGCGGGCCGGCGCGGTAACGTAATCCTGCTGCGGCGGGCGTTGCCAAAAGATGGCCAGCGCGACGGCGACGGCGATGAAAACGATGGCGGCGAGCAACGCCAGACGGCGGGAGGGGAGTTTCAGTGATGACATACCCAGGTTTTCCATAACGATAAAAGCGGCGGTTCCAGTCTGCCATCATGGCAGCGCCAGCTTGAACTGGCGCTAAACGTGAGGCGCTTTCCCGCTGGAAAGGGGATAGTAAAGGCTTTCCCGCTAAAGATCACGGTGAGTTATTATCCGCCGGGTGTGCAACCGGCTGCAGGGCGCGTTATACTGGCTAAAAAACCAGTATTCATTCATCAGCAGGATAATGCCACCGCCATGATGCCAAACCGCCTCGAGCCGGAACTCGACATTTATCAATACCCGGAGCACCTGCGCGCCTGCCTGGCGCCGTTGCCCAAAGGGCCGGGCGTGTATGTGTTTCACGGTCAAAGCGAGAGCCTGCCGCTTTACATCGGCAAAAGCGTCAACGTACGCAGCCGGGTGATGGCGCACTTCCGTGCGCAGGAGGAGGCAAAAATGCTGCGCCAAACCCGGCGCATCAGCTTTATCGAGACCGCCGGTGAGTTGGGCGCATTGCTGCTGGAGGCGCAGTTGATCAAACAACAACAGCCGCTGTTCAACAAACGTCTGCGGCGCTCGAAACAGCTTTGCGCGCTGCGCTTGCAGGCAGATGTGGTGACGATTGCTCACGCCAAAGAGATCGACTTCGCCGTCACGCCCGATCTCTACGGGCTGTTTGCCAATCGCCACGCCGCGCTGGAAAAGCTGCGCGCCATCGCCGACGAGCATCGTTTATGTTACGGCAAGCTGGGGATCGACAAGCTGCCGGCGGGGCGAGCCTGTTTCCGCTACAGCCTGCGCAAGTGCGCGGGCGCCTGCTGCGGCCTGGAGTCGGCGCAGGAACATGCGCTGCGGCTCAGCGCGGCGCTTGAACAGCTACGCATCGCCTGTTGGCCGTTCGCCGGGCGAGTGGCGTTGGAAGAACAGGGCGAGACGCTGCGTCAGTACCATGTGATCCACAATTGGTTTTATCTGGGATCGGTCAACAGCCTGGCGCAGGCGCAGCGGCTCCAGAGTGCGGCCAGCCATTTTGACAGCGATGGCTACAAGATTTTGTGCAAGCCGCTCATGGCCGGTGATTATCGGATTATTGCGCTGCCTTAATGCCGGAACGCTATCGATTACCTAAGACTTATCCGTAAATGCATGACATTATGCTAAAAAAGCTTGAGTCCATAATGTTGTTATGGATAATGGCGCCCCGAAGCGAAGGAACGCGCTATTAACTCAGTTGGCAGAGTGATTGGTTTTATAATGGCTTGTTTTGGCTTGAAAATTGATAGACGCGGGTTCGAGTCCTGCATAGCGCGCCAGCTTTCTTTCCCTTCACCTCACCGCGTTTACCGTAAAGCGCACCCGGGTTGATTTGCACTATCGGCTCCTCGTTGGGATTTTCGGGTGTGCTTTACCGTAACCGCTGGCTTTCCTTCCTCTTTCTCTTTCGATCCTTTGCTAAACTGTAATCAGGCAGGCTTGCTGCCCGGCAACAGGAGGTCGATATGTCTCACTCCGAGCAACTGCAGGAGCTCTTGCAACGCGTCGCCGCCCTTGAGGCGAGGGAGAAAGCGCTGAGCGCCGCGTCCAACGCTTACCAGGCGATTATCACCACCATGTTGGGCAATATGGAGAAGACCGAGCGTAACCGGATCATCGCGATGATCGATCATGCCCATGAAATCGCTTACGCCCGCGCCATTCAACGCAGCAACGAACCGCAAAAGCAAAAAATCAAACAGGCCGACGATGTGGCCCAGCGTATGTTCATGTTTGCACAAGGCAAGGCCGCCCAGCCGCGCTGAAGCCGAACTATAACAGTTGCCGCCATTAAGTTGGCTAACTGATCTACCCGGCAAAACTGTACTTGTGTTACTTTTAGCGGTGAGATTTGATGGCAATGCTGTTTCCAGCATAAGGTTGTAACGATGGACGCGATAAAAAGCATCTTGGTTAAAGAGATTGAACAGATCAATCGGCGCGAAGGGCGGGACGGCAAGCCGCGCTTCAACAGCGAATTCGCCCGCACTCACCGCTATCTGTGCCTTGCCATGTTCGCCGGTTATTTCGCGGTGATCGCCGTGATGTATCAGGTGCCGTACATGGGGATATATGCCTTCCTGGGCTTCACCGCTTTCGTGCTGTTCATGTTCGCCATGCTGCTGATCGAGATCCGGCCGGTGTACCGCTTCGAGGACATCGGGGTGCTGGATCTGCGAGTTTGCTACAACGGCGAGTGGTACTTCACCCGTGCGCTGTCGCCTTATGCGGTGCAGCAACTGCTGGATGAGCCCTCTATCGGTGCCGCGCTGAAACAGAAGATGCGGGTTATCATCGGTAACAAGGGCGAAATCGACTTCTACGACGTGTACGACATGGCCTACGGAAAAAAGCCGCAGGATGAGACACCTCAGTTGGCGGCGGCGAACTGAAAGGTTTCCGGCCGGCGGCTTGTCGATTATACTCAGCGTTTGAACGCGAAGCAGAATGAGGATCAAGCGATGAGTGATGATATTTTCGATTTTGATATCGATGCCGAACTGGCGAAAGCCGAAGAAAAAGCGGCGCAGAAGGTAAAAGAGGTCCCCGAGTTCCTCGAAGACGAAGCGGACTGCGAAGGTTGCAAGATCTGATTGCCTGACCCATAAAAAAAACCGCCGCGGCGGTTTTTTTTATGTCTGAGCGTCGCGCGGCGTCAATCCAGCACGAATCCCCAGATCAGGAACGCCGCCACCAGAATCAGGCAAAGCGCGGACACCGTCACCAGTATTTTCCCCAGAATGTCTTTTTCTTGTTCCTGCTGCGTCACGTTGAAATTATCCAATTAAAAGTCTATGGACCAAACCGGCGATGCTGAGATCGGCTGCCGCTACGCCCAGCGCCATGAGCATCATCACCGAAAGAAATCGAGTCTTGCCGTTCACATCCTTAATCCCTGTGGACGCCGCTGTTAGGTTTTTATATCAAAGGGATATCGTTCAGCGACGCGCTATTTCATGCATCATGATAGTGATTAAGAACGTTCTTAAGGCCAGAAGTTCCCTCATCGTGTAAAGCCGCCCGCGGTTGCGTCAGTCGGTTACGATTCGGACGCCTATCTTGCTGACTTGATTGCCGTCCATTTCGGCAATGGTCCAGGTCAGGCCGTCCCATTCCACCTGGTCGCCGATCACCGGTTCACCGCCGATCAGCTGAATGACGAACTGCCCCAGCGTCTGCTGCTCGTCGACGTCGTCTTGCAGATTGAGGCCATAAACCTGCGAGATGTCGCTTAAACGGGCGTCGGATTGCAGGATAAAGTCGCCGAAGAAGCGTTCGTCGAGCGTCACGGCCGGCGCCTGGCTGAACAGCTTGCCGAGGATCGGCAGATCGTGCTCATGGCCGATGACGCACAGAATATCGTTCTCCCGCAGCCGGGTACTGCCGCTAGGATGCAGCAGCTCTTTGCCACGGAACAGGGCGGCGATGCGGGTATTGGGCGGCATTTTCAGCTCACGCAGCGCCGCGCCGACGCACCAGTTTTCCGCCGAAAGCTGATACACGAACTGTTCCCACTGGTTTTCCGGGTGCACGTCCAGCCCAACGCGGGAGATCGGCGTCAGCGCCGGCGGCACGATCACCTTGGCTTTTTTGGCGGCAAACGACAGCGTGGTGCCCTGCAGCAGCAGGGAGACCAGCACCACGAAGAACGCCACGTTGAAGAACAGCTGGGCGTTGGGCAGCCCGGCCATCATCGGGAACACCGCCAGGATCACCGGCACCGCGCCGCGCAGGCCGACCCAGGAAATAAAGCCGCGCTCGCGCAGGGTAAAGCTGCGGAACGGCAGCAGGCCGATAAACACCGACAGCGGGCGGGCGAACAGGATCATCCACAGCGACAGCAGCAGGGCAGGGATGGCGATCGGCAGCAGCTCGTGCGGGTTGAGCAGCAGTCCGAGCACCAGGAACATGCCGATCTGGCTGAGCCAGGCGAGGCCATCGAAGGTTTGTACGATGCCGTGACGGTTGCGGATCGGCCGGTTGCCCAGCAGCAGGCCGCACAGATACACCGCCAGAATGCCGCTGCCGTCCAGCGCGGTGGTCAGCGCAAAAATAAGAATACCGCCGCTTACCGCCAGCAGCGGATAGAGGCCGTCCGCCAGTTTGATGTGGTTGATCAGCGTCAGCAGCAGCCAGCCGCCGCCCAGACCGAAGACGATGCCCATGCCGAACTGCTGCATCAGATGCAGCGGGAAGGTCCAGCTCAGTGCGGTTTCCCCGGCGGCGATCATCGCAATCAGCGTGATGGTGAGAAATACCGCCATCGGATCGTTGCTGCCGGATTCGATCTCCAGCGTGGCGCTGACGCGTTCGTTCAAACCTTTGCCCCCCAAAAGAGAGAAGACCGCGGCGGCGTCGGTGGAACCGATGATGGCGCCGATCAGCAGCCCCTGCAGCAGATCGAGATTGAACAGCCAGGCGGCGGCCATGCCGGTCAGGCCGGCGGTGATCACTACGCCGATGGTGGCGAGAGAGAGTGCCGGCCACAGGGCGACGCGGAAAGAGCTGACCCGGGTACGCATGCCGCCGTCGAGCAGGATCACCGCCAACGCGAGGTTGCTGACCAGATAAGCGACCGGGTAATTGCTGAAGACGATGCCGCCGGGGCCATCGACGCCGGCCAGCATGCCGATCGCCAGGAAGATCACCAGGATCGGAATGCCGAGCCGGGAAGAAAATGAGCTGAGCAGAATGCTTGCCCCCACCAGCACGGCACCGATGACGAACAAACTGTTAATGGTGCTGGCATCCAAAATATTGCTCTCCTGAGGCTGGGAATAGGGGGCACTGCGCGTGTGCCGATGATAACGTGTTTAGTGGGTAAAACGCCAAGGCTGATTGTGAAAACAATCGATCAATTATTGCCCGTTGGTACGTTTGAACTAAGAAAGTGAGGGTAAGAGGGGAAATTCTGCCTTTTATCCAACATTATCAGGCTACTGTATTTCTGTTTTGGCAACAATGCCCCCTCCGGCGGAGGAAAAACCATTAAGCCCGCGCAGGCAGGCTTAATGGTTTGCAGGCGCGGTAGGATTAATGATCGAGCGATTCCAGCGCCCGTTTGATCAGCTCGGTGGCCAGCTTGCTTTCCGCTTCAGAAATGCCGTCGAGATTGAAGTTGGAAAGCTCAGCGACCAAAACGCTGCGTTCTTTGCCGCTGATCGAAGCGTCCAGCGCGGACAGCAACCTGCCGAGGATCTTCAGCAGGGTGGCGTTTTCCGCTATGGCTTCTTGAGCCGGGGTGTTCTTATCGGTCATTCAAAATCCTCTCTGTCGTGACGGAAGGGAGATGCAGCTAACGCCATCGAATAAATTAAACGATCGCGCAGCCCTTCGGGGGTGTTGAGCCCAATCACTACCGTAAGGCAGGGATCCGGATTTCTACTTATGCATTGCAGTTATAACGGCTAGGTTATCTATGCAGCCGTATCACTTTGCCCTAACGGGCGACGCCAGGCTGAGCAATGTGTGCTCTGCATGGCAAGAGAGATGACGCAACCGATAGGTTGCGCCATCAAGTATAGCGACGGGGAGAAAATGTGGAGGCGGTGGAACCGCCTTCAGGAGATTTTTTCTTTTCGCAGACGGTTATTGAAGCGGGGACGCTCCAACAGGAAAGTAAGATGGAGGCGTTGTATCAGCAGATAGGCGATAACAGGGGCGATTAGCCCGAATAGCGTGCCGGCGATCGCTTGTGTTGGCCAATGGCTGATATGCATAAACTTGGTCAGTACGATGCGTAAGCCGCTGGCCGCGAGGATATGCATCAAATAGATGACCATGCTCAATTCGCCGAGTCGGCGCAACCAGGAGAGATTCGTTTTGGCCAACAGAACCGACAGGTTGACGATGAAGAAGATGGCTTCAATCGCCAGTAACAGTGAGAAACTTCCGGTATCGGTATACAGCAAGCCTGAATAGCCGTGGAATCCCCACTGCAACGCGATAAACGCGATCAGGGAGGCCAGCAGCGAACCGAAACCCAGATTGGCGATGAGCGAAGCGTAGCGAATGGCAAAAACGCCCAGCAGGAAGAAGATCAAGAATCGGGTAATGTAATCAAAATGGAAGGCTTTGGTGAGGCTGTCTTGGTAGACATACAGCCCCGCGCTGATAACGATCAATACCGGCAGGAGATAGCGGTATGTTTCTTTGCTATACAGCAAGGTGGCCAAAACAAAGACCATGAACAAGGCATACAGGAACCAAAACTGCGCGCGCGGATGCGTAAACAGCGACAGGACATCACCCAGGCTGGAAGGGTTATTGGTATAGCGCGACAGTAGCACTTCCACCATGCCTTGCAGCAGCGACCAGATGACATAGGGATAAACGATGGTATCTATCTTACTGATCACAAAGCGTGTTTTTCCCTTCTTATCCAAGGACTGCGTAAAAAACAGACCCGAAAGGAAGAAAAACAGCGGCATATGAAAACTGTAGATAATGCTGTCTGTCAGTAGATAGGATGAACCGGAAAGCTGAATGCCTGCGCTGTATAGACCCCGATTGACGTGGCCAAAAACCACGAGAATGATGCCGATTCCCTTGGCATAATCGACCCATGCTTCTCTCATATGTGTACCTAGCCCAGAAAGTAACGCAACTGATTTATAAGTATGAATAATGAGCGTAACAGGCAGTTGCCGTTTTGCAATGAATCCCGGGGATTAGGATTAATATTAGGAAAATGCTCAGGGTAGCTATCGCTGCGCCGAGGTAGTGAGGCATTTTATCATTGGTGAGGTTAATTTCTGGATGATAAATCATCACCCAGAAATGGGGTGGGAAGCCTAGCGCGACTTGCCGGAGAACAGGAAGCGCAGCACCGGAATGCGCTTGTGCAGTTCATATAGCGCGAAGGCCAGAGAGAACACAAACAGCAGGCCCAGCAAGAATCCCAACAGGTTGTTGCCGATATACGGCGTCACGAAAGCGCCATATATCAGGGTCAACGGATGGTGCACCAGATATATAAACAGCGAGGCGTTGACCAGATAGGTGATGCGCGGCGAGTGATAATTCAGCAGGTTATGCCCGAAAGAGAACACGACGTTGGTCATCAGGATCCCCATTAGGGTTTTGATCACCACTTCCAGCTCGAACATATAGCTGCTGTGCGCCAACAGCTTTTGGTTCAGCATATATGCGATAAACAGCAGCAGCGAACCGAGCAGAGCCAGCGGCGAGCGGCGCAGAAAAATCTCCTTAAGCCACACATACTTAAACGCATAGGCGCCGAGGAGGAAGAACGGCAGGTAGAACATCGTCTCCATCACCACGAAATTGAACAGGCCGTTGGATAATAGCTGCGGGGCGAAAATTAAAATAATGCGGTGCGCGGCCGAGTAGCATACTGCATAAATAAAGAAATACAGTGAGATGTTTCCTAATCCACGCATTCTGTTTATTAGCGTTGGAATATGTTCACGGGTTTGACGCTTGATTTTACGGAACAGATAAAAACAGGCGCAGGTTAACAATGACAGCGTCAATAAGAACCACAGATGAGAAACCAATTCCCAAACTGTTACATTTATTTTCTGATAGAGAGAGAATTCATCCCAGCCGTTTAATTTGTCGGTGAAATATTTCAGCATGAAAAACTGCGGCACCGTGATCAGCGGGATGGAGCTCAACAGCGGGATCGCCACCCGCTCCAGCCTGACCTTCAGCCACTGGTGGCGCTCGTAGCGCTCGTAAAGCATGTAGGAGAAGTAGCCGGATATCACGAAGAACACCTGCATGCGGAAGGCGTGGATGAAGTCGTTCAGCACCGTGAGCGAGAAGGAGGGCGACGCGCTGTTCACCGCCCAGGCGTGGCTGGAATAAATCAGGGAGAGGTGAAACGGGATGCCAAGCAACATCAAATAGGCTCTGATGGAATCGAGGAAAAACTCGCGCTGTTTGCTGCCTTTAGTCATAGATTACCGCTGGTGATTTAATCGAGAGTTCATTAACACGCTTAATAAGTCGTCAAACGTTAAATTGTTATCCGGAACCCTACTATAGCCCCCCGCATTTTTCCATAGCGTCTTGTTGCGCGGCTTGCTACGCTGGTGTTCCATCAGCTGCTTAAACAATGAGCCGTAAACATGAACCATCCATTTATCATGTTGTCGGAAAGCTGAGTAATCCATTAATATGGATTTAAATGCTTTGAGCACACGAATAGGGGGGGATGTGCTAGTTAATATATTATCCGGACAACCACGCGCCGCGAGCGTTCGTTGGTTAGGTGCGACCGTATTGTTCACGCTGTTCAGTTCGCCGGCTTGGGCCTTTTCTATTGATGATGTCGCCAAGCAGGCGCAGGATCTGGCGGCGAAAGGTTTCGAAGCCCCGAAGAGCAACCTTCCTTCTCAGTTCCGCGAGATGAAGTTCGCAGACTATCAGCAGATTCAGTTCAATCACGATAAAGCCTATTGGAGCAAGCTGAAAACCCCTTTCAAGCTTGAGTTTTATCATCAGGGGATGTACTTCGATACGCCGGTGAAAATCAACGAAGTCACCTCCACCAGCGTAAAACAGATCAAGTACAGCCCGGATTACTTCAACTTCGGTTCGGTCAAACACGACCCTGAATCGGTGAAAAACCTCGGCTTTGCCGGTTTTAAGGTGCTTTATCCGATCAACAGCGCCGACAAAAACGATGAGATCATGAGCCTGCTGGGCGCGAGCTATTTCCGCGTGGTGGGTAAAGGACAGGTTTACGGGCTTTCCGCTCGCGGCCTGGCTATCGACACCGCTTTGCCGTCCGGCGAAGAGTTCCCGCGTTTCCGCGAATTCTGGGTTGAGCGTCCGAAGCAGGGCGACAAGCACCTGGTGATCTATGCGCTGCTGGATTCCCCGCGCGCCACCGGCGCTTACCGTTTCACGGTGATCCCGGGCCGCGACACCACCGTGGACGTCGAGTCTAAAGTGTTCCTGCGCGACAAGGTGGGCAAACTGGGCCTGGCACCGCTGACCAGCATGTACCTGTTCGGGCCGAACCAGCCGTCGCCGACGCTGAACTACCGCCCGGCGTTGCACGATTCCAACGGTCTGTCTATCCACGCCGGCAACGGCGAGTGGATCTGGCGCCCGCTGAACAATCCTAAACACCTGTCCGTCAGCACCTATACCGTCGAGAATCCGAAAGGCTTCGGTCTGCTGCAGCGCGGCCGCAACTTCAAGGATTACGAAGATCTGGACGATCGCTACGATCTGCGCCCGAGCGCCTGGATCGAACCGAAGGGCGACTGGGGCAAAGGCAAGGTCGAACTGGTGGAGATCCCGACGGCGGATGAAACCAACGACAACATCGTCGCGTTCTGGACGCCGGATACCTTGCCGGAAGCCAAAAAGCCGCTGACGCTGAGCTACCGTTTGAACTTCACCCGCGATGAAGACAAACTGCATTCGCAAGATATCGCCTATGTGGCCCGTACCATGCGTTCGACCGGCGACGTGAAGCAGTCCAACCTGATCCGCGAGCCAGACGGCAGCGTGGCCTTCCTGGTCGACTTCGTTGGCCCGGTGCTGAAAGGGCTGGACGCCAATACCCCGGTCGCTTCTCAGATCAGCATCGGCGACAACGGTGAGATGGTAGAAAACAACGTCCGCTATAACCCAGTGACCAAAGGCTGGCGCCTGACGGTGCGTCTGAAAGTGAAAGACGACAAGAAGCCGGTAGAAATGCGTGCGGCGCTGGTCAATGGCGATAAGACTCTGTCGGAAACCTGGAGCTATCAGCTACCTGCCAATGAATAAGCCTACTCAACCCGCCCAGGATTATCTTGCGGCGCTGCCTCTGACCGCCGAGCGGTCGGAGGCGCTCAACCCTCAAACGGCGGATGACGCTCAGGCACTGGAGGCGCTCCATCGGCAGATGGGCGCCGCCGACGCCAACGTTAATAGCCTGTCGGCGGATGACGTGGCGCTGGCCTCGGTCAAACCGCGTATCGAAAACGCCTGGCCGGATGCGGTCAGCGATGACGACTTCGATACCGACGCCGAAGGGCGCGCCATTCTGAAGGCGACGCCGCCGATCAAACGCACCACCATGTTCCCGGAAGCCTGGCGCACCAACCCGGTGGCGCGCTTCTGGGATTCTCTGCTGGGGCGGTCGCCGCACAATCGGCACGCCACCAAAGAGGAGGCCGAGGCCGAGAACCGCTGGCGTACCGTCGGCTCCATGCGCCGCTATGTGCTGCTGGTGCTGATGCTGGTGCAAACCGGCATCGCCACCTGGTACATGAAAACCATCTTGCCTTATCAGGGCTGGGCGCTGATCGATCCTATCGCCATGCTGGATCAGGATCTGATGCAGTCGGTGTTGCAGCTGCTGCCGTATGTGCTGCAAACCGGCATTCTTATCCTGTTCGCCGTGCTGTTCTGCTGGGTCTCGGCCGGTTTCTGGACCGCGCTGATGGGCTTCCTGCAGCTGCTGATCGGCAAGGACAAATACAGCATTTCCTCCACCATCAAGGGCGATGAGCCGATCAACCCGGCGCACCGCACTGCGCTGATTATGCCGATCTGCAACGAAGACGTCGAACGCGTGTTCGCCGGCCTGCGTGCGACCTATGAGTCCGTCGCCGCGACCGGTCAGCTGGAACACTTCGATATCTACGTGCTGAGCGACAGCTACGATCCGGACATCTGCGTGGCCGAGCAAAAGGCGTGGATGGAGCTGTGCCGCGATGTCGATGGCCACGGCCGCATCTTCTATCGCCGCCGCCGCCGCCGCGTCAAACGCAAGAGTGGCAACATCGACGACTTCTGCCGTCGCTGGGGCGGTGAGTACAGCTACATGGTGATCCTGGATGCCGACAGCGTGATGAGCGGCGAATGCCTCACCGGGCTGGTGCGCCTGATGGAAGCCAACCCGAACGCCGGCATCATCCAGTCGGCGCCGAAGGCGTCCGGTATGGATACCCTGTATGCGCGCGTGCAGCAGTTCGCCACCCGCGTTTACGGGCCGTTGTTCACCGCCGGCCTGCATTTCTGGCAGCTGGGCGAGTCGCACTACTGGGGGCACAACGCCATCATCCGCGTGAAGCCGTTTATCGAGCACTGTGCGCTGGCGCCGTTACCGGGCGAGGGCTCTTTCGCCGGGTCTATCCTGTCGCACGACTTCGTTGAAGCGGCGCTGATGCGCCGCGCCGGCTGGGGCGTGTGGATCGCTTACGATCTGCCGGGCAGTTACGAAGAGCTGCCGCCAAACCTGCTGGACGAGCTGAAGCGCGACCGTCGCTGGTGTCACGGCAACCTGATGAACTTCCGCCTGTTCCTGGTGAAAGGCATGCACCCGGTGCACCGTGCGGTGTTCCTTACCGGTGTCATGTCCTACCTGTCGGCGCCGCTGTGGTTTATGTTCCTGGCGCTCTCCACCGCATTGCAGGTGGTGCATACGCTGATGGAGCCGCAATACTTCCTGCAGCCGCGGCAGCTGTTCCCGGTCTGGCCGCAGTGGCGGCCCGAGCTGGCGATAGCGCTGTTCTCCACCACGCTGGTGCTGCTGTTCCTGCCGAAGTTGCTCAGTATTGTGCTGATCTGGGCCAAGGGCGCGAAAGAGTACGGCGGGGCGTTCCGTCTGTTCATTTCGATGCTGATGGAAATGCTGTTCTCGGTGCTGTTGGCGCCGGTGCGCATGCTGTTCCATACCGTGTTCGTGGTGAGCGCCTTCCTCGGTTGGGAAGTGGTGTGGAATTCGCCGCAGCGTGACGACGACGACACGCCGTGGGGCGAAGCGTTCCGCCGCCATGGCTCGCAGATGTTGCTGGGCCTGGTGTGGGCCGGCGGCATGGCGTGGCTGGATCTGCGCTTCCTGTGGTGGTTGGCGCCGATCGTGTTCTCGCTGATCCTGTCGCCGTTTGTGTCGGTGTTGTCGAGCCGCGCAACGCTGGGCATGAAAAGCAAACGCGCCAAGCTGTTCCTGATCCCGGAAGAGTACAATCCGCCGCGTGAGCTGTTGGCGACGGAAGAATATCTGCATCTCAACCGCAACCGCGCGCTGACCAACGGCTTTATGCATGCGGTGGTCAATCCATCCTTCAACGCGCTGGCGACGGCGTTGGCGACGGCGCGCCACCATCTGCGCGCGACGCTCGATCGCAATCGTGAGGAGCGGGTGAACGAAGCGCTGCAGTTGGGGCCTGAGAAGCTGGTGAAAGGCAAACGTCTGGAGCTGCTGAGCGATCCGGTCACGCTGGCTCGTCTGCACCAGCGCGTCTGGCTGCTGCCGGAAGGCGCCGCCTGGCGTGAGCACTATCAGCAGTTGCCGCACAACCCGCTGGCACACCCAACGGGCCGGCGTTAATTGCTAATCGGCAACGCTCAGACGGGGAATGCGCATGGCGCATTCCCCGTTTTTTTTACCTTTCGCTTACGTGCGCCGGTGCCGGTGGAGAAAGAGAACTGTGATAGACTGCGGCCGATGCGTTGTTCACTCGCGAAACAACCCCTTGCTCAGAGTCAATGTCGTGAAGCTCTCATCCTATCTTCGGCTGGCCTGCGTGACGGCCGGTGTGATGACACTCACCGGCTGCGGCAGCATTATCAGCCGCACCGTGCCCGGTGCGGGGCATGGCCACCAGTACTATCCCGGCGTGCAGTGGGATCTGCGTGACACGCCCTGGCGCTACGTCACGGTGATAGACGTCCCGCTGTCGATGGTGGCGGACACCTTTATGCTGCCGTTTGATGCGCAGCATGGCCCCTACGAGTAATTTCGTTCAGCGGGTGGCGAACACCACCAGCTGATAGCCTTGCTGCCCGCAATGGAAAGGCGCCAGCGCCGTCATCCCCAACCCTTGCACGTGAGCGGCCAACGAATGCGGATTGTCGTCGTCGATAAACAACGCGCCCACGTCATAGTCATGGCAGGTATGCGCTTTGACCGCGGCGTAGAGGCGCTTCAGCACGCCTTTGCCGCGCCAGGCGGCGGCGAGGCAGACAGGGCCGTAGAGAAACACCCGCTGCTCACTCAGCGGCCGTCCGGCGAAGGATTGCGTGGCGAGCGTCACCAGCATCGCCTCCACCACCGGCGGGCGCGGTTGCACGTCGGCGGGCATCAGGCAAACAAACCCCGCCAGTTGGTTCTCCTGTTCGGCCACCCATATGCCGATGCCGCGGTTGATCGCCGCCAGCTGTGCCTCATTCATGCGCGATACGATAAATCCCTGCCGTTTTTGGCGCTCGTCGAGCGCTTCCGGCACGTTTTCCCCCTGTAGCTGCAAAATGGCGGGGTAGTCGGTAGGGCGGGCCCGGCGAATAATCATGCGGCCTCCTTGGCGATGAAAGCGTGGTGCGGGTTAACGTTCATCCCACTCATCGGCTGCGGCCTGGCCTTCTTCGGTATCCAGCGGCGGTTCGAGCTGAAAGTCGCCTTCCTCCCATTCGTACAGGGTGTTTTCATCTATCCATTCGGCGGTAATTTCCACCTCGTCATAGTCACCGTCGAAGATCGCCTGCGCCGCCGCACCGCTGCGCAGCGTCAGACATTCTACCGCCTCTCCTTCTTCTTCGAAGAACTCCGCCTGCCACATCGTGTCGCCATCCTGCATCACGTACTTTTGCAGATTGAACTGCTGGGGCACCGGCGGTTCGTCACCGCTGCCGCCTTCGGCGGTGTCGATAAACTCTTCGCGTGCGGCCTCGATGGCTTCTTCCAGGGTTGCATACAGGCTCATGTTCGCCTCCGTTGACAATGAGAGTAAAGCGTCCGGCGCACTGCCGGTGCGGTGGGGGAAACATCAAAACTAATTGTTGTCTCACTGGCGCAGGATGCAAATTTTTTTGTTGTCCGCTTTGCGACGATGGTTGTCCGCAAAGCGGGAGAAGAGGAGGCGATGGCGGGAAATAATGACGCTATTGTTCACTCTGGCGTCAGGAGAAACCCATGTTAATCGACCCTTCAAGCAAATACCGACCGTTCCCGCCGGTGGCGTTGCCGGACCGCCAATGGCCTGCGCGTACGCTGCGGCAGGCACCGCGCTGGTGCTCCAGCGATCTGCGCGACGGCAACCAGGCGCTGGCGGAGCCGATGGATAACGCGCACAAGCGCGAATTCTATCAATTGTTGTTGCAGTGTGGTTTCAAAGAGATCGAGGTGGCGTTCCCTTCGGCGTCGCAAACGGATTTCGACTTTGTACGCACGCTGATCGACGAGCGGCTGATCCCGGACGACGTCACGATCCAGGTGCTGACGCAGTCGCGCGACGATCTGATCGATCGCACCTTCGAGGCGCTGCAGGGGGCGCCGCGGGCTATCGTGCATCTGTATAACGCCACGGCGCCGATGTTTCGCGACATCGTGTTCCGCCAGGATAAGGCGGCGACCGTGGCGCTGGCGGTGAACGGCGCGCGGCGCATTCGCCGGCAGTGCGAGGCGCAGCCCGATACCGCCTGGTGCTTAGAATATTCGCCGGAAACCTTCTGTTTTACTGAGTTAGAGTTTGCGCTGGAGATCTGCGAAGCGGTGGCGGAGGTTTGGCAGCCGGGGCCGCAGCGGCCGATGATCATCAACCTGCCGGCGACGGTGGAAGTGAGCACGCCCAACGTGTATGCCGATCAGATCGAATGGTTCTGCCGTCACTTCAGCCGTCGCGCCGATGTGGCGATCAGCGTGCATCCGCATAACGATCGCGGCACCGGCGTGGCCTGCGCGGAGCTGGCCTTGCTGGCCGGCGCCGATCGGGTCGAAGGCTGCCTGTTCGGCAACGGAGAGCGCACCGGCAACGTCGATCTGGTCACGCTGGCGTTGAATCTCTATACCCAGGGCGTGGCGCCCGGTCTCGACTTCAGCCGCCTGAAGCAGGTGGTGGAGGTGGTGGAACAGTGCAATCAGCTGCCGGTGCATCCTCGCCATCCTTATGCCGGCGAGTTGGTGTTTACCGCCTTCTCCGGTTCGCATCAGGATGCGATCAAGAAAGGTTTCGCCGCACAGCGGCAGCGGCAAGATGGCCGCTGGCAGGTGCCATACCTGCCGCTCGATCCCGCCGATGTCGGTTGCAGCTATGAGGCGGTGATCCGGGTCAACAGCCAGTCCGGCAAAAGCGGCGCCGCCTGGCTGTTGGAGCAGAATCATGGGCTGGCGTTGCCGCGTGGTTTGCAGATTGATTTCAGCCAGGTGGTGCAGCGCGCTACCGACGATAGCGGCAAAGAAATGAGCGGCGCGCAGCTGTGGCGCTTATTCCGCGATACTTACGGGCTGGTGGAGCAGCCGCGTTTGCAGCTGTTAAGCTACCAGACGGAAAGCCATGGGGTGGAGGCCTACAGCTTCAACGCGCGAGTTGCCTGCGAGGGAGAGCCGCTGCGCCTGCAGGGGGCCGGCAACGGTCTGCTGTCCAGCGCGGTGGATGCGCTACGTCAGCGCTTCGGCTTGCCGCTGGCGATCGAGGATTACCACGAGCATACGTTGGGGCATCAGAGCGATAGCCGAGCGGTGGCCTATATTCGCTGTACGCTGCCGCAAGGTGAGGCGACTTACGGCGTTGGCATCGACGTCGACTCCGCCAGCGCCTCGCTGCAGGCGCTGTTCAACGTCGCCGGGCGCTATCTGGCGCCAACGTCGGCGCAGTCCGGCTGAAATAGTCGCTGGGTGCTACTCCCAGCAGCCGGCGGAACATGGCGCTGAACGCGCTGGGGCTGTCATAGCCGAGATCCAGCGCCACTTCCAACACCGAGCGGCCGGTCGCCAGCGCGTTTAATGCCGCCAGCAAACGGGCGCGTCGCACCCAATCGCTAAAATGCAGCCCGGTTTCTCGCAGGAAGCGCCGCGACAGGGTGCGTCCGCTGACGCTGAGATGAGCGGCAGCCTGTTCCAGCGTCCAGGGCTGCGCCAGCGTGGCCTGGATATGGCGGCACAGGGCGAGCAGCGAGGCTTCGCGAGGTTCAGGCAGGTGCAGCGGCAGGATCGGCAACATTCGCAACTCATCCAGAATCAGTTCCATCACGCGCTCATCGCGTCCGCCGCTGGGGTAGCCGGGCGCAATCTCCATCGCACAGATAATCAACTCGCGCAGCAGCGGGGAAACCTGCACTACCTGGCATTGGGCCGGCAGATCGGCGCGCGCCAGCGGATCGACGAACAACGTCCTGGCCGCCACCTGGCCGGTGATGCGCAGACTGTGCACCACTTTCGCCGGTACCCAGACGCCGCGGCCGGGCGGCACCACCCAACTGCCGAGCCGGGTCGTGACCTGTACCACGCCGCTCAGGCTGTGGATCAGCTGCGCGCAGTTATGGTAGTGCTCCGGCTCGCTGTCACCATGATGATAATCCCTGGCTAACGGCCGGACAGGCCGATCGGGCGGCAGAACGTCGTGAAAAAACAGCATCGTAAGCAGGCTCCGCGCGGCAAAAGAGGGAGGACAGCATGCCATGCGTCGCTGTTTCACACCAGTCTGTGGCGCGGCACGGTAAAATAGTTTATAAAATTATATTATATGATTTTATAAACTGATGGAGAGGCAATGGATATTGATGCGATGCGCAAGGCGGCGGCGCAGGCCGGTGCGATGCTGCGTACCCTAGGCAACGAAGATCGGCTGCTGCTGCTGTGCCGGCTCAGTCAGGGCGAGATGGCGGTGAGCGAACTGGCGCAGGCGCTGGATATCCGCCAGCCGACGCTGTCCCAACAGCTTGGCGTGCTGCGCGAGGAGGGGTTGGTCTCCACCCGGCGCGCCGGCAAGCAGATTTACTATGCGGTGGCCGATGCCAAAGCGCTGGCGCTGCTCGCGACCCTGTATCAACTGTATTGCCCACAGCCGGAGAACCGCGATGACCATTGACTGGCAGCACTTCACGCCGTATTCCGCGTTGGCGGGCGGGGCCATTATCGGCGGCGCGGTAGCGCTGCTGCTGTTGTTCAACGGCCGGATCGCCGGTATCAGTGGCATTACCGGCGGTTTATTGAGCGCGGGCAGCCGGGAGCGGGGCTGGCGTGCCGCATTTATTGGCGGGTTGCTGCTCTCCCCCTGGCTATATGCTGCCGCTGCGGCGTTGCCATCCGGTGAGATCTCGGTTGGCAACGGCTGGCTGGCGGCCGCAGGGCTGTTGGTGGGCTTGGGCACTCGATTGGGCAGCGGTTGCACCAGCGGGCACGGCGTGTGCGGCGTCGCGCGGTTGGCGCCGCGTTCACTGGCCGCCACGGCGTTGTTTATGCTGCTGGGCTTTATGACCGTGTGGCTGATGCGCCACACGTTGGGGGGGTGAAAATGCTTAAAGCGCTGTTGGCGCTGCTGAGCGGCGTGATTTTCGGTCTGGGGTTAATTATTGCCGGCATGGCCAATCCGGCCAAGGTATTGGCGTTTCTCGACGTTACCGGCACGTGGGATCCCTCGTTGGCGCTGGTGATGGCTGGGGCGATCGCGGTGGCGGCGCCGGCCTTCCTGTGGGCGCGGCGACGCAAGCGGAGCCTGTTGGGCGAGTCGCTGCAGATCCCGGCCGCCGGGCGTGTGGATCGCCGTTTGCTGGCGGGCAGCGCGCTGTTTGGCATCGGCTGGGGCATCGCGGGGATTTGCCCCGGCCCGGCCTGGGTGTTGGCGGGGGCGGAGATGCAGCGGATGTGGCCGTTCCTGTTGGCGATGCTGGCGGGTATGGCGCTGTATGAAATTATCATGAGGCGGAGGCGTACATGTCGATAGCCAAAGCGGTGTTGCGCATCGCGCGCCCGACAGATCGGTTGCAAGAGATTGCCGCGCTGTATTGCCGTGGGCTGGGGTTCGAAAGGCTGGGCGAGTTTGTCGATCATCTGGGCTTTGACGGCATGATGATCGGGCATCCGCAGCATGCTTACCATCTGGAGTTTACGCAGCATCGTGGGGTGCAGGTTGGACAAGCGCCGACGCAGGATCACCTGCTGGTATTTTATCTGCCGGATGAGAACGAATGGCGAGCCGCGTGTGAGCGGATGCGGGCGGCGGGGTTCTTGGCGGTCGCCGCCTATAACCCCTATTGGGATCGGGCGGGGCAAACCTTTGAAGATCCTGATGGCTACCGGGTGGTATTGCAACACCAGGCCTGGCAGGCATAAAAAAACCGGCGCATCGAGCGCCGGTTTGCGAGATAAAACGGGATATCCGTCAGGCGTTGGTCGCCGTTTTTTGCGCGCTCTTGGACTGGGTATTTTCCAGCATGCGGCGAATCGGCACGATCAGCACGATAAGCACGGCGGCGCAGATCAGCAACGCGACTGAGCAGCGGGCGAACAGATCCGGCAGCATATCCAGTTGGTCGGCCTTGACGTGACCGCCGATCAGACCGGCCGCCAGGTTGCCCAACGCGCTGGCGCAGAACCACAGCCCCATCATCTGACCGCGCATTCTCTCCGGCGCCAGCAGCGTCATGGTGGCCAGCCCGATCGGGCTCAGGCACAGCTCACCCAGCGTCAGCATCAGGATACTGCCCACCAGCCACATCGGCGATACGCCGGTGCCGCCGTTGCTCAGCACATTCTGCGCGGCCAACATCATCAGGCCGAAACCGCCGGCGGCGCACAGGATACCGATCACGAACTTGGTGATGCTGCTCGGACGCACGTTATTGCGCGCCAGCGCAGGCCAGGCCCAACTGAAGACCGGTGCCAGCAGGATGATGAACAGGGCGTTGATCGACTGGAACCACACCGCCGGGATCTCGAAGCCGCCAATCATGCGATTGGTGTAATCGTTGGCGAACAGGTTGAACGAGGTCGGTTTTTGCTCAAACGCCGACCAGAAGAACGCAGCGGAGATCAGCAGGATGAAGCACACCAGCAGGCGTGCGCGCTCTTTGCGGCTCAGGCCGGCAAAGGCGAACAGATAGATGAAGTACAGGGTGACCGACGCGGCGATCACGTACACCAGCACGCTGGCCACTTCGACCGGATTGATGACGATGGTGCCCTGAGCGATCAGCACGATGACGGCCACCAGGATGACCGCCAGCGCCAGCAACCAGGCGCCGACGCCTTTTTTCTTCGCCACCGGGCTGTTCCAGGTGGAGTCCAGGCCCACTTCGCGGTCATAGCGTTTCATCGCCGGGACGGCGAACACCCGGAAGATCACCAGCGCCACCAGCATCCCGATACCACCGATGCCGAAGCCCCAGTGCCAGCCGTGTGACTTGATCAGCCAACCGGAGATCAGCGGAGCGATGAACGAGCCGATGTTGATGCCCATGTAGAACAGCGAGAAACCGCCATCGCGGCGCGCATCGCCTTTTTTGTACAGCGTGCCGACCATCACCGAGATACAGGTCTTGAACAGGCCGGAACCGAGCACGATGAACATCAGGCCGATGAAGAACAGGTTGGTGCCCATCACCGCGGACAGGGCGATCGACAGGTGGCCGAGCGCGATCAGGATCGAACCGTACCAGACGGCCTTGCGTTGGCCGAGCCAGTTGTCCGCCAGCCAGCCGCCCGGCAGTGCCGCCAGGTACATGCTGCCGGCGAAGATGCCGACGATCGCCGACGCGTTCTCACGCGCGAGACCCAGACCGCCGTCGTACACGGTGGCGGCCATAAACAGGATCAGCAGCGGACGGATGCCGTAGAACGAGAAACGCTCCCACATTTCGGTGAAGAACAGAGAACCCAGCGGATAGGGATGGCCGAAGAAGGTCCGGCTTTCTGACTTATTGACAGAGGATTGCATAACGATTTCCCAATAAAAGGCGCTGCAAGGCTGCAGCCCGTACTGTGGTATGTATGTGTATTTAATAAAGGCGATCCGCCCAATGCGGATTACCCGACAAACACCGCGGCTGCAACGCTGATAAACCGTGGAAAGCGTGCTGACCTTTTCTTCACTTGGCCGATGTTTCACATCTGGCGTGATATTATTTAACCATTTGATAACTGGTCGTTGGTTTTGTCTAGTACCTGTATCCCATTTTTTAGACGAAAAGTCGACAAGCATCTCCTTTTCTGGTTTTTATGTTGGTTGTGACAGGAATATGATTGACAGCGGGTTTTATGTGCTGAAAGTTATTTTTTTGTTGATAAACAAAACGTTGAGATAAGAAAGTTCTGGGTGGGGCAAAAATTCGCCGGCCCGAAGGAGGCATTATTAAAAGTGGGGGAAATACGCCGTTGATCCGGCCAACGGAGGAAGCTGGCGATAAATGCAGCTATTGTTCTTCCTGCAGCGTGTCTTCCCGCAAATAGCCCGGCCGCCGCCGCAGACACCACCAGGAATAACCGGCGTTGAACAGCACCACTAAAGCGGTGACGGCGAAGACCGCGCGAAAACCGTAGCCGGCGGAGACCGCAGCGCCGAGCAGCGGACCGCTGACGTTGCCGACGTCGCGGAACGATTGGTTGTAGCTGAAGATTCGGCCGGCCACCTGATTGGTGCAGTTGTAAATCAACAGCGTCTGTACCGCCGGCAGCAGCGCGCCGTCGGCCGCCCCCAGCAGAAAACGCAGCACCCCGAGCTGCCACGGCGTTTGCACGAACGCCATCGGGATCAGCAGCAGCACCGAGACGATCAGCATAAACACCAGAATGCGCTCCGGGCCGATGCGATCGCCCAGCTTGCCCAACCGTGGGGCGCTCATCAACGCCGCGACGCCGGGCACCGAGGCAATCAGCCCGCTGATAAACGCCAGGTTATGGGTGGCGCCGGCCAGATCGCGCACATACAGCGTCAGGATCGGCGCAATCGAGCCGGTGGCGATCTGGATGATCATGGTGGTCACGAACAGGCTGAGCACCAGCTTCGGGTTCTTCAGCGAGGCGAACACCTGTTTTGCGTGCAACATGTCGCGCTTTTGCACTGGGGTGAATTGCTCTTTGACATACAGCAGCGTCAGCACGAAACAGACGAACAGCACCGCGGCGGTGATATAAAACACCGGGCGCAGCCCGTAGAGGTCGGCCAGTAAACCGCCGATCAGCGGGCCGACCAGCGCGCCGCCGACGCCGCCGGTAGACAGGGTGCCGAGCGCCCAGCCGCTGCGGTTGCGCGGCACCTGGGTGGCGATCAGCGCGTTGGCATTGGGGATGAACCCGCCGAGCAGCCCCAGCACCGCGCGTAGCACGAGAAATTGCCAGACCGTTTGCGCCATGCCCATCAGCACCATGACGATCGCCATGCCCAGGGCGGAGCGCAGCAGCATCAGTTTACGGCCGCGTCGGTCGGCCAGGGCGCCCCAAAACGGTGCGGCGATAGCGGAAAACAGGAAGGTGATGCTGAACAGCAGACCGGACCACATGTTGAGCGCCTGATGGCCGGTTACGCCCAGCGTCTCTACGTACAGCGGAAGAAACGGCATCACCAGGCTGAAGGCGGCGCCGGTGAGAAAACACCCGACCCAGGCGACGAAAAGGTTGCGTTTCCAGTTAACGGGTTCTGCTGCCGAAGCCATAAATGTCCACTGTCGAAGGGTGACGCGCTTTGCCGGCGGCATGATGAAGGGGCAAAACGTGAAAGTTAGCCTGATAAGTATGCGCCGCCTGCGTGGCAACGGCAAACCAGAGGACGGAAATAGGGTGAAAAATGAAATAAAGTTTTAAAAATGGCGTTTAAACCTTATTCCGCGCTTAGCGCGCGGAATTTACAGCGTTTTATAAGCCGGCCAGCGCCTCGAAACCGGCGGCGGTGGTGGTCGCGCTAAAGTCGATGACTTCGTAGTGGGCCACGGCGTTGAACGGATCTTCGGCCAGGATGGCGTCCAGCTGCGCACGCTCAATGCCCTTGGCCAGGATCACGCCGCCGGTGCGGGGATTCTTGCGGCCGGAAGCGACGAAGGTGCCGTCCTGAAAATATTTCTTAAGCCAGGCGATGTGCCCGTCAAGGTGGCTGTCGACGTCGGCGATCGGGCGATGGTAGGTCAGGTTGACAATGTACATAGCGGCTCCTGGGGTGTCGGCAAAGGCATTACCATCCCACCCTCACCGTCGATTCTCAAGAGGCACGCAATAAAAAACCCGCCGGCGGCGGGTTGGTTTTATCAGTAAAGCGAAGGCTCGCCTTCCGGACGGGTCTTGAAGCGGCGATGCAGCCACATGTATTGGTCCGGCGCCATCAGGATCTCTTTTTCCACCACTTTATTCATGAAGGCGGCGGCGTCGAGTTCATTATCCAGCGGGAAGTTTTCCACCGCCGGCTGCATGATCAGCTCATACCCTTTGCCGTCCGGCAGGCGACGCGGGGTGAACGGAATGATCGCCGGTTTACCCATTCGCACCAGCACATAGCTGCCGGTGGTGGTGGCGGCTTTATCCACGGCGAACAGCGGCACGAAAACGCTGCTGCGCGGGCCGTAGTCGTGATCCGGCGCATACCAGATGATATCGCCCTGTTTCAGGGCACGGATCATGCCTTTGATGTCCTTGCGATCCAGCATCGACTTGTTGGAACGCATGCGCCCCCAGGTTTGCAGCCAGTCCATCAGCTTGTTGTCGTGCGGGCGGTAAACGCCGATGCCCGGGTTGTGAATGCCGAAGATGCGCGCGCCCAGCTCCAGCGTCAAAAAGTGCAGGCCAATCAGCAGCACGCCCTGCTGGTTGTCGCGCGCTTTTTGGATATGCTCCAGGCCGCTGACCTTGAACCAGCGCTCGATGCGCCAGTTGGGCCAGAACCACGCCATGCCGGTTTCAAACAGCCCCATGCCGACCGACTCGAAATTCTTTACCACCAGCGCATCGCGTTCGGCCTGCGGCATGTCGGGAAAACAGAGCTCGAGGTTGCGTTGGGCGATAGCGACGCGCCGCTTGAGAAAGCGCATGGAAAATCGCCCAATCGAGGTGCCGAGCCAGTAGATGACGGGGTAAGGCAGCAACACCAGCAGATACAGCAAGCCGATGCCGACCCAGGTCAGCCAGTAGCGCGGGTGCAATAAGGAGCGATTGAAAGTAGGAACTTGAGTCATGGGTTCTCTGTTTGAATACGGTTGTTTAAGTGTAATGACAGCGTCATCGCACGGCCTGGCAGCCGGGTGAACTCGGCGGCAAGGTTCGTTTCTGCCGTTTGTTTGCGACTATTGTGGCATTTTTCTGGCGATCCGGGAAAACACAACGCATTAAAATCCCTTTTGGGGCGTTAAATATGCATCGAATGCCGAATTTTTCCACAATCTTTCCTGCCAAAGATAATGGCGATATTATTGTCGGTAATTATTTAGAGGGTAAATATGTTGGCATCATGGATCAGTGCGGGGCTGCTGGTGTTGGGTGCGGCGGTCGGCAGCGTCGGCGCACATCTGCAGATGAACGCGATATTGGCGCTTGCCGGCGTGATGATGGCGCTCGGTATGGTGGCTTCCGCGTTTACCGAAGGCGGCGGGCGCTGAACGGGGCGCTGCGCCAGGGCTGCGCGGCGGCGGTTTTTCGGGTATGATGTGCGCCGCGCGTGGGCCTGCTGGCTGCGCGCGGTAATCAGTCACCTCCCGAAAGACAGGAAAGTACACCATGCCAGTGTTACATAACCGAATTTCTAATGAGGAACTGAAGGCGCGCATGCTGGCGGAAACCGAGCCGCGCACCACAGTTTCTTTTTACAAATACTTCTCCATCGACGATCCCAAGGCGTTTCGCGACAGCCTGTACGTTCAGTTTGAAAAACTGAAGGTGTTTGGCCGCATCTACGTGGCGAAAGAGGGCATCAACGCGCAGATTAGCGTGCCGCAGCATAACTTCGACGCGTTCAAAGCCGCGCTGTTCGCCTCGCACCCGGCGTTGGATCAGGTACGCCTGAATATCGCGCTCGAAGACGACGGCAAATCCTTCTGGGTGCTGCGCCTCAAGGTGCGCGAGCGTATCGTGGCCGATGGCATCGATGACGAAAGTTTCGATCCGAGCAACGTCGGCGAGTATCTGCAGGCCGAGCGCGTCAATCAGATGATCGACGATCCGAATACGGTATTTGTCGATATGCGCAACCACTATGAGTACGAAGTCGGCCACTTCGAAAACGCCATCGAGGTACCGTCGGATACCTTCCGCGATCAGCTGCCGATGGCGGTGGAGATGCTGCAGGACAGCAAAGACAAGAATATCGTCATGTACTGCACCGGCGGCATTCGCTGTGAAAAAGCCAGCGCCTATATGCTGCACAACGGTTTTAAAAACATCTACCACGTGGAAGGCGGGATCATCGAATACACCCGCAAAGCGAAGGAACAGGGGTTGCCGCTGAAGTTTATCGGCAAAAATTTCGTGTTCGATGAGCGCATGGGCGAGCGCATCTCCGACGATGTGATCGCCAACTGCCACCAGTGCGGAGCGCCGTGCGACACACATACCAACTGCAAGAACGACGGCTGCCATCTGCTGTTCATTCAGTGCCCGAGCTGCGCCGCCAAGTTTGAAGGATGCTGCAGCGAGATTTGCCGCGAAGAGCTGAAGCTGCCGCGCGAAGAGCAGCGCGCGCGCCGTGCCGGCCGTGAAAATGGCGTCAAGATCTTCAATAAGTCGAAAGGCTTGCTGCAGACCACGATGCACATTCCGGCACCGGAAGAAGAAGGCCCAGCCCGCTGAGCCTGAGGAAATGAGAAGCCCGGCCGCCAAGCCGGGCTTTTTTTTATTTCTCGCGCACGCCTTCTACGGAGATGATCAGCTCAACGTCTTGCGACGCCGGGCCCAGATCGGTGGTGATGCCGAAATCTTTCAGCTTGATCTTGCCGTTGGCTTCAAAGCCGGCGCGGTAGCCGCCCCACGGATCGTTGCCCTGGCCAATCAGTTTGGCATCGAGCGTAACCGGTTTGGTGACGCCGTTCAGCGTCAGGTTGCCGACCACCGCATAACCGTCGCCGTTTTTCTTCACTTCGGTGGATTCAAACTTGGCCTGCTTGTTCTTCTCCACGTTGAGGAATTCGGCGCTGCGCAGGTGCTTGTCACGCTCGGCATGGTTGGTGTCGACGCTGGCGGTATTGATGGTCACGTTGACCTTGTCCTTCGAAGGATCTTTTTCGTCGAAGGTGAAGCCGCCGTCGAAGTCTTTAAAGCTGCCGTACAGCCAGCTGTAGCCCAGATGCTGGATGCGGAACTCGATAAAGGCGTGCTGGCCCTGTTTGTCGATCTTGTAGTCCGCGGCCAGTGCGGAACCGGCGCTCAGCAGCAGGGCGCCTGCGGTCAGGCCCAATACGGTCTTTTTCAACATAGCAATCTCCATAAATCCAAAGGTTAATCGGCGCTGCTACCCAGCATCCGTTTCAAAGTGACATCACGATCGATAAAGTGATGTTTAAGCGCGGCCAGCCCGTGCAGTACCGAGAGCACTACCACGGCCCAGGCCAGGTAAAGGTGTATGGCGCCGGCGGTGTCGGCCTGTTCCGCCATGCCGGTGACGGTGGCGGGCACGTCGAACCAGCCGAAGACGCTGATCGGTTGGCCGTCGGCGGTGGAGATCAGATAGCCGCTGATCAGAATGCCGAACAACACGGCGTACAGCGCCAGATGCGCGAGGATGGCGCTGACGCGAGTGAGGCGGCCATAGCTGGCCAGAGGTTTGGGCGGCGGCGAGACAAAGCGCCAGATCACGCGGATCACCATCACGATGAACAGCAGCGTGCCGATGCTTTTGTGGATCTCCGGCGCCTGGTGATACCAGACGTCGTAATAGCCCAGCGTGACCATCCACAGGCCGAGCGCGAACATGCCGTACACCGTCAACGCCACCAGCCAGTGGATCAACACTGACACATGGCCGAAACGATCGGCGGTATTTTTCCAGAGCATCCTGTTTCCTTCGATTACCGATTGGCTGGCTGCAATAATTAAACTTTAGGAAACATAAAATCAATAATAAATTTAACTATGTTACTTCTTAGAAATATTAGTCAGTGAATTTGTTTGAGATGTTCGGGAACCTTCAGATAAATCGTTGAAGATGATATTGTTTCTCTCGCTCGGCGATTGTGCTAGTTGTTGAAAATTAGGCTTATTATCTATTAATGTCAGCTTTTGTCATTTTACGTAAACCTCGCGTGAGTTGCCCGATGAGATTATTTGTTGGCAAAGGTTATGCCTATTTTTTGCGGCGCAGAGCAGGGCGGAAAGATTAACGTTGTCGAACGGTTTCGCTAAATCCCCTGCGGTGCAGCGGCGGATTTTGCTACCATTAGCGCCAAGAGACGGCCCCATGAGGCCGGTTAACCCAGTGAAATAACAAGGAAACGTCATGGGCCGAACCCGCGTGACCGACAGCAGCCTGCGTCTGGCCGTCCTGCTGGCGATGTTGGTGATTATTCTGGCCGGGGTGAAAGCCGCCGCCGACATCGTGGTGCCGTTTTTGCTGGCGGTATTTCTCGCTATGGTGTTGAACCCGCTGGTGACGATGCTGGAACGCAAGCGGGTGCCGCGTATCGTCGGGGTGACGCTGCTGCTGACGGCGGTGATCGTGGTCGTGATGCTGTTTATCGGCATGTTGGGCGCTTCGCTCAATGAGTTCGCCCGCTCGCTGCCGCAGTACCGCGGCATGATGATCGAGAAGCTGCGCGAGCTGCAGCATTACGCCGATCGCTTCAATATCAGCCTCTCCAGCGAAGCGATGCTGCAGTATGTCGATCCCAGCGCGGCGATGAATCTGGTCACCCGCATGCTGGGGCACCTGTCTGGCGCCATGACCAACGTCTTCCTGCTGCTGATGACCGTGGTGTTTATGCTGTTCGAAGTGCAGCTGCTGCCTTACAAGCTGCAGCAGGCGCTGGATAAGCCGAACGAGGGGCTCGCCGCGATGCGGCGGGCGCTGGACGGCGTGACGCGCTATCTGGTGATTAAAACCATCATCAGCCTGGCCACCGGGGTGATCGTCTGGATCTTCCTGGCGGCGGTCGGCGTGCGTTTTGCCTTTATCTGGGGGCTGCTGGCGTTTCTGCTCAACTATATTCCCAATATCGGCTCGGTGTTGGCCGCCATTCCGCCGCTGATTCAGGCGCTGCTGTTCAACGGATTGGGGGATGCGCTGGTGGTGGCGGGCGGCTTTATCGCTGTCAACATGGTGATCGGCAATATCCTCGAGCCGCGCGTGATGGGGCGCGGGCTGGGGCTGTCGACGCTGGTGGTGTTCCTGTCGCTGATCTTCTGGGGCTGGCTGCTCGGCCCGGTGGGCATGTTGCTGTCGGTGCCGCTGACGATCGTGGCGCGCATCGCGCTGGAGACCACCGAGGGCGGCTATCGGCTGGCGGTTATCCTGGGGGACGGCCGCCCGCCGCGCCAGCCTCCGGCGCCGCCGGAGTGAGGAAGATTTTTCCGCTCACGCCGGGTTGTGCGGCATGCTGCAGCGCCGCTGCGTACTGATGCAAAGGATAAATCGCGGCGGGTGGGCGCAGCGCCAGCTGGCCGCGCCGCAGCAGCTGGAACAACTGATAAAACGCCATCTGCCATTGCGCCGGCGCCGCCTGTGCGTTCCATTTGCGCAGGTGGAACAGCGAAGCGCGCAGCTTTAACTCGTCCACCACGCGCCGCCAGTCTACCTGGCGGCCGCTCAGCAGGCCCAACGCCACAAAATCGCCGCCGGAGCGTACCGCCCGCGCCAATTGCAATCCGTCTTCTCCACCGATGCAGTCGATGGCCGCACGGGCGCCAAAATTCTTCATTTCCACCAGCTGCGGCGCTTCGATAACGCGCCAGGCGCCGGCGGCCAGTAAAGCCTGGCGATGAGCGGCGTTGCGCACCACGACCGCCAGACGAATGCCGCGCAGCGCCGTCAGCTGCGCCAGCAGCAGGCTGACAGCGGAGCCGCCGCCGTTGAGCAGCAGTACGTCGCCGGCGTTGAGCGGCAGCCATTGCGTCAACAGCACCCAGCAGGTGAGCGGGTTGATATAGATTTGCGCTGCGCCAGCGTCGTCAATGTCGTCCGGCACCCAGACCACCCGATCCTCAGGCAGCGTGACGAAGGTTTGCCAACTGCCGTTACCCGCTACCGCCAGTGCGCGTCGGCCCGTTGAATGCCCATTCTGCGGATTGACGATGATGCCTACGCCTTCATATCCCGGCACCTGCGGCAGGGCGATGCGGTGCGCGTATTGGCCGTGGATCGGGATCAGATCGGAAGGGTTGATCGGGGCATAGCGCATCTGCAATAACCGCTGCCCGGGGCACAGCAGCGGTCTGCTCATCTGCTGCAATTCCAGCACCTGGGTGGGATCGCCGAAGCGGCTGAAGCTCAATCGGGGAAATAACGGCGGCATGGCTTACATGACGAAGAAGAAATAGACATCCAACGCCAGCAGCACCAGCCACAGACAAAGGTAAAGCACCAAGTGCTCCCGCACATTGTTGACGATAGCCGCCAGTATTCGGTTTAACATTTCAGCCGCCTGAAGAGAAGGACCCTTGATTATAGTCCTTTTCTCGGCGTCTTTTACAGCGCGCCGCGCGTGAGTGCTGGAAGAGCGGCGATAAAAAAGCCTGCGTTATCGCAGGCTTGATGTTATACCGCCAGCAGCGCCAGCGGCGTCGAATTGGTTGGCGTGCTCGGTGGGTAGAAATAGCGCAGCACGTTATACAGCGAGTAGAACTCCAGCCGGTTGCGCGCGTTGATCTTCTCCGTGATGTGACGCTTGTGCACGTACACCGTATGCGAGCTGATCTGCAGCTTTTTCGCGATGCGGTAGTTGGGCATCTCCGCCATCCAATATTTCATTACCGTCAGTTCTTGCGGGCTGAACAGGGAATGCTCTTCGCCGTCATCGGCCAGCGCCAGCGGATTTTCGCGCAGCGTGCGTAAGGTGAGCGGCAGAATGCTTTTATTGAACAGAAAGGCATTATCGGCAATGCGCATTGGCGCTTCGCTGTAAGGATAAGGTGTATCGAGATAGATAAACAGCAAGGCGGACTGGCTGGCTTCCATAAATGCCTGCAGCTGTGCGTCCGCTTCGTTATAGCGGCATTGGTTGCTGAGGTTCACCAGAATGTGGCTCGGCTGAAAGCTGGCCAACAGCGGCGTAGCGTATTCAATGCTGTGGCAGCACTTGATCGTCGTAATCCCACTATCAGCAAAGTAGCTGGCTATACCGACCCGGGTGAAGCAGCATTCGTCCACGACAAGTAGTTTCATGGTGACGTCCTTGTTGAAAGCCGATGGAGCATATCTTCTGTAAAATAGGACTTACACTGCAAGTGTTCAATTCGGAAATTCAAATGCTGAATGCAAGAAATTTCCGTTATCAGAATTTTTACTTGGTATTTAAAAGAGTTAGCAGGTTAATAAATTGTAACCGGCAGATTTCGCTGTCCAGGGCGCGACGGGAACGTGGACAGCGAAATTCTTCGCTTAGCTGAATCGCTTCAGACCAAAGCTGGAGAGGTCAACCGGCGGCGCTTTGTCCTGCGCGAACAGCGCGGCGATCTCGCCCAGTGCGCTGGCGAACTTGAAGCCGTGGCCGCTCAATCCGCTGATGACCATCAGGCGATCGCAATCCGGCAGGGTATCGATAATAAAATCTTCGTCGGGGCTCATATCATAACTGCAGGCTTCGCCGTGTAAACATACGCCTACACCCGGCAAAAATTGCCGCAGGAAGGAGAAAACTTCCGTGCCGTCGCTGGCGTAGCTGCCGAAGGGTTTGCGCTGTTCGGGGGCATCCATCGGCTGGCCGCCGTCGTGTTTGCCCACTTTCAGGCCATCGTTATCCGCCGGGAAGCCGTAATAGTGCGTGCCGTCCTGCGCTTCGACGGTAAAGGCCGGGAAGCGATTGTTCACGCTGTAGCGGCCGTCCGCCTGATGCCAGGAGAATACCTTGCGCAATGGCGCGATAGGCAGCTGCGGCAACAGCGCTTTCACCCAGGTACCTGCGGTGACCACCGCTTTTCGCGCCGTGAAACGCCCTTCGCCGGTGACGATCTCAACGCCGCCATCAATGGGGTTCACCGCGCTGACCGGGCAGTTGAACAGCTGGCTGCAGCCGGCCTCTTTCGCCAGTTTGATCAGGCTGGCAACCGCCAGTTCGGAGCGCAGGAAGCCGGCGTCCGGCTCGAAGACGCCGACGTAACCTTCCGGCGCGCGGAATTCCGGCCAGCGTTGAGCGATCTGTTCGGCGCTGAGGGTTTGCGCATTCAGGCGAAACTTTTGCGCGCTCTGCTGAGCATTGCGAATGAATTCGGAGTGCTGCGGCCCCAGGTTGAGTACGCCGCACGACTGGAACAGTTCTTCACCGGATTGCTGAATCAGCGCATTCCACAGCGCCTGTGCGCGCAGCACCAGCGGCACGTACTTTTCACCTTCGCCGTAAGCGTGACGAATGATGCGGGTATTGCCGTGATGGCTGCCGTTGCGGTGTGGAGGAATGGCGCTGTCGATCATCAGCGCTTTCAAGCCGGCCCGGGTAGCGTAATACCCTGCCGCCGCGCCGACTGAACCGCTGCCCACCACGATCAAATCATATTCCACGTGCCCACCCTCTCTGATAGCAATTGCTTATCGCCCCATGATAAAAGGTTGGCGAGCGCAATGCACTGATTGAACGGTGAAAGGCAAAGAAAAAGGCGCCGGGAACGGTCACGGCGCCTTAGGGTTAGGGGACGATGAATCAATGTTTTCTGCGATCAAGATCCTGGTAATCCGTAGCTTCAATCTTGGCGATGCCGGCCTCTAAAATATTGATTAATTGACGGGCGACATCTGTAGTCAGCCAAAGCGTTCGGTCTACTTGGGCTTCTTCGGGCGTTTGGTCTAGTGAAGACAGGTAATGAAGGCGTATCATCATGGCGTCGTAAACGTCGACAGTACTGATATCCCAACCGACAAGCGGGTGCGTCTGAATTACTTCATCATTTCTGTCCATAAAGACCCCTTATTGAGTAGTAACTACCGTGAGTGACTAACGAGGATCAATGCGGCTCATCATCATGAGAGCAATTACAGTATACGCATCCGCTTTCATCGGTGGAGAGGGTTGTCACCGAAATTTGCAAAATAAATATTTATTTGAACAATTATTCTACAAATTTGTATGTGCAGCAGTGGATGAGCAGAGCGCAGCGCGTTATTCCGCGTCGGCAGGCGGCGATGCGCCATGCAGACATTTTTCCAGCTCTTCGGCCAAATGGGCGAAATGCTTTTGCGTTTCGGCATCGCGATTCTGGCTGTGCGATTCCAGCTTCAGGCTGTGGATCAGCCGTTGGTTGGCTTTGTCATCCAGGCTGAAGGCCAGATAAGAAAAAGCCACTTCCAGTACGTTCAAGCGCCTTTTCTGATCGGCTATCAGCGCCAGCAGTTCGCCAAACGTCATTGCGTCTTCGGATTTCACCTTGTCCGGGGCCATGCTTACTCCTTTGCGTTAAATACAGCGCTGAGGCGGATTTTGTTCCAGAGTAAGGGTAAGCGATGAATGGGCAGGGCGCCAGAAACAAAAAAGCCGGAGAGCGACCCCCGGCAAAAACAGCATTGCAGTGTTATTCTGCGCTAAACCATTCGTCTGCGCTTTCCCAGGTTTCCTGAAGGATTTCCTCGATCAGATCCCGGTCTGTTTTGGCGCCCCCCAGCACGGAGAGCCCGTTGGCGCCGGCATAACGTACGTGCACGACGGCGTCTGGAAACTGGCGGTTGACCCGCTTGCCCAGTTCACCGGTCAGCGCCTCAATGGCGCCCGCCGGCAGCGGCCGGGTTTTATCTATAGTGACTTCAACACGCATAATTGCCCCCCGAAGCGATTTACTGTTTATTTATACAGTTAACCGAGTGCGGGGGCAAGAGGGCGAAGCAAAAATATCAGTCTTTCAGCGACCAGTTCAGGGTTTCACCCGCCAGGAAGGGGATCACGGATTCATTGCCGAGGGCGATCTCTTCCGGCTGGGTGGTTGGCACGCGCTGCAGTTCGATGAAGTCTTCGTTGAGCGGCAGGCCATAGAAGCGCGGGCCGTTGAGCGAGCAGAAGGCTTCAAAGTGTTCCAACGCGCCGAGTTGTTCGAACACGGCGGCGTAAGCCGGGATGGCATTCGGCGCGTTGAAGCAACCGGCGCAGCCACAGCTGGACTCTTTACGGTGCTTGAGGTGCGGCGCGGAGTCGGTGCCAAGGAAGAAGCGCTCCGAGCCGCTGGCCACCGCCTGACGCAGCGCCTCCTGGTGGATATTGCGCTTGAGGATCGGCAAGCAGAACAGGTGAGGGCGAATGCCACCGACCAGCATGTGGTTGCGGTTGAACATCAGGTGCTGCGGCGTGATGGTGGCGCCGAGGAAACGATTGCCTGCCTGCACATATTGCGCCGCTTCCTTGGTGGTGATGTGCTCGAAGACGATCTTCAGCTCAGGGAAATGCTGGCGAATCGGTTCCATCACCTGCTCGATAAAGCGCGCCTCGCGGTCGAAGATATCGACGGCGGGATCGGTCACTTCGCCGTGGATCAGCAAAGGCATGCCGATTTTTTGCATCTGTTCGAACAGCGGGTAAATACCGGTCACGTCGCTCACGCCGTGGCTGGAGTTGGTGGTGGCGTTGGCCGGATACAGCTTGGCGGCAGTAAACACCCCTTGCTCGAAGCCGTTGACCAGTTCACTGGCCGCCAGGGAGTTGGTCAGGTAGCAGGTCATCAGCGGAGTGAAGTTGTGCCCCTGCGGGACCGCCGCCAGAATGCGATCGCGGTAGGCGCGTGCGGCGGCCACGGTCGTTACGGGCGGAACCAGGTTCGGCATCACGATCGCCCGGCCAAATACCTGACTGGTATAGGGCACCACCGTTTTCAGCATTTCATCGTCACGCAGGTGGATATGCCAGTCGTCTGGGCGGCGGATTTTCAGAACTTGAGGTTGTGCGGTCATCTAGCTAGGCTCCGGCGGTCAAATACGTCTAATGAAAAGCGAATAATGGGTTTATTCACGCCGGGGTGTAAGGATAAGCGGAAAGTGCCGCAGATGCATCTGTTTGTTGGCGACAAGTTGAAATCAATAGCGCGGCGGGCGCATAGTAACCGGGATTTCAACGATGCCGACGCCAATACCGTCGACCGTCATCAAGTGGAAAGGGAGAAAGCAATGGAAGTACGCGTTATCGCCACCCTGCAAGCGAAAGCGGGATTTGAAGCCGCCGTCAGCGAAGCGGTGCACGACATTATCGAGCCGAGCCGCTAGGAGTTGGGCAACCTGCAATATGACTTGCATCGCGATCTGGAAAAGCCGGGTGTTTTCGTGTTCTTTGAGCGTTGGGCCAGCAGCGAAGCGCTGGATAAGCATAATGAGACGGCGCATTTTCAGCAGTTCGTCAGCCGGCTTGACGGCAAGTTGGATGTTCTGGACATCAAAAAACTGAAGAAGATCGCCTGAGTATTTTACAGGCAAGAAAAAACCCGCCGATGGCGGGTTTTTTTAGGGTTGCAGATTAACTTATTCGTTAACCGGCTGCGGTTTGGTGGCCGGCGCGGTCGCCTGGCTTACCGCCGAATGGCCGCCTGCGGAGCCTTTGCCTTCGAAGTTGAAGGAAGGGCGCTGCCAGTCGCTGTGCTTGCGTTCTTCCGGCACATAGGCTGGTGCCGGTGCTTTGGTCATCGGCGCAGTGGCGATGTGTTTGTACAGCACGTTCTGCACGGCTTTCACCGGCGCCGGCTGCTGAGCAACCACTGGCGCAGGGGCTGTTTCCTCCGGAGCGGCTTCCACGGCTGCCGCCGCAGGTGCAGCTTCTACCACTGGCGTTTCTTCCGCCGGCGCGGCTTCTACCGGCGCAGTTTCGACCACAGGCTCGTCCTCCACCGACTTAGCTTCAACCACAGGCTCTGCAGCAACGGTTTCAACTACCGGCTCGGCTTCCACTGCCGGGGCAGTCTCTTCCACTTTCGGCTCTTCAACCGCGGCTTCCGCCGGCGCCGGGGTTTCCTCGGCCGGGATAGCAACGACAGGCTCTACGGCTGCAGCTTCTTCCGTGACGGTGACGGCGGCAGTTTCAACGGCGGCTTCTGGTGCCGGTTCGTTGACGCTGGCCGCGGCCTGGGTTTCTTCCACGGCAACGTTGTGTTGTTCAACCGCTGCGGCGACAACCGGTGCCTGCTCTACGGCTTCGGTCTGCACTTCGGCTTCTTCAACCTGAGCGACCGGGTAGCTTACCCAGACTTTGCCCGATGCCATTTCCGGCGAAGCGAAGGCACCCGCCAGCGGCATTGGAGATTGCAGCGGGTAACGCTCATCGCGGTAACGACGGCGGCGCTGGCCGCTGACGCGCAGGTGGCGCGGTGAACGGCGGGAACGGCGCGGCATGCCTTCGCCGTTGCCGCGGCTTTCGCCCTGGGCATCGTCTTCCGGCTGTGCGGCAACGGTTTCCGGCAGCAGCTTGACGCTGTCATCGGCGGTCGGCTGCACGTCTTCGGCTTTCGCTACCGGCGCCTTCGGCGCCAACAGCTCTTCCGCTGCGCGCTGCAACTCTTCTTCGGCAGACAGGATTCGCACTTTCTGCGTCAGCGTGCGGCGCTGACGGCGCTGCATGTTCTGCTGCTGACGTTCTTCCTGCTCTTCGTCGGTGCTCTCGACCGCGTCAACGCTTTCCAGCGCTTTCACTTCCTGCTGAGCCTGACGTTTCTCTTCCTGACGGCGACGCTGGCGTTCAGCGCGCTGCTCACGGCGTTGCTGCTGATCTTCGCGCGGCGCTTTAGCGCTTTCTTCCGAAGCGGTTTCCTCCGCTACCGGCGCGTTCTGCTGCTGGTTGCGGCGGTTACGACGCTGCTCATCGCGGGACTCACGCGATTCACGGCCTTCACGGTTTTCACGCGGTTCACGGTTGTCGCGCTCGCGATTGTCACGGCCTTCACCGCGCTCTTTACGCTCGCCGCGTTCCGGACGTTCGCCACGCTCACCGCGCTCTTTACGGCCGGTGCCTTGGCGGCGCTGACCGCGACGATCCTGACGACGGCTTTCACCGTTGCCTTCCGCTTTCGGTGTTTCGGCCGGTTTGGCTTCTTCGACGGCAGGTTGTTCTTCACCGGCGAACAGGCTCTTCAGACCACCGAACAGGCGGCCCAGGAAGCCCGGCTTGGCGGCGGCCGGCGCTGCGGCTTTCGCCTTGGCGGCGGCAGCGACAGGTTTGGCCACGGCGACGGGCTCTTCAGCCGGCGGCGGCGCATCGGCGGACAGCGAGAAGGAAGCCAGGGCCGGTTGCTCCGGACGCTTGCGTTCCATCGGCGCATCTTCCAGCGGGCGCTCCATGTCTTCTTCGTGCAGCTTCGGCAGCAGGTAGCTGAGGGTTGAGGTTTCCTCGCCCTTGCGCACGCGCAGCACAGAGTAGTGTGGAGTTTGCATCTGATCGTTCGGCACGATGACGGCTTTCACGCCGCCCTGGCGTTTTTCGATCGCGCTGACGGATTCGCGCTTTTCGTTCAGCAGGTACGAAGCGACCTGAACCGGCACGATAGCGTGAACTTCTTTGGTGTTTTCCTTCAGCGCTTCTTCTTCGATCAGGCGCAGAATGGACAGCGCCAGCGATTCGTTGTCGCGAATGGTGCCGGTGCCGTTACAGCGTGGGCACACGTGGTGGCTGGACTCGCCCAGCGACGGGCTGAGGCGCTGACGCGACATTTCCAGCAGGCCGAAGCGGGAAATGCGGCCGATCTGGATACGCGCGCGGTCTTGGCGCACGGCGTCACGCAGGCGGTTTTCCACTTCGCGTTGGTGGCGTACCGGCGTCATGTCGATGAAGTCGATGACGATCAGGCCGCCGAGGTCGCGCAGGCGCAGCTGGCGAGCGATCTCGTCCGCCGCTTCCAGGTTGGTGTTGAACGCCGTCTCTTCGATGTCGCCGCCGCGGGTTGCGCGCGCGGAGTTGATGTCGATGGCGGTCAGTGCTTCGGTGCTGTCGATGACGATCGAGCCGCCGGACGGCAGGCGCACTTCGCGCTGGAAGGCGGATTCGATCTGCGATTCGATCTGGTAGTGGCTGAACAGGGGAATTTCACCGCTGTACAGTTTGATTTTGCTGCTGAAATCCGGGCGACCCAGCGCAGCGATGTGCTCTTTGGCCAGATCGAGAATTTTCGGGTTGTCGATCAGGATTTCGCCGATGTCCGGGCGCAGGTAGTCGCGGAAGGCGCGCACGATAACGTTGCTTTCCTGGTGGATCAGGAACGGCGCAGGGCGGCCTTCGGCGGCTTTTTTAATCGCTTCCCAGTGCTTCAGACGGAAGGAAAGATCCCACTGCAGCGCGTCGGCAGATTTGCCTACGCCCGCGGTGCGAACGATCAGACCCATGCCGTCCGGCAGCTGCAGCGAAGAGAGCGCTTCTTTCAGCTCGGTGCGATCGTCACCCTCGATGCGGCGAGAAATACCGCCGGCGCGCGGGTTGTTCGGCATCAACACCAGATAGCTGCCCGCCAGGCTGATGAAGGTGGTCAAGGCGGCGCCTTTGTTGCCACGTTCTTCTTTGTCTACCTGAACAATGACTTCCTGGCCTTCGCGCAGCACATCTTTGATGTTCGGGCGACCATGGGAAGAGTAATTGCTAGGGAAGTATTCGCGGGCGATTTCTTTAAGGGGGAGGAAACCATGTCGTTCTGCGCCGTAATCCACGAACGCTGCTTCAAGACTTGGTTCAATGCGGGTGATTTTGCCTTTGTAAATATTCGCTTTTTTCTGCTCATGACCCGGACTTTCGATATCCAAATCATACAGCCGCTGTCCATCTACGAGGGCAACACGCAACTCTTCCTGCTGAGTTGCGTTAATCAACATTCTTTTCATCTTAACTTACTCGTTATTTTTACATTATCGACAAAGCTGCGGGCAAAATAACCTCATGGCCGGAGTTAAACCGAAAGCCCCGTGTCTTCTCGCAAAGTCGTCAACCTCACGGTTGTCGCCTGCATAGGGGCGCATTATCTCGGTAAGCCTGCTTTTCTTTGTGAAAGACAGCACTTTTACTAGGGGAATAGCCTCTGATTTACGTCGACAGATCTGATTCCATTTGCCGGCCAAGCTGCAACCCGCAGCCCGCTAATTGTTTGATTTCGCATTACGTCTTACGCCATTGCTGCGTTTTTGCGCGATCAGACAAATTTTATAATTCCACCGTTTTCCCTGTTTAACGAGAATCAACGCGGAAAGTGACTGCATTATTCCACTGCTGATGCCGTTATAGCAAGGTGACTTTTCCTTAACTGCGGAAGAAATCGCAAACGTTCAAATCGGCTTGCTGCCTTATTGTCCGCTGGGGTTTCGCCCGCCGTCAGAGAGACAGTTAAGCACAGAAAAAGATGTGGCGCTATTCACGCGCTCTATTTAGAATCCCGCACCATGAAAACGAACAATCCAGCAGTACAATTCATCACGATTTCCGACGACGAAGCCGGTCAGAGAATCGACAACTTTCTGCTCGCTCGCCTGAAAGGCGTGCCGAAGAGCATGATTTATCGCATCGTGCGTAAAGGCGAGGTGCGGGTCAATAAAGGGCGCATCAAAGTTGAATACAAATTGGCGGCCGGCGACGTGGTGCGCGTGCCGCCGGTGCGGGTGGCCGAGCGCGAAGAGACGCCGGTGTCGGCCAAGCTGGATAAGGTGGCGGCGCTGGCCGACTGTATTTTGTATGAAGACGAACACCTGCTGATCCTCAACAAGCCTTCCGGCACCGCGGTGCACGGCGGCAGCGGCCTGAGCTTCGGCGTGATCGAAGGGTTGCGCGCGCTGCGCCCGGAAGCCCGCTTCCTCGAGCTGGTGCACCGTTTGGATCGCGATACCTCCGGCGTGCTGTTGGTGGCCAAGAAGCGTTCCGCGCTGCGTTCGCTGCATGAGCAACTGCGGCTGAAGGGCATGCAGAAGGATTATCTGGCGCTGGTGCGCGGCCAGTGGCAATCGCACTGCAAGGCCGTACAGGCGCCGCTGCTGAAAAATATTCTGCAAAGCGGCGAACGTATCGTGCGCGTCAACAGCGAAGGCAAGCCTTCGGAAACCCGCTTCAAGGTAGAAGAGCGTTACGAATTCGCCACTCTGGTGAAGGCCAGCCCGATCACCGGGCGTACTCACCAGATCCGCGTGCACACTCTGCATGCCGGGCACCCGATCGCTTTTGACGATCGTTATGGCGACCGCGAGTTCGATCGTCAACTGGCGGGCACCGGCCTGAAGCGGCTGTTCCTGCACGCTGCGGCGCTGCGCTTTGAGCATCCGGCCACCGGCGAAACGATGCGCATCGAAGCGCCGATGGACGAAGAACTGCGCCACTGCCTGCAGGTGCTGCGCCGGCAGGCGGCCAAGTAATCTGCGTCACACCAGCGGGTTGATGCCTTCAGCTCGCAACATGTCCAACAGCGCGATCAACGGCAGGCCGATCAGGGCGTTCGGATCCCGGCCTTCCAGCTTGTCGAACAGCGCGATCCCCAACCCCTCGCTCTTGAAACTGCCTGCGCAGTTCAGCGGTTGCTCCAGACGCACATAGGCGGCGATCTCCGCTTCGCTTAGCGCGCGAAAATGCACGTGAAACGGCTCGCACAAGGCTTGCAGCTGCTTGCTGCGGCCGTTGTACAGCGCCAGGCCGGTATAGAAAGTCACGGCCTGGCCGCTGGCCTGCCGCAGCTGCGCGCGGGCGTTTTCCTCGGTATGGGGCTTGCCGGTGATGTTGCCATCGATCACGCAGACCTGATCGGAGCCGATGATCAGATGCTCGGGATAGGCGAGGGCCAACGCCTGAGCCTTCGCCGCCGCCAGGCGCAGCACCAGCGCTTCGGCGCTTTCGCCGGGCAAGGGGGTTTCATCCACCTCCGGCGCGGCGCAGTCGAACGGCAACTGCAGCTTCTCCAGCAGCATTTTTCGATAGGGGGAGGTGGAGGCTAAAAGCAATCTCTGCATAATTTTTTTCGCAAACCGTAGCGTAAATGGGTACGGCATTTTAAACTGTCGGCCGCTGTGGAAGCGAATATTGGTGAAAGGAGCCGTTTTACGGCCTTTTTCTTTGACTCTATGTCGTTACAAAGTTAATATGCGCGCCCTATGCAAAAGGTAAAATTACCCTTGACCATTGATGCGGTACGTACCGCTCAGAAACGCCTGGACTATGCTGGTGTCTATGCGCCTGAGCAGGTTACTCGTGTTGCCGACTCCGTGGTCAGTGTGGACAGTGATGTCGAGGTGTCGTTGTCGTTCAATATCGACAATCAACGCCTCGCGGTGATAACAGGGCATGCGGACGTCACGGTAACGTTGATGTGCCAACGCTGTGGAGTCCCGTTCGAACATCAGGTTCACACAACATATTGTTTTAGCCCGGTCGTCAATGATGAGCAGGCTGAGGCATTACCGGAAGCGTACGAACCGATCGAAGTTGACGAGTTTGGCGAAGTCGATCTGTTGGCAATGATTGAAGACGAAATTATTCTTTCACTGCCTGTCGTTCCGGTACATGAATCTGAACACTGTGAAGTGTCCGAAGCGGACATGGTATTTGGCCAACTGCCTCCTGAGGCGGAGAAACCGAATCCGTTTGCCGTATTAGCCAGTTTAAAGCGTAAGTAATTGAGGAGTAAGGTCCATGGCCGTACAACAGAATAAACCAACCCGTTCCAAGCGTGGCATGCGTCGTTCTCACGATGCTCTGACCACGACTACTCTGTCTGTAGACAAAGTATCCGGTGAAACTCACCGTCGTCACCACATCACTGCCGACGGTTTCTACCGCGGTCGCAAGGTTATCGGCTAAGTAGCGATACCTTGACTCGTCTAACCCTGGCGTTAGATGCAATGGGCGGGGACTTCGGTCCCTGCGTCACAGTGCCTGCTTCGTTGCAGGCACTGGCCTCTAATTTACAGCTTCATCTCCTGCTGGTCGGCAATCCCGACGTCATCTCTCCCTTGCTTGCCCACGCCGATCCGGTTCTTCTGGAGCGTCTGCAAGTCGTGCCCGCCGAGTCCGTGATCGCCGGCGACGCCAAACCTTCACAAGCGATACGCGCCAGTCGCGGCACGTCGATGCGCATTGCGCTCGAGCAACTCAGCAGCGGCAACGCGCAGGGGTGCGTCAGCGCCGGCAATACCGGTGCGCTGATGGGATTGGCGAAGCTGTTGGTCAAGCCGCTGGAAGGCATCGAGCGCCCGGCGCTGATGACGGCTATCCCGAACCAGCAACGCAGCAAAACCGTGGTGCTGGATCTGGGCGCCAACGTTGAGTGCGACAGCACCATGCTGGTGCAGTTTGCCGTGATGGGTGCGGTGATGGCGGAAGAGGTGATAGGCATTGCGCAACCGCGGGTGGCGCTGCTGAATATTGGCGAAGAAGAGACCAAAGGCCTGGATAATATCCGCGAAGCGGCCGCTGTGCTAAAAAATACTCCGGCAATCAACTATATTGGTTACCTGGAAGGAAACGAACTGCTCACCGGCAAGACCGACGTGTTGGTTTGTGATGGCTTCGTGGGCAACGTCACCCTGAAAACCATGGAAGGGGTGGTCAGGGTGTTCTTATCGCTGCTGAAATCGTCCGGCGACGGAAACAAGCGAGCGTGGTGGCTGAAATTGTTGGGCCGTTGGTTGCAAAAACGGGTGGTTAAGCGGTTCGGCCACCTGAACCCCGACCAGTATAATGGCGCATGTCTGTTAGGATTGCGCAGCACCGTAGTCAAGAGCCACGGCGCTGCGAACCCTCACGCGTTTGCAGTCGCAATCGAACAGGCTGTGCAGGCGGTGCAGCGGCAAGTCCCGGAAAGGATTGCTGCGCGCCTTGAGGCTGTATTACCTAAGAGTGACTGATCGTACATGTATACAAAGATTCTCGGTACGGGGAGTTATTTGCCCGTACAAGTGCGCACCAATGCTGATTTGGAAAAAATGGTGGATACCTCTGACGAGTGGATCGTCACGCGTACCGGTATCCGCGAACGTCGCATCGCCGCCGCGGATGAAACCGTTGCGACGATGAGCTTCCAGGCCGCTGAGAATGCGCTGGAAATGGCAGGTGTGGCTAAAGAAGACATTGGGCTTATCATCGTGGCGACCACCACGACCACTCACGCGTTCCCGAGCGCGGCGTGCCTGGTGCAGCAAATGCTGGGCATCAAAGACTGCGCGGCGTTCGATCTGGCTGCGGCCTGCGCCGGCTTTACTTATGCGCTCAGCGTGGCCGATCAGTACGTGAAAAACGGCGCGGTCAAACATGCGCTGGTTATCGGCGCAGACGTCTTGTCGCGCACGCTGGATCCTGAAGATCGCGGCACCATCATCCTGTTTGGTGATGGCGCGGGTGCGGTGGTGCTTGGGGCGTCTGAAGAGCCGGGCATTCTGTCTACCCATCTGCATGCCGACGGCAGCTACGGCAACCTGCTGACGCTGCCATACAAGGATCGCCAGAATCAAGACAAGCCGGCCTATGTCACCATGGCGGGCAACGAAGTCTTCAAGGTTGCGGTCACTGAGCTGGCGCGCATCGTCGACGAGACGCTGCAGGCCAACAACATGGACCGCAGCGAGCTGGATTGGCTGGTGCCGCACCAGGCCAATCTGCGCATCATCAGCGCAACGGCGAAAAAACTGGGCATGGGGATGGACAAAGTGGTGGTGACGCTCGATCGTCACGGCAACACCTCTGCCGCCTCGGTGCCTTCCGCACTGGACGAAGCCGTGCGTGACGGGCGAATTCAGCGTGGTCAACTGGTGCTGTTGGAAGCTTTCGGCGGCGGCTTTACCTGGGGCTCGGCGCTGGTTCGTTTCTGATTTGGACAGGAAGAAAAAATGACGCAATTTGCTTTTGTTTTCCCGGGCCAGGGGTCGCAGACCGTTGGCATGCTGGCCGAGTTGGCCACACAGTTCCCGATCGTCGAAGAAACCTTCGGCGAGGCTTCTTCCGCCCTGGGTTACGACCTGTGGCAGCTGGTGCAGCAAGGTCCGGCGGAAGAATTGAACAAAACCTGGCAGACCCAACCGGCTCTGTTGGCCGCTTCGGTGGCGATTTTCCGCGTGTGGCAGCAGCAGGGCGGTAAAGCGCCTGCGCTGATGGCGGGCCACAGCCTGGGCGAGTACTCGGCGCTGGTCTGCGCCGGCGTGCTGGACTTCAAGGCGGCGATCCGTCTGGTCGAGCTGCGCGGTAAGCTGATGCAAGAAGCGGTGCCGGAAGGCACCGGCGCGATGTACGCCATCATCGGTCTGGACAACGACGCGATCGCCAAGGCGTGTGAAGAGTCCGCACAGGGGCAGGTGGTTTCTCCGGTCAACTTCAACTCGCCGGGCCAGGTGGTCATCGCCGGCAACAAAGAAGCGGTTGAACGTGCGGGCGCCGCCTGCAAAGCCGCCGGCGCCAAACGTGCGCTGCCGCTGCCGGTGAGCGTGCCTTCGCACTGCGCGCTGATGAAACCGGCCGCCGACAAGCTGGCCGTGGCGCTGCAGGACATCACCTTCAACGCGCCGCAGGTGCCAGTGGTGAACAACGTCGACGTGCGCGCCGAAAACGATCCTGAAGCGATCCGCAGCGCGCTGGTGCGTCAGCTTTACAGCCCGGTGCGTTGGACCGAGAGCGTAGAATTTATCGCAGCACAGGGAGTGACGTCGCTGCTGGAAGTGGGGCCGGGCAAAGTGCTGACCGGTCTGACTAAACGTATTGTTGACACCCTGACGGCTGCGGCGGTGAACGACACCGCCAGCCTGTCGGCGGCGCTTGAACAATAAAGAGGAAAATGATGAGCTTCGAAGGTAAAATCGTTCTGGTCACCGGCGCGAGCCGCGGTATTGGCCGAGCCATTGCAGAAACGTTTGTAGCACGCGGCGCCAAAGTGATCGGCACCGCGACCAGCGAGAGCGGCGCTGAAGCGATCAGCGGCTACCTGGGCGCAAACGGCAAAGGGTTTATGTTGAACGTTGTTGATGCGCAATCTATCGACAGCGTGCTGGCATCGATTCGTGCCGAATTTGGCGAAATCGACATTTTAGTGAATAATGCCGGCATCACGCGTGATAACCTGCTGATGCGTATGAAGGATGATGAGTGGGAGGATATCCTCGACACCAACCTGACTTCCGTATTCCGCCTGTCAAAAGCGGTAATGCGCGCTATGATGAAAAAGCGGTTTGGCCGTATCATCACCATCGGTTCCGTTGTCGGTACCATGGGGAACGCAGGGCAGGCGAACTACGCGGCGGCTAAAGCCGGTCTGATTGGTTTTAGCAAATCTTTGGCACGTGAAGTTGCTTCTCGTGGCATTACGGTCAACGTCGTGGCACCTGGCTTTATTGAGACGGACATGACACGGGCGTTGACAGATGATCAACGCGCAGGCATTTTGTCATCAGTTCCAGCCAACCGGCTGGGCGATGCTAAAGAAATCGCCAGCGCTGTTGCATTTTTGGCCTCTGATGAGGCCGGCTATATCACCGGTGAAACGTTACATGTCAATGGCGGCATGTACATGATTTAAAAAATGTGAAAACCATTTGCGTTATTTGAGGCAAAAACCGCAAAATAGCGTAAAATCGTGGTTTGACCAGCCGGGATTTAGTTGCATCTTTTTCAGCATTTTATACACTACGAAAACCATCGCGAAAGCGAGTTTTGATAGGAAATTTAAGAGTATGAGCACTATCGAAGAACGCGTTAAGAAAATCATTGTTGAGCAACTGGGTGTTAAACAGGAAGAAGTTTTGAACAACGCTTCTTTCGTTGAAGATCTGGGCGCTGATTCTCTTGACACCGTTGAGCTGGTAATGGCACTGGAAGAAGAATTCGACACCGAGATTCCAGACGAAGAAGCTGAGAAGATCACTACTGTTCAGGCAGCTATTGATTTCATCAACGCTAGTCAGCAGTAAGAGAACATATCTAGGCGGTCGTTCGACCGCCTAAGTTTTTTCTATCCCTAGTGTCATATTTTTCCCTCCCTGGAGGACAAACGTGTCTAAGCGTCGAGTAGTTGTGACCGGACTGGGCATGTTGTCTCCTGTCGGCAATACGGTAGAGTCCACGTGGAACGCTCTTCTTGCCGGTCAGAGTGGCATCAGCCTGATCGACCATTTCGATACCACTGCCTATGCGACCAAGTTTGCTGGCCTGGTAAAGAATTTTAATTCTGAGGATTTCATCTCTCGCAAAGATGCGCGCAAGATGGATGCCTTTATCCAGTACGGTATCGCTGCCGGCATGCAAGCCATGCAGGATGCAGGTCTGGACATTACCGAGGCTAACGCCACCCGCATTGGAGCCGCGATCGGTTCCGGCATCGGCGGCCTGGGTTTGATTGAAGAAAACCACAGTTCACTGGTTAACGGTGGCCCACGGAAAATCAGTCCGTTCTTCGTGCCTTCCACCATTGTGAATATGATTGCAGGTCACCTGACAATCATGTACGGCATGCGTGGCCCAAGCATTTCCATCGCCACCGCCTGTACTTCAGGTGTACACAACATCGGCCATGCGGCGCGCATCATTGCTTACAATGATGCGGACGTGATGCTGGCCGGTGGGGCAGAGAAAGCCAGCACCCCATTGGGCGTCGGCGGCTTTGGCGCAGCGCGCGCCCTGTCCACCCGTAATGACAACCCGCAGGCGGCGAGCCGTCCGTGGGATAAAGACCGCGACGGCTTCGTGCTGGGCGACGGCGCCGGCATGATGGTGCTGGAAGAGTACGAACACGCGAAAAAACGCGGCGCGAAAATCTACGCCGAAGTGGTTGGCTTTGGGATGAGCAGCGATGCTTATCACATGACGTCACCACCGGAAAACGGCGCAGGCGCTGCGCTGGCGATGGAAAATGCCCTGCTTGACGCCGGTGTGACCCCGTCACAAATCGGTTACATCAACGCACACGGCACCTCTACGCCGGCGGGCGACCAGGCGGAAGCGCAGGCGGTGAAATCTGTGTTCGGCGCCGATGCAGAGCGCGTGCTGGTGAGCTCGACCAAATCGATGACCGGCCACCTGTTGGGTGCGGCAGGCGCGATCGAGTCCATCTTCACCGTGCTGGCGCTGCGCGATCAGGCGGTACCGCCAACCATCAACCTGGATAACCCGGATGAAGGTTGCGATCTGGACTTCGTGCCTCACGAAGCGCGCCAGGTCAGCGATATGGAGTACACCCTGTGTAACTCCTTCGGCTTCGGCGGCACCAACGGCTCGCTGATCTTCCGCCGAGTGTAACTCGCGCTGTCGAACGCTGATGAAAGCCCGGTTTTTTAACCGGGCTTTTTTACGCCTGGCGTCCGGCCGTCAGGAGGGCTGCGTATTGCCTCGCCGCCTGCTATTCTGCGAGCGTAATGAAATAACCCGGCAACAGGAGGAAGCATGTACTGGATTAACGGACAACGCCACGACGCGCTGGCGCCGAGCGATCGCGGCCTGCAGTTCGGCGATGGCTGTTTTACGACTGCCCGGGTTATCGACGGTAAAATAGAGTTTTTGCCCTGGCATCTGGAGCGGCTGCAGCAAGCGGCGCAGAGGCTGATGCTGCCCACCACCGATTGGGCGGCTTTCGAGCGCGAGATGGCGCTGGCGGCCGAATCAATTCCGCTCGGCGTGGTCAAAGCGATACTGACGCGCGGCAGCGGTGGGCGGGGTTACAGCCCGACCGGGTGCGAGAACCCGACGCGCATTGTTGCCCGCAGTAGCTACCCTGCGCACTATTTGCAGTGGCGCGAGCAGGGCATTACGCTTGCGCTCAGCCCGGTGGCGCTGGCGCGCAATCCGCTGCTGGCGGGGTTGAAGCATTTGAACCGCCTGGAGCAGGTGCTGATCCGCGCGCATCTTGACCAGACGGGCGCCGACGAGGCGCTGGTGCTTGACACTGCCGGTATGCTGGTGGAATGCTGTGCGGCTAATTTGTTCTGGCGTAAGGGAAAAGCGGTATTTACCCCGGATCTGAGCCAGGCGGGCGTCGCGGGTCTGATGCGGCGGCGGGTGATCGCGCTGCTGGCGGGCTCGGAATACCGTCTGCATTGCGTCAGTGAACCGCTGGAGACGCTGGCCGATGCCGACGAAGTCCTGGTGAGCAATGCACTGATGCCGTTGCTGCCGGTAAACGCTGCACAATCATGGCGTTATGCTTCGCGTCAGCTGTATGATTTTTTGCGTCCACACTGTTAACCATGGCTAATTGATGAAGAAAAGAAAGCTGAAGGTCCTGTCTGTTATTGTTGTTCTGGTATTGGCGCTGCTGTTTTGGGGCTACCAGAAGATCGAACGCTTTGCCGATACGCCGCTGGCTATCCAGCAAGAAACCATCTTCAAACTGCCGGCCGGCACTGGCCGGGTAGCGCTCGAAGGGTTACTGGTGCGCGACAAATTGGTGCACAATGGCCGCTGGTTCCAGTGGTTGCTGAAGCTGGAGCCGGAGCTGGCGGAATTTAAAGCCGGTACCTACCGGTTCACGCCGGGCATGACGGTGCGTCAGATGCTGAAACTGTTGGCCAGCGGCAAAGAGGCGCAGTTCACCGCACGCTTTATCGAAGGCTCACGCCTGCGTGACTGGCAGCAGGTGTTGCAGCAGTCCAAATACCTGAAACACACCCTGGCGGGCAAGAGCGAAGCGGAGATCGCCGCTGCGCTCGGCATTCCTGCGGGAGAAACCCCGGAAGGGCATTTGTACCCGGATACCTATCAGTATACCGCCGGCATGAGCGACATCGCGTTGCTCAAACGCGCGCACGTGCGCATGAACAAAGCGCTGCAGGCCGCCTGGGCCGGCCGCGACACCAGCCTGCCGTACAAAACGCCGGAGGAGCTGCTGACCATGGCTTCGATCGTCGAGAAAGAGACCGCGGTCCCGGAAGAGCGCAGCAAGGTGGCGTCGGTGTTCGTCAACCGCTTGCGCATCGGCATGCGTCTGCAGACCGATCCGACGGTGATCTACGGCATGGGCGAAAGCTATAATGGCAACATCACGCGCAAGGATCTGGAGACGCCGACGCCTTATAACACCTATGTGATCGCCGGCCTGCCGCCAACGCCGATCGCCATGCCGGGTGAGGCCTCGTTGCAGGCGGCCGCCAATCCGGCCAAAACTCCTTATCTCTATTTTGTCGCCGACGGCAAGGGTGGGCATACCTTCACCACCAATCTGGCGAGCCATAACCAGGCGGTGCGCGTGTACCGTCAGGCGTTAAAGGAAAAGAATGAAAAGTAAATTCGTTGTTATCGAAGGGCTGGAAGGCGCGGGTAAAACCACCGCGCGCGATACGGTGGTCAATGTGTTGCGCGAACACGGCGTCAGCGACATCGTCTTCACCCGTGAACCCGGCGGCACGCCGCTGGCGGAGAAACTGCGCGATCTGTTCAAGCGCGGCATCGACGGCGAATTGCCGACCATCAAGGCCGAAGTATTGATGCTGTACGCCGCGCGCGTGCAGCTGGTGGAAACCGTGATTAAACCGGCTCTGGCGCGCGGCGCCTGGGTGGTGGGCGATCGCCACGATCTCTCTTCACAGGCTTACCAGGGCGGTGGCCGCGGTGTGGATCCGCAGCTGATGAGCTCGCTGCGCGACACCGTGCTGGGGGATTTTCGCCCGGATCTGACGGTTTATCTCGATCTGCCGCCGCTGGTCGGCTTGCAACGCGCACAGGCGCGCGGCCAGCTGGATCGCATCGAACAGGAGGCACTGCCGTTCTTCGAACGCACCCGCGCGCGCTATCTCGAGCTGGCGGCGCAGGATGAAACCATCGTCACCGTTAACGCTGCCCAGTCGCTGGAGCAGGTGACGGCGGCGATCCGCGACTGCGTCGGCCACTGGCTGCGGCAGCAGGAAGGCGCATAATGAACTGGTATCCGTGGCTGAATGGCCCTTATCGCCAGCTGGTTGGGCAGTACGCCGAGGGCCGCGGCCATCATGCGCTGTTGCTGCACGCGGCGGCGGGCAACGGTGACGACGCGCTGGCCTACGGCCTGAGCCGTTGGTTGATCTGTCAGCAGCGCAACGGCGAAAAAAGCTGCGGCGAGTGTCACAGCTGCCGGCTGATGCTGGCGGGCAACCACCCGGATTATCACGTGCTGGCGCCGGAAAAGGGCAAGAGCAGCCTGGGCATCGAACCGATCCGCCAGGTGATTGAAACGCTGTATGCCCACGCGCAGCAGGGCGGCGCCAAGGTGATTTGGCTGCCGCAGGCGGAACAGCTGACCGAGGCGGCGGCCAACGCGTTGCTTAAAACGCTGGAAGAGCCGCCGGAGAAAACCTATTTCCTGCTGGGTTGCCGTGAGCCGTCGCGGCTGACGGCGACGCTGCGCAGCCGCTGCCTGTACTGGCATTTGGCCAGCCCGGAGGAGCAGCTCAGCCTGCAGTGGCTGAGCCGGCAGGCGGCCGGCTCTCAGACGGACCGCCTCACGGCGCTGCGCCTGCACGACGGCGCGCCGCTGGCCGCCGAACAGCTGTTGCAGCCGCAACAGTGGCAGCAGCGCAGCGCGCTGTGCGCCGCGTTGAGCGCCGCGCTGCCGCAGCGCGATATGCTGTCGCTGCTGCCGGTGCTGAACCATGAAGACGTCGCCGAGCGCCTGCACTGGCTGTGCGCGCTGCTGGTGGACGCCATGAAGTGGCAGCAAGGCGCGCATCACTATGTATTGAATCAGGATCAGCAACCGCTGGTGCATCAGCTGGCCAGCCTGTTGAGCAGCGCCTCGCTGCAACAGATCGTGCAGCAGTGGCTGAGCTGCCGCCATCAGTTGCTCAGCGTGGTGGGCGTCAACCGCGAGCTGCTGCTGACCGAACAGTTACTTCGCTGGGAACAGATGCTTGGCGCCGCCGGCTATTCCCACCCTCACTCGCTGTAAAGTTAAAGAGTTACAAATTATGTTGTTAGTCGATTCTCATTGCCACCTTGACAGTCTGGATTATCAGACGTTGCACCAGAATGTGGATGATGCGCTGGCCAAAGCCAAAGCGCGCGACGTCGGCTATGTGCTGGCGGTCGCCACCACGTTGCCGGGCTACCGTTCCATGACCGAACTGATCGGCGAGCGCAACGACGTGGCCTTCTCGTGCGGGGTGCATCCGCTCAATCTGGAAGAGGGCTATGATTACGCCGAGCTGCGCCGCCTGGCGGCGGCGGAGCAGGTGGTGGCGCTGGGGGAGACCGGGCTCGATTACTTCTACCAGAAGGATAACCTTGAGCTGCAACAGGACTCTTTCCGCGAGCATATCCGCATCGGCCGGGATCTGAACAAGCCGGTGATCGTCCACACCCGCGACGCGCGCGCGGACACGCTGGCGATCCTGCGTGAAGAGAATGCACAGGACTGCGGCGGCGTGCTGCACTGCTTCACCGAAGATCTGGCCACGGCCGAAGCCTTGCTGGATCTGGGCTTCTACATCTCTTTCTCGGGCATCGTGACCTTCCGCAATGCCGAACAGCTGCGCGAAGTGGCACGTTACGTGCCGCTGGATCGCATTCTGGTGGAAACCGACTCGCCTTACCTGGCGCCGGTGCCGCATCGCGGCAAAGAAAACCAACCCGCCTATGTGCGCGATGTGGCTGAATACATGGCGGTATTGAAGGGCGTTAGCCTGGAACAGCTGGCCGAAGCCACCACCGCCAACTTTTCACGCTTATTTCACCTCGATCTGTGATCTTTGACCTAGGCTATAGCTGTAGGTCATTGTCTGCGTAATTTTTTTTAAGCTCGTAATTAATCACTGAAACGGGTAAGGTTCCCTCCCGTTTCAAGGTGGTTGGTGCGCGTTTTTTACTCTCTTTTGCCAAAAAAACGCCGGTTTATGCAAAGTTGCCGCGGCTCGATCATCGAAACGTGATTGTCATCAAACATTGCGCAGGCTATTTATTTTACTCTGCGTAATAAATTCAAGGGGTGCTCAGACACCCTGAATTGCAGGGGTTTTTCTCCCCCCCTTGCAGCGCGACGTATCGCGAAAAGAAGTAGCAAAGCATTATTACTCAGGAGCACACTCAACTATGTTCAAGAACGCATTTGCAAACCTGCAAAAAGTAGGTAAATCGCTCATGCTGCCGGTGTCCGTGTTGCCTATCGCAGGTATCCTGCTGGGCGTCGGCTCCGCCAACTTTAGCTGGCTACCTGCGGTAGTCTCCCACGTGATGGCGGAAGCGGGCGGTTCGGTCTTCGCCAACATGCCGCTGATTTTCGCCATCGGCGTCGCCTTGGGCTTCACCAACAACGACGGCGTTTCCGCGCTGGCGGCGGTGGTGGCCTATGGCATCATGGTGAAAACCATGGCGGTGGTTGCGCCGCTGGTGCTGCACCTGCCGGCTGAAGAGATTGCGGCCAAACACCTGGCGGATACCGGCGTGCTCGGGGGGATTATCTCCGGCGCCATCGCGGCCTATATGTTCAACCGCTTCTTCCGCATTCAGCTGCCGGAATACCTGGGCTTCTTTGCCGGTAAGCGTTTCGTGCCGATCATTTCCGGTCTGGCGGCGATCGTTCTGGGCGTAGTGCTGTCCTTCATCTGGCCGCCGATCGGTACGGCTATCCAGACCTTCTCGCAGTGGGCGGCTTACCAGAACCCGGTCGTGGCCTTCGGCATCTACGGTGTGGTTGAGCGTGCTCTGGTGCCGTTCGGTCTGCACCACATCTGGAACGTACCGTTCCAAATGCAAATCGGTGAATTCACCAACGCGGCGGGCCAGGTGTTCCACGGCGACATCCCTCGCTACATGGCGGGTGACCCAACCGCGGGCAAACTGTCCGGCGGTTTCCTGTTCAAAATGTACGGTCTGCCTGCTGCGGCCATCGCCATCTGGCACTCGGCCAAGCCGGAAAACCGCGCGAAAGTCGGCGGCATCATGATCTCCGCCGCGCTGACCTCGTTCCTGACCGGTATCACCGAGCCGATCGAGTTCTCCTTCATGTTCGTCGCGCCGATCCTGTACGTGATCCACGCTATCCTGGCCGGCCTGGCGTTCCCAATCTGCATCCTGTTGGGCATGCGTGACGGCACCAGCTTCTCGCACGGCCTGATCGACTTTATCGTACTGAGCGGCAACAGCAGCAAAATCTGGCTGTTCCCAATCGTCGGCATCGTCTACGGTCTGGTGTACTACACCATCTTCCGCGTGCTGATCGCCAAGCTGGATCTGAAAACGCCGGGCCGTGAAGACACCGCTGCCGAGCAGTCTGCGCAGGGCGGTTCCGAAATGTCCGCGGCGCTGGTTCAGGCCTTCGGCGGCAAAGAAAACATCACTAACCTGGATGCTTGCATCACCCGTCTGCGCGTCAGCGTGGCCGACGTGTCCAAAGTTGACCAGGCGGGCCTGAAGAAACTGGGCGCAGCCGGCGTAGTCGTCGCTGGCTCCGGCGTGCAGGCCATCTTCGGCACCAAGTCCGACAACCTGAAAACCGATATGGACGAATACATCCGTAATCACTGATTCAGGCAGGGGAGTTACCAAGGGAGGCGAAAGCCTCCCTTTTTTGTTGCCTGCCGTCAGGCGCCAAGGCGCTGTTCGAGCTCGGCGAGAGAAGGGAGGAACCAGACCTGTTCGCCGCGATTGGCTTCGCGCACGAAGTCTTGCAGCGCGCAGCTTTGCGCCAGCCAGGGGGAGATATCGCCCAGCAGCGCCACGCGCAGGCGGTAGTTGATGAATTTCTGCAATACGGCGCCGGCAATGCCGCTTCTGAGCTGGAAAAAGGTAGCGTCCAGGCGGTTGACGGGGAGGACGATCATCCCGGCCTCGTGTTCAAAGGCGGGCGCGATAAACAGGCTGACGTCATTTTCATCTTTCAGCATCGGCCCGGCTTCGGCGAAAACCACCAGGCGCAGATCATGAATTTGTTGCACGGCGTAGCTCATCGGCGCTCCGGGGCTCAGGGTTTGGCGTGCTGCTGCAGGTAGTGCTCGAACACCGCCAGCGTTTCGTCCGAGATATGGTGTTCAATCCCTTCGCTGTCCAGCTCGGCGGTTTCGCTTGGCACCCCGAGGCACATCAGCAGATCGACCACGATGCGGTGGCGGCGGCGCACCTTCTGCGCCAGCTGCTCGCCTTCCTCGGTTAAAAACACCCCGCGATAAGGGCGCGATTCCACCAGCCCGGCGCTTTTTAGCCGCGCGATATTTTTGATCGCCGTCGGGTGAGACACGCCGAAACGGCGCGCGATATCGGTGGTTCTGGCTTCGCGGGTGCTTTGCAGCAAATCGGCGATCAGCTCAACGTAATCTTCGATCAGCGCATTGGACTGCGCTTCGCGGGCGCGGCTAAAACGCAGGGCGTGCTCGGCCTCGTCCGGCATGTCGGTCAGGGCGGAGCGGTCGGCGTTATCTGGCGCGCGGGTAACCATAGCGTGGGGCGTCCTGTAAGCATAAAAATGGCGTCTCCCGGTAATGCGGGAGGGTTGCCCTAAGTTAGTCCAAATAGCACACATTATCAATTCGATGCCATGCATTGTGGTAGTTAGAAATATCTCTACACAAAGCCAATGAATTTCGCCTGTTGCATAAAGTGTAGCCGATGCTACATTGTCAGCATGACCGGTGGAAAAATAACCAGTAAAAGATTAAGGGTAATTCATGCGTGACGCGGCAACCACCCCATCGTTAACCGAACGAACCAACATCGCGATTGGCGCCGCCCTTGCCGGACGCAAGCGCGGCGCCTTCACGCCGCTGCTGTTCGCCGGCCCGGCGGTGATTGCCTCTATCGCCTATATGGATCCCGGTAATTTCGCCACCAACATTCAGGCCGGGGCGAAATATGGCTACAGCCTGCTGTGGGTGGTGGTGATGGCCAACCTGATCGCCATGCTGTTCCAGGCGCTGTCGGCCAAACTGGGCATCGTCACCAACCGCAATCTGGCGGAAATGTGCCGCGACCAGTTTTCACGGCCGGTGGTGATCGGCATGTGGCTGCTCAGCGAAGTGGCGGCGATGGCCACCGACCTGGCGGAGTTTCTCGGCGGGGCGATCGCGCTGGCGCTGCTGTTCCACATGCCGCTGCTGGTGGGGATGGGGGTGACGGCGGTGATCACTTATGCGCTGTTGATGGTGGAAAAGAAAGGTTTCCGCCCGGTCGAGCTGATGATTGGCGGCCTGGTGGGCATCATCGCGCTGTGCTACCTGGTGGAGATGTTCATCGTGCCGGTGGACTGGCAGGCGGCCGGCCTCGGCATGGTGACGCCGCAGTTGCCGGATGCCCAGGCGCTGACCATCGCCGTCGGCATTATCGGCGCCACCGTGATGCCGCACGCCATTTTCCTGCACTCGGGATTGACTCAGCACCGCAGCCCGGCCAGCGACAACGGCGAGCGGCGCAAGCTGCTGCGTTTTTCCAATATTGAAGTGGTGATCGCGCTGGCGCTTGCCGGGCTGGTGAATATTGCGATGGTGATCATGGCCTCGAGCGCCTTCCACGCGGGTAACAGCGACGTGGCCGAAATCGGTACCGCCTACCATACGCTGACGCCGCTGTTCGGCGCGGCGGCGGCCGGCATCTTCCTGGCTTCGCTGATCGCCTCCGGCATTTCCAGCTCGGTGGTGGGCACCATGGCCGGGCAAATGATCATGCAGGGCTTCGTCGGTTTCCGCATTCCGGTGTGGGTGCGCCGCCTGGTGACCATGGTGCCGGCGTTTATCGTGGTGGCGATGGGCGTCAACGCCACCGACGCGCTGGTCTACAGCCAGGTGGTGCTGAGCCTGGCGCTGCCGGCGCCGATGATCGCGCTGGTGATGTTCACCCGCCGCCGCGACATCATGGGCGAGTTCGCCAACGGCCGCTGGACCAGCCTGGCGGCGGTGGTCGGCACGGTGGTGATCGTGCTGCTCAACGTGGTGTTGCTGCTGCAGACCTTTGGCGTCGATATCCCTGGATTGGGGTGATCTTGCGGGCCGCGCGGGGCGCGCGGCCGCGTCGCTAAATTATAAATTCCCCACGCCGCCGTCCATCTGCAGCTCGGCGCCGACCATAAACGCCGACTCGTCCGCCGCCAGAAACACCGCCGCTTTGGCCAGCTCCAGCGCGCTGCCCATGCGGCCGATCGGCACCAGCGCGCGGATATCGTCGCGCAATGCCCGCTCGTCCGCTTCCGCCAACCCCAGTTTACCCAATGCCGGGGTTTCGGTCGGGCCGGGGCTGAGGCCGTTGACGCGAATGCCGCGCGCGTGCAGCTCGCCGGAGAGCGTTCTGGCCAAAGATAGCAAACCGGCTTTGCTGGCGGCATAGGCGCTGCTCTGCGGCAGGCCGATATGGGCGCTGACCGAACCGCACAGGATCACCGAAGAAGGGTTGGCCAGCAGCGGCAGCAGCGCCTGGATCAGAAAGAACGGCCCCTTCAGGTTGATGTCCATCAGCCGCTGATAGCTTTGCTCATCCCACTCCTGCAGCGGGCGATGCGTGACGTCGCCGGCGTTGATGTACAGCACGTCCAGCCGCGGCCACCGCTGCTCCAACTGCTGCGCCAGCGCGCGCTGCTGTGGGATGTCGCCGGCGTCGCTCAGCAGCAACAGCGCCTTGTCCGCCAATGCCTGGCCCGCCGCGTCCAGGGCGCGTTGGCTGCGGCCGGTGATCGCAACCAAAGCGCCCTCGGCGATGAACTGGCGGGCGGTTTCCAGCCCGTTGCCTTTTTTGGTGGTGACCGCGACATAGGCCACGCTGGGGCCGATGCCGACCATTTTGGTTTTGCCGGTCAGCGCCGCCTTGTAGGCGCCGGTTGAGTGGGGGCCGAAGAACGCATCGGCGCGCCCGGACTGAATGCTGAGGTTGGTGGCGGCGTCGTCGGTCACGTAGATCGGCTGTACCGGCGGCAGCCCGGCGGCGCGATTCTGCTTATCCCATCCCAGCAGAATGTTTTCCTGATTGGTGCCGGATCCGACGATGATCCGCAGCCCGGCCACGTCCTGCGGGCGGTTGATCGCGGTGATGTGGCTGGTGGATTTGACGTAAAAGCCCAGCGTGTCCACCCGGTAGGTGGCGAAGTCGAATTTGGTTTTGCGCTGTTTGGTGACGGCGATGTTGAAGATTGCCGCATCGTATTTGCCCGTGCTGATGCCAAGCGGCCAATCTTCCCAGGAGGTGGGCACCAGATTCAGCTCCAGTCCGAGGCTATCGGCCACCAGGCGGGCGATGTCCGGATCGCTGCCGATCAGCGTTTTATTGTCTTCGGCGAACAGCGCCAGCGGCGGGGAGTTCTCGAATGCCACTGCCACCGTCAGCTTGCCTGGCACCGCGAAGTGAAAGTTCGCCGGGATCAGCGCGATAGCGGCGGGATTCTTCTCTGCGTGTATCGGCTGTCGGTTAGCCTGCAGGTCGATACCGCCCGTCGTGGCCGCCTGCACGGCGGCGCTCAGCAACAGCGCGCACAGCGCCGAAATTCTCGGTAACATAACGCCCTCTATCCTTTGTTAATCATGGAGTTACTATTGGCGGCGGCGCGGGGCAAGTAAAGCAACAATAGTGAATAACCAAAGTGAAAAGATGCACAAGCGGGGGGCCGGGCTGCGCGAATCTGCAGCACTCGACGTGGAAAGTGCGCAATCAGGTTGAAAGCAGTAGAATTTGTCACTCATACTGCGTACAGCTAATTGTGTAAAACAAGGAACGCCAGATGGCCGAAGAAACGATTTTCAGTAAAATTATCCGCCGCGAAATCCCTGCTGATGTGGTTTACCAGGATGAACTGGTGACCGCTTTCCGTGACATCTCCCCCCAGGCGCCCACCCATGTGCTGATCGTTCCCAACGTGCTGATCCCAACCGTCAACGACGTGACCGTGGAGCACGAAGCCGCGCTGGGCCGCATGATCACCGCCGCGGCGAAAATCGCCGAACAGGAAGGCATCGCCGAGGACGGCTACCGCCTGATCGTCAACTGCAACCGCCACGCCGGTCAGGAGGTCTATCATATTCATATGCACCTGGTCGGTGGCCGCTCGCTGGGGCCGCTGCTGTCACGTTAAGCGAGGAAATCATGCGCGGTAAAAAAACTCTGCGTGGTCTGATGGCGTTGGCGCTGCCCGCCGCGTTGTTGATGGGATGCAGCTCACCGCCCGGCATCGCTGTCAACCAAGGGCAGACGGTGGTGATGGATCCCTCGGTGCTGACCGCCGGTATTCTGGCCGATACGCCCTCGATTTCGAACGCTTCCGGGCGGGTGATGGCAACCTCGGTGCTCAATAACAGTCAGCCGACGCCGGTCACCGTACATTACCGTTTCTATTGGTACGACGCGCAGGGGCTGGATATTCGCCCCTTCGAGAAACCGCGTGAGATCGTGGTGGCGCCCGACTCGGACGCCAAAATCTACTCGATTAACGGCAATCTGGACGCTAAAAGCGCGCGTCTGTATCTGTACCTGTAAGCGCTTGCCAGGTTTGGAGAAAAAGCATGAAAAAGTACGTCTTAGTGGCGCTGGCCGCATTAACCCTGAGCGGCTGTCTGTCGCGCCCGCCTGAGCCGGAACAACCGTTGCCGCCGGTCACCGTCGAGCCGGATCAGCCGACGCCGCCGGTGGAGCAGCCGCAGCCGCCAACTACCGAGCCGGTGCCGCAGCCGCCGAAAATCCAGCAGCTCGACTGGCTGGGCAGCGTGCAGCCGCTGGTGGGGCAGATGTTGAAGGCCGATGGCGTCACGGCCGGCAGCGTGCTGCTGCTGGACAGCGTCAAGAACAACACCAACGGCTCGCTGCAGATGGGCAAAGCCACCGCGGCACTCTATAAGGCGTTGGCGTCGAACTCCACTTTCAGCGTGGTGCCGGAAGCGAAGCTGACCAGCGCCAGACAAACGCTGGGCCTGTCGGCGGATGACAGCTTCGGCTCGCGCAGTAAGGCGATTGGCCTGGCGCGCATCGTCGGCGCGCAGTACGTGCTGTACAGCGATGTCAGCGGCGACGTGAAGTCACCGGCGCTGGATATGCAGCTGATGCTGGTGCAAACCGGCGAGATCGTCTGGTCGGGCAATGGCGCCGTTAAACGCTGAGGCCGCGCTGCGACGATTGATGGAAACCAGACTGCCGGCGGTGAATACCGCCGGTTGTCATTTCAGTCCGGTGCAGGGGCTGACCGGCGAGAGCTGGCGCATCGACGGCTCGGGCGTCACGCTGCTGGCGCGGCAACATAGCGCGGAGAAACGCGCGCTGGGCGTGAGCAGGCGGCGGGAGGCGCAGGTCCTGCGTCGCTGTGCGCCGGGGCTGGGGCCACGGGTTTTCGCACAGAATAATCAGTGGCTTATCCTCGAATGGCTTGAAGGTGACGTCGTCACAAATGCCGAATTTGACGCGCTGAATCAGCGCGGCGAGCTGGCGGTGATGGTGGCGACGCTGCATCGGCGGCCGCTCAGCGGTTACCGGCTGGATCTGCGGCGGCAATTCCTCCGCTACTGGCAGCAGCTGGATACGCGGCGTTTAACCCCCGCCTGGCTGCGCCTGCAGCGTCATTTTTTACGCAGCGCCTTGCCACGGCCGCTGCGCCTGGCGCCGCTGCACATGGATATCCATCCGGGCAATCTGCTCACCACCGGCGAAGAGCTGCGGCTGATCGACTGGGAGTATGCCGCCGACGGCGACGTGGCGCTGGATATCGCCGCGCTGTTTCGCAGCAACGGCTGGTCGGCCGAACAGCAGCAGCGCTTTTTGCAGCACTACGCGCATCAGGGCTATCGCGACGTCGCCCGGTTGCAGGCACAGGTGCGCCGTTGGCTGCCGTGGGTGGATTATCTGATGCTGCTGTGGTTTGAAGTGCGCTGGCAGCAGAGCGGCGACGTTGAATTTTTGCGCTGGGGCGCTGCGGTGCGCCGGCGATTCTGTTTATCATCATCTGAATTCTGAACGAACAAAATGAAGTGAGGTGCCCGTGGGCCCAGTAATGCTAGATGTCGCCGGCTACGAGCTGGATGCAGAAGAACGCGAGATTTTGAAACACCCGCTGGTTGGCGGATTGATCCTGTTTACCCGTAACTTCCACGATGCGGAGCAACTGCGTGAGCTGGTACGCCAGATCCGCGCCGCCTCGCACGATCGGCTGGTGGTGGCGGTAGACCAGGAGGGCGGGCGCGTGCAGCGCTTCCGCGAGGGTTTCACCCGTTTGCCGGCGGCGCAGTCGTTCGCCGCGTTGCACGATGCGCAGGAAGGCGGCCGTCTGGCGCAGGAGGCCGGCTGGCTGATGGCGGCGGAGATGATCGCGCAGGATATCGACATCAGCTTCGCACCGGTGCTGGACATCGGCCACGGCAGCGCGGCGATCGGCGAGCGTTCGTTCCACAGCGATCCGCCGCAGGCGCTGGCGATGGCGGAGCGCTTCATCCTCGGCATGCACAGCGCCGGCATGAAAACCACCGGCAAGCACTTCCCGGGGCACGGCGCCGTCAGCGCCGATTCGCACAAGGAAACCCCGCGCGATCCGCGGCCGCTGGCGCAGATCCGCGAGCACGACATGGCGATCTTCCGCGAGCTGATCAACCGCCAGCTGCTGGACGCCGTCATGCCGGCTCACGTCATCTATACTGAAGCGGACCCGCGTCCGGCCAGCGGCTCGCCTTACTGGCTGCAGCAGATCCTGCGTCAGGAGCTGGGCTTCGACGGCGTGATCTTCTCCGACGATCTGTCGATGGAAGGCGCCGCCATCATGGGTAGCTACGCCGAGCGCGGCCAGGCGGCGCTGGATGCCGGATGCGACATGATCCTGGTGTGCAACAACCGCGCCGGTGCGGTCAGCGTGTTGGATAACCTGTCCCCGGTCAAAGCAGAGAAGGTGAAGCGGTTATATCATCGCGGTCAGTTCACCCGTCAGGAACTGCGCGACTCCGAGCGCTGGCAGCAGGCGCACAAGGCGCTCAGCGCGTTGAGCGAGCGTTGGGAGGAGCACAAGCAGCGTTCGCAAGGGTGAATCCAGGTGCCGCATCGCGGCGCAGAGCGGAAATGATGAGGGCCGCGCCCGCGGCTCTTGGCTTGTTGCGAGGATCCACATGATTATCTATTTGCACGGCTTCGATTCCACCAGTCCCGGCAATCATGAAAAGGTATTACAGCTGCAGTTTATCGATCCGGACGTGCGCTTTATCAGCTACAGCACGCTGCATCCGCGTCACGACATGCAGCATCTGTTGAAAGAGGTGGACAAGGCGGTGCAGCAGGGCGGCGATGCGCACCCGTTGATCTGCGGGGTTGGCCTCGGCGGCTTCTGGGCGGAGCGTATCGGCTTCCTGTGCGGCATTCGCCAGGCGATGTTCAATCCCAACCTGTACCCGGAAGAGCACATGCACGGCAAGATAGACCGGCCGGAAGAGTATCGTGATATCGCCACCAAGTGCGTGGAGGATTTCCGCGAGAAAAACCGCGATCGCTGTCTGGTGGTGCTGTCGCGCCACGATGAGGTGCTGGATAACCGGCGAAGCGCCGAATTGCTGCATCACTACTACGAGATCGTGTGGGATGAACAGCAGACGCACAAGTTCAAAAACATCTCTCCGCATCTGCAGCGGCTCAAGGCGTTCAAGGCGCTGGGTTAACAGTTTCATAACGCTGCCGCGAGCCGCGCGCCCCGTTTTTCACCGGCGGAACGTGCGGCTTTTTTGTACGTCAAAGCAAGATTCTGTGTGGCAATCGGCAAAATTTAAAACTGTGACTCAGCGCTAACTATTTGAATCACAATCCCCAAAAAATCCCCGCGTCCAGCCTTTAACCAAAAAAATTTGATGTACGTCAATTTTGGTATGACCAAATAACCTCACATGCTATTCTGGCTGCAGAGAGCCGATTTATTTTAAGCGAACCCTATGTATTCTAAGGATATTATTTATTTACCCTGGGATAACAAATGGTTCACATTTAGGGGGTTATTTTGACAACGCCAAAGAAGAAAATCGTTATTGTTGGCGGCGGCGCCGGTGGTTTGGAGCTGGCGACCAGCCTGGGCCATAAACTTGGCCGCAAGAACAAAGCCGAGATCACGTTGGTGGATCGCAACCACAGCCATTTGTGGAAACCGCTGTTGCACGAAGTGGCGACCGGTTCCCTCGATGACGGCGTAGATGCGCTCAGCTACCTGGCGCACGCGCGCAATCACCATTTCAGCTTCCAGCTGGGGTCGTTGACCAACATCAACCGTGAGACGCAAACGCTGCAGTTGGCGCAGATCTGCGACGAGCAGGGCGGCGAGCTGGTGCCGGCGCGCGAATTGCCGTACGACATTCTGGTGATGGCGCTGGGCAGCACCTCGAACGATTTCGGTACGCCAGGCGTGAAAGAGCACTGCATCTTCCTGGATAACCCCCATCAGGCACGTCGTTTCCACAACGAAATGCTCAACCTGTTCCTGAAGTTCTCGGCGCAGCCGGGGCAAAAAGAGCGGGTCAACATCGCTATCGTCGGCGGCGGCGCCACCGGCGTTGAACTGTCCGCCGAACTGCACAACGCGGTGAAGCAGTTGCACAGCTACGGCTTTGAAGGCCTGGACAACAGCGCGCTCAACGTGACGCTGGTGGAAGCCGGCGAGCGCATCCTGCCGGCGCTGCCGCCGCGCATTTCCGCCGCCGCGCACCAGGAGCTGATCAAATTGGGCGTGCGCGTGCTGACCAACACCATGGTGACCAGCGCGGACGCCAAGGGGCTGAACACCAAGGGCGGCGAATTCATCGACGCCGATCTGATGGTGTGGGCGGCCGGCATCAAGGCGCCGGACTTTATGAAGGACATCGGCGGCCTGGAAACCAACCGCATCAACCAGCTGGTGGTAGAGCCGACGCTGCAGACCACGCGGGATCCGAACATCTTCGCCATCGGCGACTGCGCTTCCTGTCCGAAGGAGGGCGGCGGTTTCGTGCCGCCGCGCGCGCAGTCGGCGCACCAGATGGCTTCGCGTTGCGCCACCAATATTCTGGCGCTGATGAACGGCCAGACGCTGAAGCCTTACGTGTATAAAGACCACGGCTCGCTGGTGTCGCTGTCGCGCTTCAGCACCGTCGGCAGCCTGATGGGCAACCTGATGCGCGGTTCGATGATGGTGGAAGGGCGCATCGCGCGCTTCGTCTACATCTCGCTGTACCGCATGCATCAGGTAGCGTTGCATGGCTACATCAAAACCGGCCTGATGATGCTGGTGGGCGGCATTAACCGGGTGATCCGTCCGCGTCTGAAGATGCACTGATCCCGCCTTGTCGACCAACCCGCGCCGGTTCGCCCGCGCGGGTTTTTTTATGGCGGCGCGAGGCGATCGGCGGCGGTTGCTTGATTCTTCTGCATAAGCCGTCGTTGGCATGGGTAAAATTCTTAAGATTCCTCCTAAACAACGGGAAAACGGCCGTTTTCCCGCATTTTTGGTCCCCTTGTCTTATTGCGGGCCTTCAGATCATTGTGCAGACTTTACCTCGTTTACAGACGGCGCGTCGCGCACGCCGTAAACCGGGATACCGCCAGCCGCCCATGCGCAAAATAATAAGCGCGGTGCCAGCCGGTAACAGACCCCGGAAAAAATGCGTGGTAACACTTTCAGGAGGTTTCCTGTGAACAAGTCAATGTTAGCCGGTGTTGGAATTGGTATCGCTGCCGCTCTGGGGATTGCCGCGGTAGCCAGCCTGGACGTCTTTTCTGCCGGTCCGCAATATGCGCAGGTGCTCGCCGCAACGCCGATTAAAGAAACCATCAAAACGCCGCGTCAGGAATGCCGCAACGTCACCGTCACACACCGTGCACCGGTGCAGGATGAAAACCGCATCGCCGGCTCTGTGCTGGGCGCAGTGGCGGGCGGCGTGATTGGCCACCAGTTCGGCGGCGGTCGCGGGCGCGACGTGGCGACCGTGGTCGGCGCGCTGGGCGGCGGCTACGCCGGCAACCAGGTGCAAGGGGCGATGCAGAACAACGACGTCACCACCAGCGTTCAGCAGCGTTGCAAAACGGTCTACGACAAGTCCCAGAAAATGCTGGGCTATGACGTGACCTACAAGATCGGCAATCAGCAGGGCAAGATCCGCATGGATCACGATCCGGGCACGCAAATCCCGTTGGACAAAAACGGCCAGCTGGTGCTGAACAGAGCCTGATCGCCACATTCGAATTAAACCCGCGGGCAGTGTTAGTTCTGATCGTTTAACCCGGTTAAGCGAGCGGCGTTAACATTGACGCGGGTTTCTGTTTTCTGCCTGCCCAAAAGTTTGCGATCGTTCTAATGTCTGCGTGCGATATCGCTGGGCGAAACTTCAAAAAAGCCCCTGCGTTTGTTATATTATTGTGCAATTAAGCGGTGTTATCGGCGCCAATCGCCACACCGGCCAAACCCGAGTATTTCGTCTCGCAGAGATAACGACATGTTAGATTTTCGCTTTCCGACAGCGTTGCAAATGGTCCTTAGCGTCGCCGTAGCTGAGAAGCAGGGCATGCGTTCGACGAGCGCTACCCTCGCCGCCGCTCTGGAAGCCAACCCCAGCTTTATCCGCAAACTGATGGTGCCGCTGACCAAAGACGGCATCATCGTTTCCACCCTGGGCCGAAACGGCTCTATCCACCTCGGCCGCCCGGCGGAAGAGATCACCCTGCGGGACATCTATCTGGCGGTGATCGACGACAAGCGCATCTGGGCTTCCCGCCCTGAAGTGCCGGCTCGTTGCCTGGTGAGCGCCAACGCCTGCTGGTATTTCAAATCGGTGGTGAACGAGGCCGAGCAGGCTTCGCTCGCGGTGCTGGCGCGCCACACCGTGGCCGACTCGCTGGCCGAGCTGGAGCGGGGCGACAAGCGCGTCTGCGCGGAATACGCCGCCGAGCAAGAGGCTGAAGCCGCCGGTAAATAATCGCGGTTCTGATGCATAAAGAAAGGTCGGGCATTGCCCGACCTTTTTGCATTTTAGAGCGAGTCTTACGCCGTCTGTGGCTGCGCTTTGCGCGCCACCAGGCGCCGCAGGGTGACGTAGAACACCGGCGTCAGGAACAGCCCGAACAGGGTGACCCCCAGCATGCCGGAGAACACCGTGATGCCGGTGACGCCGCGCACTTCGGCGCCGGCGCCATGGCCAAGGATCAGCGGGATGGTGCCGGCGATGAAGGCGATGGAGGTCATCACGATCGGCCGCAGCCGCAGGCGGCAGGCCTCCAGCGCCGCTTCGACGATGCCTTTGCCCTGCATTTCCAGTTCGCGGGCGAACTCGACGATCAGAATGGCGTTCTTGCAGGCCAACCCCATCAGAACGACCAGCCCGACCTGCACAAACACGTTGTTGTCGCCGCCGGTCAGCCACACGCCGAACAGCGCCGACAGCATGGTCATCGGCACGATCAGGATCACCGCCAACGGCAGCGTCCAGCTTTCGTACAGCGCCGCCAGCGCGAGGAACGCCAGCAGCACCGCCACCGGGAACACCACCAGCGCGGCGTTACCCTGGGTCGATTGCTGGTAACTCAGATCGGTCCACTGGATGTTCATGCCGTTCGGCAACAGCTTGCCGGCCATCTGCGTCAGCGCGCCCATCGCCTGGGTAGAGGAGAGCACGCGCGGATCGGCGTCGCCGATCAGATCCGCTGCCGGGAAACCGTTGTAACGGATCACCGGATCCGGGCCGTAGGTGGTGCCGATGCTGACCATACTGCCGATCGGCACCATTTCGCCCTTATCGTTGCGGGTGCGCAGGTTGGCGATGTCTTCCACGCTGTCGCGGAATTGGCCGTCGGCCTGCGCCATCACCTTCCAGGTGCGGCCGTAACGGTTGAAGTCGTTAATGTAAGACGAACCGAGGTAGGTCTGCAGCGTGCTGAACAGCGCATTGAGCGGCACCCCCTGCGCCTTGGCCTTGTCGCGATCGATTTTGGCGTCCAGCTGCGGCACGTTGGCCTGATAGGAGGAGATCGGGAACCCCATGCCCGGCGTTTGCATAATGGCGCCGGACAGGGTGTTGATCGCCGTCTGCAGCGCGCCGTAACCCAGCCCGGCGCGATCCTGCACGTACAGTGAATAGCCGGAGCCCTGGCCGATGCCGAGGATCGGCGGCGGCATGATGGAGAAAGCGAAGCCTTCCTGGATCTGTGAAATGCGCGCGTTGATCTCGGCGTTGATCTGCGCTGCGGTGCGGGTGCGGGTGCTCAATGACTCCAGCGCGAAGAACACCGTGCCGGTATTCGGCGTATTGGTGAACTGCAGCGCGTTCAGGCCGGGGAAGGCCACCGCATCGGTGACGCCGTCCACGCTCAGGCCGATGGCGCTCATCTTGCGGATCACCGCATCGGTGCGCTCCAGCGAGGCGCCTTCCGGCATCTTCACGCCGCCGATCAGGTACAGCTTGTCCTGCGTCGGGATAAAGCCGCCGGGCACGGTCTTAAACATCACGCCGGCGGCGGCCAGCAGCAGCAGGTAGACGACGAACACTGCGCCGCGCCGGCCCAGCACGCGGGAGACGCCCTGTTGGTAGCGTTGCGAACCGCTGGCGAAGAAGCGGTTGAACGGCCGGAACAGCCAGCCGAACAGCCGGTCGATCAGGCGCGACGGCAGGTCTTTTGGCGCGCCGTGCGGTTTCAGCAAGCGCGCCGCCAGCGCCGGCGACAGGGTCAGCGAGTTGATGGCGGAGATCACCGTCGAGATGGCGATGGTGACGGCGAACTGCTTGTAGAACTGGCCGGTGACGCCGGAAAGGAACGCCATCGGCACGAACACCGCACACAGCACCACGGCGATGGCGATGATCGGGCCGGAGACCTCGCGCATAGCCTGGTGCGCCGCCGCCAGCGGCGACAGCCCCTCTTCGATATTACGCTCGACGTTTTCCACCACCACGATGGCGTCATCCACCACGATGCCGATCGCCAGCACCAGCCCGAACAGGCTGAGGGTGTTGAGCGAGAAGCCCAGCAGATACAGCGCGGCGAAGGTGCCGACCACGGAGATCGGCACCGCCAGCAGCGGAATGATCGAGGCGCGCCAGGTCTGCAGGAACAGAATGACCACCAGCACCACCAGGATCACCGCTTCCAGCAGGGTATCTACCACCGCGCGGATCGAGTCGCGCACGAATACCGTCGGGTCGTACGGCGACTTCCAGCTCATGCCGTCCGGGAAGCGGGTCGCCAGCTCGGCCATCTTGCCGCGCACCGCGTCCGACAGCTCGATGGCGTTGGCACCCGGCGACTGGAAGATGCCGATGCCGACCGCATCCTTGTTATTAAGCTGGGCGCGCAGCGCGTAGCTGCCGGAGCCCATTTCGATGCGCGCCACGTCGCGCAGCCGCACGATCTCGCCGTTATCACCGCTCTTGAGAATGATGTTGCCGAACTCTTCTTCGGTTTGCAGGCGCCCCTGGGCGTTGATCGACAGCAGATAGTCGCTGCGCGTCGGCATCGGCTCCGCGCCGAGCTGGCCGGCGGAGACCTGCACGTTCTGCTCCTGCATGGCGCTCACCACGTCGGAGGCGGTCAGCCCGCGCGCGGCGACTTTGTTCGGATCGAGCCAGATGCGCATTGCGTATTCGCCGGCGCCGAAGATCTGTACCTGGCCGACGCCCGGCAGGCGGGCGAGTTCATCCTTGACCTTCAGGGTGGCGTAGTTGCGCAGGTACAGCGAGTCGTACTTGCCGGAAGGCGATACCAGATGCACCACCAGCGTCAGCGCCGGAGACTGTTTCTGGGTGGTGATGCCCTGGCGGCGCACGTCTTCCGGCAGGCGCGCTTCGGCCTGCGCCACGCGGTTTTGCACCTGCACCTGCGCCTGATCGGGATCGGTGCCCGGGCGGAAGGTGACGGTGGTCACCAGCACGCCGTCGGAACCGGCGACCGATTTCATGTACATCATGTTTTCGACGCCGTTGATCGCTTCTTCCAGCGGCGTGGCCACCGTTTCAGCGATCTCTTTCGGGTTGGCGCCCGGGTATTCTGCACGCACCTGCACGCTGGGCGGCACCACGTCCGGGTACTCGCTGATCGGCAGCAGCGGGATGGCTATCACCCCGGCGACAAAAATCAGTATCGACAGCACCGCGGCGAAGATCGGCCGGTCGATGAAAAAGCGGGAAAAGTCCATGGGTCAGAAGTCTCTGCTGGGAGCTTAGTTAAGCGTGGAGGCGATAGGGTTCATGGCGACGGCTTTCGCGTCGACCGGCATGCCCGGCATAAACACTTTCTGCATGCCGTCGACGATCACCCGATCGCCGTTTGCCAACCCTTTCTGCACGATGCGCAATCCTTCGGCCATGCGGCCCACGTCAATGTCGCGGCGCTGCGCCTTGCCGTCTTTATCGACGATGTAAACGAACTTGCGGTTCTGGTCGGTCATCACCGCTTTGTCGTCGATCAGCATGGCGTTGAACTCGGCGCTGCCGGGCATCTGTACCCGGGCGAACAGCCCCGGCGTGAAGCGGCGATCGCGGTTGTCGAGCAGGGCGCGCATGCGGATGGTGCCGGTCCCGGCGTTCAGTTGGTTATCGGTGAAGTCCACCAGCCCCTGATGCGGAGTGCCGTCTTCGCCTACCAGGCCGACTTTCACCGGCAGGCGGGCATCGTGCCGGCCTTGCTGCTGATAGCGCAGGAAGGTGGCTTCATCCACGTCGAAATAGACGTAGACCTTGTCGAGCGACACCAGCGTCGTCAGCACGCTGGCGCTGTCGCCGGCGGTGACCAGGTTGCCGGCGGTGATCATCGCGCGGCTGGCGCGCCCGTCAATCGGCGCGGTAACGCGGGTAAAGTCGAGATTCAGCTGCGCCATATCGAGCTGGGCCTGCGCCGCCAGCACGTTGCTTTGCGCCTGCGCGGCGGACGACCGGCGCTGCTCCCATACTTCCTGAGAGATGGCCTGAGTGCCGATCAGTTTCTCGGTGCGCGAGGATTCGCTGCGCGCCAGGGCGGCCTGGTTGCGCGCTCGCACCAGCTCTGCCTGCGCCTGTTCGCGCGCGGCGCGGTAGGTGCGATCGTCGATGGTGAACAGCACTTGGCCTTTTTTCACCTCGTCGCCTTCGGTGTAGTTGACCCGCTCGATGTAACCAGAGACCCGTGGGCGCAGTTGCACGCTCTGCACCGCCTCGACCCGGCCGTTGAAGGCATCCCACTGGCTGATCGGCTTGACCACCACGCTGGCGGCGCTGACCACCGGCGGCGGCGGCGGGGCATTGTGCGCGACGCTGTTGTCGCACCCGGCGAGCAGGGCGGCCAACAGCGCCACCCCGGAGAGCCGCTGGCCCAGAGCGACGGCGCGCGTGCGGCCGCCGGCGTTGAACGATGAGTTTGGTTGATTTGCCATTATTTTTATTCCGATAAGTAAGCGCGGTCAGGCCCCATACCCGGCCCTGTTCTCCGGGATTCGCCCCGCGCCGGCGTGCGGTGAGGGGGCGGCTGCGCCGTGCAGCGGCGCAACGTTAGGTTTTGAAACACATTGGTGTCACATTAATGTATCAATATCGGTTACATTAATTGGGTGGAGTATAGTGGCGGCTTTCCAATAAATGCAATAATAAAAATTGCATTTAAAGCGAAACTGTTGCAACGTATGTGCATCGGGCAGAGGGTGACCCTGCCGAATGATGGGAGCATCTGCATGAACACTACGGGCTTTATTACCGATTTGAAGGCGTGGATCGACAACAATCTGGAAGAGAAACTGGATATCAACACCGTGGCGGACCGCGCGGGCTATTCCAAATGGCATCTGCAGCGCATGTTCAAACGCCAGACCGGCTACGCGCTGGGGGAGTATATCCGCATGCAAAAACTGAAAGTGTCGGCGGAGCGCCTGGCCAACAGCGGCGAGCCTATCGTCAGCGTGGCGATCTCGCTCGGCTTCGACTCACAGCAGTCGTTCAACCGCAGCTTCAAACGCCAATTCGGCCAAACGCCGGGCGACTGGCGCCGCGCGCTGGCGCAGCCGGCGTCAATGGGGCGCACGCACCACTGAGCGGTTGGGGTGTGGGGAGAAAAAAAGCCTGAATTTGCGTTCGGGCTTTTTTGTATGGCGGTGAGGGAGGGATAGATTCGCTGCGCTCACCCTGCGGGCCGCCGTTGGCGGTCCAAAACGCAGGCGTTTTGTCGAACCCTGTCGAGGGTTCTCACCCTCCCGGTCGGTGCGTTATGCAAACAAAAAAGCCTGAACGTGAGTTCAGGCTTCTTCGTAGAATATGGCGGTGAGGGAGGGATGGATTCGCTGCGCTCACCCTGCGGGCCGCCGTTGGCGGTCCAAAACGCAGGCGTTTTGTCGAACCCTGTCGAGGGTTCTCACCTTCCCGGTCGGTGCGCTATGCAAACAAAAAAGCCTGAACGCGAGTTCAGGCTTCTTCGTAGAATATGGCGGTGAGGGAGGGATTCGAACCCTCGATACACTTTCGCGTATACACACTTTCCAGGCGTGCTCCTTCAGCCACTCGGACACCTCACCATATTTTTTTGTTGCGAAATCATCGCTGCAACGGGGCGCTACTATAGGGAGTGGGGCCGATCCGGTCAAGAATAATTTCTGTGTTTTTGTTCGTCCGCTCAAGCCGTGTTCACTTTGCTGAAAACTGCGGCGAACGGCAGGGCGGAAGCCATGAAAAGGTGGGAAAATCAGGAGTAAGGTTCGTGGATAACCGGTGGAAATGGGAATTACGGGCGCGGGCTGTGGGCTTGATTCGCTGCGCTCACCCTGCGGGCCGCCGTTGGCGGTCCAAAACGCAGGCGTTTTGTCGAACCCTGTCGAGGCTTCTCACCCCTCTCGGCGGTGCATCATGCAAAAAAAAAGCCTGGACGTTAATCCAGGCTTTCTCTTTGAATTTGGCGGTGAGAGAGGGGTTGATTCGCTGCGCTCACCCTACGGGCTGCCGTTGGCGGTCCAAAACGCAGGCGTTTTGTCGAACCCTGTCGAGGCTTCTCGCCCCTCTAGGCGGTACACCATGCAAAAAAAGCCTGGACGCGAATCCAGGCTTTCTCTTCGAATTTGGCGGTGAGAGAGGGGTTCGAACCCTCGATACACTTTCGCGTATACACACTTTCCAGGCGTGCTCCTTCAGCCACTCAGACACCTCACCGTTTTGTTGCCGAAAACGCTTTGCGCTGTCGACGGGCGCTAATGTAGGAGAATCTGATCTCAGCGTCAACCCTCTTATTTCATTCTCATGACTGTTTAGCCAAACTTGCAGCAATTTGCTGATTTACCGAACGATATTCCCACTCTTAGCCACCGGCGGGCAGGGCGGACTACGTTCAAAACGCGTGAAAGATGATTGTTTGACCTTTTTCTGTGCGAGTAGCTCAATATATCGCCAATGAGAACGTTCTATTTGCTGTTATATGCATTAATACTGGATTATTAGTCAAATGTGTCGCTAAATGGAATTATGTCGGCGCGGCGTTTTTGGCAAGGAATATCACGGCGCCGCGTAGATTGCCGGGAGACAGGCCGGCGATATCGCAGACAGGGACAGACTCATTACATAATAATGCAGTAGAGGTTCGTTTTGACTCCTTCAGATGCCATGCCGGCGCCGCAAGCGCGCCATGCTATTCCCCCCGGTGCGGGGGCGCTGTTCTTCATCCAGATCTTCGCCACGCTGGGCTTCGCCGTGCTTTACTCCACGCTGGTGCTGTACGCCACCAAGCGATTGGGCTTCAACGAAAGCAGCGCCAATGCCATGATGGGCGTGTTCGGCGCCTTCAACTATGGTCTGCACATGTTCGGCGGCTACCTCGGCGGCCGTTTCCTCAGCAACCGCAACCTGTTCGTGCTGGGCATGGTGCTGCAGGTGATCGGCTGCGCGCTGATTGCCGTCGCGGGCGTGTGGGGGCTGTACTGGGGGCTGGCGATGTTCCTGACCGGCAGCGGCCTTAACGTGACCTGCATTAATATGATGCTCACCCAGCGTTTCAAACCGGACGATGACCGGCGCGAATCGGCATTCCTGTGGAACTACGCCGGCATGAACCTCGGGTTCTTCGTCGGCTTTACCGTGGCCGGTTATTTCCAACTGACGGAAAACTACCGCGCGCTGTTCCTGTTCGCCACGCTGGGCAATGCGGCGGCGATCATCGTCGCCGTCTGCCGCTGGCGCATTCTGGCGGATCTCAATACGCCGCTGCACGATGCCAGCCGCAGCCAATACCGCTGGCGTATGCTGGTCGGGCTGGCGGTGCTGGTGGCGCTGGTGCCGATTATCCGCGTGATGCTGACCCACGCCGAGTTCAGCGGCCATTTCGTGATCGTGCTCGGTGCGCTGATCTTCCTGATGCTGTGCGTGGTGACGCTGCGCCACCATCCGCGTGATGAGCGCCGCAGAATGGCGGCCTATCTGATCCTGGCGCTGGGGTCGCTGGTGTTCTGGGCGCTGTATCAGCTGGCGCCGATGGGGCTGATGCTGTTCTCCGAGCACAACATCAACCTGAACGTTTACGGCATTCAGGTGGCGCCGCAGTGGATCCAGAATATCAACACGCTGGTGATCGTGGTGGGCGGCCCGCTGCTGGCCTGGTGGTTCAATCGGCTGCGCGCCCGTGGTTGCAACATCGACATTCCGCTGCAGTTCTCCGGATCGCTGTTCTGCATCGGGCTTGGCATGCTGGTGCTGCCGCTGGGCATCAGCATGGCCGGCGGCGACGGGCTGGTGGCGTTTAAATGGATCGTCATCAGCTATGTGTTGCAAAGCGTCGGTGAATTGATGATCTCGCCGATCGGTTACGCGATGATCGGCAAGCTGGCGCCGCCGCGCTATCAGGGCGTGATGATGGGCTGCTGGATGATGGTGACCGGCGTCGCCTCGGTGCTGGCGGGCTACGTCTCCGGCCTGATGCCGGAAAACAGCGGCAGCACGCCGCTGCAAACCAATCCCGGCTACAGCGAAATCTTCAGCGCGCTGGGTTGGGGGGCGACGGGCGTCGGCGTGGCGATGCTGATTTTAATTCCGCTGTTGCGGCGTCTTATCCGGCGCGACGGCGCGTCTGCCGCCTGATTTTGCGAACATGCACAACAGCCCCACTGGTCGGGGCTGTTTTTATTTTGGGCTTTAACGCTTGCATCCGGCGATGAATCGCGGAAGGCTGAAGGAAAACCAATAAAAACAAACCGGAGCCCGCAGTATGAACATCATCTATTACCATCCCTTATTTAACGCCCAGGAATGGCTGACCGGCATCAAGCAACGCCTGCCGCAGGCCGAGATCCGCGAATGGCAGCGCGGCGACGAGCGGCCGGCGGATTACGCGCTGGTATGGCGCCCGCCGCACGAGATGCTGGCCAACCGCCGCGATCTGAAAGCGGTGTTCGCCCTCGGCGCCGGCGTCGACGCGATCCTCGATCAGGAACGCAAGCACCCCGGCACATTGCCCGCCGGCGTGCCGCTGCTGCGGCTGGAGGATACCGGCATGGCGCAGCAGATGCAGGAATATGCGCTGAGCTATGTGCTGCGCTATTTCCGCCGTTTCGACGAGTATCAGGCGTTGCAGCAGCGGCAGGAATGGCAGCCGCTCGATCCCCACTCGCTGGATGATTTCACTATCGGCATCCTCGGCGCCGGCGTGCTGGGGCAGAGCGTGGCGCGCAAGCTGACCGAGTTTGGCTTCAGCGTACGCTGCTGGAGCCGCAGCGCCAAACAGATCGACGGCGTGCAAAGCTTCGCCGGAGAGGCGCAGCGCGGCGCCTTTCTCGACGGCGTCAAACTGCTGATCAACCTGCTGCCCAATACGCCGGAGACCGTCGGCATTCTCAACCGCGAGCTGTTCGCGCAACTGCGGCCGGGCGCTTACCTCATCAACATCGCGCGCGGCGCGCATCTGGTGGAGGCCGATCTGCTGGCGGCGCTGGAGCAGGGGCAGCTGGCCGCCGCCACGCTGGACGTGTTCGCCCGCGAGCCGCTGCCGCAGGATCACCCGTTCTGGCGTCATCCGCGTGTCACCATTACCCCGCATATTGCTGCCATCACGTTGCCGCAGCAGGCGATGGATCAGATCGCCGCCAACATCCGCGCGCTGGAGGCGGGGCATGCCCCGGCCGGCGTGGTTGACAGGCAACGGGGTTACTGAGCCTTCAGCCGCCGTTCGGTAACTGATAAGCTGTTATCGTCATCGCGCCTGCCCGTACCTTTGCGGGCGGGCCCTCTGGAAGGAGAAACAATGTACCCCGTTGATTTGCATATGCACACCGTCGCCAGCACCCACGCCTACAGCACGCTGCACGATTACATCGCCGAAGCCCAGCAGAAGGGCATCAAGCTGTTCGCCATCACCGATCACGGCCCGGACATGGCCGATGCGCCACACTATTGGCACTTCATGAACATGCACGTGTGGCCGCGCCGGGTGAACGGCGTGGGCATTTTGCGCGGTATCGAAGCCAACATCAAAAACCTGCAGGGCGACATCGACTGCACCGGCCCGATGCTGACGGCCACCGACGTGATCATCGCCGGTTTCCATGAGCCGGTGTTTGCGCCGCAGGATAAAGCGTCCAATACTGAAGCGATGATCGCCGCGATGGCGCAGGGAGACGTGCATATCATCAGCCACCCCGGCAACCCGCGTTACCCGATCGACATTCCCGCCGTCGCGGCGGCGGCGGCCAAATACGAGGTGGCGCTGGAGTTGAATAACTCGTCGTTCACCCACTCCCGCAAGGGCAGCGAGGCCAACTGCCGGGCGATCGCCGCCGCGGTGCGTGACGCCGGCGGCTGGCTGGCGCTGGGTTCGGATTCGCACGTCGCTTTTTCACTGGGTAATTTCGAGCACTGCGAGCGCATCATCGAAGAGGTGGGCTTCCCGCAGGAGCGCATTCTCAACGTCAGCCCGCGCCGGTTGCTGGATTTTCTCGAGCGGCGCGGCAAGCCGGCGATTGCGGAATTGGCCGATTTGTGACATCGTCCCGGCAAAATTTTCCGTATTGTATAAGGCATTATCATGAATGAGTTTTCCATTGTCTGCCGCGTGCTGGGTACGCTGTTCTATCGCCAGCCGCAGGATCCGCTGCTGGTGTCGCTGTTCGCCTTGATCAAAGAGGGCAAGCTGCAGCAGCACTGGCCGCTGGAGCAGGATGAGCTGCTGAAGCGCCTGCAGCAGGGCTGCGACGTCAACCAGCTGGCGACCGACTTCAACGCGATGTTCGTCGGCAGCGAATGCAGCGTGTCGCCGTTCCGCTCCGACTACGTCGAAGGCGCCAGCGAAGCGGAAGTGCGCACCTTCCTGCAGCAGCGCGGCATGCCGCTGGCGGAGGCGCCGGCCGACCATTTCGGCCAGCTGCTGCTGGCGGCTTCCTGGCTGGAAGATCAATCGCAGGAAGATGAAGCGCAGGCGCAGATCGCGCTGTTCGACGAGTTTCTGCTGCCGTGGTGCGGCCGCTTCCTCGGCAAAGTGGAAGCGCACGCCACCACCGGTTTCTACCGCACGCTGGCTCTGATGACCCGCGACGCCATCCAGGCGATGCGCGACGAGCTGGCGGAGTACGAGCAGGACGACGAAGCGGGCGACGAAGACGCGTAACGCCGCAGCCATCCAGGCGGGCCGCCCGGCCCGCCGATCCGCTAAACACAGGTTTGCATCCCCCAGACGTAAATTGACAAAAGATCCCCTAATCTGGCGGTTTACCGTCGGTTCGGCCGCGCCTGCGCGCCGCGCTTTTTCACGCAAGGGGTAGATGATGAAAAGTAACTGGATGCAGCAGATTCAAACGTTGATCGGGCAGAAGGCCGGCGCGATGGGCGGGGCGGAAGGCATCGGCAAGCTGCTGGCGCCCACGGCGCTGGGCGGTTTGGTCGGCGTGCTGTTGGCCAACAAATCCTCGCGCAAGCTGGTGGGCAAGTTCGGCAAGAATGCGCTGATTATCGGCGGCAGCGCGGCGGTGGGCGCGGTGCTGTGGAACAAGTATAAGCAGCGGGTGAAAGAGACCCATCAGGACGAACCGCAGTTCGGTTTGCAAACCACGCCGGTGGATCTGCGCGCCAAGCGTTTGGTGCAGGCGTTGGTGTTCGCCGCCAAGAGCGACGGCCATATCGATGCCGATGAGCAGCGCGCCATCGATCACAGCCTGTCGCAGCTGCAGGTGGGGGAAGAGGCGCAGGGCTGGGTGCAGGAAGCGCTCGATCAGCCGCTCAACCCGGACTTGATCGCCCGCAGCGTGCAAAATGAAGACGAGGCGCTGGAGGTTTACTACCTGAGCTGTCTGGTGATCGACGTCGATCACTTTATGGAGCGCGGCTACCTCGATGCGCTGGCGCAGGCGCTGAAGATCCCGGCGGACGTCAAGCAGGGCATCGAGAGCGACGTCAACGAGAAAAAGCGCGAGCTGGCGTAGCGCCGCTTGGCAAGCCGGGGGGAATCGTGTCACTCTTGCCGCAATCTATGTAAGCGGATGATTTAGCAATGATGACCCCACCGAAAGCGGAAAAACGTCCTTATCCCATCACCATCCACGGCGACACGCGCGTGGATGACTACTACTGGCTGCGCGACGACGAGCGCGCAGACCGTCAGGTGCTGGACTACCTGCAGGCGGAGAACGCCTACACCGATGCAATGCTGAAGCCGCAGCAGGCGCTGCGCGAAACCCTGTACGAAGAGATGGTGGCGCGCATTCCGCAGCAGGAACATTCGGTGCCTTACGTGCGCCACGGCTATCGCTATCAGACGCGCTACGAGCCGGGCAACGAATACGCGATTTATGTGCGCCAGCCGCAGGCCGAGAGCGAGCACTGGGAAGTGCTTATCGACGGCAACCAGCGCGCCGAGAACCACGAGTTTTACACCCTGGGCGGGCTGGACGTCAGCCCCGACAATCAGCGTCTGGGGGTGGCGGAGGATTTCCTGTCGCGCCGCCAGTATGACATTCGCTTCAAGAACCTGGCCGACGGCAGCTGGGCGGACGAAGTGTTGGAAAATACCTCCGGCAGCTTCGAGTGGGCTAACGACTCCTCGACGGTGTACTACGTGCGCAAGCACGCCAAGACGCTGTTGCCGTATCAGGTCTATCGCCACGTGGTGGGCAGCGATCCGCAGCAGGACGAGCTGATTTACGAAGAGCTGGACGATACCTTTTACGTCGGGCTGGAGAAGACCACCTCCGAGCGTTTTATCCTGATCCACCTGAGCAGCACCACCACCTCGGAGATCCTGCTGCTGGACGCCGATCGTGCGGACGCCAAGCCGCAGCTGTTCGTGCCGCGCCGCAAGGATCACGAGTACGCCATCGATCACTATCACCAGCATTTCTACATCCGCTCCAACAAGGACGGCAAGAACTTCGGCCTGTACCAAAGCGAGCAGGCGGACGAAGCGCAGTGGCAGACGCTGATCGCCCCGCGCGCCGACGTGATGCTGGAGGGCTTCAGCCTGTTCCGCGATTGGTTGGTGGTGGAAGAGCGCAATGCCGGCCTGACGCTGCTGCGCCAGATCCACTGGCAGACGGGCGAAGAGAAGCGCATCGCCTTCGACGATCCGACCTACACCACCTGGCTGGCGTATAACCCGGATCCGGAAACCGCGCTGCTGCGCTACGGCTATTCGTCGATGACCACCCCGACCACGCTGTACGAGCTGAACATGGACAGCGGCGAGCGGACGATGCTCAAACAGCAGGAGGTGAAGAACTTCACGCCGGAAAACTACCGCAGCGAGCGGGTGTGGGTGAAGGCGCGCGACGGCGTCGAGGTGCCGGTCTCGCTGGTGTATCGCCAGGACAGCTTCCAGCGCGGCGTCAACCCGCTGATGGTGTACGGCTACGGCTCTTACGGCAGCAGCATGGATCCGGCGTTCAGCGCCAGCCGCCTGAGCCTGCTGGATCGCGGTGTCGTGTTCGCGCTGGCGCACATTCGCGGCGGCGGTGAGCTGGGGCAGCTGTGGTATGAAGACGGCAAACTGTTCAACAAGCAGAACACCTTCAACGACTTTATCGACGTGACCGAAACGCTGATCGCCCAGGGGTACGGCGACGGCAAGCGGGTGTTCGCCATGGGCGGCAGCGCCGGCGGTCTGCTGATGGGCGCGGTGATCAACCAGGCGCCACAGCTGTTCCACGGCGTGGTGGCGCAGGTGCCGTTCGTCGATGTGGTGACCACCATGCTGGACGAGTCGATCCCGCTGACCACCGGCGAATACGACGAGTGGGGCAACCCGAACGAGCAGGCCTATTACGACTACATCAAACAGTACAGCCCGTACGATCAGGTGAAGGCGCAGGCATACCCGCATCTGCTGGTGACCACCGGCCTGCACGATTCGCAGGTGCAGTATTGGGAGCCGGCCAAGTGGGTGGCCAAGCTGCGCGAGCTGAAAACCGACGATCGGCAGCTGCTGCTGTATACCGACATGGATGCCGGCCACGGCGGCAAATCCGGCCGCTTCAAGGCCTATGAGGATATTGCGCTGGAGTACGCCTTCATTCTGGCGCTGGCGGAGTAACGGCGAACAGCGGGCGGCCTGCGCCGCCCGCTGTGTTAGCCAATCAGATAGTATTTCAGCGTGTGTTTCATGTCCGGGCTCAGATCGTCGATGGATTTCAGCATCCAGCGCAGATAGCCGGGATCTTCCTGGGCGATGCGATCGATTTCCTGCCCGCGATACTTGCCGAATTTGAACTTCTTCAGCAGCACCGGCTGTTCGGTGATCTGCACCATTTGCTCCGGCGTCCAGCCCGAATCCTTGATGATGCGTTGCAGCAGCGCGGCGGTGACGTAGCAGTCATACAGCGCGCGGTGCGGGTACAGCGTGGCGTCTGCCGGCAGCTGCACGTCCAGGTTCAGCGCATAGCGCAGATACTGGTTGCCGTACTTGATGTCCGGATACAGCGTGCGCGCCAGCTTGAGGGTGCAGATCCAGGCGCCGTTCATCTCCGGCAACACCCCGCGATCAAAGGCGGCGTTGTGCGCCACATAGTAGGGGCTGCCCTGATAGCGGCTGATCGCCACCGCGATGCGCGGTTTGCCTTCCACCATCTGTTCGGTGATGTGATGAATCGCCATCGCGTCGAGGCTGATGGGGCGGTCCGGGCTGACTAGATCGCTCATCGGATTGGTTAACTGGCCGTCGAGCAGATCGAGGGAGGCCACTTCCACCACGCCGCCGTCCAGCCCGCAGGTCTCGGTATCTATTACGCGTAACGTCATGCTTTCCTCCGCGTTGCCGTCAGGCTTCAGCTTAACCGGCACAGGCGACCGTGCCAACCGTCGGAAGTCTTGCCGGCGATGATCAGCCCAGGAGCGTCATCCGGCGCGGCAACCAAAAGCGCTCCCGTTTCATCCCAGATGGCGCTGCGGCCTGCCGGGATCCAGCCGCCGGTCGGCGCCGCATGGTTGACCATCAGCGTGACCATGCCGTAACGCCGGGCATAGCCTGCCAGCGCGGCGCTGTCTTTCGCGTAACCGGCTTCAGATACCAGCACGCCGGCAGCATAAATCTGCGCGCCCGCCTGTGCGGCGGCGCTCGCGTGGCCGGGCTCCGAAGTATCGGCACAGATAGCCAGCGCGATGCGTTGCCGATGTATTTCCAGCAGCGTGCCGCCATTACCGGGCAAGAACCGTTGCCGTTCCGCGCCGTGCAGATGCTGCTTGGTATAGGGCGTCAATGCGCCATTGGGATGAAAGATCAAGGCAGCGATATGCAGCGCCTGGCCGCTGCGTAAGGGCGCGCCGACGATGATCGTCATCTGATGCGATTGCGCCGCCGCAGCGAGCGGTTGCAGACGCGGATCGCCCAGCGTCAGCGCCAGTTCGGCAGCATCAGCCAGTTCATAGCCGCTGAGCGACAGTTCGGGAAACACCAGCAGCTGCACCTGCTGTTGGGCTGCCTGCGCGACAAATTCAAGGTGACGTTCAAGGTTGCAGGCGATATCGGCCGCAGCGGCGGGGTATTGGGCGGCGGCGAGGGTGAAGCAGGACATCGGCCATCTCTCCTGTGAGGCAATAAAAAACCCGCCTTGGCGGGTTTAATTACGGATGGAAGGACGCTTACTCACCAGACGGATGCGCTTTTTTGGCGCGTTTCTCTGCACGTTTCTCAGCTGGGGTTTTCAACGGCTTCTTCTTCGCATTTTTTTTGCTATCCATTCCCTTACTCATGATGGCCTCTCGTTACCTATGATTGGGTGGCTTGCTCAGCCATTAACCGCCTAAAGCCGGCAGGATGCAAGCGACAAAGTGCGAATTGCACTTAACCGGCTGTTTGCACGTAAAATTTTGTTTTTGGATGACCGGGTGATAAAAATAATTATTATGTTATAATATTACACTTTCAATATTCGGAGAACGCAATGACTGTGATGGCATTACCGGATGCGCAGCAACTGCTGGCCATGCCGGATTCTGATTATATGAACTCGGTTCAACGGGCGTTTTTCCGTCAGCTGCTGCAGGATGAGCGGCAAAAGCTGCTGCTGCACATCGATGAGCTGAAAAAAGAGATCGACGGCGGCGAAGCGACGGGCGATGAGGCCGACAAGGCGGCGCGCGAAGAGGATCTGCGCCTGCTGTTCCGCCAGCTGGATCGCGAAAGCCGCCTGCTGCCGAAAATCGATGCGGCGCTGGCGCGATTGCAGAACGGCGAGTACGGCTACTGCCGTGAAACCGGCGAACCTATCGGGCTGGCACGCCTGCTGCTGCGCCCGACGGCGGAGCTGAGCATCGAGGCGAAAACTGCACAGGAGATGCGCGAGCCGCATATGCGCAAAGGCGGGTAAGGTCTCAGCCGCCGAGCGTATCCACCAACAGATCGAGAAAGCGCCTGACGCGTGGTTCCAGCAGGCGCTTATTCGGATAGAGCGCCACAATCCTGACTTCTTCACCCGCCACGGCGCGCAACACCTGCCGCAGACGGCCGGCGGCCAAGTCCCCCGCAATCATAAACTCCGGCAGATACGCGATGCCCAACCCGGACAGAGCGGCGTCGCGTAACGCTTCCCCACTGTCCAGCCGCAGGCGGCCGCGCACCGGGGCCTTGACCCATTCGCCGCGCTCGTCGCGCAGCCGCCAGGGCTGTTTTTGGTTGCGGCTGCTGAACAGCAGAGCCTCATGCCCGGCGAGCGACTCGACGGTTTGCGGTTCGCCACGGGCGGCGAGGTAGGCGGGGGAGGCGCACAGCAGGGCGCGATACCTGGCGAAGGTTCTGGACACCAGCCGGGTATCCGGCGCCGTGACGCCGATCCGCACCGCCAAATCAAATCCTTCTTCCACGATATCCGCCAGGCGATCGGAAAAACTGATCTCCACCTGCACCTCAGGCCAGGCGACGAGAAATTTCGGCACCAGCGGCAACAGGATCCGTCTGCCGAAGGCGGCGGGAGCGGTCAACCGCAGCACCCCGCGTGCGGTGCCTTTGTCGCCGGCCACGCTGGCCTCTGCGTCGTCGACCGAAGCGAGGATCTGCAGACCGCGCCGATAAAACTCTCGCCCCTCGTCGGTCAGGCCAAGCGAACGCGTGGTGCGATGCAACAGCCGCACGCTCAGCCGCTGCTCCAGACGCGCGATGGCTTTGCCCGCCGCCGAGCGCGATAGCCCCATCGTCTGTCCGCCGGCGACAAAACTGCCGGCGTCGACGACGGCCATGAAAACCTGAATGTCATTGAGATTCGCCCGCAGCATGCCGCCCCCCAGAGAGCCGGTGATAAGATAATTAATTTAACATATTCAATGCATTAACTGCATAGTCAATGTCGTTTCAGTGACGACGTCCATTCGCCAATCAAACGATTATAGTCGTCATGGAAACGATAAACGGTTGGAGAAGCAGCATGAAAAACGGCATCACGCACTACCATCACGGGGTCATTTGGGAAGAGGAGAATGGCGTGTCCCAAGGCATTCGCGTCAAAGACACCCTCTACATTTCGGGGCAGTTTTCCCATGATATGCAGGGTGAGTTTATCGGCGCGGGCGATATCGAACGGCAAACCCAACAGACGTTGGACAACCTGGATCGGGTATTGGTGGGATTCGGCGCCGAACGTTCGAACCTGACGTATGTGGAGATCTACCTGACCGACGTACAGGCGCATTTTGAACCCTGCGTTGCGTTGTTCAAACGCTATGTCGGCGCTCACCGGCCCGCCGGTTCGCTGATCGGCGTCACCGGGCTGGCTTCGCCCGAGCAGTTGGTGGAGATCAGCGCGATTGCGCACCTGAACTGATCGGGCCTGTGGGCATTTTGCCGGCAGGTCGTTGTGATTTTGAGCAAACGCGCGCCGAGTTCCCGGCGCGCGTTCGAGTTTTCGGGTTTTACCGTTGACCTGCCGGGCGGCTTCCGCTTTGATGAAAGCATGACTCACAGAGAGACGGAAAGCGCCATGGAACAATTACGAGGTTTGTACCCGCCGTTAGCGGCATACGACAGCGGTTGGCTGGATACTGGGGATGGCCACCGGATCTACTGGGAGCTGAGCGGTAACCCGAACGGTAAACCGGCGGTCTTCATTCACGGCGGGCCGGGCGGCGGCATCTCCCCGCATCATCGTCAGCTGTTCGATCCCGAACGCTACAAGGTGCTGCTGTTCGATCAGCGCGGCTGTGGCCGCTCCCGTCCGCATGCCAGCCTGGACAACAACACCACCTGGCATTTGGTGGCCGATATCGAACGGCTGCGCGAAATGGCCGGCGTCGAACAATGGTTGGTGTTCGGCGGTTCCTGGGGCTCCACGCTGGCGCTTGCCTATGCGCAGACCCACCCGGAGCGCGTCAGTGAAATGGTGCTGCGCGGCATCTTCACCCTGCGCAAGCAGGAGCTGCATTGGTATTACCAGGACGGCGCTTCGCGCTTCTTCCCGGAAAAATGGGAGCGCGTGCTGTCCATCCTCTCGGATGACGAGCGCAAAGACGTGATTGCCGCCTACCGGCAGCGGCTGACCTCGGCCGATCCGCAGGTGCAGCTTGAAGCGGCCAAACTTTGGAGCGTGTGGGAAGGGGAGACGGTCACGCTGCTGCCGAGCCGCGAATCCGCTTCGTTTGGCGAGGATGATTTCGCGCTGGCGTTCGCCCGCATTGAAAACCACTACTTCACCCATCTGGGGTTCCTGGAAAGCGACGACCAACTGCTGCGCAACGTGCCGCTGATCCGCCATATTCCGGCGGTGATCGTCCACGGCCGTTATGACATGGCCTGCCAGGTGCAGAATGCCTGGGACCTGGCCAAGGCCTGGCCGGAGGCGGAGCTGCATATCGTGGAAGGGGCGGGGCATTCGTATGATGAGCCGGGCATTTTGCACCAGCTGATGATCGCCACCGACCGGTTTGCCGGCAAGTGACGCAAAAAACCCGCCGTAACGGCGGGTTTTTCTATTTAGCCTTCGGCTCGTACGGCAGGCGCGAAAACTTGTGGGATTCCGCGCGGTAGTGCGCCACGCGCTCGCGAAAATAGTCGCGCAGCGCTTCCGGTTGCTCGCGCTCCACCACTTCCGGGATCACCGGCATGTTGTAGCGCTCTTTGTACGCTACGCCTGAGGCGGCGAGATCCACATTCACCCTGTCCATTTCCTCTTTGGACAGCTCGGCCAGATTGTAACCCACGCTATGCTCCTTACTTACTTTGCCGCATTGAATCTGCGCAGAAGGTAATCCACCCGGCGGCGCTTGGCAAGCCCATTACGCCGTTGCCGGGAGCGATATTTATCCGAGAGTAATGCAATCTATTTATTCTTTTAAATAAGAATGATTCGCCTTTTGATTAAAATAAAAGATGAAAATAATTATCATGTGAATTCTCAATGTGGGTTTGATATTTTAATTTATTGATATTTATGATTTTTATAATTAATGTTTGCTTGGTGTGAATAATGTGTTTTTATTTTTACGGCAGCAGGGCATAATGCGCTGAAATTAAATTCATGACCTGCAAAATAAAAGGAATCATTATGCTGACGCAAGAAATGACTCAAAAGCTGAATGAGCAACTGAATCTGGAGTTCTACTCCGCCAACCTGTATCTGCAGATGAGCGCATGGTGCAGCGATAAAGGCTTTGAAGGCGCCGCCGCATTTCTTAAAGAGCATTCTCAGGAAGAGATGCAGCATATGCAACGTTTGTTCGACTATCTGAGCGACACCGGCTCTCTGCCGCTGCTGGGCACCATCGCCGCGCCGCCGGTGGCGTTTGAGTCGCTGGCGGACGTGTTCCAGCAGACCTACGAACACGAACAGCTGATCACTCGTCAGATCAACGAACTGGCGCACGCCGCCATGACCGCACACGATTACTCCACCTTCAACTTCCTGCAGTGGTATGTGGCGGAGCAGCATGAAGAAGAGAAACTGTTCAAATCCGTGCTGGACAAGCTGGCGCTGGTGGGCACCAGCGGCAAGGGCCTGTTCTTCATCGACAAAGATCTGAAGAAAATGGGCGCGATGGGCCAGGGCGGCAACGACCAGGCCTGATCTGCACCAGAGCATCGAAAAACCGCGCGCGGGCGAGCCTGACGCGCGGTTTTTTTTACCCTGCGTTTATCGCGGTTATGCGGCGATACGTGCTGCCGGATCGCAAAATGCCAGTGATGCGCTCGACTTGCCGCGGCGTGGTCGTTATGATTTACCGCGATACGCTACAGGGATGGTAGAGTCAAAACAGCGGGTTAGCCGATACAACCCGTTTTTCTGTTTACCCGTGGCGCAATCATTGCGGTGGGTTGGGGCCGCTGATACATCGCCTTGGCTGTGGCCTTAACCCTTATGACCCTCTTTATATTGTTAAGGGATACCACTGTGATCGGTAAAATTCGTTCCTCCTGTCGCCTGCTTTCCACCGTTTTCGTCCTGTTCGTTGGCCTGTCTTCGCAGCAAGCGCTGGCGCACGCCCATCTGAAAGTGGAAACGCCGAAGGCCGACGCCAGCGTCAGCCCGGCGCCGAAGGCGCTGACCCTCAGCTTCTCCGAAGGCATCGAACCAAACTTCAGCGGCGTGAAAATCACCGGCCCGGACAACGCCGTGGTGAAAACCGGCAAGCTGCAGCTCGATCCGAACAACAACACCCAGGTCAACGTGCCGATTGAAGGCGAGCTGAGCGCGGGCAAATACAACGTCAGCTGGCATGTGGTATCGGTCGACGGGCATAAAACCAAAGGCCAGTACAGCTTCACCGTAAACTGATCGTGACTCTGGCGACCCTGTTCGTTCTGTGTCGCTTGGTGCACTTTGCGGCGGTGATGCTGATGTTCGGCATCAGTCTGTTCACCGCCTTATTGTCACCGCAGCGCCTCTCCCCGATCCTATCCCGCGATGTGCGTCCGCTGCTGCTTGCCGGCACCTGGATTGCCGGGCTTTCCGCCGTGGCGCTGCTGGCCATCCAGGCCGGGCAGATGGGCGACGGTTGGCAAGACGCCTGGCGGCTGGAGGTCTGGTGGGCGGTACTCGGCACCACCTTCGGCGAAGTGTGGCGTTGGCATCTGGGCCTGTCGCTGCTGGCGATCCTGTGCCTGCTGCTGCCGGAACGGCCGCGCGCGCAGGCGTTGGCGTTGTGTTCGGCGCTGCTGCTGGTGAGCCTGGCGTTCATCGGCCACGCGGCGATGCATGAAGGCGCGTTGGGCGCGCTGCACCGCGCCAACCATGCGGTGCACCTGCTGGCCGCAGGCTACTGGTTCGGCAGCCTGGCGCCGCTGCTGGTTTGCCTGCGTTACCTATCGCCGCCGCAGTGGCGCAGCGACGCCATCACCACGCTGATCCGTTTCTCGCGCTGGGGGCACCTGGCGGTGGCGGCGGTGATTGTTACCGGCATCGTCAACAGCCTGATCATTCTCGGCGGTTGGCCGCTCAACCTCGGCTCGCCTTATCAGCGCCTGCTGCTGATCAAAACCGCGCTAGTGGCGCTGATGGTGATGGTGGCGCTGGCCAATCGCTACGCTATCGTGCCGGCGATGAGCCGCGTACCGGCGCTGGCGCAGCGTGGCGTGGTGCTGGCCTGCTGGCTCGAAGTCGGGCTGGGGATGGCGGTGCTGCTGCTGGTCAGTTTATTTGCAACCTATGCGCCGGTATGACATTTCAGCTTGCCGCAACCGGGCAAGCTGCGGGAAAATCGACGCGAATAGCAACCTTAAGGCCATCACATGAAATCGGTATTACTCGGCATTACGCTGCTGGCAACCGCGACCAGCGCGCTGGCGGCAGACAAACTGGTGAACATCACCAAACTGGAGTACGGCAAACAGTGGGCGTTCACCAAGGAAGAAGTGACGCTGCAGTGCCGCAGCGGCGGCGCGCTGTTCGTGCTCAACAACAGCACCCTGATGCAATACCCGCTCAACGACGCGGCAGAGCAGCAGGTGAAGAAGGGCCATCAGCGCGCGCAGCCGCTGGAGGTGATCCTGCTGGACGACCCTGCCGAACCGGGGAAAAAAATGAGCATGGCGCCGTTTATCGAGCGCGCCGAGAAGCTGTGCGCTGACTAACCGCTTGTTTGCCAACGCCTTGCCCAGCGTGCGCAGATTGATGCGCATTTGCCGCATAGTTATTTCGTCACGAAACTATCACGCAGCCGCCGGGCGGCTGGCAAAACTGGCGCGGTAGGCTACTCTTAAAGTGCACGGCTGAACAAGCCCTGCATTAAATGCCAACTTTTAGCGCACGGCTCTCTCCCAAGAGCCATTTCCCTAGACCGAATATAGGAATCGTATTCGGTCTTTTTTTGTGTGATTGATTTATAAGGTAAAATTTCACCCATCCACGAAAATACACGAAATTTCCACGAAATCCTATATCCGGTCTTTTTAGACAAGTACGTATTCTTTGCCTCTGAGATCGAGATATTTCTTCGTCATGAGTGCTGATTTGTGGCCCAGAAGGCGCTGTGCAAACTCTTCCCCTTTTTCCATGCTGTATAGCCGTGACGCGAGACTGCGGATCTCGTGAAATGTTGGTGGATTGTCACCAAGATCCAGCGTTGAGGCATTCCTGGCTTTCACAAATGCTTTGGTTAAAGCGTCAGGGTGTAACGATGTATCACCTTTCTTAGAACGCCGCGTAGTGTTGATGATGTAGTTTGAAGAATGCGAGGTTCGGCAGCGCTCTATTACATCCCCCAAGCGAAGATTTGCCGCTTCAAGATGTAGGCTTAAAGGGATGGCGATACGCATTGACCTGCCCCCAGGATTAGATACAACCTTCAGTTAGTAATGTCGGTTGGTTTTTCTTCATACTTCCCGTTTCGCCAGTCCGCTGCAAATTCAGCCGGCGTCTGGTAATCCAGCGATGAATGGGGACGGCACTCATTATAATCCTGCCGCCAGTCATTAATCGTTTTCCTGGCATAAGTAATATCGCTGAACCAGTGCTCATTCAGACATTCATCACGAAATCGTCCGTTAAAACTCTCAATAAATCCGTTCTGCGTTGGCTTGCCCGGCTGGATTAAGCGCAACTCAACACCATGCTCAAAGGCCCATTGATCCAGTGCGCGGCAAGTGAACTCCGGCCCCTGGTCAGTTCTTATTGTCGCCGGATAGCCTCGAAACAGTGCAATGCTGTCCAGAATACGCGTGACCTGAGCGCCTGAAATCCCGAATGCGGTGGTAATTGTCAGACACTCCTTCGTGAAGTCGTCCACACAGGTCAGGCACTTTATCCTGCGGCCGGTGGCCAGCGCGTCCATGACGAAATCCATCGACCAGGTCAGGTTGGGCGCTGCCGGGCGGAGCAGCGGCAGACGTTCCATTGCCAGTCCTTTACGACGTCGTCTGCGTTTTACGCCCAGCCCACTGAGATGATAAAGGCGGTACACGCGCTTGTGATTAACCTGAAGGCCTTCACGGCGCAGTAACTGCCAGATGCGGCGGTAGCCAAAACGCCTGCGCTCCAGTGCCAGCTCAATAATGCGCCCTGATAAATGCGCATCAGCCGCCGGACGCTGAGCCTCGTAGCGGCAGGTCGATAGAGACAAACCTGTAAGCCTGCAGGCACGACGTTGCGACAGACCGGTCGCATCACACATAAACTCAACGGCTTCCCGCTTCTGGCCTGTCGTCAGTACTTTCGCCCCAGAGCCACCTGAAGTGCCTCCTTATCCAGCATGGCTTCGGCAAGCACCTTCTTGAGTCTGGCGTTCTCTTCCTCAAGCGACTTCAGGCGCTTAACCTCGGGCACCTCCATACCGCCATACTTCTTGCGCCAGGTGTAAAAGGTGGCGTCGGAAATGGCGTGCTTACGGCAGAGCCCACGGGCAGAAACCCCGGCTTCAGCCTCACAGAGAATACTGATGATCTGTTCGTCGGAAAAACGCTTCTTCATGGGGATGTCCTCATGTGGCTAATGAAGACATTACTAACATCGCGGTGTGTTAATCAACGGGGAGCAGGTCAATTCCATACGCTGTAGTTGAGAGGGTGAATCCATATTTTAATAAGTGATGTTTAATTGTATGACTATCATGATAGATCTTACTCAGCACCGCTGAGTAAGATCTAATCTGACCTTGGTGTGTACCGAACTTTAGTTTAACTGATATGCAGCCGTAACGCCGATGATTTGCGTCCCTGGTGGTGATAATAAAGGACCTGATTGTCCGGCAGGGATAATGCAAGTTGGTTCGTTACATGGCATAACATATTGAGGTGCATTGAATGGCTGCACTACCACGCCAGCAACTCTGATATTTATTGGGCAAGCGTTTCCAGTAGTATTATGCACTGTATCTATCCATATACATTGCTGAGGTGGGATTGCTTTCATTGCGATCTGGTTTAGTTGACCCCATTGCACCTGTTGATTTACCTGAGCTACATTTCCAGAATATCCCCATGTTGCTGGATGCCCTTGTTGAGTTGAATTGATACTTTCAATTATTCTTCGAGAATTTTCACGAGCTTGGTTTTCCAGAGAATTCCAGTCATGGGAATACTGGAATGCAAATGTTTCAACACCCATTTGCGAGTACTGTAGAACGTGAGTCAACTCATGAGCCCAAAGGCCGACATCGCCAACTAAGTTTTGATTAGCGAAAACTACAACTTCATCATAAGTAATAGCTCCTTCCTGATTAAACCAGTTTTTTAACATCCCATCGAGGCTTATACCGTCGGCAGTTGTCCAACGTACTTTATTCAAAATGTCAGAAGGGAAATATGATGCTAATGTCTGCTTTATATTTTCTGGAATTGGTTTTACACCTCGATTAAGAGCCTGCCCCCTTGAAAATCGAATGGCTGTTGCTAAAAGTGGGGAGTTAGGATCGAGAAGTGCCTGGCCAACATCTTTCGGCAAATTTTGGATCATTGGTGGTATCGCATTTATATTAGGTGGTTTTATATCTATTGTCCCTCTGTTTAGATCTATATCTACGCCAGTAATTTCACTTACCCAGCTTGCATTTACCGTGCCTCCAATTAAAATTAAAGGCAGGATTAGATATCTAACGTCAACTGGTTTCATAACACCCCCTACTATCAGAGTGAACTGAATCGGCTCGCATCATCTAGATGCTGTTGCATTGTTACGGTATGTTTTTTATTAATTACCATTTCGGATATTAGACTGTCGCTATTTAATATGTTTCAGGTTTGATTGAAGATTGTCAAAATTTATAAATTTACATTCAATAATATCAATATATTTACGACAAAAAAGAGTGATAGTGTAAGGTCTGACAACCTCGCCTGAGTTTGGAACGGTATAATCGCAAAAACTTTTTTTCATCACAGCATATAATGACTCCATTTTATAGGGTTGATATAATTAGCTGGCTAGCTATTTAAGAAACCATTACCGCTCTTATTAACGTTGAAGTGCCATTTATTGCAGACAAAACATCTCTAGAAAGTTCGAAATATTTTGATAAGTGTAGAACGTGTTTAATAGCTATGTAGTACTTTTTCGAAAAAAATCACTCTCTCCTTATAGAGGAATGAAGTGTGAATCGTCATACCTTCCATAGATATATCTAAGCACTTTGTAACGACTTGTATCTAGATGAGCTAATGTCTATTACTCGCTCCTAGCCGACCGATGGGTGCTCCTGATTACCAACAGATCAAGTCACGACTACACAGAGCCATGCTCTTAAGAAACTAGCTAATATCTAGCTGTATTTTGATTAGTTCTTGTTAGATACATAGTGTTCAATAAGTCAACACTAAAACTCATTTTAACGAGTGATGGATAGCAGCAAAGATGAACAATACGATGAAAAAGCCAACGATCCCAAGGATGATGCTGGTGTTACTGTCCAGATCCATACGGCCCTTGCCTGCAAGCAGGTAGGCAGCGATGAGGAAGGGGATACAGAACGCCGGGTGTATCAGCACCATGACGGCGGCAAGGATGAGGCATTTAGTGAAGGCTGTTGAGGTCATTTTTGCTTCCGAATTATCCACGAATATAAACGAAACATCAGGTAAATGTATGATCTCTAAGGGCCAGCATGGGGCGTGTTAAGCTGTTTTTTGAGGTAAAATCATATATTTAATTGATTTTAAAGGGAATGTCATATGATTTACGACTTTAGGAATCGTATTCGGTCTTTTTTTGTGTGATTGATTTATAAGAAAATTCCACTTAAGACGCCAATAAAATTCTGGTTTCTCTTTCCAGTCGTAACACCTCAGCCCGATCTCCGGCTCCACACACCACCCGCACCTATCGCTAATTTAGCCGCACCAAAAGTCATTACGTCATTTATGGCGCTGATAAGCTTCGGCCTTTGTTCCCATCAACGGTTTAACGAGAGTGTCATTATGGGAAATATCCCGGCATCAGGCGCTATAAAAGGTAACCCGCAGTGAACGAGCAACTGAGTCAATTAAAGATGATGTTGCCCGGCTATCTCAATGCGTGGCGTGAGGGGGCCTTACCCTCTGACTGGGGGCTGGTGGCTAACCCTGAAGTGGTTGCCGCCCTGTTGGCGGAGTGGGAGGCGCTAAGCGAGTTGGCGTCTCAATTCGAAACCGCCTCTGAAGCCCCCTCCGAACCGGCCGCCTTTTGGCAGGCGCGCGCCGAGCTGATGGCGCGGCGCAATCGTGAGCTTATGGCCCAACTGGCGACGCCAGTCCGTTTGCCCGGCGCACGGGTGGCCTTTTTTGGCTATGTGAAAACGGCCGTGATGGACGCCAGGCAGGTTAAGGCGGCGATTCGCGATGCCGGTTTTATCGTTGCGGGCGGCGCCCCCAACGAGAACACGGCTTAACGCAGCTTCTTCTCAAATTTCTCGGCAAAAAGAACCGCAGCAATTTATGGGTCCACAGCAGGATGGCGCCGACCACCACCAGCGAGACGACGAAATGCGACAGATTTTTCGGCGCGGCGTAGCCGTGGGTAAAGGAGACCCCCGCGCCGCTGAGCAGCAGGGTGGCGATCCAGAAGCCGAGCAGCAGGCATAAGGTACGAAACAGTTTAAACATGGTTATCACCAACAATACGGAAAGCACCGACCGAACGGAGAGGCTCAGCCGGAGCTTTGATTAATTAAAACCGCTTAGCGCGAACAGGTATTGCCGCCTTTATTGCTATTGCAGTTGCTGCCGCTGTTTTTGTTGCCGCCTTTCCCCATGCCGACGTTGCCGCCGCCTTTGCTGCCCTCCTTGAAGCAGCCGCCGTTGAGCGCGCCCACCGCCAGGCCGCCAAGGCCGCCCAGAGAACCGGTGATCACGCCGTTAACGCAATCCGGCGAGGTGTGCTTGCCGTAGAATCCCTGATTGGATGACCCGCCCCCGTTCTTGTTGCCGCCGTTGTTGTTGACGCGGCCATTGCTGCCGCGGTTGTCGGCAAAGTTACCGGCTCCGGCGATCAGGTGAAAGTGTTTGGTATCGATCTCTTGCATAAAATTCCCTCTTTATCGATTCAGTTAAATTCAGTAAAGCTTGTGCAAGCCAGCTGTTTTTAACAGAAAAAATAGCGGGGGTAATTACCGGTTCGGATAAGAACAGGGGGTTTATTTTGCGATATTTTCCAGACTGATAGAGTACCGAGGAATGATATTTGGGGCGTGTGGAACCGTAGCGCTATCTGTTCTCTTGAGCCGGTTAATTTGTTAGCATGGCGCCCCTGAATGACTAATGGTGCAGTACATTGAAAATTAAAGCGTTGTTATTTGTTGCGTTGGCCGCGCTGGCCGGCTGCAGCCAGGAGGGAACCTCGATGAATCAGCCCGTAAACGAAAAAGGCGGCCAAACGGAAGTGTTGCTGGTGAACAGCGCGCTGGTGGACTGCGTGGGCGTCGCCCCGATGAAGTGCATGCAGGTGCGCCGCTCCGCGCAGCAGCCGTGGGAGTTGTTCTATACCGGCATCGAGGGTTTCACCTTCGAACCGGGTTATCAGTATCGATTGAAAGTGCGCGTCACCCCGGTGGAGAACGTGCCGGCCGATGCCTCATCGCTGCGTTACACGCTGATTGAGCAGCTGGAAAAGAACAAGGCGTGACTCTCGACAGGCCGGGTAATCGCAACCCGGCCTGCCATGATTATCCCTTTGCCATCATGACATGTCTCGGCGGCGGGCTTTCCTACTGGTCTGTTCACTGCGCTTGTTTTCGCACTTTCTTAAGTATATCGAGAAAATCAGGTATATTGTCCTTCGGTTTTTAGCTACCAAGAAAAAATTACTATGATTATCAAACCTAAAATTCGTGGTTTTATCTGCACCACCGCTCACCCGGCAGGCTGTGAAGCCAACGTCCGTGAGCAAATCGCCTACGTTAAGTCGCGCGGCGAACTGAAAAACGGGCCTAAAAAGGTGCTGGTCATTGGTGCATCCACCGGTTACGGTCTGGCCTCGCGCATCAATGCCGCTTTCGGCAGCGGTGCGGCCACCATCGGCGTATTTTTCGAGAAGCCTGGCAGCGAAGGCAAAACCGGTTCCGCCGGTTGGTACAACTCCGCCGGTTTCGACAAGGCAGCTAAAGAAGAAGGCCTGTACGCGAAAAGCATTAACGGCGACGCATTCTCCAACGAGTGCCGTCAGACCGTGATCGATCTGATCAAAAAAGACCTGGGTCAGGTTGACCTGGTGGTTTACTCGTTGGCTTCGCCGGTGCGTAAGATGCCGGAAACCGGCGAAGTGGTGCGTTCCGCGCTGAAGCCGATCGGTGAGCCATACAAATCCGTCGCGCTGGACACCAACAAAGACGTGCTGGTTGAAGCCGTGGTCGAGCCGGCCAACGAGCAAGAAATCGCCGACACCGTGAAGGTGATGGGCGGCCAGGACTGGCAGCTGTGGATGGACGCGCTGGATGAAGCGGGCGTGCTGGCGGATAACGCGCAGTCGGTCGCTTACTCCTACATCGGTACCGATCTGACCTGGCCAATTTACTGGCACGGTACGCTGGGCAAGGCGAAAGAAGATCTGGATCGCGCGGCGCACGCCATCAACCAGAAGCTGCAGGCCAAAGGCGGCGCGGCTTACGTTGCAGTGCTCAAGTCGGTAGTGACTCAGGCTTCCTCCGCCATTCCGGTGATGCCGCTGTATATCTCCATCGTGTTCAAAATCATGAAGGAACAGGGCATTCACGAAGGCTGCATCGAGCAGATCCAGCGTCTGTTCGCCACCAAGCTGTACAGCGGTGCGGCGCCGGACACCGACGAGAAGCACCGTCTGCGTCTGGATGACTGGGAACTGCGTGACGAAGTGCAGGAAACCTGTCGTGAAATCTGGCAGCAGCTGAACGACAACAACATCAATGAACTGACCGATTACCAGGGCTACAAGGCGGAATTCCTGCGTCTGTTCGGCTTCGGTCTGCAGGGCGTTGACTACGACGCCGATCTGAGCGGCGAAGCCAATTTCGATGTGATCGAGCTGGTCTAAGCGCGTCGAGCGGTCAAACAAGGTCGGGTTAGCCCGGCCTTTTTTATTGCCTGCGAATTATCGGGTGGCTAAGCGAAAATGTTTATTTCGGGTTAACAGAGGAACCGGGTGGTTAACATTGGCAGTCGGATGGTGAAATAACGGCGGTTATTAAACTAAAGAAAGTCATTTTTTATTTACCCTTGCCGCCGGCTGCGGGTATTTTATTTCCTTTAAGGAGAAAACTATGACATGGCGTTATTGTGCCACGGTATCGTTGTTTTTGTTGAGCGGCTGCAGCGCGATCCAGCCAACGTCGACGTCCCCGGACTGGTCTCAGCCTCAGCCGGCCACGCGGGAACAGCGGCAACGCATCATGGCGGGTGAGTCTGCCTCGTCGGTATTGCATGAAGGTAATATCGGTATTGGCGGCACGTTAGATGGGTCGAAAATATTCGATCGTTAAACCGCTAAATATATTCAGCCAAATTAATGCGCGCATTCTGCCGATATTGTCGGAGGGTTTACCTTTCCTGCGTTATTCTGCCGTGGCTTGACCATTCATTGCGTTAGCAGACAATTCGTTTTCCTTATAGGGAACCGCCGGTTTATTTCGGCGTAATCAAAGGAGTTGCCCATGACGAAGAACATGGCCGCGATCTTTCTCTTGCTGTTGCCGCCGCTAAGCCAAAGCGCCGGCGCAGCGCGCTACGACAGGCCGTGCGAAGGGGTGTCGCCGGTGCTGTTTCAAAAGCGCCTGAAAGCGCTGGCGCAGGATCTGCGGCAGGAAATAAGCGAGGAAGCGCCGCCGACAGAGCGTGATGCGGAAGAGCTGGCGCGGTTGGCGGAGTGCGCTATCGAGCCCGGCAAAGCGCCCGTCACCGGCGGGCAGCGCGTCTCCCGTTCAGAGGAAAAGCCGACGGCATCGCCGAACGGTTGCTGAGCTGGCGTGCGCGCAGAGTCTAGCGATGTAATGTAAAAGGAGTCATTGATGAAAAGGATCGTGTTGGCCGGCGTGGCCTTGTGTTGTTCCAGCTTCGCGCAGGCGCGGGTGGATCTGGAATACCATGCGGCGGCGCCGAAGGACAGTAAGGTCACCGAGGAGTACCAGAAAAAGCGCGACGCATTGCGTCACAAGGTGTGGAATGTCGATAACCTGACGCTGGCCAACGAGCAGGCGATTGCACGCGAACAGCAGCGCGAAGCCGCAGAGACCGCCGAGCGGCAGCAGCGGAACCTGGAACAGCAACAGAAAAAGCAGCGCTGCCTGCGCAGACACTCGAAAGATCCTCATCCCGAAGCGAAGTGTTACATGCACAACTTCTAACCTTCAACGTCCGGGCGCTTTCTGCGCCCGACGTCGTTTAGGCCGGGCGGCAATGCTCTTTCAGCATGGCGATCGCGTCCGGTTTCAGCTGATACAGATAGACCGGTCGGCCGGTGGCGCCGTACAGAATACGGGTGCCGAGGATGCCGCTCTCCGCCAGATAGATGAGGTACTTGCGGCAGGACACCCGCGAAATGCCAATGGCGTTGGCCAGATTGTCGGTAGAGAATTCGCTGTCGTGCTGCTGTTCGATCCACTCGCACACCGTGCTCAGGGTGATGCTGGTCAGGCCCTTCGGCAGCTTTTTGCTCTCCTGGCCGCCGGGCTGGCGGCGCAACAGGCTGTCGACGTCGGCCTGCGAAAACTCGCGTTGCGCCAAGAGTTGTGACTGTTGCCGGTAGTGGCTCAGCGCCTCCTTGAAACGGCTGAACTGGAACGGCTTGATCAGATAATCCACCACGCCGTAGTGCAGCGCTTTTTGCACCGTGTTCACGTCGCTGGCGGAGGAGATGATGATCACATCTGTCTTTTCGCCGAGCTCGCGCAGGCCGGGCAGCAAATCCAGCCCGTTCTCCTGCTGCATGTAAATATCCAGCAACACCAGATCGATGCTGACGCTGGCGTCGGCCAGCAGGGCGCGCGCCTGGCTCAGGGTCGCGACCGTCGCCTGGCAGTGAAAACCGCCGACCTGGCTCAGGTAGTATTTGTTCAGCTCCGCCACCATCGGGTCGTCGTCGACAATCAGTACGTTAATCATGGGCTCTGCTCTTGGCCTGATAGGGAAGGTGCACGAAAAATTGGGTCAGCTCGCCCGGTTCGGATTCGAAATCGATGCTGCCGCCCAGTTTCTCCAGATGGCTGCGGATCAGCGCCAGGCCGATGCCGCGTCCCGTTCCCTTGGTGGAAAATCCGTGTTCGAAGATACGCGCGCCGATCGCCGGATCGATGCCGGGGCCGTCGTCGCTGACGATACAGTGTAATTGATCGTCGTGATGATGGAAGCTCAGGCCGATCTCGTGGCCCTCAACGCCGTCGATGGCGTCGATGGCGTTTTCGATCAGGTTGCCGAGCACGCTGATCAGCACGTGGGTGGTTTCCGCATCGTCGGTTTCCGGCAGCAGGCTGGTTTCCTCGATGGTCAGTTCGATGCCGGCCTCGTGGGCACGGCTGATCTTGCCGATGAAGAAGCCTGCCACCTCCGGCGAATGGATCTTGCGCAGCAGCGCGCCGATCTCTTCCTGGTAGTTGCTGGCGGTGTTGATGATGTAGTTTTCCAACTGCTGATAGGCCTTCATATGCAGCATGCCGAGTATCACATGCAGCTTGTTCATAAATTCGTGCGACTGCACCCGCAGGGCGTCGGCGTAGTGCGCCATGCCGCTCAACCGCTGCAGCAGGCGGCTGATCTCGGTCTTGTCGCGGAAGGTGGCGATGGCGCCGGTCACCTGGCCGTTGACGATCACCGGCACGGTATTGGTCAGCAGTTCGCTGCCGTTGAAGCTGATCTGCCGATCGCGCAGCGGTTCGCCGCTGGCCAGCACCTCCGCCAGATGCAGCTGCGCCGGCCAATGCTTGCTGGCGGCTTCCCGCAGCAGGTTTTCCACCGGCCCGCTCTGGCGCAGCAGGCGCTTGGCTTCGTCATTGACGATGGTGATGCGGGATTCATTATCGACCGCGATCACGCCTTCTTTAATCGATTGCAGCATGGCGTTGCGCTGTTCGAACAGGTTGGAGATTTCGTAGGGCTCGAAACCCAGCATGATGCGTTTGAGCGCAGAGACCAGGAAAAAGGTGCCCAGGCTGCCGACCAGGGCGGCGAAGGCGATGGTCCAATAGATGATCCATCGGCTTTCCGCCACCACCCGCTGCACGGTGTCCAGCGCGATGCCGAGCGCCACCACGCCGATTTGTTTTTTCTGATCGTCATACACCGGCACGAACACCCGCAGCGCCGGAGCCAGCGTGCCGCGGTTGATAGCGCTGTTGACGTTGCCTTGCAGCGCGGGCGCCAGATCGTCGCCGATAAAATGCTTGCCGATCAGCCAGGGTTTAGGGTGCGAATAGCGGATGCCCTGCATATCCACCACCACCACGAACAGCAGCTCGTTTTGATGGCGCACCTGCTCGGCGAAGCGCTGAATGGCGCCGCTGTGATCGCGCCGCTGCAGGCCGTCGATCACGGTGTTGGAGAGCGCCAGCGTGCTGGCGACGGCGATGGCTTTCTGCTGCAGCTGATCTTGCCCCTCGCGGCTCATCTGCACGAAAAACAGCGCGAACACCACCAGCAGCACCGAAGCGATGATGGCGGACACCATCAGCGTGATGGAGGTGCTCAGCTTGAGCGGCACCCGTTGTTTTGGCATGGCGGTTCTCCGAATGGCGATATCACGGCGTATTCTAGCGAGGAATGCGGCAAGCTGCAGTTACCGGCAGCAGGTTATAGCACGCTGCCGGGGGGCGGAGGGGTTATTTTAGTTACAAAAGCGGGTTACTGCTGGTGATAGATCTCCAGCGCCTGTTGGCCGCTGGCGCCCTGGTGGATGATCGCCATCAGGGCGCGCACCACCTGCGACGGATTACTGTGTTGATAGACGTTGCGGCCATAGACCATGCCGGAGGCGCCTTGGGCCATCAGCGCGGCGGATTTCTCCAGCACCGGGCCCAGCTCTCCCTTGCCGCCGCCGCGCACCAGCGTCGGGCAGCGCGCCGCTTCCACCACGCGGTGGAAATCTTCCACCCGATCGGTCGGATCGGCCTTGATGATGTCGGCGCCCAGCTCGCGCGCCAGCCGCACCAGCGGCACGATCTTCTCCACGTCGCCGAGCGAGCCGTAGGCGGCGCCCTGGCCGGCCGGGGCCATCACCAGTGGTTCGATCATCAGCGGCATGGCGTATTGATCGCAGGCGTGGCGCAGGCGGCCGATGTTCTCCACGCACTGGCGGAAAATGCCGGGCTCATCCGGGATCATATACAAATTGACCACCACCGCAGCGGCGTCCATTTGCAGCGCCGCGAGGATCGGCGCCTCCGGGTTGTGCAGCACCGCCCACATTTCGCGGTGGCGCGCGGCGTTATAGGCGTTACCGACGTCGGTGCGCATCACCAGCGCCGGTTTTTCGCGCTGCGGCGCGCGCTGCAGCAGATCCGCCTGGCCGTAGTTGACCTGAATGGCGTCAGGGCGCGCGGCGATCAGGTTGCCCATCACCCGTTCGATATCTTCCAGGCCGATCAAGAAATCCGGTTCGTTGGCGATGCCGTGATCGATCGCCACATCCAGGCACTTGCCGTTGTTGAACAGGCGGTTCATCCGCACCTTACTGCTGAGCTGCATGTCAGGTCCTCCTGAGATAGGGATATGTCCATTATTGCCGAGTAAGGATGGTCGGGAAACGCGGAAACCGCAAACTGCGTGGCCGCTCGCAGTTTTTGCCGGCGCACGAAAGGGGAACGCTCGCGGGCGGCTTTCATTTCATTTGTTAGATCCGTGTCATGTTTTTGTTAATAAGCCATTCCAAAACGCATGTTTCGCTTGTTTGGGTTAAAAAGTTTCAATAGTCTAAATTATGAAATAAACATTTAAAAAAGCGGCAAAGACGCGGCTTGCTCCACCAGGGGTTTATTTCAATTGATTGTTTTTAATCTGTTTTGAGATATCGATCACCATTTTGTTCACGGCCTTAATACGGCGATAACGCGGTAATTTCGCCGTATCAAAGGGATAACACCGACCGTATTGTTGTTTGAATGTAAAAAATATTTTTCATTAGCTGTCAACCAACAGACCTCTTCATTCTAACGATTAAAGGGTAACGAACATGAAGCTGAAGAAATTGATCGCCGCCTCGGTACTGATGTGCATGCTGCCGGCCAGCGTGTTGGCGAAAGACATCAAGATCGGCGTTTCCATGGCTTACTTCGATGACAACTTCCTCACCATTCTGCGCCAGTCGATGCAAAGCAAAATGAAGGCCGACGGCAACGTCAGCGGCCAGTTCGAAGACGCCAAGGGTGACATCGCGCAGCAAATTCAACAAATCGAAAACTTCGTCAGCCAGGGCGTCGACGCCATCATCCTCAACCCGGTGGATACCCAGGGCGTCAAGCCGATGATCAAACTGGCCGAGAAGGCCAAGATCCCGCTGGTGTTCGTCAACCGCAAGCCGGAAGTGACGCTCCCGGCCGGCATGGCCTACGTCGGCTCCGATTCCAAGCTGGCCGGCAAACTGCAGATGGAAGCGTTGGCCAAGCTGATGAACGGCAAGGGCAACGTGATGATCCTGATGGGGGAACTGTCGAATGAATCGACCCGCGACCGCACCCGCGGCGTGGAAGAGGTGGCGGCCAACTATCCCGGCATCAAGATTGTCGATAAGCAAACCGCCAAGTGGACGCGTAAAGATGCGGTGGATATCACCACTGACTGGGTGCTGACCGGCCAGCAGATCGACGCCATCGCCTCCAATAACGACGAAATGGCCATCGGCGCCATCCTGGCGCTCAAGCAGGCTAAAAAGTCCGGCGTGCGGGTGGCCGGCGTGGATGGCACGCCCGATGCGCTGGAATTCATCAGAAAAGGCGATCTGGCGCTGAGCGTGTTCCAGGACGCCAAAGGCCAGGGCGAGGGTGCGGTGCAGACCGCCGTTCAACTGGTGAAAGGCGAGAAAGTGGAGAGCAACGTGCTGATCCCTTACCAGCTGATCACCCAGGCCAATTACCAGCAATTCGCCGATAAAAACAAGAAATAAGCCTTGAAGCCCGCCGCGGGCGCCGGTGTGGGGCGAGCGCGGCGGAAAACGTGGGTCAGTGCGGAGGTAAGCGGTATGTACCCTTATGTTCTTGAGGCCGAAGGCATCAGCAAGCAGTTCCCCGGCGTCAAAGCGCTGGATAAGGTCTCGATTAAAATCAAACCCGGCAGCGTGCACGCGCTGATGGGGGAAAACGGCGCAGGCAAATCGACGCTGATGAAATGCCTGATCGGCATCTACCACCCGGATGAAGGCTCGATAAAAATCAAAGGCCGGCCGGTCACCTTCAGCGACACGCTGCAGGCGCTGCATTCGGGTATTTCCATGATCCACCAGGAGCTGAACCTGGTGCCTTATATGACGGTAGCGGAAAACATCTGGCTGGGGCGCGAGCCGGCGCGGTTGGGGTTCGTCAACCACGAGCAGCTGAACGAGAACACCCGCGAGCTGCTGGCGCGGCTGAACATCAAACTGCAGCCGGACACGCTGGTGGGCGAACTGAGCATCGCCAACCAGCAGATGGTGGAGATCGCCAAGGCGGTGTCCTACAACGCCGACGTATTGATCATGGACGAACCGACCTCGGCGCTGACCGAAGGTGAAGTGGTGCACCTGTTCGCCATCATCCGCGAACTGCGCGAGCAGGGCAAAGGCATCATCTATATCAGCCACAAGATGGACGAGATCTTCGCCATCACCGACGAAGTGAGCATTTTCCGCGACGGCACCTTCATCGCCTGCGACAAGACCGAAAATCTGACCAAGCAGTCGCTGATCACCATGATGGTGGGGCGTGAACTGACGCAGATGTTCCCCAAATTCAACAACAACATCGGCGAGGAAGTGCTGCGGGTGGCGGGGCTGCGCCGCAGCGGCTGGTTCCATGACGTGTCGTTCAGCCTCAAACGCGGCGAGATCCTCGGCGTCGCCGGGCTGGTGGGCGCCGGGCGCAGCGAAGTGATGGAAAGCCTGTTCGGCATGCACCCGGCGGACGGCGGCGAGATCTTTATCGAGGGCCAGGCGGTGAAGGTCGATTCCCCGGCGAAGGCGATCGAGAGCGGGTTGGCGTTCCTCACCGAAGACCGCAAAAAATCCGGCCTGTTTTTGGTGCTGTCGGTGGTCGAGAACATGAGCATCGTCAACCTGTCGGAATACATCGGCAAGAACGGTTTCGTCAGCCACGTGCAGATGGCCAAAGACTGCATGGATCAGATCAAAAAGCTCAACATCAAAACGCCGACCATGGATCAGATCATCAATAACCTCAGCGGCGGCAACCAACAGAAGGTGCTGATTGCGCGCTGGCTGCTGGCGCAGCCGAAAATCCTGATCCTCGACGAACCGACGCGCGGCATCGACGTGGGGGCGAAAGCGGAAATCTACCGCCTGATCAGCGAGCTGGCCAACCGCGGCGTCGCCATCATTCTGGTCTCCTCCGAGCTGCCGGAGATCCTCGGCATGAGCGACCGGGTGATGGTGATGCACGGCGGCCGCATCACCGGCATTTTGGACAAAGACGACGCGGACCAGGAAAAGATCCTGGCGCTGGCCTCAGAATAACGAAGGGTGAACATCATGAGTAACGTAAAGATTGAGAAGCCGCTCTCCGCCGATTCAACGAGCAAGGGAACGCTGTTCTCCGGGCTGAGCGGCAAAATGCCGAAAGACACCGGCATTTTCATCGTGATGCTCGGCATCGCGCTGATCTTCGAAATCCTAGGCTGGTACATGCGCGATCAGTCGTTCCTGCTGAACCCGAACCGCCTGCTGCTGATCGTGCTGCAGGTGGCGATCATCGGCATCATCGCGGTGGGCGTCACCCAGGTGATCATCACCACCGGCATCGATCTCTCCTCCGGTTCGCTGATTGCGCTGACTGCGGTGGTGGCGGCCAGCCTGGCGCAGACCTCGGACAGCATTTCGCCGATGTACCCGGGGTTGCTCGATCTGCCGGCGGCGATACCGATCGGCGCGGGGATTGGGGTGGGCATTGTCTGCGGCTTTATCAACGGCTTCCTGATCACCCGCACCGGCATTCCGCCGTTCATCGCCACGCTGGGGATGATGGTATCGGCGCGCGGTCTGGCGCAGTACTACACCAAGGGTAACCCGGTCAGCTTCCTGTCGGACGGCTTCACGTCAATCGGCCAGGGCGCGATGCCGGTGATCATCTTCCTGGTGATTGCGGTGATCTTCCATATCGCGCTCAAACACACCCGCTATGGCAAATACATCTACGCCATCGGCGGCAACATGACCTCGGCGCGGGTGTCCGGCATCAACGTCAACAAATATCTGGTGACGGTTTACACCATCGCCGGCGGGTTGGCGGGACTGGCGGGCGTGGTGCTGGCGGCGCGCGTCAGCAGCGGCCAGTCGAGCATGGGGATGTCGTACGAGCTGGACGCCATCGCCGCGGCGGTGATCGGCGGCAGCAGCCTGATGGGCGGCGTCGGGCGCATCACCGGCACGCTGATCGGCGCGGTGATCCTCGGCCTTATCAAAAGCGGCTTCACCTTTATCGGCGTCGATTCTTATATTCAGGACATCATCAAAGGCGTGATTATCGTCGCCGCCGTGTCGATCGATATGCGTCGCAACCGCAAAAAACACTGATTGCCGTGAATTGCCGCCGGCGCCAAGGTTGGCCGGCGGTGTTTTTTTACCGGGGGGCACATCATGAATTACCTGAAAGGGCTGTGGCTGGCGGTGGCGCTGTGTGCGTCCACCCCGGCATTGGCGCAAACCATCGGCGTATCGATGGCCTATTTCGACCAGAACTTCCTCACCATTATCCGCCAGGCGATCGACAAGGAGGCCAAGGCGCGCGGCATTACCGTGCAGTTCGAGGACGCGCGCGGCGACGTCGGCCGCCAGACCGACCAGGTGCAGAGTTTTATCAGCGCCGGGGTGGACGCGATTATCGTCGATCCGGTCAACTCGGCCAGCACGCCGATAATGACCAAAATGGTGCAGGCCGCCGGCGTGCCGCTGGTGTATGTGAACCGCACGCCGGGCGACGCCAAACTGCCGCAGGGCGTGGTGTTTGTCGGCTCCGACGAGCGGGAGTCCGGCACGCTGCAGATGGAAGAGTTGGCGCGGCTGGCCAACTATCAGGGCAACGTGGCGGTGATGATCGGCAACCTGACCGACGCCGGCGCGCTGCAGCGCACCAAAGACGTGGAGCAGGTGGTGGCCAAATACCCGAACATGAAGGTGGTGCAGAAGCAGAGCGCCAACTATTCACGCAGTGAAGGCATGGATCTGATGATGAACTGGCTGACCAACGGCGAAGCGATCGACATCGTCGCCGCCAACAACGACGAGATGGCGATCGGCGCGATCATGGCGCTGCAGCAGGCGGGCAAGGCGGACAAGAAAGTGCTGATCGGCGGCATCGACGCCACGCCGGACGGCCTCAAGGCGCTGGCCTCCGGCAAGATGCAGGTCACGGTGTTCCAGGATGCGGTCGGCCAGGGCAAGGCCTCGGTCGATGTGGCGCAGCGCATGATCAACGGTGAAAAGCTTGAGCCGTATTACTGGATCCCATTCGAGCTGGTGACGCCGGCCACGATGCAGAAGTATGCGGCCAGGCCGTGAGTTAATCGTCAGATTCGCGTTGCCGGGGCGCTGCTTGCAGCGCCTTTTTTATTGCGCCAATTGCATGTCCGCTTGCGGCCAGCGCGGCGTCGAACCTTGCCTCACACTGAGGATCTTTAAACAGCGTGAGGATGAGCGATGAACGCATTAAACGGCAAGGTGGCGGTGATCGGCGGCGCCAGTTCAGGGATCGGCAAAGCGGCGGCGCTGCTGTTCGCCCGGCAGGGGGCGACGCTGGTGTTGGGCGCCCGGCGCGCGCCGCTGTTGGCCGAGCTGGTGGAGGACATTCGGCGCGAGGGCGGCCGGGCATTGGCGGTGGCGGGTGACGTGCGCGACGAAGCCTTCGCCGAACGGCTGACGGCGACGGCGGTCGACGAATTCGGCGGCCTGGATATCGCCTTCAACAACGCCGGCACATTGGGGCCGCTGGGGCCGTCGCTGGCGCTCAGCGCGTCAGAATGGCGCGACGTGCTGGAAACCAACCTGTCCAGCGCTTACTACAGCGCCAAATATCAAATTCCCGCCATGCAGGCGCGCGGCGCGGGCTCGGTGATCTTCACCTCCACGTTCGTCGGCCACACCGCGGCGTTTCCCGGCACGGCGGCCTATGCGGCAGGCAAATCGGGGCTGATCGGCCTGACGCAGGCGCTGGCGGTGGAGTTTGGCGGGTGCGGCATTCGGGTGAACGCGCTGCTGCCGGGAGGCACCGATACGGCGATGGGGCGGCAGATGAGCAATACCCCGGAAGCCTTGGCGCAGGTGGCCGCTCTGCACGCGCTGAAGCGGCTGGCGATGCCGGAGGAGATCGCGCAGGCGGCGCTGTATTTGGCGTCTGACGCTTCCTCATTTGTCACCGGCACCGCGATGCTGGTGGACGGCGGCGTGTCCATTCAGCGCGGCTGAGGCCACGGGCGCCCGCGGCTTCAGCGGGCGTCAGAAAGCGGACAGGTGGCGGCGCACGATCTCGCGGCCGATCTCCAGCGAGGCGGTCGCCGCAGGAGAGGGGGCATTGCACACGTGCAGCGAGCGTTTTCCCTGTACGAAGTGGAAATCGTCCACCAGCTTGCCGTCGGCGGTCAACGCCTGGGCGCGCACCCCGGCCGGCCCAGGCCGGATATCCTGCTCCTGCAGCGCCGGGATCAGCCGGCGGGCGTTGTCGGCGAAACGGCGGCGCGACAGCGAACGGCGCATTTCCGCCAGCCCCTCGCCGAGGTAGTTGCCGGCGATTTTCCAAAAGCCGCGATAGCCGAGCACTTCGCTCAGATCGCGCAGGCTGAAGTCGCATTTGCGATAGCCTTCGCGTTTGAAGGCCAGCACCGCATTGGGGCCGACGTCGCGCTTGCCGTTGTACATGCGGGTGAAATGCACGCCGAGAAACGGGAAGTCCGGGTTCGGCACCGGGTAGATAAGATGGTTGACCAGGTGGTTTTTCGCCTCGTCCAGCACATAGTATTCGCCACGGAACGGTACGATCTTCATGCCGGTTTCGTAACCTGCCAGTTTGGCGATGCGATCGCTGAACAGCCCTGCGCAGTTGACCAGCACCCGCCCTTCAAAGGTGTCGCCGGCGGCGGTGACGGTGACGCCGGCGGCGTGTTCGCGAATGGCCTCGACCTGATGGCCGTAAGCGATTTCGCCGCCGCGCCGCACGATGATCTCCGCCAGCTTGGCGGCTACCTCCGCGTAGTTGACGATGCCGGCGTCGGGCACCAGCAATGCCTCGAGGCCGTTGACGTGCGGTTCACGCTCCCGCAACTGCGCCTGCGACAGCCGGGTGACCTGCAGGCCGTTCTGCAGGCCGCGCTGGTAGATATTCTCCAGCCGCTCCAGCTCGTTCAACTGGGTGGCGACGATCACCTTGCCGCACTGGTCGTGATACAGGTCATGTTCGCGGCAAAAGGCGAACATGCTGCGGTTGCCCTGTTTTGCCAACTGCGCTTTCAGGCTGCCGGGCGCGTAGTAAATGCCGGAGTGCACTACGTTGCTGTTGTGGCCGCTTTGGTGGGCCGCCGGGCCGTGCTCTTTTTCCAACACCAGAATGCGCCGCTGCGGATCCACCTCCTGCAGTGCATTCACCACGCCAAGCCCCACCAGGCCGGCGCCGATCACGATCGCGTCGTACATCACGGCTTTTGCTCCTCGTTTTCCAGGCGGCGTAATTTGCCGCGCACGTTGTTTAAATGATTTTGCATGGCGGCGGTGGCCGCCGCCGCATCGCCGTCGCGAATGGCGATAAACACCCGTTCATGCTCGTCGATCACCCGCTGGCGCTCGGCCTGCCGCCCCCGATTTTTGCTGAGCGAGTACACCAGCACCCCCAGGTACAGCTCGTGCATGTTATCGAGGATCTGCACGAAAAACGGGTTATGCGAAGCCTGCATGATGGCGCGGTGAAACAGGTAGTCCTGCCGATAGCCGATCTGGCCGTCGTTCAGCGTGCAGTGACGAAAGGCGAAGTGCGCCTGTTCGATCGCCTGCAATTCCTGTTCGGTGCGGCGCTCGGCGGCCATGCGCGCCGCCTGCTGCTCCATGACCTCGCGCATTTCCAACAGTGCCTCCACCTCACGGCGGTCGGCGATTTCCATTACCAGCGGCTCGTATTTGCTCAGCAGCGAATGCTGTTCCACCCGATGGCCGCCGCCCTGGCGTGAGGAGATGATGCCGCTGACTTCCAGCACGCCGAGCGCCTCGCGCACCGGCACCCGGCTGACGCCGAACGCGTCTGCCAACACATTTTCCGACGGCAGCTTCTCGCCGACCGGAAAGGTGCCGTCGTTGATGCCGGCCTTCAGCTGCGCCAGCACTTGATGAGAGGCTTTCTGGCGCGTCACCTTGCGGATCATGACGCGCCCCCCGGCAGCGCGGCGCGCTGCTTATAGCGCAGCAGGTGCATGGCGCCGGCGCCGGCGATCAGGGCCGCGCCGCCCAGATCGGTCATCAGGCCCGGTTTGATCAGCAAAATCGCCGCCGCGGTAAACAGCACCCGCTCCAGCCAGTGGGTTTTCATCAGCCAGAAATTGGCGCTGGCGATCGACAGCGCGTAGATCCCCACCAGCGCGCTGATCACCATATGCAGCACCGACAGCGGATTGAGATCGTCGCCCTGCATCAGCAGCATCGGGTTGTAGACCAGAATGAACGGAATGATAAAACCCGGTAGCGCCAGGCGCACCGCATCCCACGAGGTTTGCATCGGATCGGCGCGGGCGATGCTGGCGGCGGTGTAGCTGGCCAGCGCCACCGGCGGCGTGATGTTGGACAGTGCGCCGAACCAGAACACGAAGAAGTGCGCCGCCAGCGGCAGCACGCCGGCCTTGATCAGGATCGGCGACACGGTGACCGCCACCACGATGTAGAGCGCGGTGGAGGGCAGCCCCATGCTGAGCACGATGCACACCAGCATCACCACCAGCAGGATCATCCACAGGGTGTTGTCGGTCATGGCGACGATGTTGAACGCCAGCGTCGAGCCGATGCCGGTCATGGTCACCACGCAGATGATCACGCCGATGGCGGCGCAGGCGATGGTGACCTGAATCGAGCCGCGCGCCGCGTCGTTCAGGGCCAATGCGATTTTTTTCGGCGTCATGCGCACCGAGCTGTCGGGGGTGAGCCAACTGGCGACGATAATCGAAATGATGCCCAGAAAGCCGGCATAGATCGGCGTTTTGCCCAGCAGCAGCGTGCCGATGACGATGACGAGCGGCAGCAGCAACAGCCCGCGCGCCTTCAGCACCGCGCGCACCTGGGGAATGTTCTCTTTGCTGATGCCTTTCAGGCCCTGTTTCTTGGCTTCCAGATCGATGGCCATGATCAGTGCGGCGTAATAGAGCAGTGCCGGCACGATGGCGGCGATGACGATGGTGGTGTATGAGATGCCAAGGAAGCCGGCCATGATAAATGCCGCCGCGCCCATGATGGGGGGCATGATCATGCCGCCGGTGGAGGCGGTGGCCTCAACGGCGCCGGCGAAGCGAGGCGACAGGCCGATGCTTTTCATCAGCGGAATGGTGAAGGTGCCGGTGGTGGCGACGTTGGCCACCGCGCTGCCGCTCAACGAGCCGGTGAGCGCCGACGAGATCACCGCCACCTGGGCTGGGCCGCCGCGGCGGCGTCCGGCGGCGGCCAGCGCCAGATCGTTGAACAGCGCGGTCGCGCCGCTGACGCTGAGAAAGGCGCCGAACAGAATAAACACCACGATGGCGGTGGAGGCGGTGGACAGGGTGATGCCGAAAATCCCTTCGCTGGTCATAAACAGCCGGTACAGCAGGCGCTCCACCGAGAAACCGCCGTGGCCGAAAATGCCCATGAAATACTGGCCGAACAGCGCATAAACGATGGCGAAGGTCGCCAGGCCGGGAATGAAATAGCCGGTGGTGCGGCGCGCGGCTTCGAACAGGACGCCGATGCCGATCGCCGCCATGACGTAGTCGGTGGTGTTGGGAATGCTCTTGCGCACCACGTGCAGATCGACATAGTTAACGTAGAAATAGCCGTAGCTGACCAGCGTCAGGATGATGAACAGATAGTCCCAACGGTTGAAGCTGCGGGTGGCGTGGAGAGCTGAAAACGGGAACAGGATAAAGCCCAGGATCAGAATGCCGCTCAGGAAGGTGGTGTTGCGATAGAACTCTTGGGTGTTGGACAACGCGTTGGCGTAGATGGCGTAGGCGGAAATGGCGATCGCCAGGACGGTCGCCAGCTGCAGATAGACGCCGCTCAGCGGCCGGCTGCCGGCGCCGGCTTCCTTGTCCAGATCGAGGGCGGGCTGCGGTGAAGAAGGGTGAGTGCTCATACGTCCTCCTGGATTATGGGTTGGCGGCCAGCGCGGTGGCTTCCGGCGGGATCAGATAATCGGGTATCTCGACGCCGGCTTCGCGGTAGTAGCGATAGGCGCCGAGGTGCAGCGGCACCGAAACGCCTTTCAGCGCATTTTCCAGCGAGATGTATTTGGCCGAGCTGTGCACCTGGTGCACTTCCGGCAGGTTCTCGAACATCGTTTTGGTCAGGTCGTATACCAGCTTTTCGTCGAGCCGGCTGAGGGCCACCAGAATGTTGGGCTGCGCGATGGTGGCGACCGCCTTGGGCTGGCGCGGGTAGGTATCCGCTTTGATGTCGAACCGAAACCAGGAGTTGGCGATGGCGTTGATGCTGGCCAGCTGCTCGTCGGTGACTTCCAGGATGCGCGCCGGCACGCCGCTGGCGTACATGTCGGTGACGGCCGCCGCCGGCACCCCGGCGGGCAGGGCGCCGCCGTCCAGGCGCCCGTCGCGCATCGCGGACACCGTATCGCCGTAGCCGAGGTATTCCGCCGACAGCGACTTTTTGCTCAGCTTGACGCCCTGCAGGATGATCATCGTCGACTGCTCGGTGCCGCTGGCCTGCGGCCCGACGGAAAAGCGCGTGCCGGCGATATCGTTCAGCGTGCCGTCCTTCACCCGGCTTTCCAGCATCACGAAGTGTTCGACGTTGGGCCACAGCATGGAGATGGAGCGCAGCTCGCCCTCGGCGCGGCCGTTGAAGTTGCGCACGCCCTGATAGGCTTCAACGGCGATCAGGCTCTGTAAAATCGCCAGCTGTGCCTCGTCTTTTTGCAGCAGGTCGATATTCTCGATCGAACCGGCGGAGGACTGACCGGTCACCTGGATCCCCTGATGCTTCAGCCGGTTGCTCCAGACGTTGGCCAGCCCGACGCCCATCGGGTAGTAGGTGCCGCCGGTGGAGGCGGTGGCGACGGAGAGGAAGGTTTTGTCGGCGTTTTCCGCTTTACCGGCGATGGCCAGCAACGTGGCACCGACCACGGCGCAGGTAACAAGCAACGTTTTGATTTTTCTATTTTTCATTATTTTCCCCAGCGGTTTTTTGAAACAAATAGAAAACATTTACGCAAACTTGTATACAACATGGCAGCTTTATTCACCTAAAGCGCAGTGTTTGATTTGTGATCTGGGTGGGTGAAAAGTGAACGGTACGGCGGAGGGGAAATGAAAAAACCCGTGGCCTGGCGCCACGGGCATACGGGAGAGAGTTACCAGCCTTTGACGGCGTCGCCCTTGTAGATTTCGGCGGCGCTGGCCGCCACTTCGTCGGTCTGATAGGCCTTGACCAGATCCTTCACTTTCTGGCTGTCTTTGTTGTCGATGCGGCTGGCGAAGATGTTGACGTACGGCGAGTTTTTGTCTTCGACAAACAGCCCGTCCTTGGCCGGCGACAGGCCAATCTGGCTGGAATAGTTGGTGTTGATGATCGCCAGCGTCACCTGTTGGTCGTCCAGCGCGCGCGGCAGCTGCGGCGCTTCAATCTCGACAATCTTCAGCTTTTTCGGGTTGCCGACGATGTCCAGCGCGGTCGGCAGCAGGCCCACGCCGTCTTTCAGGGTAATCAGCCCCTGTTTTTGCAACAGCAGCAGCGAGCGGCCCAGGTTGGTCGGATCGTTCGGCACCGCCACCTGCGCGCCGTCCGGCAGCTGGCTGAGTGCGGTTATTTTCTTCGAGTAGCCGGCGATCGGGTAGACGAAGGTGTTGCCCACCGCCGCCAGCTTGTAGCCGCGCTCCTGCATCTGCTTGTCCAGATACGGCTTGTGCTGGAAGGCGTTAACGTCCAGATCGCCGTTGTTCAGCGCTTCGTTCGGCAGCACGTAGTCGTTGAAGGTCACCACCTCCACGTCCAGATCGTATTTCTGCTTGGCGACTTTTTGTACCACCGCCCACAGCGACTGATCGATGCCGGCGCTGATGCCGACCTTGATGTGGTGATCGTCCTGTGCGGTCGGGCCGCAGGCGGTCAGCAGCAGCGTGCCGGCGGCGGCCAGCGCCAGGGTGAGGTTTTTCAGCGTAAATGTCATTTTCCCAGGGTCCTTGTCAACATTGCCTGCTAATTTTGGCGGGCAGAATAGTGGCAGTGACTGTAGGTAATCGCTGGGCTAAAACAAAATACTGATTCACTATGACTCATAGCGATTAGCTATGAGCCGCCGCCACTCCGCGCGGTGCGGATTGCTTTGACGGCGAATCGGCGGGCTTATTATGATAGCCGTTGGCCCGTAAGGGCAGACTGGGTACTGAAACGAAGGAATAGACAATGCGATTGAACACTTGGAGCAAGGCGCTGCTGCCGCTGGTGGTGTTGGCCTGCGTCTCGGCGACTCAGGTTCGGGCGGCGGAGAGCGATACCGGGCCGATCCCCAAACAGCTGCTGGGCAACTGGCGCGTCAGCAAGATCGTGCCGACCCAAACCACCGGCTGCTGGGATCAACAGCAGGCGCAGAGCCTGATCGGCGGCAAAATCAGCTATAAGGTGGATGCGTTCAGCTGGAACGGCACGGCGCTGAAAAGCGAAGGGGCCACCGTTAGCACCGTAGAAGCGCAGGAGTTTGTCGAGGACAATGCCGGCAGCAGCTCCTACATCGATTTTCCGATGCTGGGCATCAGCACGCCGTCGGTCGAGCGCGTGGCCATTCAGCACGCGGATACCGTCATCAAAGGCATCACCGATCAGGGCACCGATGGGGTGCCCGGCGATAACGTGCTGGTGAAAGACGCCAACACGCTGATCCTGTCGCTGTGCAACGTCTGGTTTGAGGCGCAGCGCGAGAAATAATTTCTGCCTTCAGCCCCGGCAACGGGGCTTTCCCACCGCATCACCTCCCGCCACGAGCGCCATTTCTGAACTAAAATTAATCATAACGATATGACCCCGGCGTGATATCGGAGCCTCGGCTCAACCGAGTCCATGACAGGAGGCGCTATGTGTTACCACCATATTGTCATCGCCACCGATCTGAGCGATGACGGCAAACGGCTGGTCGAAAAGGGGGCGTTGCTGGCGGAGGCGCTGCAGGCCAAACTCTCACTGATCTATGTGGACGTCCACTACGATACCTACCACGCGGCGATCGGCTTTTCGGAGCGCAGCTATGATGGCGTGCCGTTCGAAGAGAAGATCCGCAAAGAGCTGGAAACCACCACGCAAAACGTCAATTACCCGATCGCGGAAGTGATTATAGGGCGCGGTGGCTTCGTTGACGAACTGCGCACGGCGGTCGTGGACAAGAACATCGATCTACTGGTGTTCGGCCATCACCACGATCTGTGGAGCAACCTGTTTTCTTCTACCCGCAACGCCATCAACCAGCTGAATATCGACGTGCTGGTGATCCCGATCCGCTCATAAACGCGAGCCACCGCCGGGCAACGATGGCGGTGGCCGCCGCGGCTTATTGCGTGAAGAAGTCGTTATACAACATGTACAGATGCGCCGCGCTCCAGGAGAAGTTCGGCGCGCCTTGCTGTTTGCCGGTGAGCGGGTTGTAGTTCTCGCGGATCGGCCCGTCGGCGACCAGGCCGTCGGCGTGGCGGAAGAAGGCCTGCGCCATCGCTACCGCGTCGTCGCGATAGCCGTAGCGTTCCATGCCCTTGAGGCCGAAATACAACTGATCGACCCATACGCGGCCGCGCCAGTAGATGTCCGCGCCGAACGCCGGGTTGGTCAGCGCCGCGGTGCCGAGCGGCACATAGGTATTGAACTCGTGCGGATCCTTCATCACCCTGACCACCGCATCGGCGTGCGTCTGGCTGGCGGCGCCGTTGAACAGCGGCGACCAGCCTTCCGGCCCTTTGCCGCGTTCGACGATCGGTTTGCCGGCGCAGCCATTGGCCAACGGCCGGCTTTCGATGCGGATGTCATAGAAGAAACCGCTCTGCTTGTCGAACATGCAGGTGTTGATGTAGGCCGCCAGCCGGTCGGCTTTGGCGCGGAAGGCAGCGGCCTCGGCACCGCGGCCCAGAATATCGGCCATCTCCGCCAGATAGCGGTTGTCGCTGTACATATAGCTGGCCTGATCCACCGACTCCTGCAGCAGCGAGTAGCCGAGCAGCGTGCCGTCCGGCGCGCGGTTTTCGGCGAATTTCACCTGCCAGTCTTCGCGTTTGCCGCCTTGCGCCACGTAGCGCGCCAATTGATCCGGATCGATAAAGCCGAATACCGCCGCATCGTCACGGCCCGACTCCCAGGAGGCGGCGGTCTGCGCCGGGATCGCGATGCTGTCGTAGTGCCCCTCGCGCACGATGCGATCGTAGTTGTCGAGGCCGGCCAGCGTTTGCTCGCGTTGCCCGCGTTTGACGGTAAACAGCATGCGCCCGTCGGGAGTATTGTGCGCTTTGTCACGGGTGGCGCCGTACTCCGGCACGCCGTTGCCGTTGTGATCGCGGTTACGCAGCCACCAGTCATGGTAAGCCACCAGCTTCGGGTACATCTCAGCCAGCCAGCCCTTATCGCCGGTGACGCGATAGACCTCCATCACCGCCCAGGCCGCCAGGCTCGGCTTGGTGTTGCGTTCGTTCCAGTTGCCGCCGTCGCCGCCGCGTTCCGGGCTGGGGTTGTAGGCGATAAGGTCGGGCAGGAAACCAGCGTCCCACGGCCGCAAAGCGTCGCCCGGCCGGATCTGGTAGGCGAACACCGCGCGAATGTTGTCCTTGGCCACGTCCGGGTTGAAGTGCGCCATGGCGTAGGCCTGTTTCCAGGTGTCCCACGGCCAGGTCTGGTTGCCGGAGAACCAGCGCCCGGTGACCGACGGGGTGACCGAGTCGAACTTCATCGCTCCGGCGGCGCCGCGCCAGTTGCCGTTAAGCGTTTCTATCGCTTTGACCGCCACACGCGTTTGTTCCGCCGTGGCGTGCGGGTTGCGGAGCCCGGCGGCGAGATAGCGTTCCCAACGCTGGGCCGACGCGGCCATATAGCGCTGCGGGTGAGCGAGGATGTCGGCGATAGCGCGCTGTTCGCGCTGCGCCTCGTCGGCGGTGAGCAGGTGCGAATAGGTGGTGTACAGCGTGGTGGTGCCGGCGATGCGCGCCGTGGAGCGGAAGCGGTGGCCGTCGACCGTGGTGCGCTGCGGCAGCGATTTATGGATCTGATACTCGGACTGGCCGGAGGTCATCAACTGCGACGGCGCACGTACCTTGCCGAAGGTGACGCGCAGGCCGTCCGCCGTCGGCACAATGCGGCGCGTGTAGTCCGGAAACGCCTGTTCGAGGGTCGCCGGCGGCTGCGGTTTTTGCTCTTTGGCCGCGTAGCGCTCCAGCAATTCGCCATCCCACACCAGCTCCAGCGGCGCATCGGTGATAATTTGCGTCTCCAGCAGCGAGGTGCGCGCACTGGCGAAGCGCAGCGTCAGGTTGACGGTCACCCCCGGCGCGCTGAGCCGTTGCACCAGGGCGCCGGGCAGGCTGTAGGCCGTCATGGTGAAAGACACCGGCTTGCCGTTGCGATATACGCTGAGCCGATCGAAATTGTTGGCCATAAAGTTGATGTATTCTTCGGTCAGCAGCGCCGGGCCGGGGAAGCCGCCCATGCCTTCCGGGCCGCTCGGCAACAGGTGGCCATGCCAGGCGCCGAGATCGAAGAACGGGTTGAAGCGTTGATGATCATCGAAGTCGTAGTCGAGCATAAAATGCGGCGCGCCGTGGCGATCGATAACGTTTGGGTAGCGTTCGGCCTGTGGGGCGGCGGGCGTTTTCGGCGCGCAGCCCGCCAGCGTCAGCGCGAGGGTGAGGGCGGTGGCCAGCGGCGTCAGGGGAGTCATGTTCATCGTAGGGGCCTCAACGGTTACCAATAGAAATATTGCATCAGAAACACCGAGTTGCTGGCGCCGGTGCTGTCGTTGCGCATAAAGAATTTGCTGTCCAGCGCGGTGGCCAGCTTACCGCCGGCATATTCGTACCAGACGCCGAACTGGGCGTAGGAGGTGGCGGTATCCGCCGCGTTATCAAACCGGTGGCGGGCGTAGCTGTAGGCGGTGGAGAGGTACAGCCCTTTGGCGGTTTCCGTCATCGCGCTGAGCATCAGGCCCGATTCGCTGCCGGGATGGCCGCCGCTGTCGCCTTTGCCGGTGTGGTGCCAGACGCGGCCGGCCAGGTGTTTGCCGCGCAGCCCCAGCAGAAACAGTTGCCCCTGGCCGTCGGTCACCTCCAGGCCGTTCAGCAGCGTCAGACCGTCTTGCAGATCGTACTGGGTGTAGCCGTTGATCATCGCCCGGTAGGTGTATTTGTCGGAATAGCGGTCGTATTTGCCGAAGTGCAGCAGCGCCTTGCTCTCGTCGATGCGGCTTTCCGGCGCCGCCGTCACGCTGTAGCGAAAGCGCCCGGTCAGGTTTTGCAGCTTGGCGGCGTAGCTGAGATCGCGGGTGTTGGGGATCACGTAGCCGTACTCCGGCGTGAAGTCGCCCCACCATTGCAGATCGTCGAGCGACGAGTCGTTGCGTACGCTGAGCATCATCTCGGTGCCGTCATCGGTGCGGTAACCGCCGTAAAAACGGTTCAGGCCCCCCTCGAAGCCGCCCCAGCCGTGTCCGGGCGTCCAGGCGTGGCCCTGGCTGTCCGCCTGCACGGTCCAGCCTTCGCCGTAAATCAGGCCGAACCAGTGGCCCTGTTTGATCTCGAGGCCGCCTTCGATGTAGGTGCCGTCGCTGTATTTATGCTGATGTTCGCCGTTCAAATAGACGCTGCCGCCGATGCCGAGCTCGCCGTAAAAGCGCAGGGCGGTCGCGGCGGTTTCGGGCAACGGCGGCGGCGGTAGCTGATTGCGCTCCGCCGGGGTAACGGGTTCCTGCGCCGCCCAGACCGGCGCGCTGAGTATCAGTAACAAGGGCAACAGGGCGTGATGATTTATTGATGTCATGGGGCATGTGCCTGGTGTTGGATGGATCGGCGCGTCAGTCGAATGGCGGCTCACGCAAGGTCGCTCCCGGCTCCCTGGGAGAAGAGATAAAGTCCGCCCGGTCGCGGGCGGTAAACGGCAGGTATATTAGTAAAATATTTAGTAAAAAATACGCTTTAATCAGTAAATCGTTAACTTGATCACAACGGGTGAAATGGGTATCTTTCGCTGCAGGCGCCCGGCAGCGGTTTGCATGAGCGAGCGCTGGCCCGGTCTGGGAAGAGAGGGGCGGGCGGCACTGTACGTTGCGCCGCTATCCGATTAAGCTACCGTTTTTCGTCTGTGCATTGGGACTCTATGGCCACACTGAAGGAAATTGCTGAAGCCGCTAATGTGTCCGTCGCCACCGTTTCGCGCGTGTTGAATGACGACCCCACCCTGAGCGTGAAGGCGCAAACCCGCCAGAAGATCCTGGAAGCGGCGGAGCTCCTCGAATACAAGATTGCGCCTTCCAAACGGCAAAGCGAGCATCGCCTGCATTTCGCCGCGCTGTTCACCTATACGCAGGGTGTGGAGATCAACGATCCCTATTACCTGGCGATGCGCTACGGCATCGAAACGCAGTGCGAAAAGCTGGGCGTGGCGCTGAGCGCCGGTTACGACTTTACCGGCGACAAGGCGCTGCCGGTGGCCGACGGCCTGCTGGTGATCGGCCGGCCACAGCCCGCGCTGTATGAGCAGCTCAGGCAGCAGGAAACGCCGGTGGTGTTTATCGACGGCGTGGTGGATGACGAGCGTTTTGACTGCGTCAATGTCGACCTGTACAAGATCAGCCGCAAGGTGATCGATTACTTCATCGGCCGTGGCTATCAGCGCATCGGCTTTATCGGCGGGCGCGACCATCCGGCCGGCATCGACCAGCGCGAGCAGGCGTTCGTCGAGTATGGCCGGCAGCAAAACGTGGTGCTGCCGCAGGATATTTACCACGGCGATTTCAGCAGCCAGTCGGGCTACCAGTGCGCCAAAGCGATGTTGCAGAGCAAGAATGGCTATCCGCCGGCGCTGCTGGTGGCGACCGATTCGATCGCCATCGGCGTACTGCGCGCGCTGCATGAACACGGCATTCAGGTGCCGGGGCAGATCGCGTTAATCAGCGTCAACGACATTCCCACCGCCCGCTTTATTTTCCCCGCCTTGTCCACGGTGCGCATCCCTTCGGAAACCATGGGCGCACAGGCCGTCAACCTGCTGGCGGAGCGGCTGCGCGATGAGCGGGCCGTCCCGCTGTCGATCTTCGTTCCCAGCTCGCTGCAGCTGCGTGACACCACCGTCGCCTGACCGGCCCCCGCCTCGGCGGGGGGCGTTGGCGCTCAAAATTAACGTCATGATAAAAAAAGGCATTTGAGATTTATTGTGATCCTGTCGTCATTTGGTAAATATCGGCTGTAGTTTTTACTAAATATTTACTATCGTTTCCGCATTGCACAGGTGTCGGGAGACGTGACGTGAATAATTGGGAAAACATTGAAAAACAGTCGGAGCACCGGTTGGCGCCGCGCGCGAGCTTCTTCAGCTACGCGGACGCCGAGCAGGCGCTGAGCTTCGATCGCAACGCCAGCCGGCGTTTCCAGCTGCTGAGCGGCCGCTGGCGCTTTCGGTTCTTCGAGCACCCGGCGCAGGTGCCGGCGGCGTTTTACCGTGAGCCGATGAACGACTGGGGCGATATGGCGGTGCCGGGCATGTGGCAGCTGGAAGGGCACGGCCACTTGCAGTATACCGATGAGGGCTTCCCGTTCCCGATCGACGTGCCTTACGTGCCGACCAACAACCCCACCGGCGCCTATCAGCGCCACTTTACGCTCGACGCCGGCTGGAGGGACCAGCAAGTACTGATCAAATTCGACGGCGTGGAAACCTACTTCGAGGTGTACGTCAACGGCGGCTATGTCGGCTTCAGCAAGGGCAGCCGACTGTGCGCCGAATTCGACATCAGCCCTTATGTGCGGCAGGGCGAGAACCTGCTGTCGGTGCGGGTGATGCAGTGGGCCGATTCCACCTACATCGAAGATCAGGACATGTGGTGGATGGCCGGCATCTTCCGCGACGTTTATCTGATCGGCCAGAGCGCCACTCACCTTCACGACCTGACGTTGGTCACCACCTTCGATGAGCGCTATTGTGACGCGCAGTTGGCGATCGACGCCGAGCTGCGCCATCTCGGTGTGCAGGCCGCCGAGGGTTGCCGCCTGCAGGCGCAGCTGTTCGACGGCGATCGCTGCGTGGCAGAGCAGTGGCGCGACGATCTGCATATTGAGCGGGCGCTGAGCTGCCGTTTCGAGCTGCCGGTCAGCCGCCCGCAGCAGTGGAACGCGGAAAATCCCTATCTGTATCAGCTGTTGCTCAGCCTGTATGACGGCGCCGGCAACCTGCTGGGCGTGGTGCCGCAGCGGGTGGGCTTCCGCGAGATCGCGGTGCGCGACGGGCTGATGTACGTCAACGGGCGTTACCTCAAGCTGCACGGCGTCAACCGCCACGATCACGATCACCGTAAAGGGCGCGCCGTCGATATGGCGCGGGTGGAGCGCGACATCGTGCTGATGAAACAGCACAACATCAACTCGGTACGCACCGCCCACTACCCCAACGATCCGCGTTTTTACGAGCTGTGCGATCTCTATGGCCTGTTTGTGATGGCGGAGACCGATCTGGAGAGCCACGGCTTTGCCAACGTTGGCGATCTGAGCCGCATTACCGACGATCCGCGCTGGGAGCAGGCTTACGTCGAGCGCATCGAGCGCCACGTGGCGGCGCAGAAAAACCACCCGTCGATCATCATCTGGTCGCTCGGCAACGAATCCGGCTACGGGTGCAACATTCGCGCCATGGCCCGGCGCTGCAAGGCGCTCGATCCGACCCGCCTTATCCACTACGAAGAAGACCGCGACGCCGAAGTGACCGACGTGATCAGCACCATGTATTCCCGCGTGGCGATGATGAACGCCTTCGGTGAATACCCGCACCCCAAACCGCGCATTCTGTGTGAATACGCCCACGCCATGGGCAACGGCCCCGGCGGGCTGTTCGAATACCAGTCGGTGTTCAACCGTCACGCCAGTTTGCAGGGGCACTATATCTGGGAATGGTGCGATCACGGTCTGCTGAGCCACGACGAGCAGGGGCGCGAGCGCTACCAGTATGGCGGCGATTACGGCGACTACCCGAACAACTACAACTTCTGCATGGACGGCCTGATCTACCCGGACCAGCGCCCCGGCCCCGGCCTGCGTGAATATCAGCAGGTGCTGTGCCCGGTGGAAGTGACGGCGGAAGAAGGCGCAGGCGACGTGCTGCGGGTGAAAAACCGCTACTGGTTCAGCTCGCTGGCGGACATCACGCTGAAGGTCAGCGTCAAGACCGACGGCCGCCAGGTGGCGAGTTACGAATTCAAGCTGCCGCATCTGCAGCCGGGCGAGAGTGAAGACATGCACCTGCCGGTGCTGGCGCTGGGGCAGGGGGAAACGCTGATCGACGTGGCGGTGCATAAGGACAGCGCCACCCGCTATAGCGAGAGCGGCCAACTGCTGGGGCATTACCAGCATCTGCGCCAGGCGGCGACGCGGCTACCGGCTCCACCGTTGGCCGATGCGCCGGCGCTGCAATGCCGCGAGGAAAATCATCAGCTGCTCGTCAGCGGCGGCCGGTTCCAGCTGGCGTTCTCGCTGCTGAGCGGCGAACTGCTGTCGTGGCGGGTAGACGATGAAGACGTGGTGGGGCGCGCGCCGCGCATCACCTTCTTCAAACCGGTGATCGATAACCATAAGCAGGAATATGAGGGGATTTGGCTGCCGTATCACTTCCCCATCATGCAACAGCATTTCCGCCGCCTCAGCCGACACTGGCAGGGGGAGGATCTGCTGATCGAGGTGCACAGCCTGATCGCGCCGCCGGTGTTCGACTTCGGCATGCGCTGCACCTATCGCTGGCGCATCTCTCCGCAGGGCTGTGTCAGCCTGGATCTGGCCGGCGAGCCTTACGGCGATTTCCGGCAGGTGATCCCGAAAATCGGTCTCGATTTCGGCATCAGCCGCCGCTTCGAACAGGTGGAGTACTACGGCCGCGGGCCGGGCGAGAACTACCGCGACAGCTGCCGGGCCAACCTCATCGGCCACTACCGGCAGCGCGCCGATGCGCTGTTCGAACACTATCCGTTCCCGCAGGACAACGGCAACCGGCAGGAGGTGCGCTGGCTGAGCCTGCAGGACGCGGCGGGCAAGGGGATCTTCATCCAGCCGCGGCGGCCGATCAACTTCAGCCTGTGGCCGTACAGCGCCGAGATGCTGCATCAGGCCCAGCACATCAACGAGCTGGAGCCTGACGATTGCCTGACGCTGAACCTGGACGATCAGGTGCTCGGTCTCGGCTCCAACTCCTGGGGCTCCGAGGTGCTGGATACCCACCGGGTCTATCTGGCGCCATTCAGTTACGGCTTCACGCTGGTGCCGTTCGACGGCCGGCAAACGGACGGCGCCACGCTCGCCGGTTATGACTTCGCGCCGGCCCCTCATCACCCGCAGTCTGCGGAGGAAAACGCATGATCATTCTCGAATCCCTGACGGAGTTTCAGCGCATTTATCACAGCGGCAAGAAATGGCTGCGCTGCATGGAGGCGATCGCCAATGTCGATCGCATCAGCCCGAACGTGTGCCATTCGATCGGCGACTCGCTGACCTATCGGCTGAGCGTCGGCGCCGGCCGGCAGCATGGCTGGCTGGAGGGTAACCGCCGCTACTTCGACGTGCACTACTACCTCGAGGGAGAGGAGATCGTCGAAGTCGCCGACAAACGGGCGCTGACGACGGTGGCGCCCTATCAGGACGAAACCGACCGCGAGTTCTTCAGCGGCGAAGGCGAGAGGCGCCGGGTCGGTAAAGGCAACGTGGTGATCTTCGAAAACCACCAGGCTCACCGCTTCAAAGAAAGCGGCAAGGTAAAAAAAGTCATTTTAAAAGTGACGGTGGAAGACAGCTATTTCATCAACAAATAGCGCGACCGCCGATCGATAACAACAAACCGAAGTCCCCTACACCATTCGGAGAATCTCTATGGCTGCGTCGAACAGAAACACCATCGGCAAGTTTGGCCTGCTGTCGATGACGTTTGCGGCAGTGTTCAGTTTCAACAACGTGATCAACAACAATATTCAGCTCGGCATCGCCTCGTCGCCGGTATTCCTGGTGGCGACGATCATTTACTTCATTCCCTTTTGCCTGATCATCGCCGAGTTCGTCTCGCTCAACCGCAACTCCGAGGCCGGCGTCTATGCCTGGGTCAAAAGTGCGCTCGGCGGGCGCTGGGCGTTTATCACCGCCTACACCTACTGGTTCGTGAATCTGTTTTTCTTCACCGCGCTGCTGCCGCGCGTCATCGCCTATGCTTCTTACGCGTTTTTAGGCTACGACTACGTGTTTACGCCGCTGACCACGGCGATCATCAGCATCTTCCTGTTCGCCTTCTCGACCTATATCTCCAACAGCGGCGCGAAACTGCTGGGGCCGATGACCTCCGTCACCTCGTCGCTGATGCTGCTGCTGACGTTTTCCTACATCATCCTGGCGGGCGCGGCGGTGCTGGGCGGCATCGAGCCGGCCGACCCGATCAACGTGCAGGCGATGACGCCGAACTTCAGCTGGGCGTTCCTCGGCATTACCGCCTGGATCTTCCAGGCGGCGGGCGGGGCGGAATCCGTGGCGGTGTACGTGAACGATGTGAAAGGCGGCAGCCGCGCCTTCGTGAAGGTGATCATCGTTTCCGGGCTGTTCATCGGCGTGCTGTATTCGGTGTCATCGCTGCTGATTAACGTATTCGTGCACCGCACCGACCTGCACTTTACCGGCGGTACGGTACAGGTGTTCGAAGGCTTGTCGGCGCATTTCGGCCTGCCGACGGTGCTGATGAACCGCTTTGTCGGCATTGTTTCCTTCACCGCCATGTTCGGTTCGCTGCTGATGTGGACGGCGGCGCCGGTGAAAATTTTCTTCACCGAGATCCCGAAGGGCATTTTCGGCGAGAAAACCATCCGCCTTAACCGGCACGGCGTGCCGACGCGCGCCGCCTGGATCCAGTTCTTCATCGTTATCCCGCTGATGCTGATCCCGACCCTGGGTTCCAGCAGCGTGCAGGATTTGATGAATACGCTGATCAACATGACCGCCGCCGCCTCGATGCTGCCGCCGCTTTTCATCATGCTGGCCTACCTGAATCTGCGGCTGAAGTACGACCGGGTGGCGCGCGATTTCAAAATGGGTTCGCGCCTGCAGGGTATCGCCATCGTCAGCGTGCTGATCGCCATCTTCACCGTCGGCTTCTTCGCCTCGACGTTCCCGACCGGCGCCAGCATCATGACCATCGTGTTCTATAACGTCGGCGGGCTGGTGGTGTTCCTCGGCTACGCCTGGTGGAAATACAACCGCTACTCAAAGACTCTGAATGCCGAGGCGCGCTACCACGAAGACATGCCGCTGGCGCGCCTCGCGCTGGAAGCGCAGGAGGGGGCGCCTGCCGGTCAACCGGCGCTGACCACGCCCGCATGCAATAAACCGCTGTAATTGCTCACCTCTCGACTCCGCGCCCCGGCGCGGAGTCTCGCCTTGCGAAAAAAATCTGCCTCTGCGTTTGCATAATACATAAGTGAATACTAATGTGTTTGTATGAACGAAAATGACATCTTCAAGGCGTTGGCCGATCCGACTCGCCGCAGCATCTTCGACAAACTCGCTGTCGCCAGCATGAACGCCAGTGCGTTGCGCGAAGGGCTGCCCATCAGCCAGTCGGCGATGTCGCAACACCTGGCGGTGCTGCGTAACGCCGGACTGGTACGCGAGACGAGGCAGGGGCGCTGCGTCAATTACCAGGTCGACCCGGAAGGGCTGGCGCAGATCGCCCAGTGGCTGGCGAAGTACCGCGCCTACTGGCCGGCGCGCATCGACGCGCTGCAAACTTTGCTGAAGGACATGGATCAATGAACAAACAGGCTGAGCGGCCGCCGCGCGACCGGCTGGTGTTGGAATATTCGCTCGAGGCGCCGCCGGAAAAAGTGTGGCGGGCGCTCAGCGTTCCCGAATTGCGCGAGCAGTGGCTGCCGACGGGGGATCTGGCGCAGGCCGAGCCGCTGGCCGCCACGCCGGGTGAGGCGGTGAGCTATCGCTTGCGCGACGACCAACCGCCGTTTCTCGAAAGCGTCGTCACCCTGCAGATCGTGCCGGACGCCGGCGGCGGCAGCCTGCTGCGGATTATCCACCAGCTCGATGCCGCCAACGATGGCCCGCCGACGGTGATGCGCGCCGCCTGACGCGTTAAACACATTTCTCTTTGTTGCCAACCCAGGAGTTCACCGATGCGTGAGAAGATGATGCTCGTCCCGATGGTGGTGGAACAGACCAGCCGGGGAGAACGTTCCTTTGATATTTATTCGCGCCTGCTGCGCGATCGGATCGTGTTCCTTAACGGCGAGGTCAACGACGACGTGGCCGAAATGCTGTGTGCCCAGCTGCTGTTTCTGGAGGCGGAAAACCCGGAAAAACCCATCCATCTTTATATCAACTCGCCGGGCGGGGTGATCACCAGCGGGCTGGCGATTTACGACACCATGCAGTATATCCGCGCCCCGGTGCATACGCTGTGCATGGGCACCGCGCGCTCGATGGGCTCGTTCCTGCTGATGGCCGGCGAATCGGGGCACCGCATGGCGCTGCCTAATGCCAGCCTGCACGTGCACCAGCCGCTGGGCGGCTTTCAGGGGCAGGCCTCCGACATCTTGATCCACGCCGAAGAGATGAAGCGCACCAAAGACACGGTGATTCGGTTGTATGCCCAACATTGCGGCCTAAGTTATGAAGAGGTGGAGCGGGTGTTGGATCGCGATCGCTTTATGACCGCCGACGAAGCGGCGGCCTGGGGGCTGATCGATCGGGTGCTGCGGGCGCGCTAAAGGGCTCAGGAGTGCGTGGCGGATTGTGGCGTTTGCCAAACCCGTTCAAGTCCGAATTCGACCATCGCGAAATAGAGACTAAAATAGCGCTCCGCCATGATGAAGAACGAACTGTTGAGTTCGATCACCACATTATTGGTGGTGGTCAGCAGGCCGGATTTTTCCGCCGCCTGCAGAATGCGGTTCACATGCGCGCGTGAGACGGAGCAGGACTTGGCGATTTTCGCCGAGGAGAGCAGCAGAAAGGGGGAGTCCTGTCGGATGCTTTCGATAAACAACATCAACAGCACCATGTGGCCGGCATCTTTGCTGATAAACAGCGCGGATTGCGGCACCAGGTCGATCAGGTAGACCTCCTTGAGCATCAGTTGCCCGTAGGCGGCGAAAAAGGTGGACAGAAAGTCGGGCGCCGCCAGCAGTGCCGCGATGGGCATCTGTGGCGCCAGCGCCTGATAAGGGCACGCCATTGAGGCGATCAGCGCCTGGGTTTCCGCCAGTGCGTGCGGCGTAGGCTTATAGCGTAACTGGCGTTTGTCATGCTCGCAGGGTTTGACCTCCAGCCGGCGCCCGACCCGTAAAAAGAACAGAAAGGAATCCAGGGAGTTCTCGCTGATCATATTCTTCCCTTTGAAAAAGGCTTTGATGTCTTTCAGCGCGGCGGCGTGCTGGTGGTAATAAATGGACAGGATGGTGGAGCAGATGATGAACCGGCTGTTCCTGAAAATGATTTTGTAAAACAGCGGATGCTTCTTGTAGGTCTCCCTCAATAATTCCCCGTGTTTGACGATAGCGGTGTGAAACGCCGCTGACTGCCTGATGTTGTTGGCCTGTTTCTCCAGATGAAACTGTAGCTGGAATCTGCTTAAACTCATTTTCCCTATTTCCTGTACTTAAAAAAATGCGCTGCTTTTTATCGTTATGGGTTTGCTGTGTATGGCTTGACGATCTGCTGGCCCTGGTCGTTGATGAGGGTGGCCTGAACGGTGGCCCGAGAAGGGAACTCGGATGCCGAAACGCCGTCGAGGTGATAATCCCGCGAGCTGAATGGCGCGGTCATCATGTCGCTTTCTTGCCGCACCGGGTAATCGCGCCTGTCGGCGTGCACGGCGATGCGCGCGAACGAGAGATAAAACGCCGATCGGTTTTGACAGCGCAGCAGATAACCGTCCGGCGATTTTTGCAGCGTGAATGAGACGGCCTCGGCCGCGTTTTCGGCTTTCCCCTGCAGCGCTCTGGGCCGGTAGAAGATCTTCATCTGGGTGTTCATCGCCAGCGTCACGCGCGACGCCAGCGGCCGCGTGGTCGGCAGGTTAGGCGGGATCTCATACAGGTTAAGCCAGAACACCGACTCCCGGTCGGCGGGCAGGTTCGCACCGGCAAACAGGATGCGCAGCCCTTTCAGCGCAGAAGGCGGCAGGGCGAACACGCTGGGCAGGGTGACAAAAGGTGCGCGGGACAGTTCGGGGGCGGCGTTGACGTCGCCGTTATCGACCCAGGTTTGCGCCACGATCGGATAGCCGTTGGTGTTGAGCAGCATCAGGGTTTTTTCCGTCTCGCCTTCGCGGAAAATCACCCGCGTGGCGGAGGCGATGATGCCCGCCTGCGCGCCGATGGAAGCCAGCGCCAGCAGCAGGGCGCATCCCATAATCAGGCATCTCTTTCTCATCATTGCACCTTAACCCAGACGTAGGCCCTGGCGTCCACCTTGCCGGCGGTGACGGTTTGGCCAGGCAGCCGGGCGAGCGTGGCGGTGAGCTGGGTGGTGTAGTGGGTAAACCCCGCTGCGGTGCTGCCGCCGCCGCTGGCGCCGTTGAGCACCGGGTACCAGCCGGCGTCGTTGCCCTGCGGGCATTGCCCGGCGCTGCAGCGCGCCCAGCCGACAAAGTTCATCGGCGCGCCGTTGCCGGCGTTGGCGAGCGCGATGCCCACGCCGGTGGCGATGCTGCTGTCGGTGCCGTAGCCACTGGAGAGCAGGTAGCTCACGCCGCCGTTGGCGCTGACCAGCCCGAGCTGCTGCGCCGCGACATAGCTTTCATACGGCACCTGCAGGCCGAGGGCGGTATTGTTGCTGCTGACGCCGGACACGGCGGCGTTGTCGCATTCGATATTGATAGTGAACTGCGCCTGTGAGGTTTGCCCGGCGGTCAACTGGCTGACGGAAATGGTCGGCAGGATCACCAGCGGCGTGACGTTGCGCGCCACGCAGGTGGCGGTATAGGTCAATGAGGAGATCGGTGCGGTGCCCATGCCCATCGCGTTCCAGCGCCCGGTGCCCCAGGTGGCGTAGTTGGTGGCGGAATCGCTGCCGATAGGATCCGAAGCGATGCCGGGCCCCTGAAAGGTGACATAGCCGTTCGGCTGCGTGCAGGTATAGTTCGAATTGCCGGTGGTCGACGCCATGCCCACCAGCGGGTTGCCGGCGCTGTAGCCGCAGTAGTTGCTGGCGCCCGCGCCCGGCAGCGAGCTGATGCGGATCAGATCGGCGCGGATGGCGCTGAAGTCTTTCACCCGGATCTGGATTTTGTTGCCGACGGTGGCGTAGCGGGTAATCGGCGCCGACTGCCAGTAACGGGTAAAAACCTTGCCGGAATCCAGGTGGGTCAAACGGATGCCGACGTAAGGGAAGTAGGTGGCGTAATAGTTGGGGTTGCCGTCCCTGGCGCCCAGATCGTAATAGCCGCCGACGCGATCGTCGCCGTTGGTGGCGAAGACTTCATAAATTTGCCCGACATCGCCGGCATCGCATTCATACAGCACCTTGTTGGGATCGGGATAACGGGTGCCGGAGGTCAGATCGAACACGCTGGTGCCGAGCGGCGTGCCGACGGGCTGCAGGTAAGTGCTGGTCAGGTTGACCCGGCCCAGCGCCGTGCCCACCCCGCAAGGATCGCAGCCGGAGTCGATCCAGGGGGCGACCCGCGTGCATTGCGCCAGCGCCGCGGGGGCGCCGAACAGCGACAGGGCGAACAGCGCCGGGGTGGCGACCAGATAAGAAATGCGTTTCATCGTCTCTCCTGAGATAAGTTAAACGGGTTAGCGGCACGGGGCGCTGAGCCGCTGAATCGGGCTGTCTTCCGCGGCGGGCAGGCGATAATGCAGCGTGCACTGCTGGCCGGGCGCGTCGCCCCAGTTCAGCGTCAGCGTGCCGGCATTCCGGTCGCTGCGCAGATATACCTGATTGGCCTGGCCAACCATGCCCACGCTGTTGCCCGCGTTGTCCAACACGTTGGCGCCCATCGGGATCGGTGCGTTATCGGGCCGCTGTGCGGTGATCAGCAGCGCCTGGCCGCTCACGGTGTTGAAGTGCAGACGCACCGTGGCACCGGCATAAGGAGCCACGCGCCGCTGGCCGTCTTCCAGTTCCGCTTTGTCGTTCATGCCCTCGGGGTTCAGCGCTACGGTGTTGTAGTGATAGGGCACCAGCGCCGGCGCCAGCGCATAGCCGAAGCGATCGACACGCGCGCCCTGGCCGTCCATCACCTGTGCGCCGCTGGCGCCGGGCGCTTCGATCAGGGCGAAGGTGTCGCCGACATACGGCCCTAATGTCACGCCGCCGCGGTGCGCCACCACCGCGCCCTGCAGCGACAGGGAGCCTTGTCGATACTGGCGCGCGGTGGAGAACGAGCCGGTGACGTTGGCGTAAGGCAGGCGGGTTTGCAGGTTGCCGCCCCAGATGCTTTGTTGGCGATCGTCGTCGGTGGTGAAGTTCAGGCCGTAGCTGACCGGCTGTTCGTCGCCGACGCTGCCCGACAGCGCAGCCTGATAGTTGCCGCCCTGACCCTGGCTGTGGTTGGCCAGCAGCGAGACGCTGGGGGCGGATGATGAGCGCCCGAGCGGGAAGCTCAGCGACAGGGCGGTGACGGTCTGCGCGTTCTGCGCCAGCGGCGCGCTGTAGACGTTATCCAGCGGCCCGTAGCCGCGGTAGTCGCCGTTGCTGTAGCCCAGGCTGCGGGTGCGGGTGACGGAGAGATTAAGCGCCACGCCGTTGCCGAAGGTTTTCCCCCAGCCCAGCTGCAGCTGATTGTCGCGGCCGCGCTGATCGCGGTAGTCCTGAGTCGAGCCGGACATCGTCAGGCTGCCGAACGCGCCCATGCCCTGATTGACGGCCACCTCGAAACGCGAACGCTGGCGGTAGGAGTCGGACTGCCAGTTTTTGCCGGTAACGGCGGCGCGCCGCACGCCGAGCACGTCGCTGAGATCGCGAAAGCCTTCGGTAGAGTAGCGGTAGCCGGCGATGGATAGCGTGGTGTCTGTCGGGCTGAAGGTTCGGCTGTAAGAGAGGTGCAGCATCCAGCCGGAGGCGCCGCCGTCCGGCAGGCTGGCGTGGGAATAGGTGGTATCCATGCCGAAGGCGCCCAGCCAGCTGCTGTACACGCCGCCCAGCATCATCGCCTGATAGCCGTCCGCCAACTGATTGCCGAGGTTGAAGGTCAGGGCGTTGGTCAGGCCGTGCTGCCAGGTCACTTCGCTGAACAGATCGTTGTCGCCGACGTAGCGGGAACGGCCGACGATGGCGGAGTAGCGCGACTGGCCGGGGCGAATGGATTCCGGCACCGCGGCGAACGGCACGGTGAAGGTGCTGACGCTGCCGTCGGCTTCGGTCACCACCACGGTCAGATCGCCGGCGTAGTTGGTGGCGTACAGATCGTTGATGGCGAACGGCCCCGGCGCCACGGTGGTTTCGTACAGCGTGCTTTTACCCTGCAGCACCGTCACGCGCGCGTTGCTTTTCGCCACGCCGCGCACCACCGGTGCATAACCGCGCTGTGAATCCGGCAGCATGCGATCGTCCGAGCTGAGCTGAATGCCGCGAAAGCCCAGGCCGGAAAAGAAGTGCCCGTCGGTAAAGCCTTCGCCCAGCAGCATTTCGCTGCGCCAGGGCAAGATCGCGCGCTGCACGTAGCGGCGGCTGGTATCCAGGTGGCCGCCGAACTCCCGATCGTAGCGGTAGCTGGATTGCTGGCGGTAGCGCCAGAGCCCGAGGTTGAACCCGCCGTTCAGGTTGGCGTAGGTCGAGTCGAGGTCGCGGGTTTGCCCTTGTCGGTAGCTGACGTGGTACTGGTTGAGGTTGTAATTGACGAAGACCATCGATTCGCCGCCGTCCAGGCTGGCGGGATTGACGCTGCCGCGCGGCCGGCCGTTCAACAGCGCCTGCGGAATGCTCAGATCCAGCCGCAGCCGCGAGATATCGGCGTTCACTGTGATGTCCTTCAGATCCCGGCCGGGCAGCAGGCATTCCGCCTCGGCCGCCGGCGGATTTTTCAGCCCGAAGCGCGTTAGCTGCGCGCGATCGAAACAGGGCAGCACCTGCTTGCCATCGCGCACGAAACGAATTTGATCGCGCTCGAGAAACTGGCCGTTGAGGTACAGATCGATCTGATAGCTGCCGGGGGCGACGGCGTCCTGTTGGTTGAATTGACTCAGGGCGCTGTTGCTCAGCACGCTGCCGCGCAGCAGCGCGGGATCGAAGGTGTAGCCGTCGGCGGCGGCGCAGCCCAGCGGCAGCGCCAGCAGCGCGCAGCACCAGCGTGCGGGCAGCGGCGTCGCCTTGCGAGCATCGAACATGAAAACCTCCCTGTCTGGTTTCAGCGCACGACGTTCAGGGTGCGTGTGATTTCCACCCCATAGTCATTGATGACGCGCAGCGCGACCTGCCGCACTTCCCCGTTCACCGGCCAATTGGCCTGTGAAAACGGCGGGATCAGATCCGCCTGCGGGATCACGGTGCGTTTTGCGCCGCTGAGTATCGCGGCCTGGCTGACGTTGGCGTAGTAGCCGGTCGGGTTGTCGACGCGCAGCGCGTTGCCGACCTGGCGCAGGCTAAGGCGATCGATGACGTGGTTTGCGTCGCCGGCCAGCCCGGCCGGGCGATAGAACACTTTCAGCCGGTTGGTGACCACCAGCAGCAGTTTGTTCTTGTCGCTGTCCGTCTGACGCACGGCGGGCACCTGCAGGAAGTTGAGGTAGAACAGCGATTCGCGATCGCGCGCCAGCGGCTGGCCGACGAACGACAGCCGCACCATTTGCCCGCTGTGCGGATCCATGCGGAAGATTTGCGGCGAGGCGACAAAGGGCGCATCGGCGTTTTCCGGCGTGGACTGCGGGTTGTTGATATCGAGCCAGATCTGCATCAGCGCCGGGGCGCCGTCATCGTTGGTGAACTGCAGCGTCTTCTCCCGCGCCTCGGCGGGGTAGATCACGCGGTTGCCGAGCAGCGTTACGCTGGCCAAGGCGTGGGTGGCGGCAAAACTCATCAGGCAAAGCGACAGGGCGGCCCATCGGCGGGCGGAACGGGATATCTGCGGCATAAACGTGAACCGATAAAGAAGCGAGTCATTCAGCGCCGTCCGCTAAGGAACGGCGCTGGCATCAACAGGTATGGCGCCTGACGCCGGCTTATTTGTAGCTAATGGCGAACTGGGCGGTGGCGATCACCGAACCGGCCGCCACGCCGGTGTCTTCCGCGTAGTAGCGGGCCACCAGGTTCTGCGAGGTGGAGGTGGCGTCTTTCGCCAGCGTCATCGCCGACGTGGTGACGGTCGAACCGCTGGCGAACGACAGCGGCGTGGTGGCGTCGCTGTCCAGCAGTTGAATGGACACCTTGGCCGCATCGCCCGCGTTGCCCAGGTTGCCGTTGGTGGTCGGGTTGTTGCCCGCCAACACGGTTTTGATCGCCGTATCGCTGGTCGCCGCCGCGCAGCCCGTCACGTTAACGGTAAAGGTGGTGTCGCCGGCGGTGGCGCCTTTGGTGGCGAGCTGGCTGGCGGCGACGGTCGGCAGCAACACGACCGGGTTGGATTGGTTGCCGTTAATATTCACCGAACAGGTTTGCGTGCTGACTTCGCCTTTGAATTGCACGGTATTGGACGAGGCGGCCGCACAGGCGCCGGAGAGAGCCAGCAGGGATAATGCGACTAATTTAACATTCATGTGAAATGCCCTTTAATTAACTTTAGAGAAAAGCTTTCATGACAGTAATAAATTACTGACGTGCGTTTGTTGATTAATCATGTTGCGCAATTGTTTTTTAAACGCGTCGGCAAACATGGATTTTCATCCTAACAAACTAAGAATTTTCCCTATAGGTGTTTTCCGCATGGTAATAAGTTGGCGGTACGGGTTGTTACATTTATTTTCATTTTTGCTTATATCATACAAAATGGAAAATAGATCTATATCATTACGTTGCGTTTTTATTGGATCGTCGGTTTTTGTTTATGAAATAATTTGAAACATTCATGCCTTTTTTGCGTATTAATCAAAGTGCTGGCTGTTGCGTGATTATTTGAAAAACATGTTATCAAGTTGTTTTATATCGGTGTGCTTTGCAGGCGAATTACCCCAAAAAAGAACAGCGACAAGCCGCCTGAGGTATGGAAGCATACTTTCACGCTGATAAGGAGAATTAAAGTGAGAGTGATTTATATCGACGGTTCGCCGCTATGCCGTTTGGGGATGAAAACATTATTGGGAGAAGGAATGATAACCTTATCCTCGCCCAATATTAATATCATTAAAAATATAAGCCCTGCGCCTGATTTAATTATCATGGATTTTCCCCATGAAATTTACCGGTTCGAAGCGTATTTGCGATTTATTCACGCCTCACGTGCTGAATATGAAGGCGTCCGGATACTGTTTTTCGTCGATAAAACTTCGCCGCTGATCCTGGCATTTATCGCGGCGGCGCAGCCGGATGCGATTTTGCACAAACGGGAAGCGCTGCGGGTGGTGTGGGAGACCTGCGCGGCGTTGAGCCGCCGGGAAAAGGCGGGCGAACGGCGCGTGGTGAGCCGGCATCGGGCGGCGGCGATCACGCCTGGCGAGGCGGCGGTGCTGTGTGAAACGGCCCGTACGGAAGATATCCGCCTGACCGCGCGGCGGCTGAGTTTGCACCCGAAAACCGTTTATTCGCACCTCAACAATGCCGGCAAAAAGTTCGGCATCCGCAATCGGGTGGAATTGCTGAAGATGATTGCGCTGCTGTAGCGCGCCGTTAACGGGCTTGGCCGACGGCCAGCCGCCATTGCGTCATTTCGTCGGCGCCCGGCCCGGCCGTCAGCGCCAGGTTTTGCGCCGGCAGCGATTCGCCGGTCACGGCATCCACTGCGCGCAGGGTGGCAGGGTGGCCGGTTACGCGGTCAACCACGCGCAGCGGCGGCCCGGCCAGCTCGGACAGATTCCATTTGTCGCCAATCTGAATCATCGCCATCACCAGCAGCCCGAGATCTTTTCCCTTCTCCGTCGGCAGATACTCGTAGCGATCGGGACGCGTCTGGTATTGCCGCTTTTCGATAAGGCCGTGGCTTTCCAGGGCCTTGAGGCGATCGGTCAGCGTATTGTTGGTGATGCCGGTCGATTGGCGCAAATCGTCATAGCGCGAGAGCCCCAGCAATAGATCGCGCATGAGGATCGCGCCCCAGCGATCGCCCAGAGCTGACAGCACGTGCGCCACCGAGCACGTCATGCCTTCAAACCCTTTTGCTTTCACGTTGCCTTACCTCCGCTTGCCGCCTGATTGCCGATAATTTTATCGCCTCGGCTTGATAACTTCAATAATTGGAGTTATTACTCTTATTATTGGAGTTTATCATTAACAGCGGCTGATGGCTTGAACGCCGGCCGGAAAACCTAGGAGATAACGCGATGCCACTGTGGCAGATTTACCACCCGGAGCCGGCCTTCAGCGCCGCCGATAAACGCGCGATCGCGCAGAAGGTCACCGCCCTGTATCAGGACTTTTTGCCGCGTTTCTACGTCAACGTGTTCTTCCACGCACTGCCGCCCGGCACGGCGTATCTCGGCGGCGAAGCGGCCGATGACTTCGTGCGGGTGACCATCGACCATATCGCGCGCGCCATGGACAACGACGCAGAGCAGCAGCAATTCCTAGCGGCCTGCACCCGCATCCTGCAACCCTACATCGCTGCACGCGGGCTGCGCTGGGAGCTGCACGTGGACGAAACGCCGTTCTCGCTGTGGACCATTGACGGATTGAAACCGCCGGCGCCGGGGACGGCGGCGGGGGAGAGGTGGCGCAGCGAGAATCGGCCTTCGGTGTGGGAGGGGTAGCGGCGTCTTCGGAATGCCTAATGCTTAAAGGCAGCGATGAGTGTCGGTTTTTATCTTCGCGTTCAAAGAGGGGCGAGATTAAGCGTGGGGGGAGGAGAAATCGACGAAAGTCATAGATTACTTTTTACATCTGATATGAAGGCATTAACGATGGCGGATTTTTCATTCTCACGATAGATGAAAAAAAACTCAGTCACGTTATCGACACCGGGGATCGCTCTGTAGGTAATGTTAGGCAGCTTGATTGAGGATAGTGTAGAAGGAACGATAGCGATGCCCAGGCCAGAAGCCACCATGGCGAGCACGCTTAGTGTGCTGTCCAGCCGATAGGAAACCTGGACGTCTTCTTCAAGAATGGCTTTCAGGATACGAAGCTGGCCATCCTCTCCGCTGTTTTCCGAGTAGATGATAAAGTCTCGTCCCGAGAGGTCTTCTTTTTTCAAGGTCTCTTTTTTCGCCAGATCGGAGTCTTCCTGAATCACGACGACCCAGTCAAACTTTTTAATGGGTATAAGGCCGAGCCCCGGTGGGATTTTGAGATCCAGATTGGGGCAGTAGCTGACGTCGATATTTCCGTTGACGATCTCATCGATTTGTTTCCAGTAAGACATCTCTTTGGCGCGGAAGTTAACGCCGGGATGCTCTGCTTTAAATCGATGAATATCGGCGGTGACTAATCCCGCCGCGACGGCATTGCCGACAAATCCGATGCGCACATTGCCATTCTCACCTTTCGCTGCTGCTTTGGTTTCGTCAAGCGCGCTTTTTATTTTTTCATAAATATCCGGTGCATTTTTTAAAAATATCTCTCCTACTTCGGTAAGTTCGACATTGCGGTTGGTGCGAATAAAAAGTGGTGCACCAATTTCTTCTTCCAGCGCTTTTATCTGCATGCTGAAAGCCGACTGTGTAACATGAATTCGCTTAGCCGCCTTGCCGAAATGTTTTTCTTCAACGAGAGCCAGGAATGCCTGGATATGGCGAAAATTCATGGATTAGATTCCTGCATCAGTCGTTCAAAAAAATGAATTGGATATATAGCGACCATGAAAATACCCTCTAATAGAACTCACGTTAAAGTGTAGATTATTTCTGGAATGCGGGTTAGTCAACAACACTCAGCATGTTGCTATCTGTTTCAAAGACCGAATATATGCATAGTGGAGGCGTTAAATGAATTCATTAGCCAGAATCGATGTTCATACTCACCTGGTCCCACCTTTTTGGGGCAGCGCGCTGCCCAGCCACGGCGGCGATCCATCCGGTTGGTCTCTGCCCAAATGGACGGCGGACGACCATCTGGGCTATATGGACAAACAGCAAATAGCGACCAGCGTCCTGTCGTTAACCGCGCCGAGCGTGGTTGGCTGGGAAGGCCAGGCGCGCCGCGATATGGCCAGAAAAGTCAATGAGTATACGGCGGATCTGGTGGCGAAGTACCCTACGCGGTTTGGTAACTTCGCGACCGTGCCGTTGCCGGACGTTGAGGGGGCGGTGCTGGAAGTGGAGTATGCGCTGGATGTGCTGAAAGCCGATGGCGTGGTGTTATTAACCAACTATGAAGGGGTTTATTTAGGGGATAAAAAGTGGGCTCCGCTTTGGGCTGCGCTAAATCAACGCTCTGCCGTTGTTTTCATTCACCCTGGTCATCCCATCATGGATTTGCTGGATGGCGTTCCGGGTCCCTTGGTTGATTATCCGTTTGATACTGCCCGCAATGCCGTCCATATGGTGTTGAACGGCATTATGGACAATTATCCTAACGTGAAAATTATTCTTTCGCATGCCGGTGGATTCCTGCCTTATGCCGTTCTGCGCTTTACATTGCTGGCGGAATCGCTTAATCCAAATGGGCCGTCAGCTCAGGAATTGAACGATAAATTTAAGCGTTTTTATTTTGATACCGCATTGTCTTCCGGCCCGAATGCATTTTCCAGCCTGCTGACGTTTGCGAATCATAACAATATTCTTTTCGGCAGCGATTATCCTTATGCACCGGAGTCCGTCGCCGCTAAGTTTAATCATATTCTCGACGCCGAAACAAACCTGACTGATGTGCAAAAAGCAAGCTTCAACCGAAATAACGGCCTGGCGCTTTTCCCTCGGTTAAATAAATAAAGGTTCTGCTGGGGCGATGCCGCACTGCTTCAAGCGCTGGCGGGTTCCTTCCCGAAAATAAAAAATCCACGCTGAAGCGTGGATTTTTCCGTTTCCGGCCGCGGAGAAAAACGCTGCGGGGAAGGGGTTAGACGTTGAACAAGAAGTTCATCACGTCGCCGTCTTTGACGATGTAGTCTTTACCTTCGGAGCGCATTTTGCCGGCTTCTTTGGCGCCTTGCTCACCCTTGTAGGTGATGAAGTCGTCATAGGAGATGGTTTGCGCGCGGATAAAGCCTTTCTCGAAGTCGGTGTGGATCTTGCCGGCCGCCTGCGGGGCGGTGGCGCCGACCGGGATGGTCCAGGCGCGCACTTCTTTCACGCCGGCGGTGAAGTAGGTTTGCAGGTTCAGCAGCTCGTAACCGGCGCGGATCACGCGGTTCAGGCCCGGCTCTTCCAGGCCCAGCTCGGCCATGAACTCGTCGCGCTCTTCGTCTTCCAGCTCGGCGATGTCGGATTCCACGGCGGCGCACACGGCAACCACCACGGAGCCTTCGGCGTCGGCGATTTTACGCACGGTATCCAGGTACGGATTGTTCTCGAAGCCGTCTTCGTTGACGTTGGCGATGTACATGGTCGGCTTCAGCGTCAGGAAGCTCAGGTATTTGATCGCCGCTTTGTCTTCCGCGGTCAGATCCAGCGCGCGCAGCATGCCGGCGTTTTCCAGGTGCGGCAGGCATTTCTCCAGCGCCGCCAGCTCGGCCTTGGCATCTTTGTCGCCGCCTTTGGCTTTTTTCTGCACGCGGTGGATAGCGCGTTCGCAGGTGTCCAGGTCAGACAGCGCCAGCTCGGTGTTGATGACGTCGATATCTTCGGCCGGATCGACCTTGTTGTTGACGTGGATGATGTTGTCGTTCTCGAAGCAGCGCACCACGTGGCCGATGGCTTCGGTTTCGCGGATGTTGGTCAGGAACTGGTTGCCCAGGCCTTCACCTTTGGACGCGCCTTTCACCAGGCCGGCGATGTCGACGAATTCCATGGTGGTTGGCAGAATGCGCTGCGGCTTGACGATCTCGGCCAGCTTATCCAGACGCGGATCGGGCATCGGCACCACACCGGTGTTCGGTTCAATGGTGCAGAACGGGAAGTTGGCTGCTTCAATGCCCGCTTTGGTCAACGCGTTGAACAGGGTGGATTTGCCTACGTTAGGCAGGCCGACGATACCGCATTTGAATCCCATGTTGTAATCACCTTAAATATCTTAACTATCAGTTGGTTAGATTTAACCGACTGCATAAAGGGCAAAATAATGCCGCCATTATACACGTAATGGGCGTTTATCTCGATCAGACTTGCTTGGCCGGGGCGAACGCAGCGCGGACGGCCGGTTTTTATTTGAGATTTGGATCACATTTACCCATACTGGCCATTCCGATTAACCGACAGGAAACGCGCCGGATGTATTTCTTGCCTACGCCACCCTGAGCTGTGCCCGCCTGCACTCTGCCGCGCCTTGCGGTACCCCATACCCGCTACGCGGGGAGATGATGTCATCTGTCATAAGTGAATAATGCATGTTTAACCTGAGTAACGTCAGGATCGCGGACGTTAAAAATGAAGTCCTGGCGGGCTTTGTGGTGGCGGTTTCGATGATCCCCGAGGCGGTCGGCTTTTCGCTGGTCGCCGGTCTTTCGCCAATTGTCGGCTTGCATACCGCGTTTATTATCGGCCTGGTCACGGCGCTGTTCGGCGGCAAACCGGGCATGGTTTCCGGCGCCGCCGGCTCCATTGTGGTGGTGCTGATGAGCCTGGCGGCGCAGTACGGCATGGGTTACGTGCTGTGGGCCACGCTGTTTGCCGGGGCGATTCAAATCCTGATCGGCGCCTTCCGGCTGGGCAAGTTCATTCGTCTGGTGCCGCTGCCGGCGATCCACGGCTTCGTCAACGGCCTGGCGATCGTCATCATGCTGGCGCAGTTGAAGATGATCGCCGGGCAGGGGCCGCTGATGTACGGCCTGGTGGTGCTGGCGATTGCGGTGGTGGTGCTGTTCCCGCGCCTCACCAAAGCCATTCCGTCTTCGCTGGCGGCGCTGCTGGTGGTCTCGGCGTTGGCGATCGGCCTCAACCTGCACACGCTTCGGGTGGGCGATCTGGCGGACATTTCCGGCGCGCTGCCGCACTTTAGTCTGCCGACGGCGCCGTTTACCCTGGAGATGGTGCGGGTGGTGCTGCCCTATGCGGTGGTGATCGCCCTGGTCGGTTTGATTGAATCGCTGCTGACCATGACGGTGCTGGATGAAATGGGCGGCAAGAAGGGCAACGGCAATCGCGAGAGTATCGCGCAGGGCGCCGGTAACGCGGTATGCGGCCTGTTCGGCTGCTTCGCCGGCTGCGCGATGATCGGCCAGTCGATCATCAACTTCACCTCGGGCGGGCGCGGGCGCATCTCCGGCACGGTGGGCGCTATCCTGCTGATTCTGTTCGTGGTCAGCCTGTCGCGCTATATCGGCCTGCTGCCGGTGGCGGCGCTGGCCGGGGTGATGCTGGTGGTGTGTTACAACACCTTCGAGTGGAGCTCGCTGCGCCGCTTGCGCCGCATGCCGAAAGCCGACGCGCTGGTAATGATCGTCGTCACGCTGATCACCATCTTTACCGATCTGGCGGTGGCGGTGATCAGCGGGGTGATTATCTCGGCGCTGGTGTTCGCCTGGCAGCAGGCGCGCATCCGCGTGCGCCAGCGGCAGGTAACGGGCGACGTGGCGGTGTATCAACTGGATGGCCCATTGTTCTTCGGCTCCGCCGCCGCTTTCGCCGAGCTGTTCGATCCGCAGAGCGATGCGCAGAATGTGGTGCTGGATTTTGCCGGCACCCGGGTGATGGATTCCAGCGGCGTAGAGGCTATCGATAAGCTGACGGCGCGTTATCTGGCGGCGGGGAAAAGCATTCGTCTGCGCCACCTGAGCAATGACTGCGTGCGCTTGCTCAAGCGCGCCGGGCCGTTCTGCAGCCATGAGCTGGACGATCCGCAGTATTACGTGGCGGAAGAGGGCTTCACCGCCGATGGGCGCCGCGTGGGCGAGGAAACCTTCAACCCGCGCGGCTAAAAGCAGGCAGCGGGCAGGACGCCCGCTGCGGCAAGGTTCAGGCCTGCGCCTTGAAGCTGTGCAGGCGCTGAACGGTTTTTTCCAGCCCGTCCTTCATCAGCATTTCGGTGCAGCGCAGCGACTCGTCGATCGCTTCGTCAATCATCTTCTGTTCGCTGGCCGGCGGCTTGCCGAGCACGAAGCCCACCACCTTGTTCTTGTCGCCCGGATGGCCGATACCGATGCGCAGGCGATAGAAGTTCGGGTTGTTGCCGAACTTGTTTTGGATGTCTTTCAGGCCGTTGTGGCCACCGTTGCCGCCGCCGAGCTTGATTTTGGCCACGCCGGGCGGCAGATCCAGCTCGTCGTGCGCCACCAGGATCTCGCTTGGTTCGATGCGGTAGAAGTTGGCCATCGCCAGCACCGCTTTGCCGCTCAGGTTCATGAAGGTGGTCGGCACCAGCAGGCGCACGTCGTTGCCCGCCAGGTTCAAACGGGCGGTGTAGCCGAAGAACTTGCTCTCTTCTTTTAACTGCTGATTGTGGCGCTGGGCCAGCAGATCGACGTACCAGGCGCCGGCGTTGTGGCGCGTCTGGGCGTATTCCGCGCCCGGGTTGGCCAGGCCGACTATCAATTTAATACTGCTCACTGGGAGATTCGCTATGATCAGGGTAATGGAAAGGGCCTTAGTCTACCTGTCGGGGCGATGAATGACAAAACCCGATCTCCGCCGTCGCCCTGGGTAAGAAAGACGAATGATTCATTAGCTGAATAATTCAATTTGTCCGCTAATTTTCAGCGCCGTGTTAAGAAGTGTCAATAATTCTTTACCATTTGTGATCGCCTCCGCAATCCCCTTGCCGCAACAGGGACTATACTTAACTTATCAAAGTGGGTTAACAAGTTGCAGCGTTATCCCGGTTGGCACATGGCAATCATGGAGGTGGCATATGAAACGTAGAAGCGCGGACAGAGTGGGCAACTTTTTTATGGGGCTGGGACTGGTCGTGATGATCGGCGGTGTCGGATACTCAATTATTGCTGAAGTATCCCAGTTCAATCTGCCGCAATTTTTCGCCCACGGCGCCATCATGAGCATCTTCGTCGGTGCGCTGTTGTGGCTGGTGGGCGCGCGTATCGGCGGCCGCGAACAGGTGGCGGATCGCTACTGGTGGGTAAAACACTTTGATAAACGGTGCCGCAACGATCAACATCGTTCGTCGCATTGATTAAAAAAGCAGAAGGGAAGCAAGAGCGGGGCAAGGGAACATCTGCCGTGCATTAAGGTTTGAGGTCATGTCGGACTACAAGTAGAAAACCCGTTGTTGCTCGCGCACCAACGGGTTTTTCTTTTTCTGCTGTCGGGCGCGCTATCTTTCCGGCGCAGTGGGCGCCGCACCGGAAAGACGACGAATTAATGCTCGAACATCGCAGAGATCGACTCTTCGTTGCTGATGCGGCGGATGGCTTCAGCCAGCATGCCGGACAGGGTCAGAGTGCGAACGTTTTTCAGTGCCTTGATTTCCGGCGACAGCGGAATGGTGTCGCAGACGATCACTTCATCAATCACCGAGTTCTTGATGTTGTCCACGGCGTTGCCGGAGAAGATCGGGTGCGTCGCGTAGGCGAATACGCGCTTGGCACCGCGTTCTTTCAACGCTTCGGCCGCTTTACACAAGGTGCCGCCGGTGTCGATCATGTCGTCGACCAGCACGCAGTCGCGGCCTGCCACGTCACCGATGATGTGCATCACCTGAGAAACGTTCGCGCGCGGGCGACGTTTGTCGATGATGGCCATGTCGGTGTCGTTCAGCAGTTTGGCGATAGCGCGGGCGCGCACGACGCCGCCGATGTCCGGGGAAACCACGATCGGGTTTTCCAGGTTCTGCTGCAGCATGTCTTCCAGCAGGATCGGGCTGCCGAACACGTTGTCTACCGGTACGTCGAAGAAGCCTTGAATCTGCTCAGCATGCAGATCCACCGTCAGAACGCGGTCAACCCCTACGCTGGAGAGGAAATCGGCAACCACCTTGGCGGTGATTGGCACACGCGCGGAACGCACGCGGCGATCCTGGCGGGCATAGCCGAAGTAAGGGATAACGGCGGTAATACGCCCTGCGGAGGCGCGACGCAGGGCGTCGACCATCACAACCAGTTCCATCAGGTTGTCGTTGGTCGGGGCACAGGTGGACTGGATGATGAAAATATCACCGCCGCGTACATTTTCGTTGATTTGCACGCTCACTTCGCCGTCGCTAAAACGACCTACAGCGGCGTCACCAAGGCTGGTGTACAAACGGTTGGCAATACGTTGTGCTAGTTCCGGGGTGGCGTTACCAGCAAAAAGCTTCATATCAGGCACGAGAAGAACCTCAGGCTTGCGTCCAGAGAAGATATTGTCATACGACATCGCCAAGGGGCAGTCGGCGACGCCGGCGCAATATACATACGGGTATGTAAAACTAAAATTGAGACCGCAGGCAGCGCAGGGATAACAGGGCCAGGTGTGCATGACCCTGCGCAGCGAAACGTTGAGCTACGACTCAAACCGCCCGGAACGAATGCGATGTAGTGGGGAGACGTTAACGCCGCGCGCTACAAAACCACACAACCACTCCGGGGCTTGATTTAACACCTGACGGGCGGCGATTTCTGTGTCGAATTCAGCAAACACACAAGCACCTGTGCCAGTCAGGCGTGACGGGGCGTATTCTAACAGCCATGAAAGAAGCTGTTCAACCTCGCGAAAACGTTTTCTTGCGATCGGTTCGCAATCATTTGCGTACGGCGCCTGCAACAGCTCACTTAAGGAGCGAACCGGGGTGTCTCTTTTCAATTCGGGGTCGCCGAAGATAAGCGGTGTCGGGATACCGACGCCAGGATGCGCCACCAGATACCATTTTTCCTGCGGCTCGGCCGGCTGCAGGCGCTCGCCGATGCCTTCGGCGAAGGCGGCGTGGCCGCGCACGAACACCGGCACGTCGGCGCCAAGGCTGAGCCCCAGCTCTGCCAGTTGGTCGTCGTCAAGGCCGCAGCGCCACAGTTCGTTCAGCGCCACCAGCACGGTGGCGGCGTTGGAGGAGCCGCCGCCCAAACCGCCGCCCATCGGCAGGCGCTTGTCGATGCTGATGTCGGCGCCGCGCGGTGCGGTCTGCAGACCCTGCTCATCACAATAGCGCTGCAGCAGGCGGGCGGCGCGCACGATCAGGTTCTGCTCATCCGGCACGCCGTCGACCGGCGTCAGCAGGTTAATGCGATCGTCCTGGCGCGGGTCAATGGTCAGGGTGTCGCCGTAGTCCAAAAACTGGAACAGCGTCTGCAGCAGGTGATAGCCGTCTTCACGACGGCCGGTAATGTACAGAAACAGGTTGAGCTTCGCGGGGGAGGGCCACTGGCGGATCATTTGAGCGTCCAGTTATCCATTTTCAGTTTGATGCGTTGGTCGCCCTGCTGCAGCTCCAGACGGTTCGGCAGCGTCGGCTGGACCTCGGTGCTGTAGCTCTGGTAATCCACCTTCCAGGTTTGACCGCCTTGCTGGTAGGTCAGTTTGCTCAGGCGATATTGGTCATCCAGCGCAAAATCGCTGGCTTCGCCCGGCAGGCCGACCATCCACTGGCGCAGGTTGTTCAGCGGGATCGCCATCCCGGTCAGCTTGCGGATCATCTCTTCCGGGTTGTCGCTGACGTAGCGTTTGCCCTGATTGTCGGTCAGCTGCACCACGTTTTTCTGTACGTTGAGATCCATTTCCGTGCTGCCCAGCGGGTTAGTCAGCAGCAGGCGGTAGCGCTCCGGCGAAAACTGCTGCCAGAAGAAGCGGGCATAGACTTTTTTCTGATCAGACAAGTAGGCGAAGGAGCCGCGGGTCTGATAGGTGCTAAGCTGCTGCACCGCCTGCTCATGGGCGCGCCACTGCGGTGAGGTCGGGCTGGTGGCCGGGCCGGTTGGCTTGGTGGTGGTACAGGCGGCCAGCACCAGGCTGGCCAGCGGGATCAGACGGAGCAAACTAACTTTGCGTATTGGCATAACTTTTTCTTGTCCTTTTGTCCTTGCGGGCATGCGCGACGAAACCCGGATTCAGCGCTCACGCTAACGGGGCGGCGGCGGCGCGTCAATTTTTTGCTGCATCGCGTTGAATCTTGCCGCGTTTATCGGCGTAGTCCCAACGCGGTGCGCGCGTCGGGGTTGCCATTAAGCGTAACACAATCGCCTGAAGGCGGGGGAGGCGCTCCCGATAAGCGGTGCAGAGTTGCGCAAACGCCGCCGTTATGTGCGCCGAATAGCGTGCGCGTCTTCGCAAACTGCGCTAAAATTTAAACCATCAACCTACCCTTTGACTATTTATCCCGCTGTATTTATTACTTATTCATTAATTGATGTCGTCTATGACAGCGATTGAACGGAAGATGCGGTTGTTACTTTTATTGATCCCGCGCATCAAGTAGAATGCCGCTCAACGAGAACCCGTACCAACAGAAGTATTACTCGAAGCAATGACCCTGCTGGCGTTAGGTATAAATCATAAAACCGCTCCGGTTTCTCTGCGTGAAAGGGTGACCTTCTCGCCAGAGTCCATCGATGAGGCGCTGACCAGCTTGCTCCAACAACCGTTGGTGCAGGGCGGCGTCGTGTTGTCCACCTGCAACCGCACCGAGCTGTACCTCAGCGTGGAGCAGCAGGAGCACATGCACGAACAGCTGGTCGCCTGGCTGTGCGCCTACCACAATCTGCGTCCGGAAGAGGTGAAGAAAAGCCTCTACTGGCATCAAGGCAACGATGCGGTTAGCCATCTGATGCGGGTGGCCAGCGGGTTGGACTCGCTGGTGCTGGGCGAACCGCAAATCCTCGGCCAGGTGAAAAAGGCCTTCGCCGAATCCCAACGCGGCCAGTCGCTGTCCGGCGAGCTGGAGCGCCTGTTCCAGAAATCCTTCTCCGTCGCCAAGCGCGTGCGCACCGAAACCGAAATCGGCGCCAGCGCGGTCTCTGTGGCGTTCGCCGCCTGTACGCTGGCGCGGCAGATTTTCGAATCGCTGGCCGATCTCAACGTCTTGCTGGTGGGCGCCGGTGAAACCATCGAGCTGGTGGCGCGCCACCTGCGCGAGCACAAAGTGCGGCATATGATCATCGCCAACCGCACCCGCGAGCGCGCGCAATTGCTGGCGGAGGAAGTCGGCGCGGAAGTGATCACCCTGCCGGAGATCGACGAGCGTCTGGCGGACGCCGACATCATTATCAGTTCCACCGCCAGCCCGCTGCCGATCATCGGCAAAGGGATGGTTGAGCGGGCGCTGAAAGCGCGCCGCAACCAGCCGATGCTGCTGGTGGATATCGCCGTACCGCGCGATATCGAACCGGAAGTCGGCAAGCTGGCCAACGCTTATCTTTACAGCGTGGACGATCTGCACGCCATCATTCAAAGCAATCTGGCGCAGCGCAAAGCGGCGGCGGTGCAGGCGGAATCGATCGTGCAGCAGGAAAGCACCAACTTCATGGCTTGGCTGCGTTCGCAGGGCGCGGTGGAAACCATCCGCGACTACCGTTCGCAGGCCGACCAGATCCGCGCAGAGATGGAGGCCAAAGCGCTGGCCGCCATCGCGCAGGGCGCCAACGTGGAGCAGGTTATTCACGAGCTGGCCCATAAACTGACCAACCGTCTTATTCATGCCCCTACCAAATCCCTCCAGCAGGCCGCCGGCGACGGCGACGTGGAGCGGTTGCAGTTATTACGCGACAGCCTCGGGCTGGATCAGCATTAGTTTTCTCTATTAACAGGGTTTATTACCACGCATGAAGCCTTCTATTGTTGCCAAACTGGAAGCGTTACAAGAGCGCCATGAAGAAGTGCAGGCGCTGCTCGGCGATGCCGGCGTTATCGCCGACCAAGACCGGTTCCGCGCGCTGTCGCGAGAATACGCGCAGCTGACCGACGTCAGCCGCTGCTTCCTGGAATGGCGTCAGGTGCAGGAGGATCTGGAGACGGCGGAAATGATGCTGGACGATCCGGAGATGCGCGAGATGGCGCAGGAAGAGCTGAAACAGGCGCGGGCGACCAGCGAAGCGCTGGAACAGCAGCTGCAGGTGTTGCTGCTGCCGAAAGATCCGGATGATGAGCGCAGCTGTTTCCTCGAAGTGCGCGCCGGCACCGGCGGCGATGAGGCGGCGATCTTCGCCGGCGATCTGTTCCGCATGTACAGCCGTTACGCCGAAGGCCGCCGCTGGCGCGTCGAGGTGATGAGCGCCAACGAAGGCGAACACGGCGGCTTCAAAGAAGTGATCGCCAAAGTTTCCGGCGACGGCGTGTACGGCCAGCTGAAGTTTGAATCCGGCGGCCACCGCGTGCAGCGCGTGCCGGAAACCGAATCCCAGGGGCGCATCCACACCTCCGCCTGCACCGTGGCGGTGATGCCGGAAGTGCCGGAAGCCGAGCTGCCGGATATCAACCCGGGCGATCTGAAAATCGACACCTTCCGCTCCTCCGGCGCCGGCGGCCAGCACGTTAACACCACCGACTCGGCGATCCGCATTACCCACCTGCCGACCGGCATCGTGGTGGAGTGCCAGGACGAACGTTCACAGCACAAAAACAAAGCCAAGGCGATGTCGGTGCTGGGCGCGCGCATTCGTGCCGCCGAGATGGCCAAGCGCCAGCAGGCCGAGGCGTCCACTCGCCGCAACCTGCTGGGCAGCGGCGATCGTTCCGACCGTAACCGCACTTACAACTTCCCGCAGGGGCGGGTGACCGACCACCGCATCAACCTGACGCTTTACCGCCTGGATGAAGTGATGGAAGGCAAACTGGACATGCTGATCCAGCCGATCGTGCAGGAGTATCAGGCCGATCAGCTGGCGGCGCTGTCCGCCGAGCAAGAGTGATGGATTATCAACACTGGCTGAAAGCCGTCGCCGCGCGTTTGACCCACAGCGACAGCGCCCGGCGCGACGCGGAAATCCTGTTGGGTTTCGTGACCGGCAAGGCCAGAACCTTCCTGATGGCGTTCGGGGAAACCGTGCTGACGCCGCCGCAGCAACAGCAACTGGAGACGCTGCTGGCGCGCCGCGAACGCGGTGAGCCGGTGGCCTATCTGGTGGGTGAGCGCGAGTTTTGGTCGCTGCCGCTGTCGGTCTCGCCCGCGACGCTAATCCCGCGCCCGGATACCGAATGCCTGGTGGAGCTGGCGTTGGCGCGCCTGCCACCGCAACCCTGCCACTTCCTCGATCTCGGCACCGGCACCGGCGCCATCGCGCTGGCGCTGGCCAGCGAGCGCCCGGATTGTTCGGCTATCGGCGTCGATGTGCAGCCGGAGGCGGTTGCGCTGGCGCAGCACAATGCGCACAAGCTGAAGATCGACAACGTCCGATTTTTACAGGGCAGCTGGTTTGCGCCAGTCGCGGGGCAACGTTTCGCGCTGATCGCCAGCAATCCGCCCTATATCGACGCCGCCGATCCGCATTTGTCGCAGGGCGACGTGCGCTTCGAGCCGGGCAGCGCGCTGGTCGCCGCCGAGCATGGCTTGGCGGATCTGGCCGCCATCGTGCGCCAGGCGCCGCACTATCTGCAGCCGCAGGGCTGGCTGCTGTTGGAACATGGCTGGCAGCAGGGTGAGAGCGTGCGCGCGTTGCTGCAGGCCGCCGGATTTTCCGCTGTCGCCACCCACCGTGATTACGGCGACAACGACCGCGTGACGCTCGGCCAATGGCCGGGATAAGCGCCCTCATAATAACGACGCCCGAGCCATTTAAGGGAGCATCATGACTGCATACACCGCGTTGAAACATTTCCATTTGCTGACGGTCGCCATCAGTATTACCTTGTTTGTGCTGCGTTTCTTTTGGCAGTGGCGCCGTTCGCCGATCATGGGGCGTCGCTGGGTCAAGATAGCGCCGCACCTGAATGACACGCTGCTGTTCGTCAGCGGTATCGCGCTGGTGGTGACGTTCGGGTTTTATCCGCTGCTGGGTATGGACTCATGGCTGACCGAGAAGCTGTTTGGCGTTATTATCTATATCCTGCTTGGCTACGTCGCATTGGGCAAGAAGACCAAAAGTCAGCGGCTGCGAACCGTGGCGTTCGTGCTGGCGTTGGGCTGCCTGTACCTGATAATTAAACTTGCCACGACGAAAATACCGTTTCTGATGGGATACCTATGAGTAGCATTGCTGATTTTGAATTTAACACCTCGCCGCTGAGCGAAGGGGTGATCCTGGTGTCGCAGTCGGTGCGGCGCGATTTCCCGGCTGCCGACGTGGAGCGCAAGCTGCAACAGCTGGTGGACGAAGCGCGCGCGGTGGTGCCGGCCGATATCACTCAGGAGCAGCAACTGGATGCGCTCATTGAACTGTTCTACAAGACCTGGGGATTCGGCGGCGCCAGCGGCGTGTACCGCCTGTCGGACGCCATCTGGCTGGACAAGGTGCTGGAGGGGCGGCAGGGCACGCCGGTTTCGCTCGGCACCATCTTCCTGCACATCGCCAACGCGCTGGATCTGCCGCTGCTGCCGGTGATTTTCCCCACTCAGCTGATCCTGCGCGCCGATTGGCTGGATGAAGAGCTGTGGCTGATCAACCCGCTGAACGGCGAAACCCTGAGCGAACACCAGCTGGAAGTGTGGATTAAGGGCAACCTGGGCTTGGGTGCCGAGCTGGAAGACGACGATCTCGACGAATCCGAGAACATCATGGTGGTGCGCAAGATGCTGGATACGCTGAAGGCCGCTCTGATGGAAGAAAAGCAGCTGGAAATGGCGCTGCGCACCAGTGAAACGGTGTTGTGCTTCGATCCGGAAGATCCGTACGAGATCCGCGACCGCGGGCTGATTTATGCCCAGCTGGAGTGCAACCACATCGCGATTTCCGATCTCAACTATTTTGTCGAGCAGTGTCCTGAAGACCCGGTCAGCGAGGTGATCAAAGTGCAGATCCATTCGATTGAACCGAAACAGGTGACGCTGCATTAATTCAATGACTCCGTGCAGTTTGCAAGGCGACGGTTACAACCTTAACAAAGGCGAAAGCATGAAACAGAAAGTGGTTAGCATTGGCGACATCGACGTAGCAAACGATCTGCCGTTTGTGCTGTTTGGCGGTATGAACGTGCTGGAATCGCGCGACCTGGCGATGAGCATCTGCGAGCACTACGTCACCGTGACGCAAAAACTGGGCATTCCTTACGTATTCAAAGCCTCTTTCGACAAGGCCAACCGTTCTTCCATTCACTCGTACCGCGGTCCGGGCCTGGAAGAAGGGATGAAGATCTTCGAAGAGCTGAAAAAAACCTTCGGCGTGAAAATCATCACCGACGTGCACGAAGCGGCGCAGGCGCAGCCGGTTTCCGAAGTGGTTGACGTGATTCAACTGCCGGCCTTCCTGGCGCGTCAGACCGATCTGGTGGAAGCGATGGCGAAAACCGGCGCGGTAATCAACGTCAAGAAGCCGCAGTTCGTCAGCCCGGGGCAGATGGGCAACATCGTCGACAAGTTCAAAGAGGGCGGCAACGACCAGGTGATCCTGTGCGATCGCGGCAGCAACTTTGGCTATGACAACCTGGTGGTCGACATGCTGGGCATCAACGTGATGAAGAACGTGACCGGCGGCCATCCGGTGATCTTCGACGTGACCCACGCGCTGCAGACCCGCGATCCGTTCGGCGCCGCGTCCGGCGGCCGTCGCGCTCAGGTGGCCGAGCTGGCGCGTGCCGGCATGGCGGTTGGCCTGGCAGGGCTGTTCCTCGAAGCGCACCCGGATCCGAACAACGCCAAGTGCGACGGGCCGTCCGCGCTGCCGTTGGACAAGCTGGAACCGTTCCTGGCGCAGATGAAAGCCATCGACGACCTGGTGAAGAGCTTCCCGGAGCTGGATACCAGCAACTAAGCGCTCATCGCCAAAAAAAAGCCCGACGCGTCGGGCTTTTTTACGTTTAGGCGCCGGTGGCCGCCAGCGCTTCCGGCAGCGTCGGGTAGAACTGCAAGCGGCCCTCGATCGGCTGCACCCGCGCGCGCGCCAGGGTTTTCAGCGGCTGGAACGGCACGTCGGTGATCACCAGCTTTTTATCCGCCGGCAGCACGTCGATAAAGCGCCGCAGGGCGTTCAGGCCGCCGGCGTCGAGCACCGGCACCGCATCCCACTGCAGCACGATCGTCCGGTAATCCTCGCTGCGTGCCAACAGTTCGCTAAAGATACGCTCGGCGGCGGCGAAGAACAGCGGGCCATTCACTCGCAGCACCAGGCGGCCATCGTCGGCGCTCAGCTCGCTCAGCCGCGTCATGCGGGCGATGCGGCGCATAAACAGCAGCGACGCCAGCACGATGCCCACGGTAATGGCGATCACCATGTCGAACAGCACCGTCAGCGACATGCACAGCAGCAGCACCAGAATGTCGTCCTTCGGCGCCCGGCGCAGCAGGTAAATCACTTTGTGCGCTTCGCTCATGTTCCAGGCGACCATCAACAGCAGCGCCGCCATCGCCGCCAGCGGCAGATAAGAGAGCCACGGCGCCAGAACCAGCAGCGCCAACAGCACCAGCAGTGCGTGGATGATGGCGGACACCGGCGAGGTGGCGCCGGCGCGCACGTTGGCGGCCGATCGGGCAATCGCAGCGGTCGCGGTGATGCCGCCGAAGAACGGCGCGATGATGTTGCCCGCACCCTGGCCGATTAATTCGCTGTTCGAGTTATGCTTCTTGCCGGTCATGCCGTCGAGCACCACCGCGCACAGCAGCGACTCAATCGCGCCGAGCATTGCCATTGAAAATGCCGCCGGTAGCAGCGCGGAAACGGTTTGCCAACTCAGGGTGAACGGTTGCCCGCCGCCGCCCGGCAGATCCCAGGGCAGCAACAGCTGTGGCAGGATCGGCGGAATGCCCTGGCCGCTGCTGCCGTCGGCCAGCAGGTAGCTGAAGCGGGAGCCGATGGTTGCCACCGGGTGGTCAAACAGCGTCAGCAGCCCCATCAGCGCGGTGCCCGCCAGCAGCGCCGGCAGGTGGCCGGGCACCCGCAGGCCGAGTTTGGGCCAGAAGATCAGGATCAGCAGCGTCACCGCGCCGATCAGGGTATCGCCGAGATCCAGCGTCGGCAGCGCCTGCAGCAGAGCGTACAGCTTGCCGACGTAGTTTTCCGGCGTGTGCGCCAGCTGCAGGCCGAAAAAGTCCTTAATCTGCATGGTGGCGATGGTGATGGCGATACCGGAGGTAAAGCCGAGCGTCACCGGCAGCGGAATGTACTCGATCAGCCGGCCAAAGCGCGCGAGCCCCATCAACAGCAGAAATACCCCGGAGATCAGCGTGGCGACCAGCAGGCCGGCCAGGCCGAACTGCTGAGAAACCGGATAGAGGATCACCACGAAGGCGGCGGTGGGGCCGGAGACGCTGTAGCGCGAACCGCCGCTGACGGCGATGACGATGCCGGCGATGGCGGCGGTATACAGACCATACTGCGGCGGCACGCCGCTGGCGATCGCCAGCGCCATCGCCAGCGGAATGGCGATAATGCCGACCGTCACCCCGGCGATAGCGTCTTTCAGCAACCGCGCCAGGTTATAAGGTTCCCGCCAGCAGGCGTCTATCAGCGCGCTGAAGGGGCGAATTTTGTTGATTTCATGCCTTTTCATCTACGGTGCGTACCAAATCTTCAAAAGTGAAAGGAATGGCGGGCCCGATGAGGTCCGTCTTGTCACGTGACAGATACCATACGCCTTTTGTTCAGCGGATTACCAGACCTGTATCAATTTGGCGCAGGAAATCAGAGAGTCGCCCTTTTGTTCGGCGCTAAATTTCGATAATAGAGAAGTCAGCCGCAGATTCTGCGGCTGACAAGAAAGGTGACAGTCAAGGTTTTAACGGTTATTGCAGGGCGGGCAGGGATAAGCCGAGAAAGTGGGCTAAAGTGCTCACCAGCAGCTGGTGATCTTCCTTCTGCGGCGCGCCGGAGATGCTGATGCTGCCGACGCAGCCGAGGCCGGTCAGGGTGAGCGGGAAGGCGCCGCCGTGCACCGAATAGTCACGCACGCTCAGCCCGTAACGCTCCTCCAGCGACGTTTGCCGCTGCTGCAGGCGCAGGCCGATGGCGTAAGAGCTTTTGTGAAAATGGTTCACCAGATTGCGCTTGCGCCGCACCCAGTCGGCAATGTCCGGCGTTGCCCCCGGCATGGCGTAATAAAACAGCGTCTGCCCGGCAAGTTGGATCTCGATGGCGATGCTCAGGCCGCGCCGCTCGGCGGCGGTTTTCAGCGCCGCGCCCAGTTCCCAGGCGGTGGCGGCGTCAAAATGGGTAAAGGCCAGCGTCGCTTCCTGTTCGCTGAGCGCTTGCAGTTCATCGTCGATATTCATGCGGTTCTCCCCCGATAACACAACGCACAGAGTAGCCTGAAGCGGGCGTCGTGAGATAGACGGCTTGGCGATAAGATAGAACTGCTACTCTATTAATAGACTGTGTATCCCTATGGATTTCAAATTGCAGCTAGGCGCCCAGCGATCGCATCCCCAGGAGCTTACTCAGGTAAGTGACTGGGGTGAGAGCGTGCAGGTAACAACGCTGCGGTTTGAAAGACGACGGGTATAAATGGCCGCCGCCGAAGCGGAGACGACAGGGATGCGTTATTCAACGTCTGCACATTACCCCCTGGCGATCCCGAGGAGCGCGCTGACAATTTATGACTTACATTGCGTCCATTTCTACCCTTTACAGCGACGCCTGCATCACCTACGCGACGTTGTCGATAAGCTATTTCCTTCTCAGCAAGAATGCCCCTTTTTCTTATCAATCCGCACTGTGGAAGCGCGTTGTTTTCGGCCTGCTGGCCGGGGTGGCGGTGCTGTATTTGAGCCAGGATCGGCTGGAGCTGACCGATAAGGTGCATTACAGCTTTGCGATGATCCCGATGATATTGGTGACTTTCTTCGGCGGCGGCGTCAGCGGGCTGGTGAGTTTTCTGTTCGCCATGATGCTGACCGGCGGTTTCACCGTCGATAACCTGTTCATCGCCTCGATCGTCGCGCCGCTGCTGCTGTCGCGCGTGTGGCTGAAAAAATCCCACCGGACGTTTTACCTGACGATCGGCATCATCGCGCTGTATCGCATCGCGGTGGTGTGGCTGCTGGTGGACATGAGCGGGCTGTGGCCGGATGTGTTGCTGTACCAGGCGGTTTCCGCGCTCTGTCTGGCGATTTGCTATCATGCGCTGAATTTCAAAGAGCGCCATATCTATGCCTATTTCGCGATGCGCGCGCGCGCCACCACGGACAGCCTGACCCACATCAACAACCGCGCCAGCGTCGATTATCAGCTGATGCTGCAGCGTGCCGAGCGCCGCCCGTGCGGGCTGATGATCCTCGATTTGGATAACTTCAAAAGCATCAACGATACCTACGGCCATCCGGCCGGTGACGTGCTGCTGGCCAGCGTCGGCCGGCTGCTGCAAAACAGCGTGCGCAATGAGGACTTCGTCGGGCGCTACGGTGGCGAGGAGTTTATGGTGATCACCGCCAGCTACGATCCGCAGGTCATCGGCGGGGTGGCGGAGCGCATTCGCAGCGCGGTTGAAAGCTCGACGTTCTTGCTGAATGCGCACGACGAAGCGCACATCACGCTGTCGATCGGCGTGTCGCTGTATCTGCCGGGCATGACGCTGGACAAGGCGATCGCCATGACCGACGAGGCCTTGTATGAGGCGAAGCGCAGCGGCAAAAACCGGGTGGTGACCAGCCGCGTGATGCAGCTGGCGCCGCTGGGCGCCGGATTCCCGCGCGAATAAGCCGCCCCCGCCGCCACGGCGGGGACATTGGCTCAGACCGCCAGCGTGTGTTCGCGGAAGGCGTTCAGCAGCTCTTCGGTGAACGCCAGGCGTTTTTGGCGATCGGTTAGATCGAGCGTGAACTTCAGCTTGCTCGGGCCGTCCAGGCGGTAAACCTGCGGATTGCCCTGCAACAGGCCGATCAGATAACCCGGATCGACGCGGTTGTTGTCGCCGAACTCGATAAAGCCGCCGCGCTCGTTGCTCTCGATGCGTTTGATCCCCAGTTTCTGCGCGTGCAGGCGTAGTGCCGCACACTGCAACAGATTGCGCGCCGCATCCGGCAGTTGACCGAAGCGGTCGATCAGCTCGACCTTCAGCTCGTCAAGCTCACCGTCGTTCTTCGCGCTGGCGATACGCTTATACAGCGACAGGCGGGTATTGACGTCGGGAATGAAATCTTCCGGCAGCAGCGCCGGCATGCGCAGCTCCACCTCGGTCTGGTTGCTGGTGAGATCTTCCAGCGACGGTTCGCGGCCGTTTTTCAACGCGTCGACGGCGCTTTCCAGCAGCTCCATATAGAGCGAGAAGCCGACGGTGGTCATCTGGCCGCTCTGGTCTTCGCCCAGCAGCTCACCGGCGCCGCGGATTTCCAGATCGTGAGTCGCCAGCGCGAAACCGGCGCCGAGATCTTCCAGCGATGCGATGGCCTCGAGCCGTTTATGAGCGTCGGTGCCCATGGCTTTCGGGTTTGGCGTCAACAGATAGGCGTAAGCCTGATGGTGCGAACGCCCGACGCGGCCGCGCAGTTGGTGCAGCTGCGCCAGGCCGAAGCGATCGGCCCGCTCGATGATGATGGTGTTGGCGCTGGGGATATCGATGCCGGTTTCGATGATGGTGGTGCACACCAGCACGTTGAAGCGCTGGTGGTGGAAATCGTTCATCACCCGTTCCAGATCGCGTTCGCGCATCTGACCGTGACCGATGGCGATGCGCGCCTCCGGCACCAGCTCAGCCAGGCGTTGCGCCGCTTTCTCGATGTTTTCCACGTCGTTGTAGAGGTAGTAAACCTGGCCGCCGCGCAGCACTTCGCGCAGGATCGCCTCGCGCACCACCAGACTGTCGTATTCGCGCACGAAGGTCTTCACCGCCAGCCGGCGCGCCGGCGGAGTGGCGATGATCGACAGATCGCGCATGCCGCTCATCGCCATGTTCAGCGTACGCGGGATCGGCGTGGCGGTCAGCGTCAGGATATCGACGTCGGCGCGCATCGCCTTGATGCGCTCCTTGTGGCGCACGCCAAAGCGGTGTTCTTCATCGACGATCAGCAGCCCCAAATCTTTCCAGCGCAGCTCGCTCTGCAGCAGTTTGTGCGTGCCGATGATGATGTCCACTTTGCCTTCGGCCGCGTCGTCCAGCACCTGCTGCTGCTCTTTGGCGCTGCGGAAGCGCGACATCATCTCGATGCGGATCGGCCAGGTGGCGAAGCGATCGCGGAAGTTGTCGAAGTGCTGCTGCGCCAGCAGGGTGGTCGGCACCAGCACCGCCACCTGCTTGCCGTTTTCCACCGCCAGGAAGGCGGCGCGCATCGCCACTTCGGTTTTGCCGAAGCCGACGTCGCCGCACACCAGGCGGTCCATCGCCAGCGGCTGGCACATGTCGCTCAGCACCGCATTGATCGCCTGTTCCTGGTCCGGCGTGGTTTCGAACGGGAAGCTCTGGCAGAACAGCTGGTACTGCTCGCGGTTGTGTTTGAAGGCGAAACCGGCCTTGGCGGCGCGCTGGGCGTAGATATCCAGCAGCTCGGCCGCCACGTCGCGCACCCGCTCGGCGGCTTTCTGCCGCGCGCGCGTCCAGGCGTCGCCGCCCAGTTTGTGCAACGGAGCGTTTTCATCCGCACCGCCGGCGTAGCGGCTGATCAGATGCAGCGAAGACACCGGTACGTACAGCTTGTCCTCACCGGCGTAGGAGAGGATCAGGTATTCAGCCTTGATGCCGCCGGCTTCCAGCGTGGTCAGGCCGACGTAGCGGCCAACGCCGTGCTCCAGGTGCACCACCGGCTGGCCGGGATGCAGCTCCGCCAGGTTGCGGATCAGGGTATCGGTGTTGATGGTACGCCGGTTGTCCTGCCGGCGGCGGCTGACGCGCTCGCCGAGCAGATCGCTTTCGCAGATCAGCGCACGCTGGCGCAGGCCGTCGAGGAAGCCGTGTTCGGCGGCGCCGACCATCATGTAACGGCCTGTCGTCTCCGCCTGATCGAGACGCTGGATCAGCGCCGGAGCCAGCTTGATGCGGCCGAGCAGATCCTGCAGCGTTTCACGCCGCCCCTCGCTCTCGACGGAGAAAATCACGCTGCCGTCGAAGCCTTCGATAAAGCGCCGCAGATTATCCAGCGGGGATTTATGCTGCGCCTGCACCGCCAGATCGGGCAGGGCATGGTAATCCAGATTGGTATTGCCGGCCTTGGCCGGCAGCTCATCGGTTTTCAGCGCGATGCGCGGCCAGGCTTTCAGCTCGCCGAACAGCGCGTCAACGCGCAGCCACAGCGTATCCGGCGCCAGCAGCGGGCGCATCGGATCGACGCGGCGGCTTTCGTAACGCTGGTTGACGTCCTGCCAGAAGCGCTCGGCGGCGCCCTCCAGATCGCCGGTATTGACGATCAGCGTATTGGCCGGCAGGTAGCTGAACAGCGACGGCAGCGGCTGGCTGAAGAACAGCGGCTGCCAGTATTCGATACCGGCGGGCCAGGCGCTTTTGCTGACCTGCTGATAGATGTGCTCGGCGTCGCGACGCACCTCAAACTGCTCGCGCCACTGGCTGCGGAACAGCTCGATGGCGTTCTTGTCGGTGGGGAACTCGTGGGCCGGCAACAGATTGATGGCCTCGACTTCGCTCAGCGTGCGCTGGGTATCGACGTCGAAGATGCGCAGGCTGTCGATTTCGTCATCGAAGAAGTCGATGCGGTAAGGCTCATCGCTGCCCATCGGATAAAGATCGAGCAATGCGCCGCGGGTGGCGAATTCGCCGTGCTCCATCACCTGATCGACGCTGCGGTAACCGGCCTGTTCCAGCTGCGCGCGCAGCTTATCGCGCGACAGGCGCTGGCCTTTCTTCATCACCAGCGCGTGGCCGTGCAGGAATTCGTGCGGGCAGACGCGCTGCATCAGGGTGTTGACCGGCAGAATGATCACGCCGCGCGCCATGGTCGGCAGGTGATACAGGCTCGACAAACGATCCGAGATGATTTCCTGATGCGGCGAGAAGCTGTCGTACGGCAGGGTTTCCCAGTCGGACAGCGTGGTCACCATCTGATCGGTGAACTGCTGGATCTCGTCGCGCAGCCGCAGGGCGTTTTGCATATCCGGCGCGATCAGCATCACCGGGCCAGGGTGGCGCTCGACGATCTCGGCGCACTCCACGGCGCAGGCCGCGCCGGTCAGTTGCCCCAGCTGGCGCAGATCGCCCGCGCGATCGGGCAGAGAATAACGAGGGGATGAAGAACGGTTACGGCTATCGGAAGTGCTCATTCAGGTATCTTTAATCAATGTGTTAGAGGGCGTCCCGGCACGGATAACCCAGCGCTTTTATGCTGTTTATAGTAGCCCAGCGGCCGGCAAACTGACACAGCAAAAAGCGCTGTCCATCGCTTTTTTGCCGGTTATTTAACCGGTTAACGCCGTCGATTTTTTGCAGCGACGGGTAAATCTTGCGCTAATCTGCCGCCACCGCTCTCGTCTGCGCCACGCAATAAAAGGCCGTCGGGTGTTCCCTAAACGAGGGAGAGCCTTTATTATCCATGATCACTTTGCTTAAGCCACGGCTATCAAACGGATTTCATGTATCAACCTGTCGCGTTATTCATTGGCCTGCGCTACATGCGCGGGCGAGCCTCAGACCGCTTCGGGCGGTTTGTTTCCTGGCTTTCCACCATCGGCATTACGCTGGGGGTGATGGCGTTGGTCACCGTGCTGTCGGTGATGAACGGATTCGAAAAGGATCTGGAAAACAACATTCTCGGCCTGATGCCGCAGGCGTTGGTCACCAGTCCGCAAGGATCGGTCAACCCGCAGCAGCTGCCGGCCTCCGAGGTGCAGAAGCTGCAGGGCGTCACGCGCGTCGCGCCGCTGACCACCGGTGACGTGGTGCTGCAAAGCGCCCGCAGCGTGGCGGTCGGGGTGATGCTCGGCGTGAATCCCGACGAGGCCGATCCGCTGACCCCATATCTGGTCAACGTCAAGCAACAGCAGCTGCAGCCGGGCCAGTACAACATCATCATCGGCGAACAGCTGGCGGGGCAACTTGGCGTCAAGCGCGGCGATTCGCTGCGCGTGATGGTGCCGAGCGCCAGCCAGTTCACGCCAATGGGCCGCATTCCCAGCCAGCGCCTGTTCACTCTCATCGGCACCTTCCACGCCAACAGCGAGGTGGACGGCTATCAGCTGCTGGTCAACCAACAGGACGCTTCGCGCCTGATGCGTTACCCGGCCGGCAACATCACCGGCTGGCGCCTGTTCCTGCAACAGCCGCTGACGGTCGATACCCTCAGCCAACAGGCGCTGCCGGCGGGCACCGTCTGGAAAGACTGGCGCGATCGCAAGGGCGAGCTGTTCCAGGCGGTGCGCATGGAGAAGAACATGATGGGGCTGCTGCTCAGTCTGATCGTGGCGGTGGCGGCGTTTAACATCATCACCTCGCTCGGCCTGCTGGTGATGGAGAAGCAGGGCGAGGTCGCCATTCTGCAGACCCAGGGGCTGACCCGCCGCCAGATCATGTCGGTATTTATGGTACAGGGTGCCAGCGCCGGCATTATCGGTTCGCTGCTCGGCACGCTGCTCGGCGTGCTGCTGGCCACCAACCTGAATAACCTGATGCCGATCCTCGGCGCCTTGATCGACGGCGCTTCGCTGCCGGTGGCGGTCGATCCGCTGCAGGTGACGATCATCGCCGTGGTGGCGATGGCGGTTTCCCTGTTGTCCACGCTTTATCCTTCATGGCGCGCTGCCGCCGTACAACCCGCTGAGGCTTTACGTTATGAGTAACCATCTTTTGCTGCAGTGTGACAACCTGTGCAAGACCTACCAGGAAGGCAATCTGCACACCGACGTGCTGCGCAACGTCAGCTTTGCCATGCAGCAAGGCGAGATGATGGCGATCGTCGGCAGCTCGGGTTCCGGCAAGAGCACCCTGTTGCACCTGCTGGGCGGGCTGGACTCGCCGACCTCCGGCGAGGTGATCTTCAAGGGCGAATCGCTGAACGCCATGTCTTCGGCGGCCAAGGCCGAGCTGCGCAACCGCCAACTGGGCTTCATCTATCAGTTCCACCATCTGTTGCCGGACTTCACCGCGCTGGAAAACGCCGCCATGCCGCTCTTGATCGGCGGCGCCAAGCCGGCGCAGGCGCAGGAGAAGGCGCGGGAGATGCTGGCGGCGGTCGGGCTGGAAAAACGCAGCAAGCACCGCCCGTCCGAGCTCTCCGGCGGCGAACGTCAGCGCGTGGCGATCGCGCGCGCGTTGGTCAACAACCCGGCGTTGGTGCTGGCGGACGAACCGACCGGTAACCTGGATAAACGCACCGCGGACAGCATCTTCGATCTGCTGGGCGAGCTGAACGTGCGCCAGGGCACCGCTTTTCTGGTGGTGACGCACGATCTGCAGCTGGCCAAGCGCCTGAGCCGCCAGCTGGAAATGGCCGACGGCCACCTGCAGGCGCAGCTGACCCTGATGGGGGCCGAGTAATGGCGGGAGCCTCACTGTCCTTTCTGACGGCCCTGCGTTTCAGCCGCGGCCGTAAACGCGGCGGCATGGTGTCGCTGATCTCGGTCATCTCCACCATCGGCATCGCGCTGGGGGTGGCGGTACTGATCGTCGGGCTGAGCGCGATGAACGGCTTTGAGCGCGAGCTGAAGAACCGCATTCTGGCGGTGGTGCCGCACGGCGAGCTTGAGCCGGTCAATCAGCCGTTCAGCGGCTGGCCGTCGATTCTGCAGCGGGTGGAAAAGGTGCCGGGTATCTTGGCCGCCGCGCCGTACATTAACTTTACCGGCCTGATGGAAAACGGCGCGCAGCTGCGCGCGGTGGAAGTCAAAGGCGTGGATCCGCAGCAGGAGAGCCGGCTGAGCGCGCTGCCGCAGTATGTGCAGGGCGACGCCTGGGCCAACTTCAAGCCCGGCGAGCAGCAGGTGATCCTCGGCAAGGGCGTGGCCGACGCGCTGGGCGTCAAACAGGGCGCCTATGTGACGGTGATGATCCCTAACAGCGACCCGGAAATGAAGCTGCTGCAGCCGAAGCGCATTCGCCTGCATGTGACCGGCATTTTGCAGCTCAGCGGCCAGCTCGATCACAGCCTGGCGTTGGTGCCGCTGGCCGATGCGCAGCAGTATCTCGACATGGGTGACAGCGTCACGGGTATCGCCATCAAGGTGAACGACGTATTCGCCGCCAACAAACTGGTGCGCGACGCCGGCGAAGTGACCAATTCTTATATCTACATCAAAAGCTGGATCGGCAAGTACGGCTATATGTACCGCGACATCCAGATGATCCGCGCCATCATGTATCTGGCGATGGTGCTGGTGATCGGCGTGGCCTGCTTCAACATCGTCTCCACGCTGGTAATGGCGGTGAAAGACAAAAGCGCCGACATCGCGGTGCTGCGCACCCTGGGCGCTAAAGATGGCTTTATTCGCGCCATCTTCATCTGGTACGGGCTGTTGGCCGGGCTGCTGGGCAGCCTGAGCGGCGTGGTGATCGGGGTGATCGCCTCGCTGCAGTTGACCAACATCATCCGCGGCATCGAGAAGCTGGTCGGTCATTCCTTCCTGTCGGGCGATATCTACTTCATCGACTTCCTGCCTTCCGAGCTGCACTGGCTGGACGTGCTGATCGTACTGGCGACCGCCATCGTGCTGAGCCTGTTGGCCAGTTGGTATCCGGCGAGGCGCGCCAGCCGCATCGATCCGGCGCGGGTGCTGAGCGGACAATAACACCGACGGGGAGGCAGCGATGCCGCCCCGTTTTTTTAGCCTGGGGATGGGTTATGTACTACGGTTTCGATATGGGCGGCACCAAGATTGAGCTGGGGGTGTTCGACGGCAACCTGCAGCGCATTTGGCAAAAGCGGGTGCCGACGCCGCGTGAAGACTACCGGCAACTGCTGGCCACGCTGTGCGATCTGACCCTTGAAGCGGATGCGTTTTGCGGCCGGCGCGGCAGCGTCGGCATCGGCATACCGGGCCTGCCCAACGACGATGACGGCACGTTGTTTACCGCCAACGTGCCGGCGGCGATGGGGCGGCCGCTGCCGCGCGATCTGGCGGCGCTGATCGGGCGCGAGGTGCGCGTCGATAACGACGCCAACTGCTTTGCGCTGTCGGAAGCCTGGGACGACGAGTTCCGCCGCTACCCGACGGTGCTGGGCATCATCCTCGGCACCGGCGTGGGCGGCGGCCTGATCGTCGATGGCAAGACGGTGCCTGGGCGCAACTATATCGCCGGCGAGTTCGGCCATTTGCGCCTGCCGGTGGACGCGCTCGAGGTGCTGGGGCGTGATGTGCCTCGCGTTGCCTGCGGGTGCGGCCATCAGGGTTGCATTGAAAATTACATATCGGGCCGCGGTTTCGAATGGATGTACGCCCATTTCTATGGCCGGCGCTTGCCTGCCACCGAGATCATTGCGCATTATCAGGCGGGTGAGCCGCAGGCGGTGGCTCACGTCGACCGCTTTATGGACGTGCTGGCGATCTGCCTGGGTAACCTGCTGACGGTGCTGGATCCGCACCTGGTGGTGATCGGCGGCGGGCTGTCGAACTTCGACGCCATTTACCAGGCGTTGCCGCAGCGGCTGCCGGCGCACCTGTTGCGGGTGGCCCGGCTGCCACGCATCGAGAAGGCGCGCTATGGCGACGCCGGCGGCGTGCGCGGCGCGGCCTTCCTCAATTTGGCGCGCCCAACGTAATGGGCGTTGAGGCCGGGCGTGAATGTATGCAGCCCACCACGCCTCAACGTCCAGTAAGAAGGGTAAACAGGGAAAAGTAAGGAGAGAGTTAATGCACACTCGCCATCGGCTGTGTCAGTTTCGCAAGAGTAAGCATGTGCTGCATCAGCGCTTTCGTTCACGCATTTTTCACCGTGACACCATGGCGGCGGCCGAGCTGAAAAAGCCGTTTGTGGTGGTGTTGACCGGGGCCGGCATTTCGGCCGAGTCGGGCATTCGCACCTTCCGCGCCGCGGATGGGCTGTGGGAAGAGCACCGGGTGGAGGACGTCGCCACGCCGGAAGGTTTTCAGCGCGATCCGGCGCTGGTGCAGGCGTTTTACAATGAACGCCGCCGCCAGCTGCAGACGGAGGCGATCGCCCCGAACGCCGCACACCGCGCGCTGGCGGATTTGGAAGAGTGGCTGGGAGACAACTTCCTGCTGGTCACGCAAAACATTGATAACCTGCATGAGCGCGCCGGCAGCAAGCGGGTGCTGCACATGCACGGCGAACTGTTGAAGGTGCGTTGCACCCAGTCGGGGCAGGTGTTCGAATGGCCCGGCGATCTCAGCGTTGACGATCGTTGCCATTGCTGCCAGTTCCCGGCGCCGCTGCGGCCGCACGTGGTGTGGTTCGGTGAGATGCCGCTGGGCATGGACGACATCTACCAGGCGCTGAGCAAGGCCGATTTCTTCGTCGCCATCGGCACCTCCGGCCATGTCTACCCGGCGGCCGGCTTCGTGCATGAGGCGCGGCTGGGCGGCGCTTACGCCATGGAGCTGAACCTGGAACCGAGCCAGGTAGAGAGCCAGTTCGACGAGAAACACTACGGTCTGGCCAGCGAAGTGGTGCCGCGTTTTGTGCACAAGTTCCTGGTGGGCAAGGTGGCGCGGGCCGACCGGCCCTGAGAAAGGCATCAGGGCGCAATGCGCGCCCTGATGGGATGGCGGGCGTATTAGCGCCCGGCTTTCAGCTTTTGGAAGTAGCTTTCGTACAGCGTGCTGGCGTCGCCGACGTCGTTTTGCCACTCGCCGTGCTCAATCACCGCCTTATCCGGGTAGAGCGACTTGTCGTTGGCGATCTCCGGCGACAGCAGCTTCTTCGCCGCCAGGTTCGGCGTCGGGTAACCGATGGTCTCCGCCACCTGCACCGCGATTTCCGGCCGCAGCAGGAAGTCGATCAGTTTCAGCGCCCCTTCGACGTTGCGCGCGTTGGCCGGAATGGCCAGGCTGTCCATCCAGAAGATCCCGCCTTCCTTCGGCCAGACGATCTCCAACGGCGTGCCGGCCTGGCGCGCCACAAAGGCCGAGCCGTTCCACACCATGCCGACGTTGACTTCCCCTTCCATAAACGGGTTGCCCGGGTTGTCGGAGTTGAAGGCCAGCACGTTCGGCATCAATTTCTGCAGTTCGTGGTAGGCGGCTTCGATCTCTTTCGGGTCAGTGGTGTTGCCGGAATAGCCCAGCTTGAGCAGCGCCATCTGGAACACTTCGCGCGCGTCGTCGGTCAGCAGCAGGCGGCCTTTGTACTGCGGTTGCCACAGATCTGCCCAGGAGGTGACGGTGGACGGATCCTGCGCGTCGCTGTTGACGCCGATGGCGGTAGCGCCCCAGATGTAAGGAATGGAATAGTCGTTGTTGGGATCGAACGGCTTGTTCAGCAGGGTGGGATCGAGATCCTTGAAGTGGCTGAGCTTGCTCTTGTCGATTTTTTGCAGCATGCCTTCCTTGCTCATCTTGGCGATGAAGTAGGTGGAAGGCACCACCAGATCGTACGCGCCGTCCTTGTAGGTCTTCAGCTTGGCGTACATGCTTTCGTTGGATTCATAGGTGGAATAGATCACCTTGATGCCGGTTTCTTTGGTGAACTGCTCCAGCAGCCCCGGCGGGACGTATTCAGTCCAGTTATAGAAATACAGCGTTTTGCCGTCAGAGGCGTTTGCAGAGCAGAAACTCAGCGCCATCATCCCGGCTGCGAGCAGATGTGACCACTTTTTCATGCAGCGTATCCTTCAGCAGTAGTGAGCCGAACCCGTATGGACTGCCGTTTTCGGCCGCGCCATACCCCAGAAAGGGGCCATTATAGGGGCCGGGGCGAGGTGGGTAAAGGCGGTTATCCCGCTGGCAAATCAAGGGGTTCAGCGCCTTAAAGTGCATCACAATTTGTGTGTCTCGCGCTGGACAGGCGGTGAAGCGCGTGCGAAACAATAATTTTGGCGAATAAACGAGGGCAGCGATGAATTTCAAACAGGTCTTCAGCCAGGCTGAGCTCAGCAAGACGGATCTGACGATTTTGCACTGCATTCTCGACAACCCGGACGCCTGCATCGACGACGGCATCCGTGCGGTGTCCGCACGCTGCTACAGTTCCCCCTCGACGCTGGTGCGGCTGGCTAAAAAGCTGGGCTTTCGCGGCTATCTCGAACTGGTCTATTTCATCAAGTTCAACCTGACGATGGCGCCGGCCTACCAGGCGGAACGCCCTACGGCGGCGGCACCGCCGGCCCAGCAGGCGCAGTTTCTCGATCTGCTCGACAACGGCAAGATCCTGATCCACGGCAGCGGTTTTTCGCAGCTGGTGGCTCAATATATGTACAACAAGTTTATGACGCTGGGTGTAGACAGTTATCTGTCGCTGTGGCCGGATTTCGACATTCTTGACCGTGAGACGCGCTTTCGCTTCGACATGGTGATCGTGATTTCAAAGTCGGGCAACAGCGGCTCGGCGCTGAGCTGGAGCGAGGCGGTGAAGCGTAACCGCATTCTGCTGGCGGCCTTCTGCGGCGACGGCGGCAGCCCGCTGGCGCAGCAGGCCGACATGACCTTTCTGTTTGAGGACCGGCAAAAATACGATCACGATATCTACTATCCCAACCCGTTTTTCGGCCACTGTCTGTTGGGATTCGAGAATGTGATCACCGCCTGGTTTGAACGTCGCGGCCGCTGACGGCCGCACCGTTTAGCGCCAGTGCCCGGCATACGCGCGGTGGGCCTGCAGGTACTCCTCCACCAGCGTTTTCGCCAGCGAGTAGGAGTTGACCAGCGGGTGCACCATCAGCGCCTTGATGGCCAGTTGGCGGTTGCCGGTCAGGATCGCCGCCACCGCCAGCCGTTCGTACTCTTTCACCTGCGAAATCAGGTTTTTCTGGGTGTCGGGAATATCGCGCATTTTGACCGGCTGAATGCCGGCGCTGCTCAATTCGCAGCTGATTTCGATCACGTCATCCGGGTGCAGAAAATCGAGCGTGTCGCGGTTTTGCATCGACACCACCACGCGTTTTTGCCGGCCGCTGTTGACCGCCTCCAGAATGTCGATCGCCACCCCGGCATAGCCGCCGCTGTCCGGCTGTTCGATAAACTGTTGCAGCGTCAGCATCTCGCGCGTTTTCACCTTGCCCTGGTTGGACTCGCGCTGCATGTAGGAGTTTTCGCGCTGCAGATAATGGCTGAAATAGACAGAGAAGGCGTGTTCCAACTGGTGGGGGATGTCCAGCTCGCCTAACTCTGACAGCATTTGGCGGTTGATCGCCGCGATTTGTTCGCCGCGGGTCTCGCCGCCCGCGACGATGGCGGCGATCGCCTGCTCGCGATAGTAGTAATAATAGAGATACTCGTTGAGCATCAAATTGTCCGACAGCGCCACCAGCTCCGGCGAGAAGTATTTCATGCAGGTGTCGCGATACAGGCGCGGATCCGCCAGCAACCGATCCGTGACCGGTTCGCCGTTGACGCGCGCATTGCGGAACCAGGAAAGATGGTTGAGGCCGAAACAGTCGACGCTCAGTTGGTCTTCGCGGCAGTCCAGCAGTTCGGCCAGTTCGCGGATAAACTCGCTGGGGGCGTCGCAGATGCCGTAGACCCGGCGCTGGAAGCCGGATTTGATGATCGCCTCGGTCACCATGCCGGAAGGATTGGTGAAGTTGAACAAGACCGCGTCCGGCGAGGAAACCTGTTCGATCAGGCGGCAATAGTCGAGGATCGCCGGAATCGAACGCATCGCCATGGCGAAGCCGCCGGCACCGGTGGTTTCTTGCCCGAGCAACTGGTGATCGAGCGCGATGCGCTCGTCATGGATGCGGCCTTCCTCGCCGCCGATACGCAGGGTAGTGATGATGTAGTCGGCGCCTTGCAGCGCCTGGCGCGGATCGCTGCTGAGGCTGAAAGCAATGTCGCCGCGAATGCGCTGGAATACGCCCTGCGCGAGGGCGCCATAGATCGCCAGATGGCGCTCATCGGTATCCATAAACACCACTTCGGTAATGCCGATGCGATGGGCGTTATAGGCGATGGATTTGGCGAGGAACGGGGAACGCACGCCGCCGCCGCCGAGAACGGTTAATTTCATTCGATATCTCCCATTAATAAAGCGTTAGAGTGCCGCTAAATATTTTTCTACCTGATTTTTGACCTTGCCGACCGTGACGCCGTAAATCACCTGCACTTCACGGCGATTCTTCACTACGCCTTTGGCGCCGGTGCTTTTTAACGCGGCTTCATCCACCCGCGTCATATCCTTTAATTCCACCCGCAGCCGGGTAAAGCAGTTATCGACGGAAATAATGTTTTCCTTGCCGCCCAGCGCGCGAATAATGATGCCGCTCGGCTCGTCCGGGGTATTTTTTCGGTTCCGGTAATCCTGTTTGGAATAGAGTCTGACGTCCTGATCATCTTCACGGCCCGGCGTCTTCAGATTGAGCTTCAGCACCAGCGTTTTGAACACCAGGTAATACACCGCAAACTGCACCAGGCCGATGAGCACGTACAGCGGCCAGCGGGTGAGGGAAACCGGCAGCGGCAGGTTGTAGGCCAGGAACTCGACCAGCCCGCTGGCGCCCCAGGGGCGCACCTGCAACAGGTTGCAGGCCACCTGCGACAACGCGGTCAACACGGCGTGGATCACCCACAGCAGCGGAGAGATAAACAGGAAGGTGAACTCTATCGGCTCGGTGATGCCGACCAGGATCGAGGTGGTGATGGCGGGGATGAGAATCGCCTTGGCCAGCATTTTCTTTTCCGGCTTGGCGGTGTGATAGAAAGCCAATGCCGCGCCCGACAGGCCGAAGATGGTCACCATCCCTTGCTGCGAGAAGCGCAGCGCCTCGTTCATCAGCGGCGAGATGCTCGGGTCGCGCATATAGGCCAGGAAAATCGCCTGCGAGCCGGAGACGGTCTGGCCGTCCTGCACGATCGAACCGCCGATGCTGGTGAGCTGGAACGGCGACCAGATAAAGTGGTGCAGCCCGGTGGGGATCAGGAATTTCTCAAAGAAGCCGTAGACGAATACCCCGAGCGAGCCGGCGCTTTTCATAAAGCCGGTCAGCGCGATCAGGCCCTGTGAGATCGCCGGCCACAGGTAGCTGAAGGCGACGGCGTACAGCATGATGATCGGCGTCATGGCAATCAGCACCAGCTTGGCGCCGCCGTAGACCGAGAACACGCCGTTGAGTTCGACGTTGCACAGGCGGTTATGCACCCAGGCGATGGTGACGCCGAGGATAAGACCGAGGAAAATGCCCATATCCACCACGGTAAAACCCAGCAACTCCGTCTGCCCGGTGCCGTAATATTCGCCGTTGATCTTGGCCGCGACGTGGCCGCTGAAGTGCAGATAAGAAGAATTGGCGCCGAGGAACATGATAAAGCACATCACGGCGACCAGCGCCGCTTCGCTTTTCTTGTCTTTGGCCAGGCCGTAGGTAATGCCGATGCAGAAAATCAGCCCGAGGTTGCCGAATAATGGCCAGAAGGTATCGCCGATCATTTTACCGATAGAGAAGACGGCGGAATGTTCATTGATTAATGTGGCATTGGTGAGAATAGAACTGAGCGCCAGGATCAGACCGATTACCGGCAGGAAAAATATCGGCCCCATCATGGCTTTGGAGAAAAGCTGCAGCTTGCTTAAGATATTATCGATAATACCTTTCATGGCAGTTCCTTTTTATATTTTAATGGATGACGACGTTGCTGAATAAACTCCCTGGAAGCGAGAAAAAAAATAAGGCACCTTGCCTGAATTCAGTTATAGGGGGAAGTTTTCGCCGCTGCAATCGGCGGGGTGGAAATAGGCACCGATGGTCAGGGGGTGACAACCGGTGCCGGTTGTGAAGGGGATCACAACCGGGCGCCGCAGCGCCCGGCGGGAAGGGTTACTCGGCCTTGGGCGAGCGATCGCGCATCACCCACTGGCTGGCGATCACCAGCACCAGCGACAGCAGCAGCAAAATGGTGGCCAGCGCGTTGACCTCCGGCGAGACGCCGACTTTCACCATCGAGTAGATCTTCAGCGGCAAAATCTCGTAGCTCGGCCCGGTGACGAAGGAGGAGACCACCACGTCGTCCATCGACAGGGTGAAGCTCAGCAGCCAACCGGCCGCCACCGCCGGCATCGCCAGCGGCAGGATGATTTTGCGCAGGATGGTGAACTCGCTTGCGCCGAGATCGCGCGCGGCTTCCAGCATCTTCACGTCGAAGCCTTTCAGGCGCGCATAGACGGTCACCACCACGAACGGCAGGCAGAAGGTGATGTGCGAGAACAGCAGCGACCAGAAGCCGAGCGAAATGCCCAGCAGCATGAACAGCACCAGCAGCGAGATGGCCATCACGATGTCCGGCGACATCATCACCACGAACAGCATGCCGCCGACAAACGGCTTGCCGCGGAAGCGGTAGCGGTACAGCGCCACCGCGGTCAGCGAGCTGATCAGCGTGGCGAAGGTGGCGGAGAGCACCGCCATGGTCAGCGAGTGGCCCGCGGCCTGCAGCAGGCTGTCGTTATTCAGCAGGGTGCTGTACCACTTGGTGGTAAACCCTTGCCAACTGATACCGAAGCGCGAGGCGTTGAAGGAGTTGACGATCAGGATGACGATCGGGATATACAGATAGGCGTATACCAGCGTCATAAAGCCGCCGCGCAGCAGACGTCCGATCATGCCAGATCCTCCTTCTTGTTCAGCAGGCGTGCGGCCCGGTAATAAACCAGCAGCAACAGCCCCATCACCAGCGTCAGGCAGATGCTGGTGGCCGCGCCGAACGGCCAGTCGCGGATATTGAGGAACTGGCTTTTAATCACGTTGCCGATCAGCAGGTTTTTGGCGCCGCCCATCAGATCGGCGACGAAGAACAGCCCCATCGCCGGCAGCACCACCAGCAGGCAGCCGGCGATAATGCCCGGCATGGTCAGCGGCACGATGATGCGGATAAAGGTTTGCAGCTTGCTGGCGCCGAGGTCGCGCGCCGCCTCCAGGCAGGACTTATCGAGCTTTTCGATGCTGGAGTAGAGCGGCATCACCATAAACGGCAACAGGATATACACCAGGCCGAGGACGACCGCTTCCGAGGTGTACATGATGCGCAGCGGCTTGTCGATGACGCCGATCCACAGCAGCGCGTCGTTGAGATAGCCGCGGGTGCTGAGAAACAGCTTCAGGCCGTAGATGCGGATCAGCGAGTTGGTCCAGAAGGGCACGATCAGCAGAAACAGCAGCAGCGGCCGCACTTTCTGCGGCAACCGCGCCAGGATAAAGGCGAACGGATAGCCGATCGCCAGGCAGCACAGGGTGGCGATCAGCGCCATGTTCAGCGAGTGCAGCAGCACCTGGGCGTACAACGGATCGAACAAGCGCCGGTAGTTGTCCAGCGTGAACACCATCTGCACCAGGTTGGCGTCGTCGCGGGTCAGGAAGCTGGCGCCGATGATCATCAGGTTCGGCATGAACACGAACAGCAGCAGCCAGGCGACGACGCCGACGATCACCACATTCTGGAAGACTTTACGCGATTTCTTCATCGGCCAGCACCACCTCCCAGCTTTCAACCCAGGTTACCGCCATCTTCTGATTGAGCGAGTGATCGACGTCCGGATCGTCTTCGTTGAAGAACTCGCTGACCATCACCATTTTGCCGCTCTCCAGCTCGACCACCGATTCCAGCGTCATGCCTTTGTAGTTGCGCTCGCGCACGTAGCCGATCAACCCGTCGTGCTGCGCGCTGTCGTTCACTTCTTCCACCCGCAGATCCTCCGGGCGCAGCAGCACCTTCAGCTTTTGGCCCGGCTCTACCGGCAGATCGGCGTAGATGTCGCACTCGCGGCCTTCCACGTTGGCGCGCACCCGCTGCGGATCGAGGCGTTGCAGGACCACCGCGTCGAAGATGTTGATCTCGCCGATGAAGCTGGCGACGAACAGGTTCTTCGGCTCTTCGTAGATCTCACGCGGCGTGCCGTCCTGCTCAATGCGGCCTTCGCGCATCACCACGATGCGATCCGACATGGTCAACGCTTCTTCCTGATCGTGGGTGACGAACACGAAGGTGATGCCCAGTTTGCGCTGCAGCGCTTTCAGTTCGTTCTGCATCTGCTTGCGCAGCTTGTAGTCCAGCGCCGACAGCGATTCGTCCAGCAGCAGCACCTTCGGCTTGTTGACCACCGCGCGGGCGATGGCCACGCGCTGCTGTTGGCCGCCGGAGAGCTGGCCCGGCCGCCGCTTGGCAAAGTCGTCCAGCTGCACCATGCGCAGCGCCTCTTCGACGCGCGGCGTCAGTTCCGCTGCCGGCACCTTTTGCATGCGCAGGCCGAAGGCGACGTTGTCGAACACCGACATGTGCGGAAACAGAGCGTAGCTTTGAAACACGGTGTTGACGTGGCGATGTTCGGCCGGAATGGCGGTGATGTCCTGGCCGTCGAGCACGATGCGGCCCACATCGGCGTCTTCCAGACCGGCGATCAGGCGCAGCACCGTGGTTTTGCCACAGCCGGAGGGGCCGAGAATGGTGAGGAATTCGCCGTGGTTAATCGTCAGATCCAGATCGGCAATGATGGTTTTGCCATCGAACGCTTTGCTCAGGGCATGCAGTTCAACAAGGGGAGTCGGAGAGGATGTCTCAGTCATTTATCGTATTACTCTATCCCGTGGGCTAATGCAGATAGAACCGCAACTGGAAAAGACTGCCGGAGCTTGCGGGATACCCGCTGATCAAATGAAGCTCAAACCAGTTACGCCAATGGAAATTTTTCGAGCGCGCATGATAGACGCTGAATGCCGGAATTGAAAGCCGATCCGGCCCAGATGCCGCGTTTTTCATCATGATAGCGACAAATGACCCTGTGATGACAGCATTATTCCCCTCAGAAATCATCACAAAGATTAATGATATTGGCGAATTCTGGTTAAAAATGACCTGACGCAATATTTGATCCTGATCGGTTCCGCATAATGAAACGCGATATTCTGAGGGGCCGCTACCATGGACAAATTACTTGACCGCTTTTTCAACTACGTCTCTTTCGACACCCAGTCCAAAGCGAACGTAAAGCATGTGCCGAGCACCGACGGGCAGTTGAAGCTGGCGCGTGCATTGCAGCAGGAAATGATCGCGCTCGGCTTCGAGCGGGTGTCGCTCAGCGAACACGGCTGCGTGATGGGCACCTGGCCGGGTAACGTCGCCTGGCCGGTGCCGGCGGTCGGTTTTATCGCCCATCTGGATACTTCGCCGGATTTCAGCGGTAAACACGTCAATCCGCAGATCGTCGAGAACTATCGCGGCGGCGACATTGCGCTCGGCATCGGTGATGAGGTGCTGTCGCCGGTGATGTTCCCGATCCTGCACCAGATGCTGGGGCAGACGCTGATCACCACCGACGGCAAAACGCTGCTGGGCGCCGACGACAAGGCGGGCATCGCCGAGATCCTCACCGCCATGGTGCGCCTGCGCGCGCGCAAGATCCCGCACGGTGACATCCGCGTGGCCTTCACTCCGGACGAGGAGGTGGGCAAGGGGGCGCAGCTGTTCGACGTGGCGGCCTTCAATGCCGAATGGGCCTACACGGTGGACGGCGGCGGCGTCGGTGAGCTGGAGTGCGAAAACTTCAACGCCGCCTCGGTGACGATCAAAATCCTCGGCAACAGCGTGCACCCCGGCAGCGCCAAGGGGGTGATGGTCAACGCGCTGTCGCTGGCGACCCGCATTCATCAGGCGCTGCCGGCGGACGAAGCGCCGGAGACCACCGAAGGCTACCAGGGCTTTTATCATCTCAGCAGCATCAAGGGCAGCGTGGAGCGCGCCGAAATGCACTACATTCTGCGCGACTTCGAGCGCGAAGGGTTCGAGGCGCGCAAGCGTAAGATGGTGGACATCGCTCGCGAGGTCGGCAAAGGCCTGCCGCGCGATTGCTATATCGAAGTGAGCATCGAAGACAGCTATTACAACATGCGCGAACAGGTGGCGGAGCACCCGCACGTGATCGCGCTGGCGCAGCAGGCGATGCGCGACTGCGACATCGAACCGGTGATGAAGCCGATCCGCGGCGGCACCGACGGCGCGCAGCTGTCGTTCCGCGGCCTGCCATGCCCGAACCTGTTCACCGGCGGCTACAACTACCACGGCAAGCACGAGTTCGTGACGCTGGAAGGCATGGAGCAAGCGGTGGCGGTGATCATGCGCATCGCGGCGCTGGCCGCCGAGCGGGCGCGGTAAACACTTTCGTTCCTCTGCCGGCTAGCGCCGGCCCGACTATCCTTTTCTGATCCGCCCGGCGGGGCTCAGCGCGCCCGCCGTTCTCTTCTTCTTCTTCTTCTTCTGTTCTCTTTATGGTTCCCAGTCTCATGGTTGTTTCGTTCACCACACAACCCGCGGTGAGGGAATCCCATTATCCTTCGAGATAAAGTGCTGTTTATGCATACAGTATGGCTGTGTGCTTAACCGGTTTTACAGCTTCAGTGCGGTGAGCCCAGTCGCCAGGGGATGCTGGGGGAATGAGCGCTGTTAACCGCCATCAAACAGGACGTAAGAGGGTAACAATCATGGCAGAAGAAAAGAAAAATGCTCAGGTGATTAACGGCGTTAACGACGATATTGCCGAACTGAAATCGCTGTCTACGCTGCGCCAGCGCGTGGTCAGCGACGGTGAAATCGTCTCCAAATCGGCCAACGGTTTTCGGCTGGCAAATGGCAATACCGGCGTGATGCTGCGTAACGACGGCGAGGCTTTCTACTTACTGACAACTCAGGCTGGGCAAGCTCAAAACGGACAATGGAACACCTCGCGTCCTTTCGCTTTCAGCCTGGCTTCCGGCAGGGTTGCACTCGGCAACGGCGTTGATATTTCCGGTGGTGCGATGGTATCGCATGACGCGGGTATAGGGGCTGTGACCACTGGGCCCACTCCCCTGATAAATGGGCAGGCATACAACGCGCCCTATATTCATACGCGCTTCGTCACCAGCGGAGTAAGTTCTTCTATGATGATGGGCGCGCGGATTATCCCCGGAAAAGAAGATACGGGATTACTAGCTTATAGCGACCTTGCGGGACGCTGGAATGAAATTCAAGTAAAGGCGAACAGCGAGCTCTCTGCCGGGCAACTGACAAAACGTAACGGCAATGGCTGGATTGTCGCTGCCGGCAATATTGACGTTGCAGGTAAAGCAGAACGTATTACCAATGGGGTGCGTCTTCAGGGAAATGGGGATCTGAGCGCAGATATTTATCACATTGAACACATTAGCCAATACCATGCCATGGCATTCCATGTGGCCAACGGCGGGGCGCAAGGATGGTATGAGTTCCGGAATAACGGTCATGCCTACACCAACGGCGCCTGGCACAGCAGCTCCGACGCTCGCATGAAAACGGACATCACCCAAATTGCCGGCGCATTGGACAAGCTGGCCAATATCGGCGGCTACACCTACCTCAAACAGGGCGTGCCGGAAGCCGGGGTGATCGCTCAGGAAGTGGAGAGCGTATTGCCGCAGTCGGTCACCCAAACCGAATTGAAGCTCAACGACGGCAGCGTGCTGAAGGATGCGCGGGGCATCAATATCAACGGCGTGGTGGCGCTGTTGGTTGAGGCGCTTAAGGAAGAGCGAGCGGCCCGAGAAACGCTGGAATCGCGGTTGGCGGCGTTGGAAAAAGCGATTACGTGCGCCTGAGTAATAACAATTTTTGTGGGTAGCGAAGAGTATTAACCGATAGTGCTGCTGGCGATAAGCACTTAAGAATTTACTCTGCTGCCACATCAACGAAATAAAAGGACTGGCATATGAGTGGCGGAGATGGAAAAGACAGCCGTGGCCCAACTGGCGGTATTAAAGGGGGGGCTTCAGACCAGGGACCTAATGTAGGGCACGGTGGATCTATGGATACACATATTCCCGGCATGGGGGATGTACATATCGATGGAGTACATGGTTTAAATCCCGGTAAAGATAACAGTACCAACTGGGATGATGGTAAAGGGAACGGTAATGGCGGCAGGGATAGCAGCAGTAGTGGAGATTCCCAGGGTGCAGCGATACGGCGGCAGGTTAACGCTATCAAAAATGACCCTAAAATTAATAATATACTGAAAGATTTACAAAAAAAGGTACGTGCGGTTACAACTTATGCAAAGGTAGCTTTGAAAAGTGTTGAGGCTGACGGAAAAATACAGGTGCAGGTTGGTGAAATTCGTACAGCCGATGAAGCCGCCGTCAGCAAGGCTATTTCCTCTGTCCCACAAGTTAAAAATGTACTTGGCGTGGGGTTGCCTGCTCAAGGCGGGATCGTGTTCGCCGGTAATATCGATACCCATCATAGAATCGGTAATTATCAGAACATACCCAACGGCAACAATAACGGCAACAATTCTGCCGCAGAGGATAAGGCGTCATTAGCCACCTATTCCGAGGTGCTTAATGGAACAATCCCACCGGGTTTCTGGCTTGATAATAATAGGGTGATGACAGAAATTACGGAGCAGTATGAGATCAGCGGCGGCGGCAAAGGGAGCGATCGCACAGGGTATCGGCAACGTAATGTCGAAGTGCCTTCTTTGACATCGGCCTATCAACAATTTAAGCAGGTAGAACGAGAAGTGGCCGAAGAGGCCCGTAAAGCTGAGGAGGCCCGCAAGGCGGAAGAGGCTCGCAGAGCTGAAGAAGCTCGTAAAGCTGAGGAGGCTCGCAAAGCCGAGGAGGCCCGAAAGGCGGAAGAGGCTCGCAGAGCCGAAGAAGCCCGTAAGGCTGAAGAAGCCCGCAAGGCGGAAGTCGCCAGAAAAGCGTTGTTCGCCAAAGCGGGGATTCTGGATGCACCGGCCTACTCCCCGGAAAAGCTAAAAGCGGCCAATGCGGCGCTGGCGGCAGCAGGTGCCATGGTGCTCAACCGTGCGCCCGCGATGCTGCAGACGTCGGTAATCGGGCAAGGCGTGATGACGACCACGAGCGAACTGGCCGGCTGGGCAGCGAGCGCGTCGTGGCGGGCAGCCTACGAAATTGGCAGTATACGCGCCGGCACTGTGGTCGCTGCCGGATCGGTGCTGGGGGCTTTTGCCCTTGGTTTCTACCCGACGGAGGTCGGTGCAGGGAGCGACCGGGTACCCGGGCGGGATGTCAATTTGTTTGCCCTCCAGGCGAGCCTGGCGGCAGCGGGCAGGGCGACCATCCAGCCCGGCATGACCTCGGTCGATTTGCCGGTGCGCGGATTTATCACCATTGACGATGATGGGAGACAGAGCGTCAACTTCGTCAGGACGGGCGTGGGCGGCGTATCGCCGAGCGTGCCGGTATTCAGACCCGTTCGCGATGAGCTGACGGGGCTGGACAAAATCACGCTGCCCGCAATGGCGGGGGTACCGGCGAGGACGATACTGATCAACCCGGTGCCGACCGGGCCGGCCGCGCCGGCGCATACCGGCAATGGCTCACCGGGGCCTAAGTCGCCAGTGCATACCGGCACCGGCATCAGGCAGGCGGACAGCATCGTGGTCACCACCTTCCCGGCGGATGTGGTGCAGGATCTGCAAGACTTTATCCTGTGGCAGCCGGATGCGCTGGAAACCGGGGTTGAAGCTGTCTATGTGATGGTCAGTGATCCGCTGGACTCGGGGCGTTTTACGCGTCAGCAACTGGATAAAAAGTACAAGCACGCGAGTGACTTTGGTGTTGCGGACACCAGAAAAAACAGAGAGACTCTGACTCAATATCGCGATGCGCTCGAGGCCCATTTGAATGATAAAGATACGGTAGAGAGAGGGACTTACATAAGAGAAAAAGACTCCAAAGTCTTTTTTAACCTAAGGACCAATAATGTTGTTGTAATTAGACGTGATGGATATTTCTCGACGGGAATGAAATTAAGCCTTGGGACGCCACAGTATAAAAACTATATGGAAAAAGGAGTACTGTTATGAGTATGAAGTTGATTGAAATCGCGCAGGCATTACTCGACTCTAAATTAACCGCTGATGAGTATGAGTCACAGTATCTTAATATGTGGAGAAAAGAACGCGATGACGGGACATTAAGAAATGATAGTAATGATGTTGGGTATTGTGCAGCAGAGCTTTTCAGCTTGGCGGATTGCTATACATCTTCCCCAAATCGGGATGGTAGCGATTTGGATGAGAATGAACTCAAGATAGAGGTAAAAAAAACGCTCGAGAAGTATAATTTTCTCAAAAAAGAGTAAGTTCTATATGTTTTATAAATGAATACGCACACTCTGCCATCACGATGATGAGAAAGAGGGGGTTCTTCGCACCCAGTAAAGAAAGTTTATTGGGTGTTTTTGCCTACTCATGTTTGCCTATGGTGAGCATCAGTATTGTAGTCAGATATTCTAATATTGCTGATTTAGATGTGTCGAGACGTTAGCTTATCTGGAAATCTGCTGCGATAGATGCTGTCAGGCCGGAAAGAATGCCCTTTTAACATAGCGCATTTTTTTGCACTAATACCCCCAGTGCATACTGGGGAGGTAGTGACATCACATATCGATAAGGTACAGCGATGCAGACGGCCAGCATCACCTGGTTATTCACACGATGGAGTTTTTTTAGGATACACTTGGCCTTACTTATAACCACTCGAATTTAATGGGGTGGTTAACCGCCTGCTATACAAAATGCAGTAACCAGGTCTGCAACGCTCCACTCTTTGGTATCTGATACCTGGCCATCGCCTATTTCGATTAGGCGCAATTCGCCATTGGCATTTTTGGCGATATCGATCGAATAAAAAGGCGTTTTAATACGCGATGCGATCTGATGAACGATGTCAGGTATTTCACCATCGGCGGAAAAAACCTGGCTGTTAATCGAAAAGTATCGGCGCTCACTGTCGTCAAACAAGTTTTCAAAGCGTCTTAAGCTAACGCCGCCTTCAAGCTCCCCTCTGTAATGCATAATCAGTTTAAGAACCTCTCTGATTTCAGCGGCATTGTGAGCTACCGAGCCTCGGGATGTGGTCAGCGATTTCACATAATCCTTAACAAAGTAGGCGGGCCAACAAAGTTGGGTGACCAGAGTGTCGAAATCTGTATCAGCCGTGGTGAGCACGGTCTCTGCGGTATATGACTTACATGGCTCATACCAGCCGGTTATATGGTGATTACGCAAATACTCATCCGGGGACTCAAGCATTTCCCCTCCATTAGCCGTTACCGCACGGTGCAACTGGCGATATTCCTCTGCATTCAACATCCAACCACGCCAGATTACCGGTACGCCTGGTTCAAAGCGGCCCGAAAAACGGGTTTTTCCTAATGCTGCGGCTTCTGAGGAAAGTAGAAAACAGCGTATTCCTCTATTTTTGGCGCAGGTAAATTCTTCGGCAAAATTTTCATCCGGTCTGCCTTGGTTTGAATAATCATCAGGATAAATAATTTGCATGGATAACACCTTGTATTAATTAGTATTGTAAGTAATTCAGTGAATGGCCTTAAAAATAACGTCAGTGGGACTGAGAAGCAATGGTTTGTTTGATTTCATGTGGTATGCATTACTTTCAAAATAATAATGATAGGGGCATTCGTGTGGTGGATAAATTGAGGTCTCGATAGAAACATATTGTTGAGGGCGGGCCAGCTTTTTCCACCCTAAAGAAAAGGCCCGCATAAGCGGGCCGGTAGACATGTTCAACAGAGGCCACAGCCCCGAGAACTCAGTCGTTAAAGTACCAATAGCCGCTGTTGACCAGCGCGGTCAGCAGCGCCAGGAATGACGGATCATCCACCGCGTCGCCGAGCAGGGCGGCATCGACGCTGAAGTGCTGGCACAGGGCGTCTGCGGCCTGCAGCTGGTCGGTGTCGATCAGCTCGCCGTTGACGAAGCAGCGATCGCCGACGCGCAGCACGCGCAACCCACCCAGGCGCTGCAGCGCTTCACCCTGTTGCAGCAGTTCGTAGATTTCCCCGGCCTGATACGGCGGCTCCGGCGGCGCCAGATCCAGCTCGTGGCGCGACTGGGAGATAAACTCGCCGAACCAGTGCTGGAAGTGTTCCGGCTGTTGCACCAGATCCAGCATCATCTGCCGTAAGGCGTCCACTTCCTGCGGCAGGATCTCCGCCGGGTGTTCGCGCAGTTTAACGTCCGGATCGCCGTAGCGTTTGCTGCCCAGCTCGCGCGCCAGCACGTAATCGGCGAAGCCGCTCACCAGCTCACGGCCGTTCGGCGCGCGGAAGCCCACCGAGTAATTGAGCGCGTTTTCCAGCGCGTAGCCTTCATGCGGGAAGCCCGGCGGAATATAGAGAATGTCGCCCGGCTCCATCTCTTCATCGATGATGGCGTCGAACGGTTCGACCTGCAGCAGATCCGGGTGCGGGCAGTGCTGTTTCAGCGGCGTTTTTTCCCCGACGCGCCAGCGGCGGCGGCCGGTGCCCTGAATGATGAACACGTCGTACTGATCGAGGTGCGGGCCGACGCCGCCGCCCGGCACCGAGAAGGAGATCATCAGGTCATCCATCCGCCAGTCCGGCAGTTGGCGGAACGGGCGCATCAGCGCGGCGGAAGGCTCATGCCAGTGGTCCACCGCCTGCACCAGCAGCGACCAGTTGTTTTCGCTCAGGTGGTCGAAGCTCTCGAAGGGGCCGTGCGCAACCTGCCAACGGCCGTCCTGGTGGCTGACCAGACGGCTGTCCACTTCGTTTTCCATCGCCAGCCCGGCCAGCTCATCCGGGGAGATCGGATCGATAAAGTTTTTGAAGCCGCGCTTCAGAATCACCGGACGCTTTTGCCAATAACGTTGCAAAAAATCGTTCCAGTCCAGATCTAATTGATAATCCATGTTCTATTCCAGGATAGGGGAGTGAGCCTGAGTGCGATTATAACGGAAGTTTGGCCCCGTGGATCGGGGCCGCAGCGGCATAATTTACTCGTTGTGGTGGGTGTCGTGCTGGCGGGCGAAGGTGACCTGCATGCGCGCGCCGCCGAGCGGGCTGTCGCTGATGACGATTTCGCCGTCGTATTGCTCGATGATCTCCGCCGCCACCGACAGGCCAAGGCCCTGACCGGGCCGCAGGGTATCCACCCGCTGGCCGCGCTGGAAAATCAGCTGGCGCTTGCTTTCCGGGATGCCCGGGCCGTCGTCGTCGATAACGATAGTGAGGTTTTTCTCGGAGTGCAGCGAGGTGATCTCCACGAACTCGAGGCAGTATTTGCAGGCGTTTTCCAACACGTTGCCCATCACTTCCATAAAGTCGTTCTTCTCGCCCATAAAGGTCACTTCCGGCGAGATGTCCAGCGTGATCACCACCCCTTTGCGCTGGTAAACCTTGTTCAGCGCCACCACCAGGCTGTCGAGCAGCGCCGGCACCGAGTGGATCTCGCGCGTCAACACCGTTTGGCCGGAGTTGATGCTGGCCCGGTGCAGGTAGTAACCGATCTGCTGCGAGATGCGCCCGATCTGATCCAGCATGATCGGCTCGGCTTCTTCGATGGTGGTTTGCTTGCCGCTGCGCAGCGAGCGCAGGGTGCTTTGCAGCACCGCCAGCGGCGTTTTCAGGCTGTGGGTCAGATCCGACAGGGTGGTGCGGTATTTGGTGTAGCGCTGGCGCTCGTTGCGCACCAGAATGTTCAGATTGCGCACCAGTCCGCGCAGCTCGCTGGGCGGATTTTCGTCGAGCTGATCGCGCTCGCCGTTCTCCAGCTCGCCCACCTGATTGACCAGCGCCTTGATCGGCCGCAGGCTCCAGTAGGCCGCCAGCCACAGCAGCGGCACCACCAGCAGCAGGTTGGCCAGCAGCACGTAGCTGAACCACTCCCACACCACGTCTGAGCGCTGCAGCTCTTGCGGAATGCTGTCGACCACTACGATGGTCAACGCCGGCAGCCGCGCCGTGGCGGCATAGGTATTGACCGCCACCGAGTGGGTCAGCGCGTTCTGATCGGTATCGTCGTAATTCTTCAGCTGATCCTGCGCTTTGGGGTTGTCCCCCAGCACTTCGCTACTGATGCGGGTATCGGTGTCAATTTCGTAGAAGCCGGACTCCTCCAGCCATTCTTTGTTGATCAGCTTCTCGAGCTCCGGCACTTTGCGCTGGCTCCACAGCAGGTTGCCTTTATCGTCGTAGATAAATACCAGCGTGGGAAAATTGAGATCGATATCGGGAGGAATGGCGATGGTGAGCTTGTTGTCTTTCCACTGCGCCAGGCTGAAGAACAGGTTGCTCTCGCCGCGCAGCAAACGGAAGGCGGTCTTGTCGAAGCTGACGATGTAGCCGACGACCGCCACCAAACCGTAAGAGAGCGACAGCGCCAGGATCACCCCGGCGGTCGCCATCAGGAAGCGGGCACGCAGCGAAAACGGTTTTTTATTCTTGTTGAACATCATGTTCACTTCGCGTCAAAACGATAGCCCTGGCCACGTACCGTGGTGATCACTTCATGCGGGTATTCCGCCTGCACTTTCTTGCGCAAGCGGCCCATCAGCACGTCGATGGTGTGGCTTTCGCGCAGTTCGGCGTCCGGGTAGAGCTGCAGCATCAACGAATCCTTGCTCACCACCTTGCCGGCGTTGCGGATCAGGGTCTCGATGATGGTGTATTCAAAGGCGGTCAGCTTGATTTGCTGATCGTTGACGCTCAGTTCGCGGCGCGACAGATCGATCTGGAATGGTGGCAGCACGATCACCTGCGAGGCCAGGCCGCTGTTGCGGCGCATCAGCGCCTGCATGCGGGCGATCACTTCTTCCAGGTGGAACGGCTTGGTGACATAGTCGTCGGCGCCGGCTTCCAGCACCGCCACTTTGTCCTGCCAGCTTTCGCGGGCGGTCAGCACCAGGATCGGCAGCTTGGTCTGATGGGCGCGCCAGCGGCGGATCAGGCTCAGGCCGTCTTCACCCGGCAGGCCGAGATCGACGATGGCGATATCCGGCGCGTGCTCCTGCAGGAAATAATCGGCTTCCTTGGCGTCTTCGGCCGCGTCGACCTGATGGCCCATCTCGCGCATCTGAACGGAAAGGTGGTGACGCAGCAAACCATTATCTTCAACAACCAGTACTCGCATGGCGAACTCCTGTGACTATGCGGGTGAACGTCCTGTCACCCACGCGATAAAAGGGAACACGCTCTGCGGCGTGTCGGGGAATAACGCGGCCACCTGAACCATTTTGACAAAAAGTGCTGAGGCTATGGTAGGTATAACCCGCCCGGCTCGCAAGAGAGCCGAAGCAATGTATTAAAATAAGCGTTATCAATTTGTTCGCCGACATTATCGACAAGCTCTGATAAACGTCGGATAAACAGCGGCGGGGCAACATTAAACGCAACTTAAACGCCCCAGGCATTGCCCGCGAAAGGGAAGTGTGAGCCGGGGCGCTTGATAAGCTTTAAAGGTACTAATAAGGTATTATTGAGGCAACGGTACATTTTCTCAGGAGCGACGGATGAAGCAGTTAACCCAGGCAGAACGCATAGCGGGCGCACTTTACGGACAGATGCTGGGCGACGCGCTCGGCATGCCTTCCGAGCTGTGGCCGCGCGAGCGGGTTAAGCGCCATTTCGGCTGGATAGACGGCTTTCTCGATGGGCCGGCGGAGAACACCGCCGCCTGTTACTTCAAGGCCGGGCAATATACCGACGATACCGCGATGGCGTTAGCGCTGGCCGATGCGCTGCGGGAAGCGGAAGGCGAGGTGGTGCCGGAACTGATCGCCCGCAACGTGATCCGCTGGGTGGACAGTTTTGACGCCTTCAACAAGAACATTCTCGGCCCCAGTTCCAAACTGGCGTTGAGCGAGCAGAAAGCGGGCACGCCGATCGCCGCGTTGGAAAACAACGGCATCACCAACGGCGCGGCGATGCGCATTTCGCCTTTGGGCTGCGTGCTGCCGTCTGCGCCGCTGGAGGGGTTCTGTCAGCAGGTGTGGCTGGCCTCCAGCCCGACGCACAAATCCGACATCGCCGTCGCCGGTGCCGTGGCGATCGCCTGGGCGGTTTCGCGTGCGGTGGAGGGGGCTGACTGGGCCTCGATTCGCCTGGCGTTGCCGGGCGTAGCGGAGTATGCCCAGCGCCGGCAGGAGACGACGTTCAGCCCCTCGCTGGCGGCGCGCATTGAGTTGGCGTTTCAGGTGGTGGATGAGGCCACCGATCCCGAGCAGGCCTCTGAGCGGATATATCAACTGATCGGCGCCGGGGTGAGCACCATCGAGTCGGTGCCGGCAGCGCTGGCGATGGTGCAGCTGGCGCAAACCGATCCTACCCGTTGCGCGGTGCTGTGCGCCAACCTGGGCGGCGATACTGACACCATCGGCGCGATGGCCACCGCTGTCTGTGGTGCGCTGCACGGTGCAGAAGCGATCGAACCCGGATTGCTGGCGGAGTTAAAACGGGTGAATCCGCTGGACGTTGAGGCGTATGCCCAGGCGTTCGTGCGTTTTCGCCGCCGCCGGCAGGGTGAGGCGTGAGCCGCCGCAAGGTGCAACGGGTCAGCTTTCGCTGGTAAATTCGTACATGTCGCTGCGGCAGAAGCTTTCGCTGTATTCGACAGGCTTCTTGCGGTGGTCGAACAGCGTCTGGCGCACGATCAGCAGCGGCATCGGTTCTGATAGCTGCAGCGTCCGGCGGATATCGTCGTCGGCCATCGCCGCGCTGACCTGGCTGCGCAGCGAGCCCATCTCCACATTATTGCGCCGGAAGTAATCGTAGAGCGAGATGCCAATCTCGTCGATGTTGGCAATCGCCGCCGCCACCACGTAGGACACCGCCACCGACATCGGCCGCCGATCGATAAAGTGAATGCGTTTGAGTTGGTAGATCGGCGCTCCAACCGCCAGCTGGAGCCTTTCCGCCAGTTCGGCGCTGGCCGGCACCCGCTCGCGGCTGATCCATTGCGTGTCCGGCTGACGCCCCTGTTGCGTCGCCTCGCGCGAGAACCCTTTGATGTCCGCTAAGGAATAGCGCAGCTTCGGCGCGGGCCGTTGCGGCTGGATGAAGGTGCCGTAGCCGCGTGAACGGCCAATGATGCCGTCTTGCTCAAGGCAGGCCAGCGCTTTGCGCACCGTGATGCGCGAGATGCCGAGCCGTTCGGTGAACAGGCGCTCGCTGGGCAGGAAATCCCCCGCGCTGAGCAATTCTTGCTCGATAGCCTGGCGCACCGAGGCGTTAAAGCGCAGATACAACGGCATCGCGCCCGCGCTGGCCAGATCCTGCAGCAGTTTTTCCAGCAGACGCTGGTTGATCTCCTTGCTCATAGCTGACGGAAGTCCTGTAGCCGCAATGCGATGGCTTATTTAAGGGGATTTCGCCGGGCAGCGCAACTGCCGCCGCCGCTGGGAGGAAATGAGATAGAGTAGTGTGTAATTGCCCCAGGCTCGGAGAAACAGACGCCCATGAGTGACACCCCACAACACGCGGACGACGCGGCAATCCTGACGGCCTTCACCCAGCAGCGTCAGCAGGGGCTGACCCGACGTTCGGCGCTGCATCAGACCCTGTTGCGGCTCATCACCGCCGGGGAACTGCCTTGGCGGGCGAAGCTGCCGCCGAGCCGCGCGTTGGCGGCCCGGCTGGCGGTGGCGCGTGACACGGTGGAGCAGACCTACGCGCGGCTGGAGGCGGAGGGATACATCAGCCGGGCGGTGGGGCGCGGCAGCTATGTGCGTTATCGCTGCGATACGCTGCTCGGCCGTGAACTGCTGGCGACGCAGGCAGGCCAGGAGGCGCAGTTGGCGGAGCGCGAGCTGAGCGATCGCGGCCGGGCGCTGCTGGCGGTCAGCCATACGCCGCACACCAGCCGTCAGGCGTCGCTGACGCCCTCGCTGGCGGATCTGCGGGCGTTTCCCATCGATTCGTGGCTGCAGTGGGAAAAGCAGGCGCTGCGGCGGCACGGCGAGCGGCTGTTGGGCTATGCCGATCCGCAGGGCTTGCCGGAGCTGCGTGCGGAGATCGCGCACTATTTGCAGCGGGAGCGGGGCGTCAAGGCGACGGCGGAGCAGGTGATCGTGGTCACCAGCTCTCAGCAGGCGCTGGCGCTGTGCACGCAGGTGCTGTTCGATCCCGGCGATGCGGTATTCGTCGAAGAGCCGGGTTACCAGGGGGCGAAAAAGTTGGTGCAGTCGGCGGGGCTGCAGGCGCGGCCGATCGGCATCGATGAACAAGGGCTGGACGTCGGGCAGCTGATGCAGGCTGCGGGCGGCGGGCGGGGCGTTTACATCACGCCATCCCATCACTACCCGCTGGGATACTCGCTGAGCCTCGAGCGGCGCCTGGCGCTGTTGCAGTGGGCCCAGCGCCGGCGGGCCTGGATCATCGAAGACGATTACGACGCCGAGTTCAACTACGATCGACAAACCAAGGCGGCGCTGCAGGGGCTGGACAGCGGCGGGCGCACGCTGTACATCGGCACCTTCAGCAAGACGCTGTTTCCGGGGTTGCGCATCGGTTTCATGATCGCGCCGCCGCAGCTGGTGCGGCCATTGGTCGCCGCCAGGCAGTTTCAGGACGGCTACACGTCGGCGCTGGCGCAGATGACGCTGTTCCACTGCCTGCACGAGGGCGGCTACGCCGAGCATCTGCGCAATATGCGCACGCTTTACAAGGCGCGGTTGGATGTGCTGTACGACGCGGTGTATCGCCATCTCGCGCCCTGGACGCGCCCGGCGCTGCCGCAGGGCGGGCTGCAGCTGGTTTGCCCGCTGGCGGATGCGGCGACGGAGCGGCGGCTGGTGGCGGCGGCGGCCGAACGGGGCATCCGGCTGTACGGCCTGGCGGACTTCTACACCGGCGCGCCGCAGCGCGGGGCGCTGGTGCTCGGTTTCTCGGCCTATACGCCGGACGAGATCGTGCGTTTTATCGCCACGCTGGCGCAGGTGTTCAACGCGCTGCCGCGGGAAAACGGCGGTTAAAATTGGTCTGCTCGACGTTTTGAATTGGTCCGTATTACGCCGTCGCTGAGCGGTGTATTCTGCCGCTATTCGGTTATTTCCCTAATGGAAATAATATCTTAACCCCGTGAGGCGCTATGAACCCATCAAATCGTGAAGTGACCATCCGCAGAATCAATGGCGACGACAGAGCGCAATGGCTGGCGTTGTGGCAGGGCTATCTCGACTTTTACCGCGCCGAGGTGGCGCCGCAGGTGACCGATCGCACCTTCGAATGCTTGGGGCAGGATGAACAGGTGTACGGGCTGGTGGCGGAGGATGCCGACGGCCGGCTGCTGGGGCTGATGAACCTGGTATTCCATCCGTCCACCTGGAGCGCGGTGGGCTATTGTTATATCGAAGATCTCTATGTGTCGCCGCAGGCGCGCGGCCATAAAGTGTCGGAAAAACTGTTCGAACAGGCGTATCGGCTGGCGGAGGCGCGCGGCAGCGATCGGGTCTATTGGATGACCCAGGAGTACAACGCGCCGGCGCGTTCGCTGTACGACAAAATCGGCAGAAGAAGCTCGTTTATCGTGTATACCCGTTAACCGCAGGAGGCGCGTATGGCAATGAATCGTTATGGTCAGCCGATTGGCGAACCGATGCCGGATTGGCAGCCCGCTCGCCGCCCGGGCGGCGCAACGCTCGGTGGGCGTTTCTGTTCACTGGCGCCGCTCGATCCGCAGCGGGATTACGCCGCGCTGTATGACGCTTTCCAGCTGGCGCCGGACGGCCGCGACTGGACCTATCTGTCTATCGAACGGCCAGACACGCCGGCGGCGATGCTGCAGCATCTGGAGACGCTGCAGGCCAACCCGGGGCTGGTCAATCTGACGGTGTTCGACGCCGCCAGCGACGCGCCGGTGGGGACGGTGGCGCTGATGCGCATCGACGAGGCCAACGGCGTGCTGGAGATCGGCCACGTCAGCTGGTCGCCGTTGATGAAACAGCGCTCCAGCGCCACCGAAGCCATCGCGCTGCTGCTGCGTTACGCCTTCGACACGCTGGGCTATCGCCGCTGCGAGTGGAAGTGCGACAGCCACAACGCGCCGTCGCGCCAGGCCGCGCTGCGCTTCGGCTTCCGTTACGAGGGCAACTTCCGCTTTGCGGTGATCGTCAAGGGGCGCAGCCGGGATACCGACTGGTTCGCCATCACCATTGACCGTTGGCCGGCGGTGCGGCAGGCGCTGGCGCGTTGGCTGAGTGCGGACAACTTCGATGCGCAGGGGCGGCAGATTGCCCGGCTGCAGGTGTTGCGCGGCGAATAATAAGCAAAAAGGCGGCCCGTTGGCCGCCTTGTCGTTGTGGGTCTAACGCGCTTACTTCAGCTCGTCGACCAGGGTGGTGGCGCGGCCGATATAGTTGGCCGGGGTCATCGCCTTCAGACGGGTTTTCTCTTCTTCCGGCAGCGCCAGGCCATCGATGAACGCCTGCATGCCGGCGGCGTCCACGCGCTTGCCGCGGGTCAGCTCTTTCAATTTTTCGTAAGGCTTCTCGATGCCGTAGCGGCGCATCACGGTCTGGATCGGCTCGGCCAGCACTTCCCAGTTGTGATCCAGTTCGTCCAGCAGGTGCGCCTGGTTGACTTCCAGCTTGCTGATGCCCTTCAGGGTGGCCTGATAGGCGATCAGCGCGTAACCCAGGCCCACGCCCAGGTTACGCAGCACGGTGGAGTCGGTCAGGTCGCGCTGCCAGCGGGAAACCGGCAGTTTGCCCGCCAGGTGGCCCAGCACGGCGTTGGCCAGCCCTAGGTTGCCTTCGGAGTTTTCGAAGTCGATCGGGTTGACCTTGTGCGGCATGGTGGAAGAACCGATTTCGCCGGCGATGGTCTTCTGCTTGAAGTGGTTCAGGGCGATGTAGCCCCAGATGTCGCGGTCGAAGTCGATCAGAATGGTGTTGAAACGCGCTACGCAGTCGAACAGTTCGGCGATGTAGTCATGCGGTTCGATCTGGGTGGTGTACGGGTTCCAGGTGATGCCGAGTGAGGTGACGAACGCTTCGCTGAACTGATGCCAGTCCACTTCCGGGTAGGCGACGATGTGGGCGTTGTAGTTGCCGACCGCACCGTTGATTTTACCCATGATCTCCACGCGCTCCAGTTGGCGGTACTGGCGCTCCATGCGGTAAGCCACGTTGGCGAACTCTTTGCCGACGGTTGACGGGGTCGCCGGCTGGCCGTGGGTGCGTGACAGCAGCGGGATATCGCGGTATTCCTGCGCCAGCCCTTTCAGCGCGTCGATGATCTTGCGCCAGTAAGGCAGCACCACGTCCTGACGGGCGCTTTGCAGCATCAGCGCGTGCGACAGGTTGTTGATGTCTTCGGAGGTGCAGGCGAAGTGGATGAACTCGGACACCGCGTGCAGCGCAGGCACCGCCGCCACTTTTTCCTTCAGGAAATACTCGACCGCTTTCACGTCGTGGTTGGTGGTGCGCTCGATGGTTTTGATGCGCTGAGCGTCTTCTTCATTGAATTCCGCGACAATTTTGTCGAGGAAAGCGTTTGCGTCGGCGTCAAAAGCGGGAACTTCCTTGATTTCTGCGCAGGCGGCCAGTTTTTGCAGCCAACGTACTTCAACCTGTACGCGGAATTTCAGCAGACCGTATTCGCTGAAAATGGGGCGCAGTGCGCTGACTTTATCACCGTAGCGTCCATCAACGGGGGAAACGGCGGTCAGTGAGGATAATTCCATCGGTAGCAACTCCTGGGATCGATTAACAATGAGCAACGATATTTTGCGCCTGCTTGAACAGACGATTACGGGAAAACATTAACTGCAGGCGGCTGCCGCCGACCTGTTGCCACAGCACGGCGGCGCGAATGCCGGCCAGCAGCGTGGCGCGAACCTTGGCCTGCACCTGCGGATTCTGCAGGATGGCCGGCGAGCCGGTCACCTGGATGCGCGGCCCGAGCGGGCTGACCACGTCGACGTAAATGCCGGCCAGCGCGCTGATGATGGTGTCCGACTCAAGATCGAAGTGCGCCAGCTGGCGTTCGAGCTGGCCGAGGCGTTCGCCGAGCGTGTTCATCGCCTGTTTGTTGGCGTTGAGCTTGCGCTCCAGCACCATCAGGCTGATGGTGTAGCGGGTCAGTTCCGCGCCCGGCCCTTTGTTGTTGGCATTCAGCACGCCCATCAGGGTTTCGAGGCCGACCATCAAATTGCGTTCTTCGCCGCCGAACACCGCCAGCGTGGAGGGCGGATCCATTTGCAGCAGGCTTTTCAGCGAGGTCTGAAACGCTTCGCGGTTGCATTGCCCTTCATGGGCCAACTGCTGAACCAAACGCGCCGACTGGCTGATACCCGCCATGGCCAGCGTGATGTCATAATAATTCTTCGCCACGATGACTCCTGTAAACGCGGTGAACGGTACATGGCTTACTGCATAAGGTTGTGTGTATCGCAGGGGTAACGGCGGCGGCCGCGAACGGTAACGATCGGGCGTGGCTGTAACAACGATGACAACGAATGCCGCGGATCATGCCACAAAATCGAGGGTAAACCCAGCGTCTAATACGTCTGCGGTGAGGCGGAGGCGCCGTGCGGCGCAGAACTGCGCAAATAGGCGACGAAAATCGCCGGCGCGGCGGCGCGAACTTATTGTTGCTGCGGCAAATAAAGTGCGGCGGCTGCATCTATACTGCCAACGTGAACCCTCAAATAAAGACCTTTATATGCACGTAAAAAACAAGCAGCCACTGCCGGCGGTGACGCTGGCGGCCATCGGCGTGGTGTACGGCGATATCGGCACCAGCCCGCTGTATACCCTGCGCGAATGCCTGACGGCGGAGGAGGGCATCACCCTGACGCCGGCCTCGATTTACGGCTTTTTATCGCTGATTTTCTGGCTGCTGACGCTGGTGGTTTCCATTAAATACATTTGTTTCGTGATGCGCGCCGACAACGACGGCGAGGGAGGCATTCTGACGCTGATGTCGCTGGCGATCCGCAAGCTGGATGCGCGCTGGGTGCCGGCGGCGGTGCTGATCGGGCTGGTGGGCGGCAGCTTCTTTTACGGCGATGGGGTGATCACCCCGGCCATTTCGGTGCTCTCGGCCATCGAGGGGCTGCAGATTATCGCCCCCGAGCTGGACAGCTTTATCGTACCGCTGTCGCTGTTGGTGCTGACCGCATTGTTCGCGATCCAAAAACGCGGCACCGGCAGCGTCGGCAAACTGTTCGCCCCGGCGATGGTTATCTGGTTCCTGACGCTGGCGCTGCTGGGCCTCGGCGGCATTTTGCATCACCCCGGCGTGCTGCGGGCGCTGAACCCTTACTGGGCGGTGAATTTCTTCCTCGAATACAAGGCCGTGTCGTTCTTTGCGCTGGGCATGGTGGTGCTGTCGGTCACCGGCGCCGAAGCGCTGTACGCCGATATGGGCCACTTCGGTAAAAAACCGATCCGTCTGGCGTGGTTTACGCTGGTGGCGCCGGCGCTGGTGTTGAACTACTTCGGCCAGGGGGCGCTGCTGCTGGCCAACCCGGCGGCGATCAATAACCCGTTCTTCCTGCTGGCGCCGACCTGGGCGCTGATCCCGCTGCTGGTGATCGCTACGCTGGCGACGGTGATCGCCTCGCAGGCGGTGATCTCCGGTGTGTTCTCGCTGACGCGGCAGGCGGTGCGGCTGGGCTACCTGCCGCCGATGCGCATCATCTATACCTCCGATCAGGAATCCGGGCAGATCTACATTCCGGTGGTGAACTGGCTGCTGTTCGCGGCGGTGCTGATCGTGATCGTCAGCTTCAAACACTCCAGCAACCTGGCCTCGGCCTACGGCATCGTGGTAACCGGCACCATGCTGCTGTCGTCGATTCTGCTGAGCATCGTGGCGGTGAAAAACTGGGGCTGGCCGCGCTATCTGGGCGGGCTAATGCTGCTGGTCATGCTGTGCATAGACGTGCCGCTGTTCGGCGCCAACCTGATCAAGCTGGCGACCGGCGGCTGGCTGCCGGTGGCGCTCGGGCTAATCATTCTGCTGATCATGCTGACCTGGAAGACCGAGCGTTCGCGCCTGATCCGCCGATTGCGCGACAACCAGGAAGGGCTGAGCGCGCTGATCGAGTCGCTGGAGAAGGCGCCGCCGAAGCGGGTGCCGGGCACCGCGGTGTTTATGGAGCGCACGCCGCATGCGGTGCCGCTGGTGCTGTTGCATAACCTGAAGCACAACAAGGTGCTGCACGAGCGCGTGGTGCTGTTGACCATCGTCACCACCGACATGCCGTACGTGCACAACGTGCAGCGGGTGGCGATCGAACAGTTGTCGGCGAGTTTCTGGCGGGTGGTGGCGAGCTATGGCTGGCGCGAGACGCCCAACGTGACGGACATTCTTTACCGCTGCGGGCTGGAGGGGATGAGCTTCACCATGAACGAGACCTCGTTCTTCATGTCGCGCGATACGCTGGTGCTGGGCAAACGGCCCTGGTATCTGCGCGTGCGCGGCAAGGTGTTCCAGCTGTTGCAGCGCAACGCGCTGCGGGCGCCGGATCTGTTCGAAATCCCGCCGAACCGGGTGATCGAGCTGGGAGCGCAGGTGGAATTTTGAATAAAAAAAACGCTGCGATAACGCAGCGTTTTTCTTTTGCCGGGCAGTTACGCCAGGCGCTGTTCGATGATGCCGCCGCCGAGGCAGATTTCGCCCTGGTAGAACACCGCCGACTGGCCGGGGGTGACGGCGGAGACCGGCTCGTCGAAACGCACTTCGATGCGTTCGTCGTCGAGCGGGGTCACGGTGCAAGGGATATCCTGCTGGCGATAGCGGGTCTTCACCGTGCAGCGGAACGGGCCGCTCAGCGGCAGACGATCCACCCAGTGCAGCTGCTGCGCGATCAGGCCTACGGACATCAGGCGCGGGTGATCGTGCCCCTGTGCAACCACCAGCACGTTGTTGGCCACGTCTTTATCCACCACGTACCACGGATCTTCGCTGCTGTCTTTCAGGCCGCCGATGCCCAGCCCTTTGCGCTGGCCCAGGGTGTGATACATCAGGCCCTGGTGTTCGCCGACGGTCTGGCCGTCAACGCTGACGATCGGGCCCGGCTGCGCCGGCAGGTAGCGGCCGAGGAAGTCGCGGAACTTGCGCTCGCCGATAAAGCAGATGCCGGTAGAGTCTTTTTTCTTGGCGGTGACCAGCTCCAGCTGCTCGGCGATGCGGCGCACCTCCGGCTTCTCCAGCTCGCCGACCGGGAACAGGCTCTGCGCCACCTGCTCGTGGCTCAGGGTATAGAGGAAGTAGCTCTGATCTTTGTTGCCGTCGACACCGCGCAGCAGGCGGCTTTTGCCGTCCACGTCCTGGCGGCGCACGTAGTGGCCGGTGGCGATGAAATCGGCCCCCAGATCTTCGGCGGCGAACTCCAGGAAGGCTTTGAATTTGATCTCTTTATTGCACAGGATGTCCGGGTTCGGCGTGCGGCCGGCCTTGTACTCTTCCAGGAACAGCTCAAACACGTTGTCCCAGTATTCCGCCGCAAAGTTCACCGTGTGCAGTTCGATGCCCAGCTTGTCGCAGACCGCTTGCGCGTCGGCCAGATCGGTCGCGGCGGAGCAGTACTCTTCGTCGTCGTCTTCTTCCCAGTTCTTCATGAACAGCCCAGCGACCTGATAGCCCTGTTGCTGTAACAGATAGGCGGTAACGGAAGAGTCGACGCCGCCGGACATACCGACGATTACTTTTTTCTGGCTGTTGTCTGACATGGGGATCTCACGAACTTGAACACGAACCGTGCTGATAAAAACAAGCGCAGGATTTTACCACGTTGGCCGCGCCGGCGCACTGTTCATCTTGTGCTGCCCGGTGCCCTTAATGCGGCCAGGCGAAGCTGCCGACCAGCGACAGCGGATAGCGCTCCGGCTGCTGATAGCTGCGAATGCTCTCCGCCACCAGCGCGGAACGCAGGTTGGGCGCCTGCAAAATCTCGTCGGCGCTCAGCCACAGGCAGCGATCGATGTCGCTGTCGTGCGGCTCGGTCGGCAGCGGCTGTTCCAGCTCGATAACGAAGCAAAAACGCAGGAACGGCGTGCGATCCGGCGCGATCCACTGGTGCAGCCGCAGAAACGCCTGCGGCGTGGCGCGGATGCCGGTCTCTTCCCACAGCTCGCGTTCGGCGGCCTGCACCAGCGTCTCGTCGGCCTCCAGATGGCCGGCCGGCTGATTCCACAGCGCTTTGCCATTGATGGTTTCTTCGACAATTAAAAATTTGCCGGCGGCGTGCACCACGCAGGCGACGGTGACGTGCGGTTTGAACATGCGGTCTCCTTACAGCGGTTTGTCGATGCGCCGGTAGATGTCGTCCAGCTCGGCGATGCGGGTGCGGTAACTTTGCAGCAGGCAGGCGGTGTCGCCGCCGCACCGCTGGCGCTTGGTCAGCCAGGCCTGCTGGCTGTCCTGCATCGCGCCGCGCGCGCCCATGGCGAACAGGCCGCGCAGGAACTGGTATTTGGTGGCCATTTGCACGTCCAGATCGTTCAGCGTGCGGTCGGCGCAGATGGCGCGCTCATCGCCGCCTGCCGCCTTGGCGCAGTCGAAGCTGGCGGCAGGGGCGGCGAACGGGGCCGCCAGAGCGGCGAGCAGCAGCGCGATCGGAGTAGATTTCATGGCGCCTCCATCAGTTATCGGTCTACAAGGAATCGATGATTTTCCATTCACCGGGCTGCAGTGAACCCAGCGAAAGATTACCCATACTGTAGCGAATCAGGCGCAGGGTAGGGAACCCGATATGCGCCGTCATGCGACGCACCTGGCGGTTTCGCCCTTCGAACAGGGTGATTTTCAACCAGCTGGTGGGGATGGATTTGCGTTCGCGGATCGGCGGGTTGCGCGGCCACAGCCACTGCGGCTCGGCCACCAACTCCACCCCGGCGGGCAGCGTCGGGCCGTCTTTCAGCGTGACGCCGCTGCGCAGCGGAGCCAGATCGCTCTCCTGCGGCGCCCCCTCAACCTGCACATAGTAAATTTTGCCGGTGCGCTTGCCTGGTTGGGTGAGCTGTGCCTGCAGCTGGCCGTCGTTGGTCAGCACCAGCAGCCCCTCGCTGTCGCGATCCAGGCGCCCGGCGGCGTAAACGTCGGGGAAGGGGATGTACTCTTTCAACGTGGCGCGGCCGGCTTCGTCGGTGAATTGCGGCAGCACGTCGAAGGGCTTGTTGAATAACACAATGCGGCGCGGCCCCTTCGGCGCGGCGGGTTTGGCGGCATTCGGCTTGCTGAATCGTTTAACGTTGTGATTTCTAACAGAGAATTTTTTCATAACGGTTGAGATTACGGATGATAAGCGCATTATAACCGAATCCGTTTCGGATTGGCGCGGACCGAATATTCAAGTAGTATCTACACGCATCTTACAAAGCATTAACAAAATTGCGCTTGAAGGAGAGGTTGATGGAAAGCAAAGTAGTTGTTCCGGCAGAAGGTAAAAAAATCACGGTTGACGCCCAGGGTAAACTGGTTGTTCCTCATAACCCGATCATTCCGTTCATCGAAGGCGACGGCATCGGCGTTGACGTGACTCCTGCCATGATCCACGTGGTTGATGCGGCCGTTAAAAAGGCTTACCACGGCGAACGTAAAATCTCCTGGATGGAAATCTACACCGGCGAAAAATCTACTCACGTTTACGGTAAAGACGTGTGGCTGCCGGACGAAACTCTGGACCTGATCCGCGACTACCGCGTCGCCATCAAAGGCCCCCTGACCACCCCGGTCGGCGGCGGCATCCGTTCTCTGAACGTGGCCCTGCGCCAGCAGCTGGACCTGTACGTGTGCCTGCGCCCGGTGCGTTACTACCAGGGCACCCCAAGCCCGGTGAAACAGCCTGAGCTGACCGACATGGTGATCTTCCGCGAAAACGCCGAAGACATCTACGCCGGCATCGAGTGGAAAGCCGGCTCCGCCGAAGCGGACAAAGTGATCAAATTCCTGCGCGACGAAATGGGCGTGAAGAAAATCCGCTTCCCGGAGCAGTGCGGTATCGGCGTGAAGCCATGCTCCGAAGAAGGGACCAAGCGTCTGGTGCGTGCGGCGATCGAATACGCCATCACCAACGACCGTGACTCCGTGACCCTGGTTCACAAAGGCAACATCATGAAGTTCACCGAAGGTGCCTTCAAGGATTGGGGCTATGAGCTGGCGCGCGAAGAGTTCGGCGGCGAGCTGATCGACGGCGGCCCATGGCTGAAGATCAAGAACCCGAACACCGGCAAAGAGATCGTGGTTAAAGACGTGATCGCCGACGCCTTCCTGCAGCAGATCCTGCTGCGCCCGGCGGAATACGACGTGATCGCCTGTATGAACCTGAACGGCGACTACATCTCCGACGCCCTGGCGGCCCAGGTCGGCGGCATCGGCATCGCGCCGGGCGCCAACATCGGCTCCGACTGCGCCCTGTTCGAAGCGACTCACGGCACCGCGCCGAAGTACGCCGGCCAGGACAAAGTGAACCCAGGCTCCATCATCCTGTCCGCAGAGATGATGCTGCGCCACATGGGCTGGTTCGAAGCGGCTGACCTGATCGTTAAAGGCATGGAAGGCGCCATCGCCGCCAAGACCGTGACCTATGACTTCGAACGCCTGATGGAAGGCGCTAAACTGCTGAAATGTTCAGAGTTTGGCGACGCTATCGTTAAACACATGTAAGTGTGTTCAGCGCTTGAATGAGAACGGGAGCCTTAGGGCTCCCGTTTTTTTTTACGGTTCAAATATGTGTGAGGTGTCGGACAGGTTCACTGAGTGGCGTTAGCCGATTCACGCACCACCAGCACCGGGCAATTGGCGTGGCGGACGACGGCGGTGGCATTGGAGCCGAGGAGATAAGTGATCGCAGAAGGGCGGTTGGAACCCATCACGATAATCTCCGCGTTGAGCGCATCGGCGAGCTCCAGGATCTGATCTTTAGGATCGCCGACGGCAACGTGCGTGGTCACTCTATCTTCAGGCACGCTGAATTCTTTGGCCGCTTTTGCCAGCCCCTCGGTTGCTACCGCAATGATTTCGTCTTTGGTTTCTATCGCCGCCGTGGCGGCAAAGCCGAAAGCGGCATAGGTGGCGCGCGATGGGATCACCGCCAGGAAATGGACGTGGGAGTCTTCGAGCCTGGCGAGCGCGTTGACATGCGGGATGACCTGCTGTGTCAATTCCGGCTCGGTAATATCCACGGGAACCAAAATAGTTTTGTACATACTCCCTCCTTATCGTTTTCAAAAAACTCCACTTTTTGGATTATAGCTGCTTGACGCCGAGAAAACGGCGATCGGTATGGCAGAACCAAAGAAATTGACCGCCAAAAGGGAAAGCATGCAGAAACCGTTGTTGTGGCAATCGATTAGAAGCGGCTGATCTGGCCGTTAAAGGCATGTGACGGCGTAACAAGCTGGGTGTTCGTGAACATGGCATCCAGCGATCCGGTTTATCTCAGCATTGTGAGCCAAAAGACCGTGTTGAAATTTATGTGTAGTGCTTACAAAGGATGAGCGAAAACGTGTATGCCGCCGCTGTCTATTCATACGTTATTCTGTCAAAAATTGGTGCGTCACTGCTGGTGTAGTGACGGACTTCACAGCCCCTGGCGAAAGTTTTAAGGTCAGTTGCGGTGTATATTGATCCTGTATAACGTATTGGCCGGGGCTCTTTGCGTGGCCCAGCGTCAACTGATTTCACTACAGAGAATTATCCATAAGGACAGGGATATGAAAATAACGCATTCAGGCTATAAAACCGGCGTTGCCACAGTATTGGCGGCGATGACCGCGCTGGCATTAACGGGGTGTGCCAAGAGCACGGCCCCCAGCCAAACCGATCCGGTAAATAAAGAGGTTGACGATCTTTTCACCAACCTTGGCGACCCAAAGACGCCGGCACCGGGAAAAGAGAAAGAACACTATATCGCCCAGTTGCAGGCCGCGATTCAAAGCCATTTGAAAGATGCCGAAGCCTACTCAGGCAAGCGTTGCACATTGAGCATCAAGCTGGCGCCGGACGGTATGCTGATCAGCATTCGGGCTGAACAAGGGGAACCGGAACTTTGCCAGGCCGCGATCAAAGCAATCGCCAATGCGCGTCTGCCTAAGCCGCCAACGGCCGCGGTTTACGAAGCGGTCAAAAGCAGCACGTTGGAATTTCGCCCGCAGTGAATAAACAATGCGGTTTCCGTGCAACGCTATCCCGGTCAAGGCCGGGATTTTTTATTGCCGTCACCCTGCGTTAATGGGTGAAAATCACTAAAGCCCTTGATGAATGGTGACGATAACCCTTAAAACTCCTGATTATAAAAGAGTGGCCATGCGTTTTTTCTGGGTCAACATCGGTGGCAGCGTCGCGGAAGTTTTGAAGGGCGAATTCCTGTGGGCGCCGCAATATGGAATAAATAAGACTGGGAACATGTTTAAACCTGCCGGGTGGGAAACGGTCAAAAAAGTCAAAGAGGGTGACCTGATTTTTTGCCACAAGGGTAGGAAGATCATCGGCGTGGCGACAGCGGTACGCGATGCTTACTCTGCACCGCGGCCTGAGCATCGGGTCGCGGGACCGCCGCATATTGAGGGTACCCAAGTCGATTTGGAACTGACGCGTCTTGAACTCCCTATTGATGTTTCCCTTTTTAATCAGGCGTTCATACGCATGCACAACCAGGCTTGCCTTCCGCGCGTTTTTAATAAGAAAGGCGGATGCACCGAAAACTATATGTGCGAGATCCCCGCGCCGGCAGCCGCGTTGATCGCCGGTTTTATCTCGGAAAATCTCTCTATCAACCTCCATGCGGATACCGTCGAAATCACCAGAGAGGTCGGTGGTGAGCAAGAAAGGGTGATTCAGGCGCGGATTGGGCATGGTCCCTATCGCGATAAAATGTTTAAGCGGTGGGGAAATCGGTGCGCCGTCACGGGGATTGCGGAGCCGTCCATTCTCATTGCCTCTCACATCGTTGCCTGGTCGATTGCGACCCCAGAAGAAAAAGTGGATCCGCACAATGGTTTGCCGTTAATCCCCAATCTGGACAAGCTGTTCGACCGTGGCACGATCAGTTTTGCCGATGACGGACGTTTGCTGTATTCACGAACGATGAGCGGTTTGCTATGTGAGCTAAGGATCCCGTTGGACGCCAATATTAGCGGGTTGTCTGAAAAGAACAGAGCTTACCTGCGGCGGCATCGAGCGAGATGGGGTTTTGAAGTAGAGCCCTGATGCAGGTTTGCAAATCAGGGCCGGCGCTCCTAGCGATACATCATCGCGCTCACGCGCTCGCTCCGATCGTTAAAACCGTTGCTGCGCATCGTGACCACATAGTAGCGATAGTGATGTTTCTGTGCGTATTCGCGCACCAGATCTTCGGCGAACAGGCCGCTGAAGGTGACGGTGGTGACGAACGTCAGCCCTTTCACTTCGTTGGTGCCGATCTCTTGCGGGGTGCCGATATACGGCGGCGGGAACACGGTTTTGTGGAACTGGCAGCCCGCCAGCAGCAGGGTAAACAGCAGGGCGGCGGGTATTTGCGGTATGCTCATCGGGAAAAGCTTTCCTTCCTTGGCGTGTGTTTTAGTAACTCTATAATAGGATTACAAAATTCGGCGGGGATGTAAAAATTATCCCGCTTCGGTTGCCGTTTCGTTGAAGCGGTGTCGCCGTATCCATCAGCATGAGGATTAAAACATGTTTGTTCGCCAGGCCACTGACAGCGATGTCGCAGCCCTGACCGCCCTCGACAGCGTCGCCGAACACGAACCGCAGCGCGCGGCGCAGATCCGCGCCTGGTGCGGGCAGGGGGATTGCTATCTTGCCGAGGAACAGGACGTGGTGATGGGATACGGTGTGCTGCACTATCACTTCTTCGGCTGCGGCTTTATCGAGATGCTGATGGTCGGCGAGCGCTATCGCCGCCGGGGCGTCGGGCAGGCGTTGATTACGGCATTGAAGTCCCATTGCCGACACCCGAAGCTGTTCACTTCCACCAATCGTTCCAACCTGCCGATGCAGCGGCTGCTGCTGAACGCCGGATTTGTCGCCAGCGGCCAGATTGACAATCTCGATGACGGCGATCCGGAGCAGGTCTTTTTTATCCCGCTGCGCTAATACAACCGGACATCGACCGCCTGCTGTTGCAGCCAGGTGCTGACGTAGCCATAAGCGGCATAGAAGGCCAGCAGCGCGAAGATCAGCACCGAAAGCGAGGCCAAAAATTTGACGTCGCCGTGCTTCGAAAGCTGGTAAGCGCAAGAGATAAAGGCCAGCAGGCACAGCAGGGTGAAGGCGATGGCCAGCGTGGCGTAGAAAATAAGCATAACGAAACCCGTTCTTCCTTGTGAGCCTGGCAAGGATACCACAGACAAAAAAGGGGCCCAAACGGGCCCCTGCGTGATTCGCTGCGGGAGGTTTACTCCACCGCGTCGGGATGGTTTTTGCCTTCCTCGATAAATTCTTCGTCGATCTCTTCGATATTCTCCTCGCTGTCGCGGCCGGACAGGATGTTCCAGCAGGCGATGAACAGCGCGGCGATCAAGGGGCCGATGACGAAGCCGTTGATGCCGTAGATCTCCATGCCGCCCAGGGTGGAGATCAGGATCAGGTAGTCCGGCATTTTGGTGTCTTTGCCCACCAGCAGCGGGCGCAGGATGTTGTCCACCAGGCCGATCACCACCACGAAGAACACCACCAGGAAGATGCCTTTCCACAGCATGCCGGTGGCGAAGAAGTAGATCACCGCCGGCACCCAGATGATGGCGGAGCCCACGGCCGGGATGATCGACAGGAATGCCATCAGCGCGCCCCACAGCAGGCTGCCGTCGATGCCGGTAAAGTAAAACGCCAGCCCGCCGAGCGCGCCTTGCACCACGGCGACCACCACCGTGCCCTTGACGGTGGCGCGGGAAACGGCGGCGAACTTCACGAACAGGTGGTGTTTCACGTGCTGGGAGAGCGGCAGCGCTTCGAGCGCCAGGTTCACCAGATAGGGGCCGTCTTTCAGCAGGAAGAACAGCAGGTAGAGCATCACGCCGAAGCCGACGACGAAGTTGAAGGTGCCCTTGCCGATCAGGAACACGCTGCCCGCCAGATATTGCCCGCCCTTGAGCGCCACCTCGGAAAGCTGCTTTTGGATCTCGGCGGCGCTGTTGAGGTTATGCTCCGCCAGGAAGCGCTGCGCCCAGCCGGGCAGGTGGCGCATAAAGTCCGCCAGCATGGTCGGCAATTGGCTGTTGTTGGTCTGCAGCTTGGTGTAGATCACGTTGAATTCCATCGCCAGCGACGAGGCGATGATCGCCAACGGCGTGAACACGATCAGGCAAATCAGCGCCACCGTCAGCAGCGACACCACGCCGTTGCGTTCGCCGACGTACTGCTTCAACTTCTTTTTCACCGGATGGAAAATCACCGCCAGAATAACCGCCCACAGCACCGAGGAGTAATATGGCCCCAGCACGTCGAGAAAAGCGGCGGTAACGATGAACAGGATCAGAATAAAGAATCCCTTGGAAATGCCTTTAGACATCATAGTCGTCCCTCAAAAGATGAATTTTCAGCATAGATGAACTGAATGAAAACAACACTATCATCACCTTTGCTTAACCGGTAGGGGATTTTTAGTGGCGTATTCCATAGGGTTATTAAGGGCAAGGCGGGCGCCGCACGGTGAACAGGCGGCGGCGTGAGAAAAGAAAGAGGGCTAAATAATTAACAAAATTTATCGATTGTGTTTCATTTTGTGAGCCGCGCTTGCCGCCTGCGCCAGGCTTTCCTAGTTTTTAGGAGGGCGGCCGTTCGCCCGATACCACGAAGGAGTATGCAAATGACTGAACACAAACGACTTGCCGTTATCGAAAAGGTGCTGCTGATCGCTTTCGCCGGTGTGCTGGTTTATCTTGCCGCGACCGGCGCCTTGTCATTATCGGGTCTGGACCATCACTGGCCTTATCCTTCGCGCTGAGCGTGATTGATCTCACCACGCAGACCCGATAACGATAACTAGCAGCTGTACCCTACAACACTGGATCCCCAGAATAAATCGCCCGTCATTCGCCTCGTTCTTTGGCGCGCAGGGCGGTGACGCTCTCTCCGCCGACGCCCCAGTTGTCGGTGGCTACCTCGTCAATCACCACGAAAGTGGTGTGGCGTGGCTTATTCAGCACCTGCTCCAGCAGCGCGGTGGTTCCCTCGATCAGCATGCGCTTTTGCGCGGCGCTGACCCCTTCGTCGGTCACTTTAATGTTGACGTATGGCATGGCGTTTCTCCCCGGTTTCACCAGACGCCGGCGGTGGCGCCGCCGTCAACCGCGAGCGCCGCGCCGGTAACGAAATTGGCGTCGGTCAGATACAGCACCGCATCGACGATGTCCTGCGGCTGGCCGACGCGGCCGGTTGGCGCCAGTTGCCGCATCTGCGCCAGACTCTGTTCATCATTTTGATGCATCGGCGTGGCGATGATGCCGGGCGCCACGGCGTTGACCATCACGTTGTGCGGCGCTAACTCCAATGCCAGCTCGCGCACGGCGTGGTTAAGGCCGCCCTTGATTAGCACCGGCAGCAAGGCGGGCACTTTGCTGTTGGGCTGCATGGCGATCGACGCGGTGATGGCGACGATGTGGCCGGCGCCGCGTTGCTGCATATGCCGGGCGGCGGCCTGCGCCGGGTAGAAGAAGCCTTTCAGATTGGTTGCCACCATCGCGTCGACCTCCTCCGGCGTATAGTCGGCGATCGGCTTGGCGATAAATATACCGGCGTTATTGATGAGAATATCTACCTGACCAAAAGCCTGTATCGCCAGGCTGAACAACCGTTCGGCGGTTTCCGGCAGCGCAATGTCTCCCGGCGCCAGCAGCAGATTGGTCGGGCGGCCGAGTTTGTCCGCCGCCGCCTGCAGCCGTTCAAGCGAACGGGCGTTTGCGACAACCTGATAGCCGCGCGCCAGGTAGGCTTGCGCGATGGCGAAGCCCAGGCCGCTCGATGCGCCCGTGACGATGACCGTTTTTACTTTGCTCATTTTCTCTCCTCGACAGGATAGGGATTGATCGTACGTGAACGGTAATCCATACCTGATGATTGAAAAATGAGGGGGAAAGAACTTTAATTTATACCTTATGTAATGAATTAGCAGGGAGAGACATGCAACGCCATTTTGACGACGTTCAGGTGGGCAGCATCGAGCTGTTTTGCCTGACGGTAGAAACCGGCAGCTTCACCGCAGCGGCCAATGCCGCCGGGATAACCCCTGCGGCGGTCAGCCGCTCGGTCGCGCGCCTGGAGACGCGATTGCAGGCGAAGCTGTTTATCCGCACCACGCGCCAGATGCGCGTCACGGATGCCGGCCAGCGTTATTACCTGGAATGTCGCCGGGCGCTGAGCCAGCTGATGGAGGCTGAGGCGAGCATTTCCGGCGAACGGGACAAACCGGTGGGCACGCTCAGCATCAGCGCGCCGACGCTGTACGCGCATTTTAGGCTGTTGCCGCGTTTGCCCGAGTTTGCGCAACGCTATCCCGATCTCAAGCTGAATCTGCACGTCAGCAATCAGAATATCGATTTCTCCGAAGATAAATTCGACGTCGCCATTCGCGGCAGCGAGCTGAACGACTCCGGCCTGGTGGCGCGGCGTCTGGAGGAGGCTGAACTGATCGTGGTGGCGACGCCGGGCTATTTGCAACGCCACCCTGCACCGCTAACGCCGGCGGATCTGGCCCGGCACGATTGCATTCAGTATGCGTTGCCCAGCACCGGCAGAAAAACCGCCTGGACGTTTAAGGTTCAGGGCGAAAACAGCAACGTGGATACTGCCGGGCGCTGGCTTTGCCAGGAAGATTACCTCGCTACGCTGACGCTGGTGAAAAGCGGCGCCGGACTGATGCAAGTGTATCGCTTTACCGTCGAACAAGAGTTGAGCAGCGGGGCGCTGGTCGAGGTATTGAAAGATTATGCCGGCGCCTCGCGTCCCTTCATCCTGCTTTACCTCTATGCGCGCTTTGTCCCGCTGAAGGTGCGGAAATTCATCGATTTCCTGACGCAAGCGTAGCCGCCAGCGCCAATACCGCTCCAGACACCGCCGCCGCCAGCACCAGCCACGCCGGGGCCGCCCAGCCGGCTGCGGCCACGATGGCGCTCAGCGCGACCGGGCCGATCACCTGGCCGAGGTAGTTTCCCTGCATCACCAGCCCGAGGCTCAGCGGCAGCAGCGTCGGTTCCGGCGTCGCCGCCGGCGTGGCGGCCAGAATGGTGGCGGGCAGTATGCCGGCGATGGCGCAGAACAGGAAACACAGCGGGATCAGCAGGCCGTTGGGCGTCATCGGCAGGAAAATGCCGACGCCGAAGACCCCGATCAACAGGCTGGTGGCGGCGAGCAGCGCTCTGGCGGGCAGCCCGCGCGACAGCAGCACGCCGGCGGCGAGGTTGCCGATGATGTTGGCCGCCACCGCCGCCGCGCTGATGCCGCCAGCGGCCGCCAGCGACAGGCCGATGCGCTGCATCAGAAAGATCGGCAAAAAGGTCATTACCGAGAAAAACTGCAGGTTGTAAGCGGTGAACATCAGCGCCAGCAACAGCGGCTGGCGCGCCCGCAGCATCGCGCCCAGCGCCTGCCGCAGCGGCAGAGACGGCGAGTGCGCGTCGGCAGCGCGGCGGGACGTGGTCAGCGGCAGCAGCAGGGCGGCCAGCAGCGTCAACGCCGCACCGGCCTGCCAGCTCTGTTGCCAGCCGGCGAGATGGGGGCCGAAAAACAGCGAAATGGCGATGCCCGCCGGCATGAAGGTGCTCCAGATGCCGAACACCAGGCTGCGCTGCGCCGGGGCGACGATGCGGTTCAGCACCGCCGGCGAGGCAACCACCACGATCACGAAGCCGAGGCCTTCGACAAAGCGGCTGACGATCAGCCCGCTGAAGTCGTGCAGCGTGGCGCCGGCGAAGCTGGCGGCGCTGATGATCAGCAATCCCAGCGCCAGCAGGCGCCGGTCGCCCCAGCGGCGCACCAGCAGCCCGGCGGCGATGCCGCCGAACACCCCGACGAAGGGAAAGGCCGAGATGACCCAGCTTAGCGTCTCCAGCGAGCGGCCGAACTCGGCCTGCAGCGCCGGCAAGGCAATGGTGGCCTTGCCCACGTGCAGCGCCGCGGCGATGCCGGCGAACAGCACGTTGATGACGGCCAGCCAGGGCGTGGCGGCGGGGGAAATGCGGTCGATGGCGTCCGGTTTAATCGCGGTCATAACACTCTCCAGTGGCGGTAACGCCCTCACTATGCGTCTGCGCTACGACAGAAGTCGTTCAAATGCTGCGCTGCCACGTGGGGAAATTATTCATTTCGAGCTTTAATTTGCGCGCCTCGTTGTTTGGTGCGCCAGCGTGCCGCCCTGCGTGGACGCGGGTGCCCGTTCAGCGGTTTACTGTTCCGGCACGCAGCAGGCGTGTTGAATTCACTTTATAAGGAGCAGTGTATGTCAGAGATGATGAACGAGAGTGGGGCGCCGGCCATTGAATGGAGCTATGGCGGCCGGGGCGATGATATCAGCAGCAGCCTGATCCTCGACACGGTTGAGGAGCAGCCGCAGGGTTTCCTGATGACGGTCGATCGGCCGGTGCAGATCTTTACAGAGGCGCTGTCGCCGCTGATGGCCTTTGTCACGCTGCTGCGCCCGCTGTACGCCAAGACCAGCGCAGGCTTCCAGTATGTGCCGGTTTCCAACCCCTGGACCGACGTGCAGCGCCTGCCGGCCAGCGCGGGCTATCTGGGCGTGCAGGTCAACGCCGGGCTGTTCTTCCATGGCGCCAAGCCGACGCACTATAAAGATCGCGACGGCCAGATTAAACCGATCGACGGCGGTACTCTTTTGCAGAACATCACCGTGCTGCATCAGGTGGCCCAGCCGCTGGGGCCTGGCGAAGGCGCGGTCTGAGCCGGCAGTGCTATCATGGGGCCGGACGCGGCCCCTTATCGTGCCTTGAAACCGTGTGCCGGTTGGGTAAACTGGCTGTCTATTCAAGGAGAAGAGTATGTACAGCGACAACGAGAAAAAGTTTTATATCATCCTCAACCGCAATCACGAACCGGCCACGCTGTTTAACGCCTCTTGCCATCTAACGGCGGGCATCACCGATCTGATCGAGCAGCGCGAGTTTCACCACTATCCGAGCAGCCTCGACGGCGTCAGCGCCAATATGAGCCACTACCCGATCGTCATCCTGCAGGCTAAAAACAGCAGCCAACTCAGCAACCTGATCCTCAAATGCAAGGAGGAGGGCGTGCTGTCCAACTTCTTCACCACCACCATGCTGTCGCACTCCGCCGAGCAGCAGATCGCCGACACCGCCAATACCCCTTACGAGCAGCTGGATTTCGTGGCGGTGGCGCTCTACGGTGACACCGAGCAGCTTAAGCCGCTGACCAAGAAGTTCTCCGTCTACCGTTAATCGCGAACGGCATCACATCAGGGGCGGCAACGGCTATGATATTTTTCCATCAAATCGTTGATGGAGATGAACATGAGCGGCAAGAAAACCACCATGGCGGCCATCGCCAGAGAGGCGCGGGTCGGCATCGCCACCGTCGATCGGGTGATCAACCAACGCGCGTCGGTGCGGCCCGCCACCCAGCGCCGGGTGATTGAGGCGGCGAAAAAGTTGGGGTTCGCGTTGGAGAAGTCCCACTGCCTGTCGGCGGTGCTGGGCAGGCCGGAACGCCGCCTGAGAATGGGGTTCATCCTGCTGCGGCGCGAACACTCTTTCTATGCGCAACTGGCCGATGAACTGATGGCGCAAGCGGCGCCGTATCATGAGCCGGGTCTGCCGCCGCAGTTCATCTTCCACTCTCTCAATGCCATCGGCGACACCGCAGCCGCCATTAGCCAATTGAGCCGCCAGGTGGAAGCGATCGGCGTGCTGGCGCTGGATCACCCCCTGATCCACTATGCCGTAGAAGAAGCCGCCCAGGCGGGCATCAACGTTTTCGCGCTGCTGTCGGATTTATCGGTGCCCAGCCGCGCCGGCTACATCGGTCTGGATAATCAAAAAGCGGGCCGCACCGCCGGTTGGGCGGTGGATCGTCTGTGCAGGCGGCAGGGCGACGTCGGCGTGATCATCGGCGACAACCGTTTTACGTGTCAGGAGGCCTGCGAGATCGGTTTTCGCTCCTACCTGCGTGAGCAGATGAGCGGCCAGCGCGTGCTGGAACCTGTGCGCAGCCTCGAGGACGCGGAAACGGCGCGCCGGGTCACGCGTGAACTGCTGGCGAACCACCCGGAACTGGCGGCGCTGTACGCGCCGAGCGGCGGTGTGGAGGGCATTATTCAGGCGTTGCGAGAGAGCGGCCGGCAGCGCGACATCACGCTGGTGTGCCACGGCCCGGTGCAGGGCGGTGAAATGGCGCTGCTCGACGGCACGGTGGATCTGCTGCTGTGCCACCGCATTCCCGAATTGGCCGCCACGATCGTCGAGACGTTACTCGCCGCCGATGAACAACCGGGATTACGCCACATCATTAATCGCTTCGATGTGATCACCAAAGAAAACCTCTGACGGCCGCTGAGCCGTATTCTGCTGGGCGCAGCCAGACGCTGCCTATATTTGATTAAAAAACATCAAATATTTTATCAAAAATAGCGCGATCTCTATCAAAAAATAAAATTTTCATTATTGATGGTTTTGGAATTTTTGTTTGATACTGCCGGCATTCCCTGCAAAAAAGAAGCCGTCGCCATGACTTTGCCTATCGCCAATGCGCCCTGCAGTTGGGGCGTGGATGATCCGAACAACCCCCATTTGCCGCCCTGCGCCACGGTTCTGCAAGAAGCCTCGGCGGCCGGCTACCGCAGCATCGAGCTGGGGCCGTGGGGCTATCTGCCGACGCAGAGCGAGGCGCTGTGCGCCGCGCTGGAGCAGCATCGCCTGTCGCTGGTGGCCGGCACGATTTTTGACGATCTGGTCAGCGAGGCGAACATTGAGCGCCTGCTGGACCTGACGCATCGGATTTGCCGCAACCTCTCGCGGGCGCCCAGGGCGGAGCCGAGCGAGGGCGATCGCGCCGCGCCGCCGTTCCTGGTGATTATCGATTTCGGCAATCCGCAACGCGCCAGATTCGCCGGGCGTTCAGATTTAGCGCCGCGTTTGTCGCAGGCGGAGTGGCAGAGGATGATCGGGCACATTACGCGCATCAGCGAACTGGCCTGGCGGGAATACGGTGTGCGGCCGGTGGTGCATCCGCACGCCGGCGGCTGCATCGAGTTCGCCGACGAAATCGACCGGTTGGCGGCGGACATTCCGCATCACACCGCCGGATTGTGCCTGGATACCGGCCATCTGTATTACGCCGGGCTGGACCCGGCAGCCTGGCTGAGCAAGCACTTTGATCGCCTCGATTATCTGCACTTCAAAGACGTCGATCCGCAGGTGTTCCGCGAGGTGCTGGCGCGCGGCGTCGATTTCTTCACCGCCTGCGCCGAGGGCGTCATGTGCCCGTTGGGCAGCGGGGCGATCGATTATCCGCAGCTGCGTATGCTGTTGGCCGAGCGCGGATACCGGGGCTGGATCACTATCGAGCAGGAGCGCGATCCGCGCAATGTGCAGGGCAGCCTGCAGGACGTCACCGCCAGCTTGCGCTACTTGCGCGGCCTCGGCTTTTAATCAGGAGAAACACGATGATCAACGGCAGCAAACCTTTGGCGAGATCGTTGCGCTGGGGCATGATCGGCGGCGGCGGCACCAGCCAGATCGGTTACATCCACCGTTCGGCGGCCTTGCGCGACGGCGCGTTTACTCTGTTGGCCGGCGCGTTCGACATTGACGCCGAACGCGGGCGTGATTTTGGCCGGAGTCTGGGCGTGGCGGCGGAGCGCTGTTATGCGGATTATGCCGAGATGTTCCGCGCCGAAGCCGCGCGGGCGGACGGCATCGAAGCGGTCTCGATCGCCACGCCGAACAACACCCATTACGCCATTTGCCGGGCGGCGCTGGAGGCGGGATTGCACGTGGTGTGCGAGAAGCCGCTGTGTTTCAGCGTCGAAGAGGCGCAGGCGCTGGCGGCGCTGTGCGAGCGGCAGCGCAAAGTCATCGGCGTGACCTATGGCTATGCCGGGCACCAGATGATTTTTCAGGCCCGGCAGATGATTGCCGATGGCCGGCTGGGGGAAATTCGGCTGGTGAATATGCAGTTCGCCCACGGCTTTCACGCCGCGCCGGTGGAGCAGGATAATCCCAGCACTCGCTGGCGGGTCGATCCGCGCTTTGTCGGCCCCAGCTATGTGCTGGGCGATCTGGCGACCCACACGCTGTTCCTGGCGGAAACCATGGCGCCGCAGCTGAAGATCCGGCGGCTGCTCTGCAGTCGACAAAGCTTTGTGCCGTCGCGCGCGCCGTTGGAGGACAACGCCTATGTGCTGATGGAGTATCACAACGGCGCCATCGGCTCCGTGTGGGCTTCGGCGGTCAACTGCGGTTCGATGCACGGCCAAAAGGTGCGCATTGTCGGTGAAAAGGCCAGCCTGGAGTGGTGGGATGAACAACCCAATCAGCTGCGCTTCGAAGTGCAGGGCGAGCCGGTGCGGATCCTGGAGCGCGGCATGCCGTATCTCGCCGCGTCGGCGCTGGCGGACGATCGCATTGGCGGCGGCCATGCGGAGGGGCTGTTTGAAGCCTGGTCGAATCTTTACCGCCGCTTCGCGCTGGCGATGGACGCCACCGATCGGCGCGACGCGGCCTTCCTGGCCGACTTCTGGTACCCGGACGTGCAGGCCGGCGCGCTGGGCGTGAAGTGGGTGGCGCGCTGCGTGCAATCCGCCGAAACCGACGCCGGCTGGGTCGCCTTCGACTGAGCGCGCGATTCGCTCAGACGCTGGCGCCGTCGTAGGCATGGATCTGCAACGCATCCAGCACGACGTCCGGCACGCAGCGCAGGTTAACGGCGCACATCGCGGCGCCGTCAGGCGCAGTGCCGTAGGCGAAGGGCTGGGCGCCGCAGGTCCGGCAAAACTGATGGCGGATCTTGTGCTGATTGAAGGTGTAGGTGCTGAGCCGGTCTTGGCCGCTGCTGAGCGTGAACGCGCTGATGGGAAAGAACGACAGCAACAGCCCCTTGCGGCGGCAGATCGAGCAGTTGCAGCTGAGGGCTTCGGTGGGCAGTTCGGCGTCTACGGAGAAGGTGACGGCGCCGCAGTGGCAGCTTCCCTGGAATGACATGGCGGTGATCCTGTGGCAGGAGGGCGGGTTTGCCCAGTATAGTGCAATTTATCGCCATTCGGCCGCACCGAGCGGGGTTTCCTTAATAAATGCGCGGTTTTCTGGTAGGTTAAGGTTTAACGTCATCAAAAGGAGATCGCGATGTTAGAACATTACTATCCGGCCAATATGGGCGCCGAACCGGTCACGGACGAACAGCACAAACGGCTGGTGGCGGTGCAGGCGGCGCTGGAACTGATCAAGGCCACGCTGTCGGATACCAACGACGGCAACGGCGTGGACTTCCAGCTGAAGGCGGCAGAAAAGCACATTGGCCCGATGGCCGACGCCATTCAGGAAGCCCTGAAGTAACGGTTCGCCGTCACGTCAACCGCCCGTATCGGGCGGTTTTTTTTGCGCCGATTACTGCGGTCTTTTACGACGCCAGCGGCTCAAGCCATCATCAGGTGCCCGTTCATATTCCGCTCTCGCGCCTTTGCTCGACGGCGGTTGCCAACCGCGCCGGAATAGGGTTAAATGCCGCGTTGACTGTATAAATAAACAGGGGTATTGCAATGAGCCTGGCGCTGAAGGGTGAGAAGATCGCGCGTAACCGCTTTACCGGCGAAAAAATTGAAAACGGCAGCTTTATGCTGTGTGATTTTTCGGGCGCCGATCTGACCGGCACCGAATTCATCGGCTGTCAATTTTACGATCGCGACAGCCGACAGGGCGGTAACTTCAGCCGCGCAATCCTGAAAGACGCGAGTTTTAGAAGCTGCGATTTATCGATGGCCGATTTCCGCCACGTTGACGCATTAGGGTTGGAGATCCGCGAATGTCGCGCGCAGGGCGCCGATTTTCGCGGCGCCAGCTTTATGAACATGATCACCAGCCGCACCTGGTTTTGCAGCGCCTATATCACCAAAAGCAACCTGAGCTATGCCAACTTCGCCAAGGTGGTGTTGGAGAAATGCGAGCTGTGGGAAAACCGTTGGCACGGTGCGCAGGTGCTCGGCGCCAGTTTCAGCGGCTCCGATCTGTCCGGCGGCGAATTCTCCGGTTTTGACTGGCGCGCCGCCGATGTCACCCAGTGCGATCTGAGCAACGCGGAACTGGGCGAGTTGGATTTGCGCACCACCGATCTGCAGGGCGTTAAAATGGACAGTCACCAGGCCGCTCAACTGCTGGAACGGCTGGGGATCGCAATCATCGGCTGAAGGGGAGGGTTACCGCGATGGTTGGGCAAATAAGCGATTGAACGCTTGATCCGCGTCCACGGGAATGCGGCGTTGCATTACCGGGATAGTGAAACGCGGATCGCGCACAAAGTGCCGAGCTTGCTCGTTGAGCGGCACGACGGCGATCGCCAGATTGTCGTTAGCCTGCATGACGCCTTCCTGCTCGAACAGGGCGAATACCGGCGCGTGGCGCGCGTTGCCCAATGAGCAAGCCGAAATCCAATAATCGCCGTCTTGGGCAAATTTGCACTGCGCCGCTTGCGGGCCAATCGCGCTGATTTGTTTGGCTATCAAGGCGTTCGCGTTTTCCACATAGCTTGGCGGTGCCGGCTGGCAGCCCGCCAAACTGAGCGTCAGCGCCGTCAGCATCAGTGTTCTTTTGCCCATCATAGCCATCCTTGAGGTCATTTCCTGTAAAGTAAAATAATTATCCTAACAACGATAATGCGTCAGTGTCGAGAACGGATTGATTTATTAAGCTTTTATTTCTCTTTCATGACGATTAAGCGGTTTTCTCTGTTTTATAGCAGAGAACGGTTTTGCGTGAAGGGAAGAATAGAAAGCGGAAGTGGAGGCTGTTTGCGTGTTCATGATCGGCCCCGGCGCGGCGAGTCCAATCGTTCGTTATTTTTCACCCCGAACGCCGCGTAGATAACCCTGAGCTGGCGGCAGATGCAGGCGGTGATTTGCGGTAATAAATTTATGAGGCAGATGAATATAATTTAAAATATATCTTGCTTAAATAATTTAGCTGTGTGTAAATAGCGTCATCGGTTTGTAGTACAGACCTTATGAAAGCAGTTTTAGTAAAGCAGTTCTCAGTATTAGCGATATCCCTCAGATACCTCTTCTTCCGCGAATTCTCTTCTCTAGTGCCCCATAAGTTTCCAATAAAAACAGACCTCTATCGCCATGTGGCGTCGCAAAAATATAAAGGAAATATCTCTATGTCCAATAAAATGACTGGTTTGGTAAAATGGTTTGATGCAGGTAAAGGCTTTGGTTTTATCACCCCGGCAGACGGCGGCAAAGATGTGTTCGTACACTTCTCCGCTATCCAGAGCAACGATTTCAAAACGCTGAACGAAGGCCAACAGGTTGAGTTCACTATCGAAAATGGCATGAAGGGGCCTTCTGCCGGCAACGTGGTCGCGTTATAATTTTCGGCCGAGGTGCAATTTCTTACGACAGCGATGATGGTTTAAGCCGGAGCAGTTAAGCAATGAAATCCTCAGCCTGAATAAACTCCGGGTTCGCCCGGAGTCTTTCTCGATACGTCATTAGCTCAGCAGGAAGAGCGGCAGCGAAATTATTCGTTGGCGGACTGGGGTTCGATTCCTCGATGACGTTCCAATAATTAATGATTATTGGCAACAGAAAAACAGATTGCCGCAGAATTAATAACGCCGCGTTTCAGTCTATTTTTCTGTTGTGAAAAAGTCGCGCTTAGGCTGCGTAATGTTGGAGTGTGGGATGGACGCTTACGCCATAACATGACAGCCGGGAAAGTCACCGGCACACGATTAATAGCCCCGGCCTTGGCCGGGGTTTTTTATGCCCGCGATCTTAGCGCTGCGAGTCCAGCAGTTCGTTGTTTTTCACCACGTCTTGCGCTTTGAGGTAGCTCTCGATCAGCAACTGATAGGCCGGGAAGATTTTGGTGTAGACCTCGGCCCATTGCTGAGCGTCGGCGCGGTTCCAGCTGCCCTGCAGCTCCGAGGCCACGCCGGCGGTGTCGATCGGCACCACGCCGGCCTGCACCACACGCGCCAGGGTGATTTCCTGCGCCATTTTCGAGTAGGTGCCGGAGGCGTCGAGCACCGCGAAGACCTTATAGCCTTCGGCCACCGCGCTGATAGACGGGAAGGCCATGCAGACGCTGGTGATGGTACCGGCGATGATCAGGGTCTTGCGGCCGGTGGCCTTGACCGCCGCTACGAAGTCCGGGTTGTCCCAGGCGTTGATTTCCCCTTTACGGGCGATGTATTGCGCGTGCGGTGCATTCTGGTGAATTTCCGGGATAAGTGGGCCGTTGGGGCCCTGCGGCACCGAGGCGGTGGTGATCACCGGCAGTTTACTGAGGGTGGCGATGCTGGCCAGGGCGGCGGCGCGGGCGCGCAGTTCGGTCATCGGCATATCGGCGACGGTCTGGAACAGGCCGCTCTGGTGATCAATCAGGAGCATGACCGCGTCATTGGCATCAATAACAGGACGCTGGCCGTTGAAATTGGCTGGAGTGCTCATGGTGTTTTCCCTTTCTCGTCGTGAGGTCAGTGGGTATCTTCTTTGATTGATAAGGCTGAAACTCAGCACTTGCCTACAGTGTAGGGAGAAGAGAGAAATCCGGTAGAGCCTGAAGTCGGGATGCATCGTTCCATAAATGGAACGGTCTTGTGGCAAGCGAGAAAACCGGCGCTGGGCTAAACTTAAGATGCATAAGAAACATGCGGCAAGGAGCGCCATCCTGTTTACGGATCTGACGAGGAGGGCCGCCATCATGGCTTACCGGCATATCGTTGTTGCCACGGATCTCAGCGAAGACGCCGAGTTCCTGCTGGGCAAGGGCGCCAGACTGGCCGCCGCGCTCAATGCCAAACTTTCCCTGATCTATATCGACATCCACCGCGCCGGCTATTACGTCGATCTGGGCGTGGGCGATTACAACTACACCGATCGCACCTTTTCGGAGCGGGTGAAGAATATGCTCAATGCGATCAAAGGGCAGTCGTCGTATCCGGTGGAAGAGGTGATCGTCAGCCGCGGCGCGTTGACGGAAGAGCTGAACCGGGTGGCGAAGGAAAAAGGGTTCGATCTGGTGATTTTCGGCCATCATCATGATGTCTGGAGCCGACTGGTCTCTTCGGCGCGTCAGGCGATCAACGAGCTGAACGTTGATCTGCTGGTTGTTCCCATCGAGAAAAAATAGTCGCGGCCGCCTGCGGGCGGCTGCCGTTTTCCATTCGCATCGCTTATCTCTGGGTGAAGATAACCGCATACCTGCAATAATTTCGCTTGCTGACAATCCGCACGAAAAATAGTGACTGCCTGGAATTTTATTTTCTCCATCAATATGTTGGCCAAAATCCGATAAAGGTTAATCCAGCGCATTGAAATCACTGTCATACCTCTTTTTGGTTAATAAACCGCACGTTTTGACTGGCTCTCCGCGAAGAGGCGTCTTATCCTCGGGGTAATGAGATTTGTATGACTTATATAAATACGTTCACATGGAGGAGGTCTCATGCGTTTTGACAATAAAGTCGTGGTTATCACCGGTGCGGGCAATGGCATGGGGGAAGCGGCGGCGCGGCGTTTCTCCGCCGAGGGCGCCATTGTGGTGCTGGCCGACTGGGCCAAGGAAGCGGTGGACAAGGTCGCCGCTTCGCTGCCGAAGGGCCGGGCGATGGCGGTGCATATCGACGTTTCCGATCACGTCGCGGTTGAAAAAATGATGAACGAGGTGGTGGAAAAACTGGGCCGCATCGACGTCCTGCTGAACAATGCCGGCGTGCACGTGGCGGGCAGCGTGCTGGAAACCAGCGTCGACGACTGGCGTCGCATCGCCGGGGTTGATATTGACGGCGTGGTGTTCTGCTCCAAATTCGCCTTGCCGCACCTGCTGAAGACCAAGGGCTGCATCGTCAATACCGCGTCAGTGTCCGGCCTGGGCGGTGACTGGGGCGCGGCCTATTACTGCGCGGCGAAAGGCGCGGTGGTCAACCTGACGCGCGCCATGGCGCTCGATCACGGTGGTGACGGCGTGCGCATCAACTCGGTCTGCCCGAGCCTGGTCAAAACCAACATGACCAACGGCTGGCCGCAGGAGATCCGCGATAAGTTCAATGAGCGCATCGCGCTGGGGCGCGCGGCGGAGCCGGAAGAAGTGGCGGCGGTGATGGCGTTTCTGGCCAGCGACGACGCCAGCTTTATCAATGGCGCCAACATTCCGGTCGATGGCGGGGCGACCGCCTCGGACGGCCAACCGAAGATCGTCTAAGCGTTAACGCACAGGCCCGGTCAGGATGACCGGGCCTGCTGTTTTAGACGCCGATGCGGTCGCGCAGCGTGTAGTAGGCCGCGCCGATGGCGGTGAATGGGATCTGCAGGTTGCGCCCGCCGAAGAATGGCAGGTGCGGCAGCTTGGCGAAGGCGTCGAAGCGTTCGGCGTCGCCGCGCATCAGCTCGGCGATCAGCTTGCCCGCCAGATGGGTGCAGGTCACGCCGTGGCCGCTGTAGCCCTGCATGTAGTAAACGTTATTCTCCAGCCGGCCGAACTGCGGCATGCGCGACAGCGTCAGCAGGAAGTTGCCGGTCCAACGATAGTCGATACGCACCCCTTTCAGCTGCGGGAAGGTCTTCAGCAGCTTTGGCCGGATCAGGTTGTCGATGTCGTCCGGATCGCGCGCGCCGTACACCACGCCGCCGCCGTACAGCAGGCGATGATCGGCGGTGATGCGGTAGTAATCCAGCAGGTAATTGCAGTCTTCCACGCAGTAGTTCTGCGGGATCAGCGCCTGCGCGATCTCCGGCGCCAGCGGTTCGGTGGTCACCACCTGAGTGCCGCACGGCATGCTGCGTTTGGCCAGCCGCGGCTCCAGCTTATCGCCCAGGTAGGCGTTGCCGGCGACGATGACGAAGCGCGCCTTCACCTGGCCGTTGGCGGTGCTGATGAGCGCCGGTTCGCCGTGGCGGATGTTCGTCACCGCCGATTGCTCGAAGATGCGCCCGCCCTGCAGGCGAATCGCCTCGGCCTCGCCCAGCGCCAGATTGAGCGGATGGATGTGGCCGCCGCTGTGATCGAGCAGTGCGCCGACGTAGCGATCGCTGGCGACCTCCTGGCGCACCCGGTCCGCATCGAGCAGCTCGAGCTGGGTGTTGCCGTAGCGCTCCCAGTTGCGTTTCTGCTCGATCAGCGCATGAAACTGCTTGTTGTTCAGGGCGGCGAAGATGCCGCCGGGGCGGTAGTCGCAGTCGATGGCGTAGCGGCTGATGCGGCTGCGAATGATCTCCGCGCCTTCAAACATCATGCTGCCGAGCAGGCGGGCGCTTTCCGCGCCGTAGCGCTCCTCGATCACATCAATGTCGCGGCTGTAAGAGTTGACCAACTGGCCGCCGTTGCGGCCGCTGGCGCCGAAACCAATGCGCGCCGCTTCCAGCACCACCACGTCGTAACCGGCTTCCACCAGGAACAGCGCGGAGGAAAGGCCGGTATAGCCGCCGCCGATCACGCAGACGTCGCACTCGATCGATTCATTCAATTGCGGATAGGGCTGATGAGCGTTGGCCGTGGCCGCATAGTAGCTTTTTACGTGTTCAGTCATGATGTAAGCCCTTATTCCAGCGAGATCCAGGTGGTTTTCAATTCGGTGAACTTGTCCAGCGCATGCAGCGATTTGTCGCGGCCGTTGCCGCTCTGCTTATAGCCGCCGAACGGCACGGTCATGTCGCCGTCGTTGTAGTTGTTGACGAACACCGTGCCGGCTTTCAGCTGGCGCGCCATGCGGTGCGCCCGCGCCAGATCGCGGGTCCAGACCGCGGCGCCGAGGCCGTAGTCGCTGTCGTTGGCCAGCTGCAGCGCCTGTTGCTCGTCGTCGAAGGCGGTCACCGCCAACACCGGGCCGAAGATTTCATCGCGCGCCACGCTCATGGCATTGTCCACCTGGGTGAGGATGGTCGGCCCCAGATAGCCGGCGTGGTTGCCCTGTGGATGGTCGCGCCCGTCGAGGAACAGCGTGGCACCCTGGCTCAGCCCCCGATCGATATAGCCGGCCACTTTCTCGCAGTGGCCGCTGTCGATCAGCGTGCCCATCACCGTGGCGGGATCGAGCGGATCGCCTGGAACGAAGGCCGCCGCATGTTTGCGCAGCGCCTGCAGGAACGCTTGCTGAATGCTCGCTTCGACCAGCAGGCGAGTGCCGGCGATGCACACCTGCCCCTGATTATAGAAGATGCCGGCGGCGGCGCTGCGGGCGGCCTGATCCAGATCCGGGCAGTCGGCAAAGACGATGTTGGCGCTCTTGCCGCCGGCCTCCAGCCAGACGCGCTTCATGTTCGATTCGCCGGCGTAAATCATCAGCTGTTTCGCCACCAGGGTGGAGCCGGTAAAGGTGAGGGCATCGACGTCGCGGTGCAGCGCCAGCGCCTTGCCGGCGTCGTGGCCATAGCCGGGCACCACGTTCAGCACGCCGTCCGGCAACCCGGCCTGTTGCGCCAGTTTGCCGAGCAGGATGGCGCTCAGCGGCGATTTTTCGGAGGGTTTGAGCACCACGCTGTTGCCGGCGGCCAGCGCCGGGCCGAGCTTCCAGCAGGCCAGCAGCAGCGGGAAGTTCCAGGGCACGATGGCGCCGACCACGCCGATCGGTTCGCGCTCGATCAGCGCCAGCGCATCGCGGCCGGTGGGGGCGATTTCGCCGTACACCTTATCGATCGCTTCGGCGTACCAGCGGATGCAGCGGATAGCGCCCGGCACGTCGTCGCGCAGGCTGTGGCGAATCGGTTTGCCGGTGTCCAGCGTTTCCAGCAGCGCCAGCTCTTCGTGATGCAGTTCCATCAGCTCAGCGAAGCGCAGCAGCGTGGCTTTGCGCTGCGCCGGCGCGGCCTGCGCCCAGTCGCCGCGTTCAAAGGCGGCGCGCGCCGCACTGACCGCCCGATCGATGTCGGCGGCTTCGCCGCGCGCGACCTGCGCCAGCTCACGGCGGCCGGCGGGATCTTCCACGGCGAAACGCTTCCCCGCGGCGGCCGGCTGGTAGCGGCCGTCGATAAACAGCTGGTGCTCAATCTTCAGGGCCTGCGCCCGTTGTTGCCAATACTGCAAATGGTGAAAGTTCATGCCTGGCTCCGTTGATCAGAATGTCGTCGGCGTATGGGCGCTGATAATCCGGCAAATGCGCGCCGACGTGTTGCTGAAGCTGTGGGGAATGCCGGTATTGATGGCGTAGCTCTGCCCGGCCAGCAGGTGGTAGCTCTGGCCGTTGACCTGCAGCACCACTTCGCCCTCCAGCAGCGTGCCGATCTCTTCCCCTTGGTGTTTGATGCGCTCGCCGGTGGTGGTGCCCGGTTCGTAGGTCTCGATCATCATTGCCAGCGTGCGGTTTGGATCGCCGTTGTGGATCAGCTTCATCGAAACGCCCTGGCTGCCGATTTCGATCAGATCGTCACTGCCTATCACGATCTGCGGTTCTGCCGGTTTTTCCGGCTCGGCGAAAAACGCCGACAGCGACAGACCGTATACCGTCAGCAGCTTTTGCAGCGTGCTGATGGCCGGGCTGACCTTATCTTGCTCGATAGTACTGATGGCGCTGTGGGTTAACCCAGACAGTTCGGCGACCCGGCGCTGCGACAACCCCAATTGTTGACGGATCTGCGACAGACGTTTTCCCGGTGCCAAGCTGACGTCGCTCATGGGCGTTTTTCCTTTTGATAGTTCCGACAGGCGGTAATGAAACCATCAAACAACAGGCGCGACAGGGCGTACTCGTCGCTGTTCCACTCCGGGTGCCACTGCACGCCGAGCGCGAAGGGCTGATCGCGCACGCTGATCGCCTCCACCAGTCCGTCGGCGGCATGCGCCTCGACGCGAACGCTCGCGCCCAGGGTTTTGGCGCCCTGGCCGTGCAGCGAGTTCACCCAGAATCTGTTGCAATCCGGTATCAGTTGCGAAAGCAGCCCCCCTTCCTGAACGATGACTTCATGGGCGGGGGCGTATTGCTGTTCCAGCGGCAGGTCGTGATCTTCACGATGCTCCAGCAGCTCGGGCAGTTCGTACAGGCGGCGATGCAGGGTGCCTTGGGTGGCGACCACCATCTCCTGCATGCCGCGGCAAATGGCGAAAAGGGGAATGCGCCTGTCGAACGCCTGGCGGAGCAGCGCCAGGCTCAACGCGTCTCGGCCGGGATCGGCGTCAGGCTCATCGCCGTTTTCACCATAAAGGTGCGGCTGCACATTACTGGGGCTGCCCGGCAGCAAAATGCCGTCGAGGCGCGGCAACAGTTCCGCCAGCATTTCCGGCTCCGCCAGCGCGTGCGGCAGGGCGATCGGCAAGCCGCCGGCGGTGATAACGGCATTCAGGTACTTTTCTTGCAAGGTCTGTGTGAGGTGCCCGTTTAACCTATACCTGCACATGACGACGCCGATGACTGGTCTGTTAAATATATTGTCCATGCTATCCCCTTGGTACGTTCGAAATTATGAACGATAAGCTTCTCCACCGCCGATTTCGTTCAATATTCTATAAATCTAGCAGTCGATTGGGCAATATTCAAACCAAAAGTAACACTTGCAAAACAAATTTGTTTCATCTACGTTTCATTTGTGGGCATTATATTGAACAAGACGGTCAATAAACATCGACGACAGCAAAACACAAACGGCGGGTGAACCATGCAGACCAACATCGTAGAAGTGGAAAACTTTGTTCAGCACAGTGAAGAGAGACGAAGTAGCGCGTTCCAGCGCGAAGTGAAGAAGTATTTGGAACGTTATCCGTTAACCCAACATGTCGACGTACTGCTGACCGATCTGAACGGCAGCTTCCGCGGCAAACGCATCCCGGTCGGCGGCCTGAACAAACTGGAGAAGGGCTGTTATTTCCCGGCGTCGGTATTTGCGATGGATATTCTCGGCAACGTCGTAGAAGAGGCCGGGCTGGGGCAGGAGTTGGGCGAGCCGGATCACGTGTGCGTGCCGGTGCCGGGTACGCTGACGCCGTCGGCGGCGGACCCGCAATATATCGCGCAGGTGCTGCTCACCATGCTGGATGAAGATGGCACTCCCTTTGACGTTGAACCGCGCAATGTGCTGAACCGAGTGTGGCAGCGTTTGCGTCAGCGCGGGCTTTCCCCCGTGGTAGCGGTAGAGTTGGAGTTCTATCTCATCGATCGTCAACGTGATGCGGAGGGCTATCTGCAGCCGCCTTGCGCGCCGGGAACCCAGGAGCGCAACACCCAAAGCCAGGTGTACTCCGTCGATAACCTGAACCATTTCGCCGATGTGCTGAGCGAAATCGACGAGCTGGCCCGTTTGCAGGGCATTCCGGCGGATGGCGCGGTGGCGGAGGCGTCGCCGGGGCAGTTCGAAGTCAACCTGCACCATACCGATGATGTGCTGCAGGCCTGCGACCATGCGCTGGCGCTGAAACGGTTGGTGCGCATGGTGGCCGAGAACCACAACATGCAGGCCACCTTTATGGCCAAGCCGTATGAAGAGCACGCCGGCAGCGGCATGCACGTGCATATCAGCATGCTGAATGCGCAAGGCGACAATGTGTTCGCCGACGACGACGGCGAAGATTCGGCGCTGCTGAAACAGGCGCTGGCGGGCATGATCGCCCTGATGCCGTCCTCGATGGCGCTGCTGGCGCCGAACGTCAACGCCTATCGCCGTTTCCAGCCCGGCATGTATGTGCCGACCCAGGCTTCCTGGGGGCATAACAACCGCACCGTGGCGCTGCGCATTCCCTGCGGCGATCGCGACAACCACCGCGTGGAGTATCGCGTGGCGGGCGCCGACGCCAACCCTTATCTGGTGATGGCGACCATTCTGGCCGGCATCGTCTACGGGCTGGAAACCGCATTGCCGCTGCCTGAGCCGGTGACCGGCAACGGGCTGGAGCAGGACGGGCTGCCGTTCCCAATCCGCCAGAGCGACGCGCTGTACGAGTTTGAACATCAGCCGGTGCTCAATGCATTGCTGGGCGAACGCTTCAGCCATGTCTACCTGGCCTGCAAAACCGACGAGCTGGTGCAGTTCGAGCGTCTGATCACCGAAACCGAAATCGAGTGGATGCTGAAAAACGCCTGATCCCGCTCACCTAACGACTACCGCGCGCGTCCGGCGCATTTCATTGGCTCTCCTGTGGCCGGTGAGGCTGCGCGCTGCGGTAAAGAATTTCTTCTATCACGGCGTACAGGACGCCGACGAGGAAATAACCATGACTCAGTCATCCCCATGCGCAGGCGTCTGCCTGTGCCGCAGTGCCTACGGGCCGGTCGCCGGCCGCCCGACAGTGACCCCAAACCGTTTTTCCCGCCGCCTGAACAGCAGTTTCCCCGCGGCCTCTCTGAATGACGTTGCACGGTTGACAGCAGAGGACCAAGAGGGGAAATGCCATGACGACTAAAGCCATCGACGGCGGCCCGGCGGGCAAACCGCAGCTGCGCAAATCCCTCAAGCTGTGGCAGGTGGTGATGATGGGCCTGGCCTATCTGACCCCGATGACAGTGTTCGACACCTTCGGCATTGTCTCCGGTCTCACCGACGGCCATGTGCCGACCTCCTATTTGCTGGCGCTGGCCGGCGTGTTGTTCACCGCCATCAGCTACGGCAAACTGGTGCGCCAGTTTCCCACCGCCGGCTCCGCCTACACCTATGCGCAGAAGGCGATCAACCCGCACGTCGGTTTTCTGGTGGGGTGGTCGTCGCTGCTGGATTATCTGTTCCTGCCGATGATCAATACGCTGCTGGCGAAGATTTATCTGACCGCGCTGTTCCCGGAAGTGCCGCCCTGGGTGTGGGTGGTGGGCTTCGTGATTCTGATCACCGCCATCAACCTGAAAAGCGTCAATCTGGTGGCCAACTTCAATACTCTGTTCGTGCTGGCACAGGTGGCGATCATTCTGGTATTTATCTACCTCGTGGTGCGCGGCCTGCACAACGGCGAGGGGATGGGCACGGTGTGGAGCCTGCGGCCGTTCCTCAGCGAGAATGCACACCTGCTGCCGATCATTACCGGCGCGACTATCCTGTGCTTCTCGTTCCTCGGTTTTGACGCGGTCACCACGCTGTGCGAGGAGACGCCCGACGCCGCCAAGGTTATTCCGCGCGCCATCTTCCTGACTGCGCTGTACGGCGGGGTGATCTTTATTAGCGTTTCGTTCTTTATCCAGCTGTTTTTCCCGACCATTCAACGCTTTCACCAACCCGACGCCGCGCTGCCGGAGATCGCACTGTACGTCGGCGGCAAGCTGTTCCAGTCGATCTTCCTGTGTGTGACCTTTATCAACACGTTGGCCTCCGGCCTGGCGTCGCACGCCAGCGTGTCGCGCCTGCTGTATGTGATGGGGCGTGACAACGTGTTCCCGGAGAAATTCTTCGGCTATATCCACCCCAAATGGCGCACGCCGGCGCTGAACGTACTGATGGTCGGGCTGGTGGCGTTGTCGGCGCTGTCATTCGATCTGGTGACCGCTACGGCGCTGATCAACTTTGGCGCGCTGGTGGCCTTTACCTTCGTTAACCTGTCGGTGATCAGCCACTTCTTTATTCGCGAAGGGCGCAACAAAAGCTGGAAGGATCGCTTCAACTTCCTGTTCCTGCCGCTGGTGGGGGCGTTGACGGTGGGGGTACTGTGGCTGAACCTGGAGAAGAGCTCGCTGACCATGGGGCTTATCTGGGCGACGCTGGGTTTCGGCTATTTGGCCTGGCTGACCCGACGCTTTCGTCAGCCGCCGCCGCAGTTGGAGCGGCAACCGCAGCAATAAATTCACAGGCGGGAGTTTCCCGCCTTTCTTTTTGGCTCGTGCGGCAGTAGAGTGAAAAACCTGATAAAAAATAACCTATTGGACCTGCCTTATGCCCGCTTTGCCCTTGCGTACCCGCGCCACGCTGCTCGGTTTGTTGGCCATTGTGCTGTGGAGCAGCGTCGTCGGCCTGATCCGCAGCGTCAGCGAAGGGCTGGGGCCGATCGGCGGCGCGGCGATGATCTACAGCGTCAGCGCGGTGTTTTTGCTGGCGGCGCTCGGCGTGCCGAAATGGCGCAGCTTTCCGCGGCCTTATCTCATCGTCGGCAGCCTGCTGTTCGTCAGTTACGAGATCTGCCTGTCGCTGTCGCTCGGCTACGCCAATACCCGCCTGCAGGCGATAGAAGTGGGCATGATCAACTACCTGTGGCCCTGTTTCACCGTGCTGATGGCGTTGGTGCTTAACGGCCAAAGAGCGAAATGGTGGCTGCTGCCGGGGCTGCTGCTGTCGCTGTTCGGCATCGGTTGGATCATGAGCGGCGAGGGCGGCTGGTCACCGGCGCAGATGCTGGCCAACGTGCGCAGCAACCCGCTCAGCTACGCGCTGGCCTTCAGCGGTGCGGTGATCTGGGCGCTGTATTGTAACCTGACCAAGAAGATCGCCCAGGGCAGCAACGGCGTGGTGCTGTTCATCGTGCTGACCGCGCTGGCGCTGTGGCTGAAGTATGCCTTCAGCGCGGAAAGCGGCATGCGGTTCAGCCTCGGCGTGACCGTGACGCTGCTGTGCGCCGGGGTGGCGATGGGGACGGGGTATGCCGCCTGGAACGTCGGCATCTTGCACGGCAACATGACGCTGCTGGCCACCGTCTCCTATTTTACCCCGGTGCTGTCGGCGGTGTTCGCCGCGTTGGTGTTGCACACCTCGCTGACCGTCAATTTCTGGCAGGGCGTGGCGATGGTCACTCTCGGTTCGCTGATCTGTTGGCGGGCAACTCGCGGAAATTAACGGAAATTATCCGCTGTCGTCGCAATGTTGAACTAGAATTTAACTAGCCATGTTGCCTGAAGGAACGACGACGATGAGAAGCGACATTCAATTTATTCAACAGCCTGAAATCGACGTGCATCACTATGAGCGCGGCGATACCGTTCGCCTGACCACGGCGAATCTGCGACATGAATATCAGCTCGACGTTTATATTTTGCGTCGCGACGACAAGCTGATTTACGGCTCGGTCGTCGCGGCGGCGCCCAAGACCGATATTCCGGTCGCCAGTTGGGAGGTGAAAAACGGCGAAGAGGTGGCGTTCCGCCAGGAAAACATCGCCAAAGCGGTGCCGGCGGTGAACTGATTTCACGTTCCGCACTTTCTCCTGATTCTGATGAAGGCCGGCGCTGGCGCGTCGGCTTTTTCTTTTCCAGGGCGTGATCACGCCCTGATGTCATTTGGCTCAAAAACTGCGCTAAAAAACGCGGTGCATGACAAAAATCACAGCGAATGTGAATTTGCATGAAACATAATTTGACAAATGTGAACGCAATCGATTACCTATTCGCGAAATGCGTAACTGGATCACAGATTCTTACAGTCAGTGGTTTCTATAATGCGCGCGTCATCCGAGTTTCTGTGTGAAGACAACGCCAGGTGTCGGCAGACTCATTGTCATCTTTTCTAAACGGGCAGGAAATGGCCCTTTAAGCATGTGGTAATAAAATGAAAAAAATAGCTCTCGCAGCAGGTGTACTGCTCGCAGCGTCTTACAGTGCATCATCAATGGCTGATAGCAAAGACAGTCAATATGTCTCCGACTGGTGGCACCAGAGCGTCAACGTGGTGGGCAGCTACCACACCCGTTTCGGGCCGCAGCTGAATAACGACGTGTATCTCGAATACGAAGCCTTCGCCAAGAAAGACTGGTTCGATTTCTACGGTTACGTTGACGTGCCGAAATTCTTCGGCGTAGGCAATACCCCGGATCGCGGCATCTGGGACAAAGGCTCCCCACTGTTTATGGAGATTGAACCACGTTTCTCCATCGACAAACTGACCGGCACCGATCTGAGCTTCGGTCCGTTCAAAGAGTGGTACTTCGCCAACAACTACATCTATGATCTGGGCCACAACGCCGACGGCCGTCAAAACACCTGGTACATGGGTCTGGGCACCGATATCGACACCGGTCTGCCGATGAGCCTGTCGATGAACATCTATGCCAAATACCAGTGGGAAAACTACCAGGCAGCCAACGAGAACAGCTGGGACGGTTACCGCTTCAAGGTGAAATACTTCGTGCCGCTGACCCAGGTGTGGGGCGGCAACCTGAGCTACATCGGCTTCACCAACTTCGACTTCGGTTCCGATCTGGGCAAGGACAGTGGTAACGCGATCAACGGCAAACAGGTGCGCACCAGCAACTCTATCGCCTCCAGCCATATTTTGGCGCTGAACTACGATCACTGGCACTATTCTTTCGTGGCGCGTTATTTCCATAACGGCGGCCAGTGGCAGGATGGCGCGGATATCGGCACCCCGCAGGGCCCGATCAAGTCTACCGGTTGGGGTTATTACCTCGTGGTCGGCTATAACTTCTGATTTTCCGTGCTATCAGAAACAGAAAACCCCGCCTGGCGGGGTTTTTTTCGTCATCACTGGGCTTGTTCAACCGGGAGATGCTTCACCGGCATAAACAGTCTGCCTTTGATCACGTGACATTCATTATTTATCCAACTAATGATTTGTTCACGGCTGACGCCTTCCGACTGCGCGTACTGATGAAGATCGCCGTTAAAGTGCCGAGTGATGTATTCCATGAGGGTCATTTGCACGTCTTTTGCTCCTGAACGCCCACCCGTTGCCAGCCTGGCCACCGCGGGAGGTTGAGGTTTCTCAGACAGCGAATGTAAATTATCGGCAACGAAATCTCAACATAAAGCACCAAATAGGGGTAACGTCGGTGGGAAAAAGAATCCCGCACGGAGAGGCGGGAAATGTTCGCTATTATCATTATGGATGATAAGAATAAGATTTGAGGTGCGACGAAAAAGAGCACGCTAACTCTTTTTTGTTACCTTCCCACGCTAGCGTAAGGCTTATTTTTCTTCAAGAAAAATCGGGGGTAGATTTCGGAATTCTCGAGGCGTTTTGCGTTAAAACAAGAGAGTGGCGCGAATGCCGTAAAACCGCACTGTCATCTCGGAGTTTTCCTTATACTTTGTCTGGAAAAGGCCAGCTATAGTCAACAGAGTCACCCACGCAGGAATACACAACATGAACAAACGTCGTACGACTCTCACGGTGTTGGCGCTGATTGCATCGCTGGGGTTGTCATCCGCCCCGGCCTTGGCCGACAAAGGCGGCAATGGTAACGGCAACGGAAACGGCCATGGCAACAGCGGCAATCACGGCAATAACGGTAACCATGGCAACAACGGTAACAACGGCAATCACGGCAACAAAGGCAATAAAGATAAGGGCGGCTATAGGAACGACGATAATCTGGTATCAGTCAGCCTCTCGCGCGACCGCGCCCGTTCGCTGGCGCACAACTATGGCTTGACCGGCTACAGCTCGCTGCCACCGGGCATCGCCAAAAATCTGGCGCGCGGTAAACCGCTGCCGCCGGGCATCGCCAAAAAAGTGGTGCCTTACTCGATGCTGCGTGAGTTGCCGCAGTACCCGGGTTATGAGTGGCGTATCGCCGGCGACGATCTGGTGCTGGTCGCACTCAGCACCGCGATTGTGGCCTCCGTGATCAATGGCGTTTTCGACTAACGTTTGTCGAGCGTTATCGGGCCTCGCTGCGGCGGGGCCTTTTTATTTGCCAGCGCGGGGCGGACGTGGTGAACTTTGGGCCTTACGTTTTCACTGCATCATAAGGGAGGCGCCATGTTCAGGGCGTTATTGATAGCCTGCTGTTTGACCAGTTTTCCCGCGTTGGCAGACGGCGCCGCCGCCATCGGCGAGCTGGTGAACCAACGGCTGTCGTTGATGAAAGACGTTGCCGGTTACAAGGCGCAGCAGCATTTACCGATCGAAGACCTGGCGCAGGAGGCGAAGGTGTTGGCCAGCGCGCAGGCGGAGGCGGGGCGTTTGGGGCTGGAGCCGGCGTCGGTACGGCCTTTTATCACCGCGCAGATGGACGCCGCCAAGGCGATTCAGTACCGCTATCGCGCCGACTGGCTGGCGAACCCGGGATCCGGCTGGGAGCCGCGCCCGTTGGCGCAGGTGCGCCCGCAGATCGCGCAACTGAGCAGCCAGATATTGCAACGGTTGGCGGAGCGGCTGCGTGCCGGCCCGCTCGGCGAGGCGGATCGGGCGGCGTTTATGGCGTCGGTGGATCAGGTGAATCTCAGCGACGCCGACAAACGGCGGCTGGCGGATGCGCTGCTGGCGGTCAAAACCGGCAGCGCACGCTGAGCGTCAGTCGCGGCCGACGGTGCTGCGGCGGAAGGTCAGCATCCGGCTGCGGTTGGCGATGAGATCCACGTTGTAACCGCGGAAATAGAGGCAAAAGCGTTTTAACCACGGGCCGTCCTGGCTCTCCACCAGCATGCGGCCCTGGCCGAGCGGGCTGAGCGTGCCGGTCTGCGCCGCCGGGCCGACGCCGATATGCACCCGATTGCCGCGAATTTCAAAGGCGGTGCGATAGTGCGGGTGATACCACAGCCCCTGCACATGCTTCAGGCAGTCGCCGTTGGCCGTGACCGGCAGGAAACGGCGCGCCACATGCCCGACTTCGCCCTCGATCGCTTCACCGGTCCATTTCAATTTGATCGGCATATGGGCGGACAGCGACACCGCGTACCCATCCTCGCCCTGATACAGCGGCTCACTGCTGCCCAGATAGGCCAGATTGCCGTCTTTGACCTCCAGCCAGTGCGGCTCCGCCAGCGTGGCGTAGAGGCCATCGGGGATCGCCGTGCTGAGCTGCGGCAACGGTTCACCCAGCAGCGCGGCCATCACCTGTAAGACCATGCCGAAGCTGTCGCAGTCTTCGCGGTTGGCCACCAGTGCGACGCCGGCCTGACGGTCGGGCGCCAGCAGGAAATAGGTTTTGTAACCGGCGTGGGAACCGCCGTGGCCGAGCAAGCGGCGGCGGCCCAGCGGGGTTTGCGCCAGACCCAGGCCATAGGCGCTGAGCTGGCCCTGATTAAGGCGGCGCGGTGCGCCGAGTTGCGCCAGCACGCCTTGGCCGGGGCCCTCGTCGGCCAGCAGCGTCTGCAGCCAGCGGGTGAGGGCGTTGAGGCTGCCGGTCAGGCTGCCGGAGGCGGAAAGGTGCAGGCCGGCGCTGGCGTGTTGCCAGCCCTGCGGCGCACGCCAGTAACCCGGCACCAACCCCGGCACCACGTCGAACCAGCTTTCCGGCGCCCGCATCTGCACCTGCAGCGGCCGGGCGATGTGCTGTTGCACCAGTTGGTCGAAATCATACCCTTTGCTGCGCAGCGCGGCCTCCAGCAGCCGATAGCCGGTATTGCTGTAGGCGATCTCGCTGCCGGCTTCGTAGTTCAATTTCTCCAGCCCCTCGACGAACTGCATCACCGGCTGCGCCTCGCTGACGGCGTGCAGCGAGATGCCCAGCAGGCCGAGCGTCTCGCGCACGTCGGGCAGGCCGCCGGTCATGTCCAGCGCCTGGCCGACGGTAACGTCCGCCAACGCGGGCTGCAGGGCGGGGAGCAGTTCACCCAGGCGTTGCTCCAGCCGAATGGCGCGCTCGGTGGCGTTCAGCGCCAGCGCGGCGAAGATATGCTTGGTCACTGAGGCATAACGCACCACGCTGTCGGCGGTGAAGGGGGTGTTCTGCGCCAGATCGGCCAGGCCGGCGCAGGCGGTGGCGCGGCGTTGTTGGGCGTCAAACAGGGTGATGGCGCCGCCGGGTTCGCCATGCCGTTGCCAGCCGGCCAGCAGTTGTTCGGCCAAAGCGCCGGCAGCGCGCCAGTTTAACGGTGTTACAGACATAGGGCCTCCAGAGAGTATTCGAAACGGGCCAGCTCGGCCACACGCCGCCCGGCGCTGAGCGCGGGCTTTTGGGCTGATTGTGGCGCAGTGTGTTTTTCGTCGGCCGCCGTTTTGTGCGCTGTTTAGAGCAGTTAGCGGGGAATCACGTGAAACTTTGATATAGCGCGCAGATTGCTGCTGGCGTTGCGGTTAGAGGCAGGAGAAAAACAGGCGCCCGGTGGCGCCTGTAAAGGGGGATCAATTCAGTCTGGCGGCACCGTCCAACAGGCTTTCAATCATCTGCTTGAGCAGACGCTGCAGCGAGGCGGCGCGCTGGGGCTCGAACGCGAAAGGATACTGTTCGGACATGTAGTTGACCTGCGCCAGTTCGAGCTGGATCGCATGCTGTTGCTGCTGCGGTTGACCATAGGCGCGGGTGATATAACCGCCCTTGAAGCGGCCATTCAGCACGTGGGTGTACTGCTGTTGCTGCTCGCAGCAGGCAACCAGCCGATCGCTCAGCGCTTGGGCGCAGCTTTCACCGCCGTTGGTGCCGAGATTGAGATCCGGCAGCTGGCCGTCGAACAACCGCGGGATCACCGAGGCGATCGAGTGCGCGTCGAACAGCAGCGCATAGCCGTGGCGCGCTTTGAGGCGCGCCAGTTCGTTCTGCAGCTGCTGATGATAAGGTTGCCAAATTTGCTGCAGGTAGAGGGCGCGTTCTTCGTCCGTCGGCGCTTTGCCCGGCAGGAAGCTTGGGCGGCCGTCGAACAGCACGTCGGGATACAGGCCGGTGGTGGCGGTGGTGTACAGCGGCTTGTCGTCCGCCGGGCGGTTCAAATCGATGACGAAGCGCGAATAGTTGCCGACCAGTACGCTGGCGCCCATCGCCCGGGCGAAGTCGTACAGCTGCGGAATGTGCCAGTCGGTATCGGGCAGCGGGCGAGCGTCGTCGGTCAGCCCGGCCTCGACCGCCGGCGTCAGTTGTGTGCCGGCGTGTGGGATGCTGATTAGCAGCGGCAGGCTGCCGGTCTGGAAGCTAAAAGGATCGCGAATGGTCATTGACGTACTTCTCCTCGGAAAATCACCGTACAGGGCAGCTGGCCGCCCAACCAATAAGCCAGTTCCGCCGGCCGCGACAGCGGCCAGTGAACGAAGTCCGCCACCTTGCCGGTTTCCAGCGTGCCGTGGCTGTGCTGCAGCCCCAGCGCTTTGGCGGCGTGGGTGGTGACGCCCGCGAGCGCCTCTTCCGGCGTCAGGCGGAACAGCGTGCAGGCCATGTTGATCATCAGGCGCAGCGACAGTGCCGGCGACGTGCCGGGGTTGGCGTCGCTGGCGATCGCCATCGCCACGTGGTGTTTGCGGAACAGCTCTACCGGCGGGCATTGGGTTTCACGCAGCAGGTAGTAAGCGCCCGGCAGCAGTACCGCCACGGTACCGGCGTCGCCCATGGCGCGGGCGTCTTGCTCGGTAGCGTATTCGAGATGGTCGGCGGAGAGCGCGTGATGGCGTGCCGCCAGCGTGCTGCCGCCGAGGGCGGAGAGCTGTTCGGCGTGCAGTTTGACCGGCAGACCGGCGGCTTCGGCGGCGGCGAAGACGCGCTCTACCTGCGCCGGTGAGAACGCCAGGTGCTCGCAGAAGGCGTCGACCGCATCCGCCAGACCGGCGGCCGCCGCCTGCGGGATGATGGTGTCGCAGACCAGATTGATGTAGTCGTCGGCGCGGTTGGCGTATTCCGGCGGCAGCGCATGGGCCGCCAGACAGGTGGTTTTCACCTCGACCGGCAGCAGCTCGCCCAACTTGCGCGCCACCCGCAGCATTTTCAGTTCGCTCTCCGGGCTGAGGCCATAACCGGATTTGATCTCCACGCAGGTGACGCCTTCCGCCAGCAGCGGCCGCAGGCGGAACAGCGCCTGCTCCAGCAGCAACGCTTCGTCGGCCTCGCGGGTGGCTTTCACGGTGGAGATGATGCCGCCGCCCTGGGCGGCGATGTCGGCGTAGCTTACGCCGTTCAGCCGCTGTTCGAACTCGCCGCTGCGATTGCCGCCGAACACCAGGTGCGTGTGGCAGTCAACAAAGCCGGGGGTGATGATGCCGCCGTCGAACTTCACCGTTTCGTCCGCGATAAGATCGGGCGGCAGCGCCGCATGTTCGCCAATCCAGACAATCTTGCCGTCGCGTACGGCGATCGCGCCGTCGGTCAGGGTGTGATATTTACCGTCGCGCATGGTGACGATATCGGCGCCGTGCCACAGGCTGTCACAGTGGATCTCAGACGTCATTGCTTTCCTCCGCCGGAGCCGCAGCTCCCACATGGTTGTATATACAATTAAAAACAACCTAACGCATTCACCGGGATGTCACAAGAGGCGGGCGAGATTTTGTTATCAGGATGTGATCGACAGCGGAGATGCGGGCGCAGGGCGCGCCCGCCGGGGTTCAGACTTCGCTGGTGAAGCGGCCGAACAGCTGATAGCGGCTGCCGGGGTACAGCAACCGCGCCGAGGTGACCACGGTTTTGCCGGACCAGGTGCGGCGATGGATCAGCAGGCCGGGTTCGTGGTCCTCCAGCTGCAGCAGCTCGCGCTCGAGCCGGGTGGGGATCACCGCTTCGACGATGTGTTCGCCGGCGGTCAGCGGCGCGGCCTGCGTCAGGTAGGTGTAAGGGGTGACGCGGTCGAAATCCTGCTTCAGGTAATCCGGCGCCACCAGCGGGTTGACGCAGCGGTCTTCCACCTGCACCGGCACGTCGTTTTCGTAATGCACGATCTGGGAGTAGAACAGCCGTTGGCCGGGCTGAATGCCCAGCGCCGTCGCTTCTTCCTCGCTGGCCGGGCGGGCCTTCAGCTCGAGAATTTTACTGCTGTGGCGATGACCGCGCGCGGCGATCTCATCGGCGATGTTGTGCACTTCCAGCAGTGCGGTATGCGCCTTGGCTTCGGCGACGAAGGTGCCGACGCCCTGCATGCGGATCAAAAAACCTTCGCTGGTCAGCTCGCGCAGCGCGCGGTTGATGGTCATGCGGCTGACGCCCAGTTCCGCCACCAGTTCACTTTCGGAGGGCACGCGCTGGTGCGGTTGCCAATGCCCCGCACGGATTTGATTCACGATCGCCTGTTTGACCCGTTGATAGATCGGGGCGGGGGCATCGCTCATTGCAGCCGCCAGTTGTAACACGGTCTGTTGTTCAGCCACGACGTTAACCTCGTCAAATAAAAAAATAATAACACCAGTTTACTGTTGATGTCGGCGTATGTATATGTATATACAACTAGTGGCCGTCGCGCCAGAAACTTGCCGGCGGCCGCCAAAAAATTCCTGAATGCGCGCCATCGCCGCGCCTCATTCACCGTTACATCAACCGTGGAATACTGCCATGCCTGCTTATTTTGCCCCACGCGCTTTGCTCCCTGAGGGCTGGGCGCATAACGTCCGGCTGGACGTCGATGCGCAAGGTTATCTGACTCAAGTTACCGCCGACGCTGAACCGCAAGGCTGCACCCGGCTGCACGGCGACGCGGTGCCGGGTATGCCGAACCTGCACTCCCACGCTTTCCAGCGCGCGATGGCGGGGCTGGCGGAAGTGGCGGGCAACCCGCAGGACAGCTTCTGGACCTGGCGCGATCTGATGTACCGCCTGGTGCAGCGTCTGACGCCGGAGCAGGTGGAGGTGGTCGCCCGTCAACTGTATATCGAAATGCTCAAGGGCGGATACACCCAGGTGGCCGAATTCCACTACCTGCATCACGACGCCGACGGCAAGCCATACGCCGATCGCGGTGAGATGACCGGCCGGCTCAGCGAGGCGGCGCATCAGGCCGGCATCGGCATGACGATGCTGCCGGTGCTGTACAGCTACGCCGGTTTCGGCGCGCAGCCGGCCCAGCCGGGGCAGAAACGTTTTATCCAGGATACCGAAAGCTATCTGCACCAGCAGCAGGTGATTGCCCGCCAGCTGGCGGATCGTCCGTTGCAGAATCAGGGGCTGTGCTTCCATTCGCTGCGTGCGGTGGAGCTGGGCCAGATGCAGCAGATTTTGGCCGCGTCGGATCGCACCTTGCCGGTACATATTCATATCGCCGAGCAGCAAAAAGAGGTGAACGATTGCCTGGCGTGGAGCGGGCAGCGCCCGGTGGCCTGGCTGTATGACCATCTGCCGTTGGATCAGCGCTGGTGCCTGGTGCACGCCACCCATCTGGACCGCGACGAGCTGGAAGCGCTGGCGCGCAGCCGCGCGGTGGCCGGCCTGTGTCTGACCACCGAAGCCAACCTCGGCGACGGTATTTTCCCCGGCGACGCGTATCTGCAGCAGCAAGGGCGCTGGGGCATCGGTTCCGACAGCCACGTTTCGCTCGACGTGGTGGAAGAGCTGCGCTGGTTTGAATACGGCCAGCGGCTGCGCGATCAGCGTCGCAATCGCCTGACGACGCCGGAACAGTCGGCGGTGGGCGATGTGCTGTACTCGCAGGCGCTGCAGGGCGGCGCGCAGGCGTGCGGCGCGCCGATCGGTCGGCTGCAGAGCGGCTATCGCGCCGACTGGCTGGTGCTGGACGGCGACGATCCGTATCTGGCGGCGGCGCCGGACGCCTCGATCCTTAACCGCTGGCTGTTCGCCGGCGGCAAAGAGCAAATTCGCGACGTATTCGTCGGCGGCCGGCAGGTGATCGAGCAAGGACGGCACGCGCTGCAGCAGCAGAGCAGCGCCGAGTTCCTGCAGGTGCTGAAAACCTTTCAGCAGGAGGCGTAATGGGCCTGACCCGTTTTAACTTCGCCGCGCTGCCGGTCAGCCCGTGGCGCAACGGCGGTGGGGAAACCCGTGAAATCGTCAGCTGGCCGCCGGGCGCGCAGGATTTTGACTGGCGCGCCAGCATCGCCACCATCGCGCAGGACGGGCCGTTTTCCGCCTTTGCGGGCATCGATCGTTCGATCACCCTGCTGGAAGGCGACGGCGTGCGGCTGTTCAGCGCTGGGCATATCGACCATCAGTTGGCGCGCGTCGGGGAGCCGTTCGCATTTTCCGGCGACGTGGCGCTGGAAGCGACGCTGCTGGGCGGCGCCAGTCAGGATTTCAACATCATGACGCGCCGCGGCCGGCAGGCGGCCGAGGTGCGGCGCAGCACGGCGCCCGTCACCCTGCCACCCAACCGGGCGGGCGTGCTGTATGTGCTGAGCGGGGTCTGGTCGCTGCCGGGGGGCGGCGAGCTGCGGGCGCGTGAAGGCGTCTGGTGGACGGCGCAGGCGGTGAGCGACGAGGTGAAGCCGCTGACGGCCGACGGCGCTATTCTGTGGGCGGACATCACAGCCTGCTAACGCGGAGTAGAGTCCTGCGCCTGGTTATGGGATTATTCACTTTTCCTCATTAATCATAAAGAAGGGCGCATGGCTTCGCTGAAAGACGTCGCAAAACTTGCCGGAGTCTCGTTGATGACGGTGTCCCGCGCCATCAATGAGCCCGGCAAGCTGCGGCCGGAAACCTATCGGCGCGTCAAACAGGCTATCGACCAGTTGGACTATGTGCCGGATCTGTCGGCGCGGCGTATTCGTGGTGACGGAAATCGCGTACAGACGCTCGGCGTGCTGGCGCTGGACACCGCCACAACGCCGTTCTCGGTGGACATGATCCTGTCGATTGAAAAAACTGCGCGCGAGCACGGCTGGAACAGCTTCGTCGTCAATCTGTTTGCCGACGACAACGCCGAACAGACCGTCGATCTGCTGCTGGCGCATCGCCCGGACGGCGTGATCTTCACCACCATGGGGCTGCGTCAGGTGGATGTGCCGGCCAAACTGTTGGACAAAAGGCTGGTGCTGGCCAACTGCGTCAGCCCGGCGCATGCGATCGCCAGCTACATTCCTGATGACGAGCAAGGCCAGTATGACGCGATGCGCACGTTGATCGCCAAAGGCTATCGTTCGCCGCTGTGCATACATTTACCGGCGGATACGCTGGCGGCGGGGCTGCGCCGCCGCGGTCTGGAGCGCGCCTGGCGCGAAGCTGGGCGCGATGTTGAACAGCTGCGGCAGTATCATCTCGATCTGAGCGGCGGCGATCAAGGTTATCGCGACTGCGTCGCGCTGCTGGCGCGGCATTTCTCTGCCGGCCGGCGCGATTGCGATGTCGTGGTATGCGGGAACGATCGGATAGCCTTTCTGGTGTATCAGGTATTGCTGGCGCAAGGATGGCGGATACCGCAACAGGTGGCGGTGCTGGGCTACGACAACATGGTTGGCATCGGCGAGCTGTTCCTGCCGGCGTTGACGACGGTGCAATTGCCGCACTACGAGCTGGGCCGCCTTGCAGCGCTGCATGTGATCGAGCAGCGGGAACAGCGTGATACGGTGAAAGTGCCTTGCCCGCTGTTGGCGCGTGGTTCGCTGTAACCGCACCGGGTGCGTCGCTGCGCGCCCGGTGCTCATTCCCACTATCCCCAGATGCTAGCCAGCCGCCATCCTGTGATGGGCTCGAACTCTGCCCGTCCGCCCTCGGCAAACAGGCTGAGGCGGCGATCCCCCTCCGTCGGATAAATGCGGCTGGTCAGGCAGGCCAATCCCTGATTAACGAAAATCTCCAGCGATGAACGGTCGATAAAGATCCGCAGCGACAGGATGTCACCCTCCGGCAGCGGCACGCTGCGGCAGGTGCTCAGGGCGGGGTTTTCATGAAAACGTTCCAGTACCAGTCGGTGCGCCTGATTATCGACGAACAGCCGCGCCGCACTCCCTATGGCCAGCCCGTAACGCTCGGCGTCGTTGTCGGCCGGTCTCAATGTCAGAGTGAGTTCCTGCACATCGTTCGCCAGCGGCAAATGCTGATTGGTAAGCGTCTGCGCCAAAAACGAGTGCGATTCTCGGCGCAGCGCCGCCAGTTCACGCGCCGGGTTCATGCGAACGCTGCCGTCGGCGGCCAGCGTCAGCTCGCGCGGCAGGGTGAGGGCGCCGGCCCAACGGTGCGCTTTGCTGGGCATCGGTGATTCCCACATATCCATCCAGGCAAACAGCAGCCGACGGCCGTCGGCGGCGGTGAAGGTCTGCGGCGCATAGAAATCGTGGCCGGCATCCAGCTCGCAGAAGGGTTGGGTCACCCTGAAGTCGCTGTCAGGTCGCCAGTGGCCGAGCAGATAGCCGCTCTGGAAGCGATTGCGGTAGCGGTAGCCCTGCGCCGCCAGCCCCTGCGGCGAGAACAGCAGCAGGTGTTGCTCGCCCAGCGGGAAGAAATCCGGGCATTCCCACATATACCCTTGATGCGCCGTTTGCGCGCCGGCCAGCACCCGATCGAAGCGCCAGGCGCGCAGGTCTGCAGAACGGTACAGGCGCACCTGGCCCAGGCCGTTTTCTTTAGCGCCGACCACCAGCCACCATTCGCCGTTCTCGTGCCAGACTTTCGGATCGCGGAAATGCTGAATGCCGTCCGGCGGGGCCAGCACCGGCCCGTGCTTGACGAAGCGTATGCCGTCTTCGCTGGTGGCCAGACATTGCACTTCCCGCACCTGGCTGTCGTCGCCGGGCTCGCCCAGCCACACGTGGCCGGTGTAAATCAGCGTCAGCACGCCGTTGTCATCCACGGCGCAGCCGGAAAAGCAACCGTCTTGGTCATAGGGCGCATCGGGTGCCAGGGCGATGGGCTGGTGCTGCCAGCGGATCAGATCGCGGCTGGTCGCGTGCCCCCAGTGCATGGGCCCCCAGTGTTCGCTATAGGGGTGATGCTGGAAGAAGGCATGATAGACGCCGTCAATACAGATCAGGCCGTTGGGATCGTTGATCCAGCCGGCGGGCGGCGCGAGATGGAACTGCGGGTAGTAATCATCTCGGCGCTCTGCGCGCAGGGCCTCGACCGCATGGTCGGCTTGAGCTAAGGCAGTGTTCATTGGACAGACTCACTTGATTTAATGGCGGATGGAAAGGGCGCTGCCGTGGCGGAACGTTCGCCGCGCAGCAGGAAACAGGAAACAAGCGTGGTGGCGGCGACCGCGCAGCCCATCAGCAGATAGGTGTCGGCAAAGCCGATGCGGTCATAACCGTAGCCCGCCAGCGGCGACAGGAAGCTGGCCATCACCTGGGTGATGAACTGAAAGCCCACCAGGTACAGCGTGGAGGAGAGGCGGCTGTCGAAGCGGCTGGCGATGTATTTGAAGATAGCGATCAGCAGGATCGGCAACTCTACGGCGTGCAGCAGTTTCATGGCGGAGATCATCAAGGCGCCGCTGACCAAGCCGGAGCCGAACATACGCAGCGCCATCACGCTGCCCGCCAGCAACAGCCCCTGCTTGGCGCCGATGCGGTTCACCAGCAGCGGAGCCAGAAACATACCGCCGGCTTCGAGGAAGACCTGCAGCGAGTTGAGAAAACCGTACATCTCGTTGCCCTGTTCGCGTGACGCGAACTGTGAGGCGAAGTAGACCGAAAATTGCTGATCGAAAACGTTGTATACGCTGATGCCGAGCACAAACACCACCAACGCCCAGAAGCCCGGCATGCGCAGCAGCGCCAGCGCGTCCTGCAGCCGCAGGTTCTCCGGTTTGCCAAACGCCAGGCCGGCCATGGCGTTCGGCTTCAGCTCGCGCACCTGGCTGAGCAGCACCAGGAACACCACGGCGGCGGCGGAGGCCAGCCAGAAATTGATGTTCGGATCGATATTGAAGATAAATCCGGCCAGAAAGGTGGCGCTGGCCCAGCCGAGCGAGCCCCACATGCGGGCGCGGCCGAACTCGAAACCGCTGATGCGGCTGACGCGCTCGGTATAAGATTCCAGCGCGCCGATGCCGGCGAAGAAAGTGGCACCGATGAACAGCCCGCCGACCAACGCACCCAGCGGCAGGCTGCTCGCCAGCAGCGGGGCGTAAACGTAGATAAAGAACGGGCCGGTCAGCAGCAGCATCACGCCGAGAAACTGCAGCAGGTGCTTGCGCAGCCCAAGTTTGTCCTGAATAAAACCGTACAGCGGCTGTGCGCACAGCGCCACCAGCGAGATAGCGGAAAAAATCAGGCCGGTCTCGGCGCCTTTAAGACCGATCTTCTGATTCAGCCAGAGTGAGATCAGCGAAAAGCTGGAAGACCAGGTGAAGAAAAAGAAGAACAGCAGGCCGCTGAGCAGCACGTAATATTTTTTCGTTTCGCGGTTCATGGATAAGGTCCCGGTGAGTGAAATCAGCTTTATTGTTAACGTTAACTCACGAAGGGATGAAGCTGTCCGATATCACACATGCGATGTTAATCACAAAAGTTAACGTTAACATTATTGATTTGTGATGTTTCTCACGCAGAGACGCGGATTAACGAGCGTGGTTACTCATCCTGCGGGGGGACATGAAACGGCGGCGATTGGCTGGCGGCCGCAAAGCGGGCGATCAAGAAATCCAACAGCAGGCGCACGCGCGGCGGCTGATAGGGCGAGCGGCGAAACACGGCGTAGATCCCGGCTTCATGCGGGGTGAAGTCGGGAAGAATGACGTTCAGACGCCCGCTGCGGATATCGTCCGCCGCATCCCAGATGGTTTTACGCGCGATGCCGTGCCCCGCTAAAGCCCACTGGCGCGCCAGCGCGCCGTCATTGGTCTCCCAGGCGCTCTCCAGCGGCACCGTGTGGCTCCAGGCCTGGCCGTCCCGGGAGAAATGGAACGTATTCAGCGGGCCGGCTGCGGTCACCAGTACGATAAAACGATGGCCGGCGAGATCGGCCGGCGTGCGTGGCTCGCCATATTGCGCCAGATACGCCGGAGAGGCGCACAGCACGCGTCGGCTGGCGGCCAGGCGCCGCGCGATGAGCGTTTCTTCGCGCGGCGCGCCGAAACGAATGGCGATATCCAGATCGTCCTGCAGCAGGTTGGATAGGGAGTCCGACAGTGTCAGCGCGATCTGCAGCCGGGGGTGTTCGGCGCAAAATTCTTCAATCCACTGATTGAGAAGGTTGCGCCCGAAATCGGCGGAGGCCGAGAGGCGAAGTTTACCGCACACGCCGCTTTGGCTGGCCCGCAGAGCCGCCTCGCCGTCGGCAATCGCCTGCAACGCGAGGGTGCAGTGTTGCAGATAAATGCGCCCTTCTTCAGTGAGACGCAGGCGGCGAGTGGTGCGATCGAAGAGTTTACTGTGCAGCGCCGCTTCCAGCTTGAACAACCGCGCGCTGGCGGCGGCGGGGGAAAGGCCGAGTTTACGGCCGGCGGCAGAAAGGCTGCCCGATGCCGCCGCTTCGGCAAATAAACGCATGTCACCCAGTCTGTCCGTTGCCATTTTTTATCAATCTGGATTTGAAAATAATTCAAATGGTAGGCCAATTATCAATCCGTATGCAAGGTGAGACGCTGGTGACTCTGCAATTGACCATGGGAGTTGTTGGTAATGAATGTTCACTCTGTTTCCACCGATAGCGATAATGCGCATGGCGCGCTGCCGCCGCTGAAAGCATTGCTGGCGCTGACGATGAGCAGCTTCATCGCGACCGCTAATGAGACTGTGCCGGCCGGCATGCTGCCGCAGATAGCCCGAGGCATGAGCATCAGCGAGGCGTGGGCGGGGCAAATGGTGACGTTGTGCGCGCTGGGCGCCGGGGCGGCGGCGATCCCGCTGACGTTGGCGCTGGGCGGGTGGCCGCGTCGCCGACTGCTGCTGTTGGCGATCGGCATCTTTTTGATCTGCAACGCGGTGACGGCGTTGTCACCCTGTTTTGGCGTGACGCTGGGGGCGCGCTTTTTGGTCGGCATCGCTACCGGGGTGACGTGGAGTCTGCTTGCGGGTTACGCGCGCCGCCTGGCCATCGTCTCATTGCAAGGGCGGGCGATGGCGATCGCCATGCTGGGGATCCCGCTGGCGTTGGCGTTGGGCGTACCGATGAGCGCCAGGCTTGGCGAACTGTTGGATTGGCGCTGGATTTTTGCCGTGCTGGCGAGCTTGAGCGCGTTGCTGCTAGTGTGGATCCGGCTGACGCTGCCCGAATTTTACGGTCGCCGAACGCCAGGCAATGCGCGTTTGCGTGAGGTTTTCTGTCTTCCCGGCGTGCGGCCTATTCTTGCCGTATTGGCGTGTTGGATCCTGGCTCATTACACGCTGTATACCTATCTTGCGCCCTATCTTGCCGCGCGCGGCCTGGCGGCCAGGGTGGATTTGGCGCTGTTGGCGTTCGGCATCGCCGCCGTTGCGGGCATTGCGCTGACCGGCTTATGGGTGGATCGCTGGCTGCGTGCGCTGGTGCTGTTCAGCCTGGCGGCCTTCGCGTTGGTGGCGCTGGCGTTTGGCGTGAACGGTTTGCCCGCCGGGGCGGTTTACGTTGGCATGGCGGCATGGGGATTGAGTTTCGGCGGTGCGCCAACGCTGTTGCAGACATCACTGGCGGATGCAGCGGGTGAGCATGCCGATCTCGCCCAGTCGCTGCTGGTCACTTTCTTTAATCTGGCTTTTGCCGTCAGCGGCGCGTTGGGCGGAATTCTGCTGGCAAACGTCGGCGCTAACGCCATACCGTGGATGGCTTTTGTCCTGTTGCTGGTGGGGTGGAGCATTGCCTGGGGCAGTGCAAAGCGCGGCTTCAGCGCCGAACGCCGCGCCGCGGCGCGCTGAGGGGGCGGCGTCGCCCCCTGTAGCGAGATTAACGTTCGTTCAGTGAACGCAGGTGATCGTCACGGCGCAGCGTCATCAGCGCAAACAGGCTGACCACCGACGTGGCGACCACGTAGTAGGCGGGAATATCGATATTGCCGGTCTGTTTGATGAGGCCGGTGATAATCAACCCGGCAGAGCCGGAAAACACCGCATTGGAAAGTGAGTAAGCCAGCCCCAAACCGGTATAACGCACCCGGGTCGGGAACATCTCCGCCAGCATCGCCGGGCCGGGACCGGCCAGCAGGCCGACCACGGCGCCGGCGATCAGCACCGCCAGCCCTTTGACCCACAGTGAACTCTGCGCATCCTGCAACAGGTGCAGCAGCGGAAAGGTAAACAGGATCACCGCCGCCACCGCCGTCAGCATCACCGTTTTTCGTCCCAGCCTGTCGCTGATGATGCCCGCCGGCAGAATGGTCAGGGCGAAACCGACGTTGGCCAGCACCGTCGCCACCAGCGCCTGTTGGAAGGTGGCGTGCAGCGAGGTTTGCAAATAGGAAGGCATCACCACCAGGAAGGTATAACCGGCGGCCGACCAACCCATCATGCGGCCGATGCCGATCAGAATGGTTTTCACCACGCCGCCCAGCTTCGCTTCCGGTTGTGGGGCGGCGTGTTCCGCACGTTGCTGCGCCTGGGTGAACGTGGGCGTTTCCTCGAGCTTGAGCCGCAGCCACAGCGCCACGGCGCCCATCGGCAGCGCCAGCAGGAAGGGAATACGCCAGCCCCAGTCATGCAACTGCTGTGCGCTGAGCAGCGCGGCCAGCAGCGCCACCAGTCCGGCCCCGGCCAGCAGGCCGAGCGCGACGGTCAGCGATTGCCAGGCGCCGAACAGCCCGCGCTTGCCCTTGGGAGCAAACTCGGTCATCAGCGATACCGCGCCGCCGAATTCGCCGCCGGCGAACAACCCCTGAAACATGCGCAGCAGCGTCAGCAGCAGCGGGGCGGCAACGCCGATCGAAGCGTAGGTCGGCATGACGCCGATCAGCGCGGTGGCCAGCGTCATCAGCAGCAGAACCGCAATCAGCGTCGGCCGGCGGCCGATGCGATCGCCGATGCGGCCGAAGATCACCGCGCCGATCGGTCGGCAGAAAAACGCCAGCGCAAAGGCGGCGTAGGTGAGGATCAGGCTGGTGATTTCATTTTCACCCTGCAGGGTGAAAAAATTGGCGGCGATAACGGTGGCCAGGAACCCGTATACGCCGAACTCATACCATTCGATAAAGTTGCCGACCGATCCGGCCAGCAACGCCTGACGCGAGCGGCGCGCGTCGAGAGTCTGTTGATTCATCCCCGTTCCCATACATTTGAATTATTGTTCGTCAGTTCTAAATTTATACGACAAAACAATCAATTGATTTCAGCGGGAACTGTGAGGCGCGATTCACCAGAGCAACGGCGCCGGCTCGCGGCCGTTTTCGGCGTAGTACAGCGACGGCAGGAACTGCGCCAGATAGCTGAACTCGTTGTAGCAGTGGCGCATCAGGTTAAACCCGATGTTGTCCGCCAGTTCGTCGTGGGCGTTGGCGCAGGCTTTACCCAGCAGGAAACGGCTGCGCAGCACGCACCCATAGGGCGTATCGCGCGCCAGATGCAGCATCTCGCCGTCGCAGGGATCGCCGTTGTCATCCAACGCCACCTGGTCGCCGAAGCCGATGCGCGCGCACACGGCGGCGGAGAGCGCCTGCGCATCGCGCGCCTGGCGCAGCGGCTGCGGCGCGAAGAAGTCCTCGGCGGCGTGAAACTTGAGGCGCGCCGCAACCGGCGGCAGCTCCGCCAGCCATTCGACCGCTTCGATGCTGGCGCCGACGTAGCTTTCCCCTTTTTTCCAATGGCGGTCCCAGCCGCGATGTTCGACGTGATCGTGCGGGTGCCACCAGTTGATGTGCTGGGTGTTCTCGAAGAAGGTGAACCACCAGTCCAGCATGCGCCCTTTACAACCGTGCAGATCGGTTCGAACCGCTACGGTGAGCAGACCGTCGGCGCTGCGGCTCAGCCCCATCTCCAGCCGCAGCGGCTCGGGCCTGAGCAACTCGTTGATATCGTTGACGCCCCAGGGCGCCAGCAGGGAAGGATGTGTCATAATGGGGTCCTGTTTTATTTTGGAAACGAAATTTGTTTCCAAAATAAAGCTATGCCGTTATGCTGAGTCTGTCAACGCTTGTGAGGAACAATTATGGCGAACCCGAATGAAGAACCGCTGCGCGCTCGCGGCCGGCCTGCCACGCCGGAAACGGCGCTGCGCGCCGCGCTGACGCAGGCGACGCTGGCGCTGCTGCTCGACGGCGGATACGCCGCGGCAACGGTGGATGCGGTGGCGAAACGCGCCGGGGTAGCTAAAAAAACCCTGTATCGCTTTGCCACCAATCGCGATGAGCTGGTGGCGCAGGCGGTGAGCGGCTGGACCGAGGCGTTTCAGCCGGCCTTCGCTCAGGATGCCGGGCGGCGGGAGGCGGTTGCGCCGCTGTTGGAAACGGGACTGAAGGCGGTGGCGCAGCAGGTACTGAGCGCCGAAGCGGTGGGCATGTTTCGTCTGCTGCAGAGCGATTTCCCGGGGCGTGAGGCGCTGCTGGACAGCTACCAGCGCAACGGCATTCAGCGCGGGCGAGCGACGGTGGCGGATTGGCTGCGGCGCCAGCAGCAATACGGCTGGTTGCTTGCGCGCGACTGGGCGCAAACCAGCGACCTGCTGCTGGCGATGACCATCGCCGAACCGCTGCGCCAGATGACGTTGGGGCTGCTGCCGCCGGGCAGCGCGATCGACGAACGCATCGCGGCGGCGGTGGCGCTGGTGATGCCGGGGTTGCTGCGCGGCGAAAACGCGGATTGCGCCGCATTGTGAGCCGCGTTCATCTGTGGCATGTTAATTGTTCAATTTATGTCACTATTTTGCGATGCCCCCATGAATGCTGCTTACCCGTTCAAACAGGGCGATCTGTTCGCCTTGACCGTTTTTCTGGCCGTCGCCACCCATCGCAGCTTTCACGCGGCGGCGGTGGAGCTGGAGGTGACGCCGTCGGCGGTCAGCCACTCGATAAAAAACCTGGAACAGCGGCTTGGGGTGAGGCTGTTCAACCGCACCACGCGCAGCGTGGCGCCGACCGAAGCGGGTGAGCGTTTGGCGGCGCAGCTGCGCCCGGCGCTGTCGTCTATTTCGCAGGCGCTGCATGAAGTGGATGAATGGCGCGCCACGCCGAGCGGCACCGTACGCATCAACGCCAGCGAAGGGGCAGTCAGGCTGGTATTGCGTCCGTTGCTGGCCGATTTCCTGCGCGAGTACCCCCATATCCACCTGGACATCGTCTGCGACGGCAAGCTGAGCGATATCGTCGCCGAGGGGTTTGATGCCGGCATTCGGCTGGCGGAAGCCGTACCGCAGGACATGATCGCGATGCGCGTCAGCCCGCCCGTGCGTTTCGCCGCCATCGCCGCGCCCGGCTATTTCGCCGTCCATGGGCGCCCGGCGACGCCGCAGGATTTGCTGCGTCATAACTGCATCCGCTTTCGCTTCGACAGCGGCACGATTTACCGCTGGGAATTCGAGCGCGATGGCGTGAGCGAGTCGATCGGCGTTACCGGCTCGCTGACGCTGACCGATCAGCCTCTGATGGTGGACGCCGCCATCGACGGTATCGGCATCGCTTTCGTTCCTGAGCATTTGGCGCTGGAAGCGCTGCACGACGGGCGCCTGGAGCGCGCGCTGGACGCGTGGTGTCCGGCTTATCCGGGGCTGTGCCTCTACTACTCCGGCCATCGCCACGTGTCGGGCGCGCTGAAGGCGTTGATCGAGTATCTGCGTGCGGCGCAGTCCTGATGCGTTCGCGTTCTGCTTTTGGCTACGCCAATTAGTGAACCGCCTTCATCTCCACAGTGAGGTTCGCCTGCATTGTTGCGGCGTGGCGCCTGCCTTACGCTCATGAGGAGACGCCGGGCAACCGCCGGGCGCCACCCTGCTGCGAGGAGTTGATGATGGAAAAGAAGATGAAAGCGGTGGTTATGACCGGCGCCAATCGGCCCTGGGAAGTCAGGCAGGTACCGATGCCCCGGGCGGAGCCGGGGCAGGTCCTGGTCAAAGTGCACGCCTCGGGCATGTGTTATACCGACGTATGGGCGACGCAAGGATATGGCGGCGATATTTATCCGCAAACGCCCGGCCATGAAGTGGTGGGGGAAGTGGTTGAGGTGGGGGCCGGTGTGCATACGCGGCAGATTGGCGATCGCGTCGGCACCACCTGGGTGCAATCGGCCTGCGGCCGCTGTCCGTACTGCCGCGAGAATCGGCCGCTAACCGGGCAAACGGCGATGAACTGCCCGGCGCCGCGCACCACCGGTTTTGCCGCCCAGGGCGGCCACGCCGAGTATATCGCCATCGCCGCTGAAGGTACGGTGTTGCTGCCGGACGGGCTGTCTTACATCGACGCCGCGCCGATGATGTGTGCGGGGTATACCACCTGGAGCGGCCTGCGCGACGCGGCGCCGCTGCCGCATGAGACGGTGGCGGTGTTAGGCATTGGCGGGCTGGGGCACGTCGCGTTGCAACTGTCGAAAGCCTGCGGTTTCGATACCGTTGCCATCACCCATTCGCCGGACAAGCACGCGCTGGCGAAGCAACTGGGCGCCGATCGCATCGTCGCCTCCGGGCAGGCGCTGCGGGAGAACGGCGGCGCGGACATTCTGCTGGTGACCACCAATGACTTCGACTCCGCACAGGAGGCGATGAGCGGCTTGCGGGTCGATGGCCGCGTGGTGCTGTGCGGGCTGGACTTCAGTAAACCGTTCGCGATCTCTTCCGAAGGGGTGCCGTTCCATATGATGCGTCAGCGGGTGATCGGATCGACCCACGGCGGGCAGCACTACCTGAGTGAGGTGCTGAACCTGGCGGCGAAAGGCAAAGTGAAGCCGATGGTCGAGACTTTCACGCTGGATCAAGCCACGGAGGCTTATGAGCGGCTTGCCTCTGGCAACATGCGTTTTCGCGGCGTTTTTGTGCCGTCGGCGGCGTGAGAAAAGGGCCGAGGGTTCGGCCCTTGCAGACAGGTATGAAGGGCGCTGCGGCGCCCTGGTTGCTTTACAGCTTAGGCCCGGCCTTCACCAACTTTTCGCCCGCCGGGGTGACGGTATATTTGGCGAAGTTGTCGATAAAGCGCTGCGCCAGATCCTGCGCCTTCTCCTGCCACAGCGATTCGTCGGCGTAGGTTTTGCGCGGATCGAGGATCGACGGATCGACGCCAGGCAGTGCGGTCGGCACGTTCAGCCCGAAGATCGGCAGCGTGAAGGTCTCGGCCTGCTCAATGTCGCCATTCAAGATGGCGTCGATGATACCGCGCGTATCTTTGATCGAGATGCGTTTGCCGCTGCCGTTCCAGCCGGTGTTCACCAGGTAAGCCTGGGCGCCGGCGGCCTCCATGCGTTTCACCAGCACTTCGGCGTACTGCGTCGGGTGCAGCGTCAGGAACGCGGCGCCGAAGCAGGCGGAGAAGGTCGGCGTCGGCGCGGTGATGCCGCGTTCGGTGCCGGCCAGCTTGGCGGTGAAACCGGACAGGAAGTGGTATTGGGTCTGCTCCGGCGTCAGGCGCGATACCGGCGGCAGCACGCCGAAGGCGTCGGCGGTCAGAAAGATGATCTTGCGCGCGTGGCCGGCTTTGGACACCGGCTTGACGATGTTCTCGATGTGATAAATCGGGTAAGAGACGCGGGTGTTCTCGGTTTTGCTGGCGTCGTCGAAGTCGATGCTGCCGTCGGCCAGCACGGTGACGTTTTCGAGCAGCGCATCGCGGCGGATCGCCTGATAGATTTCCGGCTCCGCCTGCTGCGACAGCTTGATGGTTTTGGCGTAGCAGCCGCCTTCGAAGTTGAACACGCCGTCGTCGTCCCAGCCGTGCTCGTCATCGCCGATCAGCTGACGCTTAGGATCGGTGGAGAGGGTGGTTTTGCCGGTGCCGGACAGGCCGAAGAATACCGCCACGTCGCCTTGCTCGCCGACGTTGGCCGAGCAGTGCATCGACGCGATGCCCTGCAGCGGCAGCAGATAGTTCATGATCGAGAACAGGCCTTTCTTCATTTCGCCGCCGTACCAGGTGCCGCCGATCAGCTGCATGCGCTCGCTCAGATTGAAGGCGACGAAGTTCTCCGAGTGCAGCCCTTGCTGCTGCCAGTCCGGATTGGTGCATTTGGCGCCGTTCATCACCACGAAGTCCGGCTCGAAGTCAGCCAGCTCTTCGTCGCTCGGGCGGATAAACATGTTTTTCACGAAGTGCGCCTGCCAGGCCACCTCGGTGATGAAGCGCACTTTCAGACGCGTGTCGGCGTTGGCGCCGCAGAACGCGTCCACCACGAACAGACGCTTGCCGGAGAGCTGATTGCCCACCAGCGTCTTCAGATGCTGCCAGACTTCCGGCGAGAGCGGCTGGTTGTCGTTCTTGCCGGTGCCGTTGTCCGACCACCAGACGGTATCGCGCGTGGTGTCGTCGCGCACGATGTATTTGTCCTTCGGCGAACGGCCGGTAAATTCGCCGGTCGCGACGTTGACCGCGCCCAGTTGGGTGAGGGTGCCACGCTCCAGCGGCGGCAGGTCGGCGCGGGTCTCTTCGGCGAACAGCAATTCATAACTGGGGTTATAGACGATGTCGGCGGCCTGATGGATGCCGTAGCGAGCGAGGGTTTGTGGGGTAACAGCGCGTGAAGACATATTCTACTTCCTTATGAGTCATATTATGCCTCTTTCCCGTGCGGTGCCGCGCGCAGGATTGAGATTCGGATCAAGCTGACCGGATTCAGCTAATGCGTTTCCGGTTCTTTATTAATAAAACAGGGGGCTTTTTCGCCCTCCTATAGCATAGCAGCGAATTTAAGCCTGCTTACTTTAATTACAAAATGCTGACGATAATTAATTAAAACCAACCTTGGCGGAGGGTCACAATATTGAATTTCGCCGGCGTAATTTAGTTTTGCATTTTTATTTTTTATCATATTGTCAGGGCTGTCTACTGTTTTATTTCTTATTAGAAAAAGCAAAATTCACAATAGGATTTTTCGTAATCATTTGTTTTTGCTTGGCTATGGCAGAGTTTTTGCGCCAGGTGAATCTAACCGTACTGTACGCTTGTCAGCAGGGTGAATAATGAAACAGATAAATGCAGAACTGGCCTGTGATAAAAATACGGCATCGTCCGAATCCTCAGGATTAATTAATCAACTTCGTCAAATGGATATCGGCGCGGTACCGATCGCCTTGTTTATCACGATTTGCGCGATCGTAGCGATTTCCGCCTACGCCAACTTCCTGCCGAAGAATATGATCGGTGGCCTGGCGGTGATAATGACGCTGGGCTTTGCGCTGGCGCAGTTGGGAAAAAGTATTCCCGTGCTGCGCGATATCGGCGGGCCGGCCATTCTGTGTTTGATGGTGCCGTCGGTGCTGGTCTATTTCAATGTCTTCCAGCCTAACGTCATGGGCACCGTCCACCTGCTGATGAAAGACGCCAACCTGCTCTATTTCGTCATCGCCAGTCTGGTGGTCGGCAGCATTCTCGGCATGAACCGGGTGATCCTGATCCAGGGGATGATTCGCATGTTCGTGCCGCTGGTGGTGGGCACGATCACGGCGGTGATCACCGGGCTGCTGGTGGGCAAGCTGTTCGGCTTTACCTTCTATCACACCTTCTTCTTCATCATCGTACCGATCATCGGCGGCGGCATCGGCGAGGGGATTTTACCGCTGTCGCTGGCCTATTCGGCGATCCTGGGCTCGACGCCGGACATCTATGTCGCGCAGCTGGCGCCGGCGGCGGTGCTGGGTAACATCTTCGCCATCGTGACCGCCGGGGTGCTGGCGCGCATCGGTATGCAACGCAAGGCGTTGAGCGGCGACGGCATGCTGATCCGTTCGGCGCAGGAGAACGCGATGTTCGCCATCAAGGAGCAAGGCGGCAATGTCGATTTTCAACTGATGGGCGGCGGGCTGCTGGTGATCTGCGCCTTCTTTATCGTCGGCGGCCTGTTCGAACACATCGTGCATATTCCCGGCCCGGTGCTGATGATCCTGTTCGCGGTGCTGTGCAAGTACTGCCGAGTGATCCCGGCTTCGATGGAAACCGGCGCGCACAGTTTCTACAAGTTCGTCTCCACCGCGCTGGTGTGGCCGCTGATGATCGGTCTGGGCATGCTGTACGTGCCGCTGGAAAGCGTGGTGGCGGTGTTCTCGGTCGGTTATGTGGTGGTCTGCGGCTCGGTAGTGCTGTCGATGGGGCTGGTCAGTTTCCTGATTGCGCCTTACCTGAAGATGTTTCCGGTGGAAGCGGCGATCGTCACCTGTTGTCACAGTGGCCTGGGCGGCACCGGTGACGTGGCGATCCTGTCGGCGTCGAACCGCATGGGGCTGATGCCGTTCGCCCAAATCGCCACGCGCATCGGCGGCGCTTCTACGGTCATCGGCGCGACGCTGCTGCTTGGTTGGTTAGTCTGAGTCCAGAGTATCTTATGGATAACCGGGGTTGGATTGCCCCGGTTTTTTTATGCGTTTTTTTCGCTTATCGTGATAGTGCTGATTATTGCCTTGAAAATCATTCGTGTGGCGCAAATGCATAGCCGCACTTTATCTAAGAAAACTCTGTAATCGGTGAAAATGTGTCTATTCTTTTCTCTTAAGGGATTATCGTTCTCATTCAGAGTGCCGAGGGAAGGCGCCATCGCATTACCGATATCCCCGTATTGATTCAACACCGGGCCGCTGCCGTTCAGGCAATCCGCCAGTTGGGGCATCCCCCCGATTGAATTGACGAATATGGAGATAAGGTTATGTCATCAAGCAATGCTTCCGTTAAGGCCGAAGGCGTATTAGCCCTGCTGGGCGCTTATAAACCCGATGAAGACGACACCATTACCGTGCATCATCCGTCGAAAACGTTCGAAAACGCCGGCCTGGAGCTGGTGCGCGGCGATCGCAGTTGGCACGACAAGGGCGTGACCGACACGCCGGTCTCTCTGACCTACAGCTTCTGGGAAAAGGCGCCGGGCAACATGTCGAGCATGGGCATCAGCGGCTTCAGCAGCTTTAACGCCGAACAGCGTGAGCAGGCTAAACTGTCGCTGCAGTCATGGTCAGACGTGGCTAACATCACCTTCACCGAAACCAGCAACACCGCCGCCGCCAACATCAAATTCGGCCTGTTCGACTACAGCTCGCGCGGCTCCTATGCCTTCGCGTATAACCCGGACACCTCGCCTTCGGTCGCCGGGCAGACCTGGTATAACGCCAAGAACCACACCTTCGTCAACAACCAGATCCATGAGAACGAGTACGGTCGCCAGACCTTCACCCATGAAATCGGCCATGCGTTGGGGCTGCAGCACCCGGGCGACTATAACGCCGCACCGGGCGTCAGCATCACCTACGCTAAAGACGCGACCTACTTTGAGGACAGCCGCGCGCACAGCCTGATGAGCTATTTCAGCGAAAGCAATACCGGGCAGGACTTTAAAGGCGCGTACTCTTCCGGGCCGTTGCTCAACGACATCACGGCGATCCAGCATTTCTACGGCGCCAACATGACCACCCGCACCGGCGATACGGTTTACGGTTTCAATTCCAACACCGATCGCGACTTCCTCACCGCCACCGGCGCGCAGGACAAAATAATCTTCACCGCCTGGGACGCCGGCGGCAACGACACCTTCGATTTCTCCGGCTTTGGCCAGAATCAGCGCATCAACCTGAATGAAAAGGCGTTCTCGGACGTCGGCGGCCTGAAAGGCAACGTGTCTATCGCTGCCGGCGTAACGATTGAAAACGCCATCGGCGGGTCGGGTAACGATGTGCTGGTGGGCAACGCCGCCGATAACGTGCTCAAGGGCGGCGCGGGCGATGACGTGCTGTACGGCGGTAAGGGGGCGGATCAGCTGTGGGGAGGCGCCGGCAAGGACACCTTCGTCTATTTCGCGGCGGAAGAGTCAACGGCGGCGGCGCCGGATTGGATCCGCGACTTCGTGCGTGGCGAGGACAAGATCGATCTGACGCTGTTCAACACCGGCAGCGCCGACGGCATTCGCTTCGTCGATCAGTTCAGCGGCAAGGCGGGCGAGGCGACGCTGAGCTACGATGCGCAAAATCACGTCAGTGACGTGGCGATCAACCTGGGCGGCGCCTTTGACGGCAGCGATTTCCTGGTGAAAGTGGTGGGACAGCCGCTGGATGCGGGTGATTTCGTGCTGGCCTGATGCAGGCAACAAAAATAGGGCACTTTGGGCAAAAACCCGACAATTCCTATTAATTACGTCATATTAGCGTGACATAGTAGCGCGCAGAAGGCCGGGCTTGCATACCTCGGGCTTCTGTCGGATCGCCAACCTTCTTCGGTTGGCGATTCATTTTCCGCCTTTCAGCATGTTGATGGCGGCGCCAAGCAGGATGCGCCGTTCGATATCGTTGCTGTCCGCCAGCTGCCGCGCCAGATGTTTTTCCAGCGTTTCCACCGACAGCGCTTCGCCGCGATGACGCAGCTGCATCACGCCGTCGCCGATCAGGCGTGCGACCTCATCCCATACGGGTTTAATCTCCTGTTCCGAGAACGTCATGGTCTACCTCGGCTGGTTGATTTTTGCCCAATGTAGCAGCTGAGCTGCGGCTTCGCTACCCGCCGCCTAAAACAGGAAGCATAAAAAACAAGCCATCAGTATTTCTTCTGGTTTTTACGCTCAATACTTGCGGTGTCGAAAAGCAGGAGAAAACATCATGAACTGGGTCGAAACCTTGGCGGAGTACTACCGCCTGAGCCGCACGGGTGAAACGCAGCATTGGCTGTGTCGCCGCTGGTTGCTTCAGGGGGAGGCGCGTTTGGCCTATTTGCGGGAGTTGCTGGAGCCGACCGCGCCACGGCGGCGGTGAACAGGGCGCCGGCGTTGCCGGCGCCATTTCGCGGGATCAACCGAAGGCGATCGCCGCCCAACGCAACAGCAGCAGCGCCAGGCAGATCAGCAGCAGCACCACCACCATTTTACCGAGCTTGTTGCCCATGCGCTTTGTTGCCACGCTGTCCTCCCTTTTAGCTGAAATACCACCCGCCGGCGAGGAGGATGAAGAAAAGCGTCACTAACGCGACGCCGTTGAGTAAGTCGCTGAACGTATCGTCAGCATCGATGTCATTTTGCCGCATGTTACCGCCTGGCGGACGCCATTGGGTGAATAATGTTCACAGTATGCGCCCCGCAGCGCGACAGGCACAGCGAAGAACGGTAAAAACGCGTAAAGGTGGCGGTGGCGGAACGCGCAGTCGCGCCTGCGACGGATGCAGACGGCCGGCAATACGTTGTACTATCCTGTCTGCATTGAGGCATTTTTCCAAAAGGTATAATCATGGCGATGGCAATTCCACAGAAATACGAACACCTTGAGCGTTGGGCATTCGGCGATACCGAGCAGCAGGCCGATGAAGTGGTGCAATTGATCCTCAATGGCACCAAAACGGCCACCTGCTCCAACCTGGACGGCGAGGGGATCCCGCAGGCCGGCGATCTGTTCCTGGTGGTGGACGGCAAGGGGGAGCCGGTCTGCGCGGTCGAGCTGACCGCGGTGGAAATGAAAACTTACGATCAGGTCGATGAAGCGCACGCCTTTGCCGAAGGCGAGGGCGATCGCTCGCTGGCGCATTGGCGCAAAGAGCTGCAGCGCTTCTTCGAAGAGTACGATCTGTTCTCGCCGGACATGACGCTGGTGTTGATGAATTTCAAAGTCGTCGACAAATTCTAATCTTATGCGCGCCGTTCCCTACGAGTGCCAGTGGGCGAGCCCGGAGTTGGCTGCCGATCTGATAGCCGGCCGCGCGACGCTGGCGCAAGACGAAAATTGGGCGCGCAGCGGCGCCCGCGATCGGGCAGAGTACATCGAGTGGGCCAACCACGTGTGCGGCATGGCCTGCCTGAAAATGGTGCTGGGCCATCGCGACGGCGAAACGCCGCCGCTGCTGGAACTGGCGCGCCGCAGCCTGCCCTACGGCGCCTATGTGCGCGAGGGTGAACGGATAAAGGGCCTGATTTACGCGCCGTTCGTCGAGTACGTGCGCGAGCAGTTCGCGCTGCATGCGGAGGTGAAGGTGGGGCTGGAAGCTGCCGACGTGCCGGCGCTGCTTAGCGAATGCCGTTACTTTATCGCTTCGGTGCATCCCGCCATTCGCCGGCCGGAGAGCACACCGCCGCACAGGGGCGGGCATCTGGTGCTGATCACCGCCGCCGATGCGCAAAGCGTGACCTTCCACAACCCTTCGGGCGACAGCCCGGCGACGCGCGAGCGGGTATGCCTGCCGCTCAGCCGCTTCGCCCCTTTCTTTGCCGGCCGCGGCATCGCCATCGCATAAAAAAACGCGCTGTTTCCGATGAAAACAGCGCGTTGTCAGCCGTTCTGATGCACTGTCATGCCAGCCGCATCACCCAGGCGTCCGCCTGCCGATCGTAGTGTTGCTTGTACAGCAGCGACTGTTTGCCGTCGAGGATCGCCGGGATGCTGGTGTGTTCATCCCAGCCGTCCAGCTGCATGCACAGATCCGGATCGGACTTGCAGGGTATGCTCAGGGTGCCGGCGCGGTCGGCACCGGCGTGAAGATGCGCGTCATCGACCTCGAAGCTGCCAATTTTTACGACGGTTTTGCTCATGGGAACTCCTTGCTCAATGGTGTGGTAGGAGGTTAGACCAGTTCGGTCATCGGTAAGAGCATAGCCAAATGAGCAAAAAATGCCACATAAAAATTACATTTTGGAAACAATTTCCACGCCGGCAAAACACAACGCCTAGTACTCCACCACAAAACTGAGGTTGTCTTGATAGCTGCCGACCGCCACTTCCGTCTGCGCCGCATTGACCGCCGCCTTATACGGGATGCTTTGCGCCAGCCCGGTGCCGGCGCCGCTCTGTTTGTTGGTGCTATCCCAAACGGTCGTCGTATTAGGCAAGTAAATCTGGTACTGCATGAAGTTGCTGGTGCCGCTTTTCATGCGCCGCCAACCGGTGACCGGGTTATTGCCGTTGGTGAAATAGGTGTTGTATCCCTCGGTTTTGGTGCAGGTCAGGGTGATGCTCTGATTGACAGGATTGAACTGCCCAACCAACGCCATGCTGCCGAAATTGACGTTGGGCGCGGTGCCGATCAGGCAATCTTTGGTGATGGTGACGCTGACGCTGACCGTGCTGGGTTTGTCGACGCCGTCCCACCAAACGCACAGGCCGAGCACGCCCAGACCGCAAATATGGTAATTCCAGATCAGGTTGATGCTGTCGGTATAGGTTCCTGCGCGCACGTTGGCGCCGGCGGTGGTTTTGATATACAGCGGAAAGTTGACGTTGGAGGAAATCAGGATCAGCGACAGCAGGTTGAGCGAGCTGTAGTCGATGGTTTGGCCGATGCTGTAAGGATATTGGTAGTTGGCGTCGGGGTAGATCAGGTAAGCGATTTTATCGCCGGAACCGTCGGTGTTGGCAACCGCCATATTGTTGGTGGTGGAGGCGATTTTGACCGTGACGGTGTTTTGCGACAGTAAACTGAGCCCGAGCCCGGTGCAGTTGAGGCCGGCAGTGCCCTGGGCGTTGATCTGCCCGTTGTAGACCACGAAAGAGCTGCTCCCCGGTAAGGTGACGGTGCCGTTGGTAGTGGCGCAGTCGGCGAATGCGCGCTGACAGAGCAGCAGCGAGAGGGTTAGCAATAAGGCTTTCAATCCCCGAAACATAGTGACTCTCCGTCGTTGAATTAGCGGCAGACAACCGGGCCGACGCGCTGGATGCCCTGAGGCTTCGCCAGACTGAATTCCGCCTGACACGGCGGGCTGCCGTCGGCCGGGATCACGCTCAGACGATTGTGTTGTTGCACCGGGTCGATATAGGTCATGCCGTCCCAACCGACATAGCTTTGCTGATTGCCGCCAACCACCGCCACCTGGCTGCCGTTGGCCAGCGGTTTGCCTTGCTCGTCAACCAGTTCGACGTCGGCGGCGGAGATGGGTTGGATGGGGAACTCAACCAGAAAACCGCTGTGATCGCGAATGGCGACGGTTTTTTCCACCGTTGGCAGCGCGACGTCGGCGGGCAGACTAAGCGGATCAATCTGGAATTTCGCATGGTAGTAAGAGGTGACGGTCGGCACCAGTAAATAGCCCTGGGCATCGGTCTTGCCGATCGGCTGGTTCTCATAGCTCACCGGAATGTCGGCGTATCCTTGCGTGGACACCAGCGCAAAGGCATCGTTGATGGTGTTGGTGGCGTATACGCCGCCGTTCATCGCCACCAGCGAACCGCTGATTTCGCCCCAGTGGTTGGTTTCATCGCGGGTGCCGTATACGCCCGCTCGGGCTTCGAGTCTGCGGGTTCGCCAGGTCAGATCCGCCTGGCGGTAATCGCCGCCGCTCGGGTTATTGGCGTAGGCCAGATTCCAGCCGAAACCGCCATCGGTCGGCGCGGCGCGGCTGTAGCTGACGCGTTCGCTCCAGCGGTTGTTGTTGTCGCGCGCGGCGCTGAGGCTGGCCGTGCCCCAGCTGTCAAACGGAATGGAGAGCTGCAGTTGGGCGCTGTAACCGCTGCTGCCGATTTCCCGGTTGAGGGAGGCGTACAGGCTGCTGTTGCGCCAAAGCGACACACTGTAGGACAGGTTCACCAGGCGGGTCCGTTGAGCGATGGCGTCGCGAACGTCAAAATAACCGGCGCCGAGGCTGCCTAGCCGGCCCAGGCTGACGCTGCCGGTCAACTGATCGGTGCGACGGCTCAGACGGTAGTCGCTTTTATACACGGAAATGTCGCCAAAATCGGCGCTGCGCAGGATGCGTTGCGCATTGAGGCTGAAACGTGGGTTGCTGTAGGTGTAGCCAAAGCTGCTTTGATCGCCGTGGTTGCCGGTGTAGCGATAGACGGGCTGAGGATCTGGCTGCTGCAACGGCCTGCCGGTCAGCGGGTCATAATACGTGGGGGATGGTATCGGCCGGCCGCCGTTAAACGCGTCGTCGCCGGCCTGGCTGACGCTGTAGGACGCGTTGAGAACCCCCCATTGTCCGACGCGAATGTCTGCGCCGCCGCCGCCGACCGCCAACTCGGCTGCGCCTTCGGCGCGCCCTTCCAGGGTTAACCAATCAGTGACGCCGTAACGTAAACTGGCGCTGCCTACCCATTGCCCGTAATCGGCAGAATTCAACCCGTAGTTGCGTCGCAGCAAGCCGGTAGAAATGCTGAAATCGCTCATGCCGGTCTGCAGCAGGTTGCTGGCCACGTAGAACGGTACCGTGGTGCTGACCTGGCGGCCGAGGGCGTCGGTGGTGACGACGGTGGCCTGACCCGCGCCGTTAATGTAGGGCACGCTGTTGAGGGTAAACGGCCCGGGATTAATGTTGGTGGTGCTGTTTTTATAGCTGTTGATGTATAAATCGACGCTGCTGGGCAATGCCGCCTGGCCGGAAAACTGCGGCAACGGGTAGGTGATAAGATCCGGGCGCACCGCGAAATTGCGCGCCAATTGCAAGCCGCCGATGCGCACGGCGCTGCTCCAGGGGAGCGAGCCGGTGGTAAGGTCACCGGCGATCACACTCAGCATCCGTTGATCATCGTTGAAACGCCAGTAGCTGTCGTACCGAATATAGCGGCCGCCATCGTCGTTTGGCCCGCCGTTAAACCCGCTGCGATAGATGCCGGTGTTGGCGACGACGCCGAACCCGTCGAACAGGCGCTGTTCGCTCCACGCCGACAGGTAGCCCGGCCGGCCATTGCCGTTGCTTTGGCTGGCGTAGATGTCGTAGTTGAACAGCAAACCGAGGCTGCTTTGCGCCGGCAAGTGCTGCAACGGTGAACGGGCGCCGATGGTTTGCTGCGGCAACCAGTCGTTGGGCACGTTGATCAGCAACTGCTGGCTCTCGCCGCTGTAGCTGACATCCACCTTCTCCAGCCGATCGACGGCGATTTCTTTCGCCTGTTTATCCGCTACCGGCAGCCCGGCGTCGAGCAGTTGTTGGGGTGTCATGTAGTAATGGCCGCCGCGGTAGTTGACCGGCACGACGTTGCCGGTTTGGCGCCCGTTGACGACCGGCTCCAGATACAGCGTGGTGTCCGGCATGCTGACGGCGCTGGGCGGCGGCGGCAGATCGTCGCCGAGCGCAAACGGCAGCCAGCCGCCGGCCGCCATGCTCAGCATGGCACACGCCAGCGGCTTAAGGCTGAAGCGCCGCGTCGATAGCCTCCCTGTCGGCTGCACCTGGGCCTCAATAAGACGGAATGGCTACGGGCTGTTTGTTGTCATTGACCGTGGCCATCAGCTTGCCGCTGCTGAAACCGCCGGCGGGCGGCAAGGCGAAGCGCATCTGTGAACCGGGCAGCACGTATCCCATCAGGCCGGGATTCAGGCTGCGGCCTTGCAGCGTCACTTTCGAGATACGAGCATGCACTGCGCCTTGGTTTCGCACCTCCAGCCAGCGTTCGCTGCTTTGCTGCTGTAGACGATAGCTGAGCTGGGGTTGGCTGGCGGTCGCGTAATCGCGCGGTTTTTCGCTGTCCTGTTTGGTCCAAATGCCTTTGCCGCTGACGAACAGCGGCACCGAGTAGCGCATCTGGAATTTCAGCCCCATCTCCGCGCCGCCGGGAGCGGCGCTCGACGCTGGTTCTTTCACCGGCACTTCATCGACCAAAATGCGGTAGGCGCGCTCCTGTCCCGCCGCCGGGGCCGACTGTTTGATCAGGCGTATCAGTTGGCGTTTGCCTGGCGCGATCGACGCCACCGGCGGGCTGGCGATCACGTCGCTTTGGTTGCTGTAATCGTCTTTGCCGGCGGTTTGCTGCCAACCCAGCACGCGAATTTGCATATAGACCGGTTTGCTGTCGCGATTTTCCAGCCACAGCGCGGTGGCCTGCTGTTGATCTTCAATCACCGGATCGATCGGCCAAATGAGAATGGAAGCCGCGGCCAGGGCGTGCTGTTGGCTTGCCAGGAGCAAGGCTGCCGTTAACGGCAGTCGGAAGGGTATGCGCATAACTCAATCCTTATTGCAAAAAACTTAATAAGTGACCGTCAACAAGACCGTATCGCTGTAAACGCCACTGGTGGGCAGGGTACTGGTCGAAAACAGACGGGCGTAAACCTTGATTTCTTGCGTGCTGCCGGTGGCGGCGACGGTCTGCGCCGCGCCGCCGTTGGCGCCATCTCCCCAAAGGGTGGCGTAGTTGCTGTCTTGATAAAGTTGATACAGCAGCGTTTCCGCCGTGACGGCATTTTGTAATTTTCTGCCGCCGGCGATGGATCCGGTCACGTGATTGCCGACGCCGAGGGCCAGCGTAACGCTCAGCCCCGGGTTGCAGCGAAACAGCACCGAACCGGCACCGCTGCTGGAGACGATGCTGACTGCGTTGCTCAGCGAGGACAACTGGCCGAAGTTCAGGGTGCCGAAGGTGGTCACGTCACTGACGCCGCTGCCCAATACGCAGCCTTTTACCACGGTTGCATTGACGGTGAACGGCTGGCTTTTGGTCAAATCGTTGACGCCGGTATCGCTTTGGGCCGGGGAAAGCGGCAGGCAGAACAGCAAACCGCAAATGGAAGCGCGCATCGTCATTACCAATTGATCGTGACCTGTACCGTATCGGTGTAGCTGCCTGTCGGGGGCGTGGACTGCGCCGGGATCATGCCATAGACCGGCAGCCAGTTGTCCGTACCGTTGGCGGTTTGTGACACGCCCGTCAGATTATCCCAAATGGTGCTGTGGGCGGCGTTGGTGTACAGGTTGTAATTCACCCGTTGGCCTGCCGCGCTTTGCAGGTAGCGGGCAGCGGTATTGCCGCTTTGCCCGCCGCCAAGCAGAACGCTGTAGCTGGTGCCGTTGGTGCATTTCACCCGAATGGCGCCGGCGTTTTGCTGCCCGGCGACGCTGGTTGCGGTGCTGAGAAAATACAGCGTGCCGAAATTCAGCGTGCCGAAGCTGACGTTGCCACCTGAGCTGCTACCGGCCTCACAGGCGCTGAGCAAGGTCGCGCTGACGCCGAGGGTCGCGGTTTTACTGTCGGCCTGCGCCAACAGGCTGCACGCCCATAATCCGCAGCAGCAAAGCGCGCGCCGCACCGTTACCAGGTGACCGTCATCGTGACGGTGTCGTTATAGGTGTCCGCCGCCGGGGTAGATCCGGCCGCCGGTACGCGGCCATAGACGATCAGCGGAACGGCGGCGCCGGTGCCGGTGCCGGTTCGCGCGTTGGCGCCGCTGCCCCAGGCGGTGGTGCGTGCGGCATCCTGGTACAGGTTATAACTGATGAATGCGCCTGCCGTGCTGGCCATGCGGCGTTGGGTGCCTGAAGTGACGTGGAGCCCGTTGTCCAGCGCCACCGTGTAGTCTGTGCCGGTGGTGCAGGTCAATGACAGCGTACCGGCCCCCCCTGCGCCGGTGGCGCTGGCGTCGATGATGTTGGCCAGTGAAGAGTAAGTGCCGAAGCTGATGGAGCCGAAGTCGTTGACGGAACCGCTGCTGTTGCCGCCTCCCACGACGCAACCGGCGCCGATGGTCAGCGTCACGCCTAACGTGCCTTGAATGGTGCCTGCTGCGTTAGCCGCGCCGTTGGCGCACAGCAGGGTTGCTACCGAGGTCAATGCCATCAGAGTTTTTTTCATCTTATATTCCTTGCCGTATGAGAGAAAGCCCGCAAAGACGCCACCCAGAGGTGGGTTGAACGTATTCATTTAGCTGCACTTTAATTAATAGAATAAGAATCGGGAATTGTCTTGATGAAAACGAGAAACTTATTATTCTCACTCCCCGGCTGGCGGGGCTTTCAGGCGAGGTATACCGATAAAGTGAAATGATTAGAATAATAACGAACGGAGATAGGAATATTATTAGCGTTATTTTATCGCCGGGGGGCATTCCCCGGCGCGGTATTGTTTACAGGTGGAAATCCAGTGCGCCATCCCGCACCAGCTCGCGCGGCAGGTTATTCTTGATACGGCTGCCAATGCGCTTGGCGATGCCCAGAGGTTGCCCCTGATAGGTGACGATGCACTCGTCGCCCGCCGGTGGCTGCTGCGGATAGAGATCGCGGCCGTGATACCACTCCTGGGCCAGCGCGGCGTCCAGCTCGAAATGCTGTTTGCCGTCAGCGCCCGCGAGGGCGATCGCTGCTTCGTGCTGCCAACGGAAACCTTTCGGGAAGCGCTCCGCCAGCTTGAGGCCGATACGCGAGAAGCGCACTTTGCCGAACAGCGGTTCCAGCTCGGCCGGGAACAGCCAGATTTCCTTATCGCGCTCCCACAGCCGGCTGTCAGCGCCCCAGGTTAAGCCGGATGCGGCGGCGGCTTGGGCGACCAGCGCCGCCTCTTTGCCGGACAGTGGGCTGAACGGAAACTTACCGACTTTATAGGTCGGCTTCGCCAACGGCGCTACGGCGTGCTGTTTGCGCAGACGGGCGACGAAAAACCCTTCGCTGTCGTAAATCTGCGGGAAGACGTGCAGAAAACCTTCGGCGGTCAATGCCTTGTCGGCGCCGGGAAACAGCTCGCCCAGCGGTTCGACGCTGACCGCGTCGCCGTAGGTGTCCAGCAGCCAACGCACCACCTGCTGATTTTCCTGCGCATTGAGCGTGCAGGTGGAGTAAACCATCACGCCGCCCGGCGCCAGCGCATGAAACGCGCTGTCGATCAGCTCGCGTTGGGTGGCGGCGATTTCGGTCACGCTTTCCGGCGACCAGTTGCTCATGGCGTCCGGATCCTTGCGTACCACGCCTTCGCCGGAGCAGGGGGCATCGAGCAGAATGGCGTCGAAGCTCTCCGGCAGCGCGGCGCCGAACACCCGGCCGTCGAAGTGGGTCAGCGCGGTGTTCTTCACGCCGCAGCGGCTGATATTGGCGTGCAGCACTTTCACCCGGCTGGCGGAGTATTCGTTGGCGACGATGCCGCCCTGGTTGCCCATCAACGCGGCGATCTGGGTGGTTTTGGAGCCCGGCGCCGCCGCCACGTCCAGCACGCGATTCGGCGCCGCGTCGCCGGCGAACAGCGCGCTGACCGGCAGCATCGAACTGGCCTCCTGAATGTAAAACAGGCCGCTCAGGTGTTCGGCCGCGCTGCCGAGGCGCAGTTCCTCATCGTCACGTTCGATCCAGAACCCTTCCGCGCACCAGGGAATGGGCTCCAGTCGCCAGTCGTAATCCTGCACCAGCACCAGGAAGTCGGCGACGCTGATTTTCAGCGTGTTGACGCGCAGGCTACGGCGCAGCGGGCGCTGGCAGGCGGCGATAAAATCTTCCATCGCCAGCTCGGCGGGCATGATGGCGCGAGTGGCGTCGAGGAAAGCGGGGGGCAGAAAAACGGCGGTGGATTTGGCCACGGGGCGAACTCTCAGGGTGCAATAAAGACAAGGGCGAGAGTTTATCACAAAGCGGAAAAAAACAGGGCCCGGCATTGCCGGGCCCTGAGGGAAACGCGAAAGTTAATCGCGCGGAATGGCGGTGCCCCAGGTTTTCCAGTCCTTCGGTTCTTCCGGATTCAGCAGGAAGTGCTTGTTCGGCGTCGCTTTCGGCGCCAGCGGAATAGTCGGCGGGGTGGCGAAGGCGATACCGCCGCGGATGAACTGCTGGAAGGTGCCGCTCTTGATCACGCCGCCGGTCAGGCCGAACTGCAGGTTGTAACCCGACGCCAGCCAGAACACGCTGTTGTTGCGCACCAGATGCTGATACTTCTTGCTGATGCGCAGCGCGACGTGCACCCGGTCGGACATGGCGCCAAGGTAGAAACCGGTGATGGTGCCGACCTCCACGCCGCGGAACAGCACCGGCGTGCCGATCTGCAGCGAGCCGGTTTCGGCGGCGTCGAGCACCACGCTCAGGCCGTCCAGATAGCGCGAGTCGGTGATGCTGGCCTGCTGCAGCTCGAAGGTGCGCAGCTCGCGGCCGCGCCCCGGCTCCACGTTGATATAAGGTTGAAGCAGGGTATCGAGATTGCTGACGCCGGCGGCAGAGATCTCCGGCGAGACGATCGAGAAGCGGCTGCCGAGACGCGCGAAGGTCTGCACGTATTCCGGATACAGCACCGCCTTGGCCAACACTTCGTTGCGCTCCGGCGCCAGCTGCAACGACTCTACCTGGCCGACGTCGATGCCGAGGTAGCGCAGCGGCATACCCGCCGACAGCTTGCTGGCGTCGTAGGTTTTCAGCGTGATTTGGCTGCCCACCGCGCGGGCGGCGGTTTCGCTGGCGTACAGCACGCGGTTGGCACCCTTGTTCAGCGTCACGCCCTGTAGATTATCGAAGCTGATGGCACCTTTCAGCGCGCGGTTGAGCGGTGAAGCCTGCACCGTCAGGCCGCTGCCGTTGAGCTGCACCTTGGCGCCGCCTTCGGCCCAGAAGATGCTTTCACGGGTCAGCAACTTACGGTATTCCGGGCTGATGTAGACATCCACCTCAAACTCGTTGGCCTTCGGCCGAACGTTGACGATCTCGCCCACCTGGAATTTGCGATACAGCACTACCGAGCCGGCCTGCACGTCCGGCAGGCTGGTGGCGCTGAGGGTCAGGGTGGTGGAAGGGGCGTTGCCGACGATGCCTTCCTCGGCTTTTTCGCTGTTGGCGTACAGCGGGTATTGGCCGCCAGGTTCCCCCTTGCTGCCGGGAATAATGCGCACGCCGCCGTCTACCCACTCCTGGGCGCTGGCGCCAAGCACTTCCATGCCGTCGATGCCCAGCTTGACGTCGAGGCGGCTGTTGACCACGAATTTGCTGTCTTTGTGCAGCAGGCCGCGATATTGCGCATCAACGGCGGCGGTGAACACCACGCCGCCGGCGGTCAAGGTGCGGCTCAGGATTTGGCCGACTTTCACGCCGTGCACCACCAGCGGCTGCCCGACGTCGATGCCGTAGCTTTGCGGCGCCGTCAGCGTGACGGTCAACACGCCCGGCTGTTGCAACAGCGTTTCGCTGCTGTCCAGCACGTTGAAGCGCTGCTGCGGCTCGCCTTCGCCCGGTACCAGCTCCAGCGTGGTGCCGGTCAGCAACTGGCTAAGCTTGGCGTCGTTGAGGCTGATGCGCGGGCTGCGCATCACGATGCGGGTGCCGCTGCGCATCAGATCGACCACCGAAGGATCGATGGTCAGTTCACCGACCACTTTGCTGTCCTGTTGCAACGTCAGCTTGGTCAGGGTGCCGACCTGCAGCCCCTGGTACATCAGCGGCGTGCGGTTTTCGCTCAGGCTGTTGCCGCTCGGCAGATCCAGCAGGATATTGACGCCGCGCTGGCTGTGGGCCAGATCAGGATACAGGGTATAGCTCTGATCGCCCTTGGCCTGCTGGCCATCGGCCGGAGAATCGAAGGCAATGGCACCGTTGACCAGCGCCGCCAGGCTCTCCATCTGCACCGTGGCACCGGACAGGCTGAAATCGCCCTTGAAGCCGGAAACGTTCCAGAAGCGGCTGTTGCTCTTCACCAGGTTGGCGAAGCGGCGGTCGATCAGCACGTCGATGGTTACGCCCTTGTTGCCTTCGCTGATGGTGTAGTCATACACCTTGCCGACCGGGATTTTACGGTAATAGACCAGCGAGCCGCTGTTGAGCGAGCCGAGATCGTCGGCGTGCAGGTGAATCATCAGCTCGCCGGTGTTCAGGCGGTACTTCGGCTGGGTATCGAGCGCCGTGAAGTGGGTTTGCTCCTTGCCGCTGCCGGGCATCATGCCGATATAGTTGCCGCCGACCAGCGCATCGAGCCCGGATACCCCGGCCAGCGAGGCCTTGGGCGTCACCAGCCAGAACTGGGTGCCTTCGCGCAGCGAGTCTTCCAGATCGCTTTTGATGCTGGCTTCCACCACGATGCTGCGCAGATCTTTGCTCAGGCTGATTTTTTGCACCGTGCCGACCTCAACGCCCTGGTAGCGCACCGGCGTGCGGCCGGCGACGATGCCCGCTGCCGATTGGAAATCGATGGTGACGGTGGTGCCGCGTTCCTGGACATTGTTATAGACCAGCCACCCGGCGATCAGCAGGGCGATGAACGGCAGTAACCAGAACGGTGAAATGCGGCGTTTGTTCTTGACCCGCGCTTCAGTCGGTGTAGTCGGCGTTTCCTGTTGCATGTGCATCCCAAATCAATCGGCTATCGAGCCACTCAACGGCAAGAATAGTCAAAATGACCGCCGAGCCAAAGTAAAACGCGGCCGGTCCCATAGTAAAAGATAACAGCTGGTCGCGGTTTACCAGCGACATCATCAAGGCGATAACGAACAGATCGAGCATCGACCAGCGGCCGATCCAGGTGACCAGACGCAGCAGACGAATGCGCGTCTTCAGGCTGTGCGAGGTTTTGAAGTGGATGCTCAGCAACAGCGTGATCAGCACGATCACCTTGGTAAAAGGCACCAGCACGCTGGCGATGAACACGATGGCGGCGATCGGCACGTTGCCGGAGGTGGCCAGTGAGACCACGCCGGAGAAGATGGTGTCTTCCATCCGCACGCCGTTGGCGTAAATGATGGAAATCGGCAGCAGGTTGGCCGGTATCAGCAGGATCATCGCCGCGATCAGCGCCGCCCAGGTTTTCTGCAGGCTGTAGGGCTGGCGGTGGCACATCGGCACATGGCAGCGCGGGCAGCGGCCGCGCGCGTCAGGGTAGCCGGTATAGTGGCAGGACAGGCAAATATGCAGCGCCGCCGGCGGTCCGTCCGGCTGTTCCTGCGGATAGTAACGCTCCCACAGCTGCTCCAGATTAGCGTGGATCAGCGTCAGGATGCTGAGCAGGGTGAGCGACAGGTAGGCGATCAGCGCGCTGCCCGCCTGGATGTCGGCGTAATCCTGCACCTTGATCGCCGCCACCGCCATGCCGATCAGATAAATGTCCAGCATCACCCACTCCTTGAGCCGCTCCAGCATCAGCAGCACCGGGCGCAGGTTCATGCCGAGCGCGTGGCCGAAGCGCAGGTACAGCAACGACAGCGCCAGCGTCAGCGGGGCGCCGATGGTGCAAAACGCCACCATGCTGGCGGTGAGCGGATCGCCCTGGCGGCTCATCTGCCAGATGCCCTCCAGCAAACTGGCGTCGATGCGCGTGCCGAGCAGGCGGATGCTGATCAGCGGTTCGGTGAAGGCGAACGGCATCAGCAGCAGCATGGTGATCGCCATGGCGGTCAGACGCGTCATCGACCAGTCGCGGCCGTGCACCACCTTGGCGTTGCAGCGCGGGCAATAAGCGGCCTGATTGCCGCTGAGCGGCGGCAGCATGAACAGCAGATCGCACTCGCAGCAGCGTTGGTGGCGCGCTTTGGAAAGGGGGGCGGTGATCGCGTGTATTTTCATTTTTGACAAGTAGCTGCCCTTGAGCCCGCCGGAACTGTCAGCGTAGCTGAAAAATAAACCGGCCGCGTCACCGGCGATCGGGCGCCGGACGGTAAAACGAGGTAAACCGGGATTCTGAGCGGCAAACATACCCCGAGCGACGGGGTTTTGTGAAGCAACAGATGATTAACCTTGTGGCTATACGCATTTAATGCTTATTTTATAGGGCCTAAGCTTTGGGCTTCTGGCCATCTTCACTGTTTCAATGGTTATCACATGACAAAAGAACAATTCTACGCGGAATTAAAACGTGATCTGAGCGCGTTGCTCGGCGGGGAGACCAACTTTATCGCGGCGCTGTCCAACGCCAGCGCCTTGCTCAACGAGCGTCTGGATGACGTGAACTGGGTCGGTTTCTATCTGATGGATGGCGCTCAGCTGGTGCTGGGGCCGTTCCAGGGCAAGATCGCCTGCGTGCGTATCCCGGTGGGCAAGGGCGTGTGCGGCACGGCGGTGGCGGAAAATCGCGTGCAGCGCGTCGGCGACGTGCATGCGTTCCCGGGCCATATCGCCTGCGATGCGGCCAGCAACGCGGAAATCGTGCTGCCGCTGGCGGTTGGCGGCCGGGTGATCGGCGTTTTGGACATCGATAGCACGGTTTATCAACGCTTCGACGAACGGGACGAAGCGGGCCTGAAAGCAGTGGTGGCGGGGCTTTGTGAGCAACTGGAGCAGTGCGACAGTGCGAAATATGTGACTGTGGCGGCAAGTTGATCGACGGTTAACGTGGCAATTACCGATGGCGTCATTATAATGACGCCTGTTCATGCCTGTGGCTTGTTGGCAATACCGTTGTAATCAGGAAATTTCATGGAAAATCAACCTAAGTTGAACTCTAGTAAAGAAGTCATTGCTTTTCTTGCCGAGCGTTTTCCGCTCTGCTTTAGCGCCGAAGGCGAAGCTCGTCCGCTGAAAATCGGTATTTTTCAGGATTTGGTAGAGCGCGTGCAGGGGGAAGAGAATCTCAGCAAAACGCAATTGCGTTCTGCCCTGCGCCTGTACACCTCAAGCTGGCGTTACCTGTACGGCGTTAAAGTCGGCGCGCAGCGCGTCGATCTGGACGGCAATCCGTGCGGTGAACTGGAACAGCAGCATGTCGATCATGCTCGCCAGCAGCTTGAAGAAGCCAAAGCGCGCGTTCAGGCACAGCGTGCCGAACAAAACGCCAAAAAACGTGAAGCCGCCGGTGAATCCGCCGAAGCTGCGCCACGCCGTCCGCGTCCAGCCGGTAAAAAGCCCGCTGCACGTCGCGAAGGCGGAGCCGCGCCGGAAAACCGCAAGCCGCGCCCACAAACTCACCCACAGCCCGCTCGCCAACCTCGTGCAGCCAAAGAGGAAAGCCAGCCGCGTTATGCGCCAGTCACGGATATCTCTAAACTGCAAATTGGCCAGGAAATCAAAGTCAGAGCAGGCAAGAGCGCGATGGATGCTACCGTACTCGAAATCGCTAAAGATGGCGTACGTGTGCAGCTCTCTTCCGGTCTGGCGATGATTGTGCGCGCAGAACACTTGCAGTTCTGATACGGAGGCCAACCCAGGCATGAACAAATTCGTCAGATTAACAGCGATTGCAGGGCTGCTGTGGGCGGGTGTCAGTTACGGCGCGGAAACAGCCAACATCCGCATCGGCCAACTGCCCCAACTGCAACAGGAACCCCAGCACGCTACGGTGAGTGAGCGCGTTACCTCGCGCTTCACTCGCTCTCATTACCGCCAGTTCGCCCTTGACGCGGAGTTTTCAGGCAAGATCTTCGATCGCTACCTGAACATGCTGGACTACAACCATAACGTATTGCTGGCTGCCGACGTGGCACAGTTCGCCGGCAAACGCAATCAGGTTGGCGAAGAGCTGAAAACCGGCAAGCTGGACACCTTCTACGCGCTGTTCAATCTGGCGCAGAAACGCCGTTTCGAGCGTTATACCTATGCGTTGTCGTTGCTGGACAAGCCGATGAACTTCACCGGCAACGGCACTATCGATCTCGACCGCAGCAAAGCGCCGTGGCCGAAAGACAAGGCTGAGCTGGATAGCCTGTGGGATGCGAAAGTCACCTATGACGAGCTGAACCTCAAGTTGACCGGCAAGACCGACAAAGAAATCCACGACACGCTGACCAAACGCTATCAGTTCGCCATCAAGCGCCTGACGCAAAGCAACAGCGAAGACGTCTTCCAGCTGGCGATGAATGCCTTTGCGCATGAAATCGATCCGCACACCAACTATCTGTCTCCGCGCAATACCGAGCAGTTCAACACCGAGATGAGCCTGTCGCTGGAAGGCATCGGCGCGGTGCTGCAGATGGATGATGACTACACCCTGATCAACTCGATGGTGCCGGGCGGCCCGGCGGCGAAGAGCAAGGCGATCACCGTAGGCGATCGCATCGTCGGCGTCGGCCAGGCCGGCAAACCGATGGTGGACGTGATCGGCTGGCGTCTGGACGACGTGGTGTCGCTGATCAAAGGGCCGAAGGGCAGCAAGGTGCGCCTGGAGATCCTGCCGGCCGGCAAGGGCACCAAAACCCGCGTGGTCACCTTGACCCGCGAGCGCATCCGCCTGGAAGACCGCGCGGTGAAAATGACCATCAAGACCGTCGGCAAAGAGAAGGTGGCGGTGTTCGACATCCCTGGCTTCTACGTCGGCCTGACCGATGACGTGAAAGTGCAGCTGCAGAAGATGGCCAAGCAGAACGTCAAGAGCGTGATCATCGATCTGCGCACCAACGGCGGCGGCGCGCTGACTGAAGCGGTGTCGCTGTCCGGCCTGTTCATTCCGAGCGGCCCGGTGGTGCAGGTACGCGACAACAACGGCAAAGTGCGTGAAGACGCCGACACCGACGGCGTGACCTACTACAAAGGCCCGCTGGTGGTGCTGGTCGATCGCTTCAGCGCCTCCGCCTCCGAGATCTTCGCGGCGGCGATGCAGGATTACGGCCGCGCGCTGATCGTCGGCGAACCGACCTTCGGTAAAGGCACCGTTCAGCAGTACCGTTCGTTGAACCGCATCTACGACCAGATGCTGCGCCCTGAGTGGCCGGCGCTCGGTTCGGTGCAGTACACCATCCAGAAGTTCTACCGCGTCAACGGCGGCAGCACTCAGCGCAAGGGCGTGACGCCGGATATTCTGATGCCGACCGGCGTCGATCCGGCGGAAACCGGCGAAGCGTTTGAAGACAACGCCATGCCGTGGGACAGCATCAATGCGGCGACCTACAGCAAGACCGGCGATATGGCGCCGTTCGAGCCGGAACTGCTGAAAGATCACCAACAGCGCATCGCGCAGAATCCGGAGTTCCAGTACATCGCGCAGGATATCGCGCATTACAAGGCGCTGAAGGATAAACGCAATATCGTGTCCCTCAATCTGGCGGTGCGCGAGAAAGAGAACCACGATGACGATGCGACCCGTCTGAAACGCATCAACGAGCGTCTGGAGCGCGCGGGTAAGAAGCCGCTGAAATCGCTCGACGATCTGCCGAAGGATTACCAGGAGCCGGATCCGTACCTGGATGAAACCGTGCATATCGCGCTGGACCTGGCTCATCTGGAAAAGGATCAGCCTGCTCAGCAGCCAACGCCGGCCAAATAAGGCCACGGCTTTGCCTGTAAAAAACGCACCCTCGGGTGCGTTTTTTTTTGGGGTTGCGGCAAGCCCGGCTTAAGCCGGTTTCTTGCGGTGACGCAGCCCGAGCTGAATGCAGGAAACCACCACCAGCAGACAGCCGAACAGCGACAGCAGCAGCGGGATCTCATGCCAGAACAGCCAACCCCAGGCGATGTTGAACACGATGCCGATATAGCGCACCACCGAGACCACGATCAGGTTATCGGAAGAAAAGGCCTGGGTTAAGACGACCTGCCCCAACAGCGACACCAGGGCGATGGCGAGCAGAATGGCGAACTGATAGGCGTTGGGCCAAACGAATGCGTTCCACATCAGCGGCAGCGAGATCAGCGTTGCGATGAACAGGAAGTAGAACACGATCTCGTAGTTATGGTGGCGCTTGCTGAGTTTGTTGACCGACAGATAGGCGATCGAGGCGAACACCGCGCTCATCACACCGACCAGCGACGCCAGGGTATAGGCCGAGAAGTGCCACGGCCGCACCAGCAGCACGGCGCCGATGATGACCATCGCCAGCCAAAACGCGGTATTGGCGTTGACCCGTTCACGCAGCACCAGCAAGGAGAGCAAAATGGAGAAAAACGGTGACAGATAGGCCAGCATGCTGGCGTCGGCCAGCGTCAGATGGGCGATGCTGTAAAAATAACAAATGAGATACAGCCCGCCCATGGTGCCGCGCAACACCAGCAGCGGCCGGTCTACGCGGCTGAAGGCGATGCGGTGGCGGTACATCAGCAGCAGAACCAGCAGACAGCCGATGCTGCTGCGAAAGAACACGATTTCACCGGTGGGAATAGCGTCGGAGATGGTTTTAACCAGCGCGTTCATGACGCTGAAAATCAACGAGGCAAAAATGGCCAGTAACGCACCCTGATTCATGCTTGCCTCCGCCATTGTCGGTAAATGATGTCCGCCTGCTCGCCGCAGGTATCGTCCAGCAACGAACGATGGCAATGCTCGGCGCCGATCCGGGTGACGAAGCGCTGCAGCGCCTGCTGAAAGCGCGCCAACAGACGCTGGGCGGCGGGCATCTCGACGTCAAGCCGCTGCGCCAGCAAGACCAGGACGCGCAGTTTGCGCACGTCCTCTTGCGGCACGCGCGGCAGGCGCCAGCGCCCTTGGGCATCCTGGAAGACGCGGGCGACTCTGACGGCGGAAAAATCATAGTAGCGGCCCTGCGCGTCCGGCTCGGAATAGGGATCGACCAGCAGCGCGGTATAACGCGTAAACAGCGCATAGCATTGCTCTGTCGGCGCGAGCTGCGGGAATTGGTCAATCCAGCGGCGGCTCACCATGCGGGGTGGAACCGGGTAGTTGTCGTCATTCAAAAAGCGCAGCAGGTTAATGGCCTCGATGCCGAGCCGGTTGAGCAACTGCTGGTAATCCTGCGAGAGCGCCAGCATGTCGGCGATCGCCTCGGGACAGATGGGGCCCTCGGGGTGGGTTTTATACAGATACTGGATCGGCCCCTGCGGCTGGAATATCGCCTGCAGCGTGGTATCGGCCAGCGCCAGCGGAGGATGAACATAATTGGTGATGCTGAAGCGCTCGGCGGCGAGCAGGCTGTCGCCGCGTTGGGCGTCAATGCCGTGACGCGCCAGCAGCGAGCAAAGCCAGTCGAGTTCGGCGCAGTCTGACCTTGCACCTGCGCCGGCCAGATAAATCCGCTGCTTGAACGCCTTGGTGTAGGCGCGGTAAGGCTGCTCGGCGTTCTGGTACTTGGTATCGGCGTAGTAACTCGACAGGCTGATGACCTCGACGTGGGACTGTCCGGCGTCCTGCAGCAGGCTTTGCGCCATCAGGCCGGAACCGATGGAAGGAGAGAGCAGGATCAGTGAGCGCAGTTGGGGCAACGCCGCCCATGGCACCTGTCGCAGCACGTCATGGTATTGATCGGCGGGGACGGCAAGGATCAGTCGGTGCCAGTCGCCGCCGACCAGTGACAGATCATCGTAATAGCGATCAATCGTCACCTGCGCATCGTCTTGGGTGCGCTGCGCCTTACCGGCACCCGTCAGCCACAGGCTGGGCGTGTGCGCCAGATGCTGCTTCAGGCGGCGCCCTTTTTCGCTGGGGCGGTTGTACAGGCCGATGCGCGCATTGCCCGCGGCCTTGATGTCCGCAGCCAGTTGGATCGCCGCCGGGCCGGCGCCGAGGATCAGGGTGGGAAAGGCATTATTCATGGCGGTGGGGCTCCAAAATCAACAGATCGTACAGCGGGGTGGCGAGCGGTTTACCGCTGACGCGCCAGGGTGAGCCGGCGGCCTGGTGGTGGTAAGGGCAGTTGAAGATCGACTTGAGGCCGTTGCCATAGCGCACCAGCAATTTGCCGCACTGGGGCAGCAAAGGCCGCAGCGCCTTCAGCAAACCCTGCTTGTCCGCCACCAGAGAGGCGATGATGATGTGATCGATATCGTTGCGCGTCAGGCCGTTCAGCTTGTCGATGCAGGGCATCTGCTGCACCAGCCCCAGGTGGCGCGTGAGCCGGCGGGCAAAACGCTGGGCCGCCGGATCGCAATCGTAGCAAATGACGGTGGCGGAGAGCCTGGCGACCAGCGCCAGCGCCGTGGTGGGCAATGCGCCGCTGCCCACCAGCAGCACCCGTTCGCCGGGTTTAATGTCGGCGGCCGCGATCTCCAGCTGCAGCGCGCGGTCGAAACTGTTCAGGTAGGCGTTGGTTTGCGCCGGTTCCCGGCACAGCGCCGAGACGCGATGTTTCTCGTAGTCGCACAACGCGGCGTTGGCTGTCGCCCGCAGTTGGGTGATCTGCGCCGTTATCAAACGGTCGTTTTCCAGCTTTTGACGATAGGCCTGCAGCTGCGGTTCGTCGTTAAAGGCCTGCAGGCGGCTGAAACGACGTTCCAGCAGGGAAAAATGGCGCCGATCTTGCCGGGCGGAACGGTGAAGCTGGTGAATTTCCTGTTGCAAGCCGGCGAGTTGCGCCAGCATGTCCGCCTTGGTCAGAGTGTACATGGGGATTCTCCGTGTGCGTGTAACAGCTGTGTCGGCAGCAGATAGGGGTAGCCCTGCGGGCTGACGCCGTTTTCGATGCCGACGCCAAATACGCGAGACACCATCGGATGTCCCATCATCTGATGGGTATCGCCGTGGCAAACGACGCGTCCGTGCGCGAGCAGCGTGAGTGAGTGGCAATAGCGCAGCGCCAGCCCCAGATCGTGGATCACCAGCAGCGTGATGCAGCGGTGGCGCCGGCCGTAGTCGGCGATCTGATTGAGCACGCGCAGCTGGTGGTGGATATCCAGCGCGCTGGTGGGCTCGTCGAGCAAAATGATCTGCGGCTGAGAGACGAAGGCCTGAGCCAGCATCACCAACTGCCGCTGCCCGCCGCTGAGACGGTTGAAGGGGCGATCGGCGAGCGCGGAAATGCCGCATTCCGTAAGCGCCTGCTCGACCGCATCGGCCTGGGCGGCGCTGACGCGCCAGCTCAACTGGCGTACCTTGCCCAGCAGCACCATGTCAAAAGCGGTCAATGCCGAATCGCAGCGATTAAGCTGCGGCACATAGGCGATACGGCTGGTTTTCGGATCGAGAGGGCGTTCGCGGTAAGCGATCTCGCCGCTGCATGGCACCATGTGGTTAATCGCTTTGAGCAGCGTTGATTTGCCGGCGCCGTTGGGGCCGATGATGCCGCCGAGCTGCGCCTCCGGCCAGCTCAATGAAACGTCTGCCAATAGCGAGCGGCGATGCAGCGAGACGCCGACGCGGGTGAGGGTCAGTTGAGTCATGGGCGTTTAACCTGTCGAGTGACGAAGTAAAACAGCACCGGTACGCCGATCAGGGCTATAACGATGCCGATGGGCACCACGCCGTTCGGCATCACCAGCTTGGCGACGATCGAGGCGCACAGCAGCAGCAGGCTGCCGCAGAGGGCGGAAATGCAGATCAGGTAGCGCTGATCCTCACCCACCAGAAAGCGGGCGAAATGCGGGGCGATCAGCCCGACGAACCCGATGGTGCCGACAAACGAGACCGAGGCGGCCGTCAGCAAGGTCGCCAGCAGAAAGGCCAGCTTGCGCAAGGCGCTGACATTGATACCCAGCCCCTGGGCCTGCTCTTCGCCGGCGGACAGCGCCGTCAGCCGCCAGGCGAGCCGCAGACTGACGAACAGCGCGCACAGCAACACGACGCCGGTGATCGCCACGCCGTGCATATTGGCTTTGAGCAGGCTGCCAAACAGCCAAAAGACAATTTGCTGCATGGCTTCCGGCGAGGCCAGAAACAGCAGCAGCGATTGCAGCGACTGAAAGAAAAACAGCACCACGATGCCGCTCAACACCAATATTTGCGGTGTCATGCCGCGGCGTTGTCCCAGCAGATAGATAGGCACGCAGGCGAGCAACGCCATCAGCGAAGCCAGCAGCGGCGTGCCCAGCGCCCACGCGCCGCCCAGGCTGAAGCCGGTGAGGATCGCCAGCGCCGCGCCGAACCCCGCCGCGGCGGAGATCCCCAGCGTATAGGGGCTGGCGAGGGGATTGGCCAGCACGGTCTGCATCAGCAGGCCCGCCAGCGCCAGGCTGGCGCCGACCACCAGGGCGGTGAGCGTCATCGGCAAGCGAATCGACCAGAAAACCACCTGATGCAGCTCGTTGCCAGGCGCAGAGCCGGGCCAAAGCATCCGCACGATATCCGTGAGGCCAAGTTGCGCGGCGCCGACGGTGAGATCGATGGCGGTCGCCGTCAGCAGCGCGCCGAGCAGCGCCAGCGTCAATAGCCCGCGGCGCAGCCTGCGCCGTCGCAAAAACGCACGTCCTGTGTGGGCCACGGTTATTCTCCTTGCCAGCGTTGCAAGAAGACGCCGTCCGCCTCTATCGGCAAATATTGATGGTAGAACTGCGCCAGATTGCGCGCGGGATCAACATCGGCAAACGCGGCGGGATAGAGCGCTTTCGCCAGATACTGGACAAAGATAAAATCGTATATCGTGCGCGCGCCGCCATGGTAAAGCGCATAAAGACGCTGATTTTTTACCGCCGGCAGCTGCGGCCATCCCGCCCGCCGGGCGTATTGCGTCAGGCGCGTCTGTAGGGGGGCGGCCTGCGTGCCGTAGCCCATCGGCACGGCGTTCGGCATGTTTTCCCAGTCGCCACCGGCGAGAAAAATCACCTCGGGCCGTTGGGTCAGGACATAGTCGGCGCGCAAGGGGGAAGGGCTGCCGACGACGCCGGCGGCGATATTGTCGGCGCCGGCCAACTGCAGCAGCGGCCCCCAGATCGAGGCGCCATAGCTGCTGCTGTATTCGCCGGGGCCCTTGTCTCCCAGTTCAATATAGGTGATCGGCGGCGGCAGCTGCGCCTGGCGGATGCGCCGTCGGGTATCTTCGAGGCTCTGGCGATATTCGTCGGCCAGCCGTTCCGCTCGCTCGGCGTGGCCCATCGCCTGGCCCATCAACCGGATGCTGGCGAGCTTGACTTCAACGCCCTGATTGAAGTCGACGACGATGTAAGGAATGTTGAGCCGTTGCAGCACCGGCAGGAAGTTGGCGAAGCCGTCGAGCTGCCACTTCGCCAGGATCAGCAGGTCTGGCCGCGTGGTCAGCAGGCGTTCAAAATCGAAGCTCTGGTTATAGAGCGAACCGACATCGACCAGTTGAGCGAGCCGTGGCAGCGCCGCCTGATAGCGCGCCCATTGGCTGGCGCGCAACGCCCAGTCGCTTTTGGAGAAGGCGACGACCTGTTGATAACTCTCCGGGCCGTTCACCGCCAGAAAATCTTCGTAGTAAAAGCCGATATAGGCGCGCTGTGCGGGGGCGGCCAGGGTAACCTGGCGTCCTTCAACGTCGGTGAGGTGAATTTCCGCGTGCGCGACCTGGCAGAAAAGCAGCCACGTCGCCAGCATCCAGACGATACGCGATAACATGATTGACATCCCTTTACGATTAATTGTGATGTTATAATGTAACAATTAATCGCGAGATTCAAACTTTCGTCGCCGCTGAATCAGGCGGGGCATGATGAAGCGCGCCGAGCGGATATTGGCCTATAAAGCGTGAGGATAACGTTTCTCGTTGTCATGGCGTGCGGGCAAAGAAATTTTTCTGCAAAATCCCTCCGCCTTGCGCAACAATCGTTTACAATTTGCCAAATCCCGGTCGCGCGTCGTTTTTGTAAAGTTTCGTATTTTTAGTAGGTTAATGGCGCGCGACTCTTGAAACTGTGACGAATGCCCATACGATCTAGGGTATCTTGGACAGCGTTTTGTTAACATTTATGAGGAAGTAAACATTTTATGATGCGTATAGCTCTGTTCCTGCTCACCAACCTGGCGGTGATGTTGGTTTTCGGGCTGGTGCTCAGCCTGACAGGAATCCAATCCAGTAGCGTTCAGGGCCTGATGATCATGGCCGGTCTGTTCGGCTTCGGCGGCGCTTTCGTGTCGTTGCTGATGTCCAAGTGGATGGCGCTGCGCTCCGTCGGCGGGGAAGTGATTGAACAACCGCGTAACGAAACCGAAAACTGGCTGCTGGAAACGGTGCGCCGTCAGTCGCAGCAGGCGGGCATCGCCATGCCGCAGGTCGCTATCTACCACGCGCCGGACATCAACGCCTTCGCCACCGGCGCCCGCCGCGACGCCTCGCTGGTCGCCGTCAGCACCGGCCTGCTGCAGAGCATGAGCCGTGACGAAGCGGAAGCGGTCATCGCGCACGAAATCAGCCACGTCGCCAACGGAGATATGGTGACCATGACCCTGATTCAGGGCATCGTGAACACCTTCGTGATCTTCATTTCGCGCCTCATTGCGCAGGTCGCCGCCGGTTTCCTCGGCAACCGCGACGGGGATGGCGAAGGGGAAGGCAACGGCAACCCGATGATTTACTTCGCCGTATCGATGGTGCTGGAACTGGTGTTCGGCATCCTGGCGAGCATCATCACCATGTGGTTCTCGCGTCACCGCGAGTTCTATGCCGACGCCGGTTCCGCCAAACTGGTGGGCCGCGAGAAGATGATCGCCGCCTTGCAGCGTCTGAAAACCAGCTATGAACCGCAGGAAGCGGGCAGCATGATGGCGTTCTGCATCAACGGCAAATCCAAGTCGTTCAGCGAGCTGTTCATGTCGCACCCGCCGCTCGACAAGCGTATCGAAGCGCTGCGTACCGGCCAGTACCTGAAGTAATCGGCTGAATGAAATGAAAAACCCCGGCTTGCCGGGGTTTTTTTATGGCATGCCTGAACCGCTTTTTCAGCGTCGACGGGGGTTAACGCGGTGCAAGAACCCCCCGAGTCCATAAAGCCCGCCTTCGAATAACGCCTGTCGGCCTCTCTGTGCGATTACCGCCGCGGAGCGAGACGACCATGAAAGAGGGTAAGCCGCATCCTGGCTGAGTGACGACCGGCTGTTTGGCTTTGGAAGCGCATGTTATATGCTTTGGCGCAATGACATTTGTCCCTGAGGCCCTATGAAAATCAACCACCTTCCCTTGCTCAACGGTGATGAGCGACCGGCGCGCCTGGCGGAATTGACAGGCGGTATCGCCGATGCGGTTGCGGAACTGTTCAACCGGCATGATGACGATGCTGAACGGCCAGCTATTCGCTGGCATTCAGGCGATCTTCACCTCCCGGCATTTTTCCCCGACGAGCACGATAGCCACGATTACGATTACCTGATCGTGGACGGCGATATGATCGTGGAAGGATGCCTGGCGGTATCGCCGCAGCGCGAGGACGGCGGCATTGTTGTGCTGGGGCGGCTGCAGGCGGATACGCTGATTTGCTGGGGCGGACTGGTCGTACGTGATGATGTCCGCATACGCCATGCCTATTGCAGCTCAGGAAACGACGGTGCGTTCGTGGTGGGGGGAGATCTGACCGCGCTCACCCTGGTAGAGACGGGGGAGTTTATCCATGTCCATGGCGATCTCGATGCGCGGTGTCTCGCTTCGTTGCAGAACTTCGTTCAGGTTGACGGAAACACGCGCTGCGATTGCCGCATCGACAGCGCTCAGGCCGAAGATCTGATCAAGCGCATGTTCGCCCCTGGCTTACTGAAGGGCTTCGAGGGGGTGGATAACGACGGCCAACGCATTGTTGGCTGGTATCCGGATGACGACGCCTATTTAGCGTGTCTACGACAAGGCCGCAGCCCTTTGAGGAGCGGCGACTGACGCCAGGCCTGCATCGCACTCGACGTGGCCCGGCTCAGGCAGGCCACATCGGATTGGGGCCCGGCTCTTTCTATGCCCTCTATTTCACCTCGCGGCTGGGCTGCGCCGTTTGCGTCGTCGGTTGAGTGATGCGCAGGCTGCTGACCGCCGCAGCCAGGGTGGCGAACACCCCAGCCAGGATCAGTGAAGCGTGGGTGCCGGAGGCCGGGAACAGGTTGAACATCAGCGCCACCAGCGCGGCTCCCGAGGTTTGCCCCAGCAGGCGAGCGGTGCCCAGCATGCCGCTGGCGCCGCCGCTGCGGTTGCGCGGCGCGGCGGAGATGATGGTGTGGTTGTTGGGCGACTGGAACAGGCCGAAACCGGCGCCGCACAGCACCATGCGCCAGATGATGTCCATATTCGACGGCGCCGCGGGCAGCAGCGCCAGCGAGAACAGCCCGAGCGCGAACACCGCCAGCCCGACGCAGCCCAGCAGGCCGGCATGCACGCGTTCCACCAGCCGGCCGGCGATCGGCGCCATCACCACGATCGCCAGCGGCCACGGCGTCAGCAGCAGCCCGGTCGCCACTTCGTCGCGGCCCAACGCGCTTTGCAGGAAGAACGGCAGCGACACCATCGCCAGCATTTGCGCGGCGAACGAGCAGATTGAGGTGCCCATGGACAGGGCGAAGATCGGGATGCGCAGCAGATCGACCGGCAGCAACGGAAATTCCTGGCGCAGCTGGCGGCGCACGAACACCGCGCCAATCGCCAGCAGCGCGGCGATCTCGCTGAAGATCAGCGTCAGGCTCTGCCCCTGGGCGAAGCCGCTGATGGCGGTGATCAGCAGGCCGAAGGTCAGCGCGTTCAGCACCGCGCTGGTGGGATCGAAACGGCGGTTATCGCTTTTTTGGCCGTTTGCCGGCAGGAATTTCATCCCCAGCAGCAGCGCGACGATGCCGATCGGCAGGTTGATGGCGAACAGCCATTGCCAGGACGCGACCGACAGGATAGCGGCCGCCACCGTCGGCCCGGCCGCCGAGGAGCAGGCGACGATCAGCGAGTTGATGCCCATGCCGCGGCCGAGAAAACGCTGCGGGTAGATGATGCGGATCAGCGCGGTGTTGACGCTCATAATGGCGGCGGCGCCAAAGCCTTGCAATACGCGGGCGATGGTCAGCGTGAGCAGCGAGTCGGACAGGGCGCAAAACAGCGAGGTGATGCTGAACACCAGCAACCCGGCTTGATAGATGCGGCGATAGCCGACCAGATCGCCGAGCGAGGCCAGCGACAGCAGAGAGACGGTGATCGCCAACTGATAGGCGTTGACCACCCAAATGGAGTTGGCCGGGCTGGCGTTAAGATCGCGCGCGATGGTGGGCAGCGCCACGTTGGCTATCGCGCCGTCGAGCACCGATACGGTAATGCCGAGGGCGATGGCGAGGATCGCCCCATAGCGTTGCGGGACGGGGAGGCCGTCGGAACAAGGACGCATGTTGGTCTCAGCGGTATTTATTCAGGGGAGTATTATCATGCTAATCATATTCGCCCGTGATTGCATGCCCGTTGCCCGCTTAATTGTAAATAGCGGTGAGCGGGCCGGGGTTATCCATTTGGCTTCAATCGCTTAGCGTTCAGCCGCGTTGCGCGCCGCGATCTGTTCCGATTATACTGAAACCCTTGTTTAAATTTCCTGAAACAAAACCGTTAAGTAGGGCATTCACCATGGCTAACGCAGATTCAGACAAGCACCCGGATGCCGTCTCATCCGTGATGAAGGTGTTCGGCATTTTACAGGCGCTTGGCGATGAGCGCGAGATTGGCATTACCGAACTTTCCCAGCGAGTGATGATGTCCAAAAGCACCGTCTACCGTTTTCTGCAAACCATGAAAGCGTTGGGCTACGTATCGCAGGAAGGCGAGACGGAAAAGTATGCGCTGACGCTCAAGCTGTTCGAACTGGGCGCCAAATCGTTGCAGAACGTCGATCTGATCCGCAGCGCCGACGTGCAGATGCGCGAACTGTCAAACCGCACCCGCGAAACCATCCACCTCGGCGCTCTGGATGAGGACGGCATTGTCTATATCCACAAGATCGACGCGATGTACAACCTGCGCATGTATTCGCGCATCGGTCGCCGCAACCCGCTGCACAGCACCGCCATCGGTAAAGTGCTGCTGGCCTGGCGCGATCGGGAGGAGGTAGCGCAGATCCTGTCGCAGATTGAATTTACCCGCAGCACCGAGCATACCCTGACCAGCGCCGCCGAACTGTTGCCGGTGCTGGAGCGGGTGCGTGAGCAGGGATTCGGCGAAGATGTCGAAGAGCAGGAGGCGGGGATCCGCTGCATCGCGGTGCCGGTCTTTGACAGGTTCGGGGTGGCGATCGCCGGGCTGAGCATCTCTTTCCCGACGCTGCGCTTTTCCGACGCGGCGCGGGAGGAGTATGTGGCGTTGCTGCACGTCGCCGCCCGGCGCATTTCCGAGCAGCAGGGCTATCACGACTACCCGTTCTGACCGTCGTTTCGATGAGCGAGGCGCTGCCATGGCAGCGCCTTGTTGTTATTTCGCGCCCGGTGTCAGCCGCTGAGAAATCCGCTCCAGCACCAGCATCAGCAACAGCGTGGCCGCCACCAGGATCATGGTCAGCGTCGCGCCGTTGGCGATGCTGCCGCGATCGGTCAGGCTGAAGATCGTGACCGGCAGCGTCGCCCAGCTCGGCGGGTAGATCATCATGGTCGCGCCCAGCTCCCCCATCGACAGCGACAGGCTGAGTGCGAAGGCGGAGATCATGTAGGGGGCGATCATCGGCAGGGTGACGTGACGCAGGCGGAACAGCGGCCAAGCGCCCAGGCTGGCGGCGACGTTCTCGTAGTCGCCAGGTAGCCGGGTCAGCCCGGCCATCACGTTGCCGAAGGTAAAGGCGGAAATCAGCACGAAGTGGGCGGCGGGCACGATCAGGAAGGTGCCGTTCATCTGCAGCGGCCCCTGGCTGAACGCCACCAGCATCCCCAGACCGATAGAGACCGAAGGCACCGCGCTGGGAATGAAAAACAGCGTGCCCAGCAGCCGCTGGCCGCGCCCCTGATGGTGGCGCAGCGCCAGCGCCGCCCAGGTGCCGCACAGCAGCGCGAACAGGCTGGCGCTGAAACCGATAGCCAGACTGGCGACCAGCGCGTCCCAGGAGGCGCCGCTGAACGCCTGGCGGAAGTGGTTGAGGGTGAAGCCGCTCGGCAGCACGCCGTTCCACTGTTCACTGAGGCTGGACATCAGGATCACCGCCAGCGGCAGGCAGAAGAACAGGGCGAACAGCGTGACCGTCAGCGTGCAGGTCAGGGTGCGGCCGGTGCGAGACCAAATCAACATCGTCAGTTCCTCAGCCCGGCGCGCGCCGCGGCGTAGCGGTAAAGGGAGAACAGCCCGAGCGACAGCGCGATATTCACCACGGCGATGGTGCAGGCGACGGCGTAATCCGCCTCCAGAATTGCTTTGGCGTAGACCATCATCGGCAGCGTGGTGACGCCCTTGGCGCCGATAAACAGCACGATGCCGAACTCATTGGTGGTCAACAGCAGGCACAGGCTGCCGCCGGCCAGCAAGGCCGGCAGCGCGGCCGGTAAAATCACCTGGCGCACCACGCGCCCCGGCCGGGCGCCGAGGATGCTGGCGGCCTCGAGCTGGCTGCGATCGATCTGCGACAGCGCCGCCATCAGCGGGCGCATCACCAGCGGCGTAAACACGGTGATTTCCGCCAGGATCACCCCCCAGATGGAGTAAAGAAAGTCCACCGGCGGCAGGGTGAAACCAAAGGCCGCCATCAGCGTGCCGTTCAGCAGGCCGGCGGAGCCGTAGATAAAGGTGAAGGCCAGCGTGATCAGGAAGGTCGGCATGGCGATAAAGGTATCGATCACCCGGGCAATCAGTCGGCTGCCGGGGAACGGCGTGAATACCAGCAGCAGCGACAGCAGGGTGCCGAGCACCAGGCAGCCCAGCGTCGCCAGCAGCGCAATCTGCAGCGTGTTGAGCAGAGCGCCGACAAAGCGGCGGGATTCGAACACCTGTTGCAGAGCGGCGGCGCTGAATAGCCCCTGATCGTCGGTAAACGCCTGTTTGACGATCAGCGCCAACGGGTAGAAAAACAGCGTCGCCAGCACCAGTAGCGGCAACAGGATCCACAGGCGGCGCGGCAAACGCAGCCGCAGGGCCGGACGAATAAGCGTAGAGTCGGTCATGTCAGTCCTCGATCAGTACCGCATCGTCGGGGGCGAAGTAGAGCGGCACGCGCTCGCCGATCTGCGGCATCCGGCTGCGATGAGTGGTGACCACGCGCAGCGGATGGCCTTCCGCGTCGAACTGCAGGTGCGTCAACTCTCCCTGCCAATGAATATCATGCAGCGTGCCGATGATGCAGTTGCTGCGCTGGGCATCGGCATCGAGCGCAATGTGCTGTGGCCGGATGCACAGCAGCTTGTCGAAGCCGCGTTGTGCGCCGTAAGTGAAACAGCCGATCACTTTGCCGGCGCAGCTGACGGTGGTCATGCCTTGCTGCGCGGTAGTCTCCAGGGCGGTAGCCGGCAGCAGGTTGGCGCGGCCGAGGAACTCGGCGGCGAAGCGGTTCGTCGGATGATGGTACAGCGCGCGGGTTTCGCCGTGGGCGATCAGGTGGCCGTCGCGCATGATGCCAATCTTGTCCGCCAGCGTCAGCGCTTCGCCCTGATCGTGGGTGACGTACAGGATGGTCAGATCCGGCAGCTCGCGGTGCAGGCGGGCGATCTCTTCCACCATGCTGTGGCGGATTTGCGCGTCCAGCGCCGACAGCGGCTCATCCAGCAGCAATACTTTGGGGCGCACCGCGATGGCGCGAGCGATCGCCACCCGCTGTTGCTGGCCGCCGGAGAGCTGGTTGGGATAGCGCTTGGCGTAGGCGGACATGCCGACGATGGCCAACGCCTCTTCGACGCGCTCGGCGGTCAGGCCGCGCGGCTTGCCCTGCGCGCGCAGGCCGAACGCCACATTGTCCTCGACGCGCATATGCGGAAACAGCGCGTAGTTCTGTACCACCATGCCCAGGCCGCGCTCATAGGGCGGCACGTCGGTAACATCGACGTCACCGATGGCAATACGCCCGGCGGAGGGCTGCACGAATCCGGCGATCGCTCGCAGCACGGTGGTTTTACCCGAGCCGGAGGGGCCGATCAGCGCCAGCACTTCGCCGGGGGCGATGGTGAGCGTCAGGGGTTTCAGCACCTCGGTGCCGCGATACGACACGCTGACGCGGTCGAGCTGAATGCCCGACGGCCCGGTGATGTCGAGGCTGCTATCCCGCGCCTCGGCGCGGGAAGTGAGGGTAGAAGGCATGGTCAGCGTCATTCTGTCACCTTGTGCCAGCGGGAGATATCGGCGGACAGGCTGTTCACCACCTGGTTCCAGTCCGGTGCCCAGATCTCTACACCCTGCAGCGCGGCCTGCGACTGCCTGAAGTTATCGTCGGTCGGGGTGACATCCTTACGCACCGGCATGCCGTAGGAAATGGCGCTGACGCTGCTCTGCGCTTCTTTGCTCAGCAGGAAATCGATCAGTTTTTTGCCGTTGGCGCTTTGCGGCGCGCCTTGCACCAGGCCGATGTAGTAAGGCAGCACCAGCGTGCTGCGTTTGCCGTCCGGCCCGGCCGGCCAGAACACCTTGACGTTCGGGTTGCTGCGCATCTGCGCCAGGTTCATCTGTAGATCGCCGTTGGCCACCAGCAGCTCCCCCTTATTGACCAGCGCGGTCAGCTTGCCGGTGGAGGCCGAAGGGCCGACGTTGTTGCTTTGCAGCTTGCCGAGGTAGTCGAAACCGGCATCTTTGCTGCCGAAGCTGTGAAACGCCTGCAGCATCACTGCGGTGCCGTCACCCGCCTGGCCCGGCGTGGAGTACTGCAGCTTATTGCGGAACTGCGCGTCCAGCAGCTGTTGATAGCTGGCAGGCGCCTGCGGCAGCAGTTTGGCGTTATAGATGAAGCTCAGGTAGTTGTTCACCAGTGGCACGAACTGCGGCTGGGCGTCGGCGATCTGCGCCGCATCCTGCGGGGTGAAATCCTGCAGCAGTTTTTCCGCGGCGGCGCGCTGAATGAACGGCGGCGGCGTCACCAGCACGTCGGCCTGCGGGTTGCTGCGCTCCTTCGACAGGCGCTCCACGATGGCGCCGGAGCCGCCTTCGACGTACTGCACCTTGACGCCGGTCGCCTGGGTGAAGGCGTCGAACTGGGTTTGATACCAGCTGTGATCGCCGTCGTGCAGACCATCGGCGGAGTAGACGGTCACCACCGCATCGGCGGCCCAGGCCGGCGCGGCGCCGAGTGCGATGGCGGTCATCACGACCAGACGAGAAAATTTCATAGCTTCAGCCTCACTGTTGCGGGTTAATGCGAAACTGGTATACACCAGATATGCGGCCAAGCTAATCGGCGAATATGACAAACAAATGAAAGCGGCAAAATATATTTGCCTTAAAAGGGGGATCGAGCGTGGGTGAGGAAGACGGGGCGGCGGGCGCCGGCCCCGTGATAATCGAGGTTAGAGCGTATCGACTTCGATGCGCAGGCTGTCGTGGCGCCAGTATTCAATATCGAAATCGAGGATGCGGCCGTGCTGATCGTAATTCAGCCGACGCAGCAGCAACGCGGGCAGGCCGACCATGGCGCCGAGCGCGTTGGCGGCGCGGTAAGGCAGGGCGGTCGGGTAGAACGACAGGTGCATGTTGCTGTAAATCAAATCGTAATGCTGTTGATAAACCTCGGTCAGGCTGCCGTTGAGATCGTGACTGAGCAGTTCCGGCACCCGCTGCGGCAGGCAGTGGTTCTCGCAATAGCAGATGGCGCGGTCGTCGGCATAGCGCACGCGGCGCAGCAGATACACCTGATCGAACGGTTCGAGCGCCAGCGGCTGCATGACGTCGAGCGGCACCGTGGTTTTTTCGCCGGACAGCAGCGCGGTGCGCGGCGTGCGCCCTTGCTCCTGACAGAGACGGTGGAAGTTGGTGTTCTGCGTCGGATCCAGCCACAGCCGTTCCGGCGTGACGAACCAGCCGCGGCGATCGGCGCGGTAGATGGCGCCGGTGGCTTCCAATTGCGCCAGGCTTTCGCGAATGGTGACGCGGGTGGTGGAGAAGATGGCGCACAGCTCGCGCTCCGAAGGCAGCTTATCGCCGGCCTGCAGCGCGCCGCGGGTGATGCGCGCCTGGAGCTGATCCTTGATCTGCAGGTAGTGAGGCATATCGCCCTGATGTTCTTTCATTTCATCTCGCTATGGCATCGGCCCGACATTCCGGCACGCGCTTATTATACATAGCCAGATGAATTTTTTGTTTCACCGCGCTTTGTCGTTTGACCGGGGCTGGAATTTGCCGCCACAATGATCGCAATCTGGTATAGACCAAATAGGTGAATAACATGTCCGACCGTAACTACCTGCTGTTGACCCCCGGCCCGTTGACCACCTCGAAAACGGTGAAAGAGGCGATGCTGTATGACAGCTGCACTTGGGATGAAGATTACAACCTCGGCGTGGTGCAAAGCATCCGCCAACGGCTGGTGGCGCTGGCGACGCCGTCCGCCGGCTACACGTCGGTGCTGCTGCAGGGCAGCGGCAGCTTCGCGGTAGAGGGCGTGCTGGGCACGGTCATCGGCCCGCACGACAAGCTGCTGATCGTCAACAACGGCGCCTACGGGGCGCGGATGATCGAAATGGCGCGGCTGATGGATATCGACCACCACGCCTTTGACTGCGGCGAGGTGAATGAACCGGACGTGGCGGCGATGGAAGCGGTGCTGAAAAGCGATGCGCGCATCAGCCATATCGCCATGGTGCACTGTGAAACCACCACCGGCATGCTCAATCCGCTGCAGAAGGTCGCCGGTCTGGCGGCGCGCAATGGCAAGACCTTTATCGTCGACGCCATGAGCAGCTTTGGCGGCATCCCGTTGGATGTGGACGCGCTGGGCATCGATTTTCTGATCAGCTCCGCCAACAAATGCATTCAGGGCGTGCCGGGCTTCGCGTTCGTCATCGCCCGCCGCAGCGAGCTGGAGAAATGCGCCGGCCGTTCACGCTCGCTGTCGCTGGATCTGTATGCTCAGTGGCGCTGTATGGAGGATCAGGCCGGCAAATGGCGCTTTACGTCGCCGACCCACACCGTGCTGGCCTTCGCGCAGGCGCTGAAAGAGCTGGAACAAGAGGGCGGCATTGCCGCGCGCCACCACCGCTATCAGACCAATCAGCGGCGGCTGGTGGCGGGTATGCGCGAGCTGGGTTTTGAGACCCTGCTGGACGATGCGCTGCACTCGCCGATCATCACCGCGTTCTATTCGCCAAAGGCCGATACATACCGCTTCGCCGAGTTTTATCAGCGTCTCAAGCAACAAGGCTTCGTGATTTATCCCGGTAAAGTGTCGCAGAGCGACTGCTTCCGTATCGGCAACATCGGCGAAATCTATCCGCAAGATATCGAACGTTTGCTGGCGGCCGTCGGGCAGGCGATGTACTGGAATCAATAAGGATTGACCATGAAACAGATCAACGCAGTGATCCTCGACTGGGCGGGCACCACGGTGGACTTCGGCTCCTTTGCGCCGACGCAGATTTTCGTCGAGGCGTTCAAGCAAACCTTCGATATCGATATCAGCCTGGCGGAGGCGCGCATTCCGATGGGGCTGGGCAAATGGCAGCACATCGAGGCGCTGGGCAAGCTGCCGGCAGTCGACGCGCGTTGGCGGCAGAAGCTGGGACGCTCGATGAGCCATCAGGACATTGACGCGCTGTATCAGGCGTTTATGCCGCTGCAAATCGCTAAAGTGATCGACTTCGCCGATCCCATCGAGGGCGTGCCGCAGGCGATCGCCGCTCTGCGCGAACAGGGCATTAAAATCGGTTCCTGCTCCGGCTATCCGCGCGCGGTGATGGAGGTGCTGGTGCCCGCCGCCGCGCAGCGCGGCTACGCGCCGGATTACTGGGTCGCCACCGACGATCTTCCAGCCGGTGGCCGACCGGGGCCGTGGATGGCGTTGCAGAACGCGATCGCGCTGGGCATCGATGCGGTGGCGCATTGCGTGAAGGTGGATGACGCGGTGCCGGGCATTGCCGAAGGGCTGAACGCCGGGATGTGGAGCGTTGGGCTGGCGCTGTCCGGCAACGAGTTTGGCGCCACCTGGCAGGAGTATCGCCGGATGACGGCAGGCGAGATAGAGCGCCGCCGCGCGGCGGCCGCCGATAAGCTGTACGCGGCGGGCGCGCACTATGTGATAGACACGCTGGCGCAATTGCCGACAGCGATCGCCGACATCAACCGGCGGTTGGCGAACGGCGAGCGGCCGTAACGACCGAACGCGGGGCGTAAAAAAACCGGGGATTATCCCCGGTTTTTTCGTTCTGAGACGGCGTTAGCGATGCGCCAATTCGACTTCGTCTTCGCTGTCCATCACGGCTTTGTCGGTTTGTTTCATCAGCTGGCTGGTGATGGTGCCCGCCGCCATGGAACCGTTGACGTTCAGCGCGGTACGGCCCATGTCGATCAACGGTTCGACCGAGATCAGCAGCGCGACCAGCGTCACCGGCAGGCCCATCGCCGGCAGCACGATCAGCGCAGCGAAGGTGGCGCCACCGCCCACGCCCGCCACGCCGGCGGAGCTGATGGTGACGATGCCGACCAAGGTGGCGATCCACACCGGATCCAGCGGGTTGATGCCGACAGTCGGCGCCACCATCACCGCCAGCATCGCCGGGTAGAGGCCCGCACAGCCGTTCTGGCCGATGGTGGCGCCGAACGACGCCGAGAAGCTGGCGATGGATTCCGGCACGCCCAGGCGACGGGTCTGCGCTTCCACGTTCAGCGGAATGCTGGCGGCGCTGGAGCGGCTGGTGAACGCGAAGGTGATCACCGGCCACACCTTGCGGAAGAACTTCATCGGGTTAACGCCGGTGAAGGCCAGCAGGACAGCGTGAACCACAAACATGATGGCCAGGCCGATGTACGAGGCCACCACGAAGCTGCCGAGCTTGACGATATCGTGAATGTTGGAGCCGGCGACCACTTTGGTCATCAGCGCCAGCACGCCGTACGGCGTCAGCTTCATGACCAGACGCACCAGCTTCATCACCCAGGCCTGCAGGGTGTCGATAGCCACCAGCACGCGCTCGCCTTTCGGCTTGTCGTCTTTCAGCAGCTGCAGCGCCGCCACGCCGAGGAAGGTGGCGAAAATCACCACGCTGATGATCGAGGTCGGGCTGGCGCCGGTCAGATCGGCGAACGGGTTTTTCGGGATGAACGACAGCACCATCTGCGGCACCGTCAGATCGGCCAGTTTACCCACGTAGTTGGTCTGGATCGCCGTCAGGCGCGCGCTTTCCTGCGCGCCCTGCACCAGGCCTTCGGCGGTCAGACCGAACAGGTTGGTGACCAGCACGCCCACCAGCGCCGAGATCAGCGTGGTGAACAGCAGCGTGCCGATAGTGAGGACGCTGATTTTGCCCAGAGAAGAGGCGTTATGCAGCTTGGCCACCGCGCTCAGGATCGAGGCGAACACCAGCGGCATGACTATCATTTGCAGCAGTTGCACATAGCCGTTACCGACGATGTTGAACCAGCTGATGGATTCTTTCAGTACCGGGTTATCGGAGCCGTACACCAGCTGCAGGCCCAGACCGAACACCACGCCGACCACCAGGCCGACCAGCACTTTTTTCGCCAGGCTCCATTGCTTGTGGCGGGTTTGCGCCAGCAGCAAAAGGAGCGCGACAAACACCAGCACGTTAATCACGAGCGGAAGATTCATCCCCAATGTCTCCAATAATCTTTCTTATAAAAACGACTACGCATCACGTATGTCGCGATGTAAATATCGTAACAGTTTGCTGAGTGGCCTACTTATATCCAAATGGAATTTGATATAGCTTTTTGTGTGTTTTTGTTCGTTTTATATACTTCAAGGTGATGGGTTAGGCGGTTTTTTGTGATCAGAGTCTGATATTTCTGATTTGCTCGACATAGGATTGCACCGGCAGGGTGAAATCACCTTGCCAGCAGATGGCAAACGCCACGAGGCACAGACACAACACCCGCTCCAGCTGGTTGCCTTTTTGCGAGTTGAGCAGCGGCAGGCGAAAACGCCAGCGGCATGGCCACAGCAGCGGCACGCCGGCGGGGGTGAGCATATCGGCCAGCAGATGGCTGAAGTAGCCGATGATCATGGCGTGCAGCGCATCGGCCGGGATCGGCCAGCTGCGCGGTACGTCCAGTTGGAACAGCGCCATGCCACCGGCGATCGCCAGCAGGCTGTGGGTGAAACCACGGTGGCCGAAGGCGCGGGCGATGGGCAGGGCAATCCAGCGCAGGCGCTGGCCCAGCACCGACTTGGGGTGATCGATGTCCGGCAGCAGTGAGGTCAGCAGCGCGGCGGGTATGATGTGCCACCAGTCGCCGGTAGCCAGCTCTGGCGTCACTTCCGCCTTCTTGGCGAAGATCGCGCAAGCGACAGAGAATATAAGGTGTCCTTCCGCGGTCATGCTGTTGCGATTCCGGCTGGTAAACTGTTAATTTATCCAGTATATGGGAAAATTCCCAGTAGTGGAAGCAGTTACCCTGTAACCAATTGTTTATTTTCCCCTGTTTTACAACGGCTTGTTACGGCAATGGGTAACAAATCATCGATTTTGACGGGCGAGAACAAAAAGCGGGCAATGGGGGGCGTGAAACGGAAAGCAACGAGCGCGGTTTTACGGCGTGCGGCGGGAGGAAGCGACGGCCTTGAAGCGCGCTGCGTGGCAGTGACAACGCGCTGCGGGCCGTCGCTTTCCCTGCCATGCAGCATAATGAGAACGTCACGCCAATTCAATAAAATGAAACGGTGTTTCGTTTATTTTGCGGTGCGGATCCCTTTTATGCCGCAGAGCGGCAAACCCAGGGCGCCGGTGGCCGGCGCCGCAGAATCAGGCAAAGTGGGCAGGGGTGAGCTGTTCGAGGGTCTCCAACTGGTGATCCGCCAGCGCCCAGCGCGGGTCGTGGCGGTATTCGGCGGCCGGGATCACGATGGAACGCATGCGCGCGGCCTTGGTGGCGATCATGCCGTTAAAGGAATCTTCCAGCGTGATGCAGCGCAGCGGATCGCTGCCCAGGCGTTCGGCGGCGATCAGGTAGACCTCCGGATGCGGTTTGCTGTACGGCAGGTATTCGGCGGAAACCAATTGATCGAAGTAGCCTTCAAGATCGAACATCTTCAGCACCTGCCGTTGCATGTGCAGCGGCGAGGCGGAGGCGAGACCGATGTTCAGTCCCTGGCTGCGGCACAGCTCCAGCGCCTGCTGAACGCCCGGCAGCAGCGGGCGCGTCTCGTGCACCAGCTCGATGGCGCGCTCGATAATCCGCGCCGACACCTCTTCAAGCGTAACCCCTTGCCACGGCATCGCCTGGTACCACATTTTCACCACCAGATCGATGCGCAGCCCCAGCGTGTCCGGCAGCTTGTGACGGTCGGACAGATCCAGGCCCAGCGCGCCGAAGATATCCAGCTCGGCCTGCAGCCACAGCGGTTCCGAGTCGATCAACAAGCCGTCCATATCAAAAATTGCGGTTTCAATGCGTTGCGAATAAGCCATTAACGGTTAACTCCTGCCGGCGCGGGTGAATGTGCCCGACACTTTATCATCGCCGGTGACGAGACTAAAACCTTTGCCTGCGCGTTTGGCTTTTGCCAAAACGCAGGATATTCCACACCTCGCGCAGCTTTAGCCACCAACGTTGGTGCTGGCGCTCGGAAACCTGTTGCAACATGCGCGCATAGTCCAGCACCAACCCCGGCGTCCAGGTCATGCTTTCTCCGCGGCTGCGCAGTACTGCCAGCATCCACAGGTTGGGATCCAGCACCAGCAGCAGAAAACGGCGCCACAGATGTTTATCGCCCAGCACGCCTTCCAGCGCGCTGTCGAGCGCGCCGATGACAGTGGTGGAGCAGTTGCGCCGGGTCAGATTGTAGGTGGCGTCCTGCCGATAACGCAGCCAGAATGCGCGCAGCGCCGCCGGGTTATAGCGGTAGAATTGAATTTTCTTGTCCGGTGGGCACCAACTGGCGATCTCGCCCGCCAGGTCGGGCAGGAAACGCCCGTCGACGTTGTTCTGTTCGCCCGCATGCAGCAACTGACGGAAATCCTGAACGGAATGGCTGATGTCGTTGAGCGGGTAGTGGCTGATATACACGTCCGGCGCGAGCGCCAGGGCGGCGTGACCGGTGGAGATATTGCCGCCGCCGTCGACCGCCGCGATGTATCGGTCGACGATGTAACGCCGGCGCGGATCTTTAGCCGCACCAATCGGTGTCCAGACATACACCGTGAGCGGCGCAGTCTCATCCTCCGGGTGCGGTGGCTGCCCCGCGGGGTTCTGATTCAGAGAGAAGTTTGTCAGTCTGCGGGCGATACGCAATAAAGCCCAGCCGGAAAGCACCATCATCACGCCGAGGCAAAAGGGCACCGTCATCCGATGCGGCGCCGGCCAGCCGACAAAAATCATCAACGAAAGCAGGATCTCGCCGCCGCCCGCCAGCGCCACGCCTTTCCATCGACTGTGTTGAATCACCGTGGAGGAGGCGATGCGCACGGCGCCGTCAAGCAGCAGCGCGCTGCCAAACACCACGGTGGCGACGATGTTATCGTCTGCGGGCACGTCCAACGTTAAAAAGGCCATAAACACGAAGCCCAGCCCCTTCAGCAGCACCGGCCTGCTGGCCGAAGAGCCGATCACCAGCGCGGCGGATATCGCCACCAGTCCCTCCAGCGCCAGGATGACCGCCAGCGCATCCAGCGCCAGCACGGACCGGCCATCCTGCAGTATGTCGAACAGCATCAGCGCCCCTGCGGCTATCCACAGCCAACCGAACAGCACCAGCAGGCGGCGCTGGCCGTGCAGCGCCTGCGAGCCCAGCAATAAGATAATCAGTCGAATCATGGCGGCCTCTGGCTAAACGGATAACGTTATCTCTTCAATGATAGTGCCCGGATGGCGTTAAGCAGTTGATTTCGGCGAATTCGGCTAAGCTTGTAGCACAGCGGGAATGAAGAAAACGGTGGGCGAGTTTCGCCAACTGCAGGTAGACTTAGCCGATTCGGTTACGTCGCTAACAAGGGGAACACATGACGTATCAACAGGCCGGGCGTATCGCCATTTTGAAACGCATTCTCGGATGGGTGGTTTTTATCCCGGCGTTGCTGTCGACGCTGATTTCCGTGCTGGGCTTTATCTATCAGCACAGTGAAAAAACCAAGGGCATCAACGCAGTGATGCTGGATTTTGTCCACGTGATGGTGGACATGGTGCGTTTCAATACGCCGTTCCTGAACCTTTTCTGGTACAACTCGCCGGTGCCGGACGTGGATAAAAGCCTGTTCAGCGGCGCCAATTTGATGTTCATCATCATCTATATATTGATCTTCGTCGGGCTGGCATTGCAGGCTTCCGGCGCGCGCATGTCGCGCCAGGTCAAGTTCATTCGCGAAGGGCTGGAAGATCAGATGATCCTGGAGCAGGCCAAGGGCAGCGAAGGGCACACGCGTCAGCAACTGGAGGAACGCATCACGCTGCCGCACCACACCATTTTCCTGCAGTACTTTCCACTGTACATCCTGCCGATTGTGATTGCGGTGATCGCCTGGTTCGTGATCCGCCTGTTGGGGCAGTTGGCCGGCGCGGCCTGAACCATGGACGGGGCGCCGAGCGGCGCCCCGGAACGTTATGACGCTTCCGGCTGCAACAGCGCCTCCACCGCACGTTGCGCAGCCACCAAATGCTGGCCGCCGAACAGGTTGCTGCGGTTGAGCAGGTAGTACAGCTGATACAGCGGCTGGCGCTCGATAAACCCGGCCCCCAGCGGCCACACGCTCTGATAGCCGTCGTAGATCTGCGGCGGCAGCTCCGGATACAGTGGCAGCATCGCCAAATCGCACTCTCGGTCGCCCCAGTAGCTGGCCGGATCGAACAGTATCGGCCCGTGGGCGGTCATCGCGCAGTTGCCCGGCCACAGGTTGCCGTGCAGCAGGGAAGGCTGCGGCTGGTGGTGCTGCAAGCGCAGATACACCCGATCGACGATGTCGTCGATGTCGCCGAAGGTCATGCCTTTTTCCGCCGCCAGCTGCAGCTGCCAGCCGATGCGCTGCTCGGCGAAGAATTCCGACCAGCGGCGTTGCCAGGCGTTGGGTTGCGGGGTGGTGGTCAGATCGCTGTCGAAGTCGAGACCGAACTGCGGTTGCTCGCTCCACTGGTGCAAATGCGCCAGCTGTTGGCCCAGGCAGTAGGCGCCGTGAGCGTCGAGGGGTTTCAGCTGCTGATACTCCAGCAGCAGGAAGCTGTAGTCGCGATCGCTGCCGACGCCGTACACTTCCGGCACCCGCACGCTTTTGCTGCGCGCCAGCAACGCCAGCTGATCGGCCTCGGCGGTGAATATCGGCAGTTGTTCACGGGCGTCGCATTTCACGAACACCTCGTTGTCACCGTAACTCACGCGCCACGCCGGGTGAATGTCGCCCCCGGGCAGTTCAATCCTTTCGCGTATCTCTGCGCTGCCAAGATGTTCACTTAACAGACGGCTAACGGCTTGCCACATGGTATTTCCCCCTCTGTGCTGCCTGATAATTCATTAGGTTAGCGTCTTTCCCGTGGTGAAAACACGACGCGGCGCACAGCCGGCGTCAAAGGCGGCGATTTTTTCAGCGCCTCACCAGCTCAAAGTATATACCCTATTGATTAATTTAAGCGCAATACCGGTTGCAACTTGATGACAACGGAACGGATAAGCGAGGGGAGGATAAGATGCGGCGGAGAGCGCCGCCGCATCAGAGGAGGGCGTTTAACGGTCGCTCAAGGCGGTTTGGTTACGCTGTAACGGACGCAATTTACTGTACAACAAGGCGATAACGAACAGCGCGGCCTGTACGATGACGATGCAGGGGCCGGTGGCGCCGTCGATGTGGAAGCTGATCAGGGTGCCGAGCACGCAGGAGAACACCGACACCACCGTCGCCACCATCAGCATGCGGTCGAAGCGGCGGCACAGCATAAAGGCGATGATGCCGGGGGCGATCAGCATGGCGATCACCAGGATCACCCCCACGGCCTGCAGCGAGGCGACGATGGTCATCGCCAGCAGGCACAGTAATCCGTAGTGCAGCAGCTTGACCGGCAGGCCAATCACCCGCGCATGGTGCGGATCGAAGCAGTACAGCATGAAGTCTTTGCGCTTGAGCAGCACCACCGCCAGGGTGATGCCGGCGATCAGCAGGGTTTGCTTCAGTTCGCCGTCGGTAATGCCCAGCATGTTGCCGAACAGAATGTGGCTCAGGTGCTGGTCGGTATCGATGCGCGAGAACAGCACCAGGCCGAAGGCGAACATGCCGGAAAAGACGATGCCCATCACCGTGTCCTCTTTCACCCGGCTGTTCTCTTTCAGGTAGCCGGTGGCTACCGCGCAAAAGATGCCGGAGAGGAAGGCGCCGATCGCCAGCGGGATGCCGACCACGAACGCCACTACGATGCCGGGCAAGACGGCGTGCGAGATGGCGTCGCCCATCAGCGACCAGCCCTTGAGCACCAGATAGCAGGAGAGCACGGCGCACACCACGCCGGTAACGATGGCTGCGACGATCGCCCGCTGCATGAACGGGTAGGCGAAGGGTTCGCTGAGCAGTTGATACAGGGTGTCCATCAGCGGCCTCCGGTTTGCGAATGTGCCACGCGGCGCCGGGATGCCAGCAGGCCGTGTTTCGGCGCGAAGAAGAACGCCGCCAGGAATACCAGCGTTTGCAGGGTGACGATCACGCCGCCGGTGGCGCCGTCGAGGAAGAAACTCAGGTAGGCGCCGATGCCGCTGGTCAATGCGCCGATGATGATGGCGATGATCACCAGCCGGCTGAAGCGATCGGTCAGCAGGTAGGCGGTGGCGCCCGGGGTGATCACCATGGCGATCACCAAAATGGCGCCGACGGTTTGCAGCGCGGCGACGGTGCAGGCGCTGAGCAGGGTGAAGAACAGGATCTTCAGCTTCAGCGGCGACAGGCCGATCGACACCGCGTGGCTTTCGTCGAAGAACACCGCCAGCAGATCTTTCCACACCAGGCACAGGATCAGCAGCGAAACGCCGATGATGATTTCCACCTGCAGCACGTCTTCGTCGGCGATGCCGAGGATATTGCCGAAGATGATCGACTGTACGTTGACCGAGGTGGGGTTGAGCGACACGATCAGCAGGCCGACGGCGAAGAAGGTGGAGAAGATAAAGCCGATGATGGCGTCTTCGCGCAGCCGGGTGATGTGGCGCACCAGCGTCATCGCCAGCGCCGCCAGCATGCCGGTGAAGAAGGCACCGGCGGCGTAGGGCAGGCCGAGGGCGTAGGCGCCGGCCACGCCGGGCACCACCGAGTGCGACAGCGCATCGCCCATCAGCGACCACCCTTTCAGCATCAGGTAGGCGGACAGGAACGCGCAGGCGGCGCCGACGATGGCGCTGACCCAGATGGCCTTCACCATGTAGTTGTAACTGAAAGGTTGCAGCAGAAGGTCCAGCATCAGGATTGTTTCTCCCTGGCCTGGCTGTTGGCCGGCGGATCGCTTTTGGTGTGGCCGTAGAACACCGCCGGGCGTTCATCGTCGGTCAACACCGTGACGGTGCGCGGATCGTTGTCGTCGTGCAGATCCGGGCCGGAAAGGTTGATATGGCGCAGCACGCCGCCGAACGCCTGCTCCAGGTTGCTCTGGGTGAAGGTGGTCTCGGTCGGGCCAGCGGCCAGCACCGTGCGGTTGATGAGGATCACCCGATCGCAAAACTCCGGCACGCTGCCGAGGTTGTGGGTGGAGACCAAAATGAGATGGCCCTCGTCGCGCAGCGCGCGCAGCAGCTCGATAATCGCATTCTCGGTTTTCACATCCACGCCGGTGAAAGGCTCATCCAGCAGCAGCACCGTGCCCTGTTGCGCCAGCGCGCGCGCCAGAAATACGCGCTTCTTCTGGCCGCCGGACAGCTCGCCGATCTGCCGGCCGCGCAGCTCGCTCAGGCCGACGCGCTCCAGCGCCTTGTCGACCCGCAACCTGTCCTCACGTGACGGAATGCGCAGGAAGTTCATCTTGCCGTAGCGGCCCATCATTACCACGTCCTCCACCAGCACCGGGAAGTTCCAGTCGACGTCTTCGGTCTGCGGCACGTAGGCGATCAGGTTTTTTTTCAGCGCGTCCGCCACCGGCTTGTCGCTCAGCGACACCTGGCCAGCGGTGGGTCTGACCAGGCCCATGATGCTTTTGAACAGCGTCGATTTGCCGCTGCCGTTGACGCCGACCAATGCGCAGATCGAACCGCCGCTCAGGGTGAAGCTGGCGTTGTGAATGGCGGTATGCCCGTTGTTGTAGGTTACGGTGACGTCGTCCACGTTCAATTCAGGGCGGACAAACGGTTCATGGGTCATTGATCGAATCCTTTGGCGATGGTTTGCACGGTGGTGTTAAGCAGGTCGATGTAGGTCGGCACCGGGCCATCGCGGGTGGACAGCGAGTCCACGTACAGCACGCCGCCGTATTTGGCGCCGGTTTCTTTCGCCACCTGCCTGGCCGGCTTGTCGGAAATGGTGCTCTCGCTGAACACCACCGGGATATGGTGGGTGCGCACGGCGTCGATCACCCGGCGCACCTGCTGCGGCGAGCCTTGCTCATCGGCGTTGATCGGCCACAGATAAACCTCTTTCAACTGATAGTCCTGCGCCAGGTAGCTGAAGGCACCTTCACTGGTCACCAGCCAGCGCTGTGCGGCCGGAATGCGCGCCAGGCGTTCGCGCAGCGGGGTGTCCAGCGCGCCGATTTTCTCTGCGTAGGCCTTGGCATTGCGGTTATAGGTTTCCGCATTGGCCGGATCGTGCTCCACCAGCGCCTTGCGGATATTCTCGATATACACCAGCGCGTTGCTTGGCGACATCCAGGCATGCGGGTTCGGGTTGCCGTTATAGGGCCCTTCGCGGATCGGCAGCGGGGTAATGCCTTCGGTGACTACCGCCGCCGGCACCTGTTTGATGTTTTCGAAGAAACGCTGGAACCAGCGCTCCAGGTTCATGCCGTTCCACAGGATCAGGTCGGCGTGCTGTGCCTTGACGATGTCGCGCGGAGTCGGTTGATAGTCGTGGATCTCGGCGCCCGGCTTGGTGATGGATTCCACCACGGCGGCGTCACCGGCCACGTTCTGGGCGATATCCTGAATGATGGTGAAGGTGGTCACCACGCGCAGCTTTTTTTCCGCCAGCGCGTTTTGGCTGACCAAGGCGGCGCCGAGCAGCAGGCAGGCGAGCGTGAAAGGGCGTAACAATGCGGCAGAGCGGGAAGGGCGACTGCGACGAAAAGCGCAACTTATCAATGGCATGATGACGTCTCCTGGTTCAAATGAAAATGATTATCAATATCAATTGAAGCGAAGTCAAGCGCCACTTGCCCACCGCCGGCGGGGTATTTCTCCAACTGAAAAAATAATACCGTCCGGGGAGTTATAGCATTTTATGTATCAGTATGTAACCGCTGAAGGTAGTCCTCACAGCTGCATATCGCCACCTCCGGCTGTTTTCCCAATGCCAACTGCCCGAACCCCTGCGCCAGGCGCAGTACATCCTCTTGATCCAGCACGGTTATGAACGCAAAACTGTTGCTGCCGAGTTCGTGGTGAACGCCATTTTCGTCTGTCACCGACGTGACAAAACCCTCTCGCGTCAATTGCCCGGTCAGCTTCGCCAGGTCGGTTAATCCCTCTTCCTGATAGCGAAAAGTCACCACAAAGCAGCTTGTTGCAGATTGACTCATAAATCACCTCTTGGTATATGGATAGCTTGAGATTAGCCCAAAAAATTACTGCAGGTGTCCTTACAAGTTGTATATGCTACGCAACTCATTGAAAGGAGTGAGGGATTCTGTGAAAACAAAAATAGGTTGCCTTACGGCAATTTTACTTTTGTCGGGGTGCGCCAAAGACCCGCAAACGGCAAGCAATATTTCAGGCAGTGGCACAACGCGCGGCGGTTGGTTAAAACCCCCTCCGCAGGCACCGGTAAACCGCACGGGCACCCCGGTTGCTTATAACGATTACATTCGTCAGGCGGCCAGCAACTATGGCGTTGACGAAACGCTGATTAAAGCGATTATTCAGGTGGAGTCCGGGTTTAACCCGAACGTGGTCAGCACCTCGAACGCAGTGGGATTGATGCAGCTTAAGGCTTCTACCGCCGGCCGCGACGCCTATCGCATGAAGGGACGAAGCGGGCAACCCAGCTCGCGTGAGCTGAAGGATCCGGCGGTCAATATTGATCTGGGAACGGCCTATATCAATATTCTTCAAAGCCAGCAGCTAGCCGGAATCAACAACCCACAGACTTTACGTTACGCCACCATCGTTTCGTACGTGAACGGGGCGGGCGCCATGTTGCGCACCTTCTCCTCGGACAAGCGCGTGGCGGTCAATCGCATCAATCAGATGAGCCCGGATGAGTTTTATCAGCACATCCAGAAAAAGCACCCGGCACCGCAGGCGCCGCGCTATTTGTGGAAGGTGACCACCGCCTACCAGGCGATGTCGCAGTAATCCTCTCTTTTGTCGAATCGGCCGCTGAACGCGGCCGATTTTGTTTTCGGCACCGTTCCAGCGCGCGACCCACCTCTCATTTTTCGTTATTTCCTCACCGCTTATCGGAAAAACCGCACAAAAAGTTAAATTTACGTTAGCAGATAAATCTTTACGTTCATTCAATAAGTTACCGGTAACATTTTTGCTTTTGTACGCATTCTGACCTTCAATAAATATACAAATAAGTAACAAATTATTTTAAAAACCCGTATCGATCGCAAGGTTGCGGTTAAATAGTTGTGACTATCTTTGGATGGAATGTGACATGTCGAATCATAAAACCAACAATTCGCGGCGCGATTTCTTGTTGAAATCGATGACCTTAATTCCTGCGGCGGTAATTGGTGGCAGCGGCGTTGGCGCGCTGACGGCACCGACACCGGCGGTCGCAGCCTCGAACACCTCAACGCAGAACGATTACCAACCGACCTTTTTCACCCCGGAAGAGTGGGCCTTCATCAAGGCCGCCGTCGCGCGCCTGATCCCGGCCGACGATCGCGGCCCCGGCGCGCTGGAAGCCGGCGTGCCGGAGTTTATCGATCGTCAGATGAACACCCCGTATGCCACCGGCTCCATCTGGTACATGCAGGGGCCGTTCAACCCCGATGTGCCGAAGGAGATGGGCTATCAGTTGCCGCTGGTGCCCAAGCAAATCTACAACCTCGGCATCGCAGACGCCGACGCCTACAGCAAGAAAACCGCCGGCAAGCCCTTCGCCGAACTGGATGGCGCGCAGCAGGACGCTCTGCTGCAAAAGTTCGAGTCCGGCGAGGCGGAGTTCCAGCAACTGCCGTCGAAACTGTTCTTCTCCTATCTGCTGCAAAACACCCGCGAAGGTTTCTTCAGCGATCCTATCCATGGCGGCAACAAAGACATGGTGGGTTGGAAGCTGATTAATTTTCCGGGCGCGCGCGCCGATTTTATGGACTGGGTTGAGCGAGGGGAGCGTTATCCCTTCCCGCCGGTCTCGATTCGTGGGGAGAGGGGCTAACCATGGCAACGGTAATGAAAAAAGTAGATGCGGTGATCGTCGGCTTCGGCTGGGTGGGCGCGATCATGGCCAAAGAGCTGACCGAGGCCGGCCTCAACGTGGTGGCGCTGGAGCGCGGCCCGATGCGCGACACCTATCCGGACGGTTCTTACCCGCAGGTGATCGACGAGCTGACCTATAACATTCGGCGCAAGCTGTTCCAGGATCTGTCGAAAAGCACCGTCACCATTCGCCATAACAGCAGCCAGACCGCGGTGCCTTACCGCCAGCTGGCGGCGTTCCTGCCGGGCACCGGCGTCGGCGGCGCCGGCCTGCACTGGTCGGGCGTGCATTTCCGCGTCGATCCGATCGAACTGCGCATGCGCAGCCATTATGAAGAGCGTTACGGCAAAAACTTCATTCCGAAGGACATGACCATCCAGGACTTCGGCGTGACTTACGACGAGCTGGAGCCGTTCTTCGACAAGGCGGAGAAAGTGTTCGGCACCTCCGGCACCGCCTGGACCATCAAAGGGCAGAAAGTGGCGCAGAAGGGCGGTAACCGCTTTGCGCCGGATCGCTCCGACGACTTCCCGCTGCCGGCGCAGAAAAATACCTACTCCGCTCAGCTGTTCGAGAAAGCGGCGCTGGAGGTGGGTTACCACCCTTACAACCTGCCGTCCGCCAACACCTCGGATTCTTACACCAACCCGTACGGCGCGCAGATGGGCCCGTGCAACTTCTGCGGTTTCTGCAGCGGCTACGCCTGCTACATGTATTCCAAGGCCTCGCCGAACGTCAACATCTTGCCGGCGCTGCGCATGGAGAAACGCTTCGAGCTGCGCACCAACGCCAACGTGCTGAAGGTCAACCTGACCGACGACAAATCCCGCGCCACCGGCGTGAACTACGTCGATGCGCAGGGCCGCGAGATTGAACAGCCGGCCGATCTGGTGATCCTGGGCGCGTTCCAGTTCCACAACGTGCACCTGATGCTGCTGTCCGGCATCGGCAAGCCTTACGATCCGGTGACCGGCGAAGGCGTGGTCGGGCGCAACTTCGCCTACCAGAACATGACCACCATCAAGGCGTTCTTTGATAAAGACGTGTTCACCAACCCGTTCATCGGCGCCGGCGGCAACGGCGTGGGCGTGGATGACTTCAACGCCGACAACTTCGATCACGCCAAAGAAGGCTTCGTCGGCGGTTCGCCGTTCTGGGTCAACCAGGCGGGCACCAAGCCGATCTCCGGCCTGCCGACCCCGCCGGGCACCCCGGCCTGGGGCAGCAAGTGGAAAGCGGCGGTGGCGGATGCCTACACCCATCACGTCTCGATGGACGCCCACGGCGCGCACCAGTCGTACCGCAACAACTATCTGGATCTCGATCCCAACTACAAGAACGTGTTCGGCCAGCCGCTGCTGCGCATGACGTTCGACTGGCAGGAAAACGACATCAAGATGGCGCAGTTCATGTACGACAAGATGGCGCCGATCGCCAAGGCGATGAACCCGAAACTGATCGCCGGCAGCCCGAAAAACGCCAACAGCCACTTCGACACCACCAGCTACCAGACTACCCACATGAACGGCGGTGCGGTGATGGGGGAAGATCCGAAGACCAGCGCGGTCAACCGCTATCTGCAGAGCTGGGACGTGCACAACGTGTTCTCGATCGGCGCATCGGCCTTCCCGCAAGGGCTGGGCTACAACCCGACCGGCACCGTGGCGGCGCTGGCTTACTGGTCTGCCCGCGCCATTCGCGAGCAGTATCTGAAAAACCCAGGCCCATTGGTGCAGGCATAAGGACGGCGAACGATGAAAGCATTTGTACCGGCACTGGTTCTCAGTGCAGTGAGTTTTTCCGTTTGGGCGCAGGACGCCACCGTCAGCAGCGAGCTGATCAAGCGCGGCGAGTACCTGGCGCGCGCCGGTGACTGCGTGGCCTGCCATACCGATGGCAAGAACGGCAAAACCTTCGCCGGCGGCCTGGCGATGGAGACGCCGATCGGCACCATCTACTCGACCAACATCACGCCGGACAAGAAAACCGGCATCGGCGATTACAGCTTCGAGGATTTCGACAACGCGGTGCGTAAGGGCGTAGCCAAAAACGGCAGCACCCTGTACCCGGCGATGCCGTACCCGTCGTTCGCGCTGGTGAAAGAGGACGACATGCGCGCCATGTATGCCTATTTCATGCACGGCGTGCAGCCGGTGGAACAGGCCAACAAGGACTCCGACATCCCGTGGCCGCTGTCGATGCGCTGGCCGCTGAGCATCTGGCGCGGCATGTTTGCGCCGTCGCCGGCGGACTTCGTTGCCGACGCCAAGGCCGATCCGGTGATTGAACGCGGACGCTACCTGGTGGAAGGCCTGGGCCACTGTGGCGCTTGCCATACCCCGCGCAGCATCACCATGCAGGAAAAAGCGTTGAGCAACAGCGAAAGCGACGACTACCTGTCCGGCAGCAATGCGCCGATCGACGGGTGGGTGGCTTCCAGCCTGCGCGGCGACCGCAAGGATGGCCTGGGCAGCTGGAGCGAAGCCGAGCTGACCGAGTTCCTGAAAACCGGCCGTAACGACAAGGCGATCGTGTTCGGCGGCATGAGCGACGTTGTGGAGCACAGCCTGCAATACCTGAGCGACGACGATCTGACCGCCATCGCGCGCTACCTGAAATCGCTGCCGCCGAAAGACGGCAAGCAGCAGGCGGCGCCGGTCGAAGACAGCGTGGCCAAGGATCTGTGGCGTGGCGATGACAGCAAGCCTGGCGCGGCGCTGTATGTCGATAACTGCGCGGCCTGCCATCGCACCGACGGCGTGGGCTACAAGCGCGCCTTCCCGTCGCTGAGGGGCAATCCGGTGGTGCAGACCGAGGACGCGACTTCGCTGATCCACATCGTGCTGACCGGCAACACTACGCCGGCGGTGCAGGGGGCGGTATCCAACATCACCATGCCGCCGTTTGGCTGGCGTCTGAACGATCAGCAGGTGGCGGACGTGGTGAACTTCATCCGCTCGAGCTGGGGCAACAGCGCCAAACCGGTGAGCGCTTCCGACGTGGCCGACGTGCGTAAAGACCGCTCGATGATCCGCGACGAGAAGGAGATGGGCAGCGCCGAGGTGCCGGACCATCCGGACGCGAAGAAATAAACCGCTCAAGGGCTCCGCAAGGGGCCCTTAGTTTTTACTGAGTGCGCCGTTTTTTTCAGCACATTGTGTTCGCAAATCGTTCATTCAGCCGATAAAACATAGACCCGCAGCGGATTTTTCATTATCCTTTGCCGTCCTTTCATCAGGCGTAAGTATGAAATATCGCTTTAATTCACTGATTATTATTAAAAAACTCGCGGAGAAGGATATCCCGTTAGGCGCAATCGTTGTCGCCGCAGATTAAGGTAGACTGTCTCATGAGTACGATTTCTCCCGATTCAGGCACGCTGACGGCCGCTCAGCCTGCCAAATGGAACAAAACCGACACCGTCTGGATGTTCGGTCTCTATGCGACTGCGGTGGGTGCCGGTACGTTGTTCTTGCCGATCAACGCCGGCCTGAACGGCCCGCTGGTGTTGCTGTTGATGGCGCTGTTCGCTTTCCCGCTGACCTATTTGCCGCACCGCGCGCTCAGCCGCTTCGTGCTTTCCGGCTCCAGCCGCGACGGCAACATTCACGATGTGGTGGTGGAACACTTCGGCGTGCTGGCCGGCAAAATCATCATGATGCTGTATCTGATGGCGTTCTTCCCGATCGTGCTGGTGTACAGCATTTCGATCACCAACGCGCTGGACAGCTTCCTGATCCATCAGTTCCACGTGGCCCCGCTGCCGCGCATCTGGCTGAGCCTGGCGGTGGTGGTGGTGCTCAATCTGGTGCTGCTGCGCGGCAAAGACAGCATCGTGGCGGCGATGGGCATGCTGGTGTTCCCACTGCTGGTGTTCCTGATGGGCATTTCGCTCTATCTGATGCCGAGCTGGAATACCGCCAACTTCGTGCACGGCCTGGCCGCCACCCGCTTCGACACGCCGGGGTTGTGGCATTCGCTGTGGCTGGCCGTGCCGGTGATGGTGTTCTCCTTCAGCCATGCGCCGATCATCTCTTCCTTCGCCTCGACCCAGAAGAGCCTGTACGGCGACAAGGCGGAACGCCGCTGCGCGCGCATCATGCGCTATAGCTATGTGCTGATCTGCGTTACCGTGCTGTTCTTCGTGTTCAGCTGCGTGCTGAGCCTGTCTCATGAAGACATGCTGCAGGCGAAAGAGCAGAACATCACGGTGCTGACTACGCTGGCCAACAAGTTCTCCAACCCGCTGATCGCCTACCTTGGCCCGGTGATGGCGATGCTGGCGATGGCCAAATCCTATCTCGGCACTTCGCTGGGGGTGACGGAAGGGGCGACCAGCCTGATCGACGGCGTCACGCGCGCGGTCGGCAAGCCGCTCAGCTCGCGCATGACGCACCGCATCTCGGCGGTGTCTCTGTTCCTGCTCACCTGGGCGGCGACGGTATGGAACCCCAGCGCGCTGCACATCATCGAAACCATCAGCGGCCCGCTGATTGCCGCCATCCTGTTCATTCTGCCGATGTACGCCGTGCGTGCGGTGCCGGCCATGCGCCAGTACCGCGCGGCGAGCAACGTCTTCGTGCTGGTGATGGGCCTGATTGCGCTGTCGGCGCTGATCTACGGCCTGATGTGATCCCCTGGGCGCGCCGCTTCCGGCGCGCCTCTTATCCTTCCTTTACACATCCCTTTGCAATTAATCGCCAGCATGCCGGGCGTTATCTTTGATAATGCAAGCCATTCTCATTAGTATTTTCTGAATGTATTCATGACTAAGGAGTTTTTCGTGCACCGTCGAATCATTTTGCCGGCGCTGGTTTGCGCCGCCTTGCTCGCCTCTCCGGCGATGGCCACCACTTATCCGCTGACGCTGACCGACACGTCCGGCCAGACGATCACCCTCCAGCAAGAGCCGAAACGCATCGTGGTGCAGGACGGGCGCGACATTCTCACGCTGGCGCTGCTCGATCGCGCCAATCCGTTCGGCCGGCTGGTGGCCTGGAATAACCTGCTGAAGAAAAGCGATGCGGCGACCTGGGATATCTTGCAGAGCAAATGGCCGGGGGCGAAAAACATCATCGATATGGGATTCAGCGATAAGGGTGAAGTGAACCTGGAGAGCGTGATCGCCAAGCGGCCCGATCTGATGATCGCCCAGCTGCGCTCCAAGCCTTCGCTGAGCCAAACCGGCGTGCTGGATAAGCTGAAGGCGCTGAACGTGCCGGTGCTGTTCATCGATACCATGCTCAAGCCGGTAGAAAACACGCCGAAAAGCGTGACGCTGCTGGGGGAAACCCTCAACCGCGAAAGCGAAGCCAAGCAATATACTGATTATTATCAGCAGCATTATCAGGCTATTCTGGCCAAAACGCAGGCGGTGGAGCCCAAACCGCTGGTGTTTTTTGAAGCCAAGGCTGGCCTGAATGGGCTGGAGTCCTGCTGCTTCACCCATGCGCACGTCGGCTGGGGGGCGCTGGTCGAGGCGGTCGGCGCGCGCAACATCGGCTCTGCGCTGTTGCCGGGCGCGACCGGCGACGTGGCGCTGGAAAAAGTGATCGCCATGAAACCGGACGCCTACATCCTTTCCGGCTCACAGTGGGCCAGCAAGACCAATGCCGCGGTGCCGTTCGGCTATGGCGTGACGCAGCAACAGGTGGATGAGGCTTTCAACCGCATGAAACAGCGCCCGGGCTTCGCGCAGGTGTCGGCGGTGAAAGAGGGGCGGTTCTACGGCATCTACCATAATTTCTACAACCATCCGTACAACATCGTGGGGCTGGAGTATCTGGCGAAGTTTATCTACCCGGCGCAGTTCCCGGATCTGGATCCGGCCAAGACCTACAGCGAGATCCTCAGCCGCTTTACCGAAGTGCCGGAAGGCAAGGGCATTTTGGGCGCGCAGGCGCCGATGGGGAAATAACGGCAACGGGCGCGACGATCGCGCCCGTTTTGTGTGATCAGGCGGCCGGCGTATAGGTGGAGATGATCTCCAGCACGCCGTTGATAATGAACTGTACCCCCATGCACACCAGCAGGAAGCCCATCAGGCGCGAGATTGCCTCGATGCCGCTTTTCCCCACCAGGCGCATGATGGCGCCGGAGCTGAGCAGGCAGCCCCACAGGATCACCGCGACCGTCAGGAAGATGGCGACCGGCGCTACGGCCAGCACCCAGGGTTCAAAACCCAGCGTGTTCGCTTTGACGCTCGACGCCGAGCTGATGATCATCGCGATGGTGCCCGGCCCGGCGGTGCTCGGCATGGCCAACGGCACGAAGGCGATGTTGGCCGATGTCTTGTGGCGCAGCTCGTGCGACTTGCTCTCCACCTCCGGCGCCTCATCGGCGCTTTGTTGCGGGAACAGCATGCGGAAACCGATGAAGGCGACGATTAGGCCGCCGGCGATGCGCAGGCCGGGGATCGAAATACCGAAAGTGTTCATCACCACCTGTCCGGCGTAAAACGCCACCGTCATGATGCAGAACACATAAACCGAGGCCATCAGCGACTGCTGATTGCGCTCTTCGCGCGTCATATTACCGGACAAGCCGAGCAGCAACGCCACCGTGGTCAGCGGGTTGGCCAGCGGCAACAGCAGCACCAAACCCAGTCCGATGGCCTGGAATAACTGCAAAATACCCGTCATAAAGTAGACTCCCTGTGCAACGTTCAGGCCGCCAGGCGGCGGCCTACGAGTTAAACAGCCTAGCCTGCCGCGTGCCTGGCGGCAATGGGGATAGCTCGTAACGTTAATTAACCGTCGGCCGGCGTTTCATCATTGCCGTTGCACTCGCCGGCGAGCTCAGGTTCATCCTCACATCCCAACGGGGCGTCGTTGACCGCAATCGCCCGCGGCGCCGAACGCGCACCAAAATGCATCAGCCTCTATAACGTCGTTAATACCGCGCCCCCATGATGAGCGCAGGCTGAAAAACGAGCGGCGCTCAGAAAAAATGCACAATTTTTGTGTTTTATGGCCTTTTTCGCCGCAATTGGCCGGTAAAGGCCGACGTTCAGCACCAATTGCTACACCCCGCAGGCTCAGCTGCCTACCATAGGCGCGCTTTAAAACGATAATGAGTTTGATTATGCAAGACGAGTTGAAACTTTTACTGGGGAAAATCAGCGCATTCGCGCTTTCCGCCGCCTTCATGGCGGCATTGGTCGGCCTGGTGTTTATCGATGTGCACTGGTTGCATAACTTCGTGCATGAAACCTCGCTGACCGAAGCGGCGCAGGAACTGTTGCTGCTCGCCATCGCCGGCGGTTTTTTCGCCGCGGCCTGGCGGCAGGCGGAACGCCGCTCCGCCTGGATGCTGGTCGGCGGCTTCTTTCTCTGCATGCTGATCCGCGAAATGGACTTCGCTTTCGATGCGTTGTGGCACGGCGCCTGGGTGTGGTTCGCGCTGGCGGTCACCTTGGTCTGTCTGTGCCATGCCGCCAGGCACATTGCGGCGACGATGCGCGGCCTGGCCGATTTCGTGACGCATCCCGGCTACGGCATGATGTGCGCCGGTCTGCTGTGCATTCTGGTGTTTTCACGCCTGTTCGGCATGAGCGCGCTGTGGCAAACGCTGATGTTGGACGGCTATAACCGGGTAGTGAAAAACATGGTGGAAGAGGGCTGCGAACTGCTGGGCTACGGCCTGTGCCTGCTGGCCACCCTCAGCTACATGAAGACCGTTTTTGCGCTGAATGAAGCGAAAGTGTGAGGGCGACGGCGCTTTATTTATCCGGAACAATTTTAGTGATACTATTCGCTTAGCCGAATGCGGCTGAGAAGGTATGCGTTCCATTCTGTATACCCAGTGAGGTTTCAATCTGGCAATTGTGGGCGAGATCTGAAACCTGGCTGACCAAACCCAAAATCCAATTTTCGTACTGCATGTGATCTGTCGTGTGGGTCACCACTGTAGATAAGGAATTATTAATGCCTGTTATTACTCTTCCTGACGGTAGTCAGCGTCATTTCGACCACCCCGTTTCCCCGATGGATGTCGCGCGCGATATCGGCCCTGGCCTGGCGAAAGCCTGTATTGCCGGCCGCGTCAACGGCGAACTGGTTGATGCCAGCGATCTGATCGAATCGGATGCGCAGCTGGCCATCATCACCATCAAAGACGAAGACGGTCTGGAAATCATGCGCCACTCCTGCGCGCACCTGCTGGGTCATGCGATCAAGCAGCTGTGGCCGGATACCAAAATGGCGATCGGTCCTGTTATCGACAACGGTTTCTATTATGACGTGGATATCGACCGCACCCTGACGCAGGAAGACCTGGATCTGCTGGAAAAGCGGATGCACGAGTTGGCCGATAAGGATTACGACGTCATCAAGAAGAAGGTCAGCTGGCAAGAAGCCCGCGACACCTTCGCTGAGCGCGGCGAAATTTATAAAGTGGCGATCCTGGATGAGAACATCAGCCATGACGATCGTCCTGGCCTGTATCACCACGAAGAATACATCGACATGTGCCGCGGCCCGCACGTGCCGAACATGCGTTTCTGCCACCATTTCAAGCTGCAGAAAACCTCCGGCGCTTACTGGCGCGGTGACAGCAAAAACAAAATGCTGCAGCGTATCTACGGCACCGCCTGGGCAGACAAGAAGCAGCTGAACGCCTACCTGCAACGCCTGGAAGAGGCGGCCAAGCGCGATCACCGCAAGATCGGCAAACAGCTCGATCTGTATCACATGCAGGAAGAAGCGCCGGGCATGGTGTTCTGGCACAACGACGGTTGGACTATCTTCCGCGAGCTGGAAGCCTTCGTGCGCATGAAGCTCAAAGAGTACCAGTACCAGGAAGTGAAAGGTCCGTTCATGATGGACCGCGTGCTGTGGGAAAAAACCGGCCACTGGGAAAACTACAAAGACGCCATGTTCACCACCGCGTCGGAAAACCGCGAATACTGCATCAAGCCGATGAACTGCCCGGGTCACGTGCAGATCTTCAACCAGGGCCTGAAGTCGTACCGCGATCTGCCGCTGCGCATGGGCGAATTCGGCAGCTGCCACCGCAACGAGCCTTCGGGTTCCCTGCACGGCCTGATGCGCGTGCGCGGCTTCACGCAGGATGACGCCCACATCTTCTGTACCGAAGAGCAGGTGCGCGCCGAAGTGAACGAATGCATTCGCATGGTCTATGACGTGTACGGTACTTTCGGCTTCGACAAGATCGCCGTCAAGCTGTCCACGCGTCCGGAAAAACGCATCGGCACCGACGACATGTGGACCCGTGCGGAAGAAGACCTGGCCGCCGCGTTGACCGAGAACGGCATTCCGTTCGAGTACCAGCCGGGCGAGGGCGCCTTCTACGGACCGAAAATTGAATTTACCCTGCATGATTGTTTGGATCGCGCATGGCAATGTGGTACCGTGCAGCTCGATTTCTTCTTGCCGGGCCGTTTGGGCGCTTCGTATGTTGGCGAAAACAACGATCGCGTCGTGCCGGTAATGATTCACCGCGCCATTTTGGGCTCCATGGAACGCTTCATCGGTATCCTTACCGAAGAATACGCCGGGTTCTACCCGACCTGGATCGCTCCGGTGCAGGTGGTGGTGATGAATATCACCGACAGCCAGTCTGATTACGTCCAGCAATTGACCAAAAAACTGCAGGATGCAGGTATTCGCGTGAAAGCGGACTTGAGAAATGAGAAGATTGGCTTTAAAATTCGCGAACATACTTTACGTCGAGTCCCTTACATGTTGGTGTGCGGCGACAAAGAGGTCGAAGCCGGCAAAGTTGCCGTTCGTACCCGCCGTGGCAAAGACCTGGGAAGCCTGGACGTAAACGAAGTCGTAGACAAGCTGCTGAAAGAGATTCGCAGCCGTAGTCTTCATCAACTGGAGGAATAAAGTATTAAAGGCGGAAAACGAGTTCAACCGGCGCGTCCTAATCGCATTAACAGAGAAATTCGCGCGCAAGAAGTTCGCCTAACCGGCGTCGATGGCGAGCAGATTGGTATTGTCAGTCTGAATGAAGCTCTTGAAAAAGCTGAGGAAGCGGGCGTTGATTTAGTAGAAATCAGCCCAAATGCCGAACCGCCAGTTTGCCGAATCATGGATTACGGCAAATTCCTCTACGAGAAGAGCAAGTCGACGAAAGAACAGAAGAAGAAGCAAAAAGTTATTCAGGTCAAGGAAATCAAATTCCGTCCTGGCACCGATGATGGCGACTATCAGGTCAAACTACGCAACCTGATTCGCTTTCTGGAAGATGGCGATAAAGCCAAAATCACCCTGCGTTTCCGTGGGCGTGAGATGGCGCACCAGCAGATCGGTATGGAAGTGCTTAACCGCGTCCGTAAAGACCTGTGTGAAGATATGGATCTGGCAGTGGTCGAATCCTTCCCTACGAAGATCGAAGGCCGCCAGATGATTATGGTGCTCGCTCCTAAGAAGAAACAGTAAGGCTTACAAGTAATGGAACCCGCGCGGCGCTTGCGCTGTGTGGGTTTTATTCGCCCAACTGATTCGTTGTTTAACAATGCGAAGTGGATTTAATTAAAATGCCAAAGATTAAAACTGTACGTGGTGCAGCCAAGCGCTTCAAAAAAACCGGCAGCGGTGGTTTTAAGCGTAAACATGCCAACCTGCGTCATATTCTGACCAAAAAAGCAACCAAGCGTAAACGTCACCTGCGTCCGAAAGGCATGGTGTCTAAAAACGATCTGGTCCTGGTTACCGCGTGCCTGCCGTACGCATAAGCCATTTTTTTTGAATTTAGAATAAGACTTTAGGAGAGAGCATATGGCTCGCGTAAAACGTGGTGTAATTGCACGCGCACGTCACAAGAAAATCATGAAGCAGGCGAAAGGTTACTACGGTGCCCGTTCGCGCGTATATCGTGTTGCCTTCCAGGCAGTAATCAAAGCAGGTCAGTATGCTTACCGTGACCGTCGTCAACGTAAGCGTCAGTTCCGTCAGCTGTGGATTGCACGTATCAACGCAGCTGCTCGTCAGAACGGTCTGTCTTACAGCAAGTTCATCAACGGCTTGAAAAAAGCCTCGATCGAAATTGACCGTAAGATCCTGGCTGACATCGCAGTCTTCGACAAAGTGGCCTTCGGCGCACTGGTTGAGAAAGCGAAAGCAGCTCTGGCGTAAGTCAGTTGAAGAGGGAGCTTGCTCCCTCTTTTAATCTTTGTTTTCAGCGACAAATATTGACTTTTATTGCCCGCCGCTATATCACTGGTGGACAATTATCGACAAGGTACCGCAATCATGCACGCAGCTATTTTTCGTTTCTTTTTTTACTTTAGCGCCTGATTTCAGGAGGCTTTGCGCGTAAGAAAAGAAACGAAAAGTAGCGCCTAAGCCTCCCTCGTGGAGGCTTTTTTGTTTTTGGCCATCGCCTTGCCTTGCACATTGCTGCGGCGAGGGTGGCAGACACTCAGTCGGCCCTGTGCCGCGCAGGTGAGTCGCTTGGCCGACAACGCATTGAAAAGTCTTTGAAGATTGCTCAAAGGCGTGTTCGAATAATAGATAACAATTACTTAGGGCCATTCCGGCCAGAGGAAGAGGAAAGCAATGCCACATCTCGCAGAGCTGGTTGCCAATGCCAAGGCAGCCGTAGAAGATGCCCAGGATGTTGCCGCGTTAGATTTGGTGCGCGTCGAATATTTTGGCAAGAAAGGTCATTTCACCTTGCAGATGCAGTCTCTGCGTGACGTACCGGCGGAAGACCGTCCGGCGGCCGGCGCGGTGATCAACCAGGCCAAGCAAGAAGTGCAGGACGCCCTGAACGCGCGTAAGAACGCGCTGGAAAGCGCCGCGCTGAACGCGCGCCTGGCAGCTGAAACCATCGACGTCTCCCTGCCGGGCCGTCGCATGGAGAACGGCGGCCTGCATCCGGTGACCCGCACCATCGACCGTATCGAAACCTTCTTCGGCGAGTTGGGCTTTTCCGTTGCCACCGGCCCGGAGATTGAAGACGATTACCATAATTTCGACGCGCTGAACATTCCAGGGCATCACCCGGCGCGCGCCGACCACGATACCTTCTGGTTCGACGCCACACGCCTGCTGCGCACCCAGACTTCCGGCGTACAGATCCGCACCATGAAGAACCAACAGCCGCCGATCCGTATCATTGCGCCGGGCCGCGTTTACCGTAACGACTACGATCAGACTCACACCCCGATGTTCCACCAGATGGAAGGGCTGATCGTCGATAAAGACATCAGCTTCACCAACCTGAAGGGCACGCTGCACGATTTCCTGAACAACTTCTTTGAAGAAGACCTGCAGGTCCGTTTCCGTCCGTCCTACTTCCCATTCACCGAGCCGTCCGCTGAAGTGGACGTGATGGGCAAGAACGGCAAGTGGCTGGAAGTGCTGGGCTGCGGCATGGTGCATCCGAACGTGCTGCGCAACGTCGGCATCGATCCGGAAGTTTACTCCGGCTTCGCCTTCGGCATGGGCATGGAGCGCCTGACGATGCTGCGTTACGGCGTCACCGACCTGCGCGCATTCTTCGAAAACGATCTGCGTTTCCTCAAACAGTTTAAGTAAGGCGGGAATATCACATGAAATTCAGTGAACTCTGGTTGCGCGAGTGGGTAAACCCGGCCATCAGCAGCGAAGCATTATCCGATCAAATCACCATGGCCGGCCTGGAAGTGGACGGCGTGGATCCGGTTGCCGGCGCGTTTAACGGCGTTGTGGTGGGGGAAGTGGTCGAGTGCGGTCAGCACCCGAACGCCGACAAACTGCGCGTCACCAAGGTCAACGTCGGCGGCGACCGCTTGCTCGACATCGTTTGCGGCGCGCCGAACTGCCGTACCGGCCTGAAAGTGGCGGTCGCCACTGTGGGCGCGGTGCTGCCGGGCGATTTCAAAATCAAAGCCGCCAAGCTGCGCGGCGAGCCTTCGGAAGGCATGCTGTGCTCGTTCTCCGAGCTGGGCATTTCCGACGATCATGACGGCATCATCGAGTTGCCGCTGGATGCGCCGATCGGCACCGACATCCGTGACTACCTGAAACTGAACGACAATACCATCGAGATCAGCGTTACCCCGAACCGCGCCGACTGCCTGGGTATCATCGGCGTTGCGCGGGACGTGGGCGTACTGAACCAGGTGGCGCTGACCGAGCCGGATATGAGCCCGGTGGCTGCCACCATCGACGCCACGCTGCCGATCCGCGTTGACGCGCCGCAGGCGTGCCCGCGCTATCTGGGCCGCGTGGTGAAAGGCATCGACGTCAAGGCGCCAAGCCCGCTGTGGATGCGTGAAAAACTGCGTCGTTGCGGTATCCGTTCTATCGATGCCGTCGTCGACGTCACCAACTATGTGCTGTTGGAACTTGGCCAGCCGATGCACGCCTTCGATCTGAGCCGCATCGACGGCGGCATCGTGGTGCGCATGGCGGAAGAAGGGGAAACCTTGACGCTGCTGGACGGTAACGAAGCCAAACTGAACGCCGACACCTTAGTGATCGCCGATCATCAAAAAGCGTTGGCGATGGGCGGCATCTTCGGCGGCGAGCATTCCGGCGTCAACGGGGAAACTCAGGACGTGCTGCTTGAGTGCGCTTTCTTCAGCCCGCTGTCGATCACCGGCCGCGCGCGCCGTCACGGCCTGCACACCGACGCTTCTCACCGCTATGAGCGCGGCGTCGATCCGGCGCTGCAGTACAAAGCGATGGAGCGCGCCACGCGCCTGCTGCTCGACATCTGCGGCGGCCAGGCCGGCCCGATTATCGACGTGACCCACGAGAACGAACTGCCGAAGCGCGCCACCATCACGCTGCGCCGCGAGAAACTGGATCGCCTGATCGGCCACGTGGTGCCAAGTGAGCAGGTCAGCGACATTCTGCGCCGCCTGGGTTGCCAGGTGACCGAGCAGGGCGACAGCTGGCAAGCGGTCGCGCCAAGCTGGCGTTTCGATATGGAGATCGAAGAGGATCTGGTGGAAGAAGTGGCGCGCGTCTACGGCTACGACAACATCCCGGATGTGCCGGTGCGCGCCGATCTGGTGATGACCCAGCATCGCGAAGCCGATCTGACGCTGAAGCGCGTGAAGACCATGCTGGTCGATCACGGTTATCAGGAAGCGATCACCTACAGCTTCGTCGATCCGAAGGTGCAGGCGTTGTTGCACCCGAATGAAGAAGCGCTGATCCTGCCAAGCCCGATTTCGGTAGAAATGTCGGCGATGCGTCTGTCGCTGTGGACCGGCCTGCTGTCTGCGGTGGTATATAACCAGAACCGCCAGCAGACGCGTTTGCGTCTGTTCGAAAGCGGCCTGCGCTTTGTGCCTGATAGTGCGGCAGATCTGGGTATCCGTCAGGATGTCATGCTGGCGGGCGTGATCGCCGGCCATACGCACGATGAACATTGGGATCTGGCGCGCAAGCCCGTCGACTTCTATGATTTAAAAGGGGATCTGGAGTCCGTCCTCGAGCTGACCGGTAAATTATCCGAAATTCAGTTCCGGGCGGAAGCCAATCCGGCCCTGCATCCAGGGCAAAGTGCGGCGATTTATTTGCACGGCGAACGCGTAGGTTTCATCGGTGTGGTTCACCCGGAACTTGAACGTAAACTGGATCTTAACGGCCGCACCGTGGTGTTTGAACTGGAGTGGAACAAGCTTGCGAGCCGCGCCGTGCCTCAGGCGCGGGAGATTTCGCGCTTCCCGGCAAACCGCCGTGATATCGCCATTGTGGTGGCTGAAAACGTCCCCGCAGAAGATATTTTGGCCGAGTGTAAGAAAGTTGGCGCAAATCAGGTAGTTGGCGTAAACTTGTTTGACGTGTACCGTGGCAAGGGCGTGGCAGAAGGTGACAAGAGCCTGGCTATCAGTCTGGTATTGCAGGATACCGCTCGTACACTGGAAGAAGAGGAGATAGCCGCTACCGTTGCAAAATGCGTAGAGGCTCTAAAACAGCGATTCCAAGCATCCTTGAGGGATTGAACCTATGGCGCTTACTAAAGCTGAAATGTCAGAACACCTGTTTGAGAAGCTTGGGCTTAGCAAACGGGACGCCAAAGACCTGGTGGAACTGTTCTTTGAAGAGGTCCGTCGGGCTCTTGAGAATGGCGAACAGGTAAAACTGTCGGGTTTTGGCAACTTTGATCTGCGTGACAAGAACCAACGTCCGGGGCGTAACCCGAAGACCGGCGAAGACATTCCGATTACGGCGCGCCGTGTGGTGACCTTCCGTCCGGGGCAGAAGCTGAAAAGCCGGGTAGAAAACGCCAGCCCGAAAGGGTGAGTGACGTGACATCAAAAAAGGCCGCTTGCGCGGCCTTTTTCTTTTCTGAGACAAAATTCAGTTTATTCCTAATGGGCAATGCATGAATTAAAATTATTCATTAAATCACCTCGGCGAAAATTTATTTAATCTCAATTACGGAGTATTCTTATATCTTGTTTTGTGTGGTGAGTGGCCATATTTGTTGTTTCAATAACGGCCGTAATAATGGCCAGGGCCGTCGCCGCGGTGGCCACCGCCCCCGTGCGGGCCCCAGCAGCAGGCGCTCAGGGTTGAGGCCAAGGCTACAACGGTCAGCAGCATACCGATACGTTTAATCATCTTATAATCCTCCGGTGGAAATCCATTTAACTATAATTGCCGCGCCGCTTGAGAGACGTCAGTTATTCGTTAAATCTTGTCAGTGGTTATGATAATTAAAGGTGGCGGCAAACAGTGTAGGGATTGTGTAAGGCCGTCGAAAACAATCTGAAAATAGGCATCGGTGAGATAGTCGTTAAATAAGCACGCTGATATAACCATTGCAGCAAGAAAATAGAGTGAGAAGGTGAAATGAAAAAGATCCTGTTGCTGGTGTGTTTCCCGCTGTTGCTGCCGCTGGCGGCGAAGGCCGATGTCTCCGTCGATATCAACGTGCCGGGCGTTTCTCTGCATCTGGGGGATCAGGACCGTCGCGGCTACTACTGGGATGGCTACGACTGGCGTCCACCGCAGTGGTGGCATGCGCACCAGGGCCGCGGCCTGGGTGAGCGCAACGCGCGCGGTATGTACTGGGACGGCGGACGCTGGCAACCTTCGCCGCCGCGTGGCTATGAGCATCGTGGGCCGGAACGCAGCGGCAATCCATTCCACGGCGATCGCGATAGTCGCGACCACGACCGCCGTCATGACGATCGCGGTGACCATGACCGCCGCGATGGCGGCCGCGGCCAACCTTATCCACCGGGCAACTCCGGCCCGCATCGTTAATCCCTGAGTTTATCGGCGGCTGGTTTTGCCATCATTGTTGCGATGACGGGCAAGGCCAGCCGCTGCTTTCCTGAGCCACTATCCACGCAAGACTTCCCCTTGCGGCGTTAACCCCCTAATATTCGACTCAAACGTCAATTATCCGGCCACGACAGCGGCCGGCAGGGAACCGCCGCGCCATGCCAACCAGCCGTACCTTCACCTTACTGTTGCAACATCAACGCTACCGCGATAAACGCCAGCTCAGTCTGTTGGCGCTGGGCGTGGCGGTGGCGTTGCTGGTCAGCCTTTGCGCCGGCGACCAATGGATATGGCCGTCAGCGTGGTTCAGCGATCGAGCGCAACTGTTTGTTTGGCAACTGCGTTTGCCGCGCGCGCTGGCGGTGATGCTGGTCGGCGCCGCCCTGGCGGTAGCGGGGGCGGTGATGCAGGCGCTGTTTGAAAATCCTCTGGCGGAGCCCGGTCTGCTGGGCGTCGCTAACGGCGCCGGCGTAGCGCTGGTGCTGACGGTGTTGTTGGGGCACGGTTTGTTGCCGGTGGCGCTGATGAGCGCCGCCGCGATAGCCGGTGCGCTGGCGATGACCTTCTTGCTGCTGGGCTTCGCTCGCCGGCGACGTCTGACCAATGCACGGCTGTTGCTGGTCGGCGTGGCGCTGGGCATCGTGTGCAGCGCGCTGATGACCTGGGCGGTCTATTTCAGCACCAGCCTCGATCTGCGGCAGCTGATGTACTGGATGATGGGCGGTTTCGGCGGCGTCGACTGGCGCCAAAAGTGGCTGGTGCTGGCGCTGCTGCCGGTGTTGCTGTGGCTGTGTGGCCAGGGTCGAGTGCTCAACCTGATGGCGCTGGGCGAGGTGCAGGCGCGCCAGCTCGGGCTGTCGCTGCATGTGTGGCGTAACCTGCTGGTGCTGGCGATCGGCTGGCTGGTTGGCGTCAGCGTGGCGCTCGCCGGGGTGATCGGCTTCGTTGGGCTGGTGATCCCGCATATTTTGCGGCTCACCGGCCTGACGGACCAGCGCTATCTGCTGCCGGCCTGCGCGCTGGCGGGGGCCGGGGTGTTGCTGGTGGCCGATGTGATCGCCCGCGTTGCGCTGCTGGCGGCCGAGCTGCCGATCGGCGTGGTGACAGCCACGCTGGGGGCGCCGCTATTTATCTGGTTACTGACCCGGACAAAAGGCGTAAGGTAGTTTTCTTCATTCACCTGCCATTAAAAAACCAAAGGATGACAACCGATGAGCAAGCCAATCGACAACCTGCCGTTACAAACCATCGAAAATCAGACGATCACGCTGGGTGCCTATCAGGGCAAGGTGCTGCTGGTGGTCAACGTGGCCTCGGAGTGCGGCCTGACCAAGCAGTACGAAGGGCTGGAAGCGCTGTACGAAACCTATCGCGAGCGGGGGCTGGAAGTGCTGGGGTTCCCGTCCAATGAATTCCTGGGCCAGGAGCCGGGCAGCAACGAAGAGATCCTGGCGTTTTGCCGCGGCACCTTCGGCGTGCAATTCCCAATGTTTGCCAAGATTGAGGTGAACGGCGAACACCGTCATCCGCTGTACCAAGCGTTGATTGCCGCACAGCCGGAGGCCGTCGCGCCGGAAGGCAGCGAGTTCCTGGCGCGGATGACCAGCAAAGGGCGTGCGCCGAAGCATCCCGGCGATATTCTGTGGAACTTCGAGAAATTCCTTATCGCGCGCGACGGCACGGTGATCCAGCGCTTCTCGCCTGACACCACACCTGAGGATCCGGCGCTGGTGGCGGCGGTGAAACAAGCGCTGGCAGGATAATACGGATGCTGCAACTCGTTGAGGTTGGGGTGGCGGGGCGCCTGGCGCCTTTTTCGGCACAGATTGACGGCGGGTTGCAGGTTCACCTGATCGGCCCAAATGGCGCAGGGAAGAGTACCCTGCTGGCGCGGGTGGCGGGCATGCTGCCGGGGCGGGGCGAAGTCTGCCTGGACGGATGCGCGCTCTCCGACTATCCGGGGAGCGAGCTGGCGCGCCGACGCGGTTATCTCAGCCAGCAACAGCCGCCGGTGTCGCTGATGCCGGTGTTTCAGTATTTGGCGTTGCACCGGCCTGCCGGCGCGGCGCAAACCGAGGTGGAACACACCATCCTCTATCTGTGCCAGCGGTTGAAGCTGGTGGATAAACTGTCACGCATGCTGACACAGCTTTCCGGTGGAGAATGGCAACGGGTGCGGCTGGCGGCGGTATTGCTGCAGGTGTGGCCCAGCGTTAACCCGCACAGCCGATTGTTGTTGCTGGATGAACCAACCAATAGCCTGGATGTGGCGCAAAAGGTCGCGCTGGATCGCCTGCTGCGCGAATTCTGCCAAAGTGGGCGCAGCGCGCTGGTGTGCGCACACGATCTGAATCATACCCTGCAGCAGGCCGATCGGGTTTGGTTGCTGCACGCTGGGCAGATGGTCGCGCAGGGCATCACCCGTGAGGTGATGGCGCCCGCACTGTTGTCGCAGATTTATGAAGTGGATTTCCACCTGCAATGGGTGGGGAACCAGCGTTGGATCATGACCCGCACGGCTTAATTCGCCCTGGGGTATAAATATAAACGAAAACTAAACGTACTGAATATAAATAGCCGGGTAATCATCGGCTATTATTGTGCTGCCTCTCATTTTCTCGTGAGTTTTCTTGAAAAACGCCAATGACGTGCTACGCTTGATTCGGCAAAAATAAAATAAGTAAATAATTATTAATAAATATAATCACCTGATTTATATAATAAATTTAAATTAATGATGACAGCGCCTATCCATCAGTTCTCTTACTGATGACAAGCCTCGTCTTAAGGTTTAGTTAAGCTTGCGGCCTTACATTGGCGGTTAATCCACGGAAACGATTCTTCTCTGGCGTTTAATATTCGTTAAACGAAAGGGATTTACAGTGTCATCAAAAGCAGCTCGATACGTTTGGGGTTAACTATGGATCAATTTTTGCCTTTCTCTCGTCCGGCCATCGGCGACGAAGAAATCGCCGCGGTAGAGAAAGTGTTGCGTTCCGGCTGGATCACCACCGGGCCGCAAAACCAGCAACTGGAAAATGACTTCTGTTCCACTTTCGGCTGTAAGCACGCCATCGCCGTCAGTTCCGCCACCGCGGGCATGCACATCACGCTGATGGCGCTGGGCATCGGGCCCGGCGACGAAGTCATCACCCCTTCGCAAACCTGGGTTTCCACCCTCAACATGATCGAACTGCTGGGCGCTACGTCGGTAATGATCGACGTTGACCGTGAGACCTTGATGGTCAGCGCCGCCGATGTCGAGGCTGCCATCACCCCCAAAACCAAAGCGATTCTTCCGGTGCATTATGCCGGTGCTCCCCTGCAGATGGATGCGCTGCGCGCCGTGGCCGAACGCCACCGCTTACCGCTGATCGAAGACGCCGCCCACGCGGTCGGCACGCGCTACAACGGCGAATGGGTCGGCGCACGCGGCACGGCGATTTTCTCTTTCCATGCGATTAAAAACGTGACCTGCGCCGAAGGCGGCCTGATAGCCACCGACGACGATGCGCTGGCGGATCGCCTGCGTTGTCTGAAGTTCCATGGTCTGGCCGTCGATGCCTTCGATCGCCAGCAGCTAGGCCGCAAACCGCAGGCCGAAGTGGTGGAGCCGGGTTACAAGTACAACCTGTCCGACATTCACGCGGCGATCGCCGTAGTGCAACTGTCGCGCTTCGCTGAGCTGAACGCACGGCGTAAGGCGTTGGCACAGCGCTACCTGAGCGCGTTGGAAGGCTTGCCGTTCCAACCGTTGGGCGTGCCGGATTATCCGCATGACCACGCCTGGCACCTGTTCATGGTCCGCGTCGATCCAGCGCGTTGCGGCATCGATCGCGACCAGCTGATGGAGCGCCTGAAAGAGGTTGGCGTCGGCACCGGGCTGCATTTCCGCGCCGCGCACACCCAGAAATTCTACCGTGAGCGTTATCCACAGCTTTCTTTGCCGAATACCGAATGGAACTCGGCGCGGCTGTGCACCTTACCGCTATTCCCTGATATGACCGACGCCGACGTGGATCGCGTGGTCAATGCCTTGTCTTCTGTTGTGGAGTCTTTACGTGTCTCGCGTTGAACCGATTAAAAAAGTGTCGGTAGTCATTCCGGTATACAACGAGCAGGAAAGCCTGCCGGCGTTGCTGGAGCGTACTACTGCCGCCTGTAAGCAGTTATCTCAACCTTATGAAATCATCCTCGTCGACGATGGCAGCAGCGACAACTCCGCTGACATGCTGACCGCGGCGGCCGAAAAGCCGGACAGCCACGTGATCGCCGTTTTGCTGAACCGCAACTACGGCCAGCACTCGGCGATCATGGCCGGTTTCAACCAGGTGACCGGCGATCTGGTGATTACGCTGGACGCCGATCTGCAGAACCCGCCGGAGGAGATCCCTCGTTTGGTCAGCGTGGCGGAAGAGGGCTATGACGTGGTGGGCACCGTGCGCGCCAACCGTCAGGACTCCTGGTTCCGCAAAAGCGCCTCGCGCGTGATCAACATGATGATTCAACGCGCCACCGGCAAGTCGATGGGGGACTACGGCTGCATGCTGCGCGCCTACCGTCGTCATATCGTTGAGGCGATGCTGCACTGTCATGAGCGCAGCACCTTTATCCCGATTCTGGCGAACACCTTCGCCCGTCGCACGACCGAGATCGACGTGCGCCATGCCGAACGCGAGTTTGGCGACTCTAAGTACAGCCTGATGAAGCTGATCAACCTGATGTATGACCTGATCACCTGCCTGACCACTACGCCGCTGCGTTTGCTCAGCGTGGTCGGCAGCGTCGTGGCGCTGTCCGGGTTTGTGCTGGCGCTGGTGCTGATTGCACTGCGTCTGCTGCTCGGCCCTGAATGGGCCGCCGGCGGCGTGTTCACGCTTTTCGCCGTCCTGTTCACCTTTATCGGCGCTCAGTTTGTCGGCATGGGGCTGTTGGGTGAATACATCGGCCGCATCTATACCGACGTGCGTGCGCGTCCTCGCTATTTTGTTCAGAAAGTGGTCGGTGCACAGCATGACCACAATACTCAGGAAGAAGAATGATGAAAGCTATTGTATTTGCTTACCATGATATTGGCTGCGCAGGTCTGAAAGCGCTGACTGAGGCGGGTTATGACGTGCAGGCCGTGTTCACGCACACCGACGACCCTGGTGAGAACAACTTCTTCTCCTCTGTGGCCCGTTTGGGCGCCGAATTGGATCTGCCGGTCTATGCGCCGGAAGACGTAAATCACCCGCTGTGGGTTGACCGCATTCGCGCACTGCAGCCGGACGTGATCTTCTCGTTCTATTACCGCCACATGCTGAGCGACGAGATCTTGTCGCTGGCGCCGCAGGGCGGTTTCAACCTGCACGGCTCGTTGCTGCCGCGTTACCGTGGCCGCGCGCCGGTGAACTGGGCGCTGGTGAATGGCGAAACCGAAACCGGCGCCACGCTGCACAAAATGGTGAAACGCCCGGACGCCGGTGACATCGTCGGTCAGCAGAAAGTGACCATTGCCGACAGCGACACCGCGCTGACGCTGCACAAAAAAGTGCTGGAAGCCGCGCAGATCGTGTTGAAAGAGCAGCTGCCGAAGCTGAAGAACGGCAACGCCACCTTCACCAAGCAGGATGAGTCTCAGGCCAGCTACTTCGGTCGCCGCACCCCGGCGGACGGCGAGATCCTGTGGCACAAATCCGCCAAAGAGATCAACAACCTGGTGCGCGCCGTCACCGAGCCGTACCCGGGTGCCTTCAGCCACCTCGGCCAGCGCAAGCTGATCGTCTGGCGCTCTCGCGTGCTGGACACCCAACACGATAAACAGCCGGGCACCGTGCTGAGCACCTCGCCGCTGGTCATCGCCTGTGGCGAAGGTGCGCTGGAGATCGTCGCCGGTCAGAACGACAGCGGTCTGTATGTGCAGGGCAGCCGCCTGGCGCAGGAAATGGGTATCGTCACCGACGTGCGTTTGGCCGCCAAGCCGAATGCCGTAATGAAACGCCGCACCCGCGTGCTGATCCTCGGGGTTAACGGCTTCATCGGCAACCACCTGACCGAGCGCCTGCTGCGCGATGACCGCTACGACATCTACGGTCTGGATATCGGTTCCGACGCCATCAGCCGCTTCCTCGACAACCCGCGCTTCCACTTCGTGGAAGGCGACATCAGCATTCACTCCGAGTGGATCGAGTATCACATCAAGAAATGCGACGTGGTGCTGCCGCTGGTGGCGATCGCGACGCCGATCGAATACACCCGTAACCCGCTGCGCGTGTTCGAGCTGGACTTCGAAGAGAACCTGAAGATCGTTCGCGACTGTGTGAAATACAACAAGCGCATCATCTTCCCGTCCACTTCCGAAGTGTACGGCATGTGCGACGACAAAGAGTTCGATGAAGATCATTCGCGTCTGATCGTCGGGCCAATCAACAAACAACGCTGGATCTACTCGGTCTCCAAGCAGCTGCTGGATCGGGTGATCTGGGCTTACGGCGCCAAAGAAGGCCTGAAGTTCACGCTGTTCCGTCCGTTCAACTGGATGGGGCCGCGTCTGGATAACCTGGACGCCGCGCGCATCGGTTCTTCCCGCGCCATCACCCAGCTGATCCTCAACCTGGTAGAAGGTTCGCCGATCAAACTGATGGACGGCGGCGCACAGAAGCGTTGCTTCACCGACATCAACGACGGCATTGAAGCGCTGTTCCGCATCATTGAGAACCGCGACGGCCTGTGCGACGGCCAGATCGTCAACATCGGCAACCCGACCAACGAAGCGAGCATTCGCGAGCTGGCGGAAATGCTGCTGGAAAGCTTCAACAACCACCCGCTGCGCGACCGCTTCCCGCCGTTTGCCGGCTTCAAGGACGTGGAGAGCAGCAGCTATTACGGCAAAGGTTACCAGGACGTCGAGCACCGTACGCCGAGCATCAAAAACGCGCGCCGACTGCTGGGCTGGCAGCCGACCATCGAGATGAAGCAAACCGTCGCCGATACGCTGGACTACTTCCTGCGCACAACCGTTCAGGAAGGGAACGGTGCATGAAGAAAGTCGGTCTGCGGGTTGATGTAGATACCTTCAGCGGCACCCGTGAAGGGGTGCCGCAGTTGCTGGACCTGTTCGAAAAGTACGACATTCAGGCCAGCTTCTTCTTCAGCGTGGGACCGGACAACATGGGGCGCCATCTTTGGCGCCTTTTGCGTCCGAAATTTCTGTGGAAAATGCTGCGTTCGAACGCCGCCTCGCTGTACGGCCTGGATATTCTGCTGGCCGGCACCGCCTGGCCGGGGCGCAATATTTCGCGCGCGTTGGGGCCGCTGATGAAGCGCACCGCCGAAGCCGGCCATGAAGTCGGGCTGCACGCCTGGGATCACCAGGGTTGGCAGGCCAAGGTCGGCAAGTGGAGCGAGGCGCAATTGACCGAGCAGGTGCAATTGGGCGTCGACGCCCTGAGCGCCTGCACCGGCCAGCCGGTGAAATGCTCCGCTGTGGCGGGGTGGCGCGCCGATACGCGCGTGCTGGAGGTCAAGCAGCGCTTCGGCTTCCATTACAACAGCGATTGCCGCGGCACCCATCCGTTCCGTCCGGTGCTGAGCGACGGGCGTCACGGTACGGTGCAGATCCCGGTGACGTTGCCGACCTTCGATGAAGTGATTGGCAGCGAAGTCAGTATGGCCGACTTCAACGACTATATTCTGCGCGCCATCGAGAACGATCGCGGCGTGCCGGTGTACACCATTCACACCGAAGTGGAAGGCATGTCGCAGACGGCGATGTTCGAACAGTTATTGCAACGCGCACAGCGGCAGGGCATCGAATTCTGTCCGCTGAGCGTGCTGTTACCGCAAGATTTGGCGTCACTGCCGTTGGGCCGCATCAAGCGCGCTCCTTTCCCCGGCCGCGAAGGTTGGCTGGGCTGTCAAACCGATGTGAAGGACGTTACATGAAGGCGCTAAAAGGATCCTGGGCCATTCTGCTGGCCGTTTTTTTTGCTCTGGTTTACCTGATCCCGCTTAACGGCCGCCTGCTGTGGCAGCCGGACGAGACGCGTTATGCCGAGATCAGCCGTGAAATGCTGCAGCGCGGCGATTGGGTGGTGCCGCATCTGCTGGGGCTGCGCTACTTCGAGAAGCCGGTAGCGGGTTACTGGTTCAATAACATCAGCCAATGGCTGTTCGGCGAAAACAACTTTGCGGTGCGCTTCGGCTCGGTGTTCAGCACCGGCATGACCGCATTGCTGGTGTTCGCGCTGGCGATGCTGATGTGGCGCAATGCGCGCCGCGCCAGCCTGGCGGCGCTGATGTTCCTGTCGATGGTGCTGGTGTTCAGCATCGGCACTTACAGCGTGTTGGATCCGATGATTTCGCTGTGGCTGGCGGCGGCGATGGTCAGCTATTATCTGACGCTGAAAGCCACCTCGGTCAAGGGCAAGCTGGGCGCTTACGCCTTGCTGGGCCTGGCCTGCGGCATGGGCTTTATGACCAAGGGCTTCCTGGCGCTGGCGGTGCCGGTGATCGCGGTGATCCCGATCGTCATTCAGCAACGCCGCATCAAGGATCTGCTGTGCTATGGCCCGGTGGCGATCGTGACCGCTACGCTGCTCAGCCTGCCGTGGGCGCTGGCGATCGCGCAACGCGAACCCGATTTCTGGAATTATTTCTTCTGGGTCGAGCATATTCAGCGTTTCGCCGAAGATAATGCCCAACACAAGGCGCCGTTCTGGTATTACCTGCCGGTTCTGCTGGCGGCGGTGCTGCCTTGGCTGGCGCTGCTGCCCGGCGCGCTGCTCAAAGGTTGGCGCGAGCGCGTACAGCGTCCGGAGCTGTTCTTCCTGCTGAGCTGGGCGCTGATGCCGCTGATCTTCTTCAGCATCGCCAAAGGCAAGCTGCCGACCTACATTCTGCCGTGCATGGCGCCGCTGGCGCTGCTGATGACCGCCTATGCGGAAGACTATGCCGCCACGCTGCGCGCCAAGCTGTTCAAGGCCAACGCCTGGTTGAACGGCCTGTTCGGGCTGATTGGCATCGTGGCGCTGGTGGTGTTGAGCTCCGGCCTGCTGCCGAAAGCGCATCTGTTTACTCCCCAGGAGTGGCCGAAAGTGGTGCTCGGCCTGATCGCCTTCGGCGGCTGGCTGCTGTTCGCATTGGTTTCTGCGCGCGATAACGGCCGCCAATGGCGCTGGGCGGCGGCTTGCCCGGTGCTGCTGTGCCTGGTGATCGGTTACGCCATTCCGCAGCAGGTGACCGACTCCAAACTGCCGCAAAACTTCGTCCGCGCCACGATGGCCGAACTGAGCGACAGCCGCTATGTGTTGAGCGACAGCGTCGGATTGGCGGCCGGCCTGGCCTGGGAGCTGAAGCGCAGCGACGTGCTGATGTACAGCCAGAAAGGTGAGGTGGCCTATGGTCTGGAGTATCCGGACGCCAAGGGGCACCTGATCAGCGATGCCGACTTCCCGCAGTGGCTGGCGCAGGCGCGCAAGCAGGGCAATGTGTCGCTGGTGTTGCAGCTCTCCCGCGGCGAAGCGCTGCCGCAGGAGCTGCCGGCAGCAGACAAGGTGGATCGTATGAACCGCCTGGTGCTGATGTGGTATAAACAGCAACCATGATCGGTTTTTTGTTGGTGATAGTGGTCAGCCTGCTCACCTGTGGTGGGCAGCTGTGCCAGAAACAGGCGGCGCACTGCTGGGAACGGGCAGACGAGGCGCGGCTGAAACAGACGCTGCGCTGGTTGGCGCTGGCGGTGTTGCTGTTGGGGCTGGGCATGGCGGTGTGGCTCAATGTGTTGCAACGTCTGCCGCTCAGCCTGGCTTACCCGATGCTCAGCCTGAACTTCGTGATGGTGACGCTGGCGGCGCGCTGGCTGTTTCATGAGCCGACAACCGTTCGCCACTGGTGCGGCGTGGCGTCGATTATGCTGGGGATCCTGTTGATGAGCGTGCATTCATGAGGGGCTATGCCTGGGGCGCCGCCAGCGTGTTGCTGGTGACGCTGGCGCAGTTGCTGATGAAGTGGGGCATGGTGCAAATCCCGCTGATGTCGTTCGCCGACGTCTCGTTGGCGCTGATCGGCGACTACTGGCTGCCGCTGCTGGCGGTGGGCGGTGGCATTTTCGGTTATGCGCTGTCGATGCTGTGTTGGTTCTTTGCGCTGCGCCATCTGCCGTTAAACCGCGCTTATCCTCTGCTGAGCGTCAGCTATGCGTTGGTTTACCTGGCGGCGGTGATCCTGCCGTGGTTTAACGAATCCGCTACGCTGCTGAAAACGTTGGGCACGCTGTTTATTCTGTTCGGCGTCTGGCTGATTAACAGCAAACCCGAGACAAAATCGCCGGAATAGCACCAAAACCGGCGATCCCGCCATTATCTCCCTTATGACGCTTGCCTTTTTCACCGTGCGGGAGATAAATTAACGCCAAATGACGCTCTCCTTACGTGATGCCGGCTTTGCCTCGCAGGCGGTGTGGTGGTGTACCGGATGGCATAATGCGGCGACGTGTTCAATGAAGGGATATTATGCGGATGCGTGTGTGGTTTTTATTAGCCAGTTTGATCCTCGCCGGGTGTAGCAGCCATGCGCCGCCGCCCAGCGGCCGCCTCGCGGACTCTATCGTGGTGGTGGCCCAGCTCAACGAACAGTTGCGCCAATGGTACGGCACGCCATACCGTTACGGCGGTCTGGATCGCGGCGGCGTAGATTGTTCCGGCTTTGTTTACCGCACGTTCCGCGATCGCTTCGACATGCAACTGCCGCGTTCGACCGAAGAACAGACCTCACTGGGCACCAAGGTTTCACGCGATGAGCTGATGCCGGGCGATCTGGTGTTTTTCAAAACCGGCGGCGGTGAGAACGGCCTGCACGTCGGCATTTACGATACCAACGACCAATTTATCCACGCGTCGACCAGCCGCGGGGTGATCCGCTCCTCGCTCGATAACGTCTACTGGAAGCGGGTGTACTGGCAGGCGCGACGCATTTAGCCTTAACCCGTTGATTTGGTGTATCATGGCGGCATCTCGTGTTTTGAACGGTGCCTGCCATGAACAGCCTGCGTTTACTGATCTCCGACTCCTACGATCCCTGGTTCAACCTGGCGGTGGAAGAGTGCATCTTCCGCGAAATGACCACGCAAAAAATTCTCTTCCTGTGGCGCAATGCCGAAACGGTGGTGATTGGCCAGTCGCAGAATCCCTGGAAAGAGTGCAATACCCGGCGTATGGAGCAGGACGGCATTCGGTTGGCGCGGCGCAGTAGCGGCGGCGGGGCGGTATTTCACGATCTGGGCAATACCTGCTTCACCTTTATGGCCGGCAAACCGGGCTACGACAAGAGCGTCTCAACCGACATCATTCTGCAAGCGCTGCGACAGTTGGGCGTCACAGCCGGCGCGTCGGGGCGCAACGATCTGGTGATGGAAACCGCCGACGGGCCGCGCAAAATATCCGGCTCGGCCTATCGAGAAACGCAGGATCGCGGTTTCCACCATGGCACGCTGCTGCTGAATGCCGATCTGGAACGGCTGGCGGACTACCTTAACCCGGATCCCAAAAAGCTGCAGGCCAAGGGTATCACTTCGGTGCGTTCGCGCGTCGCCAACCTGGCGGAGTTTTTGCCGGGCATCAGCCATGAGCAGGTATGCGACGCTATCGTGCAGGCCTTCTTCGCCCACTATGGCGAAACGGCCGAGCCGGAGATCATTTCACCGGATGTATTCCCCGATCTGCCCGATTTTGCCGCGCAGTTCGCCAAACAGAGCAGTTGGGAATGGAATTTTGGCAAGGCGCCGGCGTTCAGCCACTTGCTCAACGAGCGCTTTGTCTGGGGCGGCGTAGACCTGTTCTTCGATGTGGAGAAGGGGGCGATCGTTCGCGCGCAGGTATTCACCGACAGCCTGAATCCCACCCCGCTGCAGCGGTTGGCGGAGATGCTGGTGGGCTGCGCGTATCGAAGCGAGCCCGTTGCCGCTTGCTGTGACCGGCTGATGGCGGACTATCCTCAGCAGGCGGCCGAATTAGCCGAGCTGCGGCAATGGCTGAGCGAAACGATCCGCTAGCGCAGGCCTGGTGATGAAGGGATGAGCGTGCTCATCCCTTTTTTTATCGCTGAAATCGACGTTTTGCATGGTGGTAGCGCAGATTTTCTGAAAATCAAGGTGGGCATTTTTTTACGTTTTCAATGCCGCGAATAACGGGCGGAATTGATGCGTTATTAAATTTAATCAGTCGTCGTTAACGGCAGGGGAAATTGGCGTTAAGAAGGAAAGATTATTTTACTTTATTTAGGATTTTTCTTAAATAAAACAAAGGAGATAAGTCAAATTTAGCCATAAATCCATTCAACTTAAGTCAAATACCTTTTCGCATAACGCGTTTGGCGGCTACCTTGGCATAAGTCCGGCTGCTTTTCTTTGCGCCTTTTACGATTGTCGTATAGCTTTAATCTATCAATTAAATGATATTTCATGGGTATTTACATTGATATTTCCGATTAATCCCAGAGGGATTGATCGATAAAATGTATTGATATACGATGATAAGCTAGCCATTCATCCTGTGGCATTAAAATGAACATCCAACTCGAAGCTGACTTTATTAGTAGCTATGTTTTTCAACCTGTTTACTCAATGGAGGGCGGGCTGTTGGCGGTGGAAATGTTGAGCCGTTTCAACAGTCTCGACGGTGATTTAGCCATGCCGGCCGAAATTGGGATTAATTTATTGGCGCCTGAACAAAGGATTGAGTTATTTAATGAGCAACTGAAACTTGCGGAGCAGCATGCGGCTTGGTTTACCGATAACAACGTACAGTTGACCATCAATATCGAAGAAACCATCGTTGAGCTTATTCTTTCCGATTCGGCGTTGTGCCAAAGGATCGGGCAATATCCTTTTATTGCATTTGAAATGAGTGAGAGTTTTCCGAATCTTTCGGCCGGTAAGAACAACCCGAGCGTGCGGCGATTAAGCGAAATGTTTACGCTGTGGCTCGATGATTTCGGTTCCGGTAAGGCCACGTTGACCGCGTTGTACGATGGTTTGTTTGACTACGTAAAGATAGACAAACGTTTTTACTGGCAGCTGTTTACCCATCAGGGGTATGACGTGGTCATTGACTCGTTGTTAAAGAATATCAACCTGTTATGTAACGGCGTGATCGTCGGAGGAATAGAGAAAAAAGAGTATTTTAATAAACTCAGATACGCCGGTGTTTTAGGCCTGCAAGGTTTTTTATGGCCCAGCGTTGGTGTGGATAATCTGCAGGCTTTGCTGACGATGCCCAGCGAGTTCAATAATTAAGAAGTGATATAAAAAACTACACCCTATGAGGTAGATAATGCGCGGGGTGAGGTTAACGTGATTCCGCCGTCGTTATTCACCTCGTTTGGGGTTGATAATCACGTTTGTCCGCCAGCGTTAAACCGCGTTCCCACCGCCAGGCGGAAGCGCCAAACTCCCTGCATCCGTCCTGACGGCAGGCGGATGCGTTCTCCCTGCATTCCTTCGGTGTTAATCCGCCCGTTCACGCTCTACACTACGCTGAAACGGAGGGCCTATGCCGCAGTTCGATAACGCTTACTACCAACAGTTACCTGGTTTCTACACCGCTCTGAATCCGACGCCGCTCAAGGATACGCGCCTGCTGTACCATAGCGAGCCGCTGGCGCGCGAGCTGGGGCTGGATGAAAGCTGGTTTACTCAGGATAAAACCCCGATTTGGGCGGGAGAAATGCTGCTGCCGGGCATGCAGCCGCTGGCGCAGGTGTACAGTGGCCACCAGTTCGGCGTGTGGGCCGGGCAACTGGGCGATGGCCGCGGCATTTTGCTGGGCGAACAGCGCCTGGCGGACGGCAGCCACCGCGACTGGCACCTGAAGGGCGCCGGGCTGACGCCGTATTCACGCATGGGTGATGGCCGCGCGGTGCTGCGTTCGGTTGTCCGCGAGTTTCTGGCCTCTGAGGCGTTGCACCATCTGGGGATCCCCACCACGCGTGCGTTAACTATTGTCACCAGTCAACAACCGGTATTTCGCGAGCAGCCGGAACGCGGCGCGATGCTGCTGCGGGTGGCGGAAAGCCATGTGCGCTTCGGCCACTTCGAACACTTTTACTACCGCAAACAGCCGGAGCAGGTGCGGCAGCTGGCGGATTTCGTCATCGCCCGTCACTGGCCGCAGCTGCAGGATCAGGCCGATCGCTATCTGTTGTGGTTTACCGACGTGGTCGAACGCACGGCGCGCCTGATCGCCCATTGGCAAACCGTCGGCTTCGCCCACGGCGTGATGAATACCGACAACATGTCGATTCTCGGCATCACCATCGATTACGGCCCTTACGGCTTCCTCGATGACTATCAGCCCGGCTATATCTGCAACCATTCCGACCACCAGGGGCGTTATGCCTATGACAATCAGCCGGCGGTGGCGCTGTGGAACCTGCATCGCCTGGCGCAAACCTTGTCTGGGCTGATGACCACTGAACAGCTGCAGCAGGCGCTGGCGGCGTATGAACCGGCGCTGATGCGCGCTTACGGTGAACAGATGCGTGCCAAACTCGGCTTCTTCACGCAGACGGCGCAGGATAATGACGTGCTCACCGGCCTGTTGAGCCTGATGGCGCAGGAAGGGCGGGACTATACCCGCACGTTCCGCCTGTTGAGCGAGACCGAACAGCAGCAGGCGCAGTCGCCGCTGCGCGACGAGTTTATTGACCGTGCGGCGTTCGATGCCTGGTATCAGCAGTATCGTCAGCGTTTGCAACAGGAGCAGGTGAGCGATGCGGATCGGCAACGATCGATGAAGGCGGTGAACCCGCGCCTGATCCTGCGCAACTATCTGGCGCAGCAGGCGATTGAGGATGCGGAGAAAGACGACGTGGGCCGTTTGCGGCGGTTGCATCAGGCCCTGCTGCGGCCGTTCGACGAGGCGCCGGAGTATGACGATCTCGCCGCGCTGCCGCCGGACTGGGGCAAGCATCTGGAGATTTCCTGCTCCAGCTGAGATGAAAAAGGGCGCCTAATGGCGCCCTTGACGTTATTGACGCAGGTAGACCTGCGGCAGCGGCACTTCGGGATGATGCACCACGCTGAGATCGGCCTGATACCAGCGGGTGAGGATCTCCGTCTGCAGCACCTCCTGCGGCGTGCCGCTCGCCACCAGGCGCCCCTGATGCAACAGCAGGATCCGATCGGCATACAGCGCCGCCAGATTAAGATCGTGCAGCACGCAGCAGACGCCCAGCGGCTGTTGGCGCGTCAGCGAGCGCAGCAGGCGCAGGGTGTGCTGCTGGTGGTACAGATCCAGCGCCGAGGTCGGCTCGTCGAGAAACAGCCAGGCGGGGGAAGGTTGCGGTTGCCACAGCTGCGCCAACACCCGCGCCAGTTGCACCCGCTGCTGTTCGCCGCCGGACAGCTGGCGGTAGTCGCGCTGCGCCAGCGCCAGGCAGTCGGTTTGCGCCATTACCTGCTGGATCGCCAGGTGCTGGTCGCGTTTGCCGTGCGGTGCCCGCCCCATGCTGACCACTTCTTCCACGCTGAAGGGAAATGCCAGATCGCTGTACTGGCGCATCACGGCCCGGACTTTGGCCAACTGTTGCGGCGCCCAGTGTTCCAGCGGGCGGTCAAGCAGCCGGCATTCGCCGCAGTCCGGCGTCAAATAGCCGGTCAGCAAGCGCAGCAGCGTCGATTTGCCGGCGCCGTTAGGGCCGATAATCGCCACCATTTCGCCGCCGGCGAGGCTGAGCGAAACGTCGTTGATCAGGCGGCGCGCACCGAGGCTGTAACGCAGCTCTCGGGCCGTCAGGCAGGCGGCGTTATCCACCGGTTCGCTCCCGCTGGCGCATCACCAGCCACAAGAAGTAAGGACCGCCGATCAGGCTGGTCATCAATCCCACCGGCATTTCGGCCGGCGCCACCAGCGTGCGCGCCAGCGTATCGCTGACCAGCAACAGGCAGGCGCCGCCCAGCGCGGAGCAGGGCAGCAGCCAGCGGTGATCGCCGCCGAGGCGCATGCGCACCAGATGCGGTACCACCAGACCGACGAAGCCGATCACGCCACTCATTGCTACCGCCGCGCCGATCAGCAGGGCACTCAGCAACAGCAGCTGTAGTTTGGCGCGCTGGACGTTAACCCCGAGGTAGTGGGCCTCTTCGTCCCCCAGCTGCAACAGGTTCAGCCGGCGCGCCTGCAGCAGCGTCAGCAGCGCCGCAGGCAGGATCAGCGAGGCGGAAACCGCCAGGGTCGGCCACTGCGACTGGCTGAGGCTGCCCATCATCCACAGCGAGAACTGGCGCAGCTGTTGATCGCTGCTGACGTAGGAGAGCACGCCGATGGCCGCCATGCACAGGGCGTTGATGGCGATGCCCGCCAGCAACAGCCGCGACAGATTGCCGTGCCCGCTGCGGCTGATGCCGTAGATCAATAGCGACACCAGCAGGCTGCCGAGGAACGCAGCCAGCATATGGCCGTACAGCGCGATCGTCACCGGCAATGCCAGCGGCATCACGATGAACAGGGCGACAAACAGCGCGCCGCCGCTGCTGATGCCCAGCAGGCTCGGGTCCGCCAGCGGGTTGCGGAACAGCCCCTGCATCACGGCGCCGGACACCGCCAGCGCGCAGCCGATCACCACCGCCAGCAGCACGCGCGGCAGGCGGATGTTCAACCAGATGTGCCAGGCGGCGTCGCTGAAAGGTTCGCGCCACAGGGTGCGAAACGACAGCGTCAGCGCGCCCAGGTTGGCGGCGACCAGCGCCAGCAGCGTCAGCAACACCAGCAGACCGATGATGGCCAACTGAGGCGAGGTGCGACAGCGCATTACTTTTGCTCCGCCGCGTGGCGCAGTTTGGCCAGCGCCGCCGGCGTCTCCAGACCGAAGCCCAGCAGCGCCATGTCATCGACGATCAGCACGCGGCGCTGCTTGCCCGCCGGCGTCAACGCCAGGCCCGGCAGCGCCCACAGCTGCTGTTCGCCGCCGAGGGTGCGCACGCCGTCGGTGGTGACCAGCAACAGATCCGGCGCGCTGGCGATGACGCCTTCCTGCGACAGCGGACGATAGCGATCAAAGCCCTGCATGGCGTTTTTCAGGCCGGCGGCGGCGATCACCGCGTCGGCGGCGGTGTGTTGCCCGGCAGCCATCGGCGTAATGCCACCGTGGCTCATGACGAACAGCACCTTGATCGGCAGCGGGGAGGTATCGACCGCCGCCAACTGCTGTTGATAGCGCTTGCTCAGCTGTTTGCCTTGCTCAACGCGTTGCAGCGCGGCGGCGATCGTAGCGATTTTCTGCGGCACCGCCTGCAGGGTGGTGTCACCCGGCACGCTGACGACTTTGACGCCGCTGTCCGCCAGCTGTTTGAGCACCAGCGCCGGCTGTGCCAGCTCGGTCGTCAGCACCAGCGTCGGCTTCAGCGCCAAAATGCCTTCGGCATTCAGTTGGCGCATATAGCCGACGTCCGGCAGTTTTTTCACCGCTTCCGGATGCAGACTGGTGCTGTCGCGGGCGATCACGTCGTCGCCGGCGCCGAGCGCGAAGGCGATTTCCGTCACGTCACCGCCGATCGAGACGATGCGCTGCGCCGCCGCTGCAGTGAGCGGCAGCGCCAGCGTCATCATCAACGCCAGGCGGCGGATCAAGGAAGATTTCATGCGGCGATGTCCTTGGCGGCGAGCGCGGCAACCTGTTCGCGCCACTGGGTTTGTTCCGGCTGGCCTTCGGTACGCTGGCCATACAGCTGCGCGATCTGCGTGCCGTCGGCGGCGAACAGCTCCAGGCTGGTGACGATGCCGTCCTTGGTCGGTTTACGGGTGATCCAGCTTTCGGCGATGGCGTCTTCAATCAGGTGCAGCGTGAAGCGGCGGTTGAACACGTTGATCCAGCCTTCCTGCGGCATCAAACGTTCGATCTGGCCGGTGAAGATCTGCACGCAGCCGCGGTTGCCGACGAAGATCATGATCTCGTTTTGCTGCTGCTGCGCCGCTTCGAGCAGCTGCGACAGCGCGCTGTTGTCCACCTGATAGGCCAGATCGTCGCCGACGGCGCGGAAGGCCTGCTGGCGCGTCAGCTTGTTGCGGCTGAGCAGCTGGAAGAACTGGTGAACGTCGGTCATCGCGCGCCACTCACCGTCGATTTTGGCATGATCCTGCGCCGTTTCATCCGCAGCGCTCGCCTCGGCGGGCTGCAGCGCCAGCGCCGGGTTTTCTTCGCTCAGGTGGCGCTCTACCAGTGCCATCCAGGCCGGCAGATCGGTCTCTTCGGTGGTGTAGACCTTGTGCAGCGCATCGCCCTGTTGGTCGAAGAACTGAATGCTGTGGCGCACGCCGCGCTTGTTGGTTTCGCTCATGGCGAAGACGCTGGTCCAGTGGTTGAGGAACAGGCGCAGATCCAGCTCGCGCGGGTTGAGGATCAGCCCGGCGTGGCCGTTGAGGTGCTGGTTGCGGTAGCGGCCCATCTGCTCATGCACCGCATAGCTGTTGCGGGTGATGGACTTGGTGACGCCGACCTGCTCAAGCTCGGTCAACAGGGTGCGCGCGTCGGCCTGCAGGCGGCGGGTGTCGTGGCCGACGCGGGCGTGCGTCAGCTCCGCTTCGCTGACGCCGAGGATCGCCGCCAGATCGCGGGCGTATTTGCCGGGGTGGTCGATTTTGGCCTGTTGGTAGCGTTCGTATAGGGTGTTGCTCATGCGGGATTCTCCTGCGCTGTAATGCGAACGGCGGACAACCGGGGTGTCCGCCAGATAGTCAAATGATTACCACTGGTAGCTGACCAGCAGTTTGGCGTTGCGGCCATCCTGCGGGACGCCCTGCGGCGAGTAATATTCTTTGTCGAAGGCGTTGCCCAGCACCACGGTGGTGGTCATGCCCTGCAGACGATCGCGGCCCTTGTAGCTCAGATAGAAGTCGTTGACGCCATAGCCGGCTTGTTCGGCCGTGCCGGTCTCCACGCGCGTCGCGCGTTCGGCGAAGGTGGCGACCCAGCCGGCGGACAGACCGGTTTCGCCCAGCGGCACGTCCAGCGAGCTGGTGACAGTGTCTGGATTGATGCTGCTTAACCAGTCACCGGTCGCTTCATTTTTGCCACGGGTGCGGTTATAAGCCAAATCCCAGCCGAACCACGGTGTTTTATAGCTGAGCGTAGCGTCCCATCCCCAGATTTTGGCGCGATCGATATTGGTCGAGAATGTGGTGCAACTGATGCAATAAGGACCTCGCGGACCGCGTCCCAGTTCCATCGTGACATCGGTGGTGATGTAGTCCTTGGCTTTGGTATCGAAATAGCTGGCTTTGAACTGCAGACTATCATCGGCCAGCATCAAATCATCGAAACGCAGGCCAAACCCGTACTCTTGGGTTTCGTTAGTTTCCGGTTTCAAATTCGGGTTAGGCACCCAATAGTTGGTGATGGTGGTTGGCCCCATTGGAATTGAGAAATGCTTGGAGTCGTTGTACATCTCACCCATCGTCGGCGCGCGGAACGCCTGAGAATAGGAGCCGAACAGCATCAACCAGTCGGTAGGCGTAATGCTGACCGCACCGCGAGAGGACCATTTGTCCGCATCCACATCGGCATAACCGTCGCTTGAGCCCTTGTAATTGTCATAGCGGGTGCCGGCGAGCAGAGTGACAGGCAGATCGCGCAGCGTGATTTCATCTTGCAGCCAGCCTGAAGCGAAATTGATTTTTGCTTGCGGGAAACTTTCGGTAGCGCCGCCCGGCGTTTGTTCCTGTTTGTAGGCCTCGGTGCCGTAGGTCAGCAGGTGAGAGGCGAAAGTATCCGCAAACAGGCGCGTTCGGTTTTCGAGTTTGGCGCCTTTCGTGGTTTGTTTGCGTGCTTCATCTTCGCTGCCACTGGCGTGAGCGTTAATTTTTACGTCTGAATAATACACTTTCGCTTCTGCATCCAGCCAATCTTGGCCGGCCGGTTTCAGTTTGTAACTCAGTGCCGCGTCGCGTTGAATCGTCGAACGATCGGTCATTAAGTTTCCACTGGAGCTGGCTGGAGTTTGCGGGTTTTTCGGCTCCTGGGCGCTGTTGTTGTAGTAACGCAGGTTGCCGCTCAGCGACTGGCTATCGTCGATCTTCCAGGTGCCTTTGGCCAGCACGTTGCTGATGGTTTCGTCGTTAGGCGCATCGAAGCCGTTGCCCTGACGAAGATCGCCGACGTCGCGAGTGCCGAACGACAGCAGGCCGTCGAGGTTATCGGTCTTGCCGTAGGCGCTGGCGCCCATGCCCAGACTGTGATCGCCGGTGCCGGCGGTGCCGTAGACGCGGAACCCGCTATCGTGGCCCGGCAGCAGCAGATCGGCGGCATCGACGGTCTCATAAGACACTACGCCACCCAACGCGCCGCTGCCGTACAGCAACGCGGAGGGGCCGCGCACGATTTCAATGCGTTTCACTAACGCAGGATCCAAAAATGTGCCGTTAATATGGCCTGTATCGGTCCCCTGGCGGATGCCGTCAACCAACGTCAGCACGCCGCGTCGGTCGTAACCGCGCATCATGAGATCTTGCCCATTGCTGCGCCCGGAACCTGTGACGGTAATGCCCGGCACGCGGCGCAGCATATCGGCGGCGGTGCCTGCAGTTTGGCTTTCCGGCGAGTTGCCTTCGATGACCGTGACCATCATCGGCGCTTCAAAGCTGCTGCGCTGGTTGCCGGTGGCGACCACGGTCATGGTCTCGTCGGCGGCTTTGGCTTTTTTAGCCGGCGCCGCGTTGGAAGAAGATGTTGTGCTGGTGTTTTGGGCCAAGGCCACCGTAGGCAGAGCACAGGCAATCGCCAGACTCAAAGCGGAAAAACGCAGCCGGGTGGAAAATGTCAGAGGCATGGTGCAACTCTCCGTATGTAATAAAACATATCAATAGATTTGCTGGCTGCCTGGATCAAAAGATCGGGGTGGCTGGCGTTTGAGGGTTCTGTGGTTATTTGGTCAGGATCAATTTCCCGGCTTTGGTCTGCCGCAGTTGATAGCGCTGGCCCTGATGGGTAATGAACGCGATGCCTTCGGCGCCGAGCAGCTGTGCGCTGTCGTAGCTGGGCGGCGCGTTTGCGCTGTGCTCGTTCGGGGCCGCGGCGGCGGGGGGTGGCGTGTTGGCAGTATCCATCATCATTGTGCTTAAAAAACAGATCATTAAATGGTAATTAATATCAAACTGAGAATCATTATCATGTGAAGGAAAGGTTACATCAAGGAAAATTTTCTTACCGATGGAACCTTTTTGTCGAACGGGCATCCGGCGGCGGGCCGAGCGCACTCGGCCCGTAAAAAAGGGGCGTTATTTCAGCAGGGTTTCGATGCGGTCAAACAGACGTTCGGGTTTGGTGATCGGCGCAAAGCGCGTCACGCGCTGGCCGTCGGCGGTGAGCAGGAACTTGGTGAAATTCCACTTGATGCGGCGGCTGCCCAAAATGCCGGGCGCCAGGCGTTTCAGCTCATTGAACAGCGGGTGCGCGCCGGGGCCGTTAACGTCTATCTTGCTGAACAGCGGGAAACTGACGCCGTAGTTGAGGCTGCAAAAATTGGCGATCTCCAGCGGGCTGCCCGGTTCCTGAGAACCAAACTGGTTGCAGGGGAAGCCGAGCACCATCAGGCCGCGCTCGCGATAGTATCGCCACAGATTTTCCAGCCCGCGGTATTGCGGGGTGAAGCCGCACTTGCTGGCGGTGTTGACCACCAGGTAAGCGCGCGCCGGGAAATCGCCCAGCGTTTTTTGCTCGCCCTGCAGCGTGACGCAGGGAATGGATAACAGAGAGTGAATCATGCCGGGGCTCCCAGTGCATTTCGGCGGGTGCTAAAGCGTTGCAATCAGTATAGATGAGCGGGACAGAAGGGAGAAAGCCGGGGCGAGGCCCCGGCCTAGGTTGCGTCAGAAACGGCTATCGACCGCATCCGCCAGCATCGCCAGCAACTGTTCGCTGTCGGACCAGCTCAGGCAAGGATCGGTGATCGACTGGCCATAGGTCAACGGCTGGCCGGCGACGATCTTCTGCGTGCCTTCCACCAGGAAGCTTTCGGCCATCACGCCGGTGATGGCGGCGGAGCCGGCGCGGATCTGCTGGCAGACGTTGTCGGCCACTTCCAGCTGGCGGCGGTGCATTTTCTGACAGTTGCCGTGGCTGAAGTCGATCACCAGGTGTTCAGGCAGATCGAACTCGCGCAGGCTGTCGCAGGCGGTAGCGATGTCGCTGGCGTGGTAGTTCGGCGTTTTTCCGCCGCGCATGATGATGTGGCCGTACGGGTTGCCGCTGGTCTGGTAGATGGTCATCTGGCCATGTTTGTCCGGGGACAGGAACATGTGTCCGGCGCGCGCCGCGCGAATGGCGTCGATGGCGATGCGGGTATTGCCGTCGGTGCCGTTTTTGAAGCCGACCGGGCAGGAGAGCGCCGAGGCCATTTCACGGTGGATCTGGCTTTCGGTGGTGCGCGCGCCGATGGCGCCCCAGCTGATCAGGTCGGCGATATATTGGCCGACCACCATGTCCAGGAATTCGGTGGCGGTCGGTAGGCCGAGCTGGTTCACTTCCAGCAGCAGGCGGCGCGCCATTTCGATGCCGCGGTTCACCTGGAAGGTGCCGTCCAGCGCCGGATCGGAGATCAGGCCTTTCCAGCCGACGACGGTGCGCGGTTTTTCGAAATAGGTGCGCATCACGATCTCCAGGCGATCCTGGTAGCGTTCGCGCAGGGCGTTCAACCGGCCGGCGTAATCGACGGCGGCGTCGAGATCGTGAATGGAGCAGGGGCCGATCACCACCAGCAGGCGGCGGTCTTCACCAGTAAGGATTTTTTCAATGCGTTTACGTGACGCTGTCACGTTATCGGCGACGGCCGCCGAGATCGGCAGCTTGTCCGCCAACGCTTGCGGCGTGACGAGGCTGTCGATGCGCGCGGTCCGCAGTTCATCTGTTTTGTGCATGTTGTTCCCTGGAAACTGTTCTTCTCTGCGGCAGGAGTGCCGGGAAGTGATGGCGATCACAATAACGCAAAAAGCGCTGAATTCAACCGTAGAGATTGCGTTCTGTTGATCAAAGCCGCGAAAAAAAGCACAAAAAAATCAGCTGCTGCTGAAATAAACGGCAGGCGGCGGGGCGCGACGGCCCCGCGAGGAAAAGATCAGAACATGCGGCGGCTCATGCCAAGGATGTCGAGGATTTTGGTGGAGATCTCTTCGACCGAATAGTTGGTGGTATTGAGATAGCGGATCTGGTTTTTGCGGAACAGCGCCTCGACCTCGGCGATCTCCATGCGGCACTGACGCAATGAAGCGTAGCGGCTGTTTTCACGCCGTTCTTCACGGATCGCCGCCAGGCGCTCCGGATCGATGGTCAGGCCGAATAATTTATGCTGAAACGGTTTCAGCGAAGCCGGCAGGTGCAAATTGTCCATATCGTCGGCGATAAACGGGTAGTTGGCGGCGCGGATGCCGAACTGCATCGCCAGATAGAGGCTGGTGGGGGTTTTGCCGCAGCGCGACACGCCGAGCAGGATCACCTGCGCCTGATCGAGGTTGCGCAGCGAAATGCCGTCGTCATGCGCCAGGGTATAGTCGATGGCGGCAATGCGCGCGTCGTACTTGCCGAGGTTGCTGGCGGTCAGGCCGTGGGTGCGGTTCGGCACCGGCGTCGGTTCCACTTCCAGCTCGCCCTGCAGCGGGCCGACCAGCGCCTGCACGATATCCTGGCAGAAGCCCTGGCTCTGGACGATCACATCGCGCACTTCCGGCGAGATGATGGAGTAAAACACCAGCGGCCGCACGCCGGTTTCGTTATAGATATCATCGATTTGTTGGCGAACTGCGCGTGCGCGCGCCTCGGTTTCGACAAACGGCAAGGTGTACGTGGTCGCCGTGACCGGGAACTGCGACAGCACCGCGTGCCCCAGCACTTCGGCGGTGATCGCCGTACCATCCGAAATATAAAAAACGCTTCTTTCCACCCGAGGCTCCTTACCTGAAAACGGTGTTCCTGCTGTCATCTCTGCCAATATCATGAGCCGCAGGCGATTCGCCGGTAAAGGGGCGAGGGAAAAAATTGTGACGGCGGGGCGGTAAACCGCCTTGCGGCGGCGCGCGAAGAAAAGCGCGCTTTGGCGGCGGCAGAAATCGCGGCGCAGCGACGCTGTTCGAGCCGAAACGTAAATTTGCCGCTATTTTCACCAAAAACGATAGCGTTTGCGTGGTCATTAAAACAGAATTTTAAAAAGAGCGTAATTTGTTGAGAACTAAGCTTTTCGTGCGATTGGGAACGGTTCCCAGGCAAATCAGCCGGTTAGGACATTCTCTTAAAAACCACTTTCTTCAGTGGGTTGATCGATTCACCTTTCCATTTTCCCCGGATCAGTGTGCTAGTCTGATTCGGCTCCGTGTTAGCGGTGCCGTAAAGCAAGCGAATTAAATCCGTCTTTACCCTACTGATAGCAATAAGGATTGTCTCGATGTCCAACAATGGCCCAGACTTGCGTAATGTGCTTTGGTACAACCAGCTTGGCATGCACGACGTTGACCGTGTCGGCGGCAAAAATGCCTCCCTCGGTGAAATGATCACCAATCTTTCCGATTTGGGCGTGGCCGTGCCTAACGGTTTTGCCACCACCGCACAGGCGTTTAACGATTTCCTCGAACAAAGCGGTGTTAACCAGCGCATCTATCAGTTACTGGATCAGACTGACGTTGACGACGTTGCCCAACTGGCCAAGGCCGGCGCCCAGATCCGCCAATGGGTGATCGACACGCCGTTCCACGCCGAGTTCGAGCGTGAAATTCATCAGGCTTACCAACAGCTCGCCGACGGCGAACCGGAAGCTTCCTTTGCGGTGCGCTCCTCCGCCACGGCGGAAGACATGCCGGACGCCTCCTTTGCCGGCCAGCAGGAAACCTTCCTCAACGTGCAGGGCATCGACGCCGTAATGGTGGCGATCAAGCACGTGTTCGCATCGCTGTTCAACGACCGCGCCATCTCTTATCGCGTGCATCAGGGCTACGATCACCGCGGCGTGGCATTGTCGGCCGGCGTACAGCGCATGGTGCGCTCGGATCTGGCCTCCTCGGGCGTGATGTTCACCATCGACACCGAGTCCGGCTTTGATCAGGTGGTATTCATCACCTCCGCTTTCGGCTTGGGTGAAATGGTGGTGCAGGGCGCGGTGAACCCGGATGAGTTCTACGTGCACAAACCGACGCTGCAAAACGGCAAGCCGGCGATCGTGCGCCGCAACCTGGGTTCGAAAAAGATCCGCATGGTATACGCGCCGTCGCAGGATCACGGCAAGCAGGTGCGCATCGAAGACGTGCCGGAAGCGCAGCGCAGCCGTTTCTCGCTGACGGATGAAGAAGTGCAGGCGCTGGCGCAGCAGGCGATCCTGATCGAAAAACATTATGGCCGCCCGATGGATATCGAGTGGGCGAAAGACGGCCATACCGGCAAGCTGCTGATCGTGCAGGCGCGCCCGGAGACCGTACGTTCCAACGAGCAGACCATGGAACGCTACCAGCTGAACGGCACCAGCCCGGTGCTGGTGGAAGGCCGCGCCATCGGCCACCGCATCGGCGCCGGTCCGGTGAAAGTGATCCACGACATCAGCGAAATGGATCGCATCCAGCCGGGCGACGTGCTGGTGACCGACATGACCGACCCGGACTGGGAGCCGATCATGAAGAAGGCCGCCGCGATCGTCACCAACCGCGGCGGGCGCACCTGTCACGCGGCGATCATCGCCCGTGAGCTGGGCATTCCGGCGGTGGTGGGCTGTGGCCACGCCACCGACGTGCTGAAAGACGGCCAGAAAGTCACCGTCTCCTGCGCGGAAGGCGACACCGGCTTCGTTTACAGCGACATGCTGGACTTCAGCGTGCAGAGCTCCGAAGTGACCGAGCTGCCGGATCTGCCGCTGAAGATCATGATGAACGTCGGCAACCCGGATCGCGCTTTCGACTTCGCGCGTTTGCCGAACGAAGGCGTGGGCCTGGCGCGGCTGGAATTTATCATCAACCGCATGATCGGCGTGCACCCGCGCGCGCTGCTGGAGTTCGACCAGCAGACGCCGGCGCTGCAAAATGAAATTCGCGCGCTGATGCAGGGTTACGATCACCCGGTCGAGTTCTACGTCGGTCGCCTGACCGAAGGCATCGCGACGCTGGGCGCCGCCTTCTGGCCGAAGCGCGTGATCGTGCGTCTGTCCGACTTCAAATCCAACGAGTACGCCAACCTGGTGGGCGGCGACAAGTATGAACCGCACGAAGAGAACCCGATGTTGGGCTTCCGCGGCGCCGGCCGTTACGTGGCCGACAGTTTCCGCGATTGCTTCGCGCTCGAGTGCGAGGCGGTGAAACGCGTGCGTAACGATATGGGGCTGACCAACGTCGAAATCATGGTGCCGTTCGTGCGCACCGTGGCGCAGGCGGAAGCGGTGGTGGCCGAGTTGGCGCGTCAGGGGCTGAAACGCGGCGAAAACGGGTTGAAAGTGATCATGATGTGCGAAATCCCGTCCAATGCGCTGTTGGCGGATCAGTTCCTCGAGCACTTCGACGGCTTCTCCATCGGCTCCAACGACATGACTCAGCTGGCGCTGGGGCTGGATCGCGATTCCGGCGTAGTATCGGAACTGTTCGACGAACGCAACGAGGCGGTGAAAGCGCTGCTGTCGATGGCGATTCAGGCGGCCAAGCGCCACGGCAAATACGTCGGCATCTGCGGCCAGGGCCCGTCTGACCATGAAGACTTCGCCGAGTGGCTGATGGAGCAGGGCATCGACAGCCTGTCGCTTAACCCGGACACTGTGGTGCAGACCTGGATCAATTTGTCGAAAAAGAAATAATGTCTCGGCCTCACTGAGGCATTAACGTCGGGCCGCAGTTAACGCTGCGGCCTTTTTATTTCCGAATGTAAATAACGGCGCGTAAAATAATCAATTCGACGAAAAAAGAATAAAAAAAAGCCCACCGTAGGAGATGGGCAAAGACTACACACAGCAATTCACATGTATGGCATTACATTGTTCAGAAAGGTTGCTTTAAAATCAGTGATTTGAAGCAATAGATGGCCATAATACTAGATTTTTGAACGCGACTAGTCATTAAGAATCATCCTAATCGATAGCGGCATCACATTTTATTTGCGGGAGTTATCTCTTTTTTCCGTTTGCAACAAACAGGGATTTACATTGCACCTTTCATTCGCCGTACCGTAATCAATATAGGGCGGCATTATATAGGACGGAGATATTACTCGAATGAGGTAGGAATAATGACAGGCGTGAAAAGTTCCGCCCGACGGTGCGGGCGGAAGGGGGGGAATTAGCGTTTTTCCAGATCGTCGATGACTTGCTCCGGCGCGGAGGTCGGCTCCGGCGCTTCATCCATCCAGGCGGTCAGCAGGCGATAAGATACCGCCAACACCACCGGGCCGATGAACAGGCCAATCATGCCGAAGGCCAGCAAACCGCCGATAACGCCGGACAGGATCAGCAGCAGCGGCAGATCGGCGCCCATGCGGATCAGCACCGGGCGCAGCACGTTATCCAGCGTGGCCACCACGCAGCTCCAGACCAGCAGCACGGTGCCCCAGGTGGTGTCGCCGTGCCAGTACAGCCAGATGATGGCCGGCACCAGCACCAACAGCGGCCCCAATTGCGCCACACAGCAGATGAAGATCAGCATCGTCAGCAGAGTGGCGGCAGGAATGCCGCTTACCGCCAGACCGATGCCGCCCAGCACCGACTGCACCAACGCCGTCACCACCACGCCCAGCGCGACGGCGCGAATTGCCTGGCCGCCCAGCAGCACCGCCGCATCGCCGCGCGCGGAACCGAGGCGCACCGCAAAGTGGCGGATACCCAGCGCCACCTGCTCGCCGCGTGCATACAACAAGGCGCTGAACAGCAGCATCAGCGCGCAGTGCAGCAGCAGACGGCCGATATGCGCCGCCTGCGCCACGAACCAGGTGGCGGTTTGGCCAAAGTACGGCTGCACCTTCGCCAGCAGCGCAGCGCCGCCGGCGTTAACCAGCGTGTGGTAGCTGGTATAGAGTTTGTCACCGATCATCGGTACGGACTGCAGCCAGGCGAGATCGGGAATATGCAGTTTGCCCGGCGAACTGGCCCAGGCGATCAGCGGCGCGCTGTTATCCACCACGCTGCTGATCAGCAGTGAGATAGGCAGAATGAACAGCAGGATCAGCAGCAGGGTCATGACCAACACCGCCAGCGAACGGCGGCCCCACAGCAGCTTTTGCAGTTTGAGCAGCAGCGGCCAGGTGGCGATCACCACCATGCCCGCCCAGGCGAAGCCGAGAATAAACGGTTGGATCACCCAAAAACAGGCGACGATCATGATGGCGATAAACAGCACGCCGAAAATAATTCGCGGTAAGTCGTAACGCGATTGCGGGAGTGGCATCAGTGGGTTCTCATCCTGGTCAATTAAATCCCTGGCACCGGCGAATCGGGGTGCCTGTCGGTCGGTTTCTCACCGTCGGGCGGCCGCCTGTGGCGGCGCTCGCAGGGCGGTAATAATGTGAATGCCTTCACTAAACGAGTATGTTAGTTTTTAGTGTCACTAAAAAATAGGGTGGGTCTGAATTAAAGGCCCGATTCAGCGTACATCAGCGCATAAAAAATAGACGGACAGGGTCAAAAAAGCGAATGATCCCACAGATTTCTCAGGCGCCCGGCCTGGTTCAACGGGTGCTCGACTTTTTGGAAGCACTGAAGCAAAACGGATTCAACGGCGATACCGCCACCAGCTATGCCGACAGGCTGACGATGGCCACCGACAACAGTATCTATCAGCTGCTGCCCGATGCGGTGGTGTTCCCCCGTTCCACCGCCGACGTGGCGCTGATCGCCCGTCTGGCCGGAGAAGAGCGCTTCAATACGCTGACCTTCAGCCCGCGCGGCGGCGGCACCGGCACCAACGGCCAGTCGCTCAATACCGGCATCGTGGTCGATATGTCGCGCCATATGAACCGCATTCTGGAGATCAACGTCGAACAAGGCTGGGTGAAAGTCGAAGCCGGTGTGATCAAGGACCAGTTGAATCAATACCTGCGGCCGTTCGGCTACTTCTTCTCGCCGGAACTGTCCACCAGCAACCGCGCGACGCTGGGGGGAATGATCAACACCGATGCCTCCGGCCAGGGCTCGCTGGTGTACGGCAAAACCTCCGATCACGTGTTGGGCCTGCGGGCGGTGCTGCTGGGCGGCGAGATGATCGATACCCGCGCCATGCCGACGGCGCTGGCGGAAACGATTGCTCTGGAAGAGACTGCCGAAGGGCGCATCTACCGCACGGTGCTCAACCGCTGCCGCGAGCAGCGCGCGCTGATCCTAGAGAAATTCCCCAAGCTCAACCGCTTCCTCACCGGTTACGATCTGCGCCATGTGCTGAGCGACGATCTGCAAACCTTCGATTTGACGCGTATTCTGACCGGCGCCGAGGGCACGCTGGCGTTTATCACCGAGGCGCGGCTGGACATCACGCCGCTGCCGAAAGTGCGCCGCCTGGTCAACGTGAAGTACGATTCCTTCGACTCGGCGCTGCGCAATGCGCCCTTTATGGTCGAGGCCAAGGCGCTGTCGGTGGAAACCATCGATTCCAAGGTGCTGAACCTGGCGCGTGAAGACATCGTTTGGCACTCGGTGAACGAACTGATCGCCGACGTGCCGGATAAAGAGATGCTCGGGCTGAACATCGTCGAGTTCGCCGGCGACGATCGGGCGCTGATCGACGGCCAGATGGAGGCCCTGTGCCAACGGCTGGACGAATTGATCGCGCAGCGGCAGGGCGGCGTGATCGGGTACCAGATCTGCGGCGATCTGGCTGGCATCGAGCGCATTTACAACATGCGCAAGAAGGCGGTCGGGCTGCTGGGCAACGCCAAAGGGCGCGCCAAGCCGATTCCGTTCGCCGAGGACACCTGTGTGCCGCCGCAACATCTGGCGGACTATATCGTAGAATTTCGGCAGCTGCTCGATGACCACAATCTGAGCTATGGCATGTTTGGCCACGTCGACGCCGGGGTGCTGCACGTGCGCCCGGCGCTCGACATGTGCGACCCGCAGCAGGAAGTGCTGATGAAGCAGATCTCCGATCGGGTGGTGGCGCTGACCGCCAAATACGGCGGCCTGCTGTGGGGGGAGCACGGCAAGGGATTCCGCGCGGAATACAGCCCTGAATTCTTCGGAGAAACGCTGTATGAAGAGCTGCGCCGCATCAAGGCGGCGTTCGATCCCGATAACCGCCTGAACCCAGGCAAGATCTGTTCGCCACTGGCGGTGGATGCGCCGATGATGCAGGTGGATGCGGTCAAACGCGGCACCTTCGATCGCCAGATCCCGGTCGAGGTGCGCACCTCGTTCCGTGGCGCGCTGGAGTGTAACGGCAATGGCCTGTGCTTCAACTTCGACGTGCGCAGCCCGATGTGCCCGTCGATGAAGATCAGCGGCAACCGCATTCATTCGCCGAAAGGGCGGGCGACGCTGGTACGTGAGTGGCTGCGTCTGTTGGCCGAGCAGGGGGTCGATCCGCTGGCGCTGGAGAAACAGCTGCCGCAGCAGCGCCTCAGCTTGCGCGGCCTGATCGAGAAAACCCGCAACAGCTGGCACGCCGGCAAGGGTGAGTATGACTTCTCGCACGAAGTGAAAGAGGCGATGTCCGGCTGCCTGGCCTGTAAGGCCTGTTCAACCCAGTGTCCCATCAAGATTGACGTGCCGGGATTCCGTTCGCGCTTCCTGCAGCTTTACCACACTCGCTATCTGCGCCCGGTAAGCGACTACATGGTCGCCGGCGTGGAGAGCTATACCCCGTTGATGGCCCGCGCGCCGAAGGTGTTCAACTTCTTCTTCCGCCAGCCGTGGCTGCGGGAGATGAGCCGCAACGCCATCGGCATGGTCGACCTGCCGCTGTTGTCCAGCCCGACGCTGCGTCAGCAGCTGTCCGGCCACCGCGCGACCACGCTGACGCTGGAGCAGTTGGAAGGGTTGAGCGCCGAGCAGCGCGCAGAACACGTGTTGATCGTCCAGGATCCGTTCACCAGCTATTACGATGCCAAAGTGGTGGCGGACTTTGTCCGGCTGGTGGAGAAGCTCGGCTATAAACCGGTGCTGCTGCCGTTCTCGCCGAACGGCAAGGCGCAACATGTGAAAGGTTTCCTGACGCGGTTCGCCCGCACCGCGCGCAAAACCGCCGATTTTCTCAACCGCGTGGCGCAGCTAGGCATGCCGCTGGTGGGCGTCGATCCGGCGCTGGTGCTGTGTTACCGCGACGAATACCGCGAGATCCTCGGCGCTGAGCGCGGCGATTTCCAGGTACAGCTGGTGCATGAATGGCTGCAGCAGCGGATCGCGGATCGCGCCGAACAGCCGGCGACCGGTGAGCCGTGGTATCTGTTCGGCCACTGCACCGAAACCACTGCGCTGCCGGCCAGCGGCCAACAGTGGGCGGCGATCTTCGCCCGTTTCGGCGCCAAACTGGAGAACGTCAGCGTCGGCTGCTGCGGCATGGCGGGCACTTACGGCCATGAAGCCAGGAACCTGCAAAACTCGCTCGGCATTTATGAGCTATCATGGCATCCGACGCTACAGCGTTTGCCGCGGCAGCGCTGCCTGGCGACCGGCTATTCCTGCCGCAGCCAGGTGAAACGCATCGAGGGCAATGGCGTGCGCCACCCATTACAGGCACTTCTGGAGATGATTGAGTGAAATTGTGGAAACGTGAAACATCGCTGGAGCAGCTGAACCGCGCCGGCGACGGCTGCATGGTCAGCCATGTGGGCATCGAGTTTACCCAACTGGGCGAGGATTTCCTCGAGGCCACCATGCCGGTCGATGGCCGCACCCGGCAGCCGTTCGGGCTGTTGCACGGCGGGGCGTCGGTGGTGCTGGCGGAATCGATGGGATCGATGGCCGGCTACCTGTGCAGTGAGGGCGAGCAGAAAGTGGTGGGGCTGGAGATCAACGCCAACCACCTGCGCGCGGTGTTCGATGGCCAGGTGCGCGGGGTGTGCCGCGCACTGCACGTCGGCCGTCGCCATCAGGTGTGGCAAATCGAGATCTTCGACGCGCGCGATCGGTTGTGCTGCACCTCGCGTCTGACCACGGCGGTCATCGACTGATCCCTGCCGCTTTCCGCAGGCAATCGGCCTGCGGAGCCTTTCGCTTTACAGCTGAAACGGCACGCGTTTGACGAAGTCCTTCTGAAACGCGTTCGCCTTCTCCCAGGTGCCTTCCATTGCATATTTTTGGCAGATCAGCGTCAGCGTATGGCGGGCGAAGTGGTAGCTTTGCACCCGAAAAAGCTGGCAACGCTGTGGGTTGTTGATCTCGACGATCAGCCGGTTGTGCAGCTTGCTGAGCGCGTGCAGGTAGCTGTCGTCGTCGCCGTTCTCCAGACACAAATTGGCCATGGTAAGGCTGACGCTGTTGTACCGCTTCAGGTGGTCGATATTGCATTCCGGGCGCCGTAGCGCCGCTTCGGCCATGTAAAAGTCCACCGTGGCGTCGCGCACGCTGAATTTGTAGTCATCAATCTTGCCCAGCAACCATGCGTTGATCGAAAGAGTCATTGGCTTCGCGCTCAAATTCAAATTGAATGATAATCATTATCATATAAACTGCCGCGTTGCCGATCAATCCCCGGCGTGGCGTTTTTTCATCGCGTGAGGTGTAAAACGCCGCCGACGACCCAACTTGATGCTGAGCGACTAAACTTTAACCTGAGGGCGCGCGCTTGCGCTGCGCCACGAAATGCCGATAAACGCACATTTACGACAGACAGAATGCAGAAATAGGTATTTTCTATGAATGTTTAGATCGGCAACGTACCGCGGCGCTGTAACGCTGACGGGCCACCGAGGAGTGCGGTACGGTGATGCAGGATAAAGAACAAATTCATAGGGATAGCATGCACACCTTGCCGCCAGGCGCCGCAAGCCGCCACGGATGTCCCGCTGGCTTGCCGCACGCCGCAGCGAAAAACCGCGCTTGCGGCGGATACCCCCGCAAAACAAACGGTTGAAGTGATAATCGTTATCACTAACATATAAGCAACCCAGATTGGCTGTGGCCAAACACGAGTGTGAGGTAGACCCTATGCAAACGGAAAATGTCGGCACTTTTTCTCTGGATGAAAATGTCTGGCAAGGCATTTCGCTCAGCGACAGCGCCGTACGACAAATAACCAAACTGATGCAGCAGGATCCGCAGGTGAAAGGGCTGCAGCTAGGGGTGAAACAATCCGGCTGCGCCGGCTTTGCCTATGTGCTGGATCTGACACGCGAACCCGCCGATGACGATCTGCTGTTTGAGCGTGACGGCGCCAAACTGTATGTGCCGCTGAAGGCCATGCCGTTCATCGATGGCACCACGGTAGATTACGTCCGCGAAGGGCTGAATCAGATATTCAAATTCAACAACCCTAAAGCTCAGCATGCCTGCGGGTGCGGCGAGAGCTTTGGCGTTTGAGCGATGCAATCAACATGACACGAAGCAATGTAGAAATGCCTAATGAAGTGCAGGCTTGGGTCAGCGAAGGTCGCTACAAAGAAGGTTTCTTCACCCAGCTGGCAACCGATGAGTTGGCCAAGGGCATCAACGAAGAGGTGGTGCGCGCCATCTCGGCCAAGCGCAACGAACCCGAGTGGATGCTGGAATTCCGCCTCGAGGCTTATCGCGCCTGGCTGCAGATGGAAGAGCCGCACTGGCTGAAGGCCAATTACGAACGCCTGAACTATCAGGACTACAGTTACTATTCGGCGCCGTCCTGCGGCAGCTGCGACGATGCATGCGGTTCGCAACCCGGCGCCGAGCAGCAACCGGGCGCGGCGACGGAAAAAGATTACCTGACCAGCGAAGTGGAGCTGGCGTTCAACCAGCTCGGCGTGCCGGTGCGCGAGGGCAGCGAGGTGGCGGTGGACGCCATCTTCGACTCGGTCTCGGTCGCCACCACCTACCGTGAAAAACTGGCGGAGAGCGGGGTGATCTTCTGCTCGTTCGGCGAAGCGATCCAGGAATACCCGGATCTGGTGCGTCAATACCTGGGGCGCGTGGTGCCGTCTAACGATAACTTCTTCGCTGCGCTGAACGCCGCGGTGGCCTCCGACGGCACCTTCGTCTATGTGCCGAAAGGCGTGCGCTGCCCGATGGAGCTGTCGACCTACTTCCGCATCAACGCCGCCAAAACCGGCCAGTTCGAGCGCACCATCCTGATCGCCGACGAAGGCAGCTACGTCAGCTATATCGAAGGCTGTTCCGCCCCGGTGCGCGACAGCTACCAGCTGCATGCGGCGGTGGTGGAAGTGATCCTGCATAAAGACGCCGAAGTGAAATACTCGACGGTGCAGAACTGGTTCTCCGGCGGCGAGAGCAAGGGCGGTATCCTCAACTTCGTCACCAAGCGCGCGCTGTGCGAAGGCGCCGGTTCGAAAATGTCCTGGACCCAGTCGGAAACCGGCTCGGCCATCACCTGGAAATACCCGAGCGTGATTTTGCAGGGCGACAACTCGATCGGCGAATTCTTCTCGGTGGCGCTGACCAGCGGCCATCAGCAGGCGGATACCGGCACCAAGATGATCCACATCGGCAAAAACACCAGGTCGACCATCATCGCCAAAGGCATCTCCGCCGGCCACAGCGAGAACACCTATCGCGGCCTGGTGAAAATCCTGCCGGGGGCGGAAAACGCCCGTAATTTTACCCAGTGCGACTCGATGCTGATCGGGCCGGACAGCGGTGCCCACACGTTCCCTTACGTTGAAGCGCGCAACAACAGCGCTCAGCTGGAGCACGAAGCCACTACCTCGAAGATCGGCGATGACCAGCTGTTCTACTGCCTGCAGCGCGGCATCAGCGAGGATGACGCCATTTCGATGATCGTCAACGGTTTCTGCAAGGACGTTTTCTCCGAGCTGCCGCTGGAGTTCGCCGTCGAGGCGCAAAAACTCCTGGCCATCAGCTTGGAACACAGCGTGGGTTAATCGCCGCATTTTTAGCGCCGGCGGCGCTATCTGAGGACACAGCATGTTAAGCATCAAGAATTTGAAAGTCAGCGTGGAAGGCAACGAGATCCTCAAGGGATTGGATCTGGAGATCAAACCGGGCGAAGTGCACGCCATCATGGGGCCGAACGGCTCGGGCAAGAGCACGCTGTCCGCCACGCTGGCCGGGCGTGAAGAGTACGAAGTGACCGAAGGGGAAGTCACCTTCAAGGGCAAGGATCTGCTGGAGCTGGATCCGGAAGATCGCGCGGGCGAGGGCGTGTTCCTGGCCTTCCAGTACCCGGTGGAGATCCCCGGCGTCAGCAACCACTTCTTCCTGCAGACGTCGGTCAACGCGGTGCGCAAATACCGCGAGCAGGAGCCGCTGGATCGCTTTGACTTCGCCGATTTCATCGAAGAGAAAATCGCGCTGCTGGATATGCCGGCCGATCTGCTGACCCGTTCGGTCAACGTCGGCTTCTCCGGCGGTGAGAAAAAGCGTAACGACATTCTGCAGATGGCGGCGCTGGAGCCGGATCTGTGCATTCTCGATGAAACCGATTCGGGCCTGGACATCGATGCGCTCAAAATCGTCGCCAACGGCGTCAACTCGCTGCGGGACGGCCAGCGCGCCTTTATCATCGTCACCCACTATCAGCGCATTCTGGACTACATCAAGCCGGATTACGTACACGTGCTGTCCCAGGGGCGCATCGTCAAATCCGGCGATTTCTCGCTGGTGAAACAGTTGGAGGAGCAGGGCTATGGCTGGCTTACCGACCAACAGTAATTCAAACGCGCTGCAGCAGCTGTATCGCCTGTTCGAAGGCCGCGGCGGCGAGCGTTCGCCGCATGCTCTGGCGCACTGGCAGCAGGCGCTGCGCCTCGGCTGGCCGACGCGCAAGCATGAAAACTGGAAATACACGCCGCTGGAGAGCCTGCTGGAGCAGCAATTCCTCGAGCCGCAGCCCGCCCCGGTGAGTGCAGAGCAGCTCGATGCGCTGGCGCTCGGCATCGATGCCTGTCGGCTGGTGTTTATCGACGGCCGCTACAGCGCCGCGCTGAGCGATGGCGACCTGGGCGACTACCAGTTCGAGTTGACCGCCTATGGCACGCCTCAGGCGTTGCCGGAGCCGATCCAGCCGGAGATTTTTCTGCACCTGACCGAAAGCTTGGCGCAGGAAACCAGCCTGATTCGCTTGCCGGCCGGCAAGATCCCCGCACGCCCGCTGTATCTGCTGCACATCAGCAGCGGACGCGGCGCCGCCGGGGAAGTGAACACCGTGCATCACCGCCATCATCTGGAGATCGGGCGCGGGGCTGAGGCGGAAGTGATCGAACACTATGTCAGCCTGGGCGAGGCCGCACACTTCACCGGCGCGCGTCTGACCGCCAATGTGGCGGACAACGCCGGGCTGTTGCACTGCAAGCTGGCGTTTGAGAGCCAGCCAAGCTACCACTTTGCCCACAACGATCTGGTTATCGGCCGCGACGCGCGGGTGAAAAGCGACAGCTTCCTGCTGGGTGCCGGCCTGACGCGGCACAACACCAGCGCGCAGTTGAACGGCGAAGGCGCGAATCTGGTGATCAACAGCCTGGTGCTGCCGGTGGGCAAAGAGATTTGCGACACCCGCACCTATCTGGAGCACAACAAGGGCTATTGCGAAAGCCGCCAGCTGCATAAAACCGTGGTCAGCGATCGCGGCAAGGCGGTGTTCAACGGCATGATCAAAGTGGCCAAACACGCGATCAAAACCGACGGCCAGATGACCAACCATAACCTGCTGTTGGGCAAGGTGGCGGAAGTGGATACCAAGCCGCAGCTGGAGATCTACGCCGATGACGTCAAGTGCAGCCACGGCGCTACCGTGGGGCGCATCGATGAAGAGCAGCTGTTCTATCTGCAGTCGCGCGGCATCGACAAGCACGCGGCGCAGCAGATGATCATCTTCGCCTTCGCCGCCGAGCTGACCGAAGGCATCGCCAACGACACCATCCGGGAACGGGTGCTGGCGCGCATCGCCCAGCGCCTGCCGGGGGAGGCTGCATGAGTTATCCGATTGAACGCGTGCGCGGCGATTTCCCGCTGTTGGCGCGTGAGGTGAACGGCCAACCGCTGGCCTATCTCGACAGCGCCGCCAGCGCGCAGAAACCGCAGGCGGTGATCGACCGCGAGCTGGAGTTCTACCGCCACGGGTATGCGGCGGTGCATCGCGGTATCCACACCCTGAGCGCCGAGGCGACTCAGCAGATGGAAGCGGTGCGGGAACAGGCGGCGCGCTTTATCAATGCTGCCTCGGCGGAAGAGATGGTGTTCGTCAAGGGCACCACCGAAGGCATCAATCTGGTGGCCAACAGCTTTGGCCGCCACCAGCTGCAGCCGGGCGATGCGATTCTCATCACCGAGATGGAGCACCACGCCAACATCGTGCCGTGGCAGATGCTGGCGCAGGAGCGCGGGTTGCAGCTGCGGGTGTGGCCGCTGCAGCCGGACGGTACGCTGGATCTGGCGCGGTTGCCGGAACTGGTCGACGCGTCCTGTAAACTGCTGGCGCTGACCGAGGTCTCCAACGTGCTGGGCACCGTTAACCCGGTGCGTGAGATCATCGCCCGCGCCAGAACCCTGTCACCGGATCTGACGGTGCTGGTGGACGGCGCGCAGGCGGTGATGCACCAGTGCGTCGATGTCCAGGCGCTGGACTGCGATTTCTACGTGTTTTCCGGCCATAAGCTGTATGGCCCTTCCGGCATCGGCATGCTGTATGGCCGCCAGGCGTTGTTGCAGCAGATGCCACCGTGGGAAGGGGGCGGCTCGATGATCCGGCAGGTCAGCCTGACGGCGGGCACCACCTTCGCCGATCCGCCGTGGCGCTTCGAGGCCGGTTCGCCGAACACCGCCGGCATCATGGGGCTGGGCGCGGCGTTTGATTACGTCGAAGCCTTGAGCCTGAATGCGATCCACGATTATGAACAGTCGCTGATGCATTACGCGCTCGAGGCGCTCAAGCAGGTGCCGACGCTGAAAATCTATGGTCCGGCGCATCGGGCCGGGGTGATCGCCTTCAATCTGGGAGAGCACCACGCCTATGACGTCGGCAGCTTCCTCGATCAGTACGGTATCGCCATTCGCACCGGCCATCACTGCGCGATGCCGCTGATGGCGTTTTATCAGGTGCCGAGCATGTGCCGTGCTTCGCTGGCGTTATATAATACCCGCGAAGAGGTGGACCGGCTGGTGGCCGGGCTGCAACGCATTCATCAGTTATTAGGTTAGGCCGGGGCGCGTCCCCGGCGGTACAAAAGGATCCCCATGGCGAATTTGCCGGACAAAGATAAATTGGTGCGTAATTTCTCCCGCTGTCTGAACTGGGAGGAGAAATACCTGTACGTGATTGAACTCGGCGCTAAATTGCCGCCGCTGGACGAGGCGGAGCGGCAGGCCGGCAACCTGATCTCCGGCTGTCAGAGCCAGGTGTGGATCGTGATGCGCCGCGATGAGCAGGGGCAGGTCGAGTTTCACGGCGACAGCGACGCGGCGATCGTCAAAGGGTTGCTGGCGGTGGTGTTCATTCTTTATCGCCAATTGACGCCGCAGCAGATCGTCGATCTCGATGTGCGGCCGTTTTTCACCGAGCTGGCGCTCAGCCAACATCTGACGCCTTCGCGCTCGCAGGGGCTGGAGGCGATGATCCGCGCCATTCGCAGTAAAGCGGCGCAGCTGGCCTGATCCATAACGCCTTCATCCTCAAGACTCATTGATACCTTTGCTTTGTCAATGAGTCTTTACAATTCACGATTTTCCTCCGGGCAACGCGCCCAATTCAGTGATATTTCAGCAGCTTAACTGTTGACGTTTCGTTGACAATCAATGACGGCGATTACGTTATAACGTGTTGATTTTTAGAGGACTTATTGCCTTTGATACCAGCGTTGCTAGTATTAATCAGGTATTGTCTGATTTACCCACCACCTGGCGCTCGTTAGCCTTGTGGGCGAACCGTCATAAAAATATAGGGATGATAATGAAACGTGCGTTGAGTTTAATGGGCATGGTCTTCGCCACCGTATTGGCCGGCACGCAGGCCGCCAGTGCGACCGAGTACCCGCTGCCGCCGCCGGACAGCCGTCTGATCGGCGAAAACACCACTTATACCGTGCCAAACGACGGCCGCCCGCTTGAAGCCATCGCCGCTGACTACAAGATCGGCTTGCTGGGCATGCTGGAAGCCAACCCCGGCACTGATCCGTTCCTGCCCAAGCCGGGTACGGTGCTGACCATTCCGACCCAAATGCTGCTGCCTGACACCAAGCGTGAAGGGATCATCGTCAACCTGGCCGAGCTGCGCCTTTATTACTACCCGAAAGGCGAGAACAAAGTGATCGTCTATCCGATCGGCATCGGCCAGACCGGGATGCACACGCCGCTGGAGGTGACCTCCATCAGCCAGAAGATCCCTAACCCGACCTGGACACCCACCGCCAACATCCGCAAGCGCTATCAATCCCAGGGCGTGACGCTGCCTGCGGTGGTGCCGGCCGGCCCTGAGAACCCGATGGGGCTGTTCGCCCTGCGTCTGGCGATGGGGCGCGGTGAATACCTGATCCACGGCACCAACGCCAACTTCGGTATCGGCATGCGCGTCAGCTCCGGCTGCATTCGTCTGCGTCCGACGGATATCGAGGCGCTGTTCAACATGGTGCCGCGCGGTACGCGGGTGCAAGTGATCAACGATCCGGTGAAGATTTCCGTTGAGCCGGACGGCAAACGCTATGTGGAAGTGCACCAACCGCTGTCGCGGGTGGAAAGCGACGATCCGCAGACCATGCCGATTGCGTTGTCTAAAGCGGAGAAAGCCTTTGCGGCCGATGGTCAGACCGATCGCGCCGTGTTCGATAGCGCGGTTGTACGCCGTTCTGGCATGCCGGTGCTGGTCAACGTAGGGGAGAGTCCGTCTGCAGTGAGTTTGACGCCTACAGCGGCTCCTGCGGCGAATAAGAGCCCATTCAAGGCAGCGCCAATCAGTTCGGTGAACTAAGTTTGCAGGATTGAGCGGTCGAAGAGGGGTTCAGCGTGCTGAACCTCTTTTTTTGCCTGCCGTGCAGGAAACGCCCTGGCTGACGAACAGACAAAAAAAACGGCGCACAATGTGCGCCGTTTTCAATAACCAAAGCTATCTTACTTTTTGTAAGCGTGAGCTTGGTTGTCCAGACGCTGGTTAGCGCGTGCTGCGTCGTCTTTAGCAGCTTGAACGTCAGAACGCATTGCGTTCACGTCGTTGCTCAGCTGATCAACTTTAGCGTTCAGAGTCTGAACGTCAGAAGACAGTTGATCGATTTTAGCGTTGCTAGAGCAGCCAGCCAGCAGAGTGGAACCCAGGATTACCGCGCCCAGTACCAGTTTAGTACGATTCATTATAACACCCTCTAGATTGAGTTAATCTCCATGTAGCGTTACAAGTATTACACAAACTTTTTTCGAAAGAGAATAATTTTTTAGTGTTGAGGTGCTTTATTTTGATCGTTCGCTCAAACTTGCATCTGGTTTTACAAATTAGTTAAAAAAACGAGGGAAAACAGCCGGCTTCCATGGGACTACTCCGATTCTTTATTAGCTAAATAATGAGCGGATCGCGGTTGCGTTTTGAGAAAAATAGTTTACTGCTGATAAAAAAAACGCCGCAAAGCGGCGTTTTGATCAAGACAATTATGTCACGTTTTATATTACAGCACGTGTACCGAGGCCGTGTTGGTGGTGCCGCTCGGCACCAGCGCGCCGGAAACCATCACCACGACGTCGCCTTTCTGCGCCAGGCCGCTGGCCAGGGCGGCTTCTTTACCGATGCGGTAGAAGTCGTCGGTAGAGGCGATTTCCTTGACCATCTGCGGGATGACGCCCTTGCTCAGCACCAGCTGATGCGCGGTAGTCTCATTGGTGGTCAGCGCCAGGATCACCGCGTTCGGGAAGTATTTACGCACGGATTTCGCCGACTTGCCGCCGCTGGTGGCGACCACGATCAGCGGCGCGTCGAGTTTCTCGGCGGTTTCAACCGCGCCGCGGCACACCGCTTCGGTGATGCGCAGCTTGCGACGATCGTTCAGGGTGTCGATACGGCTTGGCATCACGCGATCGGTACGCTCGCAGATGGTCGCCATGATGTTGACCGCTTCCAGCGGGTATTTGCCCTTGGCGCTCTCGCCGGACAGCATGACGGCATCGGTGCCGTCCAGGATGGCGTTGGCAACGTCGCCGGCTTCCGCGCGGGTAGGGCGTGGGTTTTTGATCATGGAATCGAGCATCTGGGTGGCGGTGATGACCACTTTACGCGCGCGGTTGCATTTCTCGATCATCATCTTCTGGGCGAAGATCACTTCTTCTACCGGGATCTCGACGCCCAGATCGCCACGGGCAACCATGATGCCGTCGGACGCTTCGAGGATTTCGTCGAAGTTGTTCAGGCCTTCCTGGTTTTCGATCTTGGAGATGATCTGGATCTGCTCGCCGCCGTGGGCTTTCAGGTGCTCGCGGATCTCCAGCACGTCGGAGCGTTTACGGATGAAGGACGCCGCCACGAAGTCGACGCCTTGCTCGCAGCCGAAGATCAGGTCGCGTTTGTCTTTCTCGGCCAGCGCAGGCAGCTGGATGGACACGCCCGGCAGGTTAACGCCTTTGTTCTCGCCCAGGTCGCCGTTGTTCAGCACCTTACAGATGACTTCGTTCTCGGTCACGTTGGTGACTTCCATGCCGATCAGGCCGTCGTCAACCAGCACGGTGTTGCCGATCTTCAGGTCGGCGGCGAAGCCGGCGTAGGTGACCGCCACGCGCTCGCTGTTGCCGATCACGCTCTGGTCAGTGGTGAAGGTGAAGGTTTGGCCGGCGACCAGCGAGGCGTCTTTGCCGCCTTCCAGCTTCATGGTGCGAATTTCCGGGCCTTTGGTATCCAGCAGGATGCCGGCGTTGATACCGGTTTTCGCCATCACGGCGCGCATGTTCTTGATGCGGTTGCCGTGCTCTTCATAGTCGCCGTGAGAGAAGTTGAGACGCATCACGTTCATGCCCGCATTGAGCAGGTTGGTCAGCATTTCTTCCGATTCGGTTTTTGGACCGATGGTACAAACAATTTTGGTCTTTTTCATGGCGGAGTTTTCTACAAGTTGTGATGGATAAAAAAACGAATTTGACCGGCGCGGTTTACGCCGGTAGGGAATTTGGGCCGTGCCTGGTGGTGAAAAACATAGTTAAGGATAGGTGACGACAGTTGAAGTGGGGCGGAAAAATTCAGCCCGCGCGGGGGCGCGGGGATGCTGCGCAACGGGGTAAGATCACATCGTGTTATTATTGCGTTTTCGCAGATCAAGGGCTGAAACCATTCAACTGATAGACGTTGCGCATTATAAAGGCTAAGCGGCGGGAAACAAAATAAAAAACCGCGGCGGTGCGGCGGATAGAGCAAAACGGGGCTAAATGTGGCGCAAATGCAACGCGTTGCGGGCAGCTTGTTGCGCAAATAACCTTTCTGTAAATGCAGGTTTAACGCGTTTGGGGAATTTCCAGCAGCATGCCGGCGCTCAGGCAGAAGCAGCCGCTGGCGACATTGGCCGGCAGGGTCAGGCACTCACCGGCACGTACTATCCGGGTGTCGCCGCCGAGAGTGAACTCGAATTCGCCGGATATCACCCGGGTTTGCAGCGCGTGCGCGGGCTTTTGCAACTGGCCGAAGGCGCCGGCCTCGAAACGCACTTCCGTCGCCGGCGAACCGTCGCTCATCACGCCTTCGCGGCGGGCAAGGCCATTGTCGAGTGGCAAAAAGGCGGTTTTGGCGGTGAATGTGGTCATGTGGCGTTCCTGATGGCTGATGGCGGTAGTTCGGCGCAATCGACATGAAAAATCGAACGGTCGTGCAGAGACGATACAACGGGAAGTATAACGTGACAGGGAGAGATGAATCAGCAATATGGTGCGTCCGAGTGGACTCGAACCACCGACCCCCACCATGTCAAGGTGGTGCTCTAACCAACTGAGCTACGGACGCACTGTGCTGCTTCTGAAATTTGGTGCGTCCGAGTGGACTCGAACCACCGACCCCCACCATGTCAAGGTGGTGCTCTAACCAACTGAGCTACGGACGCACTGTACTGCTTCAGGAATTTGGTGCGTCCGAGTGGACTCGAACCACCGACCCCCACCATGTCAAGGTGGTGCTCTAACCAACTGAGCTACGGACGCATCTTTTCCTGCCTGTCATGGCTGACAGCGGGGACGAATATTAACGAGCTACCTGCGTGCTGGCAAGGGGAAAAACGCAATTTTATTCGGTATTTCACGCGATTGCTGAGGTTGTGCGCAGTCCGGCGTTTTTTTCCGCAAACCGCAACCCGGCCGGGGAGGAAACCGGCCGGGAGCGGATTCAGCGCGTGGATCGCTGCAGGATAACGGCAGTCGGCTGTTTCTGCAGCCAGCGCATGCGCAGCGCCATCATGATGGCGGCGAAGGTCAGTCCGATGATAAAGCCGATCCAGAAACCGCTTGGCCCCATCGCCGGCACCAGCGCATCGGTTAACGCCAGCAGATAACCGCTCGGCAAGCCCAACACCCAATAAGCGATAAAGGTGATGAAGAAGATCGCGCGGGTATCTTTATAACCGCGCAGCACGCCGCTGCCGATCACCTGGACCGAATCCGAGATCTGGTACAGCGCCGCCAGCAGCATCAACTGCGAGGCCATCGCCACCACCGCCGGGCTGTCGTTGTACAGCAGGGCGATCGGTTCGCGGAAAGTGGCGGTAAACAGCGCGGTGCAGACGGCCATGGTGATGCCGACGCCGATGGCGGAGTAAGCGGCGACGCGCGCGCCTTCGACCGAACCTTCCCCCAGACGATAACCGACGCGGATGGTGGCGCCGACGCCCAGCGACAGCGGCAGCACGAACATCAGCGCGCTGAAGTTAAGCGCGATCTGGTGGCCGGCGACCGCGACGATCCCCAGCGGCGAAACCAGCAGCGCCACCACCGCGAACAGCGTGACTTCGAAGAACAGCGCCAGCGCCACCGGCATGCCGATGCCGATCAAGCGCCTTAGCGCCGCCCAGTCCGGGCCGCCGAGATCGCCGGCCTGGCGTTTGATGTCGCGCTGCGACGGCGCGCGTTTCACGTACCAGCGCATCATCAGGAACATGATCCAGTAGACGCTGCCGGTGGCGACGCCGCAGCCGACGCCGCCGAGTTCCGGCATGCCGAACTTGCCGTAGATAAAGATGTAGTTGATCGGGATATTCACCAGCAGGCCGAGGAAGCCGATCACCATGCCGGGTTTGGTTTTGGACAGCCCCTCACACTGGTTGCGCATCACCTGGAAGAACAGGTAACCCGGCGCCCCCCACATGATGGCGTGCAGATAGCCGACGGCTTTATCCGCCAACTGCGGATCGATGTTGTGCATCATGTCGATGACAAACTTGCAGTTATACAGCACGACGATCAGCAGCACGGAGACGCCGGAGGCCAGCCAGAAGCCCTGACGCACCTGATGGGCGATGCGATCGCGACGGCCGGCGCCGTTGAGCTGGGCGATAACCGGGGTCAGCGCCAGCAGCAGGCCGTGGCCGAACAAAATGGCCGGCAACCAGATCGAGGTGCCGACCGCCACCGCCGCCATGTCGGTGGCGCTGTAAGCGCCGGCCATGATGGTATCCACCACGCCCATGGCGGTTTGTGATATTTGCGCGATGATGACCGGGATAGCGAGAGCCAATAAACTACGCGCTTCAATTAAGTACTTCTGCACGCATACACCTTTTCTATTTATATATGTGGGAGGGAGGGCTGCCGCGAGAGGACAACAATTAAAATAGCGGAATTTTGTCAAAAAGATTGTACCTGCTCGGCGTCGTTAAGCAAACGCCGCAGATAAATAGTTATTAAATGCGCAGCCATTCTTTTTTTGCCGTCGCGGATTTGGTTTTCAGCGCCAACTGGGGCAAACTGCCGGTAGCGTTTTAACCTATTTAGCAAGAAGAGGCACATATGTTCACCGGTATCGTACAAGGCACCGCGCCGCTGGTCGCCATTGATGAGAAACCCAATTTCCGCACCCACGTGATCGAAATGCCTGCCGAGCTGCTGCCGGGGCTGGAGCTGGGCGCGTCGGTGGCCCATAACGGCTGCTGCCTGACCGTCACCGCGGTGGAAGGCAACCGCGTCAGCTTCGATTTGATCAAAGAAACGTTGCGCCTGACCAACCTCGGCGATCTGGCGCTGGGCGACATCGTCAATATCGAGCGCGCGGCGAAGTTCAATGACGAAATTGGCGGCCATTTGATGTCCGGCCATATTATCTGCACGGCGGAAGTGGCCAAGATTTATACCTCGGAAAATAACCGCCAGGTATGGCTGCGCATGCCGGATGCGGAATTGATGAAATATGTGCTGCACAAAGGTTTCATCGGCATCGACGGCATTAGCCTGACCATCGGCGAAGTGGTGAATAACCGTTTCTGCGTGCACCTGATCCCGGAAACGCTGGATCGCACCACGCTGGGTAAAAAACGCCTCGGCGACAAGGTGAACATCGAGATCGATCCGCAAACGCAGGCGGTGGTGGACACCGTCGAGCGCGTGCTGGCCAATCGGGAAGCGACGTTGGCCGCGGCGATGGCGCCGGCGCACAAAGACTGACAGCGATTCTGGCGTGACCGCCGGCATCGAATCATAAGCAGAGAGGAGAAACGCGTGAAGTTTTATGGGAAAACGTTGTTGTTAACCGCGTTGCTGGCGCTGAGCGCTTGCAGCAGTTCGCCTGAGCAGGGCGCGGGCGCGCAAATGGCCGATGCGGACGATACCTGCGGCGCTTCGCAGTATCAAAATTTTGTCGGCAAACCGATGACCTCGCTGGAAGGCGTGCGGATCGACGCCAAGGTGCGAGCCATTCCGTACAACTCTGCCGTCACCATGGATTTCAACCTGCGCCGCCTGAACTTCCTTGGCGACAGCGACGATAAAATTATTCGCGTTTATTGCGGTTAACCCGCAGGGTTCGAAAGAGCAAAAAAAAGCCCCGGCGATGAGGTTGCCGGGGCTTTTTTTGTCGGGCAAGTGCTTAGCGGGCGACGCGAATGCCGCCTTCAACGCCTTTCGGGCTGAACACCACCTGCCATAGCTGCAGATCGCGCGCCCGGAACGCGCCGGCGCAGGCGTTCAGGTAATAGCTGAACATCCGCTCGAAGCGCTCGGAATAGCGCTCGGCGAGCTGCGGCCACGCCTGTTTGAAGCGCTCGAACCAGGCCATCAGCGTGCGATCGTAGTCGGCGCCGATGTTGTGCCAGTCTTCCATCACGAAATGGCCTTCGCTGGCCTCGGCGATATGTCTCACGGAGGGCAGGCAGCCGTTCGGGAAGATATATTTGTTGATCCAGGGATCGACGTTCATGTCGGTCTTGTTGGAGCCGATGGTGTGCAGCAGGAACAGGCCGTGCGGCGCCAGATTGCGCTCCACCACGTCGAAATAGGTGCGGTAGTTTTTCGGCCCGACGTGCTCGAACATGCCGACCGAGACAATGCGATCGAACTGCTGGTGCAGATCGCGGTAATCCTGCAACAGGATCTGCACATCCAGCCCGGCGCAGCGCGCCTGAGCCAGCTTCTGCTGTTCGGCGGAAATGGTCACGCCGACCACCGACACGCCGTAATTTTTCGCCGCATAGGCGGAAAGGCCGCCCCAGCCGCAGCCGATGTCCAGCAAACGCATGCCCGGCTGCAGCTGCAGTTTCTCGCAGATCATCCGCAGCTTGGCTTCCTGCGCTTCCTCCAGCGTGGTGGCGTCTTTCCAGTAGCCGCAGGAATACTGCATGTAAGGATCGAGCATCAGGGTAAACAGATCGTTGCCGAGATCGTAATGTTCTTTGCCGACGATCCAGGCGCGCTTTTTCGATTGCAGATTGGTCAGGCGCGCGGCGGCGATACGCAGGGTATCTTTCAGGTGGTGGGGGAGTTTCTTCTCCAGCCCAGCGCTGACCACGCGCTGGAAGAACATATCCAGCCGCTCGCACTCCCACCAACCGTCCATATAGCTTTCGCCCAGGCCCAGTGACCCTTGCTGCAAAACGCGTTTAAAGAATTCGGGATTTTTAACCTGAATATCGAAAGGGCGCGATCCGTTGATTTCGATACCGGCCAGACCGAGCATTTCGTGCGCGATACGGTACCACTGGTTATCCTGGATGCTCAGATCTTCTATACACGATGAACTCATAGCTTCTCCATCACCTTCTTCTGACTGATGACCCGTTAGGAAACAGCTTAGACAATTTCTGCGGGTGCATACCTATACCAACGGGAAATAAGCCCGCGGCGTCTGATATCCGACTATGAACAGAGGAAATTTAAAGAAACGGCCCGACGCAAACGGCGCAGGATAAACGCCCCTTTAAAAAAAGAGTGTGACGCAAGGCGCGTACACAATAGCTGATTGAGATATAGAGATTATAAGGTGTTACTTTACAAGGTTGTTTTTGAGTATAGGCGTGCCGAGGCGTTGACTCAACTGTAAATCGCACTCGGCACGCATATTCTTTAAGTGATTATTAATCTTGGCAATTATGACGCTGAGTTAGCATGTTCCCGCTGTGCCTTTTGCTGCGCATCGGCCGCTTTTCCCCGCTGCAGGAAATAACCCAGCGCGGCCAGAACTACCGTAGATACCATCACCGTCACCGTCGCCAACAGCGGCTGGGCAATAAACGCCGACACCAGCATGCTTGCCACAAAACACAGCCCCAATTGCAGCGTATTTTGCAGCGCGGCGGCTTTGCCGCTGCTTTCCGGGAACGGCATCAGCGCATTCGCCACCATGATCGGGTAGCCGGCGCCGTTGACCAGCGCCATCACGCAGAACGGGATCAGCAGCGTGGTGAGCGTCGGATTGGTCAGGGTCGCCACCAGATACAGCGCCACCATGCTGACACCATAAGCTACCAGCAGCCACGGCAGCAGAGTTTTGCCATTGATGCGCTTAAGCGCGGCGCGGCAGCCGTAGCCGCCCAGCAGGAAGGCCAGCGTTTGCGGCACATAGCTCAGACCGATGTCGCTCGGGCTATAGCCCATATCGCCGAGGATGAACGGCGAACCGGTCAGCCAGGCGAAGAAACCGGCCGAGCAGGCGGCGTACATAGCGACGTTGCCGCTGAACACCGGAGATTTCAACAGTTGCCAGAAGCTGACGCCGTTTTTCGGCGCGTCGGCGGCGGGGTGCGTTTTGGCGCGCTCTTTGAGCAGCAGCGTCGGCAGCAGCAGCAGCGCGGTGATCACCAACAGCGCGGCGAAGATCGCACGCCAGCTGGCGTGGTTCAGCAGCCAGGCGCCAAGCAGCGGCGCCAGCGCCGGTGACAGCGCCACCAGCGGCATGATGGTGGCGAACACGCGGTTGGCCTGGCCTTCGCGATAGCGGTCGACCACCAGCGCTTGCCAGATGGCGGTGGCGGAACAGACGCCGACGGCCTGAATAAAGCGCAGTATCCAGAGCTGCACGGCATTTTCTACCCACAGCATGCCCAGGCAGCCGAGCGCGAACAGCGTCAGGCCAATCAATAATACCGGTTTGCGGCCCAGCCGGTCGGAGAGGGGCCCCCACAGCAATTGCGCGAAGGCGAAGCCGGCCAGAAAGATGCTCAGGCTGGCGCTGACCGCGCCGGCGGAAATTTGCAGTTCCTCCCGCATGGCGCCGAAGGCGGGCAGGTACATATCGGTCGCCAGATAACCCAGCATGCTCAGGCCGGCGAGGTAGAACATAAAGCCAAAGGAATTTCGCATGGTATTTCTCGTTAATATTTTAGTGTCGCAGGTTTTTAGCGCCGGCCAGTGTATCCGGCTGGATCTCTGCTTGTGAAACGGTAATATTTGCAAAGTGCTGTTAAAAAAATTGAAGGCAAAGCGATGTGGTCTGAATATTCTCTTGAAGTTGTTGACGCGGTGGCGCGCACCGGCAGTTTCAGCGCGGCGGCGCAGGAGCTGCACCGGGTGCCGTCGGCGGTGAGCTATACCGTGCGGCAACTGGAACAATGGCTGGCGGTGCCGCTGTTTGAGCGGCGTCACCGTGATGTGGAGTTGACGCCGGCCGGCGCGCTGTTTATCAAGGATGCGCGAGTTGTTATCAAAAAAATGCTCGACACCCGCCGCCACTGTCAGCAGGTGGCCAACGGGTGGCGCGGCCAGCTGAATATCGCAGTCGACATCATCGTCAAACCCCAGCGCAGCCGCCAGCTGGTGCTGGATTTCTACCGCCATTTCCCCGATGTTGAACTGATGCTGCAACCCGAGGTGTTCAACGGCGTCTGGGATGCGCTGGCGGACGGCAGGGCGGACATGGCGATCGGCGCCACGCGTGCGGTACCGGTCGGCGGCGGCTTTGCCTTCCGCGATATGGGCTATATGAACTGGCTGTGCGTAGTCAGCCCGCAACACCCGCTGGCGCAGCTGGCGGGGGCGCTGCACGACGATCAACTGCGGCCGTACCCCTCGCTCTGCCTGGAAGACACCTCGCGCAATCTGCCCAAGCGCGTCACCTGGACGCTGGATAACCAGCGGCGGCTGGTGGTGCCGGACTGGACATCGGCGCTCGACTGTCTGTGCGCCGGGCTGTGCGTCGGCATGATGCCGGCGCATCGGGCGCTGCCGCTGGTGCAGCGCGGTGAGCTGAAGGCGTTGCAGCTGCAGCAGCCGTTTCCCGCCAGCCCTTGCTGCCTGACCTGGCAGCAGGATAAACCGTCGCCGGCGATGAGTTGGCTGCTGGCGTATCTGGGCGATGGGGAGACGCTGAATCAGGAGTGGCTGAGCGAGGCGGCGCCGGAAGCCGTGCAGGCTTCCGGCTCAGGGGATTAGCGGCGGTAGTCGATGAACGGACCGTCGGCGACCGAACGGCGTTCCACCAGCTTCGGATGTACCTCGATCACCTGTGATTCTTCGCGCTTGCTGATGATGCGATCCAGCAGCATGGTGAAGGCCATTTCGCCCAGGCGCTCTTTAGGCTGGTGAATGGTGGTCAGCGCCGGGGTGAAGTAGCGGGCGTTGCGCACGTTGTCATAGCCGATCACGGAAATATCCTGCGGCACTCGCAGCCCCAGCTCGTCAGCGGCGCAGATGGCGCCCATCGCCATGATGTCGCCGCCGCAAAATACCGCGGTCGGCCGCTGTTTTTGCGACAGGATTTGGTGCATCGCCTTGTAGCCGGACTCCGGCTCGAAGTCACCCTGGACGATCCACTCTTCGCGAATGTCGATATGCGCTTCCTGCAGCGCCTTCATAAAGCCCTGATGACGGCCGCCGCCGGTGTTGCGCGACAGCTGGCCCGGGATGGCGCCGATATCGCGGTGACCGCGCTCGATCAGGTAACGGCCGGCCAGATAGCCGCCTTCGAACGCGTTATCGATGATGGTGTCGGTGAAGTCGCCGCGCGCGGCGCCCCAGTCCATCACCACCATCGGGATATTACGGTAGTCCTCCAGCATGCCCAGCAGTTGATCCGGGTATTCGGAACACATGACCAGCAGGCCGTCGACGCGCTTTTGCGCCAGCATCGCCAGGTAGGCGCGCTGCTTGTCCAGATTGTTGTGCGAGTTGCACAGGATCAGGGTGTAACCTTTACTGTAGCAGCTGTTTTCCACCGCCTCGATCACTTCGGCAAAATAGGGCGCTTCGCTCGAGGTGGCCAGCAGACCGATAGACTTGGTGTGATTGACTTTCAGGCTGCGCGCCACGGCGCTCGGCGAGTAGTGCAGCTCTTTGATCGCGGCCCACACGGCCGCTTTGGTCTCTTCGGCGACGAAACGAGTCTTATTGATGACGTGCGAAACGGTGGTGGTGGAAACGCCCGCGCGTTTGGCCACATCTTTAATCGTTGCCATGTAAGGAATGACTCCTGAACTCACATGTTTACAGCATGTAAGTGTGATGTTAATCGTTTGCCTACGTAGATCCTTCTCCAGAGAAGCGAAAACTGAGTTTTTAGTGTGTTGAAGTCTTCAGCGCTTAATCAGGAGGGGCATGGATGCCGGTACGCAGTTGTGAACTGCGAATTTTGTCGCATATTGAACAAAAGTGGAAGAGGTAATCGAGATTATAAACCGGGAAATGATAACAAGATTTTATCGGCGAACTGTGGGAAAATGATTTGACGTACTAATTGTGCGCCTTTTATCCTTAGGAAAGCCCATTTTAAAGGAGTTGTCATGGATACCGATCTGAAGATGTCTCTGTTCACTACCGTCGGCGCGTTGGCGATGATCATCGCTTTCAGCTTTGTCGCCGCGTTGAACTGATCTCCCGCCGGTTTTAAAAAAGGCGCAGCCCAGCTGCGCCTCATCACTTCGGCAAGGCCTGCTTTTACGCCAGGTTTTCCGCCGCAAATGTCCAGTTGACCAACGCCCAGAAGTTTTCCAGGTATTTTGGACGCGCATTGCGGTAATCGATGTAATACGCGTGTTCCCACACGTCAACGGTCAGCAGCGGTTTATCTTCACCGGTCAGCGGAGTTGCCGCGTTGGAGGTGTTGACGATCGCCAGCGCGCCGTCCGGTTTTTTCACCAGCCAGGTCCAGCCGGCGCCGAAGTTTTTCACGGCGGCATCGGTGAACTGCTCTTTGAATGCAGCGAAAGAGCCGAAGGATTTGACGATCGCCGCCGCCAGTTCGCCCTGCGGTTCACCGCCGCCCTGTGGCGACAGGCAGTGCCAGTAGAAGGTGTGGTTCCACACCTGCGCGGCGTTGTTGAACACGCCGCCGTTGGAGGTCTTGATGATCTCTTCGAGCGATTTGCCCTCGAACTCGCTGCCTTTCACCAGGTTGTTCAGGTTAACCACGTAGGTATTGTGGTGTTTGCCGTAGTGGTATTCCAGGGTCTCGGCGGAGATGTGCGGCTCGAGCGCGTTTTTCTCATACGGTAATGCAGGTAATTCAAACGACATTGCTTCCTCCTTTACAGCGCCACTTTCTTCCCGCCCAGGCGGGAGCCAGATGGGCCGTTTTTTATTGTGGTCATTCAATCTTAACAATTTTCATCATAAAAAACAGGAGGAAAAGCGAGAAATGCGTGTGGGGGAGTGCGATGGGCGATAGCTTGAGCAGGCGGTTGCGACCGGGGCCGCAACCGCGCAGAACAGGGAGTTAACGGATGGTTTTCGGCGTCACTACGCGGCGTGCGCCGATGTAATGGTTTTGCCAATAGTCGTTGTCGAGCTGGCTGATGCGGATCTCTTCGCCGGTGCGCGGCGACTGGATGAATTTGCCGTTGCCGAGATAGACGCCGACATGGTCCGCCACGCCGCGGTTGTTGATGCGGAAGAACACCAAATCGCCGCTTTCCAGTTCGCTTTTCTTGATCGGCGCCGCGTCGCGCAGGTGATACATTTCGTTGGCGGTGCGCGGCATCTTGATTTTCACCACGTCCTTATAGGCGTAATAGATAAGGCCGCTGCAGTCGAAGCCGGTGCGTGGCGAGCTGCCGCCCCAGCGGTAAGGCTTGCCCATCTGATCCATCAGCTTGGCCATCGCGGTCTGTTTGGCATGCTGGTAACGTTTTTTGTGCGCCGGGCTGAGTTTTAACGGCTTTTCATCACGCGCCAGTTTGGCGGTGGCCATACCGGCGTCGCGGTGGCGGCCATAGCCTTTTTTATAGCCCTTTTTCGGCGGGGTGACTTTAATCTTGGCGGTTTTCTGCGCTTTGGCCTTGGGTTTGGCGCTGACGATCTTTTTCGCGCTTTTCTCGCTTTTGACCTTGGCGGTCTTGGTTTTTTTCTCGGGGGCCGTCACTTTGGCTTTTTTGGCGGCTTTATCCGCTTTCTTTTTTCTGCGGTCATCGGGCCGCGCTTCATTAGCATGGCTTTTACGCTGCTCGGCGGCAACGCGCGCCTGTGGCGCAGCGTGCGCCAAATTGAAGAAGAGCTGCGTAAACAGCAGCGCAAAGAGCGTAAGAATTAAACGCATGTCGACGTCACCAACCTTGGCCCCGAAACGGATATCGAAAGAGTTACAGTATTCCCGAACTTCGCCATATAAAACAGCGAAGAACTCATAAATAATAATCCATATTGTGAGAAAACGTTAATGACATTTTTTTTGGTTTAAAATCAGCCTGTTGATGTATAAAAAAGCGCCAGGCGACGGTGGCGGATATAATTAAGCCGCGCCGGCATCGCGGCGCAATATATTAGTGAAATGGTCGGATTAAAAATGTTATTCTCAACGTATGTTTTGACCGGAATGACGTGGCCGGTGAAACGCGATCGGCGGCGGGCGAATATCCTTGCAAAAGATGGCGTTTTCTTGCGACTGTTCCAGCCGCTACAATAGCCCGCGTGATGCATGTTGTAGCCATGAAATGTGGCTTGAGGAAGCAATAAATGACGACGACACTTGAAAAAATTCAGCACCAGATCGCTGAAAACCCGATTCTGCTGTACATGAAAGGCTCGCCAAAGCTGCCGAGCTGCGGCTTTTCCGCGCAGGCTGTGCAAGCGCTGTCCGCCTGCGGCGAGCGTTTCGCCTATGTGGACATTTTGCAGAACCCGGACATCCGCGCCGAGCTGCCAAAATACGCCAACTGGCCGACGTTCCCGCAGCTGTGGGTAGATGGTGAGCTGGTCGGCGGTTGCGATATTATCATCGAGATGTATCAGCGCGGCGAACTGCAGCAACTGATCAAAGAAACGGCAGAAAAGTATAAAGCGCAGGAAGACCAGCAGTCTTAATCGACGGGCTTGCGATTATCGCGTAACGGGCGGCGCCAGTGCAAACTGGGCCGCCTTTTTTGTTGGTTTTATTCGGCGAGATCGCCGGCGGGCAGCGGCCAGCCGCCGAGACGTTTCCAGCGGTTAACCAGCTCGCAAAACAGCAGGGCGGTTTGTTCGGTGTCGTACAGCGCGGAGTGCGCCTGGCTGCTGTCGAACGGCATGCCGGCGGCGATGCAGGCTTTGGCCAGCACCGTTTGCCCCAGCACCAGGCCGCTCAGCGCGGCAGTGTCGAAGGTGGCGAACGGATGGAACGGGTTGCGCTTCAGGCCGGCGCGTTCGGCCGCGGCCATCAAAAAGCTGTGATCGAAGTTGGCGTTGTGCGCCACGATAATGGCGCGATTGCAACCGCGATCCTTGAGCCCTTTGCGCACCGCTTTGAAAATGGCGTGCAGTGCGTCATATTCGCTGACCGCGCCGCGCAGCGGATTGTGCGGATCGATGCCGTTAAACGCCAGCGCTTCCGGCTGCAGGTTGGCGCCCTCGAAAGGCTCCACGTGGAAGTGCAGGGTTTCGTCCCGCTGCAGCCAGCCGTCCTCATCCATTTTCAGCGTGACGGCGGCGATCTCCAGCAACGCATCGGTATTGGCGTTGAAGCCGGCGGTTTCAACATCTATTACTACGGGATAAAACCCACGAAAACGACCACTCAGGGCGTTAAGATCACTTTTCTCGGCCATCAGTTTCTTATCTTCATCGAATGCAGCGCGCATTATGGCAAATTTTGCGCCCGGTTGCAGGCGCTATCGCGCGGAGAATCAGCAGGGCGCCAGCGCACCCTGAAGGGGAGGCTTAGTGGCCGAGGCCCTGACCGGCGTGTTTGTTTTCGATCAGCTCGATTTTGTAGCCGTCCGGATCTTCGACGAAGGCGATAACCGTGGTACCGCCTTTCACCGGGCCGGCTTCGCGGGTGACCTTGCCGCCGGCGCGACGGATGCTGTCGCAGGTGGCGGCGACGTCATCCACGCCCAGCGCCAGGTGGCCGAAGGCGGTGCCCATGTCGTAGCTGTCGGTGCCCCAGTTATAGGTCAGTTCGATAACTGCGCCTTCGCTCTCTTCCGTATAGCCGACGAAAGCCAGGGAGTATTTGTACTCCGGGTTTTCGCTGGTGCGCAGCAGGCGCATGCCTAATACCTTGGTGTAGAAGTCGATGGCGCGTTGCAGGTCACCGACGCGGATCATGGTATGGAGTAAGCGCATAATTCCTCTGAATTGACTGTGCCGTGGCAGACGGCGGGTGGATTGAAGCACAAGCGAGTATAGCCTTGTCCCGCAAGGGAATTCAACGTGACGAACTGGTGACAATGTCACTTTGCGGTCTCGCGTCGAGGGTGTCTAAATATTGATCGAGTGTACCGATCGATACAGAGTAATTGATCTGCACAATCAATTATCTATTCCAGCGGCGATCGTGTAAAAATTGAACGGCAATAAAGATCAACACCAGGGAACACCGGCCCGCATTGTGCGAGCCTTTTTGCTTTGCGCGCGACGCATAAAAAACGGCCATGCGATTGCGTGGCCGTTGGGGTCAAGACAGGTTACTTCGCCAGAAACGGATAGTCGGTATAGCCTTCGGCGCCGCCGCCGTAGAAGGTTTCCGGCTTAGGTTCGTTCAGCGGGGCGTGCTGACGGAAACGCTCGACCAGATCCGGGTTGGCGATGTAGCTGCGGCCGAAGGCCACCGCGTCGATGAAACCTTTTTCGATCAAGGCTTCGGCTTTTTCGGCGGTGTAGGCGCCGGCACCGACGATCACCCCTTTAAAGTGGGCGCGCACCGAGTCGCGGAAGGCGTCGGAATACGGTTTGCCGCCGGCCCAGTCAGGTTCGGAGATGTGCAGGTAAGCGATATTGCGCTTATTCAGCTCTTCCACCAGATACAGCGCCGCTTCTTCCTGATCTTCGCCGTTGTCCAGCCCGTTGAACGGCCCCAGCGGCGAGATACGGATACCGATGTGTTCGGCACCCCATTCGGCGATGGTGGCGTCGACCACTTCCAGCGTCAGGCGGGTGCGATTCTCAATGCTGCCACCGTATTGATCGGTACGTTGGTTGGAAGCCGGTGACATGAACTGGTGCAGCAGATAGCCGTGGGCAGCATGCAGTTCGATGAAGTCGAAACCGGCTTCGCGCGCGTTGGCGGTTGCCTGGCGGAAATCGTTGATGATGCCCGGGATCTCGCTGGTTTCCAGCGCGCGCGGTGTGGAGGTCGGCACGCGCACCCAGGCGCCGGTTTCATCACGCACGGTGGTGCGGGTTTCGGCGTTGATGGCCGAAGGCGCGACCGGCGCTTGCCCGCCTGGCTGCAGGCTGGCGTGGGAAATGCGGCCTACGTGCCACAGCTGCACGGCGATGTGGCCGTTGTTGTCATGCACTGCCTGCGTGATGTTTTTCCATGCGGCGATCTGCTCCGGCGTATGCAAACCGGGCGCGCCGGCGTAGCCTTTCGCCTGGAAGGAAACCTGGGTCGCTTCGGTCACGATCAGGCCGGCGCTGGCGCGCTGTGCGTAATATTCCGCCATCAGCGGCGTAGGAATATCGCCCGGCTCGATGCTGCGCAAACGCGTCAGCGGAGCCATAAACACGCGGTTGGGCAGGGTGATGGCGCCAACCTTCAGCGGAGAGAGCAATTTTTCAGTCTTCATAGTGCATCCTGTATTTAATAGACCGGTCGTCTAGTAATGGGCGATAAAAAACCATGAACTGCATTTTTTCAATAAAAATAAGTTGTTACCGTTACGGTTGCGGTGGGCGCAGCAGCAACTCGATGCTTTCCAGCGCGCTGGTCAATGGCGCCAGCGAGTGACGGATCTTGGCGCGCAGCGTGGCGCCGAGCCACAGTGAATACAGCGTTTCTGCGGTTGCCGCCGGGCTCATGGCTACCGACAGCGAGCCCTCGGCGATACCGCGCTCGATGGCCTCCTGAAGGTGGCCGATCACGCGAGCGGTGCCCGTTTCCAGCGCATGGCGCATCGGTTCCGACAGATCGCTCACCTCGGCGGAAAGCTTCACCGCCAGGCAGGCGTTGTGGCATTCGCTGCGGCAGTGGTAGCTGATAGCCTGGGCGTAATAGCCGAGCAGCTGGTGGCGGGCATCACCGTGTCTGTCGGCAAACAGCGCCTGCATTTCTGCATCATAATGCGCGAAATAGCGCTGCAGCATCGCTTCGCCGAAGGCTTCCTTCGAGCGAAAATAGTGGTAGAACGAGCCTTTCGGCACGCCCGCGGTGGCCAGCAGTTCGCTCAGCCCCATGCCGGTAAAGCCCAGGCGCAGGCTGAGGGTTTCGCCGGTGGCGAGCAGATGTTCACGTGTATCCACGTTGCAATGCGTTGATTTAGTCATCATGGTGCCGAGCATAATAGACCGATTGGTCTAGGTCAATGGGAATAAAAAAACCGGCGCACAAAACGCCGGTTGTCTGCAAACTATTGTGCCCCAGCGGCACGCGGAAGTTAAGCGCTACGCCGCGTTGCGGCAGCGTTGCAGGATATCCAACTGGGATTGATATTCGCGGGTTTGTACGTTCAGCATACCCAACAGGGTGTGGAACAGGTTGTCCTGCGAAACCTCGTCCTTTTCCGCCAGCGTATTCAGACACTGGCGATCGATGCCGAAATTGCGCTGATAGTCGGCCGACATCCACATCAGGAAAGGCACGTGCGTTTGCTGGCTCGGTGCGAAGACATAAGGCGTGCCGTGCAGATACATGCCGTTTTCCCCCAGCGATTCGCCATGATCGGACAAATAGACCAGCGCGGTATTGAAACGGTCGTCATACTGCCGCAGCAGCTTGATGGTGGCATCGAGCATCGCGTCGGTATACAGGATTGAGTTGTCGTAGGTGTTCACCAATTGTTCATGGCTGCAATCCTGGATCTGATTACTGTTGCAGGTCGGCGAAAACGCCTGGAATTCTGGCGTGCTGCGGCGGTAGTAAGCCGGGCCGTGGCTGCCCATCTGGTGCAGCACGATCACGCCGTCGTCTTTCAGGCTATTGATGTAGTCGTTCAGCTTGTACAACAGCACGTTGTCCATGCAAACCTCGCCGTCGCAGTCCTGCGGCGGTTTCAGCTTGGTCATGTCGATGTGCGGCACCCGGTCGCAGGCGCCTTTGCAGCCGCCGTCGTTATCGCGCCACAGCACATTGACGCCGGCATGCGCCAGCACGTCGAGCATGCCTTCCTGGTGCGTCGCCTGAGTCGCGTCGTACTCCTTGCGTGGCATGTTGGAGAACATGCAGGGCACGGAGATCGCCGTTTCGGTGCCGCAGGAGCTGGCGTTTTTGAAGTAGACCACGTTGTCCTGCTTCAGGCGCGGGTTGGTTTCGCGTTCATAGCCGCCGAGAGAGAAGTTTTCGGCGCGGGCGGTTTCGCCCACGACCAGGATCACCAGCGTTTTCTTGGCCTGCCTGGCGATCAGCGGCCCTTTACGCGCATCTTCGCCGATCTTGACCAGCGGCAGATTGCGGGTGAAGTAACGCTGTTCGGTAAACTTGATGGTGCCGGCCACGAAGTTGGACGGCGTCAACATCTTCACCACGCTTTTATTGTTGCGGATCAGCGAAGCGTAGTCTTTGTAGAACAGCGCGGCGACGATCAGGATCACCACCAACGACAGCATGACGTTGGCGGCGCGCAGTCCGACCATGTACCACCAGGGGCGAGTCTGGCGAATTTGGGTGAAGCAGACCGCCACCGCCGGCAGAATGCCGAGCAGCGTCAGCCACAATCCCATGCGCGGCGTCAGCAGTGCGGTCGCCTCCTGAGGGTTGGTTTCGAAGGCGTTTTGCATCATGTTGCCGTCGATCACCACACCATAGCTGAACATGAAATAGTTGGCTGCGGCGCTGCCGAGCAAGAAAAAGATGATCAGCGGCTTGCGCAGGTAGGGCACGGTCAACACGCTGAAGATGATATTCAACGCACAGAAGATCACCACCGGCATGCTGGCGGCGAAAATCACGCTGTGGGCGCTATCGAAGGTGATATACGACCAGGCGCGCTGCAGGAATAAGGCGTTCTGAAATAAAGTGAAGAACAGGGCGGCGGCGAGGGTAAAACCGAGGCTGTTGCACCGTAAGCGTTGACGTAACCACATTGCCAAATCGGGATCCTGAAAGTAGATAATGCCTTGAAATCTACCGGATGAAACTTAAGAAAACCTTAGAAACTCAGATTACTGGCGGCGGAGAATACGCGGAAAACGCCAGGCCGAGCGGCCTGGCGGCGGGGCGGTTTAGTAGGCGGCGGTGAATTGCGCGCGAATAAACTGAGGCTTTTCAATCTCATCAACGATAGCGACCGCCAGGTCTTCCACCGAAATGCTGGCCGGCGCTTCGCCGTTCATCAGCAGTTGCGTGGTGCCGAGGCGGAACTGGCCGGTGCGTTTGCCCGGCTCCAGCAGGGCGGCCGGCGAAAGATAGGTCCAGTCAAGTGCCGACTCGTTACGCAGTTTGTTGCGCAGATCGCGCACCGCCTGCGCGCCGGGGCGGATATTTTCCGGGAACTGCGGCGTATCCACCAGTTCAACGCCCGGCGCCACTTCCAGGCTGCCGGCTCCGCCGACCACCAACAGGCGTTTGACGCCGGCCTGCTCGACCGCGGTGAGGATCTGCTGGGCGCCGCGGGTGGTTTTCTCATACAGGTTGTCTTCGCCCCAGCCGGGGTTGTAGGCGCTGATCACCGCGTCCTGGCCGCGCAATTGTCTCGCCAGCCAAGCCGTATCGGCGACGTCGCCCAGTGCGACGGTCAGATTGGCGTGCTCCGGCAACTCTTTTTTCTGGCGCGCGATTGCCGTCACCTGAATACCGCGAGCCAGCGCTTCATCCACCACGCGGCGGCCAACAAAACCGGTTGCTCCAATAATGGCTACTTTCATCTGTATGCTCCTTCGGGGATAGGTTCAGTATCGTGAGGCAGGCCGAGGTGCCTGCCGGGTGGTTTCTACTCTAGTCCTTAACAATAGCCGTGATTAGTGCCATATTCATGCTTTCTTGATTAAGTAAAACTTCATAATCGTGGATAAACTCAATCGAATGGCGGTATTCGCCACCGTGGTGGCGGAGGGCTCGCTGGCCGGTGCGGCACGGCGGCTGGGCATGACGCCGTCGGCGGTCAGCCAGCACATGCGCTCGCTGGAGAAGGCGCTTGGGGTGCCGTTGCTGCATCGTTCCACCCGCCGTCTGGCGCTGACCGAGGCGGGAGCGGCGTTCTATCCCGGCTGCGAGGCGATGCTGCAACAGGCGCTGCAGGCGGAGCAGCGGTTGGCGGAGCTGCGGGATACGCTGGTGGGGGAGCTGCGCATCGCCACCCCGGTCGGCATCGGCGGCCGTTCGTTGGCGGAGGCGTTGTCGCCGCTGTTGCAGGCGCATCCCAAGCTGACGCTGCGAGTGCTGGCGGACGATCGCATCGTCGATATGATAGAACAGCGGGTCGACATTGCGCTGCGGGCCAACCGGCAGCTGGCGGACGCCAATATGATTGCGCATCCGCTGACGGCGTGGCCGATGGTGCTGTGCGCCGCACCGCGTTACCTCAGCCAGCATGGGGTGCCGGAAAAACCGCAGGATTTGGTACAGCACCGCTGGATCTCCAGCGGCTACAGCGGGGCGCATCTGGATTTGCAGCACCAGTCCGGCCAGCAGGTCAAGCTGCGGCTGGCGGAAGGACAGATCGTCAGCGAGAGCATGAACGTGATGCGCGCCTTTACCCGCGCCGGGCTGGGCATTTCCGTTCAGCCGCTGTATGAAATTGGCGACGAACTGCAGCGCGGCGAACTGTTGCTGCTGTTGCCGGAGTGGCGGCCGGCGGCGCTGCGACTGCACGCGCTGACGCTCGAACGCAATGTGCCGGAAAAAAGCCGCCAGGCGCTGCGCTATTTGCGCGACTATTTTCGCCGCAATGGCGAAAAGGGACTTGCCAGCGGCGGCGATGGCGTCTTCAATTAGCAAGAGAACGCAGGAGGAGCCCCGTGGCGCAGCAGCTTGAGTTTTTCGACATCCCCAGCCCGTGTCGCGGCATTTGTCAGGCCGACGATCGTGGGTTCTGCCGTGGCTGCCTGCGCAGCCGCGAGGAGCGTTTCGGCTGGATGAACATGAGCGATGTGCAAAAGCGCGAGGTGCTGCGCCTGTGCCGTCAACGCTTCCTGCGGCTGCAGCGCGCCAATAAAGCGCCCGACGAGCCGCTGCCGGAGCAGCCGTCGTTGTTTTAACCTTTCCTGATCTGCCGCACGTTCGTGTGGCTTACCGCTTCCCTGTGCCTCACCGGCTTGTGTATGCTGGCTGACAACTAATGTCATGAGGTTTTCGCAATGGTAGAACGTATTCGTCTCGCGCCGCAGGGGCCTGAATTTTCCCGCATGATTTGCGGTTACTGGCGGTTGATGGAGTGGGGCATGTCACCGCAGCAGCTGCTGACGTTCATCGAACAGCATGTCGAACTGGGCGTCACCACCGCCGATCACGCCGATATCTACGGTGGCTATGCCTGCGAACAGGCGTTCGGCGACGCGCTGCGTCTGAAGCCGGCGCTACGCCAGTCGCTGGAATTGGTGACCAAGTGCGGCATCGCCACCACCGCCAAGCCCGGTAACCCGATTGGGCATTACATCACCGACCGCGATCATATCGTGCAGAGTGCGGAACAGTCGCTGCGCCATCTGCATACCGATTACCTCGATCTGCTGCTGATCCACCGCCCGGATCCGTTGATGGACGCTGACGACGTAGCCGAAGCCTTCGTTGCGTTGCACAAAAGCGGCAAGGTGCGCCATTTCGGCGTATCCAACTTTACGCCCGCGCAGTTCCAACTGCTGCAGTCGCGTCTGCCGTTCACGCTGGCGACCAACCAGGTGGAGATCTCGCCGATTCACCAACCGGCCATTCTCGACGGCACGCTCGACCAGTGCCAGCAACTGCGCATCAAGCCGATGGCCTGGTCCTGCCTGGGCGGCGGGCGCCTGTTCAACGACGCCGAGTTTCAGCCGCTGCGCGACGAGTTGCAGCGGGTGGCGCAAGAGATCGGCGCGGAGACCATCGAGCAGGTGGTGTACGCCTGGGTGATGCGCCTGCCGTCGTCGCCGTTGCCAATCATCGGCTCCGGCAAGATTGAGCGGGTGCGTTCGGCGCTGAAGGCGCAGAAACTGGTGCTGAGCCGCCAGCAGTGGTTCCGCATTCGCAAGGCGGCGCTGGGGTATGACGTGCCTTAAGGCGGGCAGAAAGAGGAAAGCCGGGCGGCGAAAGCGCCCGGCTTTTTTTATGCCGATCTTTAGGCCAACACCACCTGATCGGTGCTGATGTGATCGAGCGAGACGCCGATCAGCGTGACCTGGCTGTGACCGAAGGCCAGCACCAGATCGTCGTTTTGCTGCGTGGCGTAGTCGCGGATATTGCCGCTGGCGCCTTCGGTGCCGATAAACACCAGTTTATCGCTGGCGTTGAAGCCATACAGCTGGTCGCGGCCGAAATCGCCGCTGAACAGGAAGGTGTTGCCGTTGCCGACGCCCTTCAGGATGTCATCGCCGCTGCCGCCGACGAAGGTCAGGTTGCCGCCGGCGTGGCCGATCAGCGTATCGTTGCCGGCGTTGCCGAACAGCCAGGCGTCGTGGCTGCGAGCTTGCAGGACGTCATCGCCGTCGCCGCCGGTGGTGGTGGCGGCATAGGCTTTGAGGCCTGAGTCCGATTTCAATCCGGCGGCGGTTACCTGATGATCCACTTCTTTGTTGAAGATAAGCCAGGAGGTTTCTTTGCTGCGCAGGGTGCTGATGTCGTCTGCCAGCGTAATGCCGCCCTTGGCGTCGCGCAGGTAAAGCGTGTTGCCGTCGTAGGCGACCTCGGTATTCTTCAACGCCTGCTGGGTATCGAAGATATTGTGGCCTTTGCCGCCGGCGATCAGGTTATAGCCGCCGGCGTCGCGGAAGATATCGTCGCCGTCGCGGCCCTCGAGATAGTCATTGCCTTTGCCACCCTTGATCAAATCATTGCCGTCGCTGCCGATGATAAACGTCGGCCCGCTGTGCGTTTCCGCGTTGCGGTTCAGGTCTTCCACCCAGGTACTGCCGCGCGTGACGTTAGACAGGTTGGAGACGATGATGGTCGAGTCTTTGTCGGTCAGTGAATAAAACTCGGAGTTCAGCACCCGCATCAGGCCATCCTGATAAAAGAACGGCAGGTGGGATAGCCAGGTCGGAATGTTGAGAATGGAGAACGGCAACAGATTCCAGGCGTCCGATGCGTAGTGATCGTTGAAGTTGACGATATTGTTGGTGGCGGAGGTATGTGGTGCATCGTGAACGCCCAATGACGGCAGGGTCAGCGAGGTGCCGTCGAGCGCGCGAAACACCGGATCGTTCTCATAGCCGATGTTGATCACCTTGCCGCCGGTTTCGTACTGGGTCGGCGAGGCGAAGGCGACATAGTTGGACGGCGCGTAGAAGCCGCCCCAGTTGGCGTCGCTCTGCGCCGCCATGCTGTTGACCGCCAGCCCGCCGAGGCTGTGGCCGCTGACCACCACGTCCTCGCCGCTCAGCCCGTGGGCCTGCGCGAATTTCGCCACGTCGCCCAGCAAGTTGCCGAACGCCTTCAGCGTATAGCCGTCGGCGTAGCCTTTCGGCCCGAACCCGGCCAGCAGATCGTTAATCACATCGCCGATGGTATCGCCGATCAACGACTCGCGCGGGCCGCTGGTGCCGCGAAATGAGATGCCAATGGCGGTGAGATTGCCTTCGCTGTCATATTTGCCCAGCACTTCGGCCTGCGCAGTGGTGTAACCGGCGGTCTCGCCGTAGTAGGTGCCGCGCGCATCGGTTTTGCCGGCGTAACCCAGCTGCGCGGCGCTGATCACCGACCAGCCGGCATTGTTTACCGCTTCCTGCGCGGCCTGTTCGGAGTCGGGGTTCCAGGGGAGACCGGGCAGGCCGCCCTGCGACTGGGTGCTGCCGATGAGCGCCGTGATCAGCGTCAGCGGCAGACCGAGCCCGAAACCGGTCTGGTGATAGCCTTCATCGAAGCCGTTATCGATATTGTGGTAAGCGTAGGTAGAGATGGCCAAGGCGTCGGAAAACAGCGCCTTTGACGCGTTTTCGTCCAGATCCTTATAGCTAAAGATGCCCATATCAGTTCCTTATGAAGTATGCCGCCTGGCCGGGAAGTGAACTCTCGCGCGTCGGCGGTGGAAACAGGGAAACAACGTTAGCCGAACGACAGCTGGTCAGAGGACCAACATCGGTAGAATTATTATTGGTGCTAAATATTAGGCCCGCGAATCAAATTGGCGAGATTGTGCGTTGGTTAACAGTGCTGGCGTTGGCTCTCCTATACTGATAACTCGATATAGTCATTAAGGAGACTGATTGATGAAACGTTATTGGTATGCGGCGCTTGGCCTGATGGCCTGCGGAGCCGCTCAGGCAGCGACGGTCGACGTTGAGATGAATTTGGTGACCGGGCAGGGTATCGGTCAGGATATCGGCAAAGTGGCCATCAGCGAAACGCCTTACGGCTTACTGTTCACGCCGAGCCTGAAAGCCTTGCCGGCCGGGGTGCACGGTTTCCACGTGCATGAGAAAGGCAGCTGCGAGCCGGGCATGAAGGACGGTAAGGCGGTGGCGGCGCTGGCGGCTGGCGGGCATTTTGATCCGCAAAATACCGGGAAACACCTCGGACCCTATGCCGACGGGCATCTGGGCGATTTGCCGGCCATCTATGTGACCGCCGACGGCATGGCGAACGATCCGGTGTTGGCGCCGCGGCTGAAAAAAATCAGCGAAATTGAGGGCAAGGCGCTGATGGTGCACGCCGGCGGCGATAACCACTCGGATCATCCACAGCCGCTCGGCGGCGGCGGTGCGCGCTTCGCCTGCGGCGTGATCAAGTGATCACCCGCCGCTAACGGCCGGTGCGGCGGCGGGCTGGCCCATCGCCTGTTGCAACTGCTGCAGCGAGCAGTAGAGCCGCCAAATCAGGCCGGCCAGATCGCGCGCCGCCTGTTCCGGGTGGTGCGCCAGGGCGTTGCTCATGCGCAGCAATTCCTGCAGCGTGGCGTCCAGCGAACTGTGCTGCACGCCTTTCTCCGTCATGATGCCGCGCAGGCAGTGGATACAGACGTTGCGCACCGTCGACAGCGGATCTGATCGGGTTTGCCAGTCGCGCAGCTGCCAGACGATATGGCTGCAGTTGAGCAGCACCACGCCCCAGCGCAGCAACCAGGTGCGCGCCTCCTGATCCTGACTTTGATTGAGCTGGCTGATGCGATGGTAGATCAGCGATTCGAACTGGCTTTCGTTCTGCTGCGGCCGTTTGCTCAATTGATCGATAAAGTCGCGCCGCAGCGCGCGGATAATGCGGCGGCTTTTGCGTTTGTCCGAGCTGGGGCGCAGGATCTGAAACGCCAGCCCGGCCAGCAGCACGCCGACGACTTTAGCGATGTTGTCATTGATAAAGGACTGGTAGTCATAGCTCGGCGGATTGCTGACGGTCAGAAACGAGCCCATAAAGACGATCAGCTGCCCCCAAAGCGCGGCATAAGGCGGGTTCTGCAGCTTGAGCATCTGCATGGTCACCAGGATCGGGAACAGGAAGGCGCAGAATACCCAGAAATCGTCAATCTGGATCATCAAACCGAATTTCACCACGAAGCAGGCGACCGAGAGCAGCAGCACCGCCTTGAGCAAGGTGCTGACGCTGTTGATCGGCGAAGGCGTGGAGGAGTAGAGCACGCAGCTGATGGCGGTGAGCGTCAGCGCCGCGCTGCCGGCGTCCCATTGCGTGTTGATCCAGTAGGCGCAGCCGATCACGATGCACAAAAAGGTGCGCAGGCCGTTGTAGGCGGCTTCATAGCTGTCGGTATGGCGCGCCAGCGAAGTGGCGCGCGGCGGTTGGAGATCGCTGACCGCCGTGGCGCTTTCCAACCGCCGCAGCCAGCGGCTGCAGCGCAGGTAAAGCCAACAGAAATCGCGCAACCGCAGCCAGAAGGCGCGATGGCGATAGTCCGTGGGATCGTGCGGCGCGATCTGCTGGAGCAGGCGCGCCAAGCGATATTTATCGGTGGCGGGGTCGCGCAGCTCGTCCAGCAGTTGCGTCAGCACCGGCATCAGATTGACGGGGCGATCCGGCCAGTTCAGCAGCATGCGGCGCAGGCTGGAGATGACGCTGGTAATGCGCAGCTGCTGGTGCAGCAGATAGTTGAGCAGATTATTTTGCCGCCGCAGCCGGTAGTGGCTCCAGAATGCCTGAATGCGCAGCAGGTTCATGGTCAGGATCTGGCCGATGACCCCTTCGTGCGAGGTGCGCATCTGTGCGGTGACCTCCGGCTGCCACAGCATGGCGGCGTGCTCCAGCAGGCGCAGTTGCATGCGCCGCAGCGAGGTCAGCAGGGCTTCGCCGTCGGAGGTGCTGGGCAGGATCATCATCATCAGCCCGCCGCACAGAATGCCGGTGATCACTTCGCAAACTCGCGCCTGGGCGATGTCGAAGATCTGCTGGGTATCGGTGACGTTGACCGTGCCGAAGGCGATGATGGCGGCGGTATAGCCCGCCAGCGCGAAGGCATAAGAGACGTTGTTTTGGTAATGGTTGGAGACGTAGGTGCATAGCCCGATCCAGGCGGCGATGAACAGCGTAAACAGCCAGGGATCGTTCAGGCAGTGCCCGGCGATCGCCACCGAGGCGGCGGCGCCCACCAGGCTGCCGAAGATGCGGCCGATGCTTTTGCTGATCACGCCGCCGATGGTGGGAAAGCTCACCACCGCGGCGGAGGTGAGCGCCCAATAGGGTTCGTCGAGCTCGAGCACGAACGCCACCCACAGCGCCAGACACATCGCCAGCGAGTTGCGCAGCGCATAGCGCCATTGGCCGCCGGTCGCCTTACCCCAGGGGGTACGGCTCCACTCCAGAAAGGGCAGGTTCACACTTTAGTTCCGCTGATGAATCGAAATAGTGCAGGTGGTGCCGGCAACCAGCGTCAAATCGGCGGGCACGTTGAGCAATTTTATCCGCACCGGCACGCGCTGAGCCAAACGCACCCAGGGAACATTGGGCTTAACATCCATTAATAGATCGTTGTTGCTGTCAACGCTCTGATCGTAAATGGCACGGCCGATACTCTCTACTTCCCCCTGCAGCGGGGTGTTGCCGTTATATAAGACAATATCGGCTTTATTGCCTTCTTTTATATGTTTCAGCTTGGTTTCTTCGAAATAACCGAGTACATAAAACGAATGGACATCCACCAGCGCGACCAAAGGCGTGCCGGCGTTGGCGTAGTTCCCGACCCGCGCCTGCAGATTGGTGATATAACCGTCGGTCGGCGCGTAAATTTTAGTTTTGCTCAAATTCCATTTGGCCTGTTCCAGGTTGGCCAGGGCGGCTTTATAGGCGGCCTTCATTGCCTGAGCGGCTAAATTGGACTCATCCAAATCTTCAGCGGAAATAACGTTGCGCGGCAAGCCGCGGCGGCGGGCAGCCTCGTGGTCTGCTTTGGCCAGATCCGATTGCGCTTTTGCCACCGCGGCCTCGGCATTGTCCAGCGCGATCTGGTAGGGCACCGGGTCGAGGGTAAAAATCAGACTTCCCGCAGGTACGAACTGATTGTCATTCGCGCTTATTTTCTCTAATCTTCCAGAGACTTCAGGGGTGATATTGACGAGTTCGGCGCGCACTTTTCCATCACGGGTCCATGGGGATTGCATATAATAATTCCAGAGCCACCAACCGGCGCAGACGGCAATGGCGCAGACGATCACCGTAGAGAAGTATTTTAATGTTTTATGCTGCATGGGTTACCAACTCGCTAAAATCCATAAGGAACCGCTGACGGTCAGAACGAAAATGGACAGGTCCATCAACATGGGATGCCAGATTTCACCGGAATACATCCAGTCTCTCAGCAGTTGATGAATCAGCAGCCATAAGACCAGTCCTAGTAAAAAAGCTTTAAATATAGGTGGAAAATAAAGCGATGCCCCCAGGACCAAATCGGGTAAGGGGGATGAGGTGTGTAACCATGATGTATTCACATTAACAATCCCTAAGGGTGAATATGTTGAATATTTGCATAACGATTAAACGATAACGGCCGAAAATAGTGGCTATTTCCACAATATACATTATATACATTTGTGTTTTTAATGTGAGTTACCCAAAATAGTCTAAACTCTGGGAGGTAATGTTAGCATGCTAATTATAAGGAGGGGGAAGTGGAGTCAACATTAGGTTCAGATTTAGCACGATTAGTTCGTGTTTGGCGCGCGCTCATCGATCATCGGCTCAAGCCGTTGGAGCTGACCCAAACGCACTGGGTCACTTTGCACAATATCAATCGTTTGCCGCCGGAGCAGTCGCAAATCCAGTTGGCCAAGGCGATCGGTATCGAGCAACCGTCACTGGTTCGCACGCTGGACCAATTGGAGGAGAAGGGGCTGATCACGCGTCACACCTGTGCCAACGATCGCCGCGCGAAGCGCATCAAGCTGACCGAAGCGGCCGATCCGATCATCAGGGAAGTGGACAGTGTGATCACGTCTACACGCAGTGAGATTTTAAGCGGCATTACCGCCGACGAAGTGCATCTGTTGGTAGGGCTGATTGGCAAGTTAGAACAAAATATCACCGAACTGCAGAACAAATAATAATATTCTTATTTTCTACGATTACAGTTTCACAGCATCAGAAATAAAACCGGAGGCGATTGCCTCCGGTTTGCCGTTTGTCGCCGACTGACTTACAGCGGGGAAACGGTGATGGTGTCGCCCATGCGCGCCATGCGCACACGCTGGCCAGGGCTGAACTTGCTGTCGCCCGCTTTCTGTACCACCACGATGTTCTCTTTCTGGTCGGTCTTGATTTCCAGCTCGTAGCCGGAGGTACGACCGGCCACTTCACCGATGCTGTTACCTGCCGCGCCGCCGGCAATAGCGCCCGCCGCGGTAGCCAGCGTACGGCCGGTGCCGCCGCCAACGGTGTTGCCCAACAGCCCGCCAATCACCGCGCCGCCGATCATCCCCATGGCGTTGGAGCCTTCGCCGCCCTGAATTTTAACCGGACGCACGGAAACCAGCGTCCCGTAGGTGACGGTCTGTACCTGCTTGGCCTGCGAGGACGAGTAGACATCGCCGGACATGGATTCATTGGCACAGCCGGCCAGCGTAACGGCGGCGACGGCGACGACGAGAAGACGCTTGATCATATAAAACTCCTGATGGTAGTAGTCCATAGCCTGGCAATGCTCACCAGGCAAGATTCAGTGAAAATGATAGACAAAGTATGGCTGAAAGTTGACACACCGCCATGCTTCATCGCTGCATGCAGCTTAACTTTTCTCTGTTCAACCAATAATAAACCGCGGTTTACCTTTATGACAGCCTTGGCGACATTCCGTCGCCTGTTATGGCACGGTTTAACACATAGCCCGTGCCACAGCGGCACCAGAAGGCATCTGGCTCACGGTGCGTAAAAAAAGCATCATAATTCATGGCGTTAATCCGGCAATTCTGGTTTATTTGTCAGGATAAATTTTGCTTACCGCGCGGGTTAGAGGATGTTGCTATGAAGTCAGGCCGCTATATAGGCGTCATGTCCGGCACCAGTCTGGACGGAATCGATGTGGTATTGGCCGCGATCGACGATCGCATGGTGGCGCAGCAGGCCAGCTATAGCCATCCGATGCCGATGGCGTTGAAAAAAGAGATCCTGGGGATGTGCCAGGGGCAGCAAACTACGTTGGCCGCCGTCGGCCGGCTGGACGCGCAGTTGGGTACGCTGTTCGGCGAGGCGGTGCTCGGCCTGCTGAAGCAAACCGGCATCGACGCGGAGCAGGTCACCGCCATCGGTTGCCACGGCCAGACGGTGTGGCACGAGCCGGAAGGCGACGCGCGTTTCTCCATGCAGCTCGGCGATAACAACCGCATCGCCGCGCTGACCAATATCACCACCGTCGGCGATTTCCGCCGGCGCGACATGGCGTACGGCGGGCAGGGCGCCCCGCTGGTGCCGGCGTTTCATCAGGCGTTGCTGGGGCATCCCGTTGAGCGGCGCATGGTGCTAAACGTCGGCGGCATCGCCAACCTTTCTCTGCTGTTGCCCGGTACGGCGGTACGTGGTTTCGATACCGGGCCGGGCAACATGCTGATGGACGCCTGGGTGTGGCGCCACCGCGCGCAGCCTTACGATCAGGACGGCGGCTGGGCGATGCAGGGGCGAGTCTGCTTGCCGTTGTTGCAGCAGATGCTGGCGGATCCGTACTTCGCGCAGCCGGCGCCGAAAAGCACCGGCCGCGAGTATTTCAATATCGCTTGGCTGGAGCGGCAGCTGGCCGGATTGCCGGCGATGGCGCCGGTCGACGTTCAGGCCACGCTCACGGAACTGACCGCCGTCAGCATCAGCGAACAGGTGCAGCTGGCCGGCGGGTGCGAGCGTCTGTTGGTGTGCGGCGGCGGGGCGCGCAACACGCTGCTGATGGCGCGTTTGTCGGCGCTGCTGCCGGGCACGGAAGTTGGGCTGACCGACGATTCCGGCGTCAGCGGTGACGACATGGAGGCGTTGGCCTTTGCCTGGCTGGCCTTCCGTACGCTGTCCGGCCAGGCCGGCAACCTGCCTTCGGTAACCGGCGCCAGCCGTGAAACGGTGCTGGGTGGGATTTATCCGGTTTTGCCATTGGGGGGCCGTTAGCTCTGTTAGGATAGCCTGTGAAGGATTTTTCTAAGGAGCAACAGCATGAAAAAAGTCATTTTCGTCGCCGGCGCGCTGGCGCTGTCCGGCTGCAGTTACATCCTGCCGCAGAGCAGCCAGACGATGCACTATCAGTGTGGCACCACGCCGCTGACGGTGGCGCTCGACGGCAAGGCGAGTGAAGTCAGCCTGCTGATGGATGGCGAGCAGCTGCATCTTAAGCAGGTGCTGGCGCTGACCGGCGCCAAATACAGCGACGGCAAATACACTTTTTGGTCGAAAGACCGTAACGCCTATCTTGAGCGCAACGGCAAGGTAGTCATGAGCGACTGCGTGTTGACGGAGTGAGGGTTGACGGCGGCGTCGGAGCGATTGAGTTCCTGACGCCGCAGGCGCAGAATGTAACGACGGATTTTTTCAGTTGGTCGATAACCCAGATGATTGAAAAGAATGAGTTTGATGTTGCGGACCTGCGCCGTGAATATACCCGGGGCGGCCTGCGCCGCAACGATCTGACCGCCAGCCCGCTCGAACTGTTCGAGCGTTGGTTGAAACAGGCCTGCGACGCGCGCCTGGCGGATCCCACCGCCATGTGCGTCGCGACCGTCGACGAACACGGCCAGCCTTATCAACGCATCGTGCTGCTGAAGCATTACGATGAGCAGGGGCTGGTGTTCTACACCAACCTCGGCAGCCGCAAGGCGCAACAGCTGGCGCACAACCCGCATATCAGCCTGCTGTTCCCCTGGCACATGCTCGATCGCCAGGTGATTTTCCTCGGCCAGGCGGAGCGTCTGTCGACGCTCGACGTGCTGAAGTATTTCAACAGCCGGCCGAAGGACAGCCAGATCGGCGCCTGGGTCTCGCAGCAATCGTCGCGCATTTCCGCGCGCGGCGTGCTGGAAAGCAAATTCCTCGAGCTGAAGCAGAAGTTCCAGCAGGGCGAGGTGCCGTTGCCGAGTTTCTGGGGCGGATTCCGCGTGAAATTCGACTCCGTCGAGTTCTGGCAGGGTGGCGCCCATCGTCTGCATGACCGTTTCCTGTATCAGCGGGACGGGAATGACTGGAAAATTGACCGACTGGCACCCTGAAGGCGGAAAATCCTCTCTAAGCGCTGGTGCTGATGCCGCCGGCGCTTTATTCTATGCGCTACCCTGAATTTTTATTTCGCCACTGGGCGAAAGGCCGTGTACCGGCAAAGGTGCATTCGTTTATACATGGAGTCATTGATGGCAAGCAGCAACTTGATTAAACAACTGCAAGAGCGGGGCCTCGTTGCCCAGGTTACGGATGAGGAAGCGTTAGCGGAGCGACTGGCGCAAGGGCCAATTGCACTGTATTGCGGTTTCGATCCGACCGCTGACAGCTTGCATTTGGGCCATCTGGTTCCTCTGTTGTGCCTGAAGCGCTTCCAGCTGGCCGGCCACAAGCCGGTAGCGTTGGTGGGCGGCGCCACCGGCCTCATCGGCGATCCGAGCTTCAAAGCGGCGGAGCGCAAGCTGAACACCACCGATACGGTGAACGAGTGGGTCGAGAAGATCCGCAAACAGGTTTCCCCGTTCCTCGATTTCGACTGCGGCAGCAACAGCGCTATCGCGGCCAACAACTACGACTGGTTCGGCGGCATGAACGTGTTGACCTTCCTGCGTGACATCGGCAAGCACTTCTCCGTTAACCAGATGATCAACAAGGAAGCGGTCAAGCAGCGTCTGAATCGCGACGACTCCGGTATCTCCTTCACCGAGTTCTCTTATAACCTGCTGCAGGGCTACGATTTCTCCGAGCTGTATAACCGCCACCAGGTGGAGCTGCAGATCGGCGGTTCCGATCAGTGGGGCAACATCACCTCGGGTATCGATCTGACGCGCCGTCAGCACCAGAAGCAGGTGTTCGGCCTGACCGTGCCGTTGATCACCAAAGCCGACGGCACCAAGTTCGGTAAAACCGAGGGCGGCGCGGTCTGGCTGGCACCGGAAAAAACCAGCCCGTACAAGTTCTACCAGTTCTGGATCAACACCGCCGACGCCGACGTCTACCGCTTCCTGAAGTTCTTCACCTTCATGAGCCTGGAAGACATCAACGCGCTGGAAGAAGAAGACAAGAACAGCGGTAAGGCGCCGCGCGCCCAATACGTGCTGGCGGAAGAAGTGACCGGCATGGTGCACGGTGCGGAAGGCCTGGCGGCCGCCAAGCGCATCACCCAGAGTCTGTTCTCCGGTGCGCTGCACGACATGACCGAAGCGGACTTCGCCCAGCTGGCGCAGGACGGCATGCCGACCATCAAACTGGACCGCGACGCCGATCTGCAGCAGGCACTGGTGAATGCCGAGCTGGTACCGTCACGCGGCCAGGCGCGCACCATGATTGGCTCCAACGCGGTAACCATCAACGGCGAGAAGCAGTCCGATGCCGAATACCGCTTCAGCGATTCAGACCGTCTGTTCGGCCGCTACACGCTGTTGCGTCGCGGCAAAAAGCATTACTGCCTGGTGGATTGGCAGTAAGCGTCAGTCTGTCTATATGACATGAAAAGCCCGGGGAGCTCCCCCGGGCTTTTTTTATCGCATGGCGCGGATGACGATCAGGCAAACGCCTCCGGCAGCGAGTTTTCGGCCGCAACACCGTTCACGGTGACAGCGGGCGAGTGGTAGTGCAGAGAGACGGCAGCCAGATAGGGATCCTGATTGCCGATCGAGAAAACCACATCATCGGCGTCAAAGCTGTGATTATGATTGCTATCCACGATGACATAGAGCGATTTGTCCAACTTTAGCAATCCGACTTCCGCCAGGTTATTGGTGCTGGCGCCGTTCGTTATTTTCGCCAGTACCTGTGAGAACAGCGCTTGGGGATTGTCCGTCGCATTCAGGCCACTGAACGCATTTTGTAACTCAGCTTGGGTGGTGGCGCTGCCGTACAAGGTTGCGGTCTTGTCTCCTGTCTTGGAGAAAACCCATGGGTTGTCGGTTTCTCCCACGGAGATGACGCTGTTGGCATAGCCGGTATTGAGCGTGACCATATTGTCTATTTTGCTATCGGTAAAATGTAACGTACCGGCGCTATCCAACGTCGTGTTGCCCTTAACGTCGGCTTTATAGACGGTCAATCCGGTGCGGTCGACCGTTAACTGGTCGCCGGCAAGTTCGGCAATGACATGGGCGAAATCATCTTTATTGGCCAGCGTGTTTAGCGTGTTGTAGAAAGCGCCGCCGCCGGTGCCGCCTTTTTCTGCGACGAGGAACAGCTTCATGTCGGAGTAATAACGGCGTTCATCGGTAAATTCGCTGCCTATGATGGTTTTCAGGTTATCACTAAAATCTGCGGCAACGGTCAGATTAAGCACCAGCGGCTTATCGCCTGTGTACATATAGCCGCTCAGCATCAACGTGCTAATCGAGTTGTCCCCGCCGCTCAGGGTCAACGTGCGATTTTGCACAATGTCGAGATTGCTGCCCATACGGATTTCGAGCGTTTCTTTATGGTTCGATGTAAAGCTGAAAGTACCCATATTGAGGTTGGTTACCGTATGGCTAGCCGTATCGGTAAAGAACAATTTAAAACTGTCGTCGCTATGTGCCGTATCGCTGATGTGGATACGGCTTTTCGCGGTCAAGTCGCCGCCGAGGGTAAACTGTCCGCTGCTGACGTTGAGCAGCGTTAAATCTCCGGAGTAGGCCGTAATTACCCCTCCAGCCGATCCCGTAGCGTTTTGCGAAGCATTGGGTTGCGCCATTTCGCCTTGTTTTAGCGAGTTGATGTTACCGTAAATCGGGTGGGAGACGGTGGCTTCTTGCGTGAACAACCCAAAGTCAAATACCTTGTTGCCTTCGGTAGCGACCCGCTGCCCGTTAAGATAAATCTCTCCGGTACCGCGATAGTGGGTCAAATCTACATAGTTGAAGTATAGGAACTGATTAACGTTATTTGTAATTTCAGCGTCATAGCCGCCGCCGGCGCTGGCCGTCAGGTGGACGACCTTGGTGAAAAAATTGGCTGAGACACTATAGTAAGATGTCTCGGGATCGCTATTAAGCGCCGTCGCTTTGAAATCACTGCTGACCCTATTGCCGCTGTCGGCGGTGGCATTGCCTTGCCAGACAAGCTGATGCTTCCCGGCGGCCAGATTGATTTGCGCGGCTGCCGTCGTCATCTCGAGCCGGTCGGCGACGACGGTGCTGTTCTTAACGTTGGAAAAATTAATCCCTTCGGGGGCGTTCAGCAGGTTGCCCTCGCTAAGAAAAAGGGTGACATTCAGGTTTCTCAGCGATTGAAGCATTGCTTCACTGGTGGCGAAGTCGCCCTGCAGCGTGACTTTTTGCAACGATTTGGCAAAGCTGAGATCGACCGCGGAGCCGATCTCGGCGTTAAGGGTGATCTCGCGCAGCTGGCTGATTTCCGCATGGCTTAACGCGTGTTGCTTACCGGTATTCAGGCTGCCGTTGAGGGCGCCGTCGGCATTCGACATCGTGACGTTGCCGCGGATCTGGTATCCCAGCTCGCTGCCAATTTTGTATTCGAGATTGACGAGTTGCTCGTGACTTGGGCTGACTCCGCCCTCCAGCGGCGCTTCCCCGTTGCGGAACGCATGCAAAATATTCAGCGTCGCCTGCAGCGGATTATTGCTGGCTTTGAGCAAAATTGCCTGTTTTTGCAGTTCGCTCAGCGCCGGGCCGTAATACAGTTCGTGATAAATCCTGGCGAAGTCTGCGGCATCTTTGAAGGGGGAGGATTTAGCCAGAATGGTCAGCAGATCGAGCTCGGAGTTCCCCGCGGCGAGGAATTTGCTGTAACTGTCCAGTCCGGTTGATTCCAGCGTGGTCTTTTTCCCCAGTTGCAGAAAGAGCAGCGCCACGCTTTCCTGATAGTTGGCCGCAGCCATCTCACCCGCGGCGTAGACATGGGTAGCATTAAGAAAAGCCTGTTTGGCGGCGGCATGTGTTGTGTCGTTGCGAATATCGGCGATCAGACGCATGATGACGTCGCCTCGCGTTTCGGTGTGATTATTCAACCCGGTGACATAATTGGCGAGCTCGCTTGCGCCAGCATCAACGCCGAAGGTATTTTTATAGACCGTTTTGACGAAGTCTTCATTACTTAACGTGGTCAACGCGCTACGCGTATCGACGAAACGGCCGGCGATATAGCTGGCGTCAGCTTTTCCTGTCGCCAGCACCTGGCTCCAATAATTGACGCCTTCCGCCACCGCGAGGCTGCCTACGATGTAAAACAGGGCTTGAATATCGGCTGCCGCTTCAGCATTCGCGGGATAGGGGGACAAAGCGGGGTGTAAGGTTGTATCAATAATATCAAACAAATGCTGTTGCTGTGCGACCGGTGCCGCAGCATCACCCATATAGCTCTTCACGCCGGCGATAAGATCCTTGGTAATCAGCCCCAGCGTTTTTCCTGCATTGGCTTGCGCAACCAGCGTGGCCAGCAAATCGGGTGCTGGCTCGGCGCCTGTCGTATTTTTATAGATGTATTGAATTTTTTGCGACGTTGTCAGGCCGTCATAGCGATGATGCCCATCTTGAGACTGGATGAATTTTTCGGCCAGCTGATCTCTGCTGTACTGCCCCGATTCCAGCTGGCGGGCAAAGAAGTTTAATGTGGCGCTATCGGCTTTTTTACCGAGTGTGGCATAAAAAAGGATGGCTACATCCTGTTGTGACGATAATAAACTCATGTTAACCCCTGTGTTGACAAAAAATAAGCATCAACAAGTACAGTCCAAATCCACATGATTGCAATGCGGTTGAGCCTAAGGAAATTCTGCATTTTGCGCGAATGCGGCCGCCGTTTGAGGCGACCGCACCCGCAGGGGGTTAGACCAAACTTAGCTCTGTGACGGATGGGGTGGGAGTGCCGGCAAGATCAATAGTCGGCGCCCGATAATGAAGGTTTGCTGCAATCTCATAAATATCTTTATCTCCCAAGGAGAATACAATGTCCTCAGCGTCAAATTGCTTATTGTGATTATTATCAATGATAATGTATGCATTGGTTGCCAACTTGAACACGCCTACGCTTTGCAGATTATTTTCACTGCCGCCATGGGTTATTTTTGATAGCGCCTGAGCAAATATATCTTGCGCCGTGCTGTCGTCTGCGACGGTTAATGAATCAAACAGGGTATTGATGTCGGCCATTTGCGTCAGGCTGCCATAAAGCACGATATTGCCGGATTTTTCGCTGTCGAACAGCCACTGTTGACCCCGAACACCAACGGTAAGCGTGTCGGTCGGCGTGAGAGTGTTAATCGTGACCATGCTGTCGATCGTGCTTTGTTCAAAGTTGATTTTGTTGTGGTGCGCGTATTGATTGGCCATCGCCAGGTTATTCAGCGTGGTATTGCCTTTGATAGTCAGGGTCTGAGTATTGGTGTACTGGATGTTGAGCTGTTCGCCGGCCAGTGCGCCGATAATACCGCCATAGGCTCTCGGGTCGCTCAGTGCGGATAGCAGTTTATAAAACTCGCCGCCGCCGCTGCCGGCCTTATCCAGCTTCAGATCGGTTTCAACGCGCGGGATCCCTTCATTCATGGGATCGAAAATGGGTTCAATAACAATATGTTTCAAGCTGTCGCTAAAGTCAGCTTTTACCGTCACTTCCAGCTTTCCTATGCCGCTGATGTTGATCTTGGAAATATTGTTGCCGGCTCCTTCCAGCGCCACCGAGGCGAGTTTCGAACCATTGGCATACAGCCGCAGCTCTTCTTGCGGCCGTGCACCAATGAAATGGCTGGCGAAACTGAGCGTTCCTGCGTCCAGGCGTTCGATGGCGCTATTTCTGATGCTTACCCCCCAAGGGCCAAATAACGTCGAGGGAGGCGTAACCGGCGCCAATTCCAGATGAAGCTTGCTTTGCGCACCGGCATCGCCGTTGATGGTGAGAAAAGGCAGCGTGTCGAAGACGGGAAGATTGATGATATGTACATTATCGGCGAAACCGGAAAGCGTAAGCCCTTGACTTCCCGTCCAGTAATAACCGTCACCACTTTTTACAGCATGGGGCGCCTGCTGTAAGTGGGTGACGCCTGTATAATGGTCGTTATAAATACTGGCCGTTTGATTGATTACGCCATAATCGAATACGTTGGCGCCTTCTGTCGCGATCAATTTGCCATCCAGATAAATGTTTCCGGTACCGCGATAACCTGCCAGATCGATCTGAGGAAAGAATTGGAACTGGTTAACATTGGTTTTGATTATTCCTTCAATACTGCCGCTTGCCGTTGTGGTCAGATAGATATCCTTTAAGATCAGGTTGGCGGAAATAACGCCATCCGCATCAAAATAGTTCTGTGCGGTGAACGTCGTGCTGACAATATTGGCGCTATGATTCACGCCATTGCCATTCCAAAACAGACTGGCACCACCGATGCCAAAAAGAATTTCCATTTTGGCATTGGCGAGATCGAACTTATCGGAAATCACCACCACATCCCGTTCGGTACCAAATGTAATCTTGTCTACCGTTTTGAAGTAAGGGTTATCATCCAGATTAAGCCGCAAAGCGAATCCCTTATTTTTTAGCGAGTTCAGGGCGGTGGTATCGGTTGGCGCACTCCCTTGCAAGGTCACCTCTTTCAACTGGGGCGAATGGCTGAAATCAACGGCGGCCGAGGCATTCACATTAAGAAAGACGTGCGTCAGAGCGGCCAATTCCTCAGGACTCAACGGATGCTGACTGCCGGTGTTCACCGAGCCGCTCAATATGCCGTCGGCGGAGAGCGACAATTCGGCGATAGGCGTGTAATTCAGCTGTTGAGCGATCTTGAGTTGATAGGCGGCGACATCCGTCGACTGAGGCTCACGAGCACCGTCGAGTGGGAGCATCCCCTTGCAGAATGACGCGATGCTGGTTTGGTATCGATCGTGGCCGGCGTTCTGTAGCACGGCCAGGGAGACGTCCTGGCTCAGATTTTCGTGATACAGCGAAGCGTAGATTTTTTCGTTGTTGTCAGCCCGCAGGAAGTGGCGGGCGCTGGCCAGCAGCTTAAACTGCTCGACGGAAGGTGTCCCGCTGGCGAGCGAACGGCCAAAGGTATCGAGAGCGGCCGCGTCGGCGAAGGCACCTGACTCACTTTGGCTATCGGCGCTTTTCTCAAGCTGTTTAGCTAAATAAGTCAAGGTATTGGCATCGGCCTTCTTTCCCCATTGAAGTTTCAGTAAGCTCATGAAATATATCCTCTGGATACGCTGAAGTGATAGTGAATGAATAGACAATTACAGTTCATAAGGGCCGAAATGCAATGTTAGGCCAGTCTGAGGATGGCCTGATTTTTCCCGCTGTCACTGCCTTGTCGGTCGGTTCTCGGCTTTTTTTGGATCGGACTTTTCGCTACAATATGCCGCCGTCGAAAGCATAAAAATTCCTCTCATTTCTTGTTTTTAACAGCGCCGGCATGACGTTTTCGCGTTGTGCACCCATTATCATTTCGCCGCGGGCTGATGCACACGGCATGGCGAGGTCAGTTGTTCCGATGAAAAACATTCTTTCTATCCAGTCGCACGTGGTGTTTGGTCACGCCGGCAACAGTGCGGCTGAATTTCCGATGCGCCGCATGGGCGTCAACGTCTGGCCGCTGAACACGGTACAGTTCTCCAACCATACGCAATACGGCCAGTGGACCGGCTGCGTCATGCCGGCCAATCACCTGACCGAGATCGCGCAGGGCATCGCCAATATCGATCAGCTGAAGCGCTGTGATGCGGTGTTGAGTGGCTATATCGGTTCGCCGGAGCAGGGCGACCATATTCTGGAGATCGTGCGCCAGGTTAAGCAGGCGAACCCGAATGCCTGGTATTTCTGCGATCCGGTGATGGGACATCCGGAAAAAGGCTGCATCGTGGCGCCGGGCGTGGCCGAGTTTCACTGCCGCCAGGCGTTGCCGTGCAGCGACATGATGGCGCCGAACCTGCTGGAGTTGGAGATGCTGAGCCAGATGGCCGTCACCAACGTGGCCGATGCGGTGCAGGCCGCCCGCGCGCTGATCGCCAAAGGGCCGCGGCTGGTACTGGTCAAGCATCTGGCCCGGGCCGGCTATCACGCCGACTGTTTTGAAATGCTGCTGGTGACGGCGGAGGAGGCCTGGCACATCAGCCGGCCGCTGGTGGACTTCGGCGCGCGTCAACCGGTCGGCGTCGGCGATTTGACCAGTGGTCTGCTGCTGGTGGATCTGCTGAAGGGCGAGGCGCTGGATAAAGCGCTGGAGCACGTGACCGCCGCCGTGTATGAGGTGATGCTGACCACGCAGGCGATGGGCGAGTACGAACTGCAGGTAGTGGCGGCACAGGATCGGATCGTACAACCGCGCAGCGAATTCAAAGCGGTAAAACTGTAAGTGCAACAGGCCCCGGCGATAGCCACCGGGGCCGAATGTTTACTTCAATCCTTCGGCGTTCAGCGCCGCATCCACCGCCGGGCGCGCCGCAACGCGATCGAACCAGGCCGCCAGATGGGCGTGTTTGCGCACGTCGAACTGCAGGGCGAACGCCCAACGCAGCACGGTGAACAGGTAGGCGTCGGCCACGCTGAAACGGTTTCCCAACAGGAAGTGCTGCTTCGCCAGCACCGAATCCAGATAGCTGAACTGTTGCTCCAGCTTGGTGCGCGCGATGGTTTTGTATTCCTCGGGCGTTTTCGGGTTGAACAGCGGGCTGAATCCTTTGTGCAGCTCGGTGGCAATGTAGTTCAGCCATTCGATCGCGTGGTAGCGCGACAGGGTGCCCGCCGCCGGGATTAGGTTGCGATCCGGCACACGGTCCGCCAGATATTGCACGATCGCCACGCCTTCGGTCAGCAGGCTGCCGTCATCAAGCAGCAGCGCCGGGACCTGTCCCTTGGGGTTGATGGCGAGGTAATCGGCGCCGCTCTCGGTTTTCTTCTGCGCCAGATCGACCTTCTCCGCCGTAAAATCCAGCCCTGCCTCACGCAACACGATATGCGGGGACAGCGAACAGGCGCCGGCTTTATAGAACAGTTTCATCGGAAGCTCCTTGTTGATGACGAATGACGGGCATGCTTAACCTCTCATCGTAGTCCCATAGCACCAAAATTACAGCGGCTTAGCTAACAAATTTAACCGACGATCGCCTCGGCGGGCTGCAGCTGCGCCAGCGTCGCGGCGATCTGCTGCTGCAGCGCCGGCGGCGCCACCTGCATCGGCGAACGCAACTCGTTGGCGATCAGCCCCTGCTGGGCCAGCACCGTCTTGACCGGCGCCGGATTCGGGAAGCTGAACATCTGGTGGATCATCGGCAGCAGCTCGTAGAAGTTGCTGCGCGCCGCAGCCAGATCGCCGGCGGCGACCTGCTGCACCAGCTGGACGAAACGTTCCGGGTGAACATGCGCGGCGGCGGAGATGGCGCCGGTGCCGCCGAGGCACAGCGTGGTGAGGATCAGATTGTCTTCCCCGGTCATCACATCGATTTCACCATCGGCGATCAGCGCCATGGTGGTGTCAGGGTTGCCGCCGCAGTCCTTGATGGCGGTGATGCGCGGATGGCGTGCGAGCCGGCGCAGCGTGGCCAGCTCCATGGCGATGCCGGTGCGCTGCGGAATGTTGTACAGGATCACCGGCACGGTGGAGGCGTCGGCCAACTGGGTAAAATAGTCGATCAGGCCGCATTGCGAAGGGCGGATGTAGTAAGGCGCCGGGATCAGCACGCCGGCGATGTCGCGCAGCTGAATGGCCTGCTGCATCTGCAGCGTGGCGGCCATGTTATTGCCGGAAAGGCCCATCACCACCTGGCGTGCAGGCGCCACTTCCAATACGGCGTCGAGCACCGCCAGCTGTTCTTCTTTGCTCAGCGCGGCGGCTTCACCGGTGGAGCCGCAGACCACCAGACCATCGATGCCGGCGTCGAGCAGGTGCCGCGCCAGGCGTTGCACCGCCGGCAGGTCGACGGCGTCGTGATTGAAAGGGGTAACCATCGCCACCCAAATACCCGAAAATGAGGCCATAAAATATTCCTTCTGTGTGACCGACAGAGAAGCCAGATGAGAAAATTGAAGGCGGGGCGTTGTGTGCCATCCAGTCAGCTCATCTGACGGGACAGCGCGCCCCGGTCAAATGAGCGTCTGTTTCTTCGATGTAACCGCCGCCAAACCGCCAAGGGGCAACGCAGGCGTCATCAGAATATCAGCGTTGCGTGGGTAGGCCATGGCAGTCTCGCGAAAAGGGGAAGTGGGGTGATAATGAATATTCTTCATCAGGCTGTCAATTTACAACAGATTGATAACATTGTTATTCATGATTCGCCGGTGAGGATGAGTTTGGCTAATAAATAAAAATCCCCGCCGCGGCGGGGGGGTTGGCTCAGCGCGGCGGGCGGGAGCCGATGGTGGCAGACCAACTGAAAGTGTCGCCGCTTGGCCGGTAGCGGTTGGCTTTGCGTTCTGCACGCTCCGCCTTGGCGAGCTTCGCTCTGGCGGCCATGATACGCGCCACCGCTTCATCCTTGACCTTGTGCTGTTCGGCGTTGGTCAGCGGCCTGCCATGGCTTTTACGCGCCTTGTCCAATTCGGTTTTCACTTCCCGCTGTTCGCTTTCCGTCATCTCTTTCAACGTCAACTTTTTCATCTGTGCCGCCCGTTCGGTGAAGTTGACTTACAGTTTAGCGGCGTTATATGACCGAAAATGTTATGGGCATAACGAAAATGCCCGTAGGCCGGCATTACACCTCTTCCAGCAGATCGTCGACAAAGCGCCGCATGCGTTCGGTGCGCTGTTCGGCCATCTGCCGCCCGGCGGCGGTCTGGAAGCCGTCTTGCAGTTTGAACAGCTTGGTTTCGAAGTGATCCAGGCTGAAACGTTTGTCGTCGTATTGGCGATGTTCAGCCCGCGGGTCGGCGGCGTCATACAGCGCACTGCGCATGCGGCCGCCGATATAGAAGCAGCGCGCCACGCCGATAAGGCCGATAGCGTCGAGGCGATCGGCATCCTGCAGGATCTTCGCCTCCAGCGTTTGCGGCGGGATGCCGGCGGAAAAACTGTGCGCTTCAATGGCGTGAGCCACCGCCGCGATGTCCGCCGGCGCCCATTCCAGCCGGGCCAGCGTCAACGTGGCTTGCTCTGCCGCCATGCGCGAGGCCAGATGGCGCTGCGGCGAATTCTTTTCCACCGCGACGGCGTCGTGCAGCAGCACCGCCGCGCAGAGAATGCGCCGGTCGCCGCCTTCCAGCTTGCTGATCCGACGGCAGTTCTTCCAGACCCGGTGCAGGTGCGCGACGTCATGCGAACCGTCGTCCGACTCGAGGGTGAGCGGCAGCAACGTTTGTGCCAGCGCCTGGTAGGGGGAAAACGGTTGTAACAGCTCTTGCGTCAGCGAGGGTAAAGACACGTTCAGCTCCTGTTGGGGGAAATCGGTCAGTCAGCATAGCCGTGCCGGATGCCGGGAGGATGACAGTAAAACGGCTATTGTTTACTAAAGTGCAACCCACTATTGTCATAACTGCGGTTTCTGCAGCGAAACAAGCAACCTAGAATAGCCGAATTCCGCCGTCTCCGCCTGGTGAGAGCCTGTGTCCGCGGGGATGGCCGGAATATCCTCATCAGCTATGGGAGAAGAGACATGCCAACCCCTCTTGAAATAGTGCGCGCAACCTATGAAGGCAGCTCCGAAGAAAACGGCCGTAATCTGCTGGCGGCGCTGGCCCCCGATGCCGAGTGGACCGAAGCCGCCGGTTTCCCTTACGCCGGTACCTATATCGGCCCGGAGAACATCATCAAGAACGTGCATCAGCGCCTGGGCAGCGAATGGCAAGGTTACCGCGCCGACGTCGATCACTTTTACGACGCCGGCGACAACGTGATCGCTCAGGGTTTTTATCACGGCACCTACCGGGCCACCGGCAAATCCTTCAGCGCCTCTTTTGCGCATATTTATACGCTACGCGCCGGCAAAATCGTGAAGTTTGTGCAGATCGTCGACAGTGCTAAAGTGCTGGAGGCGATGCAGCCTTAATCGCCGCTGCGCTTGCCGAATTTGCGGTCAAACTCGCGCCGGTAACCCCGGGCCTTGTTGCGATCGCGGATCCACAAATAGCCGCATACCAGCGCAACCGCTCCCGAGAAGGTGACGTTGCGCATATCCCGGTCATACCAAAACACCAACAGCGCATCCAGCGCCGCAATCAGCGCGATCCATTTGTACATATGGGATTGGCGCCGCGTGGCGGCGTTGAGTCGTTTTAACTGTCTGGCTTCGTCCAACACCGGTTTTTGCTGCATAGCGTTTCGTTATCGTCAGGCTGTTCACGCTAAATTAGCAGAATTTCCCTCACCGTCGCAAAGATTAACGCGCGGCGTCATGCGGTTTTCACCGCCCCTGGCGCGGCGCAGAAAATTTATGCGCGGGCGCTTGAATTGTTCATTGGGCGTGATAGGTTATTTATTCGTTATTTTTGGGTTTTTATTCACAATTCGCCGTGTCATCAAGCTGCAGCACTGGGTGGTTAACGTGATGGGTTCGACGCATGCGGCGGTTAACTTCGGCAGGAGGATGTGATGAACGATAAAACGGCACGCCCGCAGGATGTGGTTCAACAACAGCTTGACGCCTATAACGCCCGCGACATCGAGGCCTTTATGGCCTGCTGGGCGGACGACGCCCAGTATTACGAGCATCCAGACACGCTGCTGGCCAGCGGCAAGGCGGCGATCCGTGAACGGCATCTGGTGCGTTTCCAGGAGCCGAGTCTGTATGGCGAACGGATAAAACGCATGGCGGTAGGCAATATGGTGGTCGATCAGGAAGTGGTGACGCGCAATTTCCCGCAGGGGCGCGGCAAAATGGATGTCATCGCCATCTATGAAGTGGAACAGGGGCGGATCGCCAAAGCCTGGTTCAAGATCGGCCCCTGCGTGCCGGACGAAGGCGTGCTCTAGCCGCGCATTACTGCAACGCCATCACCGCCTCTATTTCCACACACACCGCGGGTGAGAACAACGCGCTGACCGCCATCAGTGAACAGGCCGGCAGCGCGCCATCGAAATAGTCAAACAGCACCGGGCGCACGCCCGCCAGATCGGCGATGTCGGTCAGGAACACGCTGATTTTAATCAATGCCTTGAGGTTGACGCCTTCGCTGGCGGCAATGGTGGCCAGCTGTTCGAGGATCTCCTGCGTTTGCTCCGGCGCGCTCAACCCCTGAGCGTCGGTGGCGAAGGCCGTCAATCCGGAAACGTATAAGCGATCGCCGTGGCGCACCGCATGCACATAGGGGCCGCCCGGCGTCGGCAACTGCGGATAATTCGTGCGTTTTAATGATGTCATGGTCAAACCCCGCGCAAGACCGGTTAATAAAATCGACAAACTTGGTTAGGATACTGAAGAAACAGCGGCCAGGCGCCGCGCACCGATGATATTTGAGAGTATCATCCCTCTTTAATTTTATACGTCGTCTTCACCCGAATGTGACAGTGCGGCGCAGCTCGGCCACAAGGACGCATGAGACGATGAACCCGATTTTTACTCCCTACCTGCAACGCTGGCAACTGGAACAGGATGGCAAAGCCTTCGAAACCCACAGCAGTCTGCTGATGCCGGTGCGTTACCGGGGCGAGGCCGCCATGCTGAAGATCGCCCGCGAGCAGGAGGAGCGCTTCGGTGGCCGGCTCATGTGCTGGTGGCGCGGGGAAGGCGCCGCGCTGGTGCTGGCGTGGCACGACGACGGCATTCTGCTGGAGCGCGCGCAGGGCGAAGGTTCGTTGGCGCAGCTGGTGCGTGATGGCGACGATGAGCAGGCCACGCAGATCCTGTGCCGGGCGATCGCCGCCTTGCATGCGCCGCGAGAGGCACCGCTGCCCGAATTGATCCCGCTGCAGGAGTGGTTCAGCTCGCTGTGGCCGGCGGCGCAGGCGCACGGCGGCATGCTGCGCCTCAGCGCCACAACGGCGGCGGAATTGCTGAGCAGCCCGCGAGAAGAAAGCGTGCTGCACGGCGATATCCACCATGACAATGTGCTCGACTTCGGCGAACGCGGCTGGCTGGCGATCGACCCCAAGCGTTTGTACGGTGAACGGGGTTTCGATTACGCCAATATCTTCTGCAATCCTAACTACGGTATCGCCACCGATCCGGCCATTTTCCAGCGCCGCGTGGAACAGGTGTGCCGGTTGGCCGGGTTGGAGCGCCGGCGCTTGCTGCAATGGATCCTGGCCTGGTCGGGGCTCTCCGCCGCCTGGTTCATGGAAGACGGGCAGGCGGCTGACATTGACTTTCGCGTGGCCGAACTGGCGGCGCGCGCGTTGGATATCCCGTTGCCGGACGGCGATTCAGGGTTCATCCTGCCAGTAATCGAGCGAGGTTGAAGGGCGCTGCAGGTAGCGCACCTGCTCGCCGTCTGCGCTGCGCGCCATCGCCTGGTATTTGCCGGAGTCCGGGTACATCACCAGCTCCGGCTGTTCGCGCGTGCTGACGGACAGGTACTTCAGCGGCGCATCGGAAGTGTTGATGATCTGGTGCGGGTATTCCGGGCCCGGCGGAATGAAAATGACATCCCCGCTGACGATCGGCAGCATTTCTCCTGCCACCCGCAGCGTACCGCTGCCTTCCAGAATGATGAACATTTCCTCCTGAGCGTAGTGAAAATGGTAGGGGCAGGAACGCATGCCCGGCGCCACACAATCGAAAGAGGCGCCCAGCTTGTCGGCGGCGGTGCCGGTGCCGAGACGGGCGCCGACGCTGTCATACAACGGCGGCCGCCGGTCATGTTTCATCTCTACCTGTTCGACATTGCGTATCAGGCGCTGAGCCAACAGCGCGGCTTTCTCAGTCATAAGCTTCCTTGGTGACGGCGTCACTTATTAGGTGAATTGACAGTCAGACGACAGAGAAAGTGAAGGCGCCACGGCGTCGCTTGTCAATGTAGACCGCCCGTTACGCCTCGGAGGTTCGCCGCGGCAGCGACAGCAGCAGATGAGCGATGGCGCCGCCGACAATGCCCCAGAATGCAGAACCGATGCCGAGCAGCGTGACGCCGGAGGCGGTGATGAGGAAGGCGATCAGCGCCGCGTCGCGCTGTTTTTCATCATGCAGCGCGCGTTGCAGGCTGCCGCCGATGGTGCCGAGCAACGCCAGCCCGGCGATGGTGTGGATCAAGGCGACCGGCAACGCGCTGAACAGCAGGCCGATGGCGCCGCCGAACAACCCGGCCAGCAGGTAAAAGCCGCCGGCGGCCACCGCGCCCATATAGCGCCGCTGCGGATCGGGATGCACGTCCGGCCCCATGCAAATGGCGGCGGTAATGGCGGCGATGCACACCGAGAAACCGCCGAATGGCGCCAGCAGCAGCGCGGTCAGCGCCGTCCAGGCGATCAGCGGTGAGGTGGGGACACGGTAACCCGCCGCCTGCAGCGTAGCGATCCCGGGAGCGTTCTGTGAAGCCATGGTCACCACGAAGAAAGGCACGCCGATGCCGAGCAGCGTCGGCCAGCTGAAATGCGGCGCGATAAATTCCGGCACGGCGAACGCCGGCGTCTGTTGCGTCAGCTGGATATCGCCCTGCAGCGCGGCGATCGCCAGCCCAATCGCCAGCGTCAATACGATGGCGTAGCGCGGTTGATAACGGCGGCTGAGCAGATAGGCCAGCCCCATGCCGGCGCTGAGGGGAAAATTGAGCTGCAGCGAAGCGAAGGCGTCCAGCCCGAAACGCAGCAGGATCCCCGCCAGCATCGCGGCGGAAATCGCCTGCGGAATATAATCCATCAGGCGAGCGAACAGCCCGGTGACGCCGCACAGCAGGATCAGACCGGAAGCGAAGATAAACACCCCGATCGCCTCGTTGATCGGCGTGCCGGGCAGGCTGGTGACCAGCAGCGCCGCGCCGGGTGTCGACCAGGCGGTGAGGATCGGGGTGCGATAGTAAAGCGACAGCCCGAGGGAAGTGACGCCCATTGCGATCCCAAGTGTGCTCAGCCAGCCGCCGATCTGCGCCGGCGTAGCGCCTGCGGCGGCGGCGGCCTGGAAAATGATGGCGGCAGAGCTGGTGTAACCGACCAGAACGGCGACAAAGCCGGCCATGACGGCGGGCAGGGTCAGATGACGCAGGGTGACGGCAGGGCGCATGAGCAGCTCCAATCGGTGGTTGTGCGTTATAACGCACGGCAAGAAATCAGCATAGCATCGTGCGCTATAGCGCACAAGCGGGTATAATCAGGCTCGACACGCAGAGGAGAACTGGATGCAGGAACTTGCCGGCCATTTGGCGCACACCCTTCGCACGCTGCGCGCACAGCGCGGCTGGAGCCTGACGCAGGCGGCGGAATACACCGGCGTCAGCAAGGCGATGCTCGGGCAGATTGAACGCGGTGAGTCCAGCCCGACGGTGGCGACGCTGTGGAAGATCGCCACCGGTTTCAACGTGGCGTTTTCCGCCTTTCTTGAAGCCTCACCCGCGCAGCAGCAGGCGACGTTGCACCGCTATGGCGATCTGCCGGTATACGATCAGGACAACGCCGACATGCGCGTGGTGCCGCTGTTTCCCTATGATCGCCAGCTGGGTTTCGATATGTTCGTCATCGATCTCGCGCCGGGTGCGCTCAGCGAATCGTCGCCGCATGAGCCGGGCGTGATCGAGCATGTGATCGTGATCAGCGGCCGGTTGGAATTGGCGATAGACGGTGCGTGGCACAGCCTGGCGGCCGGCGAGGCGATGCGCTTTCAGGCCGATCGGCCGCATGCCTACCGCAACGCCGGTTCACAAACGGTGCGTATCCACGATCTGATCCACTATCCTCAATCCTGACTCAACGCGGCGGCCGTGGGCTTTGACTCCGCGCCGCCAAACGCCTACCTTGTTGAAAATGACTCTTATTTCACAGGCTGTCGCCCATGACGGGGCGGCGTTGCAGCCGACTCAAAAGGAGCTTGATTTTGCCGGTCACCAATCGACGTCAGTTCATTAAACTCAGTGCGCAAACCGCAGGAGCCGTATTCGCGATGACTTCATTACCCAACAGTATCCGCCTGGCGATGGCGGCGGAGGGCGGCGCGGCCGCCGGCGATGAATTCCTGTGGCTGGAAGAGCTGCAGGGTAAAAAAGCGCTGCAATGGGTGCAGCAGGAAAATCAGCGCACCGTGGCACGTTTCGGTCAGGGCGAAGACTTTCAGCGCATTGAGCGCGAAGTCCTGGATATCCTCAATAAAGACACCCAGATCCCGTGGGTGAGCAAACGCGGCGAGTACTATTACAACTTCTGGCAGGATCAGGCCAACCCGCGTGGCCTGCTGCGGCGCACCACGCTGGACGAGTACCGCAAGGCCAAACCGGCCTGGGAGACGGTGCTGGATATCGATGCGTTGGGCAAAGCGGAGGGCAAGGATTGGGTTTATCAGGGTTCGCAGCCGCTGGCGCCGGAATACCGTTATTGCCTGATGCAGCTGTCGCCGGACGGCGGTGACGCCACCGAAATCCGCGAATTCGATCTGGTTGCCAAACGTTTCGTCAAAGACGGTTTCAACGTGCCGGTGGCGAAAAGCCGGGTTTCCTGGGTCGATCGGGACACGCTGTTCATCGCCACCGATTTCGGCCCCGGCTCGATGACCCAGTCCGGCTACGCGCGCATCGCCAAACGCTGGCGGCGCGGCACGCCGCTGAGCGCCGCCGAAACGCTGTACGAAGCGCAGCCCGAGGACATGGCGGTCTTCGCCTATCACGATCGCACGCCGGGCTTTGAGCGCGATTTCGTCGGCCGCAGCCTGGACTTCTATCGCCGTGACTATTTCTTGCTGGCTCAGGATGGTCGGCAGAAAAAAATCGACATCCCGGCCGACGCCGAGCTGGACACGCATCGGGAATGGCTGCTGATCAAACCGAGCAGCGACTGGGAAGTGGGCGGCAAGCGTTATCCGTCCGGCGCGCTGCTGGCGGCCAACTTCGATGACTATCTGGCGGGCAAGCGCGAGCTGCAGCTGCTGTTTACCCCGACGGCGGAGCAGGCGCTGAGCGGCTACAGCGGCACCCGCGATCACCTGATCCTCAGCATCATGGATAACGTGGTCAACCGGCTGGAGGTGCTGACGCCGCAGGGCGGCAGCTGGCAGCGTCGTCCGCTGGGCAACCCCGGCGGCATCAGCACCCTTTCCGCCGGCGGCATCGACGAAGAGAGCAACGCCTATTTCCTGACCGTCAGCGGGTTCCTGCAGCCGACCTCGCTGTATATGGGCAATCTCGACGGCGGTGAGGCGACGTTGTTGAAACAGGCGCCGCAGGACTTTGACGCCGCCGGCTATCAGGTCAGCCAGCATTTCGCGCGCTCCAAGGACGGCACCCGCGTGCCGTATTTCCAGATCGCCGCCAAAGATCTCAAGCCGGACGGCAGCACGCCGACGCTGCTGTATGGCTACGGCGGGTTTGAAGTGCCGCTGTTGCCGGGCTATCTCGGCGGCAAGGCGCCGGCCTGGCTGGAGCGCGGCGGGGTGTACGTGGTGGCCAACATCCGCGGCGGCGGCGAATACGGCCCGGCCTGGCATCAGGCGGCGCTCAAGCAGAACCGCCATCGCGCCTATGAGGATTTCGCCGCCGTGGCCGAAGATCTCATCGCCCGCAAGGTGACCTCGGCGCCGCATCTCGGCGCACGCGGCGGCAGCAACGGCGGTCTGCTGGTAGGCAATATGCTGACGCTGTATCCGCAGCTGTTCGGCTGCATCGTCTGCGAAGTGCCGCTGCTGGACATGCAGCGCTATACCCAGCTTTCCGCCGGCGCGTCGTGGATCGCCGAATACGGCGATCCGAGCAAGCAGGAGGAGTGGGCCTACATCAAGACCTTCTCGCCATACCACAACATTCAGGCGCAGACGGCCTACCCGCCGGTGCTGTTCTATACCGCGACCAGCGACGATCGGGTCAATCCGGCCCACGCCCGCAAAATGGCGGCGCGCATGCAGGCGATGGGGTATCAGCAGGCCTATTTCTATGAAAATACCGAAGGCGGGCACAGCGCCGCCGCCGACAAGCAGCAGGCGGCGTTCCACAGCGCACTGGTAAGCGAATTCATGTGGGCCAACCTGAGCGGCAAACCCAAGTCAGCGTAAGCCTTTTTCTTGCGGCATAAAAAAACACCGGGGCGTTAACCCCGGTGTTTTTATTTACGCTCAATCCGGCGGCGGTCAGCGAGCCGCAGTGGCTTCCTGCGCTTGCTGATTGGCGTCTTCGGTGGTGTCCAGCGTCATGCGGTACAGCTTCGGCGCGGTCAGCATCATCAGGATAGCGATGACGGCGGTGACGATGCCGATCTGCATAAACACATGGCTGTAGATGGCCAGCGAAGCGTGCGCGTCGTTGATGTCGCTTGGCACGGCGGTCAGACCGGCAACCTTACCGGCGATCAGCGCGGCGGCGGCGGTAGTCAGGAACCAGGAGCCCATGATGAAGCCCATCAGACGCTGTGGCACCAGCTGTGCCACCATCGCCAGACCCAGGCCGGAAATCATCAGCTCGCCGATACTCTGCAGCGCGTAGCTCAGGATCAGCCAGTTGACCGACACGATGCCCTGTTCGTTGGCGAAGCTGGCGCCCCATGGCAGCACCAGGAAGGCGCAGGAGCAGAGGATCATGCCGAAAGCGAATTTGTGCGGCATCGGCAGGCGATCGCCCATTTTGTTATACAGCGCGGCCAGAATCGGGCTGGCGAGCATGATCCAGAACGGGTTCAGTGCCTGATACTGCTCCGGCTCGAAGGCGACGCCGAAGATGCTGTGTTCCACGTTATGGATGGCGAAGAAGTTCAGCGAGGTTGGCATCTGGCTGTACAGCACGAAGAACACCACCGCTTCCAGCATCAGCAGGAAGGCGACGATCATCTTGCGGCGTGCGGCGCCGTGCAGGGCGAAGGTTTCCTTGGCGAACACCAGAACGATACCGGCGGAAACGAGGGCCAACGCCCAGCGCGCGATCACTTGGTTGTGCAGCAGCCAGCTGGACACGGCGATCAACGCCACGATGCCGACCAGCACCATCAGCAGCTTCGGCAGATGCAGCGGCTTGAAGTCAGGTCTGGAGCCGTTTTCCTTCACCCACTTGTGGCACATCATAAAGTTGACCAGGGTGATCAGCATGCCGACCACGCTCAGGGAGAACGCCACGCTCCAGCCGTATTTCGCCGCCAGCCACGGGGTGGCCAGCATGGAGAAGAAGGAACCGATGTTCACCGACATGTAGTACATGGTGAAAGCGCCGTCGATGCGCGGGTCATCTTTCTCATAGCAGGTGGACAGCAGGGAGGACGGGTTAGCCTTGAACAGGCCGCTGCCCACGGCGATGGTCGCCATGCCCATGTAAACCCAGAAGATGTCGTGGCCGGAGTAGGCCACCATGGCGTAACCGGCGGCCAGCACCAGTGCGCCGAGCACGATCACGCGTTTGGCGCCCAGCACCTTGTCGCCCAGCCAGCCGCCGATGGCAACGAAGCCGTATACCAGGGCGCTGAAAGAAGAGAACAGGGTGATGGAATCGGCTTCGCTCATGCCGAGCATCTTGACCAGATAAACCGCCATGATGCCCTGCAGGCCGTAATAGCCGAAACGCTCCCACAGTTCGATCGAGAAGATCAGGTAGAACGCTTTCGGTTGTTTGAACGCGTTAAGGCTAACGCTCTCCGGGTGTTGGTTGTTTGCTGTTGACACTGGTACCTCTGTTTTTTCGCAGCCCGTCTTTGGAGGACGGGAAAGTACAAAAGTTGATGCGGAACGGCATCCTTTTGCGTTGTTATAGGATGGGGACGGCGGTTAATGTTCACTATCTTTGTCAACGTGGCAAGCAGTTTGTCATACTCGGTTACATTTAACGCTCGCAGGATTATGCTGCGATGTTGCAAATGTTATGCAGTATTAACTTTCGGGTTTTAATGGTTTGCCGATTTTTTGTTTTGATTAAAAGCTATACGTATTTTAAACAGGGATATATTCTGCTGAATTGCTATTTATTAGCGCATCAGTGTATGCGTGGTTGTTAATCCATTGGAATGTTGTGCATATGCAGCGTTTTGTAAAATTATAGAAATTTAGGAAAACGGGGCTGGCATTTGTGAACACCTTGTGAACCTGAAAGCGTGACGTTCACCGCAATTTTTGACTAATTTTTCGCTTGAAAATAACGCGGCACTGAGTTTTTCACTGAAAACCGCGATAACGCCGGGGTTACTGCTGCGCGATATCACATTTCCGATAAAAAAGAGGCGCTGGCGGGGAGAGTGGCGGCGACGGGTGCGGTTTGCCGCACCCGTCAGACTCAGGATTCTGGATAAACCTTCTCTTTATACTCGCACAGATCTTCGATGATGCAGGAGCCGCAGCGTGGTTTGCGCGCGATGCAGGTGTAGCGCCCGTGCAGGATCAGCCAGTGGTGGCAATCGACCTTGAATTCGGCGGGCACCACCTTCAACAGCTTCTCTTCCACCTGATCGACGTTCTTGCCCGGCGCGAAGTGGGTGCGGTTGCACACCCGGAAGATGTGGGTGTCCACGGCGATGGTCGCCCAGCCGAAGGCGGTATTGAGCACCACGTTGGCGGTCTTGCGGCCGACGCCCGGCAGCGCTTCCAGCGCGGCGCGATCTTCCGGCACTTCGCCGCCGTGCAGCTCCAGCAGCATACGGCAGGTTTTGATCACGTTTTCGGCCTTGCTGTTGAACAGGCCGATGGTCTTGATGTACTCCTTGACGCCATCAACCCCCAGCGCCAGCATGGCGGCGGGGGTGTTGGCGACCGGGTAAAGCCTGGCGGTCGCCTTGTTGACGCTCACGTCGGTGGCCTGCGCAGACAGCAGCACGGCAATCAGCAGTTCAAACGGGGTGGAGTACACCAGCTCGGTGGTCGGGTGCGGATTGTTGTCGCGCAGCCGGGTCAGAATTTCCAGTCGCTTCTGCTTGTTCATCAGGCCTTCTCAGCACGTCCTTGTTCCAGCAGCGGTTCCGCCGCCACGGCGCGGGCTTTGCGCGCCTTCATTTTTTCGTCGATCAGATATTTGACCGCCAGCAGCAGCCCCAGGCCGATAAAGGCGCCCGGCGGCAGCATCGCCAGCAGGAATGGGCTGTCGAAATGCACCACTTCGATGCGCAGCGACTTGGCCCAGCCGCCCAGCAGTTGGTCGGCGCCGTCGAACAGCGTACCGTTACCCAACAGTTCGCGCATCGAGCCCAGCGTCACCATCACGCCGGTGGCGCCAAGGCCGATGGCCATGCCGTCCAGCGCCGAGAGGCCGACCGGCTTCTTGGCGGCCACCGCTTCGGCGCGGCCGACCACGATGCAGTTGGTCACGATCAATGGAATAAAGATGCCGAGCGACTGATACAGGCCGAAGGCATAGGCGTTGATCAGCATCTGCACGATGCTCACCACCGCGGCGATGATCATCACGTAGATCGGAATACGCACTTCGCTCGGCACCCAGCGGCGCACCGCGGAGATGGAGGCGTTGGTCAGCGTCAGCACCAGCGTGGTGGCCAGCCCCAAGCCCAGCGCGTTGGTGACGGTGGAGGTCACCGCCAGCAACGGACACATGCCCAGCAACTGCACCAGGGCGGAGTTGTTTTTCCACAACCCCTGAACGATCAATTCTTTGGCTTCACTCATTCGGCGGCTCCACACGCAGGTAAGCTTTCAAGTTTAGGCGGCAGCGTTTCCATATACAACGCCGTGCGGCGCACCGCATTGACCACCGCCCGCGGGGTGATGGTGGCGCCGGTGAACTGGTCGAACATGCCGCCGTCTTTCTTCACCGCCCAGCGCTTATCGTCCGGGCCTTCGATTTTCTTGCCGCTGAAGAAGGAAATCCAGTCGGAAATGCGCAGTTCAATTTTGTCACCCAGCCCAGGCGTTTCGTGGTGTTCAATCACCCGGGTGCCGAGCACCGTGCCGTCGAAATCGGCGCCGACCAGCAGCTTGATGGCGCCGGAGTAGCCGTCCGGCGCGGTGGTTTCCAGCGCGGCAGCCGTAGGCTGCCCGTTTTTGCGCGCCAGGTACAAGCGATGCGGCGCGCCGTCGCCCAGCGCCGGATCGCTGACCAGGAAGCATTCGTTCTGCATGATGTTGTCGTAGTTTTCCGGCGGCACCACCTGATCGAGCAGCGCTTTTTGCTGCAGCGCCGCCTGATGGGCGATGGTGGTTTTCGTCAGGGCGTAAACCACGGCGGTCAGGCCGGTGGTGACCGCCGCAAACACCGCCAGCGTGGTACCGTGCTTTCTCATGGAATTCAGCATGGCGGCTCCTTAGCGATGGCCGTACACGCGCGGCTGCGTGTAGTGGTCGATTAACGGGACGGTGATGTTGGCGAGCAGCACGGCGAAGGCCACACCATCAGGGTAGCCGCCATAGACGCGGATCAGCCAGACCAGCACGCCGATCAGCGCGCCGTAGATTAAGCGGCCCTTCGGCGTGGTGGAGGCACTGACCGGATCGGTGGCGATAAAGAACGCACCCAGCATGCTGGCGCCGGAGAACAGGTGGATCAGCGGCGAAGCCTGATGCGCCGGATCGATCCACCAGGCCAGACCGGAACAGAAGGCGATGGCAGCCAACATGCTGAAAGGAATTTGCCAATGGATCAGGCGGCGCGCCAGCATAAACAGGCCGCCGGCCAGGAAACCGAGGTTGACCCACTGCCAGCCGATACCGGCCAGCGCGCCGCCGAACAGCGGCTGCTGCAACACCTGTTCCACGCTGTGGCCGCTGCGCAGGCCGGTTTTGAAGCCGTCGAGCGGCGTGGCCTGGCTGATGCCGTCCACGCCCATCTGCAGTTCGTGCAGTGTCGCGCCCTGTGCGGTATGGCCGCTGAAAATCGCCAGCAGCGTGTCGTGGAGCGACAGCGCGGTGGCGCGCAGTTCATCCGGCGGCAGCCAGCTGGTCATCTGCACCGGGAAGGAGATGAGCAGCACTACGTAACCGACCATCGCCGGGTTGAACGGGTTCTGCCCGAGGCCGCCATACAGCTGTTTGGCGATAACGATGGCGAAGAAGGTGCCGATGACGATCATCCACCACGGCGCCAGCGGCGGCAGGCTGATGCCGAGCAGCAGCGCGGTCAGCAGGGCGGAGTTATCCGCCAGCCGGCTGCGCACCGGCAGCTTGCGCAGCCTGAGGATCGCGCCTTCTGCAGCCAGCGCGACGATCGCCGCCAGCGCCACCTGAATCAGCACGCCGTAGCCGAAAAACCAAATCTGCGCCGCAATGCCGGGAATGCACGCCAACATGACCCATAGCATAATGCGGCTGGTGCTTTGCTGGTTGTGGGTGAAAGGCGAGCTGGCGATGTGTAAGCCTTTGGCGGCTCTGGGTGATACCGGCCTGAACTTCATAGAGTAACGATACCTTCTGCGCCGCGCCTGCGGCAGTTTCGATGCGCCATACTGCGGGCGCGGCAAAAATGATAGCCGAGCATTCTACCTGATTCGATGCGAGGGTAATACGCCTTAATGATAGGGGTATTCGGCTTTCCGCACATCTGGCGATCGGGGTGGCGCGATTTGATTTTTTTTGGGCCGGGAAATGGGCTAACGTGAGGAATTGTCAGTGGAACTTGTGCCGTCATCGACCGCGGAAAATGGGGTAAATGTCTGAATGAGATATCATTTTCCTCCAGATTTCCGCACAAAATAACAACTTTCACATAATCCGTGTAGGTTACTATCGCGAACATTATTGAGTCAGTGAATCCATAATAATGACAAATGAAGACATTTTTTTTATTGAAGAGCTAATTGAGTGGGTGGAGATACATCTGGAGAAACGGCCAAACCTGGATGAAGTCGCGCGTATTTCGGGCTATTCCAAGTGGCATCTGCAGCGTAAATTCAAGCGTATTACCGGCATTCAACTCGCCACCTATATCCGTTCGCGCATCCTGACGCGCGCCGCGGTGGCGTTGCGCATTACTCGTCGCTCTATCATCGACATCTCCGATGAGCTGGGCTTCGACTCTCAGCAGACCTTTACCCGCATGTTCAAGCAGCGCTTCGGCACCACCCCCAATCGCTACCGCTCGATGGAGCACTGGGACGTGAAAAACCTGATGCCGCGCTTTAACTTCGAAGCCAGCTACGGCGCCGGTTATTACCCGGAAGTGAAGCGGCTGACGCTGCCCGACATGCAGCTGGTCGGCTTCACGCGCCGGCTGGATTTCGCCTCCGAACAGGAGCTGGAGTACGCTTCCTGCATGGCGATGAAGGACGAGATTTTCAACGACTTCTTCAAGGGGCTGCACGTCGACTGTCGGCGGATTTACAGCATCTACTCCCCTCATGCCGGGGAGGGCGACGAGCTCTCATCCACGCTGGTGATGGCGGTTGATCCTGAACACAGAAAGGATATTCTTTCCAACCATCAGATAGACACCTTCCATTTGCCGAGCCGCGAGTTTATCTCTATCAACCATAAGGGGTCGGCGAAAGAGTGTTTGCAGTTTTTCGGCTACCTGATGTCGCATGTGATGCCGGGGTTGAAGGATAAAGTGCGCGGCAGTATGGAAATGGAGATCATTCAAACCAAAGAGTGGAATCCTGAATCCAAACTGCGTCAGATTGAAGTGGATTACACCTACCTGATTTCTATCGATTAAATGGCGCCTGGCGTCAGCCAGGCGCCGCTATCATTATTTGTCTTCCGTTTCCGCCGCCAGCGATTCTCTGGCGGCTTTTTTGGCTTTGGCGCGGGCGATAGCCGCCGCAACCGCCGCCTTGCGCGGATCTTCTTCGGCGGCAGCCGGCGCCGGTTCCGTCGGTGCAGGGGCATCCGCCTGCTGCGCCGCTTTCTTGGCTTTTACGCGCGCCAGTGCCGCCGCGACTGCCGCCTTGCGCGGATCTTCTTCGGCGGCAGCCGGCGCCGGTTCCGCCGATGCAGGGGCATCCGCCTGCTGCGCCGCTTTCTTGGCTTTTACGCGCGCCAGTGCCGCCGCGACCGCCGCCTTGCGCGGATCTTCTTCGGCGGCAGCCGGCGCCGGTTCCGTCGGTGCAGGGGCATCCGCCTGTGGCGCCGCTTTCTTGGCTTTGGCGCGGGCGATAGCAGCCGCGACCGCCGCCTTGCGCGGATCTTCTTCGGCGGCAGCCGGCGCCGGTTCCGCCGGCGCAGGGGCATCCGCCTGCTGCTCTGCCTTTTTGGCCTTCACGCGCGCCAGGGCGGCCGCAACGGCCGCTTTACGCGGATCGTTCTCTGTTGCCGCCGGGGCGGAGCTGTCTGCTGCCGGCGCCTCTTTGCGCGCTTTCACGCGGGCCAGCGCCGCGGCCACGGCGGCTTTACGCGCGTCGTCGCCAGCGGTCGCCGGTGGCGCTTCCGTTTCCACCTCGGCAGCCAGCTGGGCACGACGTTCGCGCGCCTGCGCTTTACGTGCTTCGCGGGCAGCGATCATCTCGCTGTTATCCGGTTGCTGGCCGTTGACCGGCGTAACCGCCGCTTCGGCATTCTTGCTGCGCACGCGCGCCAGCGCGGCCTGCACTGCGCCCTGATCGTCGTCGGTCAGTTTGACGGCGGCCTTTTTATGTCGCTCTTCACGCGCCAGTTTTTCACGCTCCAGACGCGCCAGCTTGGCCTCGTAACGCGCCTTGGCCTCGGCGGTGCGCGCCGCTTCCAGATCGATAGCCTTGATTTCGGCCTTTTCCTGCCGGTAGTACTGTACCAGCGGGATATTGCTGGGGCAGACGAACGCGCAGGCGCCGCATTCGATGCAGTCGAACAGGTTATGGTTGCGCGCCTTGTCGTGCTCCTGCCCGCGGCTGAACCAGTACAGCTGTTGCGGCAGCAGCCCGGCAGGGCAAGCGTCTACGCACAGGCCGCAGCGGATGCAGGACTGCTCCGGTTCCTGCGGCGTCATTTCATCCACCGTCGGTGCCAGAATGCAGTTGCTGATCTTGACGATCGGCACGTTCAGCGCGGGCAGGGTGAAGCCCATCAGCGGGCCGCCCATGACCACCATCTGCTGCGCCTGCGGGCGGAAACCGACGAAGTCGAGCAGGTGCTGCACCGGCGTGCCGATGCGAGCCCACAGATTGCCAGGGCGCTCGATCGCCTCGCCGGTCAGGGTCACTACGCGCTCAATCAGCGGTTCGCCGTCGACGATCGCTCGCTTGATGGCGAAGGCGGTGCCGACGTTTTGCATCAATACGCCGATAGCGGAGGAGTGCTTACCGTGCGGCACTTCCTTACCGGTCAAAATTTTGGTCAGCTGCTTGGCGCCGCCGGACGGGTATTTGGTCGGGATGACGCGCAGCGCAATGCCGGGCTGGCCGCGCAACGCCTGTTTCAGCGCCGCGATTGCCTCCGGTTTATTGTCTTCGATGCCGATCAACGTGAGCTTGGGTTGCAGAATGTGTTGCAGGATCTGCGTGCCTTCAATGATCTGAGCGGCATGTTCCTGCATCAGACGGTCGTCGGCGGTAATGTAAGGCTCGCACTCGGCGGCGTTGAGGATCAGCGTTTCCACGCCGCTCATGCCGCCTTGCAGTTTGCTGGCGGTCGGGAAACCTGCGCCGCCCAGGCCGGCGATGCCGGCCTGATGAATACGTTGAATCAGTTCCGCGGCGGGCGATTGGCGATAGTCTGCCACCGGATCGCGCTCGCACCAGCGGTCTTCCCCGTCTGCCTCGATAATCACGCACAGCTCCGTCAGCCCGGACGGGTGCGCGGTGATGTGCGGCATAATGGCGCTGACGGTGCCCGAGGTCGGGGCGTGCACCGGCACGGTGCGGCCGCGGCCGACGGTCAGCGGCTGGCCTTTCAACACCCGATCGCCTGCGCTGACGCACAGCTCGCCTTCCGGCCCCAGATGCTGTTGCAGCGGAATGATAAAGGTCTTGGGCAGGGGCGCGACACGCAGCGGCGCACCGCTGGACTGCGTTTTCATTTCCGGTGGATGGATCCCGCCGTCGAAATCCCAGATCCGGTCTTTTTTAAAGGCGGCGAACAGATTAAGCATGTTGCTCCACGTGGATCACTTGCACCGGGATCGTCTTCATGTCCCACTTCCAGTTGGCGGTGGTGGTAGCGACCGGTCTCATTTCAATACAGTCGGTAGGGCAAGGGGCGACGCACAGATCGCAGCCGGTACAGAGGTCGGTGATGACGGTGTGCATGGCGCGGGTGGCGCCGACGATGGCGTCCACCGGGCAGGCCTGAATGCACTTGGTGCAGCCGATGCAGTTGGCCTCGTCGATATAGGCCACTTTACGCTCCGGCTCGGCGGCGGCTTCGCTGCCCAGCGGCTGCGGCTCGACGTTGAGCAGCTCCGCCAGTTTCAGCATCACCTGTTCGCCGCCCGGCGCGCATTTGTTGATCATCTCGCCGTTGGCCACCGCCTCGGCATAGGGGCGACAGCCGGGGTAGCCGCACTGGCCGCACTGGCTCTGCGGCAGGATCGCATCGACCTGCTCGGCGACCGGATCCTCTTCCACCTCAAAACGGCGCGCGGCGTAGCCCAGCACCAGTCCGAACAGCAGCCCGAGCGCGCTTAGAGCCGCGATAGCTATCCACAACGCAGTCATTAGAATTTCACCAGCCCGGTAAAGCCCATAAAGGCCAGCGACATCAGCCCGGCGGTGATCAGCGCGATCGAGGAGCCGCGGAACGGCGCCGGCACGTCGGCCACCGCCAGACGTTCGCGAATGGCGGCGAACAGCACCATCACCAGCGAGAAACCGGCGGCGGCGCTAAAGCCGTAAACGGCGGACTGCAGGAAGTTGTAGCCGAGGTTGACGTTAAGCAGCGCCACGCCCAGCACCGCACAGTTGGTGGTGATCAGCGGCAGGAAGATGCCCAGCAGGCGGTAGAGCGCCGGGCTGGTTTTGCGCACTACCATCTCGGTGAACTGCACGACGACGGCGATCACCAGAATGAAGGAGAGCGTGCGCAGGTACACCAGATCCAGCGGAACCAGAATAAAGGTGTTGATCACCCAGGCGCTGACGGAGGCCAGCGTCATGACGAAGGTGGTGGCCATTCCCATGCCGATGGCGCTTTCCAGCTTCTTGGAAACGCCGAGGAACGGGCACAGGCCAAGAAACTTCACCAGAACGAAGTTGTTCACCAGTACGGTGCCGACAAACAGGAGCAGGTATTCGGTCATTGCGATGCCTAAAAAAATAAAAGCCGCCTATTATCGGGAATCGGCGGCCGGACGACAACATATGAATCGCAGGGGTATTGCCTTTTTTGGTGAAAATTTACACAAAATACCCGATAAAACGTGCTGCAACCGCCTTTAACGTTCGGTAAAGGTGCCTTTGACCCGCTGCGAGCGCTTGATATAAGGCACCAGCAGCGCCGCCATCAGCAGCGGCCAGCCGAGGCTGCGCACCGCCACTTCGTCCGGCACCGGCGCGAAGGCGAAGGCTTTCACCGCCAGGATCACCGTGATCAGCAGCCACAGCAGGAACAGTTTAGGGAAGCGCTGCGACCGCTGGCAGAACAGAAACACCAGCCACAGGGTAAAGCCCCACATCAAGAGCGTGGTCAGCACCGAAAAGTACCATTGCAGAGTAAACGCCTGGGCGTTGGTCAACAGATAGTCGCGCGACTCGGGCATGAAGATCGCCATGGCGTACAGGAGCAGCATCAGGCTGGCGCTGAGCAGGGTAACGATCAGATAGGCCAGCGGGGCCAGCAACCAACCGCCGATACGAGAGTATTCAGCTTGAGACATAAAACGGCTTCCTGATTGAATCGGGGATCACAGGCGGCATAGCTTAGCGGGTAATATAGGCTTCGTCATCTCTATCAAGCGGATAGCTCGGCATCGCGACGCCGGGCCGCACGTTTGGCTACTCCGGCCTCGCTTCGAATTAACATCTCATTTACTTCTTGTTCCATCCGGCCGCATGGTGTCAAATCGAAAGGGTCTGTCGTGAGCCTGCAAGAGGAAATCCCATGGCTGAAAAAATTCGTGTCGGGTTGGTCGGTTACGGCTACGCCGGTAAAACCTTTCATGCGCCGCTAATCGCCGGTACGCCGGGGCTGGAACTGGCCGCCGTTTCCAGCAGCGATGCCGGCAAAGTGCACGCCGACTGGCCGTCGATGACGGTGGTGGGGGATGCGCAAGCGCTGTTCGCCGATCCGGCCCTCGATCTGATCGTAATTCCTACCCCCAACGATACCCATTTCCCGCTGGCGCAACAGGCGCTGGCCGCCGGCAAGCACGTGGTGGTGGATAAACCGTTTACCGTGACGCTGTCACAAGCACAGGCGCTGCAACAGCAGGCGCAGCAGAGCGGTTTACTGTTGTCGGTGTTCCACAACCGTCGCTGGGACAGCGATTTCCTTACCCTTAAGGCGCTGCTGAACGACGGTTCGTTGGGCGAGGTGGTATATTTCGAGTCGCATTTCGATCGCTACCGGCCACAGGTGCGCCAGCGCTGGCGCGAACAGGGCGGCGCCGGCAGCGGCATCTGGTTCGATTTGGGGCCGCATCTGCTCGATCAGGCGCTGCAACTCTTCGGCAAACCCGAGCGGCTGTTCGTCGATCTGGGTGAGCTGCGGCCGGGGGCACAGGCGGTGGACTATTTTCACGCGCTGCTGAGCTATGGCGATCGCCGTGTGGTGCTGCACGCCAGCATGCTGGCGGCGGCGGAGAGCCCGCGCTACGTGGTGCACGGCACCCGCGGCAGCTATGTCAAATACGGCCTCGATCCGCAGGAAGACCGACTGAAGGTCGGCGAGCGCTTGCCGCAGGCCGATTGGGGCTATGACATGCGCGACGGCGTGGTGACGCTGTCACGTGACGATCTGCTGGCGGAGCAACCGCTGCTCAACATTCCCGGCAATTACCCGGCTTATTACGCCGCGGTGCGCGACGCGATCGCCGGCATCGGCGAAAACCCGGTGCCGGCCGCCGACGCCATCGCGGTGATGGCATTGATTGAACTGGGGCTGGAATCGGCCCGGCTGCAGCAGGCGCTGCCGGTGGTTTGATACCGCCCATTTCTCTGTGCCCGGCGAAGCGTCGGGCCTTTTTACGACTTTACGTGCAAGGAAATTCGTTTCATGTCCTGGTTGCAGCGTTTGCGCATTGATAAATTTTTGCTGGTTCTGATTTTGGTGGTGATCGTCGCCTCGCTGTTCCCCTGCGAAGGCATCTGGAAAACCTTCTTTGAACACCTGACCACCGCCGCCATCGCGCTGCTGTTCTTTATGCACGGCGCCAAGCTGTCGCGCGAGGCGATCGTCGCCGGCATGAGCCACTGGAAGCTGCATCTGCTGGTGTTCCTCAGCACCTTTGCGCTGTTCCCGCTGCTCGGGCTGGCGATGAATCTGCTGGTGCCGGGCATCATGACGCCGACGGTCTATCTCGGCTTCCTCTATCTGTGCGCGCTGCCGGCCACGGTGCAGTCGGCCATCGCCTTTACCTCGGCGGCGGGCGGCAACGTGGCGGCGGCGATCTGCAGTGCCTCGGCGTCCAGCATTCTTGGCGTGTTCCTGTCGCCGCTGCTGGTGGGGGCGTTGATGCATACCCAGGGCGGCAATACCGACGTGCTGCACGCCATCGGTTCGATCATTCTGCAACTGATGGTGCCGTTCGTGATCGGCCACCTGGCGCGACCGCTGATCGGCAAGTGGATCGACCGCCATCGCAAACTGATTAACCTGACCGACCGTTCGTCGATCCTGCTGGTGGTATATACCGCGTTCAGTGCGGCGGTGGTGGAAGGGATTTGGCACCGTATCGACGGCTGGTCGCTGCTGACCATCCTGGTGATGTCGCTGGTGCTGCTGACGGTGGTGCTGGTGATCAACACCTACGCGGCGCGCTGGCTGGGTTTCAACACCGCCGATGAAATCACCATTGTGTTCTGCGGTTCGAAAAAGAGCCTGGCGAACGGCATCCCGATGGCCAACGTGCTGTTCCCGGCCGCGGCGGTGGGCGCCATGGTGCTGCCGCTGATGATTTTCCACCAGGTGCAACTGATGGTGTGCGCGGTGCTGGCGCAGCGCTATGCGCGTAAAACCGCCAAACAGCGGGCCGAGGCGGAGGCGCTGGCGGCTAAATAGGCCGCAGGCCGCTAGCGGTGGCTCAGCGCGTCGAGCAGAAAGTCGGCGCGCTCATCGGGTGAGGTGCGCGGCAGCTCTTGCAGCCGATAGCCATAACGGCGATAGATGGCCACCATCGCCCGATAGGTTTGCTCGGCTTCGGCGAAAGACTGTTTTCTCTCGCTGTCCTGCGCATAAATCGCTCGCCACGGCGGGGCGATGAACACCGTATCGGCATAGCGAAAGGCGCCGATCGCCGCCGTTAAGGGGGCGGGGATCGATAATCCGCACAGCGTCAGGTAACCGGCGATATCCGGCAGGCCGCGATCGAAGAACCAGCATGTTGCGCCCGTCGCTTCGCGCCATGAACGCAGTTCCCAATCGAGCATCCGCTCGGCGAAAGCCTGGCGATCGCCCCACGGCAGCGCATTGCCGCCAATACTCACCTGATCCTGAATAATCGCCCGGCCAGCTTCCTGGGAATGCGGGTAACCGCGGCGATGAAGAACGTCGATGAGCGTGCTTTTGCCCGAACCCGGGCCGCCGGTCAGCACGATACGGCGTAGTTTGTCAGACATACGGAATTCCTCTCTTGCAACAGAGTGATGGGGTGAAAACAGCGATAAAGACGAGCAGGCGGAAGAAAACGGGGGATGAGAAGAAGGCGCCGTTTGGCGCCTGGGGAGATTAGCCCTGAACTTTGGCGCGCAGCGCCTGTTTTTCCTGCTCGCTGAGGAAGGCCAGCTTCAGGCCGTTTTCCTGCGCGGTGCGGATTTCTTCCGGCGTCAGCCCGGCCTGCGGTGCGGCAACGCGGTATTCATGTTCGATCTCGATGCCCTGAACCGCCGGATCGTCGGTGTTGATCGACGCCAGCACGCCGTGGCGCAGGAAGGTGGCCAGCGGATGCTGCGCCAGTGACGGCACGGTGCTGGTCTGGATGTTGGAGGTCAGGCAGGATTCGATGCCGATGCCGTGTTCCGCCAGGAAGTCCATCAGCGCCGGATCTTCAACCGCTTTTACCCCATGGCCGATACGTTCGGCGCCCAGCTCGCGGATCGCCTGCCAGATGCTTTCCGGGCCGGCGGCTTCGCCCGCGTGCACGGTGATGCGCAGGCCGGCGTCGCGCGCGCGGTTGAAGTGGTTGAGGAACAGGCTGCCGGGGAAGCCCAGCTCATCGCCCGCCAAATCCAATGCGGTAATGCCGTCGCGGTGCGCCAGCAACCCTTCCAGCTCCTGCAAACAGGCGGCCTCGCCAAAGGTGCGGCTCATGATGCCGATCAGGCGAATGTCGATGTCGCGATCGCGGCAGCCCGAGCGGATCCCGTCGATCACCGCTTCCACCACGCCGGCGACCGGCAGCTGATGCTTCATCGCCATGTAGTAAGGGGAAAAACGCAGCTCGGCGTAGTGCAGCCCGGCGTTGGCGGCGTCCTCGACGTTTTCGTAGGCCACCCGGCGGCAGGCGTCCAGATCGCCCAGCACCGCTACGCCCCAGTCCAGTTTCTGCAGGAAGCTGACCAGATCCGGTTCGGCGTGGGTGATCTGCACGTGCGGGCGCAGGCTCTCCAAATCGTTGGCCGGCAGGGCGAGATTGAACTGGCGACCGAGGTCGAGAATGGTCTGCGCGCGGATGTTGCCGTCGAGATGGCGGTGAATGTCGGTAAGCGGTAGGCGGGGATCGATCATGCTGGGCACTCGCTGATTATCGTAGGTAAAGTGCAGAACAGTATAAAAACAAATGGATGAAACTTGCCATCTCGTTGCATAAAAAAGTGACTTGCATCACAAATAATGCGAGGTGTATCGCATTATCGTCGTGAATCAGGCTTTCAACACGCTGACGCCCGCCTGCTGTAACGGCGCGAGCAGCGTGTCATCGGTGGCGCGTTCAACGATGATGGTATGCGCCAGCGTAATATCGCCGATCGCATACTGTGAGGCGGCGTTAAGCTTGGCGGCGGAGGCCAGCACCACGGTTTCCGCCGCGCGGGCCGCCAGCGCGCGCTTGATGTAGGCCTCTTCCAGATCGCCGGTGCTCAGCCCCGCGGTGGGGTGCACGCCGGTCACGCCCATAAAATAGATATCGGCACGAATATGCGACATCGCTTCCACCGCGGCGGCGCCGACGCTGACGATCGAATGCTTGTACAACCGGCCGCCGATCAGGATCACCTCCACCGTGGGATGATCGGCCAGGCCCACGGCGACGCTGGGGCTGTGGGTGACGATGGTGGCGTTCAGGCTGAGCGGCAGCTGCCTGACCAGCTCGGCGGAGGTGGTGCCGCCGTCGATGATCACCACCTGGCCGGGGGCGATCAGCGCCGCCGCCGCTTTGGCGATCGCGCGTTTGGCGCCGGATTCCAACTGATTGCGTTCGGCGAAGCTGGCGATGGCGGATGAAACCGGCAGGGCGCCGCCGTGCACCCGCTGCAGCAACCCCTCGGCGTCCAGTTCGCGCAGATCGCGCCGGACAGTGTCTTCCGACAGCCCGAACAGCTCGCTGAGCTGCTTGGCCAACACCTGGCCGTCCTGAGCCAGTTTCTCCAGGATGATTTTCTTGCGCTGGCTGGTCAACATGGCCATTTTTCCCTCAAATTTGCATTGCACGAAATATCTTGATCATACACGAAACTGCACGATAGTATCAATTTCCTTCCTCTGGCGGAGTAAACCGATGATAGCCACCAAAGACCGAGTTCGCATTGTCGAAACCCGGGTGTTGTCCGATGACTGGTACCTGCTGAAAAAAACCACCTTTGATTTTCTGCGGCGCGACGGCGTCTGGCAGCGGCAAAGCCGTGAGACCTACGATCGCGGTGACGGCGCGGTGATTTTGCTGTTCAACCGGCAGGCGCAGACGGTGATCCTGACGCGCCAGTTCCGCTTTCCGGTGTTCGTCAACGGTCATGACGGCATGTTGATTGAGGCCGCCGCCGGGCTGCTGGACAACGCGTCGCCGGAGGCGCGCATCAGAGCCGAAGCGGAAGAGGAAACCGGCTATTTCGTGCAGAACGTGGAGAAAGTGTTTGAAGCCTATATGAGCCCAGGTTCGGTCACCGAGAAGCTGCACTTTTTCGTCGGTGAATATCAGGCGGGCGATCGCGTCAACGAGGGCGGCGGGGTGGCGGCGGAGGGCGAGGATCTGGATGTGATCGAGCTGCCGCTGGCGCAGGCCCTGCAGGCGATTCGTCAGGGCACGATCGTTGACGCCAAGACCATCATGCTGCTGCAGTTTGTCGCCTTGAACCGGACGTTGGAGGAAGAACGATGCAAGCACAACAAATCCTGATCGCCGGCCCCTATCGCAGCGGCACCGATGGCGATCCGCAGCGTATCGCCGCCAATCTGGCGCGCCTGGAACAGGCGGCGCTGGCGGTCTACCTGCGGGGGCACGTGCCGGTGATCGGCGAGTGGCTGGCGCTGCCTTTGGCGGCGGCGGCAGGATCCACTCAGGTTGGCGATGCGGTGAGCGAGGCGTTTCTTTACCCGGTGGCTCACCGACTGATTGCGCAGTGTCAGGCGGTGTATCGCATCGAAGGGGCGTCTGCGGGGGCCGATAACGACGTGCGGTTGGCTAACGAATGGGGATTGACGGTCTATCGTCATCTGGAGGAAATTCCGTCTGTTCAGGCGTAACGGAGGGGCGGGCAGAGGCTCGCCCCCACGCGCTATTGCTCGTCCAGCACCAACCTCAACCCGGCGATCAGCTTGTCCATGCCGGCCTCCAGCTTGCCGCGCGGGCAGCCGACGTTAAGGCGCAGGAACCCGCGGCCTTCCTCGCCGTAGGTAAAGCCCGGCATGATCGCCACCTTTTCGCGCTCAATCAGCGCCTGCTGCAGCGCCCGATCGTCTACGGCCAGCGGCCGCAGATCGATCCAGGCCAGGTAGGTGGCCTGCGGCGGGTGCCAGCCCAGCGCGGGAAACGCCTGCTCCAGCCGTTCGGCGACGTAGCTCAGATTATCCTGCAGATAGTCGCGCAGGGCGTCCAGCCAGGGTTCGCCGTGGCGATAGGCAGCCACGTGCGCCGCCACCGCCAGCACCGCCGGCGAGGAGAGGCCGTCGCGGGCTTTGAGCTGCTGGAAATAGGCTTCGCGGCTGGCGTCATCGCTGATAAAGCCGTAGGCGCCGGTCAGTGCCGGAATGTTGAAACTCTTGGAGCCGGAGGTCAGCAAGGCCCAGGCGCCGGTTGCCACCTGGCTCCACGGCGTATGGCGGTGTTCACCCCATGCCATATCCATGTGGATTTCGTCGCTGATGACGCGCACGTCGTGGCGCTCGCACAGTTCGGCCATCTGCTGCAGCTCGTCGCGGCGCCACACTTTGCCGGTGGGATTATGCGGGCTGCACAGCAGCAGGATCTTGGTTTGCGGCCGCGCCAGTAACGCCTCAAGGTGCGCCATGTCGCAGCGCCAGTCGTCGCCGGCCTTGTGCAGCGGGCAGGCCAACAGCTGGCGTTGGTTGGCGAGGATCACCTTGTAGAAGGCGTCGTAGGCCGGGGTATGGGTCACCACATAATCGCCCGGTACGGACCATTGGCGGATCAGCTGCGCCGCCATGTAGATAACGGAGGGGCCGTACACCGCCGTTGCGGTGTCGATGGCGACGTTGAAACGTTGCTGATACCAGTGGCGCAGCGCGCCGAGAAAATCCTCGTGCTGCCAGCGGCTGTAGCCCAGCACGCCGTGCTGCAGGCGTTGCTGCAACGCCTCGAGAATGCACGGTGCGGTGGCGAAATCCATATCGGAGATGGTGAACGGCAGCAGGTCGTCGCTGCCGAAACGATCGGCGATATAGTCCCACTGGGTGCACCAGGTGCCGTGGCGGTCGATCGGGGTGGAGAAATCAAACATGGGTGGCTCCCTGCAGCGCCGCGGCAGGTTGCGCCGTGGCTATCAGTGAGTCTAATTCATCTTTCACCGATTGCACCTGCGGGCCGATCACCACCTGCAGATTATGGTCGTTGAGATGCACTACGCCGATGGCGCGGTTGGCCTTCAGCGCCGCATCGTCCACCCGGCTCATGTCGTTGACCGACAGGCGCAGGCGGGTGATGCAGTTGTCCAGCGTGATAACGTTGCCAGGGCCGCCGAGGGCCGCCAGAATCGCCGGCACGTTGTAGCCGGATTTGCCCACCGCGCCGCTCGGCGCGCTTTGGCTGACGGCGCTGTCGCTCTCACGGCCCGGCGTTTTGATGTTAAAGCGCTGGATGGCGAAGCGGAAAATGGCGTAATAGCCGACGAACCAGACGGCGGCCACCACCGGCACCAGATACCATTTGGTGGCGGTGCCGTGCAGAATGCCGAACACCACGAAGTCGATGATGTTGCCGTCGGTGTTGCCGATGGTCACGCCCAGCAGCGCCATCACGGTAAAGCCCAACCCGGTGAGCAGCGCGTGGATCAGATACAGGAACGGCGCGACGAACAGGAACAGGAACTCGATCGGTTCGGTGGTGCCGCCGACCACGCAGGCCACCACGCCGGAAATCAACAGCCCTTTGATTTTGTGACGATTCTCCGGTTTAGCGCAGTGGTACATCGCCAGCGCCGCGCCCGGCAGGCCGCCGAGGAACGCCGGCATTTTACCCTGTGACAGGAAGCGGGTGGCGCTCTCGGCGAAGCCGGTGGTGGTCGGGCAGGAGAGCTGCGCCTGGAAGATGGTCAGGGCGCCGCTGACGCTGTGGCCGCACACCTCCATCGTACCGCCCGCCTCGGTAAAGCGGATCAGCGCCACCAGAATGTGCTGCAGGCCGAACGGCAGCAGCAAGCGTTCACCGGTGCCGAACAGCATCGGGCCAAAGGCGCCGGCGCTGTTGATCACCCAGCCCAGCCCGGTGATGCCGGCGGCGAACCACGGCCAGATCAGCGGGATCACCAGGCCGCACAGGCCCAGCACCACGGTGGTGACGATTGGCACGAAGCGCGTACCGCCGAAAAATGCCAGCGCGTCCGGCAAGCGGATGGTGTGGAAGCGTTCATGCAGGCGATAGACGATGATGCCGACGATCACCGCGCCGAGGATGCCGGTATCGATCGACTGAATGCCGAGGATGTTCTGGATATTGTTGGCTTTCAGCACCAGCGGATCGCTGGTGGGCAGCACGCCGGCGGCGGTCAGGTAGAAGTTGGTGCCCAGATTCAGCACGGCGAAGCCGACGAAACCGGAGAACGCGGCGACGCCTTTGTTTTCGCGCGCCATGCCCAGCGGAATGGCGATGGCGAACATCACCGGCAGGAAGCTGAAGGCGAAGGAGCCAACCTTGCTCATCCAGGTGAAGATCAGCTGGAAGATCGGGTGGCCGATAAACGGCATCAGGGTGATCACGTCGCGGCTGCTCAGCGAACTGCCGATCCCCAGCATGATGCCGCAGAAAGAGAGCAAGGCGACGGGCAACATGAACGTTTTGCCCAGGCTCTGGAAGAACTCCCAGAGGGTGATTTTGGGTTTGTTGGCTGCTGACATAACCGACTTCTCCTGGCGAAAAGACGAGCAAAAAGGGGACTGTTGATTAGGTAAAAAGAAGATAAAACGTTTTACCTAGCAAAAATGCGCCACCAATCACAAATCTGCCGCCCGGTTTTTGGCAACAATGTGGCAGGCAGTAAAACGTTTTACTGAGCTAACGGATTCGGTATACCCTTGATCATTACGGCGCGGGTTGCCCAGGAACGGGTTCGCAGAGACTATGAGCATCAAAAAAATCACCATCACCGATGTGGCGCAGCAGGCGGGCGTGTCGGTCACCACGGTTTCCCTGGTGTTGAGCGGCAAGGGGCGGATTTCGCCGAGCACCGTCGAGAAGGTCAATCAGGCGATAGAGCAGCTGGGCTACGTGCGCAATCGTCAGGCGGCGACGCTGCGCGGCGGTGAATCCGGGGTGATCGGCCTCGTTCTGCGCGACATTTGCGAACCCTTCTATGCCGAAATGACCGCCGGGCTGAGCGAAGCGCTGGAGGCGCACGACAAACTGCTGTTTTTAACCCAGAGCGGGCGCGACGGCCAGGGCTTGCAGCGGGCGTTTGACGCGCTGCTGGCGCAGGGCGTCGACGGTATCGTGCTGGCCGGCGGCATTCGCGCGGCGGCTGGGTTGAAGGAGAAGGCGGCCGAACAGGGCGTGCCGCTGGTGTGCGTGGCGCGCTCCAGCGGTCTCGATGGGGTGGACGTGGTGCGGCCGGACAACATGCAGGCCGCCAAACTGGCCACCGAATTTTTGATCAAACGCGGCCACAGCCAAATCGCCTACCTTGGCGGCCAGAGCGACTCATTGACGCGTGCCGAGCGGTTGGGCGGCTTTTGCGCCACGCTGGTGCAGTACGGCCTGCCGTTTCGCAGCGAATGGATCGTCGAGTGCGATTGCCGGCAGCGTGAGGCGGCGCAAGCGGCGGAACAGCTGCTGCGCCACTATCCGAACATTACCGCTGTCGTTTGCCACAAGGCTTCGGTGGCGCTGGGCGCCTATTTTGGTCTGACGCGCAGCGGCCGCAGCATCGGCTCGGATGGGGTTGACGCTTACTACGGGCGGCAGGTGGCGCTGATCGGTTTCGGCGACGTGCCGGAGGCCGAGCTGACCGAGCCGCCGCTGACCTTCGTCTCCAGCTCGGCGCGGGAAGTGGGGCGCAGCGCCGCCGCGCGCCTGCTGCAGCGCATCGGTGACGCCGACCTGCCGGCGCAGAACGTCATTCTGCCGCCGACGCTGATCCGGCGCGGCTCCGCCTAATCCCGCCGCTGTTCCTCTTCCGCCTCCCGGCGGATCCAGCCGATAAAGGTTTTCATCGCCGGCGTCAGTTCCCGCGATTTCAAATGGGTCAGCCAATAGGCGCCAAGCGCGGCCTCGGCAGCGAACGGCCGCTGCAGCGCGCCGGCGGCCAGTTCGCGGCGGAACATGCTGACCGGCGCCAGCGCCACACCGTCGCACTGGATCGCGCCTTCCACCATCAGTCTTGACGAGTCGAACACCGGGCCGTTGATCCGCCACGGCGTCACCTGCGCAGCCGTGAACCAGCGCTCCCATTCATCCTTGCGGTAGGTGCGCATCAGCTGCTCGTGCTGCAGATCCTGAGGCGTGCGCAGGCGCGCGGCGACCGCCGGCGGGCAGAGCACCGTCAGCGGCGCGTCGAACAGCTTGATATTGCAGGTGGCGGGCCAGAGGCCTTCGCCGAAGCGGATGGCGAAATCCATGCCGTCGGCCGACAGATTGACCAGGTTGTTGTGGGTCAGCACCCGTAGATCGATAAACGGGTGCGCCGTGCGGAACGCCGCCAGCCTCGGCATCAGCCAGCCGACGGCGAAGGTGCCGACTACCGCCACCGTCAGCACCTCGTGGAAATGCCCGCCTTCGAACTGTTGCAGCACCGCCTCGATGCGGTCGAAGGCGTCGTTCAACACCGGCAGCAGCGCCTGGCCTTCTTCGGTCAGATCCAGGCCGCGCGGCAGGCGGCGGAACAGCTGAATGCCCAGCTGTTCTTCCAGCATGCGCACCTGCTGGCTGACGGCGGCCTGGGTGACGCGCAGCTCCAGGCCGGCGCGGGTGAAGTTCAGGTGGCGGGCGGAGGATTCGAACGCCCGCAGGGCGTTGAGGGGAAGTCGATTGCGCATTGTCGATAGCCATAAGTTTTTCTTTATGCTGGCTGAAATTATTATCGCTTGTCAACCCGGCGGCAAAATCCGATATTTGGCGCGGCTGCTGAGAGCGTCGCGGCAGCCGTAAAGGAATGACATCATCAACCAGGGAAAGCGCCGTGCATAACGCCAATAAAAACTTTTGGCCGCGGCCGATGCCCTGCAACCTGAGAGCTTCTATCATGACGAAAATGAACCGCCTGGCGGCCGCGTTGATCGCCGCGCTGATCCTGCCGACCGCACAGGCCGCACAGCAGCAGGATATCGACGCCGTTATTCAGCCGCTGATGAAAAAATATGGCGTGCCGGGCATGGCGATCGCCGTGTCGGTTGACGGCAAACAGCAGATTTACCCGTATGGCGTGGCCTCGAAGCAGACCGGCAAACCGATCACCGAGCAGACGCTGTTCGAAGTGGGCTCGCTGAGCAAAACCTTCACCGCGACGCTGGCGGTCTATGCGCAGCAGCAGGGTAAGCTGTCGTTCAACGATCCGGCCAGCCGCTACCTGCCCGAGCTGCGCGGCAGCGCCTTCGACGGCGTCAGCCTGCTGAATCTGGCGACGCATACCTCCGGCCTGCCGCTGTTCGTGCCGGACGACGTGACCGACAACGCCCAACTGATGGCCTACTACCGGGCCTGGCAGCCGAAACACCCGGCGGGCAGCTACCGCGTCTATTCCAATCTCGGTATCGGCATGCTGGGCATGATTGCCGCCAAAAGCCTCGACCAGCCGTTTATTCAGGCGATGGAACAGGGGATGTTGCCGGCGTTGGGCATGAGCCACACCTACGTTCAGGTGCCGGCGGCGCAGATGGCCAACTATGCGCAGGGTTACAACAAGGACGATAAGCCGGTGCGGGTCAATCCCGGCCCGCTGGACGCAGAGTCTTACGGCATCAAGTCCAACGCTCGCGATCTGATTCGCTATCTGGACGCCAACCTGCAGCAGGTGAAGGTCGCACAGCCGTGGCGCGACGCGCTGGCCGCGACGCACGTCGGCTATTACAAGGCGGGCGCGTTCACGCAGGATCTGATGTGGGAGAACTACCCGTATCCGGTGAAACTGTCGCGTTTGATCGAGGGCAACAACGCCGGGATGATCATGAACGGCACGCCGGCTACCGCCATCACGCCGCCGCAGCCGGAATTGCGCGCCGGCTGGTATAACAAAACCGGCTCTACCGGCGGTTTCTCCACCTACGCGGTGTTCATCCCGGCGAAGAATATCGCCGTGGTGATGCTGGCCAACAAATGGTTCCCGAACGACGATCGGGTCGAGGCGGCTTACCGCATCGTGCAAGCGCTGGATAAGCGCTGATCGTGGGGGCGCCGTCGGGGCGCCCCTGTTATCGGTGCTGTCGCTCTCGCCGCTCGCGCATGAAATCGATAAAGGCGCGCAGCTTGAGCGGCAGATGCCTTCCGGCGGGAAAGTAGATGAAAAATCCCGATGCTTCGCTGGCGTAACCCGGCAGCACTTCCACCAGTTGCCCCTGCGCCAGCTCCTGCAACACCGTGCCCTGAAAACGCTGTGCGATACCCAGCCCCGCCAACGCCGCATCCTTGATCAGCCGATCTTCGTTAAAGATCAAACTGCCGCTGACGTCCAGCGCCCGCTCATCGCCGTGCCGACTGAAATACCAGGGCTCCAATTTGCCGCTGCCGGGAAAACGGTAGCGCAGGCAGTGGTGCGCGAGCAGATCGTCCGGCGTGGCCGGCGCGCCGCAACGCGCCAGATAGTCAGGCGAAGCGACCAGCACCCGGCGCTGGCCGTTATCGATCGGCACGGCGATCATGTCCTTTTGCAGCATGGCGTGCATGCGAATGCCGGCATCGAAACTGCCCAGCACCAGATCGGAAAAGCGGTCTTCGGTAAACAGCTCCAGCTGCACCTCGGGATAGCGTCGCTGAAACGCCGCCAGATGCGGCATTACCAGCAGCGAAGCGGCCAACTGCGGCAGCGTAATGCGCAGCAGGCCTGCCGGCTGTGCGCCCAGGGCGCGCACATCGTCCGCCGCCACATCGATCTGGCCCATGGCCGGCGACACCTTCTGATAGAACAACCGGCCTTCGTCGCTGAGGCGCACCGAGCGGCTGGTGCGGTGAAATAACCGCACTCCCAGCTGATTCTCCAGCGCCTGAATGTTTTGCGACACCGCCGGCGGCGTGACGCCCAGTTGGCTGGCCGCGCGGGTAAAGTTGCCCAGGCGTGCCACGGCTTCGAAATAGGGCAGCAGTTGCAGGAGTGAACTCATCTATCAATAACCTCTGCTTAATGATTCATTAAATTATGCCTTATTTTAATTTATGAAGAACGTTTTAGACTGGTTTTACTTTCCCTCAGAGAGATTAAAATCATGTCGGCAACACAACAGGCGTTAACAGAAAGGATCGCGGCGATCGATCAACAAGCGATGGCCGAAGGGCGCATCGTGGGCAGCGTGGTGCTGGTGGCGCGGCGGGGCGAAATTTGTTACGCCGGGGCAGCCGGCTATGCCGATCGCGAAGCGCGGCGGCCGATGCGGCGGGAAACGCAGTTTCGGCTGTCGTCGGTCTCCAAACCCTATACCACGCTGGCGGCGCTGCGTTTGATTGAGCAAGGCAAGCTGAGCCTGGACGATGCGGTCAGCGACTGGCTGCCGTGGTTTACCCCGGCGCTGGCGGACGGCCGGCGCCCGACGATCAAGATCCGTCATTTGCTGAGCCATACCGCCGGGCTGGACTATCGGCTGAACCAACCGCCGGCGGGCGTTTACCATCGGTTGGGGATCCAGGACGGCGTGGAGCTGTCGACGCTGACGCTGGAGCAAAACCTGCGGCTGTTGGCACAGGCGCCGTTGCTGTCGGCGCCGGGGGAGCGCTTCAATTATTCGCTGGCGATCGACGTGCTTGGCGCGGTGCTGGAGCGGGTGACAGGCATGTCGCTGCCGCAGCTGTTTGTCGAATGGGTGGCGCAGCCGCTGGGGCTTGGCAACACCGCATTCCATGCGACGGACGCCGCGAACCTGGCGACGCCGTATTACAACACCCCGCAAGGGCCACAGCGCATGTATGAAGGCCTGCGGGTGGCGCTGCCGGAGGAGATGGCGGGGGGCGAGGTGCTGTTTTCACCCGCACGGGCGCTTAACGCGGAGGCTTATCCTTCCGGCGGCGCGGGCATGGTCGGCGATGCTGACGACGTGCTGAAGCTGGTGGAAGCGCTGCGCAGCGGCGGGCAGGGCATGTTGCAGCCGGACACGGTGGCGTTGCTGCGCAGCCCGCACGTGGGCGCGCAGGCGCAAACGCAAGGGCCGGGCTGGGGCTTCGGCTTTGGCGGCGCGCTGCTGGTGGATCCAGACGCCGCGCAGACGCCGCAGCATGCCGGCACGCTGACCTGGGGCGGCGTTTACGGCCACAGCTGGTTCTTTGATCCACAGGCGCAGCTGAGCGTGGTGATACTGACCAACACCGCGTTTGAAGGCATGTGCGGCCGCTACCCGCAGCAGATCCGCGATGCGGTTTATGCGGCGTAAATAAAAAGGGCCCCGCAGGGGGCCCTTGTTAGGTTTTCAGGCGATTACTGCGCCGGTGCCGGAGCGGGTTCCGCTTCCTGCGCCGGTTCAGCGTCTTCCGCCGGGGCGCCCAGCATGGCGAACTGGCCGATGAACTCCTGCAGCGACATCTTGTTGCCGTTCAGGTCAACCTGATTGTCAGCGTAGTGGAACTTGCTCGCGATCACGCCGTCTTTCTGGGTGGTCAGCTTGAACATCTGGCCCATGGCCGCCAGGCCCTGCACTTGCTGCTGCGCCAGTTTCTGCGCGTCTTCCGCATTATAGCCCTGCAACAAGGCGGTCTTCGCGGTCACTTCGGTAGCCATCGCTTCCGGAATGGTCAGGTTGATATCCAGCTTTTTAACCGCCTGAGCGATCACTTGATCCGGCGACTGTGCCGGGGAGGCGGCCTTGCTCGGATCGGTCATCGCCAGATCCAGCGTGAAGACGCTCTCACCCTTGCTGTTTTTCCAGCTCAGCGGGGCGATGCTGAGGCTTGGGTTGCCTTTCAGCAGCAGCGGCAGGTTCTTTTGCAGCATCTCGGAGGTCTGCTGTTCGTAGACGTCCGGATCCAGGTTCTCGCCCTGCTGCAGCAGCGCCATGGTTTGGCGGTTGTAGCTGTCGGAGAAGTCTTTCAGCGCCTTGCCGTCGACGTTGTCGATTTTCAGCGTCAGTTTACCGGCACCGAAGTCGTTGCCCTGCACCTTGAGCGCGTCCATGGTGTAGTCGATCTGGCCGCCGATATTGCTGCTGCCTTGCTCGCCAAACTTGCTCACCAGATTGAAACCGTCCAACGCCACGGTATCTTTACCGTCGATCGTCAGTTTGAACTGCTTCAGCGTCATCGTCTGATCGCCGAGCTTCACGCCGAACTTGCTTTCGTTGCTGTTGCCTTTCAGGTTGAAGCCCTGGAAGGTGATCTGCTCGTTTTGGCCGAATTCGTTCGGGCTGGCGAACACGATAGTGTCGCTATTGGCGTCCAGCGCGAATTTTTTCAGATCGCGTGACACATCGGCGTCAATGGTGGCGCCGCTGAATTTCAGCGAAGATTTATCCTTCTGGTAGTCCAGCGGGATAAAGTCGATGGTGGACGCGGTATCGCCGCTGTACGAGATGCGCGAATCGGCGGTAAACAGCGATTTGCCTTTGGTGGTTTCAAACAGGCCTTTCACCGCCGGGGTGTTTTCCAGCTCGGTATGCACCGACGCCATGCTCGGCAGCAGGTTGAATTTTTTCAGCTGCGCGAACGGGAACGGACCGTGATCGATGGTTTCCAGGAACGCCACTTCTTCACCGGCTTTCAGCGCCGCATTTTCACTGGTATCCGTGCCGTCGGAACGCAGCACATAACGCACTTTACTGCTGAACAGGCCGCGCTGGTAATTTTCATAGCTCAGCTTGACGCCGGCTTTCGGCAGGTAGGCTTTCAGTTGGCCGTTGGCGTTGTCGACGACTTCGCCCATGTGCTGCTCGATCTGTTTCCCGGTGTACCAGGATGCCCCGGTCCATGCTGCGCCAAGAACGACAATGACGCTGACAGCGACTAACGATTTTTTCATAGCTCTGTTTCATCCTTTTTTTCTTATCACCCTCCGTTGCATGGGAGGGGCAAATTGGGGCCGACAAAAAACGCCCGCAGGCGTTTAATTGTGGGGGTAGCTCTCGCTTTCAGCAAGCAATTTGCTGAAATTTATCAACGGTTAGGCCAGCTGGTTATAAACCCGGGCGATGCGGCCGCTGCCGCTGACGTTGACCGGGGATTCGAACGCCCCGATAAAGCAGGATTCGCCCGGTTTGAGCGTCAGGCGTTGCCCGGATTTCTCCAGCGTCGCTTCGCCGGCGACGCAGAACACGATGGCGGCGCTTCGCTGTGCCAGCACCTGTGGTGCGGCGGTCAAATCGTGCAGTGAGAAGGCGAAATCCTCCACCGGGATCGGGAAGAACAGCTCGTTGCCGCGTTGCTCCGGTTGGGTCCGCAGGCCGGAAGCCGGTTGCGGGCGGAACTGCAGGTTGGCCAGCAGCTCGGGCACGTCGATGAATTTCGGCGTCAGGCCCGCGCGCAGCACGTTATCCGAGTTGGCCATCACCTCCAGCGCCACGCCTTTCAGGTAGGCGTGCGGCGTTTCGGCATACAGGAACATCGCCTCGCCCGGCGCGAGCTGCACCACGTTCAGCAGCAGCGGTGAGAACAGACCGCTGTCGTCCGGATAGAAGCCGGCGATAAAGCGCACGGTATCCCAGGGTTCCCCCTGCTGGTTGTTGAGCGCGGCTTTCAGCACGCCGAGCGCCAGCGATTTTTGTTCGCCACTCATCGTCAACAGGCTGGCGAACAGGGTCGCGAGATGCGCGGTGTCCGGCTGTTGCAGGAAGGCGGCGATGTCGTGGTGCGCGCCCGCGATCGGTTGCAGCAGGGAAACGATATCGGCCAGTTCGCGAAAGCCGTTCATCGCCAGGAAGGGCGTCAGGGCGAACACCAGCTCGGGCTTGTGATTGGGATCTTTATAGTTGCGTTCTGCGGCGCTCAGCGGGATGCCGGCGGCATTCTCTTTCGCGAAGCCGATCTCGGCCGCCGCTTTGCTCGGGTGGACCTGGATCGACAGCGGTTGATCGGCGCACAGCACTTTAAACAGGAACGGCAACTCGCCAAAGCGGCTGGCGACGTCAGCGCCCAGCTGTTTTGGTTGGTCTTCATCGATAAGAAAGCGCAGCGAACGCAGTTCACCGTCGGCGCCGGGCACGCGGGAAGGGCTCTTGGGATGGGCGCCCATCCACAGTTCGGCCATCGGCTGATTATCCGGGTTGGCGATGCCGTAAAGACGGGTCAGCGCATCGTGGCTGCCCCAGGCGTAATTCTGTACCGCGTTGGTCATTTTTTGCATGTCGATAAACGTCCTTAACGTCATTGTCGCACTGGATGACAATAACCTACTGATTTTATACGGTTAACTAAATCTGTGCCGACACCTATCCTACGCCCGCGTCGGCAGGAAAAATCATGGGCGCGATCAAAAAAACGCCGGATAACGTCGCGCCCGGCAACGGGGCCAAAGTATAGCGTGATAACGATCGGGGTCTCAATTGGCGCGCAGGCCTCAAGGCGACCCGGAAAACCCGCCGATCGATTATTCTTTGTCCCAGCGAAATTATTGCCGATAGCCTGGTCATTCTGCGTCATTATTTATTTTTTTAGCATGTCAAACTATGTCGGCTGAATTTATTTTTTACCGTCTGAGCCATTCCCTTAATTATTATTTTCGCGCTGCGCCGGGCTATCACACGCTGAGCTTAAACCTGCGCGTCAGACCCGTTTACCGTAACGGCCAACACGTCGATTTAACGAAACAAGAGGTCTGTTGCATGAAAAAACTGTTGTTGCTATTGGGGCTTTGCACCAGCGCAACCCAGGCGGCGGTGATTGTCGCCTATCCCTACGCGGCGCCACGCACCGTGGTGATCGCGCCGGCACCGATCGTCGTTGCTCCCGCGCCGGTCGCGGTTCCCGCCGCGATAGCGCCTGTGGCGCATCCGCTGGCACTCACTGCCGGTGCGGTGGCGACCGGGGCGTATCGGCATCATGAACGGCAGGACGCCTACGACGAGATCAATCATCTGCAGCAGCAACGGATCGATGAGCTCAATCATTTACAGGCGCAGCGCATCAATAATTTTAATTCGCGTCATCCGCGTTAATGGTTATCCAGATTTTATTCTCCAGGCTCATTCCCGGCCGTTTATTTCACCGCGGGTTAACCGGCGGAAAATAACCGCGTCGTTAATGGGTAAAAGAGATGAAACGTGCTGTGAGATAACTCTCTTAATGCGAATAGTTATTATGTCACTATACTGGGAGTGCATGCCGACGGGGGGTAGCGCGTCGGCCTAACCCTACAATTTTAGGAATTATGCTAAGGAGATCGTGATGGCAGGCGTTCGTATCGAAAAAGACTCTATGGGCCCCATCGAAGTACCGGCCGACAAGCTGTGGGGCGCGCAAACCCAGCGTTCGTTGGCGCATTTCCGTATTTCCTCCGAAAAGATGCCGACCGCGCTGATCCACGCGCTGGCGTTGACCAAGCGCGCCGCCGCGCAGGTGAACGTGGATCTGGGGCTGCTGCCGGCCGAACGGGGCGCCGCCATCATCAATGCCGCCGACGAAGTGCTGGCGGACAGACATGCCGACCAGTTCCCGTTGTCAATCTGGCAAACCGGCTCCGGCACCCAGACCAACATGAACATGAACGAAGTGTTGGCCAACCGCGCCAGCGAGCTGCTGGGCGGCGTGCGCGGTGAAGAGCGCAAGGTGCACCCGAACGATGACGTCAATAAAAGCCAGAGCTCCAACGATGTGTTTCCCACCGCGATGCACGTGGCGGCGGTGATTGCGCTGCGCGAACACCTGATCCCCGAACTGAAAGTGCTGCACAAGACGCTGAGCGACAAGGCCGAAGCCTACCGCGACATCGTCAAAATCGGCCGCACCCATCTGCAGGACGCCACGCCGCTGACTCTGGGGCAGGAGATATCCGGTTGGGCGGCGATGCTGGCGCACAATCTGAAACACATCGAGGACAGTATCCCGCACATTGCCGAGCTGGCGCTGGGCGGCACGGCGGTCGGCACCGGCCTGAACACCCATCCGGAGTACGCGGTGCGCGTCGCTAAAGCGCTGGCGGAATTGACCCATCAGCCGTTCGTCACGGCGCCGAACAAGTTCGAAGCGCTGGCGACCTGCGATGCGCTGGTGCAAGGGCATGGCGCGCTGAAAGGGCTGGCGGCTTCGCTGATGAAGATCGCCAACGACGTGCGTTGGCTGGCGTCCGGCCCGCGCTGCGGCATTGGTGAGATTTCGATCCCGGAGAACGAGCCGGGCAGCTCCATCATGCCGGGCAAGGTCAACCCGACCCAGTGCGAAGCGATGACCATGCTGTGCGCTCAGGTGCTGGGTAACGACGTAGCGGTGAACATTGGCGGCGCTTCCGGCAACTTCGAGTTGAACGTGTTCCGCCCGATGGTGATCCACAACTACCTGCAGTCGATTCGCCTGCTGGCCGACGGCATGCAGGGCTTTAACGAGCACTGCGCGGTGGGCATCGAACCAAACCGCGATCGCATCTCCCAATTGCTGAACGAATCGCTGATGCTGGTGACGGCGCTCAATACCCATATCGGTTATGACAAGGCGGCGGAAATCGCCAAGAAAGCGCACAAGGAAGGGCTGACGCTGAAAGCCGCGGCGCTGAAGCTCGGCTACCTGACCGAAGCGCAGTTCGACGAGTGGGTGCGGCCGGAAGCGATGGTCGGCAGCATGCAGAAATAATGACGTCATGCCTAAATGGGGCGCGGTTGCGCCCCGTCTTTTCAAGCCAACATCTTTAGCACCGATAACAGCGCCTGCGGCTCCGGCCGCTGGGTGTAATCGGCGTGCGCTTCGGCGTAGACAATACGGCCATCGCGGGCGATGACGAATCGCGCCGGCAGCGGCAGCGTCCAGCTGTCATCCTGGTTGAACTGCGCCAGATCGAGGCCGAGCCGCTGTTGATACAGGGCGATCAGCGCGTCCGGCAGGCGGTAACGCAGGCCGAACTGGGCCGCCAGACGGTTGCCTGTATCGCTGAGCAACGGAAAGGTGAGATCGTTATCGCGCGCGGCCTGGCGGCTATGCACCGCGCTCTGCGGTGAAATGGCCAACAGCTGCGCGCCGTACTGCGTGATGGCGGGCAATGCAGCCTGCAACGCCTGCAGATCGAGCGTACAGTAAGGGCACCAGATCCCGCGATAGAAACTGACGACCAGCGGCCCTTTTGCCAACAGTGCCGTGGAAGAGCATGGTCGGTTTTCGCTGTCCGACAGTGTAAAGCCGGGCGCGGCGTCGCCGACCTTCAGGGCGCGTTCGGCCATGCCCGACGCGATCTGCGCCTGTATAGCCTCACGCATCAGCGCGTGATCTTGCGCCGCGAGTTTGAACGGCAGTTGGTCGGCCTCGAATGCCGCTTTGAAGGCATCGAGTTTGTCTTGCAGTGTCATGCGTTCTCCTGACGGGAATGAGGGGGAGCGCTTATCTTGCCCATTCCAAAATGGCGCGTGTAGACTGCAATAAATGCTAACCATTATTCCAACAAGGAATGCCATGGGTAAATTTGCCGATTACGAAACCTATGCCTGCGTTTACGAGAGCGGCTCCTTTACCGCGGCGGCGCGGCGGCTGCACGTGGGGCAGCCGGCGGTCTCAAAAGCGGTGGCGCGGCTGGAACAGCAGCTCGGCACGCGCCTGATGCTGCGCTCGACCCACGGCCTGCAGCCGACGGATGCGGGACAGCAGCTGTATCAACGCACCCGGCGTATCCTGAACGAGCTGGCGGAGACGGAAGCGCTGGTGCAGAGCGCCGGCGAGACCCTGAGCGGCCGGTTGCAGGTCGCTTCGGCGGCGGTGTTCGCCCGCATCGTTCCCTTGCCTGATTTGACGGCGTTTATGCGCGCCAATCCACGGTTGCATGTTGATCTGCTGCTGGATGACGGCAATCTGTCGCTGATTGAAGAAGGCATCGATATTGCCCTGCGTGTTGGCGAGTTGGAGGATTCCGGTTTTACCGCCCGCAAGCTGGGTGAGGTAAAGCAATGCGTGATCGGCACGCCCGGCTATTTTGCCGCTGCCGGTATGCCGCAGCGGCCGGAAGATCTGCTGCAGCACGAGATGGTGATTTACCATCGCCGTGGCGGCGGCGAGCAGTGGCGCTTCAGCCGCGGAGAAGAGCAGCGCGCGCTGCGGTTGCCGGGCCGCATGCGGGTTAACGCGGCGGAGTGCGTGCGCGAGTTGGTGCTGGCGGGCTTTGGCACCACCGTCGCCAGCGAAGGCCTGTTTCGCAGCGAGCTGCAAAGCGGGGCGGCGATCGCGGTATTAGCGGACTGGCAACTGCCGCCGCTGGCGCTGTGGGCGGTGTTCCCCGGCGGCCATTTCGTTTCGGCCAAGGCGCGGGCCTTTGCCGATTTTGTCCAAACTGCGCTATGCAGGGAGCCGTGATATGTCGCGCGCACAACGTTTACTCGATCTGATGCAGCTGCTGCGCAACCACCGTTATCCGGTGGCGGGCCATGCGCTGGCGCAGACGCTGGGCATCAGCATGCGCACCCTGTACCGCGATATCGCCACGCTGCAGCAGCAGGGGGCGGAAATCGCCGGTGAGGCGGGCGTCGGCTATGTGCTGCGCCCCGGCTTTATGCTGCCGCCGCTGATGTTCTCGCCGGCGGAGACAGAAGCGCTGGTGCTGGGGATGCGCTGGGTCAGCCGCCGCGGCGACAGCCAACTGGCGAGCGCGGCGGGCCAGGCTCTGGCCAAGATCGCCGCGGTGCTGCCGCCGGCGCTGCGGGAGGAGCTGGAGGCCAATACGCTGCTTATCGCGCCGGTTCAGGCACCGCCGGTGGCGGATGAGATGCGGGTGCTGATCCGTGACACCATCCGCTGCGAGCGCAAACTGCATATCGACTACCTCGATCTGGCGGGGCAGCGCAGCGAACGCCTGCTGTGGCCCTTTGCGCTGGGTTTTTTCGATCAGTTTCAGATGTTGGTCGCCTGGTGCGAGCTGCGTCAGGCCTTTCGCCATTTTCGTCTCGATCGCATTCAGGCTGCCACGCCGCTTGCACAGCGCTATCCGCGTGGCCGACGGCGGCTGCTGAAAGAGTGGCGCCTCAGCGAGGGCATTGCGGAGCAATAGCGGCACGCTGCTGCCATAAACTGTCAGTCGCGCGCCTTAGTCTGTGCCTATCGGGAACCGGCCGGTTCCCATCACCCAAAGGACAGACCAATGACTCTTCCCAGCATGACCCTGCTTTATGTCGACAACCCGCTCAACAGCGCCGCCTTTTATCAACGCCTGCTGGGGCAGGCGCCGGTGGAGCTTTCGCCCGGCTTTGCCCTGTTCGTGCTCAACAACGGCTTCAAGCTGGGGATGTGGGCCAAACAGGGGGTAAAACCCGCCGCCACGCTGACCGGCGGCGGCGGTGAACTGGGCTTCTTGTGCCAGGATCCGCAAGAGGTTGAGGCGCGCTATAACCAGTGGCGCGAACTCGGGCTGACTATCGAGCAAACGCCGACCGAGATGGAGTTCGGTTACACCTTCGTAGCGCGAGATCCGGACGGCCATCGCCTGCGGGTGTATGCCCTCAGCGAGTAGCGTCGTCGGTATACAGGTGCAGACGCGGCACCAGCAGCCGCAGCGGCCTGGCGTCGGGTTTGTAACGGTGTTTCACCGCCTCGGCGTCGTAGTTGAGCAGTTCGCCGATCTTCGGCACCGCGGCGCCGCTTTCAACCTGACACAGGGCGATCAGCGGCAGCGGGCAGGGGTGCTGCACCTGTTTTTGCTGCTGCTGATACCACACCCGGGCGATCGGCTGCACTTTTACCGGCCGTTTGATCTTCAGCGTCGCCTGCTGCGGCAGCCGGCTGACGTCGTCTATTTCGCGGCTGACCAGGGCGGCCCACTGTTCACGGCTGTGCGGCGGCACCGCGCGGCCGGCTTTCAGGCTTTTCTCCAGCTGCGCCAGAATGTCGTCCCGCTTGACGTTTTTGATGATGTGCTTGTTGGCCCAGCCGAAGCGCACGGAGTCGGGATTGGTCAGGGCGGTGAGGCTGCGATAGGCGCTGAGGGTAATCAGCCCGTGCAGATGGGTGTGCACGAACTCGAAACGCTGCTCCGGCGCCAGGCCGGAATCGACGGTGATAATCTGTTCCAGTTCACCCTTCAGGCGGTTTATCAGCGCCAGCTGCGTTTGCAGCGCCTGATACTCCGGTTGCTCCACCGCCAGACAGATGACGCCGGGCAGGCGCACGGCGGCCTTGCTGCTGACATTCTCCCGGTTGTGGTGAATGAACAGCCGCTGATAATGCTCCAGCGCCAGATCGCGCGCCGCTTGCCCCACATGCTGCTCGACCGCGATATGCGAAATGGCCTGATGTTCCTGGCCTTTTTCAACCTCCGGCAGGCTGAACACCCGCGCCGCCAGCAACCGCAGCGGGGCGATCTGCTGCTGCAACGCGCCGAGCGCCTGCTCCAGCTCGTTAAAGCAGGCGTTCATTCGGCCAATCACATCGTATCTGCTCATCGCACACTCCCATATTAGTTACAACATACTATAGAAGAGTGGCCGACTGGGGGCAACATCAGCAAACGAAGAGGAAGCGGCTTCACTGGCCACCCGGCTTATCAGCGAAAAATACGCCAGAGGGCCTTCTACAGCAGGGCGCGAAATAGACTTTACATTGGTATGGGTTTGATTCATTGATGGATTTTTTCTGTTGGTTGATATTTTGTTTGATCCATTTCCCGTTTGCCGTTGTCCAATCGCTGGAACAAACAGAATGGCAGGACGCTATGAGCCCCTCGGGTTATCTTTTCTTCTGTCATTAACGGGTGCTTTAAACGGAGGTTTACTGTGGATATTAAACAGAAAGTCAAAAACATGACGCTGGAAGAGAAGATCGGGCAAAAAATCATGCTGGATTTTCGCTACTGGGATCAGAACGGTAGCAGCAATCAGGATATGACCGTTCCCGATGCAGCCATTGGCAAGCTGATCACCGATAACCACATCGGTGGGGTGATCCTGTTTGCCAATAATCTGAAAGACAAGCAGCAGATCAAAACGTTGACGGCCTGGTATGCCGCGCTGAAAACCCACGCGGGCGTTCGTTTGTTTATTGGCACGGATAACGAAGGCGGTAACGTTTTCCGGCTGCCGCGCGGCGACTACGCCTCATTCCCCGGCAATATGGCGCTGGCGGCGGCGATCGAGGGCGGTGCGGATAAACAGCTCGCCGTTGAACAGGGCAAACTGATGGCCCAGGATATGCGCGCGTTGCATATCAATACCAACTTTGCCCCGGTCGTGGACGTCAACACCAACCCGTTCAACCCGGTGATTAACGTTCGCGCCTTCAGCGATGATAAGAACACCGTTGCCCGCCTGGCGGAAAACATGGTGGCGGGCATGAAACAGCAGGGGCTTATCACCGCGTACAAACACTTCCCCGGCCATGGCAGCACCTCCACCGACTCGCATACCGGTTTGCCGCGCGTCGATCGTACGTGGGAAGAAGCTTTTGCCATTGATATCGCCCCTTATAAACAGGCCATCGATCGCTGCGCGGCGCCGGATATGGTTATGACTGCGCATATTCAGTACCCCGCACTGGATAACAGCCAGATCGACACCCGCAACGGTGAAAAAATCACGGTGCCGGCCACCATGTCGCGCGAAATCCAGACCCAGATCCTGCGCAATGAGCTGGGCTATGCCGGCGTAACGATTTCAGACGCGCTGGATATGGGCGCGATTGCCGAGCATTTCAGCCAGCAAGCGGCGGCTGAAAACGTCTTTACCGCCGGGGTGGATATTGCTCTGATGCCTGTCAGCATCGCCTCGCCGGCGCAGGCGAGCCTGCTGCCCGAGCTTATCCGCTACATTGCGCAGCGGGTGAAAACCGGGCATCTCAGCGAGGCCGATATTGATGCCTCTGTCGAGCGCATTTTGCGCCTCAAATTGCGCCATCACCTGATGGGCCATAGCGATAAACCCTGTTCCCACGACGTTTCGTCCTCCGCGCATCAGCTGGAGAAACGGATTGCCGATCGTTCCATTACCGTGGTTATCAACCGTCAATGTCTGCTGCCGTTAAAGGACAAAGCGCTGCGCTACTTTATTCTGACTCCGTGGGGCGAGCAGGCCAAAGGCATTGCGAACGTGATGGCGCAGGAGGGCTACCAGAACGTCGTGGCCGCGAAGGAAACGGAACTGAGCGACGCCCAGGTCAGGGAACATATTGCCGGCTGCGACGTGTTCTTGCTTGGAACCCTCTCAACCCGCTTTACGCCTGCCGAGCAGGATGGGGTCGTGATCTCCGCAACCGGGGCAGCCAATGACAGCAGCCCTTACCCGGGCTGGCTGAAATACGCCGCCGAGCAGGGGAAAAAACGCGTTCACCTCTCATTGCGCGCGCCTTACGATATCGTGAACTATGCCGCAGACGTGGATGCGGCTGTCGCCACCTATTCTTACTACGGGTATGACAGCGGCGTATGGCGTGGCCCTTCGATGATATCGCTGGCGCAGGTGCTGACGGGGAAAATCAGACCGCACGGAAAACTGCCGGTTAATACCTGGCATGACTACGATGAGCAAACCAATACCGGCAAGGTGGCGTTCCCTCGCGGGACGGGGCTGAGCTGGTGATGGGATAAGGTGAGGCGTCGTCTGAGAAGGGCGGCGCCGGTCGCTGGATGGCGTTGATAAAGCGGGCGGTTTCTTGCTCCGCACGCCGCGACATGGGATAACCGTCACTCAGGGAAGGAGAACATTTATGCCGACAGGCGCAACAAAACTAGGCGGATGGCTGTTGATGGCCGCCATGCTGGGCGTGAGCGGATGCGCCAAACCCCCTGAGCCGGAAAAGCCTCCGCAGCCTGTACCGCCGGCAACGCCGATGCGGGGCATCTGGCTGGCCACGGTCATTGGATTGGACTGGCCGCCGGCGGCCTCGCTGAAAGCGGAATCCACGCAAGAGCGGGTGCGTCTGCAGAAGCAGGGGCTGACGGACGCGCTGGACGACATAGTGAAAACCGGGATTAACACGGTGTATTTTCAGGTTAAACCGGACGGCACGGCCCTGTGGCGTTCTGACATCTTGCCCTGGTCGGAGGTATTGACCGGCACCGTGGGCCAGGATCCCGGTTATGATCCGCTGGCCTTTATGCTGACAGAAGCGCACCGACGCGGCATCAAAGTGCATGCCTGGCTGAACCCTTATCGGGTTTCCATGAATACCCGACAGCAAACGATTGATGCACTCAATCATACGCTGCAGTCGCCGCCGGCCAGCGTCTATGCGCTACATCCCGACTGGATACGCACCGCCAGCGATCGCTTCGTGCTCGATCCCGGCCTGCCCGAGGTGCGCAACTGGATCACCGGCGTGGTGGCTGAAGTCGTCAAAAACTACGATGTCGACGGCATTCAGTTTGACGATTATTTCTATTATGAAACGCCGCAATCGCCGCTGGATGATGAAAAGACGTATCGCGCATACGGCAAAGGGTTTGCAGACAAGGCCGACTGGCGAAGAGGCAACACGCTGCAATTGATAAAACAGGTTTCCGCCACCGTCAAAGCACTGAAGCCCGCGGTCGCGTTTGGCGTCAGCCCGGCGGGCGTATGGCGAAACAAAGCGGACGATCCTGCCGGTTCGGCGACGCGGGCCGGCGCGCCGTCGTACGATACGGCCTATGCCGATACGCGCCAGTGGGTCAAACTGGGGCTGCTCGACTATATCGCACCGCAGCTGTACTGGCCTTTCGAGCGCGAAATTGTTCGCTACGACGTGCTGGCCAACTGGTGGGCCGAGGTGGTGAAAGACACGCCGGTTCGGCTCTATGCCGGGGTGGCGCTGTATAAAGTGGGCACGCCATCGGCCAGCGAGCCGGCCTGGACCGTCGACGGCGGCGTCCCCGAGCTGAAAAGGCAGTTGGATCTCAACGAGAGCCTGCCGGGGATGGGGGGAACCATCCTGTTCCGGCAACGTTATCTGACCGAGCCGCAAACGGACAAGGCGGTGGAGCACCTGCGCACCCGCTGGAAAACCGGTCAATAATCACGGGCTCTGGCATGACGAGCCGCGGCTAACCACCGCGGCTTTTTCCATTCACAGGCGCGCCGCTTCCGGCAGCCGTTTCAGGTAATGCACCACCAGCAGCGCCAGCAATAGCATCAGGCTGATAAACGCCGCCACGCCATTCCAGCCGAAGCTGTGCCAGAACACGCCGCCCAGGGTGCCGGCCACGCTGGAGCCGACGTAATAGCAGAACAGATACAGCGACGACGCCTGGCCTTTGGCGCGGCGCGCACGGCGGCCGATCCAGCTGCTGGCCACTGAGTGGGCGGCGAAGAAACCGGCGGTGAACAGCATCATGCCGATAAAGATCGCCGGCACCTGCGGCAGCGCGGTAATCAGGATCCCGATCAGCATAATCACGATCGACGCCAGCAGCACCGGGCCACGCCCGAAGCGTGAGGTGAGCGCCCCGGCCTTGGGCGAACTGTAGGAGCCGGTGAGGTACACCACCGACAGCAGGCCGACGATCGCCTGGCTCAGGTGATAAGGATCCGCCAGCAGGCGATAACCGATGTAGTTGAACAGGGTGACGAAGCTGCCCATCAGCAGAAAGCCTTCCGCGAACAGCAGCGGCAGCCCCTTATCGTGCCAATGCAGTTTGAAGTTGATCAGCAGCGTGCGCGGGCGCAGCGAGCTGGCGCGAAAATGCCGCGAAGCGGGCAGGATGCGCCAGAACATGCAGGCGGCGGCGAGGGCGAACAGGCCGATGACGCCAAGCGAGACCCGCCAGGAGAAGAAGTCGGTCAGCACCCCGGTCACCAGGCGGCCGCTCATGCCGCCGATCGAGTTGCCGCTGATATACAGCCCCATCGAGAAGGCGACGAAGCTTGGGTGGATCTCTTCGCTGAGGTAGGTCATGCCGACCGCTGCGACGCCGCTCAGCGACAGGCCGATCAATGCGCGCATCAGTAAAATGCCGTGCCAGCTGGTCATAAAGGCGCAAATCAGCGTGCAAACCGCCGCCAGCAGCAGCGCCACCACCATCACCGACTTGCGGCCGATGGCGTCGGACAACGGCCCGGTGAACATCAGGCCGATCGCCAGCAGGCCGGTGGAGACCGAGAGCGACAGGCTGCTTTCCGCCGGCGAGACGCCGAAGTCTTGCGACAGCACCGGCAGGATCGGCTGCACGCAGTAGAGCAGCGCGAAGGTCGCCAGCCCGGCGGAAAACAGCGCCAGCGTGACGCGCATAAACTGCGGTGTGCCGCGTTCGATATAGGGGAGTTTATTGTTGAGGGTGGAGCGTTTTACTTTTGGCGCAGCGGCCGCGTCATCATTGGCGGCCAGCGTCGACGGCATCACGGCCGCAGAACGCACAGGGGTTGTCACAGCGTTTCCTTACCGAACTTCGGGGAGATAAACAGACATTTTGCAGATAACAAAATGATAGGGAGCGGCGAATTTTTTGTCTAATATATTAATAATTACAATTAAGACTTTTTAAATATGAATATCGAGTTGAGACACCTGCGTTACTTTATCGCCGTGGCCGAAGAGCTGCATTTTGGCCGCGCCGCCGAGCGGTTGCGCATCTCCCAGCCGCCGCTCAGCCAGCAAATTCAGGCGCTGGAAGAGATGGTCGGCGCGCGGCTGCTGGCGCGCAACAACCGCAACGTCAGTTTGACCCAGGCCGGGGAGATGTTTCTTAAAGAAGCCTATCAGGTGCTCGATCAGGTCGGGCGCGCGGCGGAAAAGGCGGCGCGCCTGGATCGCGGCGAACTGGGGGAAATGACCATCGGCTTTACCTCTTCCGCGCCCTTTATCGGCGTGGTGGCGCGCAGCCTGCGCGCTTTCCGCCAGCATTCTCCGCAGGTGCACATCAAGATGCGCGAAATCAACACCAAACAGCAGATCGAACCGCTGCTGAACGGTGAGCTGGATCTGGGGGTGATGCGCAACACGCGGCTGCCGGAAGCGCTGCACTATCAGCTGTTGCTGCGCGAACCGCTGGTGGCGGTGGTGCCGGAAGGGCATCCGCTGGCGGAAACGCCCGGCGGCGCGCTGCGTTTTCAACACCTGGCGCAGGAGCCGTTCGTGTTCTTCTCGCGCGAAGTGGGCACCGCGCTGTATGACGAAATACTGCTGTTGCTCGGCAAGGCCGGCATCACTCCGTATATCACCCAGGAAGTGGGGGAAGCGATGACTATCATCGGGCTGGTCTCCGCCGGGTTGGGAGTTTCGATTCTGCCGGCGTCTTTCGCCCGGGTGCGGGTGGACGGCGTGCGCTATTTGCCGCTGGCGGAGCCGGACGCCACCACCGAAGTGTGGCTGGTGCACCACCGCCGGCGGCCGTTGACCGCGGCGGCGCAGTCGCTGATGGCGTTGATGCTGAAATGACGTTGAGCTTGGGCAAATAAAAATCAATTCACGCTGAAATTGCGAGGAATTTGTGCAGCAAATCACATAACGAATCAAATAGTTGACGCTGTATGACAAAAGCCCCACCATAACCCCTAGTCTTTATTTAGAAGCGCGAAAAATAGTAGGAGCCGGTTTGTGATTGCGGTTGGGCAGCCTGGGCATATCGATCAAATCAAACAGACCAATGCGGGGGCGGTTTATCGGCTAATCGATCAACTGGGTCCGATTTCGCGCATCGAACTGTCAAAACGCGCGCAGCTGGCGCCCGCCAGCATCACCAAGATCGTGCGCGAGCTGCTGGAAGCTCATCTGGTCAAGGAAACCGAGTACCAGGAAATCGGCAGTCGGGGCCGCCCGGCGGTGGGGCTGGTGCTGGACACCGAGGCCTGGCATTACCTGTCCGCCCGCATCAGCCGCGGCAGCATCACGCTGGCGCTGCGCGATCTCAGTAGCAAGCTGGTGGTGGAGGAGCAGCTGCCGCTGGCGGCCGAACATCCCGAACCGCTGCTGAAGCGCATCCTGACCGAAGTCGATCAGTTCTTTATCCGCCACCAAAGCAAGCTGGAACGGCTGACGGCGATCGCCATTACGCTGCCGGGCATGATCGACGTCCAGTCCGGCGTGGTGCACCGCATGCCGTTTTACGACGTGCTGGAGATGCCGCTCGGCCCGGCGCTGGAAACCCGCACCGGCCTGCCGGTTTACCTGCAGCACGACATCAGCGCCTGGACCATGGCCGAGGCGCTGTACGGCGCCTCGGCCATGGTC